>CAJTFL010000003.1 GCA_910575565.1 Lachnospiraceae bacterium | reverse complement strand
GAATATGGCGGTCGCTTTTTTTAATATTTCATTCTCGATCTTAAGGCGCTGGATTTCTTTCTGGAGAGCCTTATACTCCTTGAGGGTGACCGTTTCATCTTCTGATACCTTGATAGGGGAAAGCTGCTTTACCCAGCCGCTAATCGTACTCCGATTTACGCCATATTCACGTTCCAGTTGTGGATACGAGGTTCCTCCGGCATTATACAGATCCACGATCTGCTGTTTAAACTCCGGAGTGTAAGATTTTTGATTTTTCGCCATGCCCTTCATCTCCTTTGCTCTTTCATTTGATCGTATAGGTTGTTCAACTTTTTCTGTCCACACTTATATACTAACACCACTCCAGAAAGAGATCCAGTGCCTTAAAATCGAAAATGAAATATTAAAAAAAGCGACCGCCATATTCGCAAAAGAACAATAGCTGAGATTGTTTCTTTTATCCAGCAAAACTTAACCCATTATACGGTATCCCAGCTTTGCAGTGCCCTGAAATTTCCAAGGAGTACCTATTACAAAGCTCTGGTTTGTGTACCCTCAAACCGGAAGAAGGAATATGAGGAATTCAGCCAGAAGGTAAAGGAAGCTTATGAAGATTCAAAGCAGCGGTATGGGGCAGTTAAAATATGCCGTACCCTCAATGGCAGCGGGATTCCCTGCAGCATAAAACGGGTTCAGCGGCATATGGCAAAGCAGGGACTGCGCTCTGTTGTAGTAAAGAAATACAACCATCATGCCAATCACGGAACCGTTCCAGATTATAAAGAAAATATTCTGAAACGTGATTTCGAGACGGAAACCATCAACCAGAAATGGTGTACCGATATTACCTATATCCATGTACAAAAAGAGGGATGGACCTATCTGGCATCAGTAATGGACTTGTGCAGCCGTAAGATCATCGGATATGCGTATGGAACATCCATGACAGCGGAATTGGCGGTAGAAGCTGTTAAGAACGCCTGTCTGAATGTCAGGGAGACTAGAGGGATCATTCTTCACAGCGACTTGGGAAGCCAGTATACAAGCCAATCATTTGAGAAGTTCCTGAACAGCAGGGAGATACGGCATTCATTTAGCCGAAAGGGAAATCCTTATGACAATGCTTGTATCGAATCGTTCCATTCTGTACTGAAAAAGGAAGAAATCTATCTTCATACTTATCAAGATTCGCAAGAGGCCCGCAGGGCAATCTTTGAATATATAGAGGGCTGGTATAACCGCAAACGAATCCATAGTGCAATTGGTTATATGACACCTCAGCAAAAGGAGGATGAGGAACTCAAAAAAGCAGCATAATCTTTCGACTTTTTTTGTCCAAAGTATTGACATAGATCCACCTTTTGAAAATGCTCATGGTCGATACCTCCATATTGTTGTGCTGTTCTTCTGAACGCACTCGCAGAATAGCATCCCAATGTGGAATGGGTATGAAACGTATATGGAATTTAGGCAGAAATGAAAAACTCCCCAGCCGGGGAGTTTTCCGAATTTATAGCTGAATTGTGAAACGCATCCCCGGCGGGGACTTCATCGGCTTAAAAAAATAGGGAACGTCCATAGAGGTCAAAAGCGTGTCCACGATATAGAGGCCCAGGCCGTTGCCCCCGCTCTCCCGGCTCCGTGAGAAGTCTGGACGATAGAACGGTTCAAACAGACGGCGGATTTCATCGTCAGGGATAGGCTTGCACGCGTTTTCGACCACAAGGCTGCGCCCCTCCATATAGACGGAAACATTTTTCCCGGCCTCTGTATAAGCGACAGCATTTGCGAGGATATTAGACACCGCTTTACTGAACGGGCCAACAGGCAGCACAGCGGAAAACTGCTCCGGCAAGTCAAGAGAGAATGTAATTTGATGTGCCGCCGCAATCAGTTGGTAGGGTTCACATAGTTCCGCCAGCAGTTCAGACACATCAACCTGTTTTGGCGGTTCGGCGATCAAATTCAGCTTGGAGGTTTCCAGAATTTCATGTATCATCCCGGAAAGCTGCTCCACCATTTCCTTGCACTCCGGGAGATAGGCAGCGTAATCCTGATACTTCCCAACGCCTAAAATCATATTTTCCAGGGTGGCGTTCAATGTGGTCACAGGTGTTTTCAGTTCATGGGACGCCGCCCGCAGGAAGTCCGCCTTGGCCCGCTCCATATCCCGCACAGCGTCCTTTTCCCGCTCCAGATGTTCGATGGTGGACAGCAGATTAGAATATAGGTCATTGACATTCTGCGCCAATGTACCGATTTCATCCTTGGTATGAATAGAGCAGTTTGCTCCGTGGTCTAATTTCATCATCTGCTCGGTTGACGCAGAAATCTTCTTGATAGGGTCGGCAATCGCTTTGGAAAACAGGAGGGAACAGACAACGGAAATCAGCAGGGAACAGCTTAACGAGATAGGCAGGGCTTTTTCTACTGCCTCGGTCACAAACTGCTCCTGCCGGATGCTGACAACAACATCATCTTGGGTACTCAATGCAAGCTGCATCTGTGGGGCAAGCAGATAGATCAGCCCATGCGTGACAACAACGACAAATAACATGATGCTCATGGTATAGAGAAATATCTTCGGAAACAATTTTAAGCGTTTCATGGCTGCACCTCATATTTATAGCCGATACCCTTGACTGTTACGATGCAGTCAAGCCGCAGTTTTTTCCGCAGATTTTTGATGTAGGTGTCCACAGTTCGGTCGATGATCGGATAGTCAGCGCCCCACAGTTCGTCCAAAATCTGCGAGCGGGTCAGCACCAGTCCTTTATGTTCCACCAGCAGCCGGAGCAGATCAATTTCCTTGGGCATGATGTCGATCTTCCCGGCGCTGTCGCTGGCGGTGTAGCCGGAGAAATCGACGGTCACATCGCCAAAGGTTATCGTTTGGGGTAACGGGGCCTGCCCGCTTCGACGCAAAAGGGCGGTAATCCGCCTCCCCAGCAATACCATAGAAAAGGGCTTTGTCATGTAGTCATCGGCCTGTTCGTCAAAACTTCTGACCTGGGTGTATTCATCCTCAAGAGCTGTAAGCATCAGAATGGGCGTTGTGCTTGTCCGCCGTATCTCATGTAGGACGGACAGCCCACTGACATGGGGTAGCATAATGTCCAGTACAACAAGGTCAATGTTGTTCTCACGGAAAAGCTGTATTGCCTCCCCGCCGTCATAGGCTGGGATAACCTTGTGGCCTGCGGGCTTTAGATATTCACAGATTGCATCGTTAGTTTTATGATTATCCTCAACAATTAATAATGTTGTCATTGTAGCACCTCCTTGGGGATAGTGTAATATGGGAATGTGGAATGGGTATGAAATTTTGGACTTTTTCAAAATTATAAATAGTTTTGGCGTGTAGTCAACCGTATCTGCTTCATGCCCCGTATCCGATCACTCTCCTGATCGTTGACAGTCAGAGAGATTACAATGTATCTGTGTGTTCTGGCTTAATCAACTGGCACAGCTCATACTTTATTATAGATTAATTCGGTTAGTGATACAAGAATGGCGCTCACATTCCTGCTAAAAAATCGGTATAATCACACCTTTCAACCGGTACAATAAGGTTATTCCGGAAAAGAAATCGGAACGATACAATATTGATGAGGTGAATGATTATGCCGATTAATGATTTAACCGCGTTAGGTCAAAAAATGCGGGAAGCCCGAAAAAGAAAAGACCTGACACAGCAGGAGCTTTCTGATTTGAGCCATGTATCTGTAAAGCAGATTGCCAAGATTGAAAAAGGGCAGATGAATCCGTCCTTTTTGATTTTGAAGGCACTGGCAAAGGTACTGCCGATTTCTCTGGATTCTTTAATCAATCCGGATGTTTCCCCGGAAGATGAGGGAGCCGGTCAGATGAAGATGCTGTATTGCAGCTGCCCGTCAGAAATGCGTGAAACCCTCTTGCACCATACGCAGGAAACCATGAAAGAACTAACCGAACGATCCGAGAAATTTGAAACGAATTGAGCCGGTGAGTGAATTTAACAAATTCCTCACCGGCTTTGTTCTTTTTCGAGAAAAAGAAGGTTATCCCGTTCCGGGATAACCGTGGCAAGCAATGCCCCAGGATAGCCATCCGGCTCCTGGCGCTGCTTGTTGGGGATTCCCCAAGCCCCTTTTGAACACAGAATTTCATTCTGTGGCTGCGCGTTCTTTCGGAACGCTTTTCACCTGCCTGCGGCGGTGAGAAAATGCGAAAAAACAGGCGCGTCAGCGGTCCTGCCCCTGTTCCTTTTCCCGGTCATTCTGGCGTTCCTCCCCGTATCCCATCAGCCGGTCCACGTTGGCTTTTGCGGCCAGCAGTTCCCGCATTTCCTCGCGGGAGCGCCGGTACTCGGCATAGTCTTTTTTCTTGTCTTCCAACAATGTTGCGTACTCGGCCTGCAAGCTCTTGACGGTGGGCAGCTTCTTGATACCCAAATCGTCAAATGCCTGCTTTGCGGCCTTGTGGAGCAAAATATCCGCTTCATGTTCCGCTAAAAATTTCTTGGAATATCCCGCCTTGCGGTAGGCCGCATAGACCTCGCGGGTTTTCACATAATTGATGATGTGGGTCCGCAGTGTGGCAATCTCCGCCATGCGGTTTTCCGCCGCCTTGATCTGCGCCGACAGCTCATTATGACGGGCGGTAGCAGCAGCCGCTTTTTCTTCCAAGACTGCGTATTCCAGCAGGCCATGCTCGGTGAGATAGTTCATTGTCTGCGCCATCTGTTTCAGATTGAATACCTTTGCCCAGCGCGCGTAGCCAGCGCCTTTTCCGGCCTGCAATTTTGCCTGAATATCCACCAGAAGATTGGCCTTGGGCGGCTCTGATTGAACAGCCGCTTTCTTCCTTGGGGTATGCTCTTTTTTCCCCGCCAGTACCGCCCGTATTTCATCTTCACTGTATCCTTTTCCCAGCTTTCCATCCATGCGGGCAACATTCTTCCAGCCGGGGGCTTTGAGCCGGATTGCCTGTCCCCGGCGCGACACTTCACATCCCATTTCTGTAAGCAGTTTTAACAGCCCGTCAAAGTCTGCCGGTTTCTGTTCTAATGCCTGGTCAATCATCACGCGGAGCTGCTCCCGGTGGGAGGGCTTCGCCTGATCCCCCAGCCACTTGTTATAGCTTTTTCCATGCGGTTTTGGGTCCTCTACAATGGAATAGCCGTTCTCAACGCAGATGGTATCATTCAGCCGCCGGACCGCGCGGGTGCTGCCCCAGAAGTTTCGGAATTTCCGGTCACAGTTCAGATTGACCGCGTTCCAGATGATGTGGTTATGGATATGGGATTTGTCGATATGGGTGCAGACCACAAAGGCATGATTTCCCTTGGTGAACCGCTTTGCAAACTCCACGCCCAGCCGGTTGGCTTCTTCCGGGGTAATCTCGCCGGGGACAAAGGACTGCCGGACATGGTAGGCAAGTACATCGTCCGCACCGCGTACCCGTCCAGTGGTGGAAATGTACTCCCGTTTTGACAGCAGAAACTCGGCATCGGCTACCCGGCTGTCACACGCAAAGCCGGTGACGAGCCTGCCGTTATCTGTCTTTTGCGGGTTGGATACATAGTCAATAATGTCACTGACCGCTTGGCTTTCGGTGCGGCCCTTGCCGATGTGCAGCGGCATGATGCGTGTAGTTGCCATGATGGAATCCTCCTCTCTGAACTCGTTTCTTTTATTGCAATAAATCCTTTTGGCGGGTATAATAAAATAAAAATTTTTCTGCACCTCAAAGGAGTGCCTTTTATGATAGAAAAATGGATAGCAGAGGCAACGGAATGTGATTTCAAAGTTGCCGTTGAAATTAAAAAACCAAAAAGCTGGCTGAAAAGCGTCAGTGCCTTTTCTAACGGTATTGGAGGGACGCTGTTCTTTGGCATTGACGATAATCAGAATACGGTCGGCCTGCCCGACATTCAAGGTGATGCCGAGGCCATCAGCCGCTTTATTAAGGAGCGGATTACACCCATCCCTCAATTTGTGCTGACCCCGTTTCAGGAAGATGGAAAGGATATGCTTGCCTTAAAAATTCCAGCTGGAACCTCTACACCCTATTACTATAAGGCAGACGGTATTATGGAAGCCTACATCCGGGTTGGGAATGAAAGCGTGGCTGCGCCTGATTACATCGTCAACGAACTGATTTTGAAAGGAACACACCGGTCCTTTGACGCGCTGGTGACAGATGCCCCCAGGAAAGATTATAGCTTTACACTGTTGGAAGCAACCTACCTGGAGCGTACAGGACTGCGGATGGAACTGCCGGACTACTGTTCTTTTGGCCTTGCGGATAAAAATGGGATGCTCACAAATGCCGGAAGGCTGCTGACGGATCAGCGCACTGTTTTTAACTCCCGGATATTCTGCACCCGCTGGAATGGTTTGGAGAAAGGCTCTATCTTTGATGATGCGCTGGATGACAAGGAGTATGAGGGCAGTCTGATTTATCTCCTGCAAAGCGGCTGTGAATTTATCCGAAACAACTCCAAAGTCCGTTTCGCAAAAGAAGCGCAGTATCGTGTGGATAAACCTGATTACGCAGAGAGGGCAGTAACCGAGGCTGTGGTCAATGCCCTGATCCATCGGGATTATATCGTTTTGGGCAGCGAGATTCATATTGATATGTACGATGACCGGGTAGAGATTGTATCGCCAGGTGGAATGTTCGAGGGTGCGCCTGTTCAGGAATGTGACATCAATACAATCCGCTCTGTACGCCGGAATCCAGTCATTGCAGACTTGTTTCACCGTATGAAATATATGGAACGGCGGGGAAGCGGTCTGCGTAAGATCGTAAGTGAAACAGAAAAACTGCCAGGGTATGAAGAATATCTAAAACCGGAGTTTTTCTCAACACCATCGGATTTCAGGGTGATTTTGAAAAATGTGAATTACATCATGAGTGGTAGTTCCACACATGAAACCACACATGATACCATACATGACCTTGCTTTGACGCAAAAACAGGCTCTTTTATTGGACTTCTGCACCGAGGCCAGAAGCAGGGATGAGATGCAGTCATTTGTTGGGATTACAAACCGCTCTCATTTTAGTAAGGCTTATTTGAAACCGCTGTTGGCATCTGGGAAACTTAAAATGACCATTCCTGATAAGCCTAAGAGCCGGAGCCAAAAATATATTACAGCAAAAGAGCAATAGGCCAATCCGGGTTGTGGCTGGAATCAGCCGATATTCCGGCAAAAAGAAAAAGCGGAGGAAGGCGCGGCGAAGAACGCCGTTCCTCCCTCCGCAGATGGGGTAAACTATCCGGTCAGGAGAGCTTGGAAAGCTGGGCCAGTATCTTCTGCACACCCTCCCAAAGCTGTTCCTGCCGCTGGGATATATCTTCCAAATCAGCGTCATAAACCCGCCCGGTTTCATGCACTTTACGGGTCAGCTGGTTTAAGTTGTTGCTGGAATAGCGCATCAGGGACACCAGCTCCTTCAGCTCCGGCAAATCCAGCTTTACCACATAGCCGTCCAGCGCCATTTTCCGCAGATAGGCTTCACGGTTGACGGTTCCAAGCTGGGACATTTTCTGCTCAATCAGGGCCAGCTCCTCCGGGGAAACCCGGAAATTCACCTGTACCTCCCGTTTCCGCTTTGCCGCGCTCATCGTTCCGGTTCCCGTTTCTTAGGGGCGGCGGGTCTGCGTTCCGGCGGCTCCTGATAGCCGGTTTCCAGCTTTTCAAAATGGCGGTACACATCGGCCAGCGGAGAGGGGGAATCCAGAAACACCTGGGTCTGAGCATCTGTCAGTTCCAATACCTCCATCGCCATCACAATATCCTCCTGGATGAGCGTCAGGGTTTTGCTTTCCACTTCATCCTGCATGGGTGTTTCGCCTCCTCTCTATGGATCCTCTTCATGGTTTCTCTATCGGAGCAGGCCTTTCCGGTCATAGTACAGCTGGCAGATTGTCTTTTGCTCAGGCATGGTGCGTGCCCCTTTCTCCCGGCAGTTCCGGGCAGACAAAAACGGCCAGCTTTCAAAAGCCGCCGTACATATCGTGGTTGACCTGTGAGGTGTAATGGTTGCTCATGGTGGTGGGCGCGTTGAACAGCACCGTCAAAAGGTACTGCTTCA
Organism: Lachnospiraceae bacterium; assembly: GCA_910575565.1. Taxonomy (GTDB): domain Bacteria; phylum Bacillota; class Clostridia; order Lachnospirales; family Lachnospiraceae; genus Caccovicinus. The sequence goes on along the minus strand of CAJTFL010000003.1, from coordinate 398,452 downwards.
TGTTCCGTACCTCGGTGGTGTTCTTTTGCAGGCAGTCCATGACAAACTCAATGTGGGAGCTGTCCAGCTTCAGGAAGCGGGAACGCACCACCTCATGGGGGAAGTCCGCCCCGGCAATCCGGGTGGTCTTACGCTTCGCGCAGACGGTTTCCACCAGCAGCTCTACGATCTCGTCCAAATCCTCCCGGTAGGTTCCAAACCGCTGTTTGAGGCAGTCATACTCGATATTCTCCAAAATCAGCTTCCGATAACTTTCCATCTCTGTCAGTGACATCGTTTCCCTTCGCTTCGGTTCCGGTGGCTTTGCCGCCGTTCCCCGGAAAGGAATGGAATCGGTAATTGATCCGTCAGTAATTAATTTTTGGGTATTTAATTTCTCTATACTTATTTGCGTTGGATTTTCCGTTGACGGTTTTCCCGTTGACGGATTATCCGTTGTCGGAAAACCCGACAACGGTTTTGGGGGCAACGGTTTTGGGGGCAACGGTTGGGCGGGCGGTTCCTCTGTTACCGGACGCTCATAAATCACATACTCGTTGGCGCTGAACTTGCCGCCCGCGTCGGTGGTCTGGCGGCGCTTGATGTACCCTGCCTTTTCCAGCTCATTGACTGCGGAGCGGATCGCGTCCTTGCTTTCCCGGTTGATAACGGCCAGGCCGGAAAGGGTGTAGTCCCAATCCTCCGGCAGTGAGAGCATCTGGGACAGCAGGCCCTTTGCTTTCAGGCTCAGGCTCTTGTCCCGCAGATGATAGTTGCTCATAACGGTGTATCCCTGTGTGCGTTCTACTCGAAAAACGGCCATTTTCTGCACTCCTTTCGTTTCCCAGGGCATGAAAAAAGCCACAATCCTGTAAAAAAGATTGCGGCGCTCATTTGCTGGCTGACTTCTGCCTGTACCGGTGAAAAAACGGCGGCATGGGCGGTTTGTCAAACAGGCTCTCTAACTGCGGAAACGTCAGGGTTTGAAAAATCCGGTCAATCTCAATGGTTTCCATGTTTCGCTGGGAGCGGCAGTCCTCCCGGATGGCTTCTCTGATTTCCTTAACGGTACACATATTCATTCCTTCCTCTCAATTTGTCGGGTTTACGGGTGGCGTTTCTTTTTGGGTTTGAAGTCCAAAATATGCCCCTCAATGACGCGGGCATACCGTTTGATTTTGATGTCCCGGCGTTTCTGGCTGGCAAGAACGGCCTGGTAGCCGTCCTCGTCCAGAAACAGGCGCGTTTCATCGCCGGGTGCGCCATAGGCGGTGCGGGGCCGCAGGACGGAAAACTCCACCATCCAGCGGGTTTTATCCTGAAACCGTTCCACAGCCAGTATGTTGTGGCCCTTTAACTCCCTGGCAACGTGATCTCTCATAGGCGCTCCTTTCAGCGTTCCTGATCTCTCTGACGCTTTTTCTGCCACTGTTCCAGCAGTTTGATGATGGTTTCCTGCATCCGGGCCGGGGTGTAGCTTTTGGGAAAATACTTCCGCAGGGTGTCGGAGGTAAACGTCACCTTGTCCAGATCGCTTTTCTTTTCCTCGCCCATAATCGCCCGCATTACATCTATGGATAAATGCCCCTCCTGACTGAATTTTTTGAGCCGCTGGGCCTGGGAAAGAGAGGGGGGGTAGCCTGTTCGCTGTCCATCGCGTCCAGAAGCTGCACCTGTTCTTCTTTTTTGAGAAAGGACAGTTCATAGGCTGGGTTTAGGGCAAATTTCTTTTCGTCCACCATGTTCAGCAGTTCAGGAATTAACTCGGTCAGGCGAATGTAGCGTGAAATCTGATTGCGGCTTTGCCCAACCTGTTCTGCTAAAATTTCTCTGGATTCCTTGCCTTCAAAATTCCGCCCAAGTTGGGCGGAATTTTTAGAGGGCCGACCTGCCTGCCGTTTCATGGCCTCCAATTTCATTTTGTAGGCAAAAGCCCTTTCGCTGGGGAGCAGGCTTTCCCTTTGCAAGTTGTTGTCAACCATAATAATCGTGGCGGCGTCATCGTCCAAATCCCGGACAATCACCGGCATGGTTTCTTTCTCTGCCAGTTCGCTGGCCCGATGCCGCCTGTGTCCGGCTACCAGCTCATAGCCGCCCTCCGGGTCAGGACGGGCGATAGCAGGAACCAGAACACCGTACTGCCGGATGCTGTCCGCTGTTTCCATCATGGCATCATCATCTTTGACCTTGAAAGGGTGGCCCTTGAACGAGTGCAGCTCGCTTAAAGGGATTTCTACCACCTTTTCCCGCCCCGCATCGGCGCGGCTTTCCTCGGTGGAAAACAGATCATCGACCGATGCCAGCTCTACTTTTTTCGCGCTGCTTTTCAAGTTTCAACACCTCCTTGGTCAGATTTGCGTAGCCCTCCGCTACTTTGCCGCCTGGGTCATGGGCGAAAATGCTCCTGCCCTCCGCGCTGGTTTCCTTTGCCCGGACAGAATGGGGAATCTCTGTGCCGAATACCTTGATTTTGCTGCCGTAGGTTTCCCGCAGCAGGGCGGCAATCTCTTTGGCAAAGTTGGTGCGGTTGTCCACCATCGTCAGCAGGATACCGTCTATTTGCAGTTTCGGGTTGATCTGCCGCTTGACTTTGGCTACCGTAGAGAGCAGCTGTTCCAGCCCTTTGGCGGGCAGATACTCCGCCTGGACGGGGATTATGATCCGGTTGGCGGCGGCCAGCGCGTTGACGGTGAGCATACCCAGGGAGGGCTGGCAGTCTATGAGGATATGGGAATACTGCCCCTTTACGGTGTCCAGGTATTGCCGCAGAATCGTTTCCCGGCTCATAGCGTTTACCAGCGACACCTCCATGCCGGACAGCTGAATATCCGCTGGCATCAGGTCCACGCCCTCCGGGTGGCGCAGAATCCCCTCGCCGGGGCGGACCGGCTGATCGGTCAGGATACGGCCCATTGCGTCAGAGAGGGTAAAGGGCAGCTTATCCGGCTGGGGATTGCCCAGGCTGATGGTCAGGCTCCCCTGCGGGTCCCCGTCAATGAGAAGCACTTTCTTTCCGGCCTGTGCCAGTCCAATCCCTAAGTTGGCACAGGTTGTGGTCTTGCCCACACCTCCCTTTTGGTTGGCGATGGCGATGATTTGCGTGTTCAAGATGATCACCTCGTTTCTTGGTATGAAAAAAGGGAGAATGTGACCGGAATCAACATTCTCCCTTAGAAACGATATGTGATTGTGCAATAATCTGTCTTTTGTGAGGTTAGCTTTTGAGAGCCATCTCGCCGCAAACCCGCATGAATACTGGATTTTTGCCTGTTTGCTTTCCCTTTCCCCAATAACCTGTGTTCAACGAATGGCTGGTGAGAGATACGAGCAAGAAAATCCGGGCGGTAAAACGCTCAAAAGGCATGAGTGGGAAGCCCGTCACAAGCAAGCCCGTGTACGGCTACCTCATGGACGAGGACGAAAATTTCATCATTGACGAGGAAGCCGCCCCGGTAGTAAGGCAGATTTACAGCTTATGCCTTGCGGGGAATGGACCGACCAAGATAGCCCGTATGCTTACCGAGCAGGAAATCCCCACGCCGGGAACGCTGGAATACCGCCGGACGGGAAGCACACGCCGCTACCACCCCGGCTACGAGTGCAAGTGGGCGGCGAACACCGTGGTGCATATCCTTGAAAACCGGGAATACACGGGCTGCCTTGTGAACTTCAAGACCACCACCCAATCCTACAAATGCAGCAAGATTATCTACAACAGCGAGGACAAACAGGCAATCTTTGAGAACCACCACGAGCAGATAATCGACAGGGACACATGGGAACGGGTGCAGGAGCTACGCAAGCAGCGCAAACGCCCCAACCGCTATGATGAAGTGGGCTTGTTCTCCGGCATACTCTTTTGTGCGGATTGCGGCAGTGTCATGTACCAGCAGAGATACCAGACGGACAAACGGCGGCAGGACTGCTACATATGCGGCAGCTACAAGAAGCGCACGGCAGACTGTACGGCGCATTTTATCCGCACCGACCTGTTGACCGCCGGAGTGACCGAGAACCTACGGAAAGTCACCAGCTACGCCGCCAAGCACGAAGCCCGGTTTATGAAGCTGTTGACCGAGCAGACCGAGGACGGGAGCAAACGCCGGAACGCCGCCAAGAAGAAAGAACTGGAAGCGGCAGAAAAACGGATTGCGGAACTCTCCGCTATCTTCAAGCGGCTGTATGAGGACAGCGTGACCGGGCGCATATCGGACGAGCGTTTCACGGAGCTTTCGGCAGACTACGAAGCCGAGCAAAAGGAACTGAAAGAGAAAGCCGCCGCCTTACAGAGCGAACTTTCTAAAACGCTGGAAGCCACGGCAAACGCTGAAAAGTTTATGAAAGTGGTACGCAAGTACACCAGCTTTGAGGAACTTACCCCTACCCTGTTACGGGAGTTTGTGGAGAAAATCGTAATCCACGAATCGGAAGCCCTTGACGGGAAACGCCGGGGGAAGCTCCGCAGACAGGAAATCGAAATCTATTACTCTTTTGTCGGCAAGGTAGAATTGCCCGACTAAAGCCCGACCCGTCCGGCAGTCAGCCGGACAGGGAACGGCAAAATTTTTTACATTTCTTTTACTTCTTTATCTCACATGAGCAAATTCGTCTCGCATCTCATCTGACAGCATCCCTTTCACCTCCACATTCAATTCCTGCATTTATTATATCTCTGCCAGCACTATTTCACAATCAGATATTTTAAAAGAAGCATTTAGAAGTATATGATGCTGCTTATTCGATGAATATGATATCAGGGTCAAAAGGCCTTTTGACTTCAACATCATGAATATACCTATAATACAAACTTGCTTTAGCTCTTCTCTAAAAATTCCTTAAGAACCCGCTAATTCCCCCATCTGAAAGAAAAAATGAAATAAAGTTGAAAGATTATTGAAATAAAAACCATGAAAAATGAAATAACTATACAAATTGCACAAAATTAGGAAACGGAATTATCAAAAAATACGATTGATGCAAGATGCACAAAAACGTATGATATTATCAACCAAAAACAAGGAAATAGTTAAAAATATGATAAATACAACAGGGAAAGAGGGATAAGGATGTTTGAATTTGCTGATAAAATCCGATTTACAAAGGCTAAGTTTTATCATTTTCGACCAATACCGCTGCCCAAGGTTTTTAAGGATGGGACAGGAGGATTTGGTAAATTTGCACCAGAGCAGGGATATATTGAACTGTATGACAGCCAGGGAGCCTGTGCCCATTTGACGTGCACCCGGAATTTCATCCAGACCGTCCTTCCCTTGATTTTAAACGGCGAGGAGAAAACCTTCGTGGAGTGGAGGGACGGCCTTTATTGGAAGTTCCGCAATTCTGGTTTCCAGAGCAGCCAGGCGGTGGAGGTGGGGCAGCTGGAGCAGATGATGCTGGATATCCTGGCGCAGCGGGCAGGCCTTCCACTCCACCGCTTCCTGGGAGCCAAAAAGGACTGGGCTGCGGCTTACAAGGGCGGCGGCTCCCTTCTCCTTAGCGATGAGGAATTGGTGGAGGATATGACCCGCTATGTGAGCGAGGGCTACCGGACGGTAAAGTTTAAGGTGGGCAGCGATAACGGGACGAACATGGAAAGGGATATCAGGCGGCTAAGGAAGGTAAGGGAAGCCGTGGGGGATGAGATTGATATTGCGGTGGACGCTAACCAGAGATGGAGCGTAGAGGATGCCTGCCGTTTTGCCAATATGGCCATGCCTTACCGCCCCGCATGGTTTGAGGAGCCCATCCATTCCCATGATATGAATGGGATACAGAGGCTTCACCGGATGATCCCGGATGTGCAGCTTGCTTTCGGGGAGTCTATGCGGATTTCCTACGCTTATGAAACGTATGCGGAAAAGGGCGTTGCCCACTTGCAGCCCTCCGTAGGCCGCATGACCCGAATGTGGGATTTGCTGGCGATCCGGGACTTGGCCCGGGAAAAGCATATCCGCTTTTCTTCCGGCGGGAGGATTTATTTAAATGCTATTTGGGGATGCTTATATGATGAGCATGAACTGATCGAATTCCATGAGCCAATCAGCGCTCCGGTAGGGGAATATACTCTGTATAAGCCGGAGGAGAGGGACGGAAGGTTTTATCTGCAGACGGATATTCCCGGGAATCCCCAGCGGATGGATTTAAAGAAGCTGGAGCATGACGGGCTGCTGGAAAGCTATACGACGTACTATGAATAAAAAAGAAAAGCTTGGCTGGCAGAGAGCGGGCTGAACGGATGGTAAATTTTATAATAAAATTTAAGGATAAAGAATTTTTGAGAGCGTTCTAAAACCTTAAGGAGGAGATAACCGATGAAGAAAAAACGGACGCTGATGACCAAGCGCACCGCCCCCTATTTGATGATTTTGCCGGCGATGGCAATGATTGCGGTGTTTATGTTTTACCCTATTTTTATGACGTTTTTTAACTCGTTCCACAATTATGTCTTGACCAGGCCGAAGGATTACGGGTTTATCGGGGTGGAAAATTACAAGACCTTGTTTGCGGATCCGGTGTTCTGGCAGGGACTTAAGACGACCCTGATCTGGACCTTCTGGAACGTGTTTTTCCAGGCGATTTTAGGGCTTGCGGTGGCAGTTTTGATGAATGTTGACTTTAAGGGAAGGAAGCTTTACCGCATGGTGGTGTTTTCTCCCTGGGCCTTCGGCGGGATGATCGTAGCTTTGGTGTTCAGCTATATGTTTACCGGGCAGACCGGCGTAATCAATGATCTGCTGGTAAAAAGCGGGCTGATTAATGAGCGGATTGCCTGGCTGGCTACCGGTTCAAGGGCAAGGGCCGTGCTGATCTTTACTACCACCTGGAGAGGGATTCCCTTCTTTGCCGTATCCTTCTTAGCTGCCCTCCAGTCGATTCCCAACGATTACTATGAGGCGGCCAATGTGGACGGCGCAAGCACCATTTACCAGTTTATGCACATTACCATGCCGCTGATTAAAAATACGGTGGTGCTGACCACCATGCTGAGGACTATCTGGACGTTTAATATCGTGGATATCATCGCAGGAATGACGGGAGGCGGCCCTAATAATGCCACCATGACCCTCCCCATGTATTTGATGAATAAGTTTAACCTGTCCCTGGATATCGGTTATTCCAGCGCCATGGCGGCGGTTATGGCATTGATCCTGGCAGTGTTTGCCATCATCTATGCTTTGGTAGGCGGTTTTGGAAAGGAAGGTGATCTGTAATGACAATAGGCCAGAAGAGAAAGCTAAAGAAACGGGTAATCCGGATCCTGACGGTAAATATTCCCTTGATTGTCCTGTTTTTGGTGATTATTTTTCCCATTTACTGGACGGTGGTGACTTCCTTAAAGGATGAGTCCACGATCCTGGAGCTTCCCATTAAGTATTGGCCTTCCCCCATTACCTTTGACAATTACAAATATATTTGGGAGAATATGGGTTTTGACCGGTATTTCTTTAACAGCGTGTTTGTGACGGGGACAAGCACTATTGTCTGCACTATTATTTCCGTGTTTGGCGGCTACGCCATTGCCAGGTATAAGTTTAAGGGAAAAGGGTTTTCCTACCTGATCCTGCTGATCTCCCAGATGTTTCCCGGCGTGGTGCTGATGATCCCTTTGTTTGTTATCTTTAAGAATATGGGGATTGTGAATTCGCCCTATTCCCTGATTTTGACCTACACTACGGTCCGCATTCCCTTCTGCATGATTATGATGAGCGGGTTTGTGGCAGGGGTATCCCCGGCGCTGGAGGAAGCGGCTCAGATTGACGGCTGTTCCATCCTTCAGTCCATCTTTAAGATCGTTGTGCCTACGATTGCGCCGGGCATTGTGGCGGCAGGAGCCTTCTCTTTTGTCAGCTCATGGAATGAATACGTGTATGCGTTTACCTTCCTAAGCGATGAAAAGCTGTTCACCCTTCCCATCGGCCTCAGGCTGATGCAGGGGGAGTTTACCGTTGCATATGGGAGCCTGGCAGCCGGGTGCGTGATGGCGCTGGTTCCGGTGCTTCTGCTGTTTGCTTACATCCAGAAGTACCTGGTATCCGGCCTGGCTTCCGGTGCGGTAAAGGGCTGATGGCCGAATGTAATGCCGGGCTGCCAGTGTACTGACTGTTTAATGATGGATAATCGGTACATTAAGCTGCGTATTGACAAATGCGCGCTGAGGATTTTTCATGGTTCTGGCATAAGAGCCGCGGAAAGAGAAAGGCAGCCTGGCTTGCAGCATAAAAGCGACATCAAAACAAAAGCGTAAGCAAGAATGAGCAAAGCTAAAGTACAGCCGAGAAAAATAAAACTTTAAGAAAAAGAAAAGCCGAAGCACAGCCGAGAAAAATAAAACTTAAGAAAAAGAAAAGCCGAAGCACAGCTAAGAAAAAAACTTAAGAAAAAGAAAAGTCAAAGCACAGCCAAGAAAAACCAACACAAAAAGCAAAGCTAACACAAAGAAAAGGAGAGACGGTTATGAAAAAAATGCTTTCAGTAACATTGGCGGCCGCTATGGCACTCAGCCTGGCAGGATGCGGGGGAGGATCCTCCAAGGACAGCACTGGCACTACCGCGGCCCCGGCAGGCGGGGAGACGAAGGCGGCAGGGGATGCCACCACGGCGGCGGAAGCCGGGGATGCCGGAAATGGGGCGGCAGATGCCGGGGACAAGGAACCGGTTACGATTACCTTCTGGCACAGGGACGGCAATACCACCTCCAACCCGATTTATGCGGAGGTGATCAAAAAGTTCCAGGAGAAATATCCGTGGATTACCGTTGAGTACACCGGTTTGGCTTCCGATTCTTATACCCAGAAGTTTAACACGGCGGTAGTTACCGACAGCACGCCGGATGTGGGCACGATCTCAGACAAGGATCTTTACGCCCTGGTGGCCCAGGATGCCCTGATGCAGCTGGATGAGTCCTTTAACGCCTGGGAGGAAAAGGACTGGATCCTTCCCAATATCATTGAGCAGTCCAGGTTCTATGCCCAGGACGATAACCTGTATATCTTAGGCTACGGCAAGACCCAGGAAACCTCCTGGTACAATACGAAATGGCATGAGGAAAAAGGGATTGAGCCGGCAAAGACCATAGCCGAGCTGCGGAAAAACTGTGAAGAGTATGCCGAGGATAGCAAGTATTATTTCTCCTTAAGGGGCGGCTCCGGATCGGCAGAAAACCTGTTTATGTTTATGCTGTCCTACGGCGGGGAGAAGTCCTTCTTTAACGAGGACGGAACCAGCACATTAAATAAGCCCAAGGTAGTGGAAGGCCTGGATTTCTATGCCAACCTGTATAAGGACGGGCTGGTATCCCACGACGCCATTTCCAACGGCTACCGGGAGATGGTTGCGGAGTTTGGGGCAGGCACGGCGCAGTACATTATGCATAACTCCTCTTCCGTATCCGAGCATACCAAGAACTTAGGGGAAGGGAACTTCATGCCCATCGCCCCCATGGCTGGGGAAGACGGGATCGCCGTGTGCAAGTCTCCTACCTTCATGGGTTCCGTAGTGTTTAAGAATACTGAGCATCCGGAAGAAGCTATCTTATTTGCCCAGTATCTGGCATCGGCAGAAGGCGCCGGTTATGTGGATCAGAACGAAGGCCGCGTGCCGGTAAATACCGGGGTTTACGAGCAGGATTGGTATAAGGATAACGTATACTTCCAGACGTATGCGGAATTTGAGGCGGAGGGCTCCAATGTAGTGTTTGCCCAGTTCCCCATTTACCTGGAAGGCTATGCCGAGTATGCGTCAAATGATGTGGTAGCCGGGCTCCAGGCAGTGATGATGGGCGAGAAAACCGCCCAGGAGGTTTGCGATACCTGGGCTGCTGATTTGACCAAGCTGCAGCAGGATTGGATGGCAGGCAAATAAGGTGAAGGAAGGTAAGGCTGCCAGGAAACCGGAAGGTGGAGGGGCAGCCTTTTCCATGTACTTTTCTTTTAAAAATCAAGGAGATTTAAGATATGGATTACCGAAATATTGAGTTGAAATTTGAGCGTGCAGTGGTGCACCACTTAAAGCCCATCCCTCAAAAGGTTCCCTTTATGGATGCCACCAGCGGGCCTTTCTTGTACACCAAGGTGGACTACCTTCTGGAGCTTTACGACAGTGATGGGGCAGTGGGGAAAATGCCCTGCACTCCGGTGATGATGGAGCGGATTTTCCCCCAGATTTTTAACGGGGAGAAGAAGACGGTGGGCCAGTGGCTCCAGGATATCCGCTGGAAGCTAAGGAACAGCGGCTTGGACGGGGATACTGCCAGGGAGCTGGGGCGGCTGGAATATGCCATGGTGGATTTGGTTTCCCGGAAGGCAGGGATGGCGGCTCACCGGTTTTTAGGCTCCCAAAAGGACTGGGTGGAGGTTTACGGAAGCGGCGGCAGCACCCATTTAGAGGGGAATGAGCTGGCGCAGGAAATGGAGAGGTTTTTGTCCTTCGGCCATAAGCTGGTTAAGATGAAGATTGCCACGGATTTTGGGCGCAGGCTGCAGCGCGATGTGGAGCGGATTAAGCTGGTGCGCCAGGTGATCGGTCCGGATATCGGCCTTGCCATTGACGCCAACCAGGCCTTTACCGTCAGCCAGGCCCTGGATTTTGCCCGGATGGTGGAGCCGTATAAGATCGCCTGGTTTGAAGAGCCGATTCACAGCTATGATTTCAGGGGGTATAAGGAGCTGGCCGAGAAAAGCCCTATCCCCATTGCCACAGGGGAATCGTTTTTAAACCATTACCTGTTTGAGGCGGCAGAGGATGCGGGAGTCCGCCATTTCCAGCCTTCTCCCACGAATTTTGGCGGCGTGACGGAGTGGCTTTTGGTCAGCGACCTGGCAAAGGAATGCGGCGGAACCATCTCCAGCGGGGGGCCGCCTATGCTGTCTACGGTGTTGGTTGCCAATGCCAAAGGCGATGCTATCACGGAGTTTTTGGAGCCCTGCAACCAGCCGCTTTTGGACTATATGGACATTAAGCCGGAGCGGAAAAACGGCAGATTTTATTTCCCGGACTGCGTCGGTTTCCCGTATCGCTTTGACTTAGAAAGGCTGAACCGGGAAGGGTTTTTGTTAGGGACGACTTATTATAGGAGGGATGTATAATGTTTGCAAAAGGCAGGGATACGAGATTAAAATTTGACGGCGCGGCGGTTTATACTTTTGCTCCCATGAGGCTTCCGGTGGATTTCTGGGACTCTACGGGAGGGCCGTTTTCCTACTGCAATATGACCCATTTGGTGGAGCTTTACGAGGCGGGAGGGATTACCGGGAAGATGATCTGCACGGAGCGGATGGCTAAGGTGGTGCTTCCCCATATCCTGACAGGTGAGGAAAAAACAGCCGGGGAATGGCTGGATATCGTTTACTGGCAGAACCGGAATAATGGCTTTAACGGGGAAAGCGCCTATGAATATGGCCGGTTTGAGTTCCTGATCTACGATATTTTGGCGAAAATGGCCGGGCAGCCCCTGCACCGCTATCTGGGGGCCGAAAAGGATTGGCTTTACGCTTACGGAAGCGGCGCGGGAACCAGCCTGACGGACGAGCAGATGACAAAGGAGCTGGAAGGGTTCCTAAAAGATGGGTACAAGACGGTGAAGATGAAGATCGCCACGAATTTTGGCGCCGACCTGGATCGGGATATCCGGCGGATTGCCCTGGCCAGGGAAGTGATTGGTCCGGATATCGGCCTGGCGATTGACGCAAACCAGTATTTCCAGGCGGAGGCTGCCCTGGAGTTTATCGAGAGGGCTGCCAAATACCAGATTGAATGGTTTGAGGAGCCGGTTCACTGCTGTGATTTTGAAGGGCTTGACTGGCTTTCCAAACGTTCTCCCGTGCCCATTGCCATGGGGGAATCCATGCGGAACCACTATATGTTCCGGGAATATCTGCGGTGCGGCGTAAAGCATTTCCAGCCCTGCCCATCAAATATGGCGGGGATCCGGGAGTGGATGGAGATCCGGGATATGGCAAAGGAAAATCAAATCACCTTGACCTCCGGCGGCCTGCCCTATATGGCGTCGGCCCTGATTGCCACGGCTGATGAAACGGCAAGGCAGGAGTACTTAGCGCCTGTGGAAGATATGCAGAGGGAATTTTTGTCCGTGAAATGGGAGATTAAGGATGGCCGTTTCATCCTTCCGGATATCCCAGGAATGCCGTTCGTGGTGGATTTGGACTATATGCGCAAAAAATGCCTGATTCTCAGGAAGGATTATTATTACCCTAGTACTGCGTTGCGTAAATAACGGTGAATAGGCGTCTGATGTCTGCGTTAGATGTGAATCCCGCGAAACGAAGGCGTAGTGGTGCTACGTCGAGTTTCGTGGGATTTACAGATGACGCAGACAGCGGGTGCATATTCACTGGAATTTACGCAACGCAGTACTAGAGCGTTGCATTAATCTTGAAGGCAGTGCAGAAAAGGCAGGGGCAGAAAAAATGAGTAAAGTTAAGGGGCAGAGGGCAGGAGAGGGAGGATTGCGGTGCGGGATCCAGCCTTTTTGGTTTTGGAACGGGGAGATGGATAAGGCGGAGATCTGTCGCCAGATAGGGGAGATGAAGGAAAAAGGGATCCAGGGCTTTATCCTTCATCCCCGGCAGGGAATGGAGCTTCCCTACCTTTCGGAAAGCTATTTTGACCGGGTAAGGCTTGCGGTGGCGGAGGCAAAACGGCTGGATATGGAGGTTTGGCTTTATGATGAATACCCTTATCCCAGCGGCGTGGCGGCGGGCCAGGTAATGTTAGATCACCCGGAATATCTGTGCAAAATGCTGGATAAGACGGTGCTGGAAGCAGAGGGAAAAGGGCTTGTAAGGCTGGATCTGCCCTGGGGAAAAGTGGTTTCGGCAAAAGCTTACCCAGTGCGGCGTGGGGAGGCGGTGTGGGAGGAGGGCATAGATCTTTCCTCCTTTATCGGGACGGCCTACCGGGAGGAGATTTTCCAGTTCAGCGGCTTGACGGATTATAACCATAAGCGCTTTTTTACCGGAGGGCAGATTCGGAGGCTGTGGTGGGATGCGCCGGAGGGAAGCTGGAAGATTTACGTATTTATGGAAGTGGTGATGACCGGATTTAAGTATTTTAATACTTACGTGGACACCATGAACCCGGAGGCGATCCGACATTTCCTTAAAGTGACCCATGAGCGCTACCAAAAGGAATTGGGGGAGGACTGGGGGAAGACCGTAAAGGGGATTTACACCGACGAGGTAACGGCTTTCCCGCCGGAAAGGCCCTGGTCGCCCCTGCTGCCGAAAGAGGTGCTAAAACGCACTGGGATCCGGCTGTTAGACTATCTGCCGGTGCTGTTTGGGGAATCCATGGGGACGGAGGACGGGCGGATCCGTTACGCCTACTGGAATACGGCGGCGGATTTGTTTATGGAAAGCTATGACCGGCAGGTGTTTTTATGGTGCGAGGAGCATGGGGTAAGGCTGATCGGGGAAAAGCCTGTGCTGCGTAGCCGTGAGATGGAATTCTTCCACTGCCCGGGGATTGATGCAGGCCACCAGAAGGCTGGGGCTAAGCCCCTTCTTGTACCGGGCAAATCCCGCTCCAATGGGAAGATGGCTTCCTCCGGCGCTTTTTTTTATCAAAAGGAGGCGGCGGTCTGCGAGGCGTTCCACAGCATTGGCTGGGGCATGACGCTGCAGGATATGAAATGGGTCATGGACTGGCTGTTTGCCCATGGGATTGACTGGTTTGTGATCCACGGCTTTTTTTACACGGCAAACGGCTTAAAGAAGCATGACGCGCCGCCTTCCTCCTTTTACCAGATGCCTTGGTGGGAGGGGATGGGGCAGCTTAGCCGGTATGCCCAAAGGCTTCGGGCAGTCAGCAAAAGCTGCGTAAGAAGGGTAAGGATCCTGCTGGTGGATCCGGTTACTTCTTTTTGGACTTCGGATCAGGAAGGGCAGGCCGCCCTTAAATCGGCTTTTTCCACGCTGCAGAAGGAGCTTTTCTGGCATCAGCTGGATTATTACATCATTGACCCGGCACTGCTGGCTGAGGGAAAGGTGGAGAAGGACGGCTTAAAAACGAAAATGGTGATTGGCGGCGCAGGCTTTGACTGGATTGTCCTTCCGCCCATGAAAAATTTGGAGGACGGCTGCTTTAACGCTGTCCGCCGGTTTGCCCAGGCAGGCGGGCTGGTTGGGGCGGCAGGCTCGCTGGCAAAAGAGCGGATTATGGAGCTTGATGTGGGGCCATGGATGGAAGAGTGGTTTTTGGGGGAGCATGAGGGGGCGTTTTACGGAGAAACGGAAAGGGAGCTGTGCAGGAAGATAAAGGAGCGGGCAGGGGGCTACCGCCTGGAAGCTTCCCTGGGCCTTTCCCGGGAAGATATCCTGTCCGCCGAGTTTGAGACGGCAGAGGGAAAGCGCCTTTACTTTATCGTAAACACATCGCCGAAAAAAGGCGTGCTTACCGGAAACATTATCCGGGGAAGGTGGGAGATAGGGCCTTTCGCATCCGGTTTTTATTCCCTTGGGGCGGATGGCTTCCTAGAGCTTTGCCAGGAAAAGGAAGGCAAAGAGGAAGAGCTGCCTTTGGAGGAAAGCTGGCAGATAGAACGGGAGAGCCTTAACCTGCTGCGCCTTGGCCGGTGGAAGCTGGAAAGCGAAAATACGGGACAGGAATCAGCCGGGCCGGTGGAGCCTATGCCCATAATCGATCAGCTGGAAAAGGGGCGGATGCTGATTCCCGTAACGTTAAAGAAGCAGTTTGGCTGCCCGAAAACACTGCTTTTGGCAAAAGACGTTTACCGATATACCACGGAATTTTTCCTGGAGGGGAAGGCGGGGCATACGCCGGTTTACCTGGCGATGGAGCCGGGAAGCATCCGGGGAAAGTGGGAAATTTGCCTAAACGGCCATCTGGTAAGGCCGGGAGATTTTGCCGGAAAAGACTTGTGGTTTTTGGATAACCAGGCGGCAGAGGTATCCGGCCTTTTGATTCAAGGGAGGAACCGGATTCAGGTGCGGGTTTGGTCTAAGGAAAATTTTGGCGGCCTTGTTAATCCGCTGTATCTGGCCGGGGATTTTGGCGTAAGGGTAAGGGAGCAGGCTTGTGTTCTGACGGATATGCCCAAGGCGGGAAGGGTTAGGGACCGGGAGGAATGCGGCATTCCCTTTTATGCCGGGACGGTATCCTACAGGCTCTGGAAAACTTTGGAAAAGCCAGGGCTGGGAAAGTCCTTAAAGCTGGTGATCCGGGACGCTTCCTTCCAGGACTATGCAGAGCTTTGGGTGAATGGGGTACATTTGGGAGCCAGATCCTGGGCCGAATACGGCTGGGAAGTGCCGGATGAGGCAATCCGCCAAGGAGAAAACCAGATCACCTTAAAAGTGGCCAATACCATGAGCGGACTGATGGAAGGGCAGTACTTTGATCAGGAAGCCCATTGCTATAAAAGCTACTGCGGGGAGGAAACGAATATTGAGGCCTATGAGGAGGTCGTGGGGAAGGAATCCAGGTGAGGGCAGGTTAAGGATCCTCACGCGGCTTGCGGCCTGTATGCGGGTGGTGCATGGCAGGCTGTTTGCTGCTTTTGGAAGGTTTTGTAAATGGAGATCCGTAAGGATTATTGACATTTTGGCAGAGGATGTGCTATATCTTTTACACAAGCGGATCAAGGGAAGCATAGGGAGATGAGGAAGCAGCACAGCGGAGGGTCTGCCCCGCTTTACCGGGCATTCCGAATTTCCTTTGACCCATTTTTGTGCATATTAAAAACGGGTTAAAAAGGCTGCGGCACAACAGAAAGGGTGAAGCGTATGGCAGGGATCGCATTTTTTGCCCCGGATCTACAGGTGTATGAACGGGCGAAGGAAATTATTGACCGGGAACCGGGGCATATTAAGATACTGAAGATGACGGAAGATGCGGAAAATGCGGTAATTGAAGCGAGGAAAGCGGTGTCCGATGGGATCAATATTGTTATTGCCAGAGGATGGCAGGCGAGCATGATCCGCCAATATACGAATATGGCGGTGGTGGAGATTACCATGACTGCCCAGGAGCTGGGGCTTTTGATCCGGGACATGAAAACCAGGCTTGATAAGCCTTATCCCCGGATAGCCCTGATGGGAAATACGAAAATGTTCTGCGATATTACCCATTTAGGCGATCTGTTTGATGCGGATATCCGCTTTTATCCCTTGGATTCCGGATTTAATTTTCAGATGATGGTAGAGCAGGCGATGGCCGATCAGGTGGATGGAATTATCAGCGGGACAAATGTGCTGGAATACTTAAAGGATCGGGATATCGTGAAAGGATATTTCGATTCCACCCATGAATCTGTGCGCAATTCCATCGATCAAGCAGAGGCGCTTTACCAGATCAGCGAGGTGGAGCATAAGAGTTATGCCCACTTTATTTCCATTCTGGACAGTGCCATTAACGGGTTAATCCAGGTGAATAAAAAGGGGGAAATTACGGTCATTAACCACGCCATGGAGCTGCTTCTGCGCCAGTCCATTGCGGAGGTAAAGGGGAAAAAGGTCACGGCTGTTCTGAAAAATCTGGACGCCACGGAAGTGAGCCGGGTTCTTAGCAATCCAAAAGAAAGCTATGCTGCCTTTGCTGATGTAGGGAAAGAAAGCGTAGTTGTGCTGATGATCCCAGTAGTGATTGAAGAAAAGGTGGATGGAGCCATTATTTCCTGCAATAAGCTGAATAAATCCAAAGGATTTTACGAGATGAAGCAGATGCAGGATCAGTTTTTGCGGGGATATGTAGCGAAATTTACCCTTGAAGATCTGGCTGAGTTTACCGGCGGGATGCCGGAGATTATTGAAAAAGCCAAATGCTACGCCCTTTCCATTAGCCCAATCCTGATTAAGGGAGAGCCGGGGGACGAGCGGGAGGAGATGGCCCAGGCCATCCATAATTACAGCCTTCGCCGCTCCGGCCCCTTTATCTCCGTAAATATCGCAGGCCTTTCCGACGAAGCCCAGATTGAGCTGTTGTTTGGCAAACGGTTTTTAAATCCGGAATCTAAGGACAGAACCCAAGGGGCGCTGCTGGCGGCGACAAATGGGACATTGGTCATCCATGCACTGGATAAGATGGGGGCAAGGACGCAGTATTTCCTAAGCAATGTAATCCAGAAAAATACGTTGATTTACAATGATTTAGAGCGGATCCAAAACGTCAATACGCGGATTATCGGGGCGACCACAAAGGAATTGTACCCCTTGATGAAGCAGTCCATGTTCAGGGAGGATCTATACTATATTTTCCATTCCATGGCATTAGTAATTCCTCCCCTGCGGGAAAGGAAGGCGGATTTGGAAACGCTGATTGACAGTTATATACCCCGGTATATTGAAAAATATTCCAAGTTTCACATTTTTACGGCAGGGGCGAAAAAGGTAATGCTTCAATATTCCTGGGAAGGCAACCGGGTACAGCTGGAGCGCTTCTGTGAGCGGATGGTGCTGACAGCCGGGAAAAGAACGATCACGGACAGTTATGTGGCCGGGCTTTTGGAGGAGCTTTATGGGAACGGGGAAAAGGAAAAGGTAAAGCCCCAGAACCGCAAAGAAATAGAGATGGGGGCGGATTCCCAGGAGCGGCTGCTTAGGGACACGCTGAAGAAATATAATGGGAATAAAGGGATGACGGCTAAGGCGCTGGACATTAGCACCACCACTTTGTGGCGAAGGATGAAGAAATATAATATTGATTGACAGGGGATAGGGCAGCGGGGCAATGTTCAGGAAGGTTTAAGCGTGCTTTTCGGCGGCAAGGCCAGAATTTGCCTGCTGTACCCATCCGCATACGGCAGATACATAATCTGTCTTTTTTATCCTTTCCGGATGTCCGATTCTAAGGATGTTTATTTTTGTTCGTTTAGTGAGCCGTGTGCTTCCAGCCATGGCATTTCTTTCTTCCCAATTAAAATTTTGCTGCTTTTTACTGTGGTAAATGTGTCAAAAATTTTAGGGATATGGTCATCATATTTCCAAGACGTATAAAAAATAATATGCGTTGGCCGGATAACGGCAGCCTCTTTGCGAATTACGCTTAATTCACCAATGCAATAGTTTTTCAATTGCCGGCAAGTACGCTTTCCATTGTGCAGTCTTTATCATCTAAGTGATTTTCAATTACATTTGCGTACCTTGATAGGTTAAAATAATCATTTTTGCACCTCTGTTCATTTTCTCAGGAAACGAACGTGGTCAGCCAACCTGATGAAAGAGTACCGTCTGGCCTTTCATCGATATTTTCTCAACCTGCCAGCCATATTCCGTAAGCTCCTTCTTGTATTTTTAAGAAAGAATGGTCGATCGGTATCCCTGCAATCTTTTGTATTTCTTCAAAGGTCAGCCGGAATGATTCTTTTTCGTTTTTCTGCACATATTCCCATAAAGCATTATATTTACTCATATCACATCTCCTTTGCCAATTTTTAATGCTTACCGTTTCCCTCTCAATATTTCTGCCTTGCACTTATGCTGTTTCTTTTTGTCTTTCCTTCCACAGGCTTTTGCCGTACCATATCCGCGACCTGTAGTGGTCAATCATGTAATTAACCGCCATAAAGCAAAACAGGTCGCCACGTTTGAGGATTATGCGGAAGGGCGTATCACACGGCGGGAGTATCTTTCTCGTAAGGAGGAAATAGCCAGACAGTATGAGGAAGTGACGGCTATATATACGGAACTGATCGCGAAGCGGGCGGAACTGCAACAGGCATTGGATAATTCAGGCAAAGCGGATTTAGGCCGGTACGCCTGCGCCAATGAGCTTACTAGGGAACTTTTGGTGGAACTGGTAAAGGAGATCCGTGTCAGCGAGGAGGATACACTGGAAATTATGTGGAACTTTAGAGAATAGGATCAGGAGGAAAACAAATGGATTTTGCGTTTGCAGACACGATGGAGGCAGACAGGCAGGATAGGGCCTGTAGCTTACTTATATCATTGAGTTTGCTGGCAGACACGGCGAAACGCCGCGATGCCTGCAACGGGAACAGCCATGTACGGCTTTTATATCAGAGGGAACTGCATTACCATTATGAACGGGCTGTTTTTGATGCCCTGCGCCTTTTAGGCGTGTCCATAGGCAACACGGAGATTGCGAGTGGGACGAATGTAGACCGTATATGTGACCAGGGACATCAGGCTCTTATGGAGATCTTGGAAAAATATGAAGATTACTTTGACAAAGAAGCGGAATAGGCATATGCCAGACGAAAAAGATAAATAATTTTTTTATGCAGGACTTGACACAAGCAAACGAAAAGTACAAAGGCGACGCGCTCCTGCAGAAAGTGTACACGGTGGACTTCCTCACCAAGCAGAAGAAAGTGAATGAGGGCGAGATGCCGCAGTATTATGTGGAGGGCAACCACCAGGCCATCATCAGCCCGTCTGTGTTCGAGGAGGCGCAGCACCAGATGGCGGCCAGGCATTCCGGGAAGAACCGGGCGAGCAGCACGGGCGTATTCTCTGGCCGGATAAAATGCGCGGACTGCGGGGGCTGGTATGGCTCCAAGGTGTGGCATTCCAACAGTAAGTACCGCAAGGTCATCTGGCAGTGCAACCACAAATTTGACGGCGGGGAGAAATGCGGCACGCCGCACCTTGACGAAGATACCATCCAGGCTCTTTTCCTGAAAGCGGCCAATGCCATCTTTGCAGAGAAGGAAGGCGTGCGGGAGGATTACGATTCCATAAAAGATACGCTTTTCGGAACCGCGGAGCTGGAGGCGGAGCGCCTGCGGCTGCAGGAGGAGATGAACGTGGTGGCGGAGCTGATTGAACAGTGCGTGGCGGAGAACGCCTGCGTCGCCCTTGACCAGACGGAGTACCAGAAGAAATACGACGGGCTGGCAGAGCGGTTCAACCGGGCGAAGGAGCGGCTTTCGGAAGTCAGCCAGGCCATCACGGAGCGGCAGGCGAAGCGGGAGAAGATCGGGAGGTTTGTTTCCGCCCTGGAAAAGCTGGACGGCCCGCTCACGGCATTTAACGAGGACGACTGGTACAGCCTTGTGGAGTACGCCACGGTGCACAGCAGGGAGGACATCCGCTTCACTTTCAAGAACGGGATGGAGGTTAAGGCTTGAAAGCACAATCCCCCGAAGTCGGGAGAAAAACGGCGGCGGGGGAATCTGCTTAGCATATGGACACTGTAGTGGTTTTAAGTATTATTTTTAATTTTTTCTTGTATTGCTTTTAGTACCATATAAGTGTAAGAGATAAAGCATATCATTAGTGCTTTACCTTCTGCACTTATTTTTTTATGATAAGGGAGTAATTGGTCTGGCGAGGCGCTTTTTGGATTAACCACATCCGTCATGAAAACCGTCAACCACCCCTTATTATAAGCAGTCGTTTAAGCAGGTTGAAACCCGTAAGGTGCTTTCGTGTAACGAACTAAAATGAGTGGTAATAAGTGTGGATGGGACAATTACAAATTTATTTTGGAGGTTACAGATGATAAGTGTAGGAATTGATGTGTCAAAAGAAAAAAGTACCATATGTATCTTGAAGCCGTATGGTGAAATCGTGAGCAGGCCTTTTGAAGTCTGTCATACAGAGAAAGAATTATCCGAATTGACTTCTATGCTGCTGCGTTTGAATGATGATGTTCGTGTAGTTATGGAAGCCACCGGGATCTACCATCTGCCTGTATTATGCTATCTGAAAGAAAAAGGGCTGTTTGTGGCAGTGGTCAATCCATTTGAAATGAAGGAATACCGTTGCCAGGGACTGAGGCGTGTGAAAACAGATAAGCAGGATGCTGTTACGATCTCTAACTATGGGATTGACCATTGGTATCGGCTGAGAGAATATGAAGCGGAAGAAGGCATCTACGCAGAGCTGAAGCTTTTAGGACGGCAGTACCGCCATTATATGCGGATGCGTGTGGAAAGCGTGTTGGAACTGACCCATCTTTTGGACTATACGATGCCTGGGATCAAAACGCTGCTGAAAGGCTGGAATGAAACAAATGGGAAAGATAAGCTGGGGGATTTTGCGGAAGAATACTGGCATTATGACAATATCACGAAGAAATCGGAGGAACAGTTTATAGAGAGCTATCTAAAATGGGCAAAAGAGAAGGGATACCACCAGAGCCAGGATAAAGCCGTCAAGATTTATGCGTTGGCAAAAGAAGGCATCCCCACAGTATCCTCCGATACCCCATCGACCAAAATGCTGGTACAGGAGGCAGTGCGGGTGTTACGAGAAGTCGATAACACTCTAATGACTATTCTAACACAGATGCAGGCATTAGCCAAGAGTCTGCCGGAATATCCGGTTGTCAGGGCAATGGGAGGTGTTGGAAATGTCCTTGCGCCTAAATTGATCGCAGAGATTGGGGATGTAAGGAGATTCCATAGTGGAAAAGCTTTGATAGCCCACGCAGGAATCGACGCGCCGCCATATCAATCAGGGCAGTTCATTGGAACAGAGAGAAAAATATCTAAGAGAGGATCTTCCAGTCTGCGTAAGATCGGATATGAAGTGATGAGATGCCTAAAAACCCATAAAGAACCAGAAGATGCGGCAGTATATAAATTTATTTTGAAGAAAGAAAAAGAAGGAAAGTCAAAACGTGCAGCAAAAATAGCGGGATTAAATAAATTCCTTAGGATTTATTATGCGCGTGTGATGGAAGTATACCAGAAGTAAAAAGAACTAAAACAGAGGATACGGCAGACCGGATTTTCCACCGGTCTAATTGTCGTGGGAAAAATTCATACCAAAAATTTATTTAAAAACCTGCTAAAAAGTCTTGACTTTTGTTAGCAGGTTTAATACCATATATTGATATAACATTAACAATGATAGTGCAATCCAAAATGTTATTTTGACTTCAATAAGTATAAACAATAATTTTAAAGTATTAATATATGCTAACAGTGGAAAGAATGAAAAAACAATCTCGCATAAATATTTTGCGATAAGTATAAACAGTGTTTCGATTTTTTTTGTAGCGTATTGTAGAAAAGCCCATACATGATATCCTAAATTAGCAAATTTATACCAATGAAAAAATTCAAAAATTGGTGTTAATAAAAACCAATATAATATCAAAATACTCATTAAAATTGAACCGATAACACAACCATATTTTCGAGGTTCTAAAAATTTATAATAATTGTTAAAAACTAAAACTATTCTTGTGATTAAAATGGCAAAATAAATTATCCAAAATATAATATATATGCATAATGAAAAAAAACAATTTTTGATAGGAATGTATTATTTCATTAGCAAATCTTTTTATAATGGTATGATCATTTTCTAATTTTTGTTTTAGTGCTTTTGGAAAAAAATCTTGTATTTTATTAAAAGATATTTGTTTTTCTCTTATATTTCTTCTTTTATTTAGTGTAATATCAAATTGATAAGCCCTTATTGCAATATAAACTAATGGAATAATTGGAAATAAAGCTATTAATATTTGAAATATAATGAACATAATACGCCTCCTTTTTGTAAATAGTTAGGGAGTTATCAAACATTTTTAAATAATTATACCATGAAGATACTGATAAATCTATGACATTTCCAAACCTTTTGATTTTCCTACGGGGCAAAATCAAAAAGTATAGGAAAAATCAAAAGGTATCGGGAAAAATCAAAAAGTGTACAAAAAATCAAAAGGTATCGGTAAAAAATCATGGAGTTTAAGGAAAAATCAAATTGTATCAAAGACAGCGTTTACATAGACGATGGAGTGAGCGGCACGACCTTTGACCGGGACGGCTTCAAGGCCATGATTGCCGAGGTAGAGGCCGGGAACGTGTCCACCATCATCGTCAAGGACATGAACCGCTTCGGATGTGACTATCTCAAGGTTGGCTTCTACACCGATGTCATGTTCAGAGATAAGGGCATCCGGTTTATCGCCGTCAACAACGGTATCGACAGCGACAAGCAGGGAGATAACGCCTTCACCCCATTTTTGAACATCATGAACGAATTTTACGCCCGTGACTCCAGCCGGAAGATACAGGCTATTTTCAAGTCACGCATGGAGAAGGGGCTTCGGTGTTCGGGGAGCGTTCCCTATGGCTACCGCCGCGACCCGGAGGACAAGCAGCACTTGATTGTGGACGAGGAGGCCGCCGCCGTTGTGCGCCGCATCTTCCAGATGGTGATTGAGGGGAAAGGCGTTCAGGCCATCGCCCGGACACTGACCGAGGACAAGATACTGATACCCGCCGCCTATGCACAGCAGCACTACCCGGAGAACCACCACAGCCACGGCTACTATGACCCCTGCCTCTGGTCAAGTACGGCGGTTTCCTACATTCTGGAAAAGCAGGAGTACATGGGGCATACCGTGTTGGGCAAGACCATCTGCGAGAACTACAAGACCAAGAAACGGCGCAAGGCCAAGCCGGAGGAATTGATGATTTTCCGGGATACCCATGAGGCCATTGTGGACGAGGAAACATGGCAGCTTGCCCACCGTCTGAAGCGGACTATTCGCAAGCCCAGCTATCCAGACCGCCCTTCCAATCCGCTGACTGGATTGCTCTACTGTTCCGACTGCGGGTGCAAGATGACCCACCGCCAGCCGTCCCCCACCAAGAAAAAAGTCTTTGACGCTGACAACGCCTATATCTGCGGCGGCTACCGCCATTTGACCCGTGACTGTACCATGCACTTTATCAACACTTCCACCGTTGAGAAGCTGGTGCTAACGGCGATCCGCGAGGTGAGCGTCTATGTCCGGGATGACGAGAAAGAGTTTATCCGCATCGTGCGGGACGCCGCCAGCGCGGGGCAGGAGCAGACCGCCAGGGAGCAGAAGAAGCGGCTTCGCCAGGTGGAGAAGCGGATTGATTTCAACCGCCTGTTGGCAGAGTACGACACCGAACAGAGCGCATTGGAGCAGGAGACGGCGGAACTGAAAGAGGGCATCACCGCCCAAGCCGAGGACGGCATGAGGGCTCAGAGGTTTGTTTCTCTTGTTCGGAGGTACACCAGCTTTGACGAGCTGACCACGCCCATGCTCAACGAGTTTATCGAGAAAATCGTTGTCCATGAGGCGGACAAATCCGCCGGGGACAGGCGGCAGAAGGTTGATATATATTTCAACTTCATCGGCTGTTTCGTTCCGCCCAAACCGGAGGTTATTCTGACCGCTGAGGAAGAAGCAAAAGTGCAAAAGGCGTTGGCGGCGAGGAACCGGGAACGGGAGCAAAACAAGCTGCGTATGCGCCGGGTGAGGGAGGCACAGCGGACTACAAGGGAGGCCGAGAAAGTTTCCTCTCCGGCTGGTTGATTTGGTTGCGCTGTTGTGCTATACTCGTCATGGACACAACTCGACAAATCGAATTTGTAAAGGAGATATAAGATGTATATCAGAAAAGCAATAATAGATGATTTATCAAGAGTAGCTGAAATATATGTATTCAATAATAGGATAAATTTTTTCCCTATATTCAAAGATGAAAGTTTTTCTTTTGGGGAGTTGCAGGTTGTTTCATTAGTAGATAATTACTTCAAAAAAGATGAAATTATCAAAAACATATATGTATTTGATAATGGATTGATAAGGGGCTTTATTCAAATGGACGGAACAGAAATTTGTAAATTATATGTAGATACGTCTTTTCAAAGTGAGGGAATTGGCAATGAACTAATTGAATTTGCAATTAAAGAACTCCATGCAAGTAATTTATGGGCATTAGAAAAAAATATTAGAGCAATTTCCTTTTACCAAAGGCATGGCTTTCATTTGACAGGTCAGAAAAAGTTTGAAGAAGATACCACCGAATATCTTGTTAAGTTAGAAAGATAAATTCCAGTTAATCGGGGAGTTAAAAATCCCTTTGGAACAAAGGGCGCATTATCCGAGATAAAAACTTATCCGAGGTAAATTGATTAAATCCGATGAATACAGCATTTGAAAACGATTATCTCGGATAATTAACCCCGCTTTCAATTGTGGGTGATTTGTACTTATCCGAGATAATTGGGTAAATCACACCTTTGCCTCTGATAATTTTTGAAATGGCAGTTGCTCTTTTCATAAATAATTATCCGAGGTAATTTCTTTGAAAGCCTTTCATATCGGCAGCTTTGAGAGTTACTTCGGATAATTGGAAATCTCGGATAATGCGCCCTATCCGAGTTCTTGGATAGGGCGCACTTCTATACATGGTCTGCGACCATGTATCGTGCGCTCTGCGAGGCTACGGCCCGGACTTCCGAAAGTCCGGGCCGTTTGCGTCGCTACGCTCCATACAAGGGGCTGTACCCCTTGCGCCGCCTCGCGTCTGCACCTTTCCAGCGAGGCTAAAACCGAATACTGTCACCCTTGACCGTTTACCCGACACAGCAGGTAGACGGTCTTTTATTTTGCCAAGAAGGAGGTCAAACACGATGGACAAATCACGCGAGGAATTGGAAAAGGAGTATGTCGAGGCCACCGCCAAGCTGGAGCAGTACCAGCACCGGAGCCAGCGGTATGAGAACCGCATCCGTTACTACACCCAGGGCGAGAGGAAGAAGCGGAACCACCGCCTTATCACCCGTGGCGGAGCGGTGGAGAGCATCGCCCCGGAGGTGCGCGGCATGAGCGAGAGGGCCTTTTTTCTTTTGATGGAAAAGGTCTTTTCCCTGCCGGAAGTTGCCGCCCTGGTGAGCCAAGCCAACCACCAGCAGGAGGGCGGATAATTGGCACTGTTCCATCTCCACGTCACCCAGGTCAAGCGGAGCGCGGGACAGTCCGTTGTCACGTCTGCCGCCTACCGAGCCGGAGAGAAATTGTATAGCGAGTATTACGGCGAGGTCAGCGACTACACCCACAAGGGCGGTGTGGTCTGCACAAACATTCTCCTGCCGCCCCAGCCCCCGCCGAGTATCGTGACCGCGCCACCCTCTGGAACGCCGTGGAGAAGGCCGAGCGCGGCAAGAAAGCCCAGCTTGCATACAGCTTTGACATTGCCTTGCAGAACAAATTTTCTTTGGAGGAAAACATCGCTTTTGCGAGGCAATTTGTATCGGAGCAGCTTGTGGGCCGGGGTATGGTTGCCGACTTTGCCATCCACCAGCCAGACAAGGAGGACGGCGGTATTCCAAATCCCCACTTTCGCGTCCTCTGCCCTATCCGGCCTATTGAGGAAAGCGGCAAATGGGGCTTTAAGCAGAAACGTGTCTACCGCCTGGACGAGGACGGGAACCGCATTATGGGCGAGGACGGCAAGCCCCTCTTTGACGCTGTTCCCACTACCGACTGGGGAAGCCCGGAAACGCTGGAGAATTGGCGGGAGGCGTGGGCCGCTATGGTGAACGCCAAGTTTGAGGAAAAGGGGCTGACGTGCCGCATTGACCACTGCTCCTATGAGCGGCAGGACCTTGACCTGCTGCCTACCGTCCATGAGGGCGTAGCCGTCCGCCAGATGGAGGCCAAAGGCATCCCCACCGACAAAGGCGATTTGAACCGCTGGATAAGAAAGGCCAACAACATCCTACGGGATATTCGGAAGAAAATCGCTGGCCTGACAGACTGGATAAAGGCCGTAAAGGATGAGTTGAGCCAGCCCCAGGCCCCGACCCTTGCTGCCCTGCTGACGGACTATTATGAGGGCCGGAACGCCGGAGCATGGAGCCGCAACGCCAAGATTGGGAACCTCAAAGACTTTGCCGCAGCCGTCAATTTTCTGACCGAGAAAGGCATCGTCACTCTGGAAGATTTAGAGGCCCACATTGCCGTCCAGGGTGAGCGGGCGGAGGCCATCAACACGTCCATGAAAGCCAAGCATGAACGTTTGAATGAATTGAAGGAACTGCTTCGCCTTGTTGACCTTTACCGGGACACCAAGCCCATCTATGACGAGTGGAAGGGTATCAAGTGGAAGGGCAAGCAGGAAAACTTCGAGAGAGAGCATGAGGGCGAGTTAAGGACGTTCCACATGGCCCGCCGGAAGCTGGACAAGCACCGTTCCCCTGCTGGTAAAATCCCCGCCCATGCGTGGGAACAGGAGCAGGCGAGGCTTCACCAGGAGTACACAGCCGAGTATGAGCAATACAAGCCCATCCGGGACGATTTGCGGAAACTCCAACAGGTGAAGCGCAACGCCGATACCGCCATACACCAGCAGGAGCAGACCTGGATCTATGCAGCTAACTTCATCCACCCCCAATCCCGCCCGAAACAACCCAGCATCAAAATTCGCCTTACCAGCTATCCAGGTTGACAAAGCATTAATTTTCCTTAAAAAATTAAAAAAACCCAACCTAAAAATCCATTAAAAATTCTAAAAAACTCAACAAAAAGCTTGCCAAAATCTAGTGGTTTGGGATGGGTGTACGCAAAGAAAACCGTATAAAACGGCGGTACTTAGCAAGCTGACAAAGTAACAAGCCCTCCGCCTAACACCACCTAAAATTCACCCCAGCAATGCAACCTCACATGAATAAAATCCCATTTTTCCGCCATAATACCAATAAAGAGGATACACTTATCCGAAAATCCACCATCCGAAAGGAGCATTAAGCCCATGGCAGTTGATTTTAAAACCAGCGAGACGAAAGACAATCTAATGCGTGCATTTGCCGGGGAGAGCCAGGCCAGGAACCGGTATACCTTTGCGGCAGAGAAGGCAAAGGAGCAGAAGCTTCAAGTAATTGAGGCGGTATTCTGCTATACGGCGGATCAGGAAAAAGAGCACGCCGAGGTTTTTTACAACCACTTAAAGGAGATGGCCGGAGAGACTATTCACATAGACGGAGGCTACCCTGTAGATCTTTCCGATGATATTATTCAGCTTTTAGAAAAAGCACAGCATAATGAGTATGAAGAGCATGATCCTATTTACAAATCTTTTGGGGATAAGGCCATGGAGGAAGGCTACTCGAAGATCGCAAACTCCTTTTACCTGATTGCAGAGATTGAGAAATTCCACGGAGACCGTTTCGGGATGTTTGCCAAGCTTTTGAAGGAAAACAAGCTGTTTATCTCCGATGTAAAAACGGGATGGATCTGCTTAAACTGCGGCCATGTATTCGAGGGAGAGAAGGCTCCGGAGAAGTGCCCGGTGTGCAGCCACGATAAGGGATATTTTATCCGCCTGGAGCTGTCTCCTTTCGCGGGAAAAGGGTGTTCCCCCAGTTAAAACGAACGGTAGATTTTATTAAAAAATCTGCCGTCCGTTCAGCCCGTGCCATTCGCACTGCGCAGCGTCCCTTTAGGGGAAATCGCGCCTTACGGCGCTTTCCGCTGCTTACGCAGCACCTTTTGCTCATAAACGGGCGCTCCCTCAGTGAAAATCGATGAAGGAAAATTCATGCGAGCATGATTTTCCTTCATGCGCTTTTCACTGGCTGAACTATTGGAAAAATATTTGCCGCGCCGAAAAATGTGATTTTTCAGCGCGGCATTTGTTTGGTGGGCAGTAAACCAGGCAGATACATTTGGCAGACGCCTGGGAGCCGGAAAGTATAAAGGTTATGGGTGGTTAGGCTCCGTAGGGATCACGAACAGCTCGGGTTCGGGATATACTTCCATTACGTCTTCTACCGGGCAGCACAGGATTGAACACAGCATTTCGATGGTATGGGTAGAAACATACATATTCTTTTTCAGGCGACCAAGTTGTCCAGCGCTGACGCCGTATTTTTTAATCAGGCGGTATTGCGTAATGTTTTTTTCCTGCATGGTTTCCCACAAACGGTTATAGGACACCATTTCCATCCCTCCTTGAGTATAGTTTCATTAAACCCCCATATCCATAATTTGTATATTATCCATAATTGGATAATGATGGGAATAAAATCTAAAAATTGGAAAATATTGTATATTTATAAATCGTGCCGGTTTGCATCAGGAATGAAAAAGAGACAGGGGGCGAAGGAGGCTGTGCCGCTTTTCGCAAAGATTCCCGGTTTGCCGTGTACGGTAACGCTTTACAGCTATCCGGGATTATGATAAGATAGCTTAGAACCTAATATAATCCGTTTTAAATACGGTTTTGCTTCGGCGCATATTGGGAAAGATGTGCCTGTGCCTGAAGGAAAATAGTGTTTAAGCAGATTTTGCGTGTTTATTGTGTTTTGGAGGAGATATAGGATGATAAAGCAGTTGATGGATAAAATCGAGAAGACGAAAGCGCCGGTGTGCATAGGCTTGGATCCCATGTTAAGCTATGTTCCGGAGCATATTTTAGCAAAATCCTTCGAGGCGTTTGGGGAAACTTTAGAAGGTGCGGCAGAGGCAGTCTGGCAGTTTAACCGGGAGATTGTGGACTGTACCTATGACCTTATCCCAGCGGTTAAGCCACAGATAGCCATGTATGAGCAGTTTGGCATAGAGGGCCTTAAGGCATACCAGAAAACGGTGGATTACTGCCATGAAAAGGGCCTGGTGGTTATCGGAGACGCCAAACGGGGGGATATCGGCTCCACCTCGGCCGCTTATGCCGCAGGCCATCTGGGGAAGGTTGTGGTGGGCGGAAAGTCCTATGCCGGCTTTGGCACGGATTTCTTAACGGTAAACCCATACTTAGGGACTGACGGGGTTAAGCCTTTTGTGGATGTGTGCAAGGCGGAGGATAAAGGGATTTTCGTCCTGGTGAAAACCTCTAACCCATCCAGCGGGGAATTCCAGGACAAGCTGATTGACGGTAAGCCCCTTTATGAGCTGGTGGCGGATAAGGTAGTTGAGTGGGGCGAAAGCACCATGGAGGGAGATTACAGCAATGTGGGCGCGGTGGTGGGAGCCACCTACCCGGAGATGAGCCGCATATTAAGGAAGAGAATGCCCCATATATACTTCCTGGTTCCAGGCTATGGCGCCCAGGGAGGCACGGCGGAGGACTTGAAATGCTGCTTTAATCCTGATGGCTTCGGGGCTATCGTAAATTCCTCCAGGGGAATTATCGCGGCATATAAAAAGGAGGCTTATGCAAAGTTTGGCCCTGAGCATTTTGGGGAGGCTTCCAGGCAGGCGGTAATGGATATGGCGGCGGATATTAACCGGGTGCTGTAGCCGGTATGGCCGCACAGCCGGGAATGCATTGGTATAGAAGACGGAGGGCAAATGGCAAAAGGAAAAGAAATAGCGTCGGTGTGCAGCCAAAAGATGCTGGCCGACGGGATTTACAGTATGTGGATACAGACGGAAAGGATCGGCATCCAGGCCGTGCCGGGGCAGTTTATCGATCTGTACAGCCGGGATGGGGCGAAGCTTTTGCCAAGGCCCATCAGCCTGTGCGAGATTGATCAGAAAGAAGGCAGGCTGCGCATCGTGTACCGGGTGGCCGGGGAAGGAACCAGGGAATTTTCACGGTATCAGGCCGGTGATCCGGTGGAGGTTTTAGGCCCTTTGGGCAATGGTTTCCCCTTAAAAGAGGCGGAAGGGAAGAGGGCGTTTTTCATTGGCGGAGGCATCGGCATCCCGCCTATGCTGGAGGCAGCCAGGCAGTTTAAGGGGGAAAAGACCGCCATCTTAGGCTATAGGGACAGCCATATGTTTTTAGTGGAAGATTTTCGGCGGTTATGCCCGGTAGCGGTAGCCACGGAGGACGGAAGCGTGGGCGTTAAGGGAAATGTGCTGGACGCCATCAGGGCGGAGGGACTTAAAGGGGACGTGATTTTTGCCTGCGGCCCCACGCTTATGCTTAAGGCGTTAAAGCAGTATGCAGAGGAAAAAGGGATGGAGTGCTTTATTTCCTTAGAAGAGCGGATGGCCTGCGGCATTGGAGCCTGTTTAGCCTGCGTCTGCCAGTCCGCCGAGACGGACAGCCATTCCCACGTCTGCAATAAGCGGGTCTGCAAAGACGGCCCTGTGTTCCGGGCAGAGGAGGTAAAGCTGTGATGGATATGCGTGTAAACCTGGCCGGTGTGGAGCTTAAAAATCCGGTGATGGAAGCTTCCGGGACCTTTGGTTCCGGCATGGAGTACGCCGAGTTTGTGGACTTAAACCGCTTAGGCGCGGTGGTGACGAAAGGGGTGGCGAGCGTTCCCTGGCCGGGGAATCCTACCCCCAGGATCGCGGAAACCTGCGGCGGGATGCTTAATGCCATCGGCCTGCAAAATCCAGGGGTCGATGTGCTTGCCCGGAGGGATATCCCGTTTTTAAAGCAGTATGATACGAAGATCGTGGTAAATGTATGTGGGAAGACGGAGGAGGATTACCTCCAGGTGGTGGAACGCCTGGCAGATGAGCCGGTGGATATGCTGGAGATCAATATTTCCTGCCCTAATGTAAAAGAGGGGGGCATTGCCTTCGGCCAGGATCCTAAGGCGGTGGAGCGGATCACAAAGGCCTGCAAGGCCCATGCCAGGCAGCCGGTGATTATGAAATTAAGCCCCAATGTGACGGATATTACCGTGATGGCTAAGGCGGCGGAGGCGGGGGGCGCGGATGTGATTTCCCTGATTAATACCTTAACAGGAATGAAGATTGACGTAAACAAAAGAACCTTTGCCCTGGCCAATAAGACGGGAGGCTTATCCGGACCTGCCATCAAGCCTGTGGCGGTGCGGATGGTATACGAGGCGGCCAATGCGGTGAGCATTCCCATCATCGGCATGGGGGGGATCCGTACCGGTGAGGATGCCCTGGAGTTTATCTTAGCCGGCGCTGCCGCGGTGGCCGTGGGCACGGCGAATTTCCGCAACCCGTATGCCACTTTGGATGTGGTTAACGGGATAGAAACCTATATGAGAGACCATAAGATAGACCATATCCGCTCGCTGATTGGCGCGGTGAAATAGAAGGAGACGTGTATTGATGGAACAGTATAAACAGGAATTTATTGAGTTTATGGTGGAAAGCCAGGTACTGAAATTTGGGGACTTTACGTTAAAGAGCGGGCGGAAATCCCCCTTTTTCATGAACGCGGGCGCTTACGTGACAGGCAGCCAGCTAAGGCGTTTAGGAGAGTATTATGCAAAGGCAATCCATGACCATTTCGGCTTGGATTTTGATGTGCTGTTCGGGCCTGCATATAAGGGGATTCCCCTGGCCGTGGCCGCATCCATGGCCATCAGCCAGCTGTACGGGAAGGATGTGCGCTACTGTTCTAACCGCAAGGAGGTAAAGGATCACGGTGATGCCGGGATTCTCCTTGGAAGCAAGCTAAAGGACGGCGACCGGGTCATGGTGATTGAGGATGTTACCACTTCCGGGAAGTCCATCGAGGAAACCTTCCCTATCCTTAAGGCTCAGGCTGATGTGGAGATCAAGGGTCTGATTGTTTCCCTAAACCGCATGGAGCGGGGGAAAGGCAAGGAGAGCGCCTTAAAGGAAATCCAGGGTCTGTACGGATTCCCGGCAGCGGCGATCGTTACCATGGAGGAAGTGACGGAGTATTTGTATAACCGGGAGTGCCAGGGGCAGATTGTGATTAATGATGACATAAAAAAAGCCCTTGATGCGTATTATAGTCAGTATGGTGCGAAGGAAGCATAGCAAACGCCAATAAATTTGCCGTTTGCTATGCTTCCGCAAGAGGATGCGCACGATTTTTCCAAGGAAGATCCTGCGTTTATACGCAGCAAAAATCGGCGCGGGAAACATCATAATATAAGGAATTTATGATGTTTCCCATAAGATTTCAATGCAGAGAGGTAGATGGATTGATGAACCAGGAACGGATTTATAAAACGATGCGTAATGCAGGGGCTGGGAGCATTGCCGCCGGAATTGTGATTGCCGCCACAGGGCTTGCGGCAGGGATAGTGTCCATTGTGATTGGGGCGATTTTGTTAAAGAGGAAGTCAGAAATTGAATTTTAGGGAAAAAATGATACGAAAGACGACGAAACACCAGAAAATGGGCTGGGTGCTGTTTATCCTGTACCTGGCTCTGCTGGTGTATTTTCTGTTTTTTGCGGAGTCCTTTGGAAGGACGGATAATTCCAGGTCTGGGTATTCCTACAACCTGATTCCCTTTAAAGAAATTATGCGGTTTTGGACTTACCGGGAAAAGCTGGGGATGCGGGCGGTTGCCTTAAACATTGCCGGAAATGTGGCAGCCTTTGTCCCCGCGGGCTTTTTCCTTCCGGTAGTCAGCTTAAGGAGCAGAAGGTGGATGAATACGGTGATTACCGGTTTCCTGTTCAGCCTTTTTGTGGAATCCGTCCAGCTGGTGTCAAAGGTAGGAAGCTTTGACGTGGACGACATGATTTTAAATACGGCAGGGGCGGCCATTGGCTACATGATGTATACGGCTGTGCAGCAGATGCGTATTTGGAGGAGGTGTCATGGCAGAAGAAAAAAAGCGAAGTAAATATGTAAACTACATCCGCAAGCCCTTGGCGAAAGGCGGATTTTATGCGGCGGGGATTACCGCTGTGGGGTTGGTTTTATTCGGTTCCGTTATTGGCCTGGCGGTAAAATCCCGGGGGAATGTGCCGTTGAATGTAAGCGCCATGGCATTTTCCAGCTTTCTGTTTGCCTTGTGTGGGTTGATCTATGGGATCCGGGCAATGTGGGAAAAAGAGAAAAATTATATCCTGGCAAAATTGTCCGTGATCCTGGATGGCTTAATGATTTTAGTCTGGGTGATTATGTTGATTGTAGGGCTGCGCATGGGGTAAAGCAGAGCGGCTTTAGCGTGCAGGCAGATGCGGTAGAGGAAGGGATGAGACGATGGATGTTTGGGAGTTTTGGAAGGATGACAACGAGAGGGTAAGGGAGCGATATGAACTTTCCGCAGGGCGGATAGCCCAGATCCCGGGGGAAGCTACGGTTCCCCAGCCTTACCGTGATTATTTTATTCAGGTGGCCAGGTTTGCAGGCCAGATCTGCGGCTTGGCGGACAAGCTGCAAAAAGGATGGTTTGGCCAGGCTTCCTTAGGGGAGCTGCAGGCTCTTAACCAGGAGCTGTATGGGGATATTTTGCCGGGGCATTATGAAGAAAGCTATGGGAATCCGGCGTTTGCGGCAAGGAAGCTGGGAAGAGAATTCGGCCCTTTGCTTTCTTTTTTATATACTGAGCTTCGCTGCGGGATTTCCTGCGCCTTTGAAGGAAGGCTTCCCCAGATTACGGCGGCCAATGAGGCGTTAATCGAGATTTATAACCTTTTTGAGGGAAAAGACGGAAAGTCCCTTCCTAAGATGCAGGAAGTCAAGGATGTGCTTTATTGGTATATCAGTGATTATACGGATCAGACGGTCAGGCATTGGATTTGGGAACGGCTAAGTCCCCAATGGAGCTTTGCAAAGGATATTATCATGGAAGAGGATCTTTCGGATCTCCGCTATCTGTACCGTTTTGGGGAATATATTTCCCCCTCGGAGCTTTCCATGGCCGGGTTTTTAAATTCCCTGCCGGAGGAAACCCTGCGCTCCATGGCGGATACGTATGTGGAAGGGTTCCGCAAGGGCTTTGAGGTGATGGGGCGGGATTTGTCGAAAAAGAAGACGGTATTAATCCGCTATGAGCTGGGCCTAGAGCCGATGATCCGCCGGGCGGTGGAAGGGTTTGAGCGGATTGGGTTAACGCCCCTGTTTTGCCGGACGCCGGTTTCGGTGGTGAACCGGGATCCTAACCGGAAGGCAGGGTGGTTTAGCTCATCCCCCAACAAGCAGTACGATTATGACCATCGGTATGACAGCGCCATTTTTATGGGCAATACCGTAAAGGAGCGGAAGCTGTCAGTGATTAAGGCGGCCCTGGAGGAATTTAAGGAGGAGGCCTCCTGGTATGCGGGCCCGGCGGTGGTGGAAACCTTTGGGGAGGCAGGTTTTTCCCCGGTGAATAAGGAGGAATGCTTTGCCTTGTCCGGCTATCAGGAAAATGTGGTCAGAAGCTACAACAATGAATTTACCCAGCTGATGAACCGGTATGTGCCGGAGGAGGAAACCAGCTTTACCATAATCGCCTTTCCCAGGCCGGAAATCGGGGAGCCTTACGGGGAAATCTTCAAGGAGATTATCCGAATCAACACGCTGGACTATGAGGTTTATAAGGATCTGCAGCAAAAGCTGATTGACGTGCTGGATCAAGCCGATTACGTGGAGATAAAGGGTAAGGACGGGAATGTGACGGATCTGCGGGTAAAGCTTCATCCTTTAAGCAATCCGGAGACGGAGACGAATTTTGAAAACTGCGTGGCGGATGTGAACATCCCCTTAGGGGAAGTATTTACCTCCCCTAAGCTTATGGGGACGGACGGGCTTTTGAATGTAAAAAGCGTTTATATCGGCGATTTTCAATTTAAAAATTTAAAGCTGTGGTTTGAAAACGGCATGGTGAAGGATTATTCCTGCGACAATATGGAAGATAAGGGGCAGAGCCGGAAGCTGGTGCGCCAGGTGATTATGAAAAACCATGAAAGCCTTCCCATAGGCGAGTTTGCCATCGGGACGAATACCACGGCCTATGCCATGGGCAGGAAGTACGGGATCGTGGATCGCCTGCCCATACTCATCGTGGAGAAGATGGGGCCTCATTTTGCCGTAGGCGATACCTGTTATAGCTGGGCGGAGGACTTCCCCATGTATAATCCTGACGGGAAAGAGATGGTGGCAAGGGAAAACGAGGTATCCGCCCTGCGCCGTGAGAATGTTTCCGCCGCTTATTTTAGCTGCCATACGGATATTACGATTCCGTATGATGAGCTGGAATCCATTGCGGCCTGCTTAAAGGAAGGAGAGAGGAAGGAAATCATCCGGGACGGAAGGTTTGTGCTTCCCGGTCTTGAAACGTTAAATGTTCCTCTTGAAGAAGGATAAAAATCAAAAAGAAAGGCTAGGTGCAAGTTATGGCAAAAGTTGGGATTGTGATGGGAAGCGATTCGGATATGCCCATTATGGCAAAGGCGGCAAAGATTTTAGATACCCTTGGGGTTGAATATGAGATGACCATTATTTCCGCCCACCGGGAGCCGGATATCTTTTTTCAGTGGGCAAAGGGCGCGGAGGAAAAAGGGTTTAAAGTGATTATCGCAGGGGCGGGAAAGGCCGCCCATCTGCCGGGGATGTGCGCGGCCCTGTTCCCCATGCCGGTGATTGGCATTCCCATGAAAACCTCCGATTTAGGCGGGGTGGATTCCTTGTATTCCATCGTGCAGATGCCTTCCGGGATCCCGGTAGCCACAGTGGCGATTAATGGAGGAGAGAATGCGGGGATCCTGGCAGCAAAGATTTTAGCCGTCTCCGACGAGGCTCTTTTAGGACGGCTGAAAGCTTACTCGGAGAAGCTGAAAAGCGATGTGGAGAAAAAGGCGGAAAAACTGGAAGAGATAGGATATGAAAAGTACTTAGAATCCATGAAGTGATTTTAGGGTAGCGGGAGAAATTGTGTGCATCATGATCCTGGGCGGTCAGTTTTTTGGCTGCCGGGATAAATTATAGGAGGATATATGGATTATAAGAACGCTGGAGTAGATATCGAAGCTGGCTATAAGTCAGTGGAATTGATGAAAAAGCACGTGCAGGAAACCATGAGGCCGGAGGTGCTTGGAGGGATCGGGGGCTTTTCCGGGGGTTTTTCCCTGGCCTCCTTTGGGGGGATGGAAAAGCCTACGCTGCTTTCCGGAACCGATGGGGTAGGGACGAAGCTTAAGCTGGCTTTTCTTATGGATAAGCATGATACGGTGGGGATCGACTGCGTTGCCATGTGTGTTAATGACGTGGCCTGCGCGGGAGGGGAGCCGCTGTTTTTCCTGGATTACATTGCCTGCGGGAAAAATTACCCGGAAAAGATTGCCCGGATTGTCAGCGGGGTGGCGGAAGGCTGCAAGCAGTGCGGGGCAGCTTTAATCGGCGGCGAGACTGCGGAGATGCCTGGCTTTTATCCTGAGGATGAGTACGATCTGGCCGGGTTTGCGGTGGGAATCGCAGACGAAAAGGATATGATTACCGGGGCCAATTTAAAGGCGGGGGATGTGCTGGTGGGACTGGCTTCCTCCGGCGTCCATTCCAACGGTTTTTCCCTGGTTCGCAAGGTGTTTGAACAGGAGATGACCAGGGAGGGGCTGGAAGCCTACTACGAAGAGCTGGGGACGACTTTGGGGGAGGCATTGATTGCGCCTACCAAGATTTACGTCAATGCCTTAAAGGAAATCAAGGCTGCCGGGGTGAAGGTGAAAGCCTGCAGCCATATTACGGGAGGCGGCTTTTATGAAAATGTGCCCCGTATGTTAAAGGACGGGGTGCGGGCGGTGATTAAAAAAGACAGCTATCCGGTTCCGCCGATCTTTAAGCTGCTGGCGAAGAAGGGCAGCATTGCAGAAAAGATGATGTATAATACATACAATATGGGGATCGGCATGATTGTAGCCGTGGATCCTGCCCAAAAGGATCAGGCCATGGAAGCGGCAAGGAAGGCCGGGGAAACGCCTTACCTTATCGGGACGGTTGAAGCGGGCGAGAAAGGTGTGGACGTATGCTGAGGGTAGGCGTGCTGGTATCTGGCGGAGGGACGAATCTGCAGGCGATTTTCGACGGGATCAGCCAGGGGACTATCCGCAACGCGAAGGTAGAGGTGGTGATCAGCAACAACGCCTCCGCCTACGCCCTGGAGCGGGCGAAAAACCATGGGGTGGAGGCTCTTTGTTTGTCCCCTAAGGCGTATGAGAGCCGGGAAGCATTTAACCGCGCCCTTTTGGAAAAAATCGATGCGTACCATTTGGATCTGATCGTCCTGGCCGGTTTTTTAGTGACCATCCCGGCGGAGATGATTAGGACGTATCCAAACCGGATTATCAATATCCATCCGTCCCTGATCCCTTCCTTTTGCGGGGTGGGCTACTATGGGCTTAAGGTTCATGAGGCAGCCTTAGCCAGAGGGGTGAAGCTCACTGGGGCTACGGTGCATTTCGTGGACGAAGGGGTGGATTCCGGCCCGATTCTCCTGCAAAAGGCGGTAGAAGTGCAGCCGCAGGACACGCCCAAAACGCTGCAGCAGCGGGTGATGGAGCAGGCGGAGTGGGTGATCCTGCCAAAGGCCATTGATATGATTGCAAACGGAGAAATTTATCCAGGCGGCCGAAAAGATTGACCGCTTAGTATAATATGATGTGCACAACCGCATAAGGAAATATGCCGCTTTGCGGCTGTGGCTGGCGCGATGGGGGTGTCGTAAAAACAGCAGCATTACACAATGTATAGGGCAGATGTTTGATAGTCAATACTATATATTGTCTGTGTGCTGGGCTTTGCAGCATCCCCATAAAATTGGAGGATAAGAAAATGAAGGTTTTCATTGTTGGAAGCGGCGGGCGTGAACACGCCATCGCCTGGAAGGTGGCTCAAAGCCCAAAGGTGGATAAGATATATTGTGCACCGGGGAATGCAGGGATCAGTGAATTTGCAGAGTGCGTGCCCATAGGCGCCATGGAGTTTGAGCGCCTGGCGGCTTTTGCTAAGGAGCAGGCGATCGATTTGACCGTAATCGGCATGGACGATCCCCTGGTAGGCGGAATCGTGGATGTGTTTGAGCGGG
Source organism: Lachnospiraceae bacterium (assembly GCA_910575565.1). GTDB lineage: Bacteria > Bacillota > Clostridia > Lachnospirales > Lachnospiraceae > Caccovicinus. Next base: position 360,109 of record CAJTFL010000003.1, on the reverse strand, counting down.
AGGGCCTCAAGGTGTTTGGGCCGAGGAAAAACGCGGCAATCCTGGAAGGCTCCAAAGCCTTTTCTAAAGATTTGATGAAGAAATACCACATCCCTACGGCGGCTTATGAAACTTTTTGCCGTGCGGAAGATGCCCTGGCTTACTTAGAGACGGCGGATATGCCCATCGTGTTAAAGGCCGACGGCCTGGCCTTGGGCAAGGGCGTGCTGATCTGCAAAACCCTTGAGGAAGCGAGAGCCGGGGTAAAGGAGCTGATGGAGGATAAGAAGTTTGGCTCCGCAGGGGATCAGATCGTGATTGAGGAGTTTATGACAGGCCGTGAGGTTTCCGTGCTGTCCTTTGTGGACGGGAAAACCATTAAGATCATGACCTCCGCACAGGATCACAAGCGGGCCGGGGACGGAGACACCGGATTAAATACCGGCGGCATGGGAACCTTTTCCCCCAGCCCCTTCTATACGGAGGAGATTGACCGCTTCTGCAGGGAGCATATTTACCAGGCCACGGTGGATGCCATGGCGGCGGAGGGCAGGGAATTTAAAGGGATTATTTTCTTCGGCCTGATGCTTACCGAGAAAGGGCCTAGGGTGCTGGAATATAATGCCCGATTCGGGGATCCGGAAACCCAGGTGGTGCTTCCCAGGATGGAAAATGACATCGTGGAGGTTTTTGAGGCCTGCGTGGATGGGACGCTTGATCAGGTGGAGCTGCGGTTTGCGGACAATGCGGCAGTATGCGTTGTGCTGGCCTCCGACGGCTATCCCGTCAGCTATAAAAAGGGATTCCCTATATCCGGCCTTGATGGGTTTTCCGGGAAAGACGGGTATTATGTATTCCATGCCGGGACGAAATTCGCAGAGGATGGGAAAACCTTCCTGACAAACGGCGGCAGGGTGCTGGGCGTGACGGCGTTAGGGAAGGATCTGAAAGAAGCCAGGGAGAACGCTTATCAGGCGACAGAGTGGGTCTCCTTTGGGAATAAGTATATGCGGCATGATATTGGGAAGGCGATTGATGAGGCAGGGTAGGAATTGCTTGTTCGCCTTTTATAAGATTTGCAATAAGGGTATCGTTTGATCATCTAATGCGGTGATTTTGCGATACCCTTTGAGTAGAACCTATGAGGTTATATAACAGAACCTGGATTCATCCATTTCGTCTTTGCACCCATTTAAACGCCTTCCGCCGCCTGAATGCACCGAATGCCATAATCGCCATAGCGCCAAGGAGCAGAAAGGCGGTTCCAGGCTCCGAACCGGTGAGATATGCGCCGCCCACCGCCAGGTTAGATACATTAGCGGGAAGGGGGAGGGGCTGGTCTACATCGGTGCTTTTTCCGTCCTGGTTCCGGATATTCTCGGTTACGGCGATAAAGGAGGTATACTGGGTCATCATGCTGTAGTCAAGCCCCAGCTTTGTAACCTCATCCCTTACCGATTCATCATTAACTGCTTCATAGGAACCGTAATCGGTAAGCTGCTCTACCCTGGTTCTGGCCCACAGGTATCGGATGGCATTATTTGCTTCTGAAGGAACCGTGCCGGATACGGGAATCTGGGCATGATAGTCATTGGTTCCGGTCTTTCCGTCTATGGTTATGGTTCCTGCAGGCTCTCCCCGGTATTTTCCAAAAAGGATGATGGGTTTTTGGGCAAAAAGGGTAGCGGGCAAGGCTGGCTCTACATCATAAACGTCAAAACCATCATAGCCTACCTGGATGTTGGTCAAAACAGGGGCTTCAATGTAGGAGCAGAATTGGTCAGCCGTATGGGCGGCATCCTCTTCATTGGTAACGATGAATGCCTCCCCCGCGCCGGATTTGGCGATGCCTTCAATTAAATAACGGTTTACGGACGTTCCGATTCCAAAGGAAAAGAAATTCGTAGTATGGAGATTATTCGTTACCATGTCGAAAATTTCCCGTTCCCCGGAAAGGTAGCCGTCAGTGATGGTGATTACGCTGCGCACCATATCCTGATTCCTGGGGAATCTCAGAGCCGTTTTAAGGGCTTGGGCCAGTTCTGTCCCGCCGCCGCCCTTTGCTTCGTCAATAAATTCCAGGGCAGATTCAACATTGGCGGAGGTGGCGGGCAGGGAACGGTCTGCCATGGGGAAGGCTTCGTCTGAAAACAGCACCAGGTTAAAGTAGTCATTTTCGTTTAAATGAGAAGCCAGGTTCCGGATCAGCTTCTTGGCAGTGTCCAAGGGATAGCCGTTCATGGATCCGGACACATCAATGACAAATAGGTATTCCCTGGGAGGGATATCTTCCGGCTGATACCGATCGGGCGGCTGCACCATCAGCATAAAGAAATTTTCTTCCCCGTCTGCTCCTGCATTTAACATAAGGCCGCAGTTGGTGTCCTCGCCAGTCAGCTTGTAGTCCAGGATAAAATCCCGGTCGCCTGCGTAGTCTTCCGGATTTGCTAACGTTATTTTTGCGGAAGTCCCATCTGCTTCCGGCTGGACATGGATTTCATGGGATCGGCAGGAGATATCCGAGATGGGAAGCCCTGCGGCCACATTTACCTGGATCTCATAGGTTCCCACGGGGGCAGTGCCTTCCTCTAAGTAAGGAGTGGCAACCCACTGGCTGGATTCTTCATTTTCAATCCCGGCGCTGGGATAGCGGGGGCCGGTTACGGTGGGGAAGGCGAACTGGTAAATGCCGTCGGTGGAAGTTACCAATTCGGTGTAATGCAATTCAATGTTAATGGTATCCCCAGGCATGATATTCGCCACATCCATGGTAAATACGTTAGGCCGCTGCTGTTCTAAAAGGGAAGCGCTTTTTCCCTCTTCCTTCGCCTCTTCAAACTCTTCTTTGGCTTCTTCCTTTTCCTTGATTTTGGCCGTGATTACCTGGTTGCCGATCTCCATCTTCATGCCGTGGACGGAAACTTTCGTGGAGGCAGGGAAGACGTAGCTGGCATTGATGGCGTTCTCCCCTTCATTGGCGTAGGTCTGGGTAACGTAGGTTTCCGCGATGGTTCCGTTAATGGTGGTGGAAACCTTTGTTCCCTTTAAAGGAAAGCTGTCCGTAGATGAATCATCCCCCTGGACGAAGAAATAAGGGGCAAGGGTTTTATCCGGATCGTCCTCCCTTTCGGCTTCCCGGGAAGCCGCGCCGTAGGCTGGAAGGGAAGAGGCCATAAGGAGCAGGGGGGCAAGAAGCATACATAGGCCGTTAAGGAGTTTTTTCGTTGGTTTCATCGCATACACCTCGTTTTCTTTTTTGTTTCTGTGAATAATGGGTTAAGTGCGTGGCTGCATAAATATTTGGCTGTAGATGGTTGAAATATCATACAAAATCTATTATGGAAATTCTAACATCTGGAAAATGGTTTGTCAAAGAAAATTTATGAAAGAATTCTTTAATAAAAATGGTATTGTGTGCATAAAAGTCATATAAGTATTGACTTCTCAATACTTATATGTTACTTTAAAAAAAGAAGGGGGAGATGAGTATGCCATTTTCTTACAAACCGCTTTGGAAATTATTAATTGATAAAGAGATGAACAAAAAAAGATTAATGGAACTCACTGGGATTTCAAAGTCTACTGTCGATAAAATGTATAGAGGGGAAAATGTTTCTTTAGAAGTAATTGATCGGATATGCCGTCAATTAGATTGTGATATATCGGATGTGGTTTCCTATAGGAGGGATTAATTTATGGCTTATGAGTTAATTAATGCCGATTGTATTTGATAGTATGCTTTACTTGCCTACATCGCATATGGGCAAATGTAGCTATCTATCTTAATGTTTAGCATAGCATAAAAAAGGAAAAATGTTAAAAAATGAGAAAAATATGCGCAGTTAATTTTGATTATGGAAAATTGATTTCGCCGTTCAAAAGATGATATAGGGGGAAAAGAGGATGTTTAAAAAGAAAAAAATTCAGCAGATAAACTATGATAAAACCGGGAAGATTCCGGTGATTCGCGCCAGCATCTGCACAGGGGAACAGGTGGCAGGCTTTAAGGATGAAGCCAGCAAAAAATTTGAGGAATTAATGCTGATCCGCAGTGAAAAGGATCTAAAGGAATTTATGTGCCTGTATCAGGTGAAGGAGGATGAGATAAGGAAAGAGTGGTGATGGCTGCAGGAGGGACAGCGGCGACGAGGATGGCTGAAGGAAGGCCAGAGAAAGGCAGGGGGCTTCGGAAGGCCAGAGGCGGCCAGGGGGCTGAAGGAAGGATAGAGGCGACTAAGGCCGGGCTATAGGAAAGACGGCAGCGGTCAGAGTGGCTGTGGTTGTGATAGGGTGCGTGAGAAAGAGCCGGTTTTGCTGGCGCTTGCTTGCGCATTTTTTGCATCTTTGGAAAATAGTTGGAAATTACTGGAAAAAATAGGATGCATTTCAAGCTTTGGAAAATTATGCAAGTTTACCATTCTTACGGTAACGATCGCTTGATCTGAATATGGAAAAATACCTTTGGAAGATTTGCATTGGGTAATTTTTGCCAAAATTTCAAAAAAAATCCATTTGACATTATGGGATAATAATTTTTGACGAAAATATAAATACAGATAAAATTTTTTGTGCAAAATGTAGAAAATATTGTCTATATTTTGTTCGTAAGGTTGGTTATCCTGGTTCTCCAATGTCTGCCATTTAGTGAACTGTGACAACCGGTTAGAGTACGGTTCGCCTTGAAAATAAAGGGACGGAATACCAGATCGGTTTTTGGTAATCAGCAAGACGGCGAAACTGCGCTGCCAGAGACATACAAGGATGTGGAAATGTTTCTGGCGGCGCGTGCAGAGCGCTCTACAACGAAAAGGAGGGAAGTTTGTATGGGTCAAATGCAGGGAAAGAGCAGCGGTTCCAAAAGAAAATGGAGCCTGCGCCAATGGTATCAGGTTAGGCGGCTGACCGCTTTTGCCTTGTCGGCGGCAATGATTTTTGGCAATGTAGGAAATTCCGCAGCCATTGCCTTTGCAGGGGAAGGCTACGGCGGCAATGTCCAGTTCCAGATGGATGCAGAAAATATCTGGAATGCGGCGAAAGAAGCGGTAAGCACGCAAAGCAGCATGGGGGGGTATTTTTCCTTCGGACAGGAAGATGAGGCAGAAGCAGGAAGATACAGGAAATTGTTTGCGGAAGGGAACCTTTTCGAGATTACGGAAGGGGTTAACTTTACGGCAGTTCCCGATGTAGACGGGATGGATTTGCGGGTATTTGTCCGCACGCCAGAAGATAGCGAATTGGAAAATTACCGGCTGACCGGAGATGAAGAGCTGCTGTTTATGTATCTGAACAGCGGGGAGGAAACGGTAACAGCCAGTGTAAATATTGACGGCAAGGAAAGCGGCGCTGTGGCAGTAAAGTCCTATCAGGAGGCCTTTGGCAAGGAAGAGATGCCGGAGGACGGGACGGATGCAGCTGGCCAGGTTTCCGATGGGGCATCGGATGAACCCACTGCGGAAAATCAGGGGGAGGAAGAAACAAAAGATCAGGAAGGACAGCCGTCTGAAGCCGAAAGCGCAAATCCGGAGACTTCGGATGGGGCTCCTGCCGGTGCGGATGAGGAATCGACCGCGGAGCAGGGCAATGAGGAAGCTTCCGGTGAAGCGGGGGAGGAAACTTCTGCCGGTGCAGAGGAAGAGACCACTGGCAAAGAGGAAGCCCCTGGGGAAATTCCTGAAACTCCTGGCGAGGCAGAAGCGGGAGATGCCGACGAAACGGTAAAGGAAGAGTCTGGGAATCCAGGTGAAGAAGCGCCTGACAGGGCGGAAGAAGAGGAATCCGGCAAGGCGGAAGAAGAGGAATCCGATAAGGCGGACGAAGAGGCTGGAAAACCGGTTGAGGGGAAGCCAGCTGGGGATGAGCTGGATGCTCCTGTGAAAGAAGAGCAGAAAGAACCAGAAGAAAAGGAGCCAGGTAAGGCTGACGATAAAGAAGCGGAGAAACCCGCTGAGGAAGAATCTGGAAAAGAACCGGCAGAAACAGCGGCGGAAAGCAAGGAAGATCCGGCGGATAAGGAGACAAAGGCTGATGCCGCCACGGGAAAAGCTGAGGACAGCGAGCAAGCCAAAGACCATGAAGCGGATGCTCAGAAGGACGAAGCAAAGGATGCAGAGGCTAAGGATCCGGCAAAGGCTGATGAAGACGGGAATGAGGAAAAAGAACTCTCTAAATCCGAAAACCTGGTGCGCTTAGTGGAAAGAAGCGCTGCCCGGGATTACGGGGTGGTAGCGGTAGATGAAGGCACGACGGCAGCGGCATTTGTGATGTACCTTTCCGATACCGGGTTTGTGCCGGAAGCGGAAGAAGCCGGAGAAGAAGTGCCGGAAGCAGTTCAGGCATTTTTAGATGCGGTAGCGAAGCTGCCGGAGGAAATTACGGAAGAGAACGCAGAGGAAGCAAGCGCACTGCTTTATGGCGAAGTGGCCGATACATTGGAAGCGCTGCTGGGTACGGAAGACTTTGAGCGGGAAGACGTACAGGCGGCGTATGGGAAGATGGAAGCGGCGGTGAAGGCTGTGGATGCGGCGTTGGGGTTGGATGCGGAAACGTATGTATATTTAGAGGGAGAAGGAAGCGGATACCGAGGTTCTATTACGAAAACTGTTGGTGAGAAAGGGATTTATCAAAGGCTTCCTCGGAGTACTAATATTCATCAATGGTGTGGCGGTGTACTTTCTGAATATATTCCTGATGCGTATGAAAAAGTTTCAGAAGCGTTTAGCGACGAGACAATTTTGAAGGATACAGTTTTCCAGATGGGAAATTACAAAGAAGAGTATCCCTATATAGGAATGCCTTGTCTAGAATATAAATATCTTGCAGCAAAACCAGGTAAAACCAGGGTTAACTTGCATTATGAATATGGGTTTTATTATAAGTCAGAGAGTGGCTATTGCGATTATTGTGGAAATTGGGTGTTAGTAGGAGGAAATCAAAATACATATTATGAAAATGTATGGTTTGATGTTAATGTTACTGCTGATTATTTATTAGAGTATTTGCCTGGCGGAAACAATGTAACCAATATGCCATATTCTCCCCAGGTTAAATATAATGTTGCTCAAGATACTTATACATTCACAACAGCATCAGCTCCTAAGCGTGACGGATATACCTTTAAAGGATGGCTGTATAGTGAAGATGGCAAGATTTATGGGGCGGGCACACAAGTAACATTGCATTGGAAAGAAAGCGATGGAGCAAATGTTAACAGAAGCCTTACGGCAGTATGGGGAGCCCCTACAACTTATCAAGTAATACGGGAATATTATGTAGATGGTCAAAAGGCGGCAACGATAACCGGAGGGAAGATAGAAGGCAGCGTTGGGGATGAAATTAGCGGCAGTGTTCTTGATGCATCCAATCCAGATTGGAAATACTATAAAATCGGCGGTAAAACGCAGACTTTCCAATATAGTGGAAGTGAGCCAAAGCAGCTTATATTAACAGAAACAGCAGAAAGTAATATTATTACGTTGCGGTATGACATTAGAAAAACATTTACTGTGATTTATCAAGACGGTATGGGCGGAACAATTTTTGGAGATGAGTCGCATGGCAAGCTGGCGGCAGGTGACGCTACGCCTAAGTTTTTAGGTTCATTAAGTAGCCAACAATATGAGTTTATGGGGTGGGCTCCGGCAACTAATCCAGTAGTGTCTGCTGATGATGCAGATAAGGATGGTAATATTATTTATACTGCTACATGGAAAAAGAAGTCTGTAAATTACAAAGTAGAATGGTATGATGAGACTGGTAAGGTGCTGAAGACAGAGACCAGGAAAGCTGAGGCAGGAAGCAAGGTTAGTGTCAAAGAATCAGATAAGGTGTATGCAGGCTATAAGTTTGATGAAGATAATGGGAGCAATGTTCTGAGCAGCACAGTGAAATCAGACGGAAGTACAGTCTTGAAATTATACTTTATTGCCGAACCGCCTGAACCTGAAGAAACAGAATATCAGGTGAAATGGTACGACGAGACTGGTAAGGAACTGAAGACAGAGACCCGGAAAGCTGAGATAGGAAGTAAGGTTAGTGTTAAAGAAACTGATAAAGTATATGCAGGTTATAAGTTTGATGAAGATAATAAGAACAATGTGCTTACTGGTTTGGCGGACGAGACTGGCAAAACAATATTAAAATTGTATTTTATTAAATCAGAACCGGATCCGACCGACCCGACGGATCCGACAGATCCCACCGATCCGACGGATCCGACCGACCCGACGGATCCCACCGATCCGACGGATCCGACCGACCCGACAGATCCTACCGACCCGACGGATCCTACCGAGCCTAGCAGCCCGACAGAACCCACGGATCCGACAGATCCTACGGATCCCACGGATCCGACAGATCCTACGGATCCCACGGATCCGACCGAGCCTAGCAGCCCGACAGATCCTACCGAGCCTAGCAGCCCGACAGATCCTACGGATCCCACGGATCCTACCGAGCCTAGCAGCCCGACAGATCCTACCGATCCCACGGATCCCACCGAGCCTAGCAGCCCGACCGATCCCACGGATCCGACCGAGCCCAGCAGCCCGACAGATCCTACGGATCCCACCGATCCAACGCAGCCAAGTCGGCCAACCGATCCCACGGATCCTACCAGGCCAGTAGACCCAGGCAATCCGACGGATCCGGCAGGGCCAACTGACCCAACACAGCCAGGTCGGCCTACAGACCCCGCAGATCCAGCCGAGCCGACTAATCCAAGCAGGCCAGCAGATCCGGCTAACCCGACCAATCCGGCGAACCCCACGGATCCTGCGAATCCAGGCGATCCGACCAACCCGGTTAACCCAAGCGATCCCACAGATCCGGTTAACCCAACAGATCCCGCGGAGCCAACTACTCCGACTGATCCGGTTAACCCCACGGATCCTGCGCCAATCCTTCCAACCGAACCGGAGACGCGTCCGGCAATCACGCCAGGTGTCATTGGCGGCGGTAATGGCGGAGGCGGCGGTGGAGGCGGCGGAAGCAGCAGCGGAGGCCGTGACAGGGACAGGACGCCAGGTTCTGTAGCTGCAACGCCAGAGACAACAGCAGCTGGGGAACCGAATGCTCCGGAACCGACAGTAACCATTAATCCGGAGGATGTGCCCTTAGCGGCTATGCCAAGCCCGGATGATCAAAATCAGGCTCCTGCAGAAATGATTTTGGACGAAGATGTGCCCTTGGCAGCTCTTCCGAAGACTGGGGATCGCGGCATACCGATGGCTGGTTTGGCAGGAATGATGCTGGTTTCCATGTTGGGAATCTTTGGAATCATGAAAAAACGGAAAGAAGATTAAAGGAAGTAATCCGAAGGTAAAGCTTAAAAGAAAATAATTCGGAACGTAATTCAAAACCCGGGAGATCCGTTCTCCCGGGTTTTTGTTTACGAAATGAATCCTTTATGCTATTCTATAAGTAAGATGTTGGGGACAACGAGCCTTAAAAATGGAAGGGAGAAAACCCATGACTGCATTGCCTGTAGAGGATATGAGCAATACGTTTATCGAACATTCTTTTGTGATTAATAATTTCATTGTCATGGTTGGAAAGCAGATAAAGGATTCTTTATGCCGTGTGTTAGGCGACAGTGTACAATATCAATGGCATGAAAATAATGATGGGATTGTTATCCCAGATGCATCTATAAATTGTAATATCAGGGATCGAAAAAATGTTTCCCTTACCGGCATTCCCAGAATGGTGATGGAAGTCCTTTCCAATGCTACAGAAGAGTATGATCGCGGCGAAAAAATGGAAATATATAGAAAGGTAGGCGTTTCGGAATACTGGATCGTTGATTGGAGGAGAAAACAGGTAGAAATTTACCTAAATGACGGACGGGAAGATGGGACAACTTACTTTTACCAATACAAAATCATAACCGAAGAAAATAAAGATGAATTGCAGCTGGTCATGTTCCCAGGCCTAAAAACAGATTTTGATGAATTGTTTGATTTGTAACAATTAAAATTTAATGCTTTGTCAACTTGGATAGCTGGTAGGGGAATTTTAACGCTGGGTTGTTTCGGATGGGATTGGGGCGGATGGAGTTAGTTGGTGTTTCTTACGATGGGTTTGTTGGTTTAGGGGAAACACGTAGGCTTGCGAGTTCGCCGCCAGTGGTTTGTGTACACACGAAAACGCGCTCTCGCTCGACATAAAACGGAGCGGACACTAAGCTCGAAAAGACCTCGCTAAGTGCCGCCGTTTTATACGGTTTTCTTCGTGTACACGCACCACAGACGGCTAGTTTTTGGCATATCGAGGCGTTTCTTGCTTGCCAATACAGCAGCGGAGCCAGGCCATATTCCATGAGGAACGCTCCTGAAACGTCGGCGCCCAGCGGGGGCTTTCATGAGTTTAGCGTCCGCTACGCCACTGGCGGAGGTAAGCGTAAGTGACGATGGAATATCGCCTGGCGCAGCGGAAAAGCAAAACTATTAATATAAAATTTCCAATGATTAGGAGGATAGAGAGAATGCCATTGCCAAAGTATTATGAGATGCATAAACCTTTTCTGGAATATTTAAGCGATGGAAAAGAGCATAAGTTAAAAGAGCTAAAACAATATGTGAGTAAGCAGCTCCATTTAACGGAGTCCCAGCTTGCGGAAATGCTTCCCAGCGGAAGGCAGACCGTATTTGATAACCGAATTGGCTGGGCGCGGACGTATTTAAAAAAGGCCGGGCTGATTGAGAGCCCGTCCAGGGCGGCGTTTGCCATTACCGAGGAAGGGACTAAGGTATTGGAAGACAATCCAGAGGTGATCGACGTTGATTATTTGATGCGTTATGAGAAATTCCAGGAATTTCAAGGCATTTTAAATCCGAGTGCAGAGGATAAGGGTAAGGTTATTGAAGAAAATGATGAAACGCCGGATGATATTTTTGAAGAGGCATTTAAGAAGATAAACCGAAGCTTACAGGATGAATTGCTGAATGAGGTGATGAAGCTATCGCCGAGGGCTTTTGAAAAATTAGCGTTGGATCTTATGGCTAAGATGGGGTATGGGACTTTCGAGAATTCGGCAAGGATCACAAGCGTTACGAATGATGAAGGCATTGATGGCGTGATCATGGAAGATAAGCTTGGTTTCGATTTGATTTATGTCCAGGCAAAAAAATGGGATGAGGATCATACGGTAGGCAGGCCGGAGGTACAGGCTTTTGTTGGCGCAATTGCGGGCAAAGGCGGAAAAGGCCTGTTTGTTACTACTTCAAAATTTTCAAAGCAGGCCATCGAGTATGCGGCAAAACAGCATATTATCTTAATTGATGGGGAAAAGTTAACGGGCTATATGATAGAATATAATTTTGGCGTTAGTGAGAAAAAGATATTTACAATAAAAGGAATAGACACAGATACATTTAATGATTATGTTGATGGGTGATAAAGGCAAGCGTTAAAGAAGATTCTTTAAGGCCAAAAAGATGCCTGTCTGAACTGTTGCAAATTAAGAAAGGAATCCATCCCATGAAGCGCATTCCACTAGAAACCCTGGCGGATAAGGAAAAATATCCGGACTATCAAGGCCAGTACCAACATATCCTGGAGCTTTTATCCTCCGGTCAGATCCGTCCGGTAAAGGCTTCCGGGAAAAACGGCAAAACGCCTTCCCTGTACCGGGAATACTGGCTGGTGGAAGGAAAAAAGGCTGAGGATGAAAAAGCGCTGGAAGATGAGCTGACCTACGGCATGGTTCCCGGGATTTCCATTGATTATTACCGTTCCCATATGGAAAGCTACCGCCGGGAGAGGAAATGGGTTTTGCAGCTCAATGATTACTTAAAAACCGGAAGGGAAAAGCTTTCCTGCCCGGAATCCATAAATGAGCGCAGCTTTGAAATCTGGGGCAGGGAGAAGTTTTTGGCGAAAGAGCAGGGGAAAAGGGTGTTAAGCCACTGCGGCCTGGATTTGGAATTTTTGAATCTGTATCCCACCGCGGAGCCCCTGGCTTACTATTCCCATACCAGAGAAACGCCCCAAAACTTGCTGATCCTGGAGAATAAGGACACGTTTTTCAGCATGAGGAGGCATCTTTTAGAGGGCGGGGAAAAGATTCTTGGGGTTAAGATCGGCACGCTGATTTACGGCGGGGGAAAGCGGATTATCCGCTCCTTCCAGGATTTTTCCCTTTGCATCGAACCATACATGAGGGATGCCGGAAATAAGATTTACTATTTCGGGGATCTGGATTATGAGGGGATAGGGATTTACGAGGGACTGGCGGAGGCTTTTGCGGGGAGCTGGGAGATCTTCCCTTTTCTGCCTGCCTATACGGCCATGCTTAGGAAAGCCTTTCAGGTGAAAACCCTTCCGGATACGAAAGAGCAGCAGAACCGCAATCTGCGGGGGATATTTTGGAAATGTTTTCCTTCTAAAACGGTGGAGGAGATGGAGCACATCCTGGCATCGGGGCAGTATATCCCCCAGGAGGTTTTAACCATCCACGATCTATAAGGCTTGCATATGGAAAAACGTTGCGTTATACTTAAATGGAAAAAACAAAAGATAAACAAACGGATAAAACAAAAGGCAAGCAAAAAGACAAACAAACAGGCAAAGCAAAAAGACGAACAAACAGGCAAAGCAAAAAGACAAATAAACAGGCAAAGCAAAAAGACAAACAGACAGACAAAACAAAAAGGCAAGCAAACGAACAAAGCAAAAGCAGCGGCATGAACGTATGGAACTAAGCCGCTGGGAAACCGTGATGAATCGAGGATAAAGGATGCAGTATGATTTTTTAAGCCAGTTTCCGAAGCGGATGAAAAGCGTAGGCCTTTATGCCGTGCTGCTCCAAAACAGCATCCAGAAGACCACCTGGAAGCAGTACGGGTTTGTGAAGGCGGACGAACAGGTGAACGTGATTTTTGCCGTGCTGCTTTACATTATGGAGCAGTCCCTGAAGGAGGAGCACTGTACCATGGATGATATCGGCGCTTATATCGACACCATGAATATGCGGTATTTTAAAAAGCCCATGGGCTATCAGGAGTGCAAGCAGCTGGGGGATTTCATCGTGAATGTGATCCTGTCCAATGAAGGCCGTGCCATGTATTTTGAAGGCTTTGATTTTGGGCAGGAGGCTTACCAGCCTATCCATATCAGCTACGTGGCAAACCGGATTGTGTATGTTGACCAGGAGTTTAAGCGCACCTCTTATTACCTGACGGATGACGGCTATAACCTGCTTTTGTCCACCCTGGAGATTGAAAATAATATGAAGCTGACCATCCATGAGATGGTTTTCCAGATGCATTTGGAAAAGCAGAGCTATGACAAGGCCGTGGATGAAATTAAAAACGTGTTTAACCTTCTAAGGGTTCAGCTTCAGAAGATCCAGGAGGCCATGGGGACGATCCGCCGGAATGCCCTGAATTATTCGGTAAAGGATTATGAGGGGATCCTGCTGGAAAATCTGGAGACCATCAGCGATACCAAGCAGAAATTTAAGGGATACCGGGATATGGTCAAAAGCAGGGCGGTGGAGCTGGAGGAGAAGAACATTAATGTAAGGCAGCTAAGCCCCCAGGAGGATGAAAAGCTAAATAACCTGCGGGAAATTGAGCGTTACTTAAACCGTACCATTGACGAGCACCAGAAAATCTTAAACAGCCATTTTGATTTAAAGGCCCTTTATACCAGGGAGTTGGAGCAGCTTTCCCAAATGTCCCTGATTAAACGGTTTCCCCTGCGTGCCAAGCTGTATGATAAAATCCTGGAAAATCCGGCGGCACTAGCGCATCTGGATTATTTTTTTCGCCCTTTGTTCAACCAGGACGGGGAGAAAAGCTATAATTTAAACAAGGCGTTCCAGCTTCAGCGCCCTAACCGGAAACGCCAGGAGGCGGACAGCGGGGAGACGCTGGATTTTAATGAGGAGCTTTGGCAGCAGGAGAAGGAACAGCGGCGCAGGGAAAAGCTTAAACGGTATGAGGGAAGCTTAAGATGCCTGCTTTCCTATGTGATGGAAAAAGGGGAAGTGACCTTAAAGGAGATTGGGGAAAGGCTGGCGGCAGAGGGTGAGGAAGGCGGGGAAAAGATAAACTGCCTTATTCCCAATGTGGAGGTGTTCAAGGAAATCATGGTGGAGCTGATCAAAAACCGGGAGATTGATTTAGATGCGCTGCAAAAGGAGCGCAGCCAGTTTATCCAGGATAAGCCGGAGGAATTCCAGCTAAATGATATGCTCTTAACTCTCGCGGAAGGGGACGGCTCCCTTAAGGGGATCAGGAAACTGGAAGTGTACCGCACAGGCTCCGGGGAAGCGGTGGTTTTTGCCGGAGTGAGGGCGGAGGATGGAACGAAAAAGCAGATCCGCTGTTCTGATGTGCTGCTGCGGGCAGTTGGGCGCGGGGACGAGGAAGGGCTGGGAAGAAAGGGTTAAACCGTATGGCATACGAGATAGAGGATATTAAGCTCAGCCAGGAAATATTTTATTATTTGCTGGAACATCATGAGCTTTTAGAGGATGAGGAAGGGGCGCTGTACAAAGCCTATACCCAGCGGGAGGAAATCCAGAATCTGGTAAAATCCCAGGGGGAGATCGCCCACAGCAACATTGAGCGGTACGGGAATGTGATTTATTTAATCCCTAAGGAGGACAACGATTTCCTGGGGTTTTCCAAGGCTCAGCTTAAGGCCGCCCTGTGCAAATCTTCCGGGACAGATAAGGATTACTATCTGTCCCAGTTTGTGATCCTGACCCTTTTGGTGGAGTTTTACGACGGCCAGGGGAGCAGCAGCAAGGCCAGGGAGTATATCCGCTTAGGGGAGCTGCAAAACTGCATTTCTAGCCAGTTAAAAGAAGGCGCGGGGCGGATGGATGAAGACGGGCAGGAGCAGGCGGGGATAGCTTTTTCGGATATGCTCCAGGCCTATGAGGCGTTGAAATCCGATGACCGATCCCGGGCCAGGACGACGAAGGAGGGGTTCCTCCATAATATCTTGGTGTTTCTGGAAAAGCAGGGGCTTATCGAGTATGTGGAGCAGGATGAGATGGTTAAGACCACGAAAAAGCTGGATAATTTCATGGACTGGAATCTGCTTAACCAGAACAATTATAAACGGGTGCTGCGGATCTTGGGAGGGATGAAGGATGAGTAAGATTAATGCCGTCCGGCTGATTAATGTGAATTACAATAATAATGCGATCCGCATCAGCGACGAGTGTTTCCATTTCCAGGGGGACAGCACGTTGATTTCCCTGCGGAACGGGGGCGGGAAGTCGGTACTGGTGCAGATGATGACGGCTCCCTTCGTCCATAAGCGCTACCGGGATGCCAAGGACAGGCCGTTTGAAAGCTACTTTACCACCAGCAAGCCGTCCTTCATCCTGGTGGAGTGGGTGCTGGATCAGGACGCGGGATATGTGCTGGCCGGGATGATGGTCCGCAGGAGCCAGGAGGTGAGCGGGGAGGGCAGCGAAGAGCTGGAGATGGTCAATATCATAAGCGAATACCGCCATCCCTGCCTTTGGGATATCCATAACCTGCCGGTGGTGGAGAAAAAGAATAAGGAGATTACGCTGAAAAGTTTCACTGCCTGCAGGCAGCTGTTTGAGCAGTATAAAAAGGATCGCTCCATGGAATTTTTCTGCTACGATATGTCTTATCCTGCCCAGACACGCCAGTACTTTGACAAGCTTAAGGAGTACCAGATTAATTATAAAGAATGGGAAGCCATCATTAAGAAGGTGAACTTAAAAGAATCCGGATTATCGGATCTGTTTTCCGACTGCCGGGATGAAAAAGGGCTGTTGGAAAAGTGGTTTTTGGACGCGGTAGAAAGCAAGCTGAACCGGGAAAAAAACCGGATGAAGGAGTTCCAGGATATCCTGGAAAAGTATGTGGGCCAGTACCAGGATAACCAGTCCAAGATCCTGCGGCGGGATCGGATCCGCGCCTTTAAGGAGGAAGGCTGCGCTATCCGGGAGAAGGCGGAAAGCTACCTTAAGGAGGAAGAAGAAGAGCTGGTTTATCAGCATAAGGTCGCCAGTCTGATGGAAGAGCTGACCCGCCTGCGGGAAGGGGCTAAGGAGCGGCAGGAGGAGATTTTGGAGAAAATCCGCGGCATGGAACAGGAGCTTTTGCAGATTGCCTATGAGAAATTATCCGGGGAGATCCACGAGCTGGAAAGGAAGCTTCGCCACCGGGTAAGCAGCCGGGATCTCCTTGAGGCGGAGCAGGAAGATTTGGAGCGGGAGGAAGGGCGGCTGGAGAAAAAGCTCCATCTTTTGGCTTGTGCAAAGCAGCAGGAGCTTTTGCTGGAAGAGGAGCAGGAGCTGGAGACGGTAAAGCAAAAGCTTTCCGCATCCCAGGAGAAGGAGGCGCGGTTAGCGCCGGAGAGGATAAGCCTGGGGGGCAGGCTTTTCTGGTACTATCGGGAGGCCTTGGCGGATAATGGGCAGAGGCATTTGGAGAACCAGGATCAGCACAGGCAGGCGTCAGAAAAGGGGAAAGAGCTGCAGGAAAAGCTTCTTAGCCTGGAAGAGGCGGCCTTAAAAGAGGCTTCCCTGGAAGGCGCCTTAAAAAGCAGGGTGGAAGCCTACGATCAGTGGGAAGAGCGGTTCTTAGCCGATTACGGGGAAGAATTGGTTCGGAATATTTTAGGGGAGTATGAGCCGGGAAGCCTGGATATCCGGAAGGAGGCTTACGAAAAGGAATTAGAGGAGCTTTCCAGGAAACGGCAGCAGAAGAAAAAGCTGGAAGAAAAAAGCCTGGAGCGGCAGAGGAATCTGGAACGCGCCCAGGAAGAGCTGCGGCTTTGGCTGGCGAAAAAGGAGATAGCGCATAGCCGGCAAAAGGAAGAAAAAGAAGGATTTGACCGGGAGCTGGAAGAACGGAAAGTGGTGCTGAAATACTTGGATATGGAGGAGAAATCCCTTTTCGACCTGGAGAAAATCCTTAGCGCATCCCAGCGGAAGCTGCAGGAAATCGATGGGCTCCGAGAGAATTTAGAGCGGGAAAAGGACGGGCTGCAAAAAGAGTACCGCCAGCTTACCACAGGGAAAACCTTGGAGCTTCCCAAGGAGCTGGAAGGCGAGCTGCAGGCCCTTGGCCTTCCCATCGTCTACGGATTGGAATGGCTGAGGAAAAACGGCAATACGGAGGAAGAAAACCGCAGATTGGTGCGCCGCCATCCCTTCCTTCCTTACGGCCTGATGCTGTCGAAAAAGGATCTGGACAAGCTGGCAGGGAATGCCGGGGAGATTTATACCTCCTTCCCTGTGCCGATTTTGGTGCGGGAGCAGTTGGATAAGGGGGAGGAAAAAGAAGCGGGCGGCGTGTGCCGGATGGCGGATATCAGCTTTTATATGCTGTTTAATGAAAATCTGCTGAATGAGGAGAAGCTTGCCCGGATGCTTCAGGAGATGGAGCGGCGGATAAGCAGGCAGCAGGAGGCCATTGACCGGCGAAAAAGGGAGTACCAGGAGTACTTTACGCGCCAGGAGCAGGTAAAGCACCAGCGGGTAAACAAGGAGCGTTTCCAGGCGGCCATTTCCCGCCTTAAGGAGCTTAAAGGTGAGCAGGAAGGGCTTGAAGAACGGCTTAAGGAGGCCAGGAAAGAGGCGGAAACCCTTAAGCAGACGCTAAAGGCGCTGGATCAGGAGCTTAGGCAGTTAAAGGAGCAGGCGGAGCTTGGCGGGAGGAGGCTGGAGGATTTTAAACGCCTGATCAAGGCCTATGGCCAGTACAGGGAAAGCCGCACGGAGCTGGAAAGCTGCAGGCGCAGGATGGGGAAGCTGGCGGAGAAAAAAAGCGTGGCATTGGCTGGCAAGGAGCGGCTTGAGGAGCGGCTGCGGACGCTGGAAAGCGAGGCGAACCGCTTGGAACAGGAGCGGGAAAAGCTTTCTGAAAAGCAGGCGGTTTACGGAAAATACCAGGATATGGAGGAGACTGCCTTAGAGGAAAAGGAGGAAAACGCTGCCTTCCAGTCGGAAGATATCCGCGCCATGGAGGCCAGGTATGCGGCCATTACCGGGAATCTTTCCATGGAGCTTAAGGAGCTGGAACGCCAGGAAAAGCAGGCGAAAATGCGCTGTGACAAGGCGGCCTTAGAGCTTTCGGAAAGCCAGGCAAAATACGGCCTTGAAGATGGGGAATGGCTGGGTACGGCTTACGATAAGCGGGAGGAGCGCCACCAGGAAAGCCTGCTGGAAGGCTGCCGCCGGAAGCTTAAGGTAAAACAGGGGCTGTGCACGGAGGAGAAAACAGCCATCGCTGCCTTAGAGCAGCAGAAGAAAGACCGGTTTGCCAGAATGGCGGAAACCTGCGGCAAAAAAGAGCCTCTTCCCCAGAAAGAGATCCAGGATCGGGATTTTGACGCCAGGAAAAACCAGCTGCAATACCGAAAGGATGAGGCGTTAAAGCGGGAGGCCGAGGTCAGGGCGAAGCTGCATAGCTACAATGAAGTATTGTCCGGGCTGGCGGAGTACAGCGAGTTTCCCTTAGGGGAGCCGGTGGAGTGGGAACAGGATTTTTCCGCTATGGACGGGGAGGAATTAAGGGTCTTTAAGGGGATGCTGATCCGGGACTATAACCATCAGGTTGAAGCCCGCCAGAGGGCCAGGGGCGTGCTGGAGCAGCTGTTAAACCGCGTCGTGCGGATGGAAGATTTCCAGGAGGATTTTTACCGGAAGCCATTGGAGGCCATGCTGGAGCTGACGGATCGCCCGGATCATGTCCTTAGCCAGCTTTCCACTGCCATTAGCTCTTATGACAGCCTGATGGAAAAGCTGGAGGTGGATATTTCCCTGGTGGAGAAGGAGAAGCTTAAGATCGCAGAGCTTTTGGAGGATTATGTCCGGGAAATCCACCAGAATTTAGATCGGATTGACGCTAATTCTACCATCACCATCCGGGAAAAGCCGGTGAAAATGCTAAAGATCCAGCTTCCGGCCTGGGAGGAAAACGAAAACCTGTACCAGATCCGCATCCGGGATATGATTGATGAGGTGACGGCAAAAAGCCTTGAGATTCTTAAGGAAAATGAAAATGCCCAGGAGTATTTTGGGGCGAAGCTGACCACCCGCAACCTTTATGATGCGGTGATTGGGATTGGGAATGTGCAGATCCGCCTTTATAAGATTGAAGAGCAGAGGGAGTATCCCATCACCTGGGCGGAGGTGGCGAAAAATTCCGGCGGCGAAGGCTTTTTGTCTGCGTTCGTGATTTTGTCCAGCCTTCTTTACTATATGAGGAAGGAGGAGGGGGATATTTTTGCCGACCGCAACGAGGGCAAAGTCCTGCTGATGGATAACCCCTTTGCCCAGACCAATGCGTCCCATCTGTTAAAGCCGTTAATGGATATGGCGAAAAAAACCAATACCCAGTTAATCTGCCTGACGGGTCTGGGCGGGGAATCCATCTACAGCCGCTTTGACAATATCTATGTGCTGAATCTGATTGCCGCCAATCTCCAGGGGGGGATGCGGTATTTAAAGGCAAACCACCTAAGGGGAAGGGAGCCGGAAACCATGGCCGTGTCCCATATCCAGGTGATGGAGCAGCAGGAGCTGATTTTTTAGGCGTGTTTGGACATTGTCAGCCATGCGTCACGGTCAGCAGGGCGCGCTGCTTTGGCTTTGGCAGAAGACAATGATTTTATCCGGCGTGGTCTGGGCGGGGATGCTGCGGGTAGTGGCGCCGTAGATTACCAAAAGCAGCTTCCCGGATAAAGCGCCGCCAAAGGGCTGGCCGTTAGGAAGGATCAGTTTCGTGCACTGGGATAAATTCAGCCGCAGGGTATTATCGGAATTGACCAGCTGGCGGCTGTCCGCAGCCTGGGTAAATACGTCCAATGAGGCGTAAGTGCCCAAAGGAGTGCGGACAGCCGCCACGGCCTGGTACTGGGGCGGGTAAATCATGGGGACAGGGGCGTAAAGGGAATAAAAGAACGTGACCTGATCCCCGACAGACAAGGGATGGTTATCTGCAACGTAGGTGGAGCCGTCCACGATGATATGGATTAAGCCCTGATCCATGCTGTTAAGCGTAAAGCGCAGGGCACAGCCGAGCTGGCCGGGATCCGTATCCTGCCAGTCAATTTTGGTGATGGTTCCGGTAGTAGGGGTGTACTGGGACATAAAAGCCTCCTTGGATTAAAACGATTTTATAGTATAGCCTATCGCGAAAGGGAGAATTTTGTGCTTGTCAGAAAAGAGGTTGCGGGATGAAATGGTTTGGGAAGCATTGGCCAAGGCTTTGGTCATTTTTCTTGGTGCTTTTAGGGAATGGGCTTTATGCCTTGGCGGTGAAGCTGTTTTTGCTTCCTGCCGGGCTGGTGACTGGGGGGACGACGGGGATTGCCCTGGCGATCTGGCACTGTACCGGTTTTCCCATAACCTTGTTTGTTTTCTGGTTTAATTTGTTTATGCTTGCGGCAGGCTGGCTTTTTTTAGGAAAGCAGTTTGCCGTGACTACGGTAGTCAGTACCTTTGCCTATCCTATGGCGCTTGGGCTGTTAGACCGGGTTTTGGGGGATATGGTTATCACGCAGGATATCCTTTTGTGCACCCTGTTTTCCGGCTTGGGGATCGGAGGGGCGCTGGGGATTGTGATCCGGGCTGGGGCTTCTACGGGAGGGATGGATATCCCGCCGCTGGTGCTGAACCGGTATTTTAAAGTGCCGGTTTCCCTCAGCCTGTACCTGTTTGATCTGGCGATATTAGGGGCACAGGCCTTTTTTAATCCGGCGGAATCGGTACTGTACGGGATCCTGCTGGTGATAACTTATACCATTGTATTGGATAAGCTTTTGCTCCTTGGAACCACAAAAACGGAAGTGAAGGTAATCAGCAAACGCTCGGAACAGATCCGGGAGGCAATCCTTCACCAGATGGATCGGGGGGTAACGGTGCTTTCTGGGGAAACCGGGTATCTTCACCGGGAAACCCAGGTGGTGTTTAGCGTGATTTCTAACCGGGAGCTGCCAAAGGTGGAAAAGATTATCCGCGGGATTGACCCGGAATGCTTTATGGTGGTAAGCCGGGTGAGCGAGGTCAGGGGACGGGGATTTTCCATGGGGAAAAAGTACCGGTGACGGTGGGTGTTTTGGCGGGAAACCGATGGCAGGGCGGCGGAAAACCAGTGGGAAATTGATGGCAAATCGCCGGTAGGTTAAAGCCAAATTAGCGGCAAAGCCAGAAGTAAGAAGTGAGAAGAAAGATGATGCAGATGATTATATGTGGGAGGAGGGGCGGCAGTGAAGCTTTATTTAGCACCTATGGAGGGCATTACCAGATGGGGATACCGGAGGATTTACCATAAGCATTTTGGGCATATTGATCGATATTTTACCCCGTTCATTTCTCCTGGAGGCTCTAAGCGCTTTACCCATCGGGAAATGCAGGAGATCCTTCCAGAGCATAACCAGGGGATGGAGGTAATCCCTCAGCTCCTTACCTGCCGCAGCGAAGATTTTATTTGGGCGGCAAAGGAATTAAAGGGGATGGGATATGGGGAAGTGAACCTTAATTTAGGATGCCCTTCCGGCACGGTGACGGCGAAGAAAAAAGGAGCTGGCTTCCTGGCTTATCCCCAGGAGCTGGACGAATTTCTGGCACAGATTTTTGAACGGCTGGAGATGAGGATTTCCATTAAGACCAGGCTGGGAAAGGAAGAACCGGAAGAATTTTACCGGATTTTGGAGATTTATAACCGTTACCCGGTGTCGGAGCTGATTATCCATCCAAGGGTTCAAAAGGAATTTTATCAGGGACAGCCCCATTGGGAGATCTTTGGGGAAGGGCTGAAAAGAGCGGCGATCCCGGTGTGCTATAATGGGGACATTAATTCGTTGGGGGATTTTGGAAAATTATTAGAGGAATTCCCCCAGGCAGCGCGGGTGATGATTGGCCGGGGCCTGCTCAGGGATCCATTTTTAGCCTGGAAAATTAAGGAAGAGGAGGAAGGGCAGGAAGGGGCAGGCTGCGGCCAGGCAGGACAAAATTGGAGTCAGATAGGCCAGGTTGGGCAAGGTTGCGGCCAGAAAAGCCGGGAGGGGCAAGACTGCGGCCAGTTAAATCGGACAGGGCAAAGGTACAGCCATTTAAGCCAGGCAGAAAAAGCAAAACGGGTTAAGGCGTTCCATGATGAGTTTTACCGCCACTGCCAGGAGGAAATGTCCGGGGAAAAGAATGTGCTGTTTCGGATGAAGGAATTGTGGCCTTATCTGCTTGCCTCTTTCCGGGACAGCGAGAAGGCAGGAAAAGCAATCCGAAAGTCCCGGAATGGGGAGGAATACAGGCGGGCAGTGGAGGCTCTTTTTCGGGAAAACGAGTTTATGGGGTAAGCGGTGCGCGGGCACGTTCATCACTGAACGGACAGGGCGGCTTTTTCCACGTGCTTTTTGATGGCTTCAAAGCTTTTGGCGCTGATGACGTGCTCTATCCTGCAGGCATCGGACACGGCGGTCTGCTCATCGACTCCTAAGCGGATCAGCCATTGGGAGAGGAATTTGTGCCGCTCGTACATGGTTTCCGCGATAACCTGGCCCTGTCCGGTCAAAGTGATGTAACCATCCCTGTCCATCTGGATATAGCCGTTTTCCCGCAGATTTTTCATGGCGATGCTGACGCTTGGCTTGGAAAATTCCAGCTCGTTTACAATATCGATGGAGCGCACCTGGGGCTGCCGCTCGCTAATCATCAGTATGGTTTCCAGGTAGTTTTCGGCAGATTCATGAATTTTCAAGATAATTTCTCCTAACACAGGGTAAAGATGTTGGGGCAAAAGGTGTTTTGTCCCTGGTATCATATGATTTTACCTAAAGTATACCACAGCTTGCAGGAGATTACAAATTTTTTTGCCCGTGATTTTCTTAGGTGGGCGATGTTTTTACAATCCAACAAAAATGCTACAGAATCATCAAAAATTCTATTGTTGGCGGATGGGAATTTTGCTATACTTACGTTGATGTTAGGTTTGGGTTTATGGCAGGTTAAACACAGGCTTTATGGCGGAAAAGGAGAAGAAAAGGATGAACGTTCAGGAAACATTGCAGCTTTTAGAAAGTGCTGGAAGCAGGAAGCTTATGGGAAAGCTTTACGGCGAGGGGCAGGCAGAGGAAGAAATCAGCCGGTATCAGAAGCTGGTGAAAGGATATGAAAAAATCTTTGGCGATGGGGAGATTGCCTTATTCACTTCTCCGGGGAGAACGGAGATCAGCGGGAACCATACGGATCACAACCATGGCAAGGTGCTTGCAGGCAGCATTAATTTAGACTGCGTTGGCGTTGCGGCGAAAACGGAGGATCGGAAGGTGCGTATCGTCAGCGAGACTTACCACCAGGATTTCACCATTGATTTAGATGATTTATCTCCCAGCCCCAATATGGCCGGGACCATTGACCTGACTAAGGGGCTGTTAAAGGGCTTTGTGGAGCAGGGACGCGAAATCGGCGGATTTCAGGCTTATATTACCAGCAATGTAATCAGTGCCGCAGGCGTCAGCTCTTCCGCTTCTTATGAGATGCTTCTGTGCGCTATGCTGAATGCCTTTTTTAATGAGGGGAAATTAGATGCCGTAGATTATGCCCATGCCGGGCAGTATTCGGAAAATCACTACTGGAATAAGGCGTCAGGCCTTTTGGATCAGATGGCTTGCGCAGTGGGCGGCCTGATTACCATTGATTTTAAGGATCCGGCAGAGCCGAAGGTGGAGCAGGTGGCATTTGATTTTGCTTCTGCAGAGCACAGCCTGATTATTGTGCAGACGGGAAAGGGCCATGCGGATTTAAGCGAGGATTATTCCTCTATTCCTAATGAGATGAAAAAGGTAGCGGAGTATTTCGGCAAAGAGGTATTGGCGGAGGTGGATGAGGGGGAAGTGATCAGCCACCTGGAGGAAATCCGCCAGTTTGCCGGGGATCGGTCGGTTATGCGGGCGTTCCATTTCTATGAGGAAAACAAAAAGGTGGATGGCGAGGTTGCCGCATTGCGGGAAGGAAGGTTTGCAGATTTTCTGGACTTAATTACGGCTTCTGGAAACTCGTCCTGGAAATGGCTGCAGAACTGCTATACCAATAATAATTACCAGGAGCAGGGGATTTCGGTTGCCCTCGCCCTTACGGAAATGTTTATTGGGGAAAAGAAGAAAGGCGCCTGCCGGGTTCACGGCGGCGGTTTTGCCGGCGTTATTATGGCCATGCTTCCTAATGAGCTGGTGGAAGAATATATTGAGTATATTGAAAAGGCTATGGGGGAAGGCTGCGCTTACCGGATGAGCATTCGCCCTGTGGGTGCGGTATGCTGGAATGGGCTGCTTGGGTAGGCGGCGTGCTTTGACAAGAGCGGTAAATTAAATGGACAGATGAGGGTGAAAAGCAATAACTGTGTGGATTAAACGGCACGATCCATGAGAAATGACAGTGAAGGGATGCTGCAAAATTGCTTGTTTTTACAATATATGGATAGAAGTAAACATATTACTGCCATGGACTGTAGAAACACTGCATTTTGCAGCATCTTTTTTGTGGGTTTGTGCTTTGGCACGGCTGTGTTTTTTATGATTTTGTGTTTTTGGCAGGATTGTGTCCTTAATATTCTTGTGCCTTAAGCGAAGCTGTATTTTTCAGTGAGGCTGGAAAGTAGGGCGGGCCATGTTTGCATCCGGCGTTTTCTCCTATCCATTCAGCTCGGCCATCCTGGTGACGCTGACGTAGATATGGGAAATCTTATACCAGGTTCTAAAGTCAACGCTTCCGGTTTGGGGAAGGCCGAAAATCGATTGGAAAGCAGACACTGACCGTTCGGTCATAGGGCCATAGATGCCGTCGGGGGAGACCCTGGGAATGGCGGAGTATATGGTAGCAATGGCATCCAGCTGTTCTTGGAGCTGCTGGACTTTAGGGCCATAGGAGCCTACGCTTAATTCCATGCCGGGCCAGGATGCGGGGATGCCGGAGATTTGCTCGGCGGTATTGATGTAGATGGAATCCCCATAGAAATGCCGCAGGATCTGGATGGCGCTGTAGCCTTGCTCGCCCAGGGTGCAGGAGCCCCATTGGGTCAGCCTTTTTGCAGGAGCATATACGGGGAAAAGCTTTATTTTATCAGGGTTTTTCGTAAGATTTCCCCGTGTCAGAATCTGACACATGGGGCTTTCTGACAGATAGATAGTAGTAGATATCGATATGCATATTATCGCGGTCAAAAACGATTTTGTCAACAATGCTCTTTAAGGCATTGTTTTTTTCGGTTAAGGAAAAATCCCCGGACTGCAGGATATCCGCCACGCTGCGGATCCTGGCAAGCATCTGGGCGTCCGTTTCCTTGGGGCTGTTGAAAGCCTCCTCGTTTTCCGGCCCTTCCAGTTCTGCCAGGGCGGCTTCCAGGGTTTGGCGTTCTTCCTGAAGGAGGAGCTTATTCTGGCGGTATTCTGCTTTCGTGTCTATCCCATCCATGTAGGCTTCCTTTGCCCGGAGTTCCTTCTGGGACAGTTTCTGCAGCTGGGTCTTAAGGAGGCCGGCCTGGAAGGAATCCTCTTCCTTTTTATCGGCCTGCCGGATCTCATACTGTACCTTGCTGTAGGCTGTGACCTGGTTTAGCGCCTGCAAAACAGCAGAGGTTAATGCGTCTTCCTGGACGTAGCTGTTATGGCTGCATTTGCCCTTTAAATAGCCGTAGCACTGGAAGGTAAAGCTGTCCTCCATGGTTTTTTTGCGGCGGACGCAGGAGGAGAGGGAACAGCCGCAGGCAGGGCATTTCACCATGCCGCCGAGCCAGTGCTTTAAGCTTTCGGCTGGCCGGGCGTGCTTTGCGCTTTTCCTTGCGTGTTCAGACTCATAGCGCTCTGCGGCTGCCTGGAACAGCTCTTCGCTGATAATGGCCGGGTGGCTGCCTTTTTCCAGGATCCATTGGGAAGGATCCCGGATCTCCTTCGTCTCATTGCAGGTGCGGTTCCACCGGACGTACCCGGCATAGGCGGGGTTTTGCAGTATGTATTCCAGGGAGCGCTTTTCAAAAGGCTTTCCGCGGCTGGTTTTTAACCCCAGGCTGTTTAGGTATTTGGTCAGGGCGAAGATGCTGAGTCCTTCCTTAGCGTACTTGCGGAAAATCATCCGGATAATGTCCGCTTCCTCCGGGACGATCTCCGGCGGAGCATTGTGGTAGGGAATCCGGTAGCCCAGGGGCGGGCGTGCCTGGTAGCCGCCGTTTCTCGCCTTAGTCTTCATCCCCCGCTTTACATCCTGAGCCAGGTTGTAGGAGTAAAATTCATCCTGCCATTCGATGATCATCTCGATTAAGCGGCCATACATCCCGTCCAGCACCGGCTCCGATATGCTTACCACGTCGATATCCAGCTTTTTCCTGAGCATTCCCTTGTAAAAGGTGCTTTCGTCCTGGTTCCTGGCGAAGCGGGAAAATTTCCATACCAGGATGCAGTCAAAGGGCTTGGGGATGGACTTGGCCGTGGCGATCATTTTCTGGAACTGGGGGCGGTTATCCGCCTTTTTCCCGCTGCGGCCTTCCGACTCCATGAAGATATATTCCTTCGGGATCATGATGCCGTTTGCCTTGGCATATTTGATAATGGAATCCAGCTGGGATTCCGGGCTTAAGTCCATCTGGCCGTCGGTACTCACGCGGACGTAGGCGGCGCCGATGCGGAGGGAATTTTGTTTTTGGGGAAGCGGCATAGGGGAACCTCCTGAAATCTTGTTTAAATGAGTAATTTATGCTATACTGTTTCTGTTACCGCCTCCAATCTGGTAGCAGAAGGGAGGTGCGCTATGGTGGATATGCTGTTATCATTCATTCACTCCGTATTGGCCAGCGTAGTTGCTTGCTACCTGTGCAAGTGGCTTGACGGAGATGAATAGTCGGTAGCCAAGCCCGAACGGTTGACTTCTCCGGAAAATTTTCAGCACTTTACCTGGGATCCTGGTTTGGAAAACGCGTAAATCTCTTCCCGTGTATATTGTGGGAGCCGGCAGGTAGCATGGTGGAAGCATATTTTTTCATCGGGTTTTATTTGCTTAAATCGATTAGCTGGTTCACGCAGATGGCCAAATCCTGGCAGATACATACGGGAATCGTCTCGTCAAAAGAATACTGTTTCGTTCCCAGATTATCCTGAAAATCGTAAACCATTACCGTTTGCTTTAAGGGATTCACAATCCAGTATTCCCGGACGCCTGCCGAACGGTACTTAAAAAGCTTTATCCCATAGTCCATCCGCTCGGTGCTGGGGGAGACGATTTCGATCACCCAGTCCGGCGCGCCGTTGCAGCCGCGCTCATCCAGCTTATCGTTATCACATATAACGGATATATCTGGTTCAACATAAGTTTTGTTATCGGCGTTCAGGAAGACGGCGAAGGGAGCCGGATAGACTTCACAGCCGCCATGGTTTGCGTCGATGTAGTTTCCGATAAGTTTTGTAAGCTGAGAAACTAA
Organism: Lachnospiraceae bacterium; assembly: GCA_910575565.1. GTDB lineage: Bacteria > Bacillota > Clostridia > Lachnospirales > Lachnospiraceae > Caccovicinus. The sequence goes on along the minus strand of CAJTFL010000003.1, from coordinate 332,723 downwards.
CTTTTGGTGGATCCGCATAGGCGGAGCCATATCATAGATCTGCCCGTCAATTAATTCGGCGCGCTGGCCTTCCGGAAGGGAATAAATGTATTCGGTAGTGTAAGATCGTTTTTGCGGCAACGGCATATGGGCTTCCTCCTGTCTGCAGATTATTTAATAAACTTGCAAATGCTTAAATTCCGTATTCTGACATTAACTGCTGCTGGAAAGCGGCATCGTTTGCGGAACGTGCCAGGTCATCGTAGCGTTTGTCTTTGGCCAGCAGAGTGATTAACTTATTGATGCGGGCTTCACCACGGGCTTCACCACGGGCTTCACCGCGGGCTTCACCACGGGCTTCTGCCTCAAGGATTCCCTGGTTATAGTCACGGATAGCTTTCTCCCTGGCTTCGTACTCCATGCGTTTTTTCTCATCCTGGCTGATAACCTGCAGATGGTGGTAAGCGCTGCTGATGTATGGGTTTTTTTCTGCTAACATATCAAATTCCTCCTTCTGCTCTGCGTTGATAAACTTAGCCCATAGCAAGATATCGCTGCTGTCTTTTTTGAGTTCCTTCGGGAGTTTTGGAAGTTCTAAAACGTGGAATTCCATTTTATCTGTATAAAGGGTATGGCGCGAGTCTTCACGGATGTGGAAGCAGGAATAGAATTCCGGTGTATTTTTAAACAGTTCAAAATCAAGGATGCTGATGCTTACGCATTTTTTAAAAACCGCATAGTTTTCGCCGGAATGGATTTGTCCCGTATACATTTTTGCCAGGTAGAACAAAGCACGATCGGCCCATACATTCAAGGCGGAAAGCTGAATCTCGATATCAATTTCGGTGTTATTATTCATCAGGATCCTTACGTCAAGTATCCCCTGTTTTTCGTCTTTGTGCAGTTTTTCCAGGTTTGTGTTTAATATTTTTGTTTCACGGATATCTGAGGGGTTCAGGTTCAGGATGGCGGACAGGAATCCGATCCGTGCAGGTTCATCCATCATGATTTCTTTAAATGCGAAATCGATCTTGGGTTTCATTAAGAAATTGGCCATAAGCATCTAACCTCCGTTTCTGGGCAGTCATCTAATATGCATCGTATGATTTCTTTGGCATCAATGAGCAGTATGTTTTTCAGCCATTGCATCGGCGAACGCCTCCTCAACTATAGAATAAATGTTTGCTTACGCCTGCTTTTTATTTTCGTCTCCGATATTGTCGTAAGCCGATCATTCTGCCGTTTGTCTTGCTTCAAGTTCCAGTTCCTCCCGGTAACGGGAAACTTTTTCCTCTATTGCTGCTTCAATGGTTTTGGTTTTATCTGTGGAAGCGATATTATTCCGGAGGTTCTTAAAGTAATTTTGGATTACTAATTGTGAGTTTGGATCAAGCTCCTGATAGGTTTTCATCATATCAATAAGCATATCGTAATAAGGATTTTTCTTATCCCGGCTTTTGTAATCAAGAAGCTCCCTGACTAAAAATTCAATTTCTTCAGATGGAGAAAGCGGGTTAGCCGGAGAGCCTTCGCCGGTGCGGAGCCAGCGTTCGTTGACGTTAAATTCAGAGCAGATTAATTTGATTGTTCGTTCCGAAGGATTATTCTCTCCAGATTCTAATTTTGATACAGATGTTTTTCCGATTCCGATTGTTCGGCCAAATTCTTCTTGAGTAAGTTTATTTTCACTTCTTATTTTTTTTAGGCGCTCATGCATACTATTATGTAACCTCTTTTCTAATATGACAATATCATAAAAAATCCCTTAAGTCAACAAAAATATCTTAACGAAGTCTATTTAAGGGATATATTGTGTATGTAAGGGATTAAGAGAGGGGGAAGGCGAGCCGACGCCAGAGGATAGTTGCCTTTGCTTTGAAGAGAAGGGCGGTAAGTGAGAGAAATTAGAGAAGGCTGGAAATAAGTACAGCCATGCGCCATATAAATTACCAGGAGGTGAAAATATGCAGCAGATGACATTTGCCAATATTTTCATAATCGAAGGCGAGACGGTAGATTTTTTGGAGCTGCCGGAAGAAGAGAAGGCCAGGATAGGAGAGCTGATAGTTAGGATACCGTTGGAAACACTGGGCGAAGTACATAAGATGTGTGCAGGGGGTTAGGAAGAACAGGGAGAGGCAGTGGAAAAGGCATGGGCTGAATGGGTGGTATATTTTTACAAGAAAAGACAGCAACTGAGATTTGGCAGGTTGTACACGCCCATAAACTTGTGATATAATGCAAAAATACCAGGTTTGGAAGACAGATGCGGATTTACTATTTACGATATTGGCAAAAAACGGAGGAAAACAGATGAATGTTGAAGAGTTCAGGCGTACCCTTACCCCTGGTTCACTGCAGGCGGAATATTTTCATTTATTAAGCGACCAAGCATCTCATTGCCGAAAATGTGCACAGTTAGCAATCGGCTCGGAACAGTTAGCCGGAGGAGGAGGCGTGCAGGGATTGCAGCGAGGGACAAAGAACCGTCCGGGATTGGTGATTGAAACCACTTCCAAATACTGTGAAAAATGCGGCAAAAAAACGAGATGGGATCGGTGGACAGGTGAATTCCAGCAGTCTAACTCGGCTTCAGGCATTCCCGAAAGCTTACAGAAGAGAGTATTTGAGCATTATGGATACGTCGATGCGATAGAGCAAAGAAAAAGGCAGGCTCATGAGCTTACGGTTGATCATCGTGTTCCAATGGAGCGATGGGGGGAGAGTGAAGAAAATAATGATGCAAATATGTCTGAGGAAGATATTCAACGGAAATTCCAGCTGCTGAAAAAGGATTCGTCAGGCAATCATAATTTACTGAAGTCCCGGGCTTGCGAGAGATGTGTTAAAACAGGGAAACGCGGGTATCCAATGGGGGTAAAGTATTTTTACGAAGGTGATGAAGACTGGCCTGCAGGCTGCCCGGATACCGGAAAAGAAGCCGAGGAAGGTTGTATCGGCTGTGGCTGGTATGATGTTGAGGCTTGGAGGCAAAGCCTGAATTCCCAGCTTGGATCTTAATGTATACATATTGGGCAGTGAAGCATACGCTCCTGCAAAAAGGCCATCCAATCCGGGCACTGCACCTGCCTCCCGTCACAGTACTGGGTCAGGATAGGCTGGCGCACCTCAGGGCGGGATAAGTAGTTGTCGAACACCTCATCCACAATCAGGCTGATGCTTTGGAAGATATTCCGCCCGTAAATCCATTTATGGTCGAAGGCGGTGGAAGAGGTGATGGTAAAATCATATCCCTGGTTCCGGTAAAACTCCGTGTAAACCCGGTTTAAGGTAAAGGACATAATTGCCAAGACGTTAGCCAGGATGGTAGGCTCCGGCCAGGTGGAGTAGATTTCGCTGGATGCCACGTTTTTAATGTAATCCCGGTAAGGCACATAATAGTTTTTGGCATTCCGGTCGGAGGGAACGCCGTCATGAACCACTATAGTTTCCGGCACGACCACGCGGCTTAAGACGATCTCCCCGCTTTCTGCTACAGGCTTGATCTCCGGCTCTGCGATTTTTGGAGGATAGGAGCCGTATAAGGTGTGATCGGGAATGGTAACGGTACTTTCCGCTGAAAGCCCTTCGTCGGCAGGCGTTAAGGCGGCAGGCTGGATGGCCGTGGAGCCAGAAAGGATTTCCGTGCCATCTATGGTCAAAGGCTGGAACCCCGGGGCTTCGATTTGCAGATCGTATTCGGCGTATGGCCGTTTGTAGGCTGCTTCTTCCGGGTTTAAGCTGATGCCTTGGGGAGGGGCATTTAGGGAAATCTCTTCTGTCTGGCCGGAGCTGTCCGTGGAAAGTTCTTCTAAGGCTGTATGATTATCATCATGGCTTAGAACGGTGACTTTGGCATTTTGGATGGGGAAATTGTTTTGGATGGATACCACATGGATTTGGAGAAGGCCGGTGTTTCCGGAATTTTCAAAGGGAAAGCCGGGCTGAGCTGGGGAGGCGGTTTCCTGTGCAAATAAGAACGGTTTCATAAAATTGCTCCTGTTTTCGCGATTACTATAGTATAAGCGGAAAAAGGCAGATCTGATGCCTGGCCGTGCAAAACAAAAAAAATTAGACAGTCAAAAAAATATTTAGCAGTAAAAGTGGTTGAAAAATAACCAGAAATCCGATATACTCTTTTCAATTTGGGCAATTTACAAAAATCAGTTCAGCCAGCGGGAATCGCATGAAGGAAAATCATGCTTGCATGAATTTTCCTTCATCGTTTTCCGCTGAGGGAGCGCCCGCGTATGAGCAAAACTTCTCCCTCTGCCCAGAAGATATCCATTTAAGTGACGATATGCTTAACAGTTAAGAAAGGATTGGTATCCCTAGATGAAAGCTTACCTTATATTGGAAGACGGAACCATTTTTGCCGGCATAAGCATCGGTTCGGAACAGGAGACGGTTAGCGAGATTGTATTCAATACATCCATGACGGGCTATCTGGAAGTGTTCACCGACCCGTCTTACGCCGGACAGGCGGTGGTGATGACGTATCCCCTGATTGGAAATTACGGCGTCTGCCTGGAAGACGCGGAAGCCAAAAGGCCCTGGCTAAGAGGCGTAATTGTCCGCGAATTATCCCGAATCCCCAGCAATTTCAGAAGCGGGGAAACCATACAGCATTTCTTAAAACAACACAATATTCCCGGTATCTGCAATATCGATACAAGAGCCCTGACAAAGATGTTAAGAGAAAAAGGAACCATGAACGGCATGATCACCACAAAGGAGTATGCCGATGTTTCCGAGCCCATTTCCCGGATTAAGGCTTACCAGGTAAGGGGCACGGTAATGGAAACCACCACGAAAACGGCGTATACCTTAGGCGGGGCGGGAAAAAGGGTAGCGCTTCTGGATCTGGGGGCAAAGGAAAATATTGCCCGCAGCCTTGTGCAGCGGGGCTGTCAGGTGACGGTATACCCGGCGGATACGAAGGCAGAGGAGATTCTGGCTGCCGGGCCGGAGGGGATCATGTTAAGCAACGGCCCCGGGGATCCGGCGGAAAATGTGGAGGTTATCCGGGAAATCAGGAAGCTTTACCAGTCGGATGTGCCGATTTTTGCCATCTGCTTAGGCCATCAGCTGATGGCGCTGGCTACCGGGGCATCCACCTATAAGCTGAAATACGGCCACCGGGGCGGCAATCATCCGGTGAAGGATCTGGAAACCGGCAGGGTATATATCTCTTCCCAGAACCATGGGTATGCGGTAGATTCAGGCAGCCTTGATCCTGCGGTGGCGGTTCCTGCTTTCGTGAATGTAAATGATCAGACCAATGAAGGCCTTCGGTATACAGGGAAAAATATTTTTACGGTACAGTTCCATCCGGAAGCCTGCCCTGGGCCAAGGGATCTTGGATATTTGTTTGACAAATTTTTTCAGATGATGGAGGTGGATAGGTAATGCCAAAGGATCCTCGGATTAAAAAGGTTTTGGTAATCGGCTCAGGCCCGATTATCATCGGACAGGCGGCGGAATTTGACTATGCGGGAACCCAGGCCTGCCGTTCCTTAAAGGAAGAAGGGGTGGAGGTGGTGCTGCTAAATTCCAACCCGGCGACCATTATGACGGATAAGGATATCGCGGATCGGGTGTATATTGAACCGCTGACCGTGGAGGTGGTGGAGCAGCTGATTTTAACGGAGAAGCCGGACAGCGTGCTGCCTACATTAGGCGGCCAGGCGGGGTTAAACCTGGCCATGGAGCTGGAGGAAGCCGGTTTCCTGGCCGAAAACCATGTGCGCCTTATCGGCACTACCGCCAGCACCATTAAAAGGGCGGAAGATCGTCTGGAGTTTAAGGAAGCCATGGAAAAGATCGGGGAGCCGGTAGCGCCTTCCATGGTGGTGGAAAATGTCCGGGACGGCATAGCCTTTACCAATACCATCGGCTATCCGGTGGTGCTGCGCCCGGCATACACCTTGGGAGGAAGCGGCGGGGGGATTGCCCGCAATGAGGAGGAGCTGATAGAAATCCTGGAAAACGGCCTCCGCTTATCCCGGGTAGGGCAGGTTTTGGTGGAGCGGTGCATCGCCGGGTGGAAAGAGATCGAATATGAGGTGATGCGGGATAGCGCAGGGAATGTGATCACCGTCTGCAATATGGAAAACCTTGATCCCGTAGGCGTCCATACGGGAGATTCCATTGTGGTAGCCCCCTCCCAGACCTTGGGGGACAAGGAGTACCAGATGCTGCGCACCTCCGCTTTAAAGATCATCACGGAGCTGGGGATTACCGGGGGCTGCAACGTCCAGTATGCTCTCCATCCTTCCAGCTTTGAATACTGCGTGATTGAGGTAAATCCCCGGGTCAGCCGTTCTTCCGCCCTGGCCTCCAAGGCTACCGGGTATCCCATTGCCAAGGTGGCGGCGAAGATTGCCCTGGGCTATACGCTGGATGAGATTAAAAACGCAGTGACTGAAAAGACATACGCCAGCTTTGAGCCTATGCTGGATTACTGCGTGGTGAAAATGCCCCGCCTTCCCTTTGATAAATTTATCAGTGCCAAGCGCGTCCTGGGAACCCAGATGAAGGCCACCGGGGAAGTGATGAGCATCTGCAGCAATTTTGAGGGAGCGCTGATGAAGGCTATCCGCTCTCTGGAACAGCACGTAGACAGCCTGATGAGCTATGATTTTTCCGGCCTTTCCGACAATGAGTTAAGGGACAGGCTGGGGCGGGCGGACGACCGCAGGATCTGGGTGATTGCGGAAGCTTTGCGCCGGGGGATGAGCTATGAAAGCATTTATGAGGCTACCAGGATCGATATTTGGTTTATTGATAAGCTGGCAATTCTGGTGGAGATGGAGAATGCCTTAAAGGCGGCGGGAAAAGCCCTGGAAAGCGGAAGGCTGGCGGAGGAAAAACTGCCTGAGGAGCTTCTTAGGGAGGCGAAACGGATGGAATTTCCGGACGAGGTGATCGGCAGGCTTTCCGGCCTTTCCGGGGACGAGGTGAGAAGGCAGCGCATAAAGCTTGGGATACGGGCCGGGTTTAAGATGGTGGATACCTGCGCGGCTGAGTTTGCAGCCCAGACGCCGTATTACTATTCCGTATTCGACGGGGAAAACGAAGCCAGAGAAACCCATGAGCGGAAAAAAGTGCTGGTTCTCGGCTCGGGCCCTATCCGGATCGGCCAGGGCATCGAATTTGACTTCTGTTCGGTGCACAGCACCTGGGCGTTTCGGCGGGAAGGCTATGAAACCATCATTATCAATAATAACCCGGAGACGGTCAGCACCGACTTTGACATTGCGGACAAGCTGTACTTTGAGCCGCTGACCCCGGAGGACGTGGAAAATGTGGTGGATTTGGAAAAACCGGACGGGGCAGTGGTGCAGTTCGGCGGACAGACGGCCATCAAGCTTACGGAGGCTCTGGCGAAAATGGGTGTGCCAGTGTTGGGCACAGCGGCAAAAGATGTGGACGCGGCGGAGGATCGGGAGCGGTTTGACCAGATTTTAGAGCAGTGCCGTATCCCAAGGCCTGCGGGCATGACCGTATATACGGCAGATGAGGCCAAGGAAGCGGCCCATAAACTGGGCTACCCGGTTTTGGTAAGGCCCTCCTATGTGCTGGGAGGCCAGGGGATGCATATTGCCATAAATGATGAAGATATTGATGAGTTTATGGGGATCATTAACCAGATCGCCCAGGAGCATCCTATTCTGGTGGATAAGTACATTATGGGGAAGGAGCTGGAGGTAGACGCGGTCTGCGATGGAAAGGATATTTTAATCCCCGGCATTATGGAGCATATTGAGCGCACTGGGGTACATTCCGGCGATTCCATTTCCGTGTACCCGGCGTATAATGTTTCGGAAAGCAATGTGGAAACCATCGTGGAGTATACCGGGAAGCTGGCCAGGGCGCTCCACGTAAAGGGAATGATCAATATTCAGTTTATCGTAGATGGGGAGAAGGTTTACATTATCGAGGTAAATCCCCGGTCGTCCCGGACCGTCCCCTATATCAGCAAGGTTACGGGGATCCCCATCGTGCCCCTGGCAACCCAGGTGATCTGCGGGAAAACCATCAGGGAGCTGGGCTATGAGCCAGGGCTGCAGCCTGCGGCGGATTACTATGCCATTAAGATGCCGGTATTTTCCTTTGAAAAGATCCGGGGGGCGGACATTAACTTAGGGCCGGAGATGAAATCTACCGGTGAGTGCTTAGGGATTGCCAAAACCTTTAATGAGGCTTTGTATAAGGCCTTCCAGGGGGCGGGCATTAAGCTTCCCAAATATAAAAATATGATTATCACCGTCCGGGATCAGGATAAGGAAGAGCTGATTCCTATCGCCAGGCGGTTTGCGGCCATCGGCTACCGGATTTTTGCCACTAAGGGCACGGCGAAAGCCTTAAACGGAGCCGGGATAAAGGCAATCCCCGTGAGGAAGCTGGAACAGGAGTCGCCCAATATCCTGGATCTGGTTTTAGGCCACGAGATTGACTTGATTATCGATATCCCCCACCAGGGGGCAGAAAGGAGCCGGGACGGCTTTATTATCCGGCGCAACGCCATTGAAACCGGGGTGAACGTTCTGACTTCCTTGGATACGGCCTCCGCATTGGCTACCAGCATGGAAAACCGGGCGGGGAAACTGACATTGATCGATATTGCCACAGTAAAAAGCCGGTGATGCTTCACCGGCTTAAGGGAATGGATTTGCAGCTTAGTTAAAGCTCTTAGTTAAATCCGTAAAATTTCCTGGTAATCTTATAGCAGACGCTGAAAATCTTCCGGCCGCTTCTTCCCGGAAGGTTGACGCCCTGCCCTAAAAAGCCCCAGCGGATCCGGATAAACAAGGGGAAGTTCTGTTTCCGTAAATACTGCCACAGCTCTTTTTTCTTTTGCAGGTTTTCCGGCTCGCCGGACTGGATGGCCAGCATGGATGAGATGGTCATCATGATTTCCAAGTAAGACATCATGTAGTGGCGCAGCTTCCGGGGCTTTAGCTTCAGGATATCGTAGTAGCCTAACATCAGCCGCGTAACCAAAAGCTGCTGGTCGATGCGGCCAATCATTACCTTTTCATTGACGGATTGATCGTCACGGCCGATAAAATAGCGGTAGAAATTTACGTCCAGGTAGTAAAGCCTGCGCACATGGGGCAGCGGATAATAGACGAAAATATTGTCCACGTAAAAGGTATGCTTGGGAAGAAGGAGGCCGCAGTCACGGAGCATACTGGTGCGGTAAATTACGGAATGCATCAGGATATACTGGCCTTTCATAAAGAAACGGACATCCTTCCAGCCAAACAGTTCATTTTGGGGGAAGGCACTGCGGTAATTCATGACTTTTTTCCGCTTGGCGCCCTGCTTTTCATAAACAAAATTGCTTACCAGCATATCCAGGGCGTTTTCTTCGGACTCTGGCTGGGCATATTGGCGCAGCACCGCTAAAATTTTCTGGAAAGCTTCCTCATTCACCCAGTCGTCGCTGTCTACCACCTTGAAAAAGATCCCGGATGCGGCAGCCAGGCCGGCGTTGACCGCCTGACCGTGCCCCCCGTTTTCCTGGTGGATGGCTTTGCAGATGGATGGATGCTGACGTTCATATTCATCGGCGATTTGGGGCGTCCGGTCCTTGGTGGAGCCGTCGTCTACAATCAGGATTTCAATCTCATCCCCTCCGGTGAGCAAGGATTGGATGCAGCGATCCATATAGCTTTCTGAATTGTAGCAGGGAACCGCTACAGATAATAATTTCATGGAAATTGCCCCCCTTATATTCATTTTGGCAAAAGCAAGCGGTTAAAACGCTACTTAATCATAGCATGATAAGTTGGTTTTTTCCAGGGGTATTTTATTACAATTGTTCAGCCGGCGGCGTAGGTTGAGTGGATGGTGCGTTTTTAAGGGAATGATGATGCTTTGTCAACTTGGATAGCTGGTGAGGTGATTTTGGCGCTGGGGTGTTTCGGAAAAGCAATAAATTTTTCACAAAAAGTATAATTTGATTTTCCGCCATGGATAGAATATACTGATAACAAAATGGACATGATGAATTTTAAGAAATGAGGAAACCAATATGGCAAAAAAACGAATTGTAATGGCTCTTGGCCATCGTGCCTTGGGAACGAACCTTCCGGAGCAGAAGGCGGCGGTAAAGGACACCGCAAAGATGGTGGCGGATTTTATCCAGGAAGGGTGGCAGGTGGCTTTAGTCCACAGCAACGCCCCCCAAGTGGGGATGATCCATACGGCGATGAATGAATTTGGCAAGCTTCATGACGGGTACAGCATGGCTCCGATGTCAGTGTGCTCGGCTATGAGCCAGGGGTATATCGGGTATGATTTGCAAAATGGGATTCGTTCCGAGATGGTCAGAAGGGGGATTTACAAGCCGGTATCCACGGTGCTGACCCAGGTTACGGTAGATACTTATGACGAAGCGTTTTATACCCCGGCTAAGAAGATTGGCCGTTATATGAGTGCCGAGGAGGCCGCCGAGGAGGAGGCAAAGGGCAATTATGTGGTTGAGGATCAGAAAAAAGGCTTTCGGCGGATTGTGGCGTCCCCTAAGCCGGTAGCCATCGTGGAAATTGATGCCATTAAGGCGCTGATGGATGCGGATCAGATTGTGATTTCCTGCGGCGGCGGCGGGATCCCGGTGATGGAGCAGGGATGCAACCTAAAGGGAGCCAGCGCCATTATCGAAAAAGATCTTGCCAGCGGCCTTTTGGCGAAGGAGCTGGATGCGGATGTGCTGATGATCTTAACCAGCGTGGATCAGGTGACGCTGCATTACCATACGCCCAGGCAGCAGCCTATCCGCCATATGACTGCAAAGGAAGCCAGGGCATACGCCCAGGAAGGCCATTTTGAATTTGCTTCCATGCTTCCGAAAATCACGGCGTCCCTGGATTTTATCGAAAACGGAAAAGGCCGGAAAGCCATTATTACCTCCATGGAAAAGGCTCGTGAAAGCATTTTAGGCAGAGCCGGAACTACCATAGAATAAGGAAAATATTACGGAATCAGGAACAAAAAGAAAATTATCTGCTCTTTTCTTAACATTTCATTAACGGTCTTGTACAGGGGGAAAAAGAGTGTTATAATCCATTCCTGGAAAACATATATTTTTGGCAGTACATGATATAGATGCAGCTTTGCAGGGAGGGCAGGTGGAAAATGAAAGGATTAATTAAGAAGTATGGGCATATATGGGTGTTAAGCTTTGGTCTGCTTTACCTGGTATGGTTTTTTTATTTAGAGAAAACCGTGACCAGGCAGTACCATGTGATGCACGTTGCCCTGGATGATTATATTCCCTTTAATGAATATTTTATTATTCCGTATTTGCTGTGGTTTTTCTATGTAACGGCAACCGTGGCGTACTTTTTCTTTACGAATAAGGAAGGTTATTACCAGTTTTGCATTCATCTGTTTTCCGGCATGATTATCAGTTTAATCGTCTGTACGTTTTTCCGCAACGGGACGGATTTCAGGCCGGCGGTTGATCCGGATAAAAACATATGCAGCCTTTTAGTCAGCAGGCTGTACCAGGCAGATACCTGCACCAACGTATTTCCCAGCGTCCATGTGTATAATTCCATCTGTACCCATGTGGCGATCCGGAAAAGCAAGGCGTTAAGGCAGCACCGCTGGCTGCAGATAGGTTCCTTTCTGCTGGCGGCATCCATTTGCCTGGCAACGGTATTTTTAAAGCAGCATTCGGTAATCGACGGCGTGGGAGCAGGGATAATGGCGTATGCGCTGTATTATGCGGTTTACGGCTCCGGTGAGCTTTCGGGAGAAAAGAGAGCGGCCAGGAGGAAGGCGATTGGGTAAAGGTAAAACGCAGCCTGTGCAGATAAAAAGAGTCCGGCTTGCCGGGCTCTTGCATTATCTAATAAAACAAAAAAGAGCATCCATCTTCCGATGGACACTCTGCTTCGTAGCGGAAATTGGACTTGAACCAACGACACCGCGGGTATGAACCGCGTGCTCTCGCCAACTGAGCTATTCCGCCAGATGTATGGGGCCTATAGGGCTCGAACCTATGACCCTCTGCTTGTAAGGCAGATGCTCTCCCAGCTGAGCTAAGACCCCATATGGCAAACGCCTCTGCAGAAACTGCCTTGTCCGCATTTGCGACTGCTCCCTTAGTATAACTCCCATTGTTTTAATTGTCAACACTTTTTTGACAATTTTTTTTAGCGGATTTGAAAGATGCCGAATCGCCCGGGCAAAAGTGCGGGGGGGAAAGGAATGACATGTTTTCATGCAAGGTTTTATCAGGAATGACTTGTCGGATTCTTAAAAAAAAGATATAATAATGCTACTGTAGTAAGCGGCAGTGGAAGAGAACGATAGATAGAAAGAAAGCAGAGGGCAAAAAATGAGACAGTTTTTTGGGATGAGCCGGAATGGGAATTTAAAGGAGGCGGTTCGCGGCCTATCTAATCCGCAGTTGATTTTACTAATGTCGAATAACCGGCAGTTTGAGTCGCACGTAAACGAATTGGAAGCGCTTTTTCCCCATGTGCCAAGCATTGGGTGCATTGGCATGAGCTATGATACGAATGTAGTGGAAAACGGGGTTGGCGTGGTTGCTTTTTTTGGCGGGATAGATGCGGCAGTGAATGTTTTGGAGCAGGTTTCGGTTATGCCGGTAAAGTATATCAGCCGTTTAGAGAAGGATCTTGCCAGGCTCCATGGCTCCCATGAAGATACGGTATGCATAGATTTCTGCACGGGAAATGACGCCTGTGTGCTGACGACGATACATACGGCTCTTAGGGGGCGTCAGCTGTCTTTGGTAGGCGGAACGGGAGACGGGGGAAAGGTTTCCGCAAACGGCAGGGTTTATGAGGATTCCGTCGCCTATGCCCTGGTGAAGAATTTAGGGGGGCGGGTGCGGGTATATAAGGAAAACATTTACCGCCCCATGGGCAAGTATCGGTTTATTGCCTCAAATACCGATAAGGCTAAATATATGATTGGCGCATTAAATGGGCAGCCTGCAAAGCAGGTTTACCAGAATATCCTGAAAATATCGGAGCAGGAGATTTTGACGCAGACGTTTAAAAATCCCTTTGGAAAGATAAACGGGAAGGAAATCTGCATTATTTCCATTAAAGAAGTCAGCGGCAATTCTCTGGCCTGTTTCCGCCAGGTAAATGACTCCGATGTGCTGATCCTTTTGGAATTAGAGGATTACCGGGAAACGGTAAAGAAGACTATTGGGAGGATCCAGAGGGATTTCCCCAGCCGTTCGGCGGTATTCTCCGTAAACTGCTTATTCCGGTATAAATTGTTCAGTGGGGATGGATATATGCAGGATTACCTTCGGGAGATGAGTTCATTAGGCAGCCATGCTGGCTTAGTCGGCTATGGGGAACATTATAATAATCAGTTTATTAACCAGTCCATGAGCTGTGTTGTATTTGAATAGAGGGGGATAGTGATGTTTTTTCGGAAAAATGGGAAGAATGATAAAGACGGGCGGCCGAAGGAAGAAAATAACCTTTATCCCGTATTATATGTGATGAACAGCTTAAAGGATTACCACACGGAGCTTGTGCAGAAAGAAGTGGCGTCCTTAAGGGAGCTGGGCATGGTGGGCAGCAGTTTTGACGGAGTGCTTGCGGAGGCAGGGGGATTCCAGAATAGGCTCCAGGAATTCGGCCAGACATTTTCCAATATCCATCAGGTTTCCGGCCAGTTCGGAGCCGTAAGGGATGAGATTTCCAAATCGGTGGGAAAGGCTCAAGATGAGGTGGAGGAATTAAGGAGCGATTCCCAGCAGGTACAGGAGCATTTCCAGGAAATGGAGACTACCTTCCAAAACCTTTTGGCGGCGATTAAGGGGATCCAGCAGCATATGGGGAAAATCGTCTCCATAGCGGATCAGACGAATATCCTGGCGATTAACGCTTCCATTGAGGCCGCCAGGGCCGGGGCAGAGGGGAAAGGCTTTGCAGTGGTGGCAAGCGAGGTAAAGAAGCTGGCCATGGAGATTAAGGATTTGGCAGGAGAGGTGGATCTAGGCATCCGGGATGTGGAGCAAGGGACGGATGAACTGAATTCCCGCATTAGTGTATCCCACCAGGCGCTGGGGGAAAGCATCCGCAAGGTTGGGGAAACCAGCGAGATGTTTGCCCAGATCACCCAGGCCGCGGACGGGGCGGCACAGGTGCAGACGGAAATTTCCGGGGCTATTGAAACGTCCCAGCAGGAGCTTATGGTGCTGCGCAGCTTCTTTGATAAGATCCGCGAGCAGTACCAGGAGGTAGTGAAGCATATCTCATCGGCCAGTTACCTTGGGACGACGAAAAGCGCCATGTTTGAAGATATTGATAATTTAATGGCTCAGATACCGCCGATCATTCATGAAAGCGGTTTGGCAAAATAAAAAGATTTTTAGATGGGTTTTAAGCATCGGCTTTTCGCGAAGCGGGATGTGGCATCGAAAGAAAAGGCGATTTTGGCACAGTGTTTTTGCTGCCGGTTTACGCAAGCCAGGAGGAGTTCCATGTACTTTTTTATTGTGAATCCCGGTTCCTGCTGTGGAAGGGGAGCGAAAGTATGGGAAAAATTAAAAGACGCATTGGAGAAGCGGGCAGTGGGCTATGAGCATTACCTTACCGGCCAGCCGGGGGATGCCAGGAGCATAGCCAGGATGCTGTCGAAAAACTGCAGCGAGCCAAGGGTAATCGTGGTGGTAGGCGGGAATGGGACGTTAAATGAAGTGCTGGACGGCCTGGCCTTAAACGATATGGTAACTTTAGGCTATATTCCTTCCGGGACAGGCAATGATTTTGCAAAAAATGCAAAGCTGCCTTTAAATCCCCTTAAGGGCCTTAAGCGGATCCTTGCCGCAAAAAGCTTCCGGCTTTTGGATTACGGCGTGCTGACCGTGGGAAGCCAGGCGGAGCACAGGCGGTTTGCCATCAGCGCAGGGCTAGGGCTGGACGGGGCGGTCTGCCGTGAGCTTCCCCGGTTTAAGATTAGGAAGGCATTGGAAAAGCTGCATTTGGAAAGATGGTGCTATGCGCTGATAGGGTTAAAGCTGCTGCTTTTGTCCAAGCCGTCTAAGGGCTATGTTATCCTGGATCGGGTGAAAAAAATCGAGTTTAATCATATTTACCTGATATCAGCCCATATCCATTCTTTTGAAGGCGGCCTGCGGCTGGCGCCCTTGGCTGACGGCAGCGATGGCAGGCTTTCCGTATGCGTGGTGAACCATGAGAGCAAAAGGAAGCTTCTGTGCACCTTGGCATCGGTGATTTTCCTGCGGAAGAAGGGGTACAGCGGGATACGGCAGTTTGAATGCAGGGAGGCTTTCTTCCATGTGGATCGGCCTATGGCGGTTCACGCGGACGGGGAGGACTGCGGGAACTGGTTTGATTTCCAGGCCGAATGCATTGAAAAGAAGCTGCGGGTGATTATGTAGAAGCTTTTCGTCCGGCAAATGCTGCCGGCACGCTTTGCCAGCGGAGCTTAACGCAGCGTTTTATTGTAGGCAGGGCAGATGGAGAAAGGAAGATGAAGGGATGAGGATAGGGCAGGGGTATGATGTGCACCGGCTTAAAGAAGGCAGGAAGCTGATCTTAGGAGGGGTAGAGATCCCTTATGAAAAAGGGCTTTTAGGCCATTCGGACGCGGACGTGCTGATCCATGCAGTGATGGACGCTCTTTTAGGGGCGGCGGCCTTAGGGGATATCGGCCAGCATTTTCCGGATACGGACGATGCTTATCAGGGGATATCCAGCATAGAATTATTAAAAGAGGTAGGGAGGCTTTTAAGAGAGCGCCATTACCAGATTGAAAATATCGATGCAACCATCATTGCCCAGAAGCCTAAGCTGGCTGCTTACCGGCCTAAGATGGCGGAAAACATGGCTTTAGCCTTAGGGATAAAGGCCGGACAGATAAGCGTTAAGGCGACGACGGAAGAGGGTCTTGGGTTTACCGGAAGAGGGGAAGGGATTGCTTCCCAGGCCATTGCTTTATTGACAGAAGCGGCAAATTATTGATATGATGGTGCAGAGGACGGCAAGGCGGCCTGAGCCGTATGCGGATTAAAACAGACAGGGGAATAAGACAATGAAAATTTTTAATACCTTGAGCAGAAGGAAAGAGGAATTTGTGCCGCTAGAACCGGGAAAAGTGAAGATGTATGTGTGCGGCCCTACGGTTTATAATTTTATCCATATCGGAAACGCCCGCCCAATGATCTTGTTTGACACGGTGCGCCGCTACTTTGAATATAAAGGTTATGAGGTGAATTACGTTTCCAACTTCACGGATGTGGATGATAAGATCATTAAAAAGGCTGTGGAAGAGGGTGTGGATGCCGGAACCATTTCCAGGCGTTACATTGAGGAGTGCAAAAAGGATATGGCGGATCTGAATGTAAAGCCTGCCACTAAGCATCCCCTGGCTACGGAAGAGATTGACGGGATGCTGGAAATGATCGGAACGCTGATTGAGAAAGGCCACGCCTATGTGGCAGCGGACGGCACGGTGTATTTCCGGGTAAAATCTTTCCCGGAGTACGGCAAGCTGTCCCACAAGAATCTGGATGAATTGCAGTCTGGTTTCCGGGAGATTAAAGTTACCGGGGAGGAAGGCAAGGAGGATCCTAATGATTTCGTTTTGTGGAAGCCGAAGAAGGAGGGGGAGCCTTTCTGGGAGTCCCCCTGGTGTGAAGGCCGCCCCGGCTGGCATATCGAGTGCTCGGTGATGGCAAAACGGTATCTGGGGGATGAGATTGACATCCATGCCGGAGGGGAGGATTTGATTTTCCCCCACCATGAAAACGAGATTGCCCAGAGCGAGGCGGCTAACGGGAAGCCCTTTGCTGCTTACTGGATGCACAATGGCTTTTTAAATATTGACCATAAAAAAATGTCCAAATCCCTGGGGAATTTTTTTACCGTCCGGGAGGTGGGGGAGAAGTACGATCTGCAGGTGCTGCGGTTCTTTATGCTCAGTGCCCACTACAGAAGCCCCTTAAATTTCAGCGCGGATCTGATGGAAGCGGCCAAAAACGGCTTAGAGCGTATCATTACGGCTATGGAGCGGTTAAGGGAGCTTAAGGAAGCGGCCAAGGAAGGGGAGCTTACGCCGGATGAGCAGGAGGGAATCCGGGAGTCGGATAAACTGACGGCTAAGTTTGAAGCCGCCATGGACGATGACTTTAACACGGCAGACGGGGTAGCCGCCTTGTTTGAACTGGTAAAACTTTCCAATACTACCGCGTCGGAAAACAGCCGGAAGGCTTACATTGCCTGCCTGGAGGAAAAAATCGGGCAGCTGTGCCAGGTGCTGGGGATTATTACGGAGAGAAAGCACCAAGTGCTGGAAAAGGAAGTGGAGGAGCTGATTGAGAAGCGGACGAAAGCCAGGAAGGATAAGGATTTTGCCCTTGCAGATCAAATCCGAGGGCAGCTTTTGGATATGGGAGTCGTGCTGGAGGATACCAGGGAAGGCGTAAAATGGAAACGGCTGTAGGAACCGGCGGTGCTGCGGGCCTGGCAGAGTATTTTAAGCAGGCGTTAAAGCTTAAGGAGCAGGATCCTGCCAGCTATTCGCCTTTAGTCCTGGCTTATGTGGGGGATGCCGTTTATGAGCTTATGGTGCGGACGAAGGTGGTAAACGGAGGGAACACCCAGGTAAACAAGCTGAACCGGCGCAGCACCCGCCTGGTATGCGCCACGGCCCAGGCGAAAATGGTTAAGCTCTTGGAAGAGGAACTAAGCCAGGAAGAGCTGGCGGTGTTTAAGCGGGGAAGGAATGCCAAGTCCGCCACCACGGCGAAAAACGCCTCGGTAACGGATTACCGGCTTGCCACCGGGTTTGAAGCCTTGATCGGCTGGCTGTTTCTGTCGGAGCGGTTTGAGCGGCTGGCAGATATAGTCCGTATAGGGTTGGAAAAAATAGGAGAACCGGAAAGGTAAAGGAGAGCTATGCGGTACGAGGAATTAACCATAGAGGGGCGGAATGCGGTTTTGGAGGCGTTCCGTTCCGGGAAAACCATCGATAAACTATATATCCTGGAAGGATGCCGGGACGGCCCGGTATCCGCCATCATCAGGGAAGGGAAAAAGCAGGACACGATCATCAACTACGTGGCAAAGGAGCGCCTGGATCAGATGTCCTCATCCGGCAAGCACCAGGGCGTGATCGCCTGCGCGGCCGCTTACGAGTACGCCCTGGTGGATGAGCTTTTGGAGGCCGCCGCGAAGAAGGGGGAGCCGCCGTTTTTGATTCTGCTGGATGGGATTGAGGATCCCCATAACCTGGGAGCCATCATCCGGACGGCCAACTTAGCCGGAGCCCACGGGGTGATCATCCCTAAGCGCAGGGCCGTGGGGTTAACCGCGGCGGTAGCAAAAACCTCTGCGGGAGCCATAAATTATACTCCGGTGGCTAAGGTGACAAATTTGGCTGACACTATGGAAGAGCTAAAGAAAAAAGGGCTGTGGTTTGTCTGTGCCGATATGGAAGGTGAAAAGATGTACCGCCTGAACTTAACCGGGCCTATAGGGCTGGTGATCGGCGGCGAAGGAAAAGGCGTGGGCAGGCGGGTGAAGGAAACCTGCGATATGGCGGCTGCTATCCCGATGAAGGGGGAGATAGAATCGTTGAACGCTTCCGTTGCGGCGGGGGTATTGGCTTATGAGATTGTTCGTCAGCGGCTGGGGGAATTTGATGCTTTGTGAGGTTGGATAGGTGGGGGAATTGATGCTTTGTCAACTTGGATGATTGGGAAGTGGATTTTGATGCCGGGTTGTTTCGGAAGATGTTGGAATGAATGGAGTTAGCCGCGTTTCTTCGGCGGAAATTGATTGACGGAATGCTATTCTATGCTTGCCATTAAGGCAGCAAAAAAGCAATAAAAACATCACCTGGCGCAGCAAAAAAGCACTAAATTATTTAAACAACCACCTTAAAATAGCAATAACTACATATCAATAACTACATAACAATAACTACTTAAGTTTGGAGGAATAGTGTATGAGGAAAACAAAGCAATTACCAGGAAGGATAGCCGCAGTGCTGATGGCAGTTTGCCTTGCGGCAGCGCCGGTGACGGCTTACGGCATGGTGCGTACTCCTGTCGCCTCTGGTTCGGTTACTTATGGGAACAGCAAGGTTACGATCGATGCTTCCCACACGGATCAGGGCTATGTAATGATTAAATATACTGGCGGAAACGGCAAGATTAAGGTTCAGATTGCGAAGGGAACCACGTATACATACAATTTAAACGCCAGGGATGCCTACGAGGTGTTTCCCCTGACGGAGGGCGACGGAAGCTATTCGGTAAAAGTGTTTGAAAATATCAGCGGGAATCAGTATGCCCAGGCTTGCAGCGAGAATATCCAGGTGGCTTTGGCGAATCAGTTTACGCCTTTCCTGTACCCGAACCAGTATGTGAACTTTAACCAGAACAGCAATGCGGTGGCAGTGAGCAACCAGGTAGTGGCTGGGGCTGGGGATGAGCTGGGGATCGTGACGAATGTGTTTAATTATGTGGTGGATAACTTGACTTACGATTATGACAAGGCGGCCACGGTGCAGAGCGGGTATCTTCCCAATGTGGATGCCACTTTGGCTTCCAAGAATGGGATCTGTTTCGATTATGCTTCACTGATGACTTCCATGCTGCGGGCACAGGATATTCCCACTAAGCTGGTGATCGGTTATACAGGCGAGCTGTACCATGCCTGGATCAGCGTGTATTTAAAGGGCCAGGGCTGGGTGGACGACATTATTTATTTTGACGGGGCCAACTGGAGCCTGATGGATCCCACCTTTGCCTCCAGCGGAGGGAAATCCTTCGGCGCCGGGGACAGCTCTTATCAGGCAAAGTATGCGTATTAATGGAGGAGAGACATTGGTGAGCAGCGAATTTGATGGTGATATGCAGTTAGATGATGGAGGAGCGGGTTCCAAGGACGGGGGAAGCCAGGAGAAGAAGAACCAGGGGAAAAAGGGCGGCAAGAGGGCGGTTAACCGTTACCAGAACCAGGAGCTCTCGGCATTCTGCCTGCAGGTGGCTTTGCTGTTGGAGGCTGCCGTTCCCCTGGATGAAGGCTTGTCCATTATGGCGGAGGATGCCGGGGAGCAGTGGGAAAAGGATATGCTTCTCTATATGGCGGAGGGCGTGGAGCTTGGGGATCCGTTTTACCAGGTTTTGGAGGATACCAAGGCTTTCCCGCCTTACGTGGTAAGGATGGCAAAGCTGGGGCAGAACACCGGGACGATGGATCAGATGATGCTGTCCCTTGCGGAGTATTATGAGAAAGAGTATTTCCTGATGCGCAACATTAAAAATGCCCTGACTTACCCCATTATTATGGTGTTTATGCTTTTGGCGGTGCTGTTTGTGCTGTTTGTTAAGGTGATGCCCATCTTTGAGGATGTGTATTCCCAGCTGGGGGCGGAGATTTCCCCTGTGGCCAAATCGGCCATCCGGTTTGGGGGGATATTCAGCGGGGTGGCTTTGGCTGTGGGCGGCCTTTTGGTGGTGGTCTGCGCCGGCGTGTGGGCCTTTACCAAGCTGGGCCATAAGATTTCCTTCGTGGACAAGCTGGTTGCCTGGACGAAGAAGAGAAGCAAGATTGCCCTGGCTGTGGCCAACCGGCGTTTTACTTCCGTCCTTGCCTTAACCCTTCACAGCGGCTTAGAGTTGGAAAAAGGCTTGGAGCTGGCTGCGGAGCTGGTGGAAAATGAAGCGGTGGGATCCAAAATTGGAACCTGCCGCCAGATGCTGGGGGAGGGCCAAAGCTACTATGCGGCCATGAAGGCCACCGGCCTGTTTTCCGGCTTCCATATCCAGATGATTAAGACCGGAACCAGGAGCGGACACTTAGACCGGGTGATGGAGGATATTTCCCAGGATTATGAGCAGCAGGCTGACGGGGCTATCGATAATGTGATTTCCCGGTTTGAGCCTACCATGGTTGCGGTGCTGGCCGTGGCTGTGGGCCTGGTGCTGCTTTCGGTCATGCTTCCTTTGGTAGGCGTTCTCTCTACCATAGGGTAAGGGAAGAGAGGCAGAAGGGATAGGACAGATGAAGGTAAAGAAGACCGATAAAACGAGATTAGGCATCGCGGGGTTCCTGGTTTCCATCCTGCTGTTTTTCCTGGTAATCGGAGCCTTTGTAAGCGGGGCTTCCACCTTTTCCGGCAAGGCGCGCTCAGAAGGGGAAGTGACCTTAAGGAATGCCATTGCCCGGGCCACCGTCCAGTGCTACGCCATTGAGGGGCGGTATCCGCCCAGCGTGGAGTATCTGGAGGAGCATTATGGGATCCAGATTGACCGAAAGCGTTATCATGTATTTTATGAAGGCTTTGCCTCGAATATTATGCCGGACATTACCGTGATCCCGGCAGAAGAGTAGGAGGGGCCAGATGGAAGAGATTGGGATGAAGCAACAGACGCCGAAGCGGAATACGGGAAACCACGGGCAGCTGATCAATGTGCTGTTTACCATGCTGCTGTTTTTGGTGTTTGTGCTCTGTGCGCTGTTTACCGTGCTCATCGGCGGGCAGGTATATGAAAATATTAACGTCCGCTCCCAGGAAAACTTTACGGGAAGCGTGGCGCTGCAGTATGTGGCCAATAAGATCCGCCAGGGGGATAAGGATGGGGCCGTCCGGGTAATAACGGTGGAGGATACGCCAGTTTTGGAAATTGCCAGCGGCTTCGGGGATTACGTTTCCTGGATTTATTACCGGGACGGTTCGGTGCGTGAGCTGTTCTTTGATCCGGCGGACGGCTTGGGCCTGGCGGACGGCCTGGAGATTTTGGACTGCGAAGGCTTTAGCGTAAGCCAGAGCCAGGATGGCCGGCTGATCCGGCTGGAAACCCAGGGGGAGGGAAGCGGGAAGCTTACCCTTTCTTTAAGGAGTCCGGGGGGCCAGGGTGATGCCGCCTCCTTAGCCTTATCCGGCCAGGGAGAGGGCCAGATGGGAGGAAGTGGAAATGAATAGCAAGAAACGATCCGGTTCCGGCATCTTTTTGATGGAAATGATCATGGTCTGCGGCTTCTTCCTGCTGTGCGCGGCGGTGTGCATCCAGGTATTCTTAAAGTCGGATTCCATGAGCCGCCTGGCAAGGGAAAAAAACCAGGCTGTCCTGGCGGCGGAAAGCCTGGCTGATGCCTGGAAGGTTTACGGGCGGGAAGGGCTGGAGCCGATTTTCCCCCACCCTTCGGCAGTGGACGGCGATGGAAAATCCCTTTCCAAAGCCTGTTGGGATGAGGATTGGGAGCGAATAGGCGAAGATGATGGAAAAGGCTATTACCAGGCCGCTATCCAGATGAATGAGGAAGAGACGGAATACGGGGTTATGGAAAACCTTACCATAAATATTTCCAGGGATGGGGGTCATCCCCGCAGCCAGGAGCGGATTGGGCTTTTGTATACCCTGGAAGTGAAGCGGTACATACCAAAAGGGGAGGCAAGCCATGGCAAAAAGTGAGATGAAAAGCGGGGCCAATATCGGAAGCGCTTCGCTGATCCTGATTTTTATCGTCCTTTGCCTGGGAACCT
Organism: Lachnospiraceae bacterium; assembly: GCA_910575565.1. Taxonomy (GTDB): domain Bacteria; phylum Bacillota; class Clostridia; order Lachnospirales; family Lachnospiraceae; genus Caccovicinus. The sequence continues at coordinate 310,217 of CAJTFL010000003.1, read as the reverse complement.
TCGGGCTGCTGTCTTTAACCAGCGCAAAGAATGATTTGGATTTGGCAGAACGGAATGCTGCCGCCGTGTCCGGGTTTTATCAGGCAGATGCCAAGGGGGAGGAGTTTCGGATGGAGGCAGAGCGTCAGGTAAATGAAGGGCTAAAGAAGGATCCGGCTCATCCGGAAGCTTTTTTAAAGGAGCATTTCGGGGAGGCTTACCTTTCGGAGGAACAGGCGGTGCTTGCCCAGATCCCCATGGACAGCGGGCAGGCCCTTACGGTTAAGCTTGGCTTATCCTGGGAGGACGGGATAGGGAAGGCGGGCATCCTCCAGTGGAACGTTTACAACTGCGAAGAGTATGAGATTGACCAGGATATGCCGGTGTGGAGCGGCGAGTAACCAAAAGAAGCGTCACAGAGGAGGATAGGAGACAGTATGGATGTATCACAGCTTTTTAAACAGGCGGTAGAACAGGAGGCGTCAGATATCTTTCTGATCCCTGGTATGCCTTTTTCCTATAAGATTGGAGGACAGATTGTCTATCTGGGGGAGGATAAGATTTTCCCGGATGAGATGGATAAGATCATTGCGGAAATCTACAAGATTGCAAACAACCGCGACATTACCAAGGTAACTAAGGATGGGGATGATGATTTTTCCTTTGCCATTAAAGGCTTATCCCGTTTCCGAGCCAGCGTGATGCGCCAGAGGGGTTCCCTGGCTGCGATTATCCGGATCGTCCGGTTTGAGCTGCCGGATTTTACGGCCTTAAACCTTCCGCGGAATGTGATTGACATTTCCAGGATGACCAAGGGTCTGGTGCTGGTGACGGGGCCTGCGGGAAGCGGGAAGAGCACTACCTTAGCCTGCATCATTAATGAAATCAATAATACCAGGAATGCCCATGTGATCACCCTGGAAGACCCAATTGAGTACCTCCACCGCCATAACAAGAGCGTGGTGACTCAGCGGGAGGTAGGCAACGACACGGAAAGCTATATGAGCGGCTTAAGGGCGGCGCTGCGCCAGGCGCCGGATGTTATCCTCCTTGGGGAGATGAGGGATTTTGAGACTATCCGCACGGCTATGACGGCGGCGGAGACGGGTCATCTGGTGATTTCCACCCTCCACACCATCGGGGCAGCCAATACCATTGACCGAATTATCGACAGCTTTCCGCCTAACCAGCAGGCACAGATCCGGATCCAGCTTTCCATGGTGCTTCAGGCGGTGGTATCCCAGCAGCTGATTCCCTTAAGAACCGGGATCGGGGTGGTTCCGGCACTGGAAATCATGTTTTTAAACAACGCAATCCGAAACATGATCCGTGAAGCCAAGGTGCACCAGATCGACGGAGTGATTTCCACCTCGGCGGAAAACGGCATGGTGACGATGGACAACAGCCTGCTTAAGCTGTTTCGGGAGGGAAAGATTTCCAGGGAGCACGCCATAATGTACAGCAGCAACAGCGAACTGATGGAAAAGAAATTAAACCGTTTGTAAAAGACAACCGTATAACTTGGAGGAAAACTCCCATACTAAATTTATATGCACGGCAGATAAAATCTGCCGTGCATATCGCGCCAGCCGCAGCCGCAAAGCGGCATATTTCTTTATGCGGCTTGCGCATCATATAATACTGGGCGTTCGGTCTTTTCGTCCGCCAGTATACCGCTTATAAGGAGGGAGTTTGCGATGAGGATTGATAAACGGAAGGTAGTCCTGGTGGGCTGCGGCATGGTGGGCATGAGCTATGCTTACTGCCTGCTAAACCAGACGGTTTGCGATGAGCTGGTTTTAATTGATGTGAACGAGAAAAGAGCGATGGGCGAGGCAATGGATTTAAACCATGGCCTTGCCTTTGCTGCTTCTAATATGGAAATTTATCAGGGAAGCTACAGGGACTGCCGGGATGCGGATCTGGTAGTGATCAGCGCGGGGGTGGCTCAGAAGCCAGGGGAGACCAGGCTGGATCTGCTGAAGCGGAATGTGCAGGTATTCCGCTCGGTGATTGAGCCTGTTACCAGGAGCGGCTTCAGCGGGATTTTCCTGGTAGCCACAAACCCGGTGGATGTGATGACCAGGATTACCTGTGCCCTGTCCGGCTTTAACGCAGGCCGGGTTTTAGGCAGCGGGACGGCTCTTGACACGGCCAGGCTGCGTTACCTTTTAGGGGAATACCTTCATGTGGATCCCAGGAACGTCCATGCTTACGTGATCGGGGAGCACGGGGACAGCGAGTTTGTTCCCTGGAGCCAGGCGATGGTGGCCACAAAGCCTATCCTGGAGCTGTGCCATGGCCTTCCCGGCGGGGAAAAGGCCGGGGGCAAAGCTTTGGATGAAAGAGGGGAAGGCGTTAGCTGGGAAAGGCTCCAGGAGATAGCAAAACAGGTGAAGGACGCTGCATACCAGATTATTGACGCCAAACAGGCCACTTATTATGGAATCGGGATGGCCTTAACCCGGATTACCAAGGCGGTTTTAGGGGATGAAAACAGCGTGCTTACCGTGACGGCCATGCTGCGGGGGGAATACGGCCAGCGGGAGGTGTTTGCCGGAGTGCCCTGCGTGATTAACGGAAGCGGGGTGCGGCGGGTGCTGGAGCTTCCCCTGACGAAAGAGGAGGCAAAGCAGTTTGCCTCCTCCTGCAAAACCCTTCAGGAAAGCTTTGGAGGGCTTAACCTTTAAAGAATTAAATGCCATAAAATGTGGTTAAACGTGGTTATAAGGGAAAGTAGCCCTTAATCGTAAACCGTAATCATGCGCAGGCTGTAGGAAGACCAGGTATTGCCCATGATATAGCTGGTGGCGTTCTGGCCTGCCTGGATGGTTACGCTTCCGCTAGCCAGGGTGCGGGGCAGGGGAGAGGTTCCGGTGATTGCGCCGATAACGATCACAGGAAGCTCCCGGATGGTTCTATAGAAGGTTGTGCCAGACAGGTAGAAGGTGTAGTTCCCCGCCAGGGCGCGCTTATAGGCCGTAGCCTGGCCAAAGCCTACATTTCGGAAAACGGTATCCCCGTTGTACATCCGCACATCATAGCTGGATCCGCTGTAGCTGACGTTGGCTACCCGGTAGCAGCCGTAGCCGCTGGGAAGGCTTTGGCAGCCGGTGTCAAAGAACTGGAACATTTCCAGGCCGCCTTCCCGGGCATCTGCCAGCACCATGGTGACTTTCTGGCCTGCGGTAAAAGGGAAGGACTGCTGTAAAAGCAGAGCCTGCATACCGGAGGCACGGTTAACGGATACAGTATGGAACCCGTCGGAAATTTCCTGATAATGGGAAACGTTTCCAAACTGGGAGTTTGAGGAATAAACGGTTCCATCGATGCTGAAAGTCACCGGGAAGGTGTTGGTGGAAGCATTGATAAAGCGCACCTGCCCATACCGGATGCCGGGCATAGGCGGCGTGGAGGGGATATTAGGGAATATGGGCATGGTAACGCAGTGGTGGCAGTGAGGCGGCCTGTTCCAGCATATATTCCCGGTGTTCATATTGCCAGGGTAGGCGGGGATGCCGCCTTCCGGGGCGATGGGCAGGGAAATGCCGTCGTTTGCGTTTCCGGTGTTCATATTGCCAGGGTAGGCAGGGATGCCGCCTTCCGGGGCGATGGGCAGGGAAATGCCATCGTTTGCGTTTCCGGTGTTCATATTGCCGGGATAGGCGGGGATGCCGCCTTCCGGGGCAATGGGGGTGGTAATGCCGCCCTGGGTGGGGCTGTGCCAACCGGCAGGCTCCGCCGCCTCACCGGCGGCGGGGGTGCAGTTATCGGGAGTATCGGGTGGTGTTTGATAGGAATCAGTTTCAGCCATAACAAGACCTCTTGCTTTTTTACTTTATCATATGAGGGCAGGAAGGGAAGTTTCCAGGATAGGGGAAAAAGGATGAGCAGTGGGGGGATTTTGCCGGCAGCGGCAGATTATATGGAAGGGCTTATGGGCAAAAGGGCAGGGGTTAAAAGGAAAGGGCTCAGGTAAGGAGGATTTTTATGAAGGCGTATGTGCTGCATGGCATTGATGATTTCCGGCTGGAAGATGTGCCGGAGCCGAAGCTAAAGGAAGGGGAAGTGCTGGTAGAGGTAAAGGCGGCGGGGATCTGCGGCTCCGATATCCCCAGGGTATACAAGACAGGTACATATTCCTACCCGCTGATCCCGGGGCATGAGTTTTCCGGCGTGGTGGTAAAGGCCCAAAAGGGGACGGATGGCAGGTGGAAGGGGCAGCGGGTGGGGATTTTTCCGCTGATTCCCTGCGTAAAGTGCGGGCCATGCCGAAAGAAGCAGTATGAGATGTGCCGCAGCTACAGCTATCTGGGTTCCAGGAGGGATGGAGGTTTTGCCCAGTATGCGGCAGTGCCGGAAAAAAATCTGATCCTTCTCCCGGAACAGGTGACGTTTGAGGAGGGGGCAATGCTGGAGCCTATGGCGGTGGCCGTCCACGCCATAAGGAAAAGTGCTTTTCGTCCGGGGGACAAGGTAGCCGTCCTGGGACTTGGAACGATCGGCCTTTTGCTGACGGCATTTCTTTTGGAGGCAGGCGCGGGATGTGTCCTGGCTGTGGGAAATAAGGATTTCCAAAGGGAGACGGCACTTAAGCTTGGCCTGCCCCGAAAGGCCTACTGCGACAGCCGTAGCCAGGACGTAAGCCGGTGGATTGGGGAGCAGACCGATGGGCAGGGGGCGGATTTGTTTTTTGAGTGCGTAGGGAAAAATGAAACCGTTTCCCTGGCGGTAGACTGCGCGGCTCCAGCGGGGAGAGTCTGCCTGGTGGGGAATCCTTACTCAGAGATCAAGCTGGAAAAGCCGGTATATTGGAAAATCTTAAGGAACCAGCTGACGGTAAGGGGAACATGGAATTCCTCGTTTCACTATGGGCAAAGTCCCTGGGAGCCGTCTTTAGATTTCCATGGACGGGAAAGGGGGGAGGAAGGGGAAGAGGAAAGCAAGGACGACTGGCACTACGTTTTGGATCGGCTTGCCGGGAAAAGGATCGCCCCTGCAGCGCTGATTACCCATCGCTTTCCCTTTACAGAGCTGGAAAAAGGCTTTCGGATTATGCGGGACAAGCAGGAAGAATATGGAAAAATCATGGGATTGATGTAGGGATAATAAGCAGTTTATCCCGAGTTTTAATAAAAAAAATCCGGGAAATCCCGGGAAAATACGAAAAAAGTCGGGAGTGAATTTTTTTCTTGTTGAAAGTGAGCGCCAGATATGGTAGTATGTGAGTACTGTTTTGCGAGAAGATTAACTGCGTCCCCCAGGCAGGGCGTGGGGGCATGGCGGAAAAGGGAGGCAGCAGATGATATGGGATACCCTGCCTGAGCGGGTAAGGAAGCATTACCGGTGGGAATCAGGCGAGCTGTATGAGAATAAAAAGTGCATTTCCAATTATTACATAAAACCAATCAGGTACTTAAACCACCCAGAAGGGAAAACGATTGTCCAATTCCAATGCATCGTGGGGGAGGGGGAGGAAGTATACGGCGGAGTAGCCCAGCTGTCCCAGGCCACGGAGCTTGCCGTGCCGGAAAGGGCGGCCTCCCGGTGCGTGGAGTTTTCCCGGACGGCAGGAAAGGAGCTTTTGGCCTTCCTTAAGCTGCAGCTTCCCGGCCTTCCCCGAAAGGGCTGGTATTTGGATGCCGTAGGCTGGCATTGGCTTTCCGGGCCGGAGGGGGAGACGGCTTTGGACGGCTTGGAGAGAGAGGAGCCGGACTTGAACGGCCTGGGCGGCTCTTTTTCTAGGGGCAGATGGGTTTACTGTGCAGGGCGTGATGTGTTCCCGGAAACCTTATCGGAGGAAATTTTGGTCGATGAGAGGGTAGCTGGGCATTTCTGTATCCGTAAGGGCCTTCCTGCTGCGGTGTCCTTTAACTTTGGCCAATTTCCGGGGGAAGCTGCTCTTTTGGAAAAGGTAAAAGAATTGATCTTTTTCGGCCACCCTGTGCTCTGCGCCTGTCTTCTGTATCTGATTACCGGCCTGCTGCGCCGTTTATTTTTTTCGGTGAATGTGCCGCCCAAATTCCTGCTGTATATCAGCGGGGATACGGGAACGTATAAAACCACCTTAGCGAATTACTTTTTTGATATGTACCAGGGAGGTGAAGGGGTTTCCTTTGCCAGCGCGGATTTGACCTCCAGCGAGGCTGCCCTTCAGGGGGTGATTAGCCAGTTTAAGGACTGCACCTTTATCCTGGATGATCTTTCCAGGGGCATCCGCAGCCAGGAGACGGCCAGGAAAGAAAACAGCTTAAATAACCTAATCCGCACGGCGGCAAACTGCGAGGAGCGGTACGTAAAATCCGGCAGCCGGATTCAGGGGGAAATGGCAGGCTGCCAGCTGGCCGTCACGGCGGAGTACACCTTAGAGGTGGAATCGATTATGAACCGGACGGTTTTGGCGGATTTAAACCGGATGCCTATTTCCCGGGAGGTTCTGCGCTTCTTGGCCTCCGATCCTTTTTTAATTCACGGTTTTTCCAGGCTGTTTATCCGGTGGAGCGCTGAAAACGGAGAGGAAATCTGCCGCTATATCCGGGCCAGCTGGGAGGGCTACCGCATGGATTTAGGAGACGGGGACGCAGGCAGCATCCCCAGGCTTAGGGACTCCATTTATATCCTGGCCATATCCTGCGGGGTTTTGATGGATTGCTTCCGTACTTATCAGGTGGAAACGGGAGAGATGGATCAGCTGGTGTGGGAGGCTTTGCAGAGAATTCGGCAGGAACAGGAGCGGCAGCTGTTAAAAATGCGCCCGGAAGGGACGGGCTATAATATTGCCAGGGAAATCGTTGCGCTGCTTCACTCCAAAAAAACAGCGGTGGTATCTTCCGCAGCCATAAAAGTTAGGGCTGCGGACTGCCTGGAGCGGGACGGCTATCTGTACATTACGCCAGACAGCCTGCTGGCAGCTCTGGGGACGGTCGTTAAGGATGAAAATCTGACAAAAAATAAGATATCTGCCTACTTGAAAAAGAATCATTTGCTGGAAATGGATAAATCTAAGGATTCTACAGTGAAGTGGAATGGGATTCGATACTATAAAATTAATTGTGCCGCTTTGGAAGAGGCGGCGGGGATGGAGATGGGGAAGAGGTTTAAAGGGTGATTTGAGGGGACGGTAGATTTTATCACGTAATAGTTTTGCTTTTCCGCGGAGCCAGGTCATATTCCATCGTCACTTACGCTTAGCTCCGCCGGTGGCGTAGCGGACGCTAAACTCGTGAAAGACCCCGCTCGGCGCCGACGTTTCAGGAGCGTTCCTCATGGAATATGGCCTGGTTCCGCTGCTTTTCTGGCAAGCGTAAAATGACTTCCCGTTAGGTAAATGGATAAAAATTGTTGTTAGTTAGATAGATAACTTGTTGCCAGTCAGTTAGATGGATAAAATTCATTCATAAAATAATTCTGTCAGTAATGAAATACTTCTGCTAAAGAAATCTCCTCAGCCATACCAACATCTATCTAAGAATTAGCCAGTCCCTAGCCGTCTGTGGTGCGTGTACACTAAGAAAACCGTATAAAACGGCGGCACTTAGCGAGGTCTTTTCGAGCTTAGTACCGTTCCGTTTTATGTCGAGCGAGAGCGCGTTTTCGTGTGTACACGCACCACAGGCGGCGAACTCGCAAGCCTACGTATTTTATCTAAACCAGCAAGCTAATCGTAAGAAACACCAACTACCTCCATCCACTTCCAATATCTTCTGAAACAACCCAGTGCTAAAATCATCTTATCAGCTATCCAAGTTGACAAAGCATTAAAGTTGACAAAGCATTAAATCTTTTAAGCTTCCCAAAACATTAAAGCAAAGGAGGCCTTTCCATGAAAGTCAATAACCGCTCCCTTCCCGAGCGCACCGCCGATACGATCTTAATGATGATCCACAAGGAGAACTTAACTGCCGGTATGCGCCTTCCCAATGAACATATCTTGGCTTCCCAGCTTGAGGTCAGCCGCTCTACCCTGCGGGCCGCCATTAAGATCCTGGCGGATCAAAATATCCTGCGCGTGGAGCGCGGCTCCGGCACTTATATTTCCCGGCAGTTTGGCATGAGCGGGGATCCTTTGGGGCTTTCTGCCGTCTATGATAAGCGGAAGCTGGTTTCCGATTTGCTGCAGATCCGCCTGATGGTGGAGCCGAATACCGCCCTTTTGGCTGCCCAGTACGCTAAAAAGCAGGAAATCAGCCTGCTGCATCGTTTATGCGGCGAAATGGAGGCGGAGGGGCTTTCGCCACAGGAGATCATTGAAAAAGACATGGCTTTCCATCAGATGATTGCCGACTGCAGCCGTAACAGCGTGATTTACCATCTGCTCCCCATGATCCACCAGATGCAGATCCTTTATGACTACGTATTCCCTAAACGCCATGGGGAAGAGACGAACTTAGAACACCGGCGCATTGTGGAGGCTATAGAGAACCGGGACGGGGCAGGGGCCAAGGAACGGATGCAGTACCATCTTTTGGTCATCCGGTCAAGGCTTAATATTGATGAATCGGACAAATTTGTATAAAATAATCTAATATTGTCCATGATTTGTCCGGCATCCATCCCTCCCATTGAAAATCCTTTTTTCCTTTGGTATAGTCAGCTTATCAGATGAATATTGCAGATGCCCGGTGTCCACAAAGCTTAACCGGAGCAAAGCACAAATTCATTATACGAGGAGGATTCAAGCAGTCCGGCGTAAAGGAATCCATGTATTATTTTAAGGGGAAGGCCCGGGTATTTAATTCCATGGAGGAGGCGGACGCTGCCGTCAGCTCAGGGAGCATTGAAAAGGGAACGGTGATTGTCATCCGCTACGAAGGCCCCAAGGGCGGCCCGGGAATGCGGGAGATGCTCTCTACCACGTCGCTGATTATGGGGCGGGGCATGGATGAGGACTGTGCCCTGGTAACGGACGGACGGTTTTCCGGAGCTACCCATGGGCCGTGCATCGGCCATGTGTCCCCGGAGGCGGCATCAGGAGGCCCTATCGCTTTTGTGGAGGACGGGGATGAGATTGAGATTGATATCCATAACCGCACATTGACCGTCAATGTAAGCGAGGAAGAGCTTTCACGCCGGAGGGAGGGATGGACGCCCCTTAAGAAGCCCAGGAAACCTGCCCTGGCAAAGTATGCGTACTTAGTAAGCTCCGCCGACACCGGCGCGGTGATTGATGTGTCGGATTTATAGATTATTGTAATGTCTGATTTACAAAATTTACTGACCGGGATCCGGCGGCGCGCCGAAAGTTTCCCGGTTCCAGTAATCTGATACGGATGAAATCAGGAAGCGGGCAGCCTGGGTTAGATGGGAACGTTTTTTATAGCTGGCGGCCTGGAGCCAGAAGGGCTGGTCAGGCAGGGTGAAAAAGGCGATTTTCGGAAGGCTTTTTAGGGCGGTGTAGGCCGGGACCAGGCCGCAGCAGACGCCGTCGGAGGCCATGGCAAGGATCGTGCTTAAGCGAGCCGTCTCAAACAGGATTAAGGGGGCGAAGCCGGCCTCCTGGAAAATCCGGTTTTCCAGATCCCGCAGGGTTGAGCCGTTGAAAATCAGGGCAAAGGGCTCTTTTGCCAGGGAACGGATATCCAGCAGGGGAAAAGGGCGGTTTTCTGCCGGGACGGCCAGGCGGCAGGCCGGGTGCGCCGCAGGGAGGGCCAAAAGGATCTCCTCCTTATGGAGCACCTGGTATTCGTCTGCGGTTTTTTGGTGCTGGCATAAGGTCATAAACCCCAGATCCAGCTGGCCGTCTGCGATCATGGACTGCTGCCGCAGCACATTTACCTCGTGGACACAGATAGTAATCCCTGGATACTGCTTATGGAACCGGGGATACAGGTAACGGAACATTTCCACGCCCCTTTCCGGAGGCAGGCCGATGGAAAGGGTTCCTTTTTTGATGGAGGAAATATCCTGGAGCCGGTTATAGGTGTCCCGGCGGATTTCCAGAAGCTTTTTTGCGGACTCTAGGTAGATGGCTCCTGCGTCGGTGAGGGTGCAGCCTTTGCGGGAGCGGGTAAAGAGGGGAGTTCCGATATCCTCCTCTAGGTGCTGGAGCTGCTGGGTGAGAGCCGAGGGCGTGATAAACAGCTTTTCCGCCGCGCGGGCGATATTTCCCTCCTGGGCGATTTTAACGATGGATTCAACGTCGCGCAGATTCATGTTATCCTCCATTCCGCCGCCTTCGGCTGGCGGCACAAATAGTAATGAAAGTATCGACTATCCTCCACGTTGTACCTATAATAAAAGCGAGAAGCTATACTACAAAGCACGGGGAGGTGAGTCGTAAAAACGCTCTCGTTTTAGACAGTATGTTAATCAGTGTAAGTTCCACCTTCCAAGCACAAATAAGTGGCCCTATTAGACCGTACACTAAGAATTGTTTTAACTCTTGTTAAATGTGTGGTGGAACAGTCAATGGCTTCTCTATTTTTCAGAAAGGAGCGTTGCCTATGAAAGTTGTTTATCAGACCTGCTGTGGCGTCGATGTTCACAAATCTTTTCTCGTTGCCACAATCATCAAAACCACATCCGGAGTTCAGCCTTCTTATCAGAAAAAGCGCTTCTCCACCTTCAACAATTCCATTCTTGAGTTCAAGAAATGGCTGCTGGACAGGTGATAGGTCACTCCGTCCATTTCCACATCAAGCCCCAGGTTCAAAAACACGCCCCGGCGCCCGCTGTATTCAAAGCCTGGGAGTTCCCCCGCCACTGTGATTTCCACTGGCCGTTTTTCCGTTTTCATGCGATACCTCCCATCCTCCGCAGAATGTCCACGGTGTTGCCCAGCGCACAATAAAGCGCCTCGCTGTCTGGATTTTTCATGCTGGACTTTGCCGCCATGCGGATTTTCCGCAGAGCAACTTCTACCTCTCGTGTGGTATACCCGGCTCGAACGGCGGCGATGGCAAGGTTGGCGAGATAGACGCAATCGGTACGGTCCAGCTTGTCCTGCACCGCCATTCTGCCGAGTTGCTCCAGAATGCCGTCACGGGATTTTAAGGTGACGGCTGTTCTGTCCTCCCGCCATAAAACTTCGCTGTTTTGAATTTCGGTAGCCGCTACCGATAATAGATGGACACCCTCATAGAGATACATCTTGTTCAGCGCCTGCCGCCTGCTGGGGGCGTATTCCTCCGTGATGTGAGCATCCAGCTTTGGTCTGCCCCGCCTGTGCCTGACTTCCTCCGTTTTGATTTTTTCCATTGTCCGGCCTCCCTTCAAAAACAAAAACGCAGATACAATAGATTGTACCAATTCAAAGGAAAAACATATAAGAATGCTGGTGGAGGACTTTTCTTGGACTACCCTTTGGGGGATTATCTATGATATGGTACTGTTTCGCCTGTGTCCTCTTGACTAAGGAAAGTTCCGACATCGGCAAAGGTATAACAGAATACTTGACAGGTGCCACCAATGGTAAAGGAATTGGTAGCTGGGGAATAGAATGTGTTCACTATGCTCTCCACATCCCACGCCAATTCTCCAGTATCGTTTACTGCCAATTTTCCCCCCAGAGATCCTTTGACAGAATAGAATGCCTCCGGCGTACCGCCCTCCGGGTCACACAGCAACAGCACCGCCGTGTAGTTGTCCCTCACCATAGGGGTCAGTTCCTCACTGGAGATTTCCCAGATGTTGTTGTTAAACAAGTAAGCCAGGATGTCAGCAATCTCATACCGCCCGCCCTTGTCCTTCTGCTTGGGCACTGCGTAGGCGGACAGATACACCCGATCCCCAAACTCAATCATATCAGTGATGGTGTAATCACAGTCATCCCCTTCATAAGTGAAGGTGTCCATTAAACTCCCCTCCCGATCCAGCTTCACCAGCCGGGCGGTTTCTCCATCCAGCTTGTGTCCCAGCTGTATCAGGTAGCCCTCTCCCAAGCGGATGGCATTCCAGATGCCCTTATTACCGACCTCGGTCTTGCAGAAGCTAAGCTCGGTTCCGTCTGTGTCGTACTGGCTCAGGCAGAGGTAACGGAAGTCTCCCCGGCTGACGACCGCCCATGTGCCGTCCCCGTTGTCCAGCACGGCGGCGATATACTCTCGCTCAAAGCCGTGATCCAGTTGACGTTGCCAGAGGACGTTCCCACTCTCGTCCACCCGAGCCATGCTGGAATACACAGGCTGCTCACTGGACCAGGTGTCATTATGCCCCCACACCGCCGTCCCGGCGGAGGTGTGCACACCGTCCTCCACGTAGAGGTCGGGGAACTCCACCGACCAGATCGGATTGCCATCCCGGTAGCACTCCAAAACGCTCCTGTCCAGCACATCGAAGCCCAGGCTCTCGTCCAGCTTCTCCCGGACATCCATGCGGTAGCTAAACCCGGTTTCCGACCGGGTGTTGCGCCACACGTTCCGATCCCACAGCGCCGCCAACTCCTCCGGGGTAGGCTCCCGCTGGGAGATTTCCAGCCCAGGTACTGCCCGTTCAATGACCTCCGCCGTTTTGTCATAGGTGAAATGCTGGCTGGTAATATCCCGGTAAACAGCTTTCACGTCTGACCGGCTCAGCCCCTCGGTGGACAGACCGTTCTCCTCGAAAAAGTCTACCGCCGCGTTGTACTCTTTGGCTTCAGCAACGAGGATACCCCCCGTCAGACTTATAATTAGAACCAAACAGGCGGCCACCGCCGGCCACTTTCGGTAGGCCAATGGCCTGCGGAGGGCTGTGGGAACCTCACTGCGTTCCAGAATATCGTCATCCACTCCGTCAAATGCCCTGAATAAATCGTTTTTGTTCATCGGTATCCCTCCTTCAAAAGATGCGCCTTCAGCTTTTTCCGCGTCCGGCTCAGCATCACCGTCACATGATTTTCTGTCAGGCCGTACCGCCGCGCAATATCCGCTATAGATTCGGCAAAGAAGTACCGGCGTACCAGCACATTTCCCTCCCGCTCCGGCAGTGAGCGCACAAAACGCCGGATACACTGCCGCAGTTCTTTGGCCTCGTATGCTGTCTCTGTGTCTGCGCCGCCATTAAAACATTCCACCAGTTCGTCCAGGACAAGGGTGATCTCGCCGCCGCCCCGTTTTTCTGCATTTCGCACATTGAAGCGGTCTAAGGAAAGATTGCGGGTAATTTTCGCCAAAAACAGCCGAAGCACATTGGGCTTCTGCGGAGGCATCGCATTCCATGCATGGAGCCAAGTATCATTGACACACTCCTCGGAATCTTCGTGGTTGTGCAGAATGTTTTTGGCAATTGCATAGCAGTATGCGCCATACTTGTCGGCGGTTTTTGATATAGCGTCTGTATTCTTTTTCCAGTATAATTCAATGATTTGACTATCCTCCAACGCAATGCCTCCTCTCTGCAACTTGAAGGTCCCTTCACCCTATAAGACGGGAAAAACTCTAAAACCTTACAAGGTTTTTCAAAAGATTTCAGTTCTCCAAAAGATATTCAATTTGACCTCTATTGTACCAGTCACAGGCAATAAGGACAAGTTCATACTGCCATTAAGTATTGGCCAGTACAAAGACGGCGAGGAACATTCCCCGCCGTCCTTGTAATTATGTTTTTGATATTATCGGTAGCCGCTACCGATAATCCGATAGCGGGTTCGTAGTCGTTTATTGTCATGTTCTCCGCTTTGTAACAGCTTTGTCGGAGGCAACAAGGATGCTATGTCCTGCGTGTGATGTCATTCTTTATGAGAGGGTGGCATTCAATAGCTTGTTTAAGTGCGCCAGTTTTTGGCTGTCTTCTACTTTCTTTCACACTAAGTCCTCCTTGGCGGTTTAGGCATAATTAAGGGTTCCAGTAGGCAGATGCCAGCTGGATAAAGTATTTGGCCGGTTTGGACAGATATGTCCCTTTCCGGTAGGATGCGGCGATATCCCAGCAGGGGTGCTCCGGCAGGGAGAAGCAGGCGATTTTTTCGTCTGGCTCCTGCAGATAGTAGGCAGGGATCAGGCCGCAGCAGAGGAAGCTTCGGATCATCATCAGGATGGTCTGGTTGCTGGCCGTCTCAAAAAGCACGTTGGGGGAGAAGTTAGCATTGGCAAATACCCGGTCGGTAAGCTGGCGGATGGTGGATTCCTTGTACATCAGGACGAAAGGCTCATACTGCAGCTTGCAAATATCCAGCTCAGGGAAGTCCAAAGGCTTTTTGCCTTTGCCCTTTGGCTGGACGGCAGGGAGGCTTTTGCATACCGGATGGCCCTTTGGGACGGCCAGGTAAATTTCCTCGGTGGCTAAAGGGATATATTCGTCGTCCGTCCGATGGACATCGCATAAGGTCTGGAAGCCTAAATCCAGCTGGCCCCGGGCGATCAGCGTCTGCTGCCTGCGGACGCTTAGCTCAGAGGGTTCTACGGTGATCTCCGGGTAGCGCCGGTGGAATTTCGGGTATACGTAGGAAAACATGGACGTGCCACGGCCTGGCGTAAAGGCGATGGAAAGGGTTCCCTTCTGACGGGCGGCCAGATCCCCTAGCTGCTTATACGTTTCCTGCTTCAGCAAAAGCATCTTCCGGGCGTTTTCCAGATAGATTTCCCCGGCCTTTGTGGGATGCCAGTCTGTGCGGGAGCGGTAAAAAAGCTGCAGCCCCAGCTCACGCTCTAAGCGCAGCAGCTGCTGGTTTAAGGCAGGCTGGGTTAGGTGCAGCTTTTGGGCAGCCCGGGTGATATTGTTTTCCTCTGCGATTTTCAAAATATATTCGATTAGTTTCGTATCCATAGCCGCGTCTCCTCCCAAGTCCGATTGCTTTCCCTGCATTGTAAAACAAAAACTTTGGGCTGGCAATAGTTTTCTAATTTTTTGTTAGATTTGTCTAATTTTTATCAATTTTACAGAAGGAAGAAAAAGAAGTACAATTAAGCCATCAGAAAAGGGATGCGGGAAGGCAAAGGCATGGGAGGCTGATGGGATGGGGAGCTGTGCCGGGAAAGGGGCTGCGTCCCTGGAAGGAGGAAATATATGGCAAAACGAAAGTATGTGAAGATCAAGGATCAGGACAATGTAGTGGTGGTGGTGCAGGATACGGCCAAGGGCACGGAGATTATGGAAGGCCTTGTGGCAAACCAGGATATCCCCCAGGCCCACAAGGTAGCCCTCACGGACATTCCGGCAGGAGGGGAGATCATCCGCTACGGCGTGGTCTTAGGCTATGCCATTGATCCCATTAAAAAAGGTGACTGGATCAATGAGCATATGCTTGAGCTGCCCAAAAGCCCGTCGGTAGACGATATGGAATTCGGCACGAACCTTGTGCCCTTTGAGGATCTGCCCCTGCCCACCCGCACCACCTGGATGGGGTATAAGAACGCCCAGGAACCTGCGGGAACCAGGAACCTCCTGGGCATCGTCACTACGGTGCAGTGCGCGGCAGGGGTGCTTAAGGTAGCCGTGGAGCGCATTAAGAAGGAGCTTTTGCCCAAGTATCCTAACGTGGACGGCGTGGTGGCCGTCACCCATCCTTACGGCTGCGGCGTGGCCATCAATGCCCCCATGGCCTATATTCCCATCCGGGCAATCACCAATGTGATCCGCCACCCTAATTTCGGCGGCGAGATTATGGTGGTAGGCTTAGGCTGTGAGAAGCTGACCTATGACCGGGTGCTTCCCCCGGAGGATATTAACCCGGAAAACGTGCTGACGCTCCAGGATTACGCGGGTCATGACGCCATGATGGGGGCGATTATGGAGATGGCAGAGAAAAAGCTTGAGAAGTTAAATAAAAGGACAAGGGAAGAGCTTCCCTTAAGCGAGCTTCTGGTGGGGATGCAGTGCGGCGGAAGCGACGCCTTTTCCGGCGTATCGGCCAATCCCAGCGCGGGCTATGCGGCAGATATGCTGGTGCGGGGCGGCGGCACGGTCATGTTCTCAGAGGTTACGGAGGTAAGGGATGGCGTACATATGCTGGCGGCCCGCTGCCCTGATGCCCATACCAGGGATCGGCTGGCGGAAGAGATGAAATGGTACGATGATTACCTGGCTCAGGGCGGCGTAGGCCGGGATGCCAACCCCACCCCGGGGAATAAAAAGGGCGGGCTGGCCAATATCGTGGAGAAGGCCATGGGAAGCATCGCGAAAAGCGGCACGAGCCAGATTGTTGAAGTCCTTTCCCCTGCCCAGAAGCCTACGAAGCACGGCCTGATCTACGCCGCTACCCCGGCCAGCGATATCGTCTGCGGGCCCAGCCAGGTTGCCAGCGGCATCGGGCTGCAGGTGTTTATGACTGGGCGGGGAACGCCATACGGATTGGATATCAGCCCGGTCATCAAGGTCTGCAGCCGCAACGAGATGAAGGATCACTGGTTTGACCTGATTGATATTTCTGCCGGCGACGTAGCTACCGGGGAAAAAACCATCGCGGAGGTGGGCACGGAGATCTTTGAGTTTATCCTGGCCGTGGCCAGCGGTGAGGCCCAGCCCTACAGCGATAAGCACGGCTTCCACAATGATATGTGCATCTTTAACCCGGCGCCTATCACCTGATTTTTTATTTCATAGGAAATTGCGTCCTATGAAACAAAAACGCTCCGCTTTGGATCGCACTGCGGCGGAAAGGAATTATGTCGCTGAAGCGACCCGCCGCAGGCGGAGAATCCTGCGGAGCAGGATTCTTTTTTATAAAGCAGGAGCTTTACTCCCGCTCCTCGTCCTGGGCAATGCGGCTTGGCCGGTCAAAAGGATTTAAGTTCCAGTGTTCCTTAACCATGTTGATGAACAGCTTGGCGGGCCTGTTTAGGTAGGCGTTCCGCTTATAGCTGGCGGTGACGTGCCAGCAGGGATGGGTGGGAAGCTGGAAGAAGGCGATGCCTTCCGGGCTGTTCTGGGCGTAGTAGGAGGGGACTAAGCCGCAGCAAAGGTTTGTCTGCACCATATAGATGATGGTGTTGTTGTTGCGGGTTTCAAACAGGATATTGGGGGTAATCCCAAACTGTTTAAAGGTATCATTAATCAGGATGCGCATGGTGGAGTTTTTATCCATGACCACGAAAGGCTCATACTGCAGGCTCCGTAAGTCCATAATGGCTAAAGGTTTTCCGGGTGGGGCCGCAAAGGCTCCCAGGGGATGGCCGGAGGGGATGGCTAAAAGGATTTCCTCCGTGACCAGGGTGATGTATTCGTCATTGGTATAATCCTCCGGCCTTAAGGTGAGGAAAGCGATATCCAGGCTGCTTTCGCCGATCATCTGCTGAAGCTCATGGACGCTTTTTTCCACCGGCTCCACGGAAACATCCGGGTACTTCTGGTGGAAAACCGGATAGATGGAGGTAAACATATTGATTCCGCGCCCCGGCGTAAAGCCGATGGAGAGGTGGCCCCTCCTGGAATTGGCGATGTCGCTGATTTGGCTGTAGGTGTTTTTCTTTAGGGAAAGGATCTCCCTGGCGTTTTTGATGTAGACCTCCCCGGCCTCGGTAGGGGCCAGTTGGAGCGGGAACGGTGGAAAAGGGGCGTGCCTAATTCGCCTTCCAGCTTCAGCAGCTGCTGGTTTAAGGCGGACTGGGTGATGAACAGCTTGTCAGCGGCTTTGGTGATGTTATTTTCCTCGGCAATTTTTAGGATATATTCAATTTGCTTGGTGTCCATTGCGCATCCTTTCTGTAAAAAATAGACAAAATTCTCTTAAAAATACTAAGTATCAGCGAAGAATTAGTAATTTTACTTTTGCTAAAGAATCCATTAAAATAATAAACAGGAAGTGAAAAACAAAGCTTAACCATGGCCGGTTCTGTGCGTGTAGCCCAGATGTGCCATGATTTCGGCTATACCTGGGGAAGCCATTCCAATAACCATTTCGATATCTCCCTGGCTATGTTTACCCAGGTAGGCGCCGCAGTTCCCGGCGAGTACAATGCACTGGATACCCACTGGATCTGGCAGGAAGGCTTAGAGAGGCTGACGAAAGAACCGCTTCAGATTGTGGACGGCTGCGTGGAAGTTCCCAAGAAGCCGGGCCTGGGCATCGAGGTAGATATGGATCAGGTGCTGAAAGCCCACAAGCTGTATATGGACAATTGCCTGGGCGGGCGTGATGACTCTGTGGGAATGCAGTATCTGATTCCTGGCTGGAAGTTCAATTCCAAAAAACCCTGCCTGGTTCGTGAAGGCAGCGAGTGGAACAAATAGCAGCAGCCGTGAGCATATCATAAATTAAGCTTGAATTTAAGCTGTATTTCAGGTAAAGTAGAGGCAAGGCCGGTACTGTTTAGGCAGGATCGGCCTTGTTTTGCATCATAGAGGGCGCGCCCGGCGGCACAGAGGCCTTCGTTTGGGGTTGCTTTGGGCGGAAAGGGTTTTTGCGCTGATGAGTTGGGGAGGGAGAGGCAATGAAAGGAATAAGGAAAGGGGCTTTGGCGATGGCGGCGGTGGCGGCGCTTTGCGTCACCGGGTGCGGCATCCAGGCAGGCGGCATAGGGGAAGAGGGTGGTGCGTCAGGGGATTTAAAGGGCCTGGAGGCATCGGAAGGCAGCCAGGCACAGGAGGCAGGAGGCCAGGCGGATGAGAAAGGCAGCTGGGTTCCTGCAGGAACGGTTTCCGTGATCGTGCCTGCAGGCCCGGGAGGGAACACGGATCGCTCGGCTCAGGTGTTTGCCCAGTATGCCAGCCAGATTACAGGGCAGGAGTTTGCAGTGTCCAATGTTTCCGGATCCGTGGGCACGGTGGCGGCAAACCAGGTTTTGGCGGCAGCGCCCGACGGGCAGACCCTTTTGTACGGCCACAATTTGGTGAATGTGGCTAATGTTGCCGGTGTGGCGGATTACCATTTCAGCGCTTTTGCCTTAGGCCCTACCTTCGTCAAGGATCCGGTGCAGCAGCTTTATGTTAATGGCAGCAGCTTCCAAAATCTGGAAGAGTTTATCCGGGCAGCTAAGGAAGCGCCCGGAAGGCTTAGGGCCTGCACGGAGGTGGGGGCTTACACCTATTACGAGCTTTTGGCTTTCGAGGAAGCGGCGGGGATTGAGCTTAACCTGGTAGATGTAGGATCCAATGCCGATAAGATTGCGGCCATGCTGTCCGGCCAGGCGGATTTAATGCCCGGCGCTTACGTGAACACGAAGGAATACTTGGATTCCGGCCAGCTTTTATGCATCGGCATCCCCTCTGAGGAGCGGTACGAGATCCTTGAAGGTATTCCTACCTTAAATGAACAGGGGGTGGATTTGGTGTACCCGGACTGTGATTTCTCCCTTTATTTTCCCAAAGGGACAAAAAAAGAGGTGATTGCTTACTATGAATGGCTGGTACAGGAAATCTTAAGGGATCCCGCAGCCCAGGAAGACATTAAAGAGATGAACATGATGCCTTACTATTTAAGCGCCGAGGAATCAGGCCGCCATGACGAAGAAATTTATCAGGCCATTAAGGAGGTAGCTCAGGGTCTGGAAGCTAAATAAACAGCATCAGGATGGGGATCGTCACCAGGGAGATTAAGGTAGTGGTAACGATGCACCGGGAGGCATAGTCGGTGTCGGCTCCGTACTTGGAGGCCAAAAGGGCGCTGGTGCTGCCGGCAGGCATACCGGTAAGGATCAGGGAAACTCCCCTGAGCATAGGATCAAAGCCCAGGATATTCATAAAAATCAGGGCAATGAGCGGCAAGGCTAAAAGCCGCACAAAGGTCAGGTAGAAAATGCTTGGCTCCAAAAGGGATTTCCAGGGAATGCCCACCAGCATCGTGCCGATAACGATCATGGACATGGGGGAAGTGACTGCCCCGTTGTTTGCGATAGATTTATCTAAAAATTCAGGAAGGGGGACAGCAAAAAGCTGCCGGAGGATTCCTAAAACCACCGTGATGATGCAGGGGTTTAAAAAGATATTCTTGCACTTGCTCTTAAAATCCGAGACGGTAAACAGGGAAAGACCGGCAGTCCACATCATAATCCGGTTGGGGATAATAAAAATGGAAGCGTACAAAAGCCCGTCGGCCCCGTACACGGAAGATACCATGGGCATTCCCAAAAAGCCTGAGTTGTTTACCAGGGTGCAGTACTGGAGGATGCTTTTCTTCTCCCGGGGATATCGGTTGTAAAGAAACTTGCCGCAGATTAAGGAAAGGATGGCAATGCAGAAAGCCACGAAAAAAGCCATGGCGGTTTTGCGCAGGATCTCCGGGGTCAGGGGCTTATTGAAGGAATTGAAAATCATGCAGGGCAAGGTAATCTTTAAGATCAGATCGATTAATTTTTTCTTGGCAGGGGGATCGATAATCCCTTTTTTGCAGCAATATATCCCTATACACAGGTAAATCAGAAGAATAAGCTGGGCATTTACCATATTTACAAAACCTTCCATCGTGGGGCCTCCTTCGTAATTGATCGAATAAGATTTAGTAAGATCTAGTAAGATTAACAAAATTAAGATCAGATTTAAGGTTATATTTAGTATAGCGTGGGGAGGGAGGTTTGTCTAATTCGTTTTTTTAAGAGTAGGGAATGGTTTTGCTAAGGGATAGTTGTTTCGGCATTGGGCATACGGCATTAGCAATTGTTGAAGGACTAAAGGAGGAAGAAATATGTATGTAGAAAACAAAACAATTCCGTTAGAGACGGCTGGTGAAGGCGTGTCCAGGAAAATCCTGGCGTATGCGCCGAATCTGATGACGGTGGAGCTTCAGTTTAAAAAAGGCGCCATAGGGGCAAAGCACAGCCATCCCCATGAGCAGATCGGATACTTGATTTCCGGTTCCCTTCTGTACCAGGAGGAAGGGCAGGAGGACAAGGTTCTGGTGACAGGGGATACGTACTATGTGAAGCCTAATGTGATTCATGGGGTGGTGGCTTTGGAGAATACGAAGCTTTTGGATGTGTTTACGCCGATGAGGGAGGATTTTATTAAAGGTGTTTAATCTTTTGAAAGGGTAAGGATGTTTCCATTTGGGGGGATTAATGCTTTGTCAACTTGGATAGCTGGTGAGGTGGTTTTGGCGCTGGGTTGTATCGGGTGGTATTGGGAGTGGATGGTGTTAGCTGCGTTTCTTACGATAAGTTTATTGATTGGGATGAGACACGTAGGCTGACGAGTTCGCCGCCTGTGGTGGATGTACACACGAAAACGCGCTCTCGCTTGACATAAAACGGAACGGGCGCTAAATTTGTGAAAGACCTCGTTAAGCGCCGCCGTTTTATACGGTTTTCTTCGTGTACACGCACCACAGACGGCTAGTGTACTGGATGCCTGAAAATGCCATTCTCCGCTAGCCAGCTCCGCAGAAAAGCACCAAATATCCGCGTCCCTATTTCTGCTTTTCCGTATGCGGAATCCTCTGCCGAAAGAACCGTTTTTTAATTTCCTTTAAGCGGAACGGAATCAGCGGATAAATATAGCTTTTCCCGGCAATGGTGCGGTTAAAGGCGATGGCGCAGGCGGAAATCAGGATTCCTGCCCAGAAGCCGTACCAGCTAAACAGGGCGGTGAGGATAAGGAGGAGTATCCGCATGAATTTCAGCGCATACCCCAGTTCAAAGCTGGCCTGGGAGTAGTTGGCTACGGTGACAAAGGCCATGTACAGCATGGTTTCGCTGCTGAACCACCCGGATTTCACCGAGTATTCTCCCAGGACGATACCGGCGATAACGCTTAAGGGCGTGGTCAGCATACTGGGCGTGTTGATGGCTGCCAGCCTTAGGCCGTCGATGGCAAATTCCAGGATGATCAGCTGGTAGAATACCGGCACATGGGGCGGATCGGACAGGCGGATGAAGTCCAACCAGGAAGGGATGGATTCCGGATTCTGGAGAAAGGCCAGCCACAGCGGCGTCAGGATCAGGGTGAGCAGGGAGATTAGCATCCTGGAAAGGCGCAGGTAAGTGCCGGTGACGGGAGGGAAATAGTAGTCGTCTGCCTCCTCGATGATATCAAAAACCGATGAGGGAAGGATCATGGCGGCAGGGGAATTGTCTACCAGGATCACAATGTTTCCTTCCAGGATGGAAGCCGAGGCGGTGTCGGGGCGTTCGGAAAATTTGAACTTGGGAAACGGATTGTACCATTTATGGGGGTAAATGCATTCCGCCAGGCTTTCCTGGTTCATTGTCAGTGCGTCCACGTGGAGCTTTTTGATCCGTTCCTTAATGGTGGAGAGCAGTTTTTCATCCACCCGTCCTTCCATGTAGCAGACAGCGATGTCCGTGTGTGAGCTTTCCCCCGCGTTCATGATCTCCATAATCAGCTTCGGATCCCGGATCCTGCGGCGGATAAGGGCGGTGTTAAAGATCAGGGTTTCCACAAAGCCATCCCGGGAGCCGCGCATGACCTTATCCTTTTCCGGCTCAGAAACCCCTCTGGCCGGGTAAGTGCGGCAGTCGATGGTCAGGCATTGATCGTAGCCGTCGATAAGCAGGCAGGTGATGCCGGTAAGGAGCTGGGTAACTGCGGACGCTTCGTCGGAAACCAGTCCGATTTCCCCGTAAGGGATACGCTGCTTGGAAAAGCCGTGGGCGTCTATAGGCATCCCTTCCGGCTTAATGGCCTGGAATACCTGCAGGATCTTTAGCAAGACTTCGTCTTTTGTCAGGCCGTCCACAAAGAACAGGCATCCTTTGCGCCCTCCGATTTCTACTACCCGGTAAACGATATCAAAGCATCGATCGGCCTGCAGGGTATTTTTTAAATGCTGGAGATTGCTTGACAGATCGGCAGAAAAATTCATAAACATTCCTCCTTGGGCTGTTTGGGCGCCCTTTTTATCATGCTTTAGTGTGTCCAACAAAGGAAAGTTTATGAGGGAAGATAAGAATTTGGAATAAATTCATAAAATTTGCCGAAAAACATTGACATTTATGTGAAAAAGCGCTATATTATGTTTTGTAAGAAGCACAACGGGGTGCCTTACAGCATATTTTGGTATGGGGATGCCAAAGTATAAAACTAATAGTGTGACGGTTTTGAACGTGACCGGGGGAGCTGCTTTCTGTGGGGGAAAGGCAGCTCCCATTTTTGCATTTGGAGGTGCTTGGCGATGTTCTCAAAAGAAGTAATGGAAAGGTTCACGGAACTTGATTTTGCCGTTTATGACTGTATCGTGAAAAACAGAACGCAATCAACAAGATGACCATCAGGGAATTGGCGGCCACGGCTTAAGTTTCCGCGGCAACGATTCTGCGCTTTTGCAAGAAATGCGGAGCAAAAGGGTACAGTGGGTTTAAGCCCATCACAAGCCCATATTCATTGTGGAAGACGGTTTAGGGCTTACGATAAACTGGAAGATGGTACTGTTCATGACAGCTGCCGGATCGCGTATTTAAGGCAGCATTTCCCGGATCACCTCCCCAGCCATCAGAAGCCCCGCCACGGGAGGCACGAAGGAGATGCTGCCGGGGATGGGCCGCCCTTCTTTTGTGGTTTCTTCCTGCCCCTCCAGCTTAAAAGGCTTTCGCGGCTCTTCCTTTGAGTACAGTACCTTTAGGGCAGGGATGCCCCGTTTTTTCAGTTCTTTCCGCATGACCCGGCAGAGGGGGCATACGCTGGTTTTAAAAATATCGGTAATTTCAAAAAGCTCCGGGTGCAGCTTATTTCCCGTTCCCATGGAGGAAATTAGGGGAATTTTGGCAGTTAAGGCGTATTCCGCCAGGGCCAGCTTTGCCGAAACATTGTCGATGGCATCAATAATGTAATCAGGCCGCTGTCCTGCCGCCGCCTGGATGTTTTCCATCAGCTCTCCTAAGTTTTGGGGCAGCACGAAAGCCTGCCAGGGAAATACCTGGCAGGAAGGGGCGATATCGGCGATTTTTTCCTTCATTGCCTGGGTTTTCTCTTTTCCCACAGTGCTGTGGAGGGCGATGGACTGGCGGTTAATGTTTGTCAGCGAAACCGTGTCCCCATCCACCAAGCTTAATTTCCCCACTCCGCTTCTGGCCAGGGCCTCCGCGCAGTGGGAGCCGACGCCGCCTATCCCAAATACCAGGATGTGGCTGTTTTTTAACGTTTCTAACCCTTCCGTGCCAATTAATCGTTCTGTTCTGGAATGTTCGTGCAGCATATGCGGTAAGTTCCTTTCTGTTTATGGATTCTCTTGTAACTGTTTGGCAGGTCTGCGCATTTACTGCGCTGAACGTAAGATAAACTCGGCCATAGGGCAAAAATCCCATTGCCGCAGGCAATTTTCAATGGATTTTTGCTTGTAACGGTGAAGGTGCTGAACAGTTACATTCTCTTAAAATTCCCCTGTGCAACACCCCTAAGATGTGCTATACTATTATATTAGATATTAGGGCAAAAAGCGTTTTTCATACTTTGGCTGATACCAAATTCAGTGCTTCTTGTGCAAGAAGGCTTGCGCAAAATTTACGATCGTTTGCTCCTGGTATCTTACCTGATATTTTCCAAAAAATCAACCATAATTAAAAACGATAAACTTGCGGCTCATATCTGCCGCATGAACTACAAAAAGGAGCCAAAAAGATGAGAGACGGATTTATCCGGGTTGCCGCGGCAACCCCTGACATTCGGGTAGCGGATCCGGCTTATAACCGGGAGCAGATTGTAAGATTGATGGAAGAGGGGGCAAAGGAAGGGGTAGAGCTGATGGTATTCCCGGAGCTTTGCCTAACCGGCTATACCTGCCAGGATTTATTCTTGCAGTTTCCCTTGATCCGGAAGGCTAAGGAAGAGTTAAAGGAGATTGCAAAGGCTTCCCAGGCCTTAAATATGCTGGTTTTCGTGGGCCTTCCCTGGGAGATGGAGGGGAAGCTTTATAACTGCGGGGCAGCCATCTGCCGTGGGCAGCTTTTAGGGCTTGTGCCGAAAAAGCATTTGCCCAATTATTCGGAGTTTTACGAGCTGCGCCATTTCTGCCCGGGAAATGACGAGACGGTGGAAGCCTGGGATGAGATGTTTGACGACTGGATTTACATGGGGAGCCATATCCGGTTTTCCTGCAGCGAGATGCCGGAGCTGGTGGTAGGCGCGGAGATCTGCGAAGATGTGTGGGTTCCCTGCCCGCCCAGCATAAGCCATGCCATGGCCGGGGTCACGGTGATTGTAAACTGTTCCGCCAGCGACGAGACTACGGGGAAGGATCAGTACCGCCATGATTTGATCTGCGGCCAGTCAGCCAGGCTGGTGTGCGGCTATATTTACAGCAATGCCGGGGAGGGGGAATCCACCCAGGATCTGGTCTTTGGCGGCCAGAACATTATCGCGGAAAACGGAACCTGCCTTGCAGAGTCGAAACGGTTCGTCAATGAGATGGTGATTGCGGACTTGGATTTGGAGCGGATAAACAGTGAGCGGCGGAGGATGTCCACCTTCCCTTCTTATACCCAGGCGGTTCAGTCGGGAAGCTTTCCCGGGAAGGGGCAGGGAAATTTAGGCTATACGACCGTAACCTTTTCCTTAAAAAGCCAGGAGGGGGATTTCAAGGCGGAAGGCGGTGAGGGGAAGAATCCTTCCATCAGGCGGTTTGTGGATAAAGCGCCTTTCGTTCCCCATGATAAGCGCCAGAGGGAAAAGCGTTGTGAGGAAATCCTTTCCATCCAGGCCATGGGGCTTAAGAAGCGCTTAAAGCATACCGGCTGCACCTACGGGGTTGTGGGTCTTTCCGGGGGGTTAGATTCTACATTGGCTCTCCTGGTGACGCTTAGGGCTTTTGACAGCTTAGGCATTCCCCGCAGCCAGATCCACTGCATCACCATGCCCTGCTTTGGGACGACGGACCGAACCTACCAGAACGCCTGCCATATGGCAAAGAAAGTGGGGGCCAGCCTAAAGGAGATTGGGATTAAGGATGCGGTAAGCCTTCATTTCCGGGATATCGGCCAGGATCCGGAAAACCACGATGTAACCTATGAAAACAGCCAGGCCAGGGAGCGGACCCAGGTGCTGATGGACGCAGCCAACCAGGTGGGGGGCATGGTAATCGGCACGGGGGATATGTCGGAGCTGGCCTTGGGCTGGGCTACCTATAATGGGGATCATATGTCCATGTACGGGGTGAACGCAGGGGTTCCTAAAACCCTTGTCCGCCATTTGGTTCGTTATTTTGCGGATACCTGCGGGGACGAGGCTTTGTCTAAAGTCCTGTATGACGTGCTGGACACTCCGGTAAGCCCGGAGCTTCTGCCGCCGGAAGGCGGGAAGATTTCCCAGAAAACAGAGGATTTGGTAGGGCCTTACGAGCTTCACGACTTTTTCCTCTACTATGTGCTGCGTTTTGGCTATATGCCATCTAAGATTTACCGCTTGGCAGTCCAGGCCTTTGCCGGGGAATATAGCGGCGAGGCGGTGAAAAAATGGCTGGAAGTATTTTACCGCCGGTTCTTTGCCCAGCAGTTTAAACGTTCCTGCCTGCCAGACGGCCCCAAGGTGGGTTCCGTGTCCGTATCCCCCAGGGGAGATCTGCGGATGCCAAGCGATGGGTGCAGAAGGATTTGGCTGGAGGATTTGGAAAGGATTTGCCTGTAGCAGGCATAAAATGGAGGAAGAGATGATTAACAGCACCACAAACAAGCAGGTACGGCGGGTGGCGAACCTGGCGAAAAAACCCCGCGCCAGAAGGGAAGAAGGGCTTTACGTGGCCGAGGGAGCCAGGATATGCCGGGAGCTTAAGCCGGAGGATACGGAGATCATCTACGTGACGGAGCGTTTCCTGGAGGATGAGGCCCACAAGGCCATGCTTAAGCGGTATCGCTGGGAGACGGTGTCGGAGCCGGTGATGAAGGTGATGGCCGATACCCAGACGCCCCAGGGGATATTGGCTTTGGTTAAGCAGAAACATACCACCTTGGAGGAAATTTTAGGCAGGCCGGGAAAAGCCCATCTGATGATCTTGGAGGCCATCCAGGATCCGGGAAATTTAGGGACGATCTTAAGAGCCGGGGAAGGGGCAGGGATTACCGGGCTAATCATGAATCCGTCTACGGCGGATCTGTACAGCCCCAAGGTAATCCGCTCCACCATGGGCTCGGTGTGCAGGGTTCCTTTCGTCTATGTGGAAAGTTTGGAGGAAGCCTGCAATAAACTGAAAGAAAAGGGGATCCGTATTTATGCGGCCCACTTAAAAGGCAGCCGTTCTTACGATTTGGAAGATTATACTGCTCCCTGCGCCTTTTTAGTGGGAAATGAAGCTAACGGCCTGACGGAGCAGGCCTTGTCCTTAGCGGATGCCAGGGTGATGATCCCTATGGAAGGCCAGGTGGAGTCCTTAAATGCGGCCGTGGCGGCATCCATCCTAATGTTTGAGGCGGCCAGGCAGAGAAGGGGATAATTCGTCATGAAATCGTAAGTTGAGTTTTGGCGGGAAGTGTGCTATACTGATGGAACAACTTGTAAATTGTCGAATTATCGCTGCAGTTTCGGGCAGTGCATCTTTTGCCGGAAGGCAGGCATGAAAGCAGGCAGGCACAAAAGCAGGTGCAGGGTAAGTCCCGGAAAATGACGGCGAAAAGGAGGATAAGGTATGGGGATATTGGGATGGCTGATTGCATTTGTCGTGTTCTTAGGGATTGAAGCGGCTACCTTTGCCCTGGCCACCGTGTGGTTTGCCGGGGGATCCCTGGTAGGGCTGGTGCTCTGCATTCTTGGAGCGGGGCAGCGGGTTCAGCTTCTGGCGTTTGTGGTGGTGTCTTTTGTCCTGCTATTCTTGACAAGGCCCCTGGCGCTTCAGTATGTGAACCGCCATACGAAGAAGACGAATGTGGAAGGGCTTGCAGGGAAGCAGGCCAGGGTTACGGAAGAGGTGGATAATGAAGCGGGAACCGGCACTGCCGTGCTGGACGGCCAGCCGTGGACAGCCAGGGCCGAAAAAGACGGGGAGAAAATCCCGGCTGGGACTCTGGTAAAGGTAAAGGCGGTTCAGGGGGTTAAGCTGATAGTGGAAACCTTAAAGGCAGAGGGCTGATGAAATAAGAAAGGTGGGCTTATGCTATGGCAGATATGGCAACATTTATAAGTGGTTTTATGGCAATTATCTTTGTTTTGATTATTGTGCTGGTGGGATTCTCCTCCTGCATTAAGATCGTTCCCCAGGCACAGGCTTTGGTGGTGGAACGTTTGGGGGCGTACTTAGATACCTGGTCGGTAGGCGTTCATTTCCGGATGCCTTTTGTGGATCGGGTGGCCAAAAAGGTGAATTTAAAGGAGCAGGTGGCGGATTTCCCGCCCCAGCCGGTGATCACCAAGGACAACGTTACCATGCGGATTGATACGGTGGTTTTCTTCCAGATTACCGATCCTAAGCTGTTTGCCTATGGGGTGGAGAATCCCATCATGGCCATTGAAAATTTGACGGCGACCACCTTAAGGAATATTATCGGTGATTTGGAGCTGGATCAGACCCTGACATCCAGGGAGACGATCAATGCGAAGATGCGGGCATCCTTAGACGTGGCTACCGATCCCTGGGGGATTAAGGTAAACCGGGTGGAGCTAAAGAACATCATCCCTCCTGCGGCTATCCAGGACGCCATGGAAAAGCAGATGAAGGCAGAGCGGGAGCGGCGTGAGGCCATCTTAAAGGCGGAAGGCGAGAAGAAGTCTACGATCCTGGTGGCGGAAGGTAAGAAGGCATCGGCCATTCTTGATGCGGAGGCGGAGAAGCAGGCCGCTATCCTGAGGGCAGAGGCAGAGAAGGAAAAGAAGATTAAAGAGGCGGAAGGCCAGGCGGAAGCCATCCTTAAGGTGCAGAAGGCGCAGGCGGACGGTATCCGTTTCATCAAGGAAGCGGGGGCGGATCAGGCGGTAATCCAGCTTAGGAGCCTGGAAGCCTTTACGGCGGCGGCAGACGGAAGGGCGACGAAGATCATTATCCCTTCCGAGATCCAGGGGCTGGCGGGGTTAGTAAAGTCCTTAACTGAGGTAGGTTCAGAAAAGTAAAAAGAGGGAGGCTGTACAGATGTGGGGAGAACCCTTAAGCATTTGGCGGCCTCCTTTTTGTGATGAAGGCCTGCTTTCCCCATAGGCCATCGGATGGGCGTGCAGTTTTGTCCGAGAGACAAATTTACAGGGATAAAGTTTCCTTCTGGGCAGAATACTATGATACCAGGGTTAAAAGACCGAAAATCCGATGCAAAGAAGGGGGGCGCTTATAAAAGAGCCTCTAAAAAGGAATGGGAGGGAGAAGGGCATGGACTGTAAGCTGGATTTATCAAAGGAGTACGGCATTGTCTTAGAGGGCGGAGGAGCTAAGGGCTCTTACCAGATAGGGGCGTGGAAGGCTCTGCGGGAAGCCGGGATAAAGATAAAGGGGATTGCGGGAACCAGCGTAGGCGCCCTAAACGGGGCGTTAATCTGCATGGATGCCTTAGAGCAGGCGGAAGCGCTGTGGGAGAATATCCGTTATTCCCAGGTGATGGACATTGACGATATGGTGATGGAGAGCATTCGGAAGAAGGATTTGAAAACCATTTCCCTGACGGATGTGTTTGCGGAGGTGAAGAAGGTATTAAAGGCAGGGGGATTTGACATTGCCCCATTAAGGAATTTAATTGGGGAAACGGTGGACGAGGAGAGGATCCGAAATTCTGGCCGGGAGCTTTTTGTGTCGGCCATCTCCCTTTCCGACTTAAAGCCGCTGATTATCGATATGAAGGAGGTAGGGGAAGGGGAGATGGGAGATATGCTTTTGGCCAGCGCCTATTTCCCGGCCTTTAAATCGGAAAAGCTTGGGGGGAAGCGGTATACGGACGGGGCCGCGGCCAATAATGTGCCGGTGGATGTGCTGGCGGATCGGGGCTACCAGGAGATTATCTGCATCCGCATCTACGGGCTGGGGCTGGATACGGAGCGTTTCTTTTCCGTCCCTGAAGGGGTGAATGTCTACCATATTGCTCCACGCCAGAGTTTGGGAGGGATTTTGGAGTTTAACCCAAAGAAGGCCAGGAGAAATATGTCCCTTGGCTATTTGGACAGCCAGCGGCTGCTGTACGGCTTAGGAGGCAGGCGGTACTATCTCTACGCCCCGGAGAGCGAGACGTATTATTTTGACAAGATGATGTCGGAAATCCGTTTCCTGACGGATTATCCCGATCCGGAGCTGGAGCCTTACCGGCCAGGGCCTTTTGACGGCTGCCGGGTTTATACGGAGCGATTCTTCCCGGCCATCGCCAGGAAGGAGGGGCTGAAAGAAGGCTGGGACTACCGGGATCTGTATCTGCTGATCTTGGAGAAGCTGGCCGGAAAGCTGCGGATTTCCCGGTTTAAGGTGTATACGGTGGAAGAGCTGCTGCTAAAAATCCGCCAGAAGGCCGGCATCCTGTCCCGCTGATAATCCGTTGCCGTCCAGAAGGCGGGCAAGAAGACACCCTGCCTTAACGGCGGCAATTATCCCGCCGCAGGCTGGGTTTAGTATGCCGGAAGTCTTGACAGCGGCTTTTAAATATAGTAATTTGGTAACAAAACCTACTTAAGGAGGAAATGGCTATGGATTTAAAGGGAAGGAACTTTTTGACTTTAAAGGATTTTACCCCGGAAGAGATCACGTATCTTTTGGATTTGGCGGCTGATTTTAAGGAAAAGAAGAAAAATGGGGTTGGAGTGGATCGCTATAGAGGGAAAAACGTTGCGCTGATTTTTGAGAAGACCAGCACCAGGACCAGGTGCG
The DNA here is from genome assembly GCA_910575565.1 of Lachnospiraceae bacterium. Taxonomy (GTDB): domain Bacteria; phylum Bacillota; class Clostridia; order Lachnospirales; family Lachnospiraceae; genus Caccovicinus. Next base: position 279,742 of record CAJTFL010000003.1, on the reverse strand, counting down.
CTTTTGAGGTGGCGGCCCATGATTTGGGGATGGGAACCACGTACTTAGATCCAAGCGGTTCCCAGATCGGCAAGAAGGAAAGCATCGCGGATACGGCCAGGGTTTTAGGCAGGATGTACGAAGGGATCGAGTACCGGGGCTTCGGCCAGGAGATCGTGGAGGAGCTGGCAAAGTATGCAGGGGTTCCGGTGTGGAACGGGCTGACCAATGAGTACCATCCCACCCAGATGCTGGCGGATATGCTGACCATCCGGGAACATTTCGGCAGGCTTAAAGGGCTGAAGCTGGCCTACCTTGGGGATGCCCGGTACAATATGGGGAATTCCCTGATGGTGGCCTGTGCGAAGCTTGGGCTGGATTTTACGGCTTGTGCGCCAAAGGCTTATTTCCCCAGCCAGGAGCTGGTGAGCCAGTGTGAAGTCTACGCCAAGGATTCCGGCGCTTCCATTTCCTTAACAGAGGATGTGCTGGAAGGGACGAAGGGAGCCGATGTGATCTACACGGACGTTTGGGTGTCCATGGGAGAGCCGGACGACGTGTGGGAGGAGAGGATCAGACAGCTGACCCCTTATAAGGTGACGGACAAGGTGATGGCAAATGCGGGAGCGGAGGCGATTTTCCTCCACTGCCTGCCTTCATTCCATGACTTGAAAACAAAGATTGGGAAAGAGATGGGCGAGCGCTTCCATATCCAGGATATGGAAGTTACCGATCAGGTGTTTGAATCGGCCCAGTCAAAGGTGTTTGACGAGGCAGAGAACCGGATGCATACCATCAAAGCGGTAATGGCGGCGACACTGGGGTAATATCCCATTCAGGAGAGTAAAGAATATGTATGATCAGGGAATTAAAGGGCACAGCAGCCGAAGCAGCCGGAGCATGGATTTTTTCCTGGATTTCCTCCATATTGCCGTGGGGATCCTGATTGTAATCCTTGCTGTGCTGTCATTTTTAAACCCGGATAATAACCTGGTGCTGTTCCCGGTGATTTTTATGCTGGCGGCGATCTTAAATCTGGTTAACGGCTGGGTAAAGATAAAAAGGAGCGGCAGGGACAGGAAGAAGCAGGCGGCGGGAGCGGGGCTTTTGCTGTTTGGGATTATCCTGGTTCTGCTTTCTGTTGTCAGTGCCCTAAGTATTTGGAGATAAAGAGATGAAGACGGAGATATTAACCGTGTTAAAGGAAGCGCCGGGGTTTGTGTCCGGGCAGGAGCTGTGCGGCCGCCTGGGGGTATCCCGGACGGCTGTTTGGAAGGTGATTAAGCAGCTGGAGGAGGAAGGCTATCAGATTGAGGCAGTCCGGAACAAGGGATACCGCCTGGCGGAGGCGGCTGACGTGATCACGGAAGCCGAGATCGGGAGCAGGCTCCGCTCCAAATGGATGGGCAGGCATCTGGTTTATTTCCCGGAGACGGATTCCACCAATATCCAGGCCAAAAGGCTTGGGGAGGAAGGGGCGCCGGAGGGAACCCTGGTGGTGGCGGAGCGCCAGACGGCGGGTAAGGGGCGCAGAGGGCGTACCTGGTCCTCGCCGGCGGGAACCAGCATCTACATGAGCTTTTTATTAAGGCCCAATATCCCTCCCCGCTGCGCTCCCATGGTCACGCTGATTGCAGGGCTGGCCGGGGCTAAGGCGGTAAACCAGGTGACGGGCCTTAACGCCAGGATCAAGTGGCCCAATGATCTGGTGGTTAACGGGAAGAAAATCTGTGGGATTCTCACGGAAATGAGTGCGGAGATGGAAGGGATCCACTATATTGTCACGGGGATTGGCATCAATGTAAACCAGAAGGAATTTCCCGAAGAGATCCGGGACAAGGCTACCTCCCTGCTTTTGGAGGGGGGAAGGTGCTTTAACCGCAGCCAGCTGATTGCCGGGGTCATGGAATGGTTTGAGCCGTATGTGGAGCGTTTTTTGGAGACCAAGGACTTATCCCTGCTAAAGGAAGATTATGAGGAGATGCTGGCTAACTTAAATCAGGAAGTGCAGGTATTGGATCCGGCAGGCGAATATCACGGCGTCTGCCAGGGGATCGATAAGGACGGGCAGCTTTTGGTGGAACGGGGTGACGGCAGCTTAAGCCGTGTGCAGTCCGGCGAGGTTTCCGTCCGGGGAATTTATGGATATGTGTAAGGAAGGGGCGGAAGGGGCCTTGGAGAAAGGACAGGCGGAGGATAGCATAAAAGCCATCAAGGAGCCTTTGCTTTCCTGGTTTAAGGCCAATGCCAGGGATCTTCCCTGGAGGAAAAGCAGGGAGCCTTACCCCATATGGATTTCCGAGATTATGCTCCAGCAGACCAGGGTGGAGGCGGTAAAGCCGTACTTTAAGCGGTTTATGGAAGATTTTCCCCAGATCCGGGATTTGGCCGGGGCAGGGGAGGAGAAGCTGTTAAAGCTTTGGGAGGGGCTTGGCTATTACAGCCGGGCAAAGAACCTAAAAAAAGCGGCGGTGCTTGTGATGGAGGAGTATGGCGGGATAATGCCCGGATCTTACAAGGAGCTGTTAAAGCTGCCAGGGATTGGGACGTACACTGCCGGAGCCATCGCTTCCATCGCTTACCGGATCCCGGTTCCTGCCGTGGACGGCAATGTTATGCGGGTTTTATCCCGGTTTTTGGGAAGCCGTCAGGATATTGCCGATCCCCGGACGAAAAAAGGCTTTGAGGAGCTGCTTCTTTCCTCCATGGAGCAGAAGGAGCCAGGGCTGTTTAACCAAGGCTTGTTTGAGGTAGGCGCTTTGGTGTGCGTCCCTAAAGGCGCTCCAAAGTGCGCCCTGTGCCCCCTTTTTTTCTCCTGCAAAAGCGGCCGGGAAGGCCTTTGGGAGGAAATCCCGGTAAAGGCATCGAAAAAACCCCGGCGGATTGAAGAGAAAACGGTGTTTGTGTTTGGCAGTGAGTGCACGGGAAGGCGCTGCGTGGCATTAAGGAAAAGGCCGGACAAGGGGCTTTTGGCGTCCCTCTATGAATTTCCCGCCGTGGAAGGCCGGGTGGGGCCGGATGGGGTCATGGAAGCCATTGGCCGTTTCGGCATTGCCCGGGAAGCGGTCTGCCAGGTCAGCTTTTTGGGGGAGGCCAAGCATATCTTCTCTCATGTGGAATGGCATATGGCCGGATATGGGATCCAGGTTAAGGGGAAGCTTCCGGAAACCTTTGTTTCGGCGGATATCCGGGAATTAGAGGGGAAATATCCTCTTCCCAGTGCATTTCTTGCGTATAAGAAGGCTTTTTTAAGGCAAAATATAGAAAAGGGGCGATCCTGAGATGAAAAAGATGCTTTTTATCGTAAATCCGCGGTCGGGACGGGAGCAAATCCGGGGAAAGCTTTTGGATGTGCTGGACTTATTTTCCGGATCCGGTTTTTGCATACAGCTTTATGTGACCCAGGGGCAAAAGGATGCCACAAAAGCGGTGAAGCGGTTTGGGCAGGAAATGGATTTGGTGGTATGCAGCGGGGGGGACGGCACGCTGAATGAAGTCATCAGCGGGCTGATGGCGTTAGATGCCCCGCCTTGCTTAGGGTACATCCCTGCCGGTTCCACCAATGACTATGCCTCCAGCTTACAGATTCCCAAATCCATGATGGAGGCGGCAAAGGGCGCGGTGTGGGGAGAGCCTTACCCCATTGATATCGGGAGTTTCTGCCAGGACAGGTATTTTGTGTATATCGCGGCCTTTGGAGCCTTTACCGAGGTTTCCTACCAGACCTCCCAGGACAGGAAAAATCTGCTGGGTCATCAGGCATATGTGCTGGAAGGGGTAAAAAGCCTGGCGGCGCTAAAGACCTACCCTTTAAAGATAGAGTGGGACGGCCAGGTCTTGGAGGAGGAGTTTGTCTTCGGCATGGTAACAAATACCATCAGCGTAGGCGGCTTTAAAGGCCTTGTCACCCAGTCGGTTGCCTTAAATGACGGGGAATTCGAGGTGCTTTTGATCCGCAAGCCCAGGACGCCTAAGGATCTGAGCAATATTGTCTCCTATATGTTTTTGCGGGAGGAGCCCAACGACTATGTGTATAAGTTTAAGGCGAAAAAGCTTAAGATTACCGCTAAAACGCCGGTGGACTGGGTTCTGGACGGTGAGTTTGGGGGGAGCGTGACGGAGGCGGAGATCGTTAACCTTAGGGAGAGGATTCGGGTTTTGCGGTAGGGGTTTAAGCGGGCTGAACTTTTTCGGTAGAATCAGCCGTCCGTTCAGCCTGCGCCATTCGCAAAGCCGTGCCTAACGGCACTCCCCGCTGCTTACGCAGCTAACTTTGCTCATAAACGGGCGCTCCCTCAGTGGAAATCGATAGATGAAAATTCATGCAAGCATGATTTTCATCTATGCGATTCCCACTGGCTGAACTTTTGAACGAAAAATGTTGAAAATTATACCATCTTCGTATATAATGAAAAGTTGTGTAGGGTTTTACAGACTTCTTAACGAAAGGACGCTATAAGTGGAAAAAGACAATTTTTTAGAGAAGCTGGGCAAACTCGTTGAGTTCGCAAAAACCAGGCATAATGCCCTGGATGCAACGGAAATCAATGATTTCTTTACAGGCGACAGTTTGACTCCTGAGCAGATGGATCAGATTTATAGTTACCTGGAGAACCGCGGGATCGACGTGGTTCCGGTATTTGATGAGAGTGTATTATCTGATGAAGCTCTGCTTTTGGACGATTCGGACGACAGCTTCATGAAAGATGCTGAAGATGAAGAACTGGATATCGACCTGGATGCAGTGGATCTCCTGGAAGGGATTGGGACAGAGGATCCGGTTCGGATGTATTTAAAGGAGATAGGCACAGTTCCCTTGTTAAGCGCAGAGGAGGAACTGAGGCTGGCGAAACGGAAAGCCGAAGGCGACGAGTATGCTAAGGAACGTCTGATTGAAGCCAACTTAAGATTAGTGGTGAGCATTGCCAAGCGCTATACCGGAAGGGGCATGAGCTTCCTGGATCTGGTGCAGGAAGGGAACCTGGGGCTGATTAAAGGAGTAGAGAAATTTGATTACACAAAAGGGTACAAGCTAAGTACATATGCTACCTGGTGGATCCGACAGTCGGTGACGAGAGCCTTAGCCGACCAGGCGAGGACGATCCGTGTCCCGGTGCATATGGTGGAGACCATAAATAAGATGTCCAAGATGCAGAGGAAGCTGACCCTGGAGCTGGGCTATGAGCCTTCCGTGCCGGAGCTGGCGGATGCCTTGGAGATGTCTGAGGATAAGGTGATGGAGATCATGCAGATTGCCAGGGAACCGGCATCCCTGGAAACGCCCATCGGCGAGGAGGATGATTCCAATTTAGGGGATTTCGTGGCGGACAGCAATGTGGTTACGCCGGAGGGGAATGTGGAGTCTGTAATGCTTAGGGAGCATATCGATGCCCTTCTGGGGGATCTGAAGGAGCGGGAGCGTCAGGTGATTGTGCTGCGTTTCGGCTTGGAGGACGGCCATCCCAGGACTCTGGAGGAAGTGGGGAAAGAGTTTAACGTTACCCGGGAAAGGATCCGCCAGATCGAGGCTAAGGCTCTTAGGAAGCTGCGCAATCCCGTAAGGAGCAAGCGGATCAGGGATTTCCTTTAATTGGGATTTTACTATCCGGGATTTGGCCATGACGGATTGTTAGAAAAAATGGTGGAGGTGTCGCAAAACAGCAGTTTTTCACAATATAGGCTGGACATTTTGGTGAGTCCTGCCATATATTGCTAGGTTTTGTGATGGCTCTTTAGAAAAGCGCACTGCAAAGCGGGAGAAGGTTTTGCAGTGCGCTTTTTGACGGTAAGAATTTTAGGGAAAGATGGCATACAGGCGTATGCGGATGTTGGCAAATGTGCCTGTCATAGGAAAGGAAAAAGAAGGAATGAAAGGGAAAAGAAGGGATGCATGGGAAAGGAAAAGAAGGGATGAATAAACGGAATTATCAGAAGGAACTGGAACGGGTGATTGAAGGCTGCCAAAAAGAAGGGCGTGTGCCAAGGCTTCTGCTCCACAGCTGCTGTGCCCCTTGCAGCAGCTATGTTTTGGAATACCTTTCCCGGCATTTTTTGATCACGGTTTTTTACTATAACCCGAACATTTATCCGCCGGAGGAGATAAGGAAGCGGGCGGATGAGCAGGAAAGGCTGGTAGCCGCTTTGCCTGCGGGGCACACGGTTACTTATCTGGAGGGAAGCTACGAGCCGGAGCGGTTTTACCAGGCGGTGAAGGGCCATGAGCAGGATCAGGAAGGGGGGGAAAGGTGCTTTCTGTGCTACCGCTTACGCCTGGAAGAAGCGGCCAAGGAGGCAAAGGCAGGAGGCTTTGATTATTTTACCACCACCCTTTCCATCAGCCCATTGAAAAATGCAGGTAAATTAAATGAGATAGGGGAGGAATTGGCGAAAGTGTACGGCGTTCCTTACTTAAATTCTGATTTTAAAAAGAAAAACGGGTATAAACGCTCCACAGAGCTTTCAAGGGAGTATGGCCTTTACCGGCAAAATTACTGCGGGTGCGTGTTTTCCCAAAGGGAGATGGAAAGTAAGGGGTAATATTGGAAAAGGGATGCCTTGACATGGTATATACCATAATATATACTAATGGCATAAGGAGGTGTATTGCGATGATGACGGCAAAGCTGTTTGAAAATGGCCGGAGCCAAGCGGTTCGTCTTCCGAAAGAGTGCCGCTTTCGTGGTGACGAAGTTGCCATTAATAAGATCGGTGATATTGTTATTTTAATGCCAAAGGAAAACAAGTGGTCTGGTTTTCTGGACAGCCTGGAGCTGTTCTCAGATGACTTTATGAATGATGGCAGGGAACAGCCCGCAGTGCAGGAGCGTGAAGAGCTGTGAAATATATGCTGGACACGAATATCTGCATCTATGCAATTAAGCACAAGCCGCCGGAAGTGATAAAGAATTTTCTGAAGCATGACCCGGATGACTTATGCATTTCTTCCATTACTTACGGCGAGTTGATGCACGGTGTGGAAAAGAGCCAGATGGCGGAGCGTAATCGTGTGGCAATCACGCTGTTTCTGTCAGCTATTTCCATTCTTCCGTTTGATCATTATGCCGCGGAGGAGTATGGAAAGGTTCGGGCGGATCTTGAGAAAAAGGGTACGCCAATCGGCCCGATGGATATGTTGATTGCAGGCCATGCCCGATCGGAAGGTTTGATCCTGGTGACAAACAATACAAGGGAATTTTTTCGCGTGGAAGGCTTGGAAGTCGAAGATTGGACGAGAGAATAAATAAACTTGAAATAGCAGATCTAAAGATGCTGATAAAGCAGCAGTGACTCCTAAAATGAAAGCATTTATGGAGCTGGAAGAAATGCTTGTTCCTGTTTTCCCGGAGTTGGATTATGATCAAGAACTGGCTGAAGCGAGGGATGAGAATAAGGAAAAGCCATTCGGAGTCTGACAGGCGGAAAATGTTAAAAAGCGCTGAATCCTTGAAGAGAGGGTCGCGGAACAGATTGTATATTTTTCGATAATTTCCATAATAAGATATAAGGAGGCTGCAAAACAGCAGCGCTCTATAGTATATAGGGTGGATGATTTCCATAAGTTCCGCTATATACTGTGGAGACGCTCAAAAACCCTTATGCAAGCAAGCTTGCACCGGATTTTCGGTCTTTTGACCCTGGTATTATATTAATGATAGATGATCATAAAAAGTGTCTTGCCAAACGGCCAGGCACTTTTTTTCGTGGATTCCGCAAGTCTGCGAAAGAAAAAATGGCGATTTTTTTCATTCAGGGAACCATTTTTCTCTGTGCTATGACGATAACGACGTAATTTTACCACAAATCAAAAAGAATTGCTACTTATTTTTTTGATTTTTTTTGGAAAAATGGGAGAAAATTGGATAAAAACGGAAAATTTTATTGCGTTTAGGGTCAAATTTGTGGTCAAAATCCAAGGAAAGGGAAGGAGCTTGTTATGGCAAGGCATGGGGAAAATATAAGGAAAAGGAAAGATGGGCGTTGGGAGGGGCGATACCTGGTGTACAGTGAGGAGAAAGGAAAAAAGATATACCGTTCAGTATACGGCGGAACCTATGAGGTAGCTAAGGAAAAACTGACCATAAAAAAAAGCTCGTTAACAGAAGGAAAAAAGGAGCACGGTGCGGAGGGCATGGAGACAAAAAGCAGTCATTCCCAGGGCTTCTCTTCCCAGGAATCCCCTTTCGCTGCGGAAATGGCAGAAAAATGGCTTGATGAGGTGAAATGCACCAAAAAGCAGTCTACCTATGTAAAATACAGCATGGTTTACCGCATTCATTTGGAACCGCTGCTCCATGGCATGAAAATATGGGATGTTCCGGCTGCTTTTAATTGGGAAAAGATTTCTGACCACCTATCAGAAAGCATGAGAAAAAGCATTTGCTGCGTGTTGAACCAAATCTTAAAGTTTGCTTCCCGGCAGTATCACATGGCAATACCTGTATGGGATAAGGCAGTTTTTCGCAAAAAGAACAAACCGGTTGAAGTATTGACCCGAAAAGAACAGGCACGCCTATTATCTGTCCTTTGCCAGAAAACCGATGAAGCAAAGGCGGCAGTATTGCTGTGCCTGAATATCGGGCTAAGGCTAGGGGAATTGTGCGCCTTAAAGTGGAAAGATATTGACTTTGAGCATGAAATGGTTTCGGTGAACCAGACGGTACAGAGACTTTATGCAGAAGGCGGCAAAACCAAAACCATTTTATTGGAAACTACACCGAAAAGCGAGTGTTCTCGGCGAGAGATCCCGCTATCCTCCAGGATTTCAAGACTATTTAAGGAGATTTGGCATGAGGGGGAATACATCTTCGGCAAAGATAAGCCGATGGAGCCAAGGACGATGCAGAACCGTTTTAAGCGCCTGTTGGAAAAGGCAGGGCTGAAACACAAGAATTTTCATATCTTAAGGCATACCTTTGCCACAAACTGCATAGAAAACGGAACGGATATAAAAAGCCTCAGTGAGATTTTAGGGCATTCTGATGTGCGGATATCCTTGAACCGGTATGTACATCCGTCAATGGACAGCAAACGGAAGTACCTGGATGGGCTATCGCAATTCTATGGGCAGCTCCAAAAGCAGAGAAATGGGGCAGGGATGTTCCCGGTCAATGAATTAGTTTAAGGTTGGTATTGGGAATAATTGGTTTTAAAGTTAATTGGTTTTAGGATTAATTGGTTTTAAGATTAATTGGCCTTAAGATTAATTCGTGGTCAAATTCATGGTCAAATCTATGGTCTGGTAAGCTGAAAAAGCGTTAATCTGTGTTGTTTCCTTAATGTTTTTCGCAGACTTGCGGAATCTACGAAAAAATCAGTTAGCGGGATGGCAAAGCCAAATATCTACGAATAATTAAAAATTATTTAGATTAAAAGCAGCCGTCCCGGCATAAAACCAAAGCAGCTAAAGTCCGCAAAACGATTTTTGGAAATTCAGGTGAGTAGTTCTATTGTATCAAAAAAAGTTGAAACAGGTTGAAAAAATTGCCTTAAAAATTTTCCTGAAATGAAGGGAGCTTAGATCATGGCAGGACAAAAAGCCCAGGAACAAATTGAAGAGTTTATTCATTCGCGGGTAATTGGCCGGGGATTGGACGAGCGCACAGTGAAAGCTTACCGGATGGATCTGGAACATTTTTACCTATGGATGGATCCTAAAGCAGATGAGCAGCGATACCCGGAACGGATGGAAGCGTACCTGAAATATCTTTCTGAAGTAAAAGGCCTTCGCTCATCTACGGTTAACCGGAAGCAGCGGGTGTTCCGTTACTACCTGTCGTATCTGATATCGCAGGGAGTTGTGACAGATAATGTGGACGACAATGTGGCAGATAATATGGCAGACGGCAAGATACCGAATCAATGGCAATGCGGGTATTTGTGCGAACCATTAAAGATGGTCATCCAGCCGGAAAAAAGCGCAGCCAATAGCTATCTGTCCAAAAAAGAAATCGACAGGTTTTTTCAGGTGATTGATCAGGAATACTCCCAGCTGGACAGCGACTTTCGGAAAAGGGTTTGCCTTCGGGATCAGGTAATGATGAAACTGCTTTTTTACCATGGGATTGAAGTCAGTGAGTTATTACGGCTGGAAGTATTGGATTATGATCGGAAAACAGGGATCCTTACAGTGCGCAGGAAGCGGGAGAAGAAATATTCCGCATACGTATTTTCAAAGGAATTGAGGGATCAAATGCTGCAGTGGCTGGGGGAACATGAGTGCTTTGAACGTGAAATCTCATACCATAACCGGATGTTTTTGTCTAAGTATGGGAAACCGCTTTCCATGAAGATGGTGATTAATATTTTTGAGAAATACCGCGTGATGGCGGGGATTGAAAAAGAGTGTACGCCTAAAGATTTGAAAAATGGGTTTGGAAGGTATGCGGAAGAAGTGGTGAGGGAAAGGTGTTGAAAATGGTGCGGCATATAAAGCATTAGGCTGATGTGGGAATAGATAAAAAATTTAGAGAGGATTTGTGGCAGTGATTATTACTCAGACACCTTTTAGAATGTCCTTTTTTGGTGGCGGAACGGATATGGAAAGCTTTTTTAGAAAGAATGGTGGAGCAGTTCTTTCTACTACATTTGATAAATATTGCTATGTGAATGTGCGTCATCTGCCGCGTTTTTTTGATTATACCACGGAACTGTCATATTCAAAGACGGAACGTGTGATTAACACTGAAGATATTGAACATCCGGCTATTCGTAATGCGATAAAGATGTTAGATATGCACGAGATTCGTCTTACCTATGAAGCAGATTTGCCTGCGCGCTCTGGTCTTGGTACGTCGAGCTCTTTTGCAGTTGGAATGTTGAATGCCTTTTATGCTTTAAAAGGAAAGTATGCGGATAAGAAGAAACTGGCAGATGAAGCGATTTATCTGGAACGCAATCTTTGCCAAGAAGCTGGTGGCTGGCAGGATCAAATCGCTGCTTCTTTTGGCGGATTTAACCGTATTAATTTTAATGCAGATGGCTACGATGTTTTGCCGATTATTATTTCGCCGGAGCGCAAGAAACAGCTAAATCAGAATTTAATGATGTTTTTTACCGGTTTTACTCGGTTCTCTTCAGATATTCAGAAAATAAATGTGACTGGCAAAGGCAATAAAACAGTACAACTTAAAGAGATGTTGTCATTAGTTGATGATGCAGAGCGTGTTTTGACAGATAAAGGAGAGAATCTTGATGAATTTGGCAGAATGCTTGGCTACACTTGGAAACTCAAGCGTCAGACAGGTTCTGCTGTTTCTACAAATGGTATCGATGAATTGTATTTAAAAGGTATTGCTTCGGGCGCATTGGGAGGAAAGCTTCTTGGTGCAGGCGGTGGTGGATTCTTTATATTTTATGTACGACCAGAGCATCAGGATGCCGTTCGTTGGGCTATGAGAGATTTGCTGCATATTCCGTTCAAATTTGAAGATGGTGGTACACGTGTGATTCATTATGCACCTGAAGACTATGTGCCAAAAGGTTGATGGCATAAGAGTAATAAGTATAGTTGATGAGAAAGGAATGTGCATTTTGAATTTTTTGGAGAATTAAGAATGACTAAGAAAAAGACTATATTATTTATAATGTCCAGGCTACCATTCCCGGCATCTTCAGGCAGAAAAACATCACTATATCATTATTGTAGGATTTTGTCGGAACAATTAGGATATAGGTTGGTTGTTGCAGCATTTTTGGAGGATGGAGACGATCCTAGGAAAAAAACGGATTTTATAGATGAACTGATTATTCTTCCAAAAGCATCAGTTAAAAAAAGCATTTTTGATATTGTAATAAATTCAGTTATTTTGCGGAAAAAGCCAATGCAGGTAGTGCTGTATTGGAGTCCAGAAGCAAAAAAAATTATAAATCATACCATTAAAAAAGAAAAACCACAATATGTAATTGGAGACATGGTACGAAGCACAGAGTATATTAGAGATGTCAATTCTTTTAGGATTGCCGATTTGGATGATAGAATTTCGTTGAGATATAAAAGACAATTGGAAAATGATATTGATGAAATAAATCCATATGGTAATTTTTTGTATTCTATACCCAAATGGTTTCGCGTTTTGATGTTGGCTAAGCCCTTGAAACTGATGGTGATGAAAAATGAAGTAGCACTATTAGAAAAATATGAAAGGGAAATTGGAAGTATCTGCGAAAAGACAGTATTTGTGGCAGAAAAGGAAGCATACGATTTTAATAGGGAACTAAATCAAGAAAAGGCAATAGCGATTCCAATAGGTGTAGATATAGACTATTTCTATTATAGGGAAACAAAAAAGAAAGGCAATATAATTGGTTTTTTAGGAGCGATGGGAGTGGCGCATAATGAGAATGCAGTGCGCCATTTTATTGATAATATGCTGTCACTTATTTTAAAAGAAGTTCCTGATGCATTGTTCATGATTATTGGAGGAGGAGCATCAAATGATCTATTAAAAATGGAATCAAAACACATACATTTTACGGGAAAAGTAGACGACGTTAGAGAATACCTTGAACAGTGTAAAGTTTTTGTTTGTCCGATGACATTTGGAAGTGGTATAAAAACAAAGAATTTAGAAGCAATGGCAATGGGACTGCCAATTGTTACGACTAGTATTGGTGCTGAAAATATAGGTGCAACAAACAAAGTGGATTGGTTTATTGATGATGATAGTAGAGTATTTGCAAAGGATGTTATTCTTCTTTTGGAAGATGACAACAGGAGAAAGGAAATCGGAAGAAATGCAAGTGAATATATAAGAGAAAAATGGACATGGAATGCAGCGAAAAATGCATTCCAGTTATTGCTAGGGTAAAAGACATGAATATTTTATGGATAACATTAGAATCAATACTTCCTGCTAATACTGGTGGGAGGATCGGAGTGTTTAAAAGACTTGAACAGCTTGCTAAAACAGAGAAAATATATCTTTTTTATCCGTATGACAATGACTATGAACTATTGCACGTGAATGAACTAAGGAAGTATTGCCAGAAAGTATATCCATATAGTAGAAGGGCAAATAAGAAGCATGGATTATTGAAACTTTGGAAATATCCGTTCACTGTTGGATCGCGTGAATTTCCGTCTATGAAGCGTAATATTCAAGAGTGCATAAAAAAAGAACATATTGATGTCATTAATGTGGATTTTCCGCATATGTGTGTTGACTTGTTAGACTTGAATTTACAAATACCTATAGTTTTGAATGAGCACAATATTGAGTGGAAAGTTTATAGAACAATAGCTAGGAGCTATAAAAATATATTTAAAAAAGCAGCATATTTCTTAGATAGCTATAGATTGGAGATGTTTGAAAAAATGCTTTTTCAAAAGTTGGCTTTTTCAAAAGTGACTTTTGTTTCATCAAAGGATATGCAGTATATGATTGATCAGGATATTGTACAAGTAGTAAAGGCTGAATTAATACCTGTGGGCGCAGATGTCCATGAGATGAATTATATTCCACACAATGGCAGAAATATCATTTTTGTTGGGAAGATGTCATACGGGCCGAATGTCGAGGCCGTAAAATGGTTTGCTGATGAAATATTTCCGCAAATAAAAGCAGAAATAAAAGATGTAAGGTTTTATATTGTGGGTAAAGATCCAGTTGATGAAGTGAAGGCGCTTCAATCGGATGATGTGATTGTAACTGGAATGGTTGATGATGTCAAAGAATATTATTCACTGGCAGATCTTGTTGTGCTTCCGCTTAAAAATGGTGGGGGTGTAAAGGTTAAATTATTAGAAGCAATCAGTTTTAATAAGCCAATCGTGTCAACAACGGTTGGTGTTGAGGGAACCTATTATGCAAGCAATTTAATTCCAATTTCTGACGAATCACAAGGTTTTTCCAAGCTTTGTAAGGAAATGATATTGGAAAAAGAAAAGTACCCAACAAAAGAAGTATTTGAATATTATGAGAATAATTACACTTGGATTGGTATTGGAAGAAAATACCGTAATTGTTTGGAACAAATTGTAAATGGGGGCTAAGCGAAGGTGAGCAGTTATAAAAATCCATTGTTCCTGAGATTGGCAATTGCGTCATATCGGGGGGGTATAAAGACGATTGCAAAATTTTTTGAAAAGGTTAATTCGACTTTGAATTCATGTGATATACATTGTCAAATAGAAATAGGTGAGAATTCGATTTTTATGCATTCTGGAAAAGGTTGCGTAATACATGAGGCTACAAAAATAGGAAATAATGTTAGGATATTTCATAATGTAACGATTGGATGTAAGTGGTCGGATAATCAGTTGGAAAAAGAATATGCACCTGTAATTGAGGACAACGTAATGATTGGCGCAGGGGCAGTGATCCTTGGCAATGTAAGAATTGGAAAAAATAGCATTATCGGGGCTAATAGTGTAGTGAACCATGATGTGGAAATGAATACTGTTGTTGCGGGGATTCCAGCAAGAGTGATAAAGAGAGAATAAGTAAACGATGCTGAAAAGGACGAAGTATGAAATTTAAAAAAATACAATTTAATATATACAAATTAATAATAGTATCGTTGATGCTTGATGCCTATGCTTTGTTTTATATTCGGACATTTCCTGTTACTCCTTTTACCATTGTTTCCATAATATTTGTTGTTTTGTGTATCGCTGAAACAAAAGAAAATTTGATGAAAATCAGGAAAAAAGACATATTGTTAGTGCTTTTGATTGTATGCATTACATTTAACTATATCTTTTATGGATGTAAAAATAGTACTTCATTTTTGCAGAGCATTTATTTTATTGCTCTTTGTATATTAGCATATAGAAAAGAAACAAAAGCGAATTTCGATAGCTATTGTGATTTTTTTCAACATTTAATGACAGTTATGTCCATTTATGCCATATATCAGTTTTTTGGGAGGATCCTGAATCTTCCTTTTACAGATCTGATAATTCCTGGTCATATGGTAAAAGGGTATAACTGGACAAATACAACATATGTGTCTGGATTAAATATGTATCGTAGTAATGCAGTATTTAGGGAACCTTCCTTCTTTGGGCAAATGCTTGCAATTAGTTTACTCTTATATGTACCGGGATTCTTAAATAAAAAAGTGCAGTTTAAGGACTATCTTGTACCAACAATTTTACAGGCGATAGCCTTGATCTTAGCGATTTCAGGAACAGGTTTTTTTATGATAGGAATTGGCTTGATTTTGTATTTATTGCTGACCCGCAGAACTAGAAAGACATGGGAAAGGGTTTTTGCATATTTGATGTTGGGGATCTTGGTTGTGCCATATATTTTGTTGGTTACGTCATTTGGAAGTTATCTTCTCTCGCGCATGAATGAATTGTTTGTTTATAATAAAGATGCATCTTCTGGTTATGTTAGATTTAGAAGTTGGATATTTGTTGTAGAAAAAGCGTGGAATAAAAATTTCTTGCTTGGTAGCGGTATAGGAACTGGGGCAGATTATGTATCGGAATTTGCTATTCAATTTTATGCTATGACGTTGAATGGATTTGCAAGAGTAGCAACGGAACTGGGGCTTAGTGGTTTGGGTCTGTGGATGGGATATTTACTGTCTGGGTTGAAAGTAAAAGAAACTTCATTAACTGATAGCAGGTTTTTAATATTAGCGTGCTCCATGGTTCCTCTGGTTTTCATGCATGAAACATTTGCTTCAAATATTTTTTGGGGTTTTATGATGTTGATGAATATTAGATTTGTAGAAATAAGAAAAACATAAGGGGATAATTATGATTACAAAAATAATCGCAAATTACCTGCCACAATTTCATGAAATACCTGAGAATAATTGTTTTTGGGGAAAGGGTTATACTGATTGGGTTGCAGTAAAAAAATCAGTCCCCTTGTTTGAAGGACATAATCAGCCGAGAGTGCCAGAAAATTTATTTTATTATTCTTTGAATTCAGAGGAGAATATTCAATGGCAAGCGAAGTTAGCGAAAGAAAATGGAATATATGGATTTGGAATATATCATTATTGGTTTTCTTCTGAACTTCAACTTTTGGAAAAACCTTCTGAAATTATTCTTGAATCAGACATAGATATAAATTTTATGTTTATATGGGATAATGGCAGCTGGAAACGGACATGGAGTAATGTGAAACGAGGCAATGATTGGGCTCCTGCATTTGATGAGAATATCAAAGATGTTAATAGAAATAGAACTGATGATGGGATGTTAGCTGAATTAAAATATGGCAGGAAGCCAGATTGGAAAATTCATTTTGATTATCTCCTCAAGTTTTTCAAAGATAATAGATATATAAAAAAGGATAATTGTCCTGTGTTTGGATTCTTTCAGCCAGACAATGATTACGAAACTGTGTTAAATATGTGTGAATACTGGAAAGTGCTTGCAAAAGAGAATGGCTTTGATGGAATGTTTTTTATTTCCAAGAATAATTATCAAAATGCAAACTTGGATTATAAATTTAGATACGAGCCGCTTAGTGTAAATAATAAAAAGGAACTTTGGATTTCAAGGCTGCAAAATGCAAAAAATAAGCATTTTCCAGTCCCTCGTATATATGATTATGATCTAGTGTGGAAAAGAATAATAAATAACGCACAGAATACTAGGGATCAAAAACAGTTTTTTGGAGGATTTGTTGGCTTTGATGATTCACCTAGAAGAGGAAGAAAGGCGAAGATAATACTTGGACAAACACCAGATAAATTTGAAAAATATCTGAGCGCATTATATAAAATATCAAATTTGCAGGAGAAGGAATTTCTTTTTTTAACAGCCTGGAATGAATGGGGAGAAGGAGCATATTTGGAACCGGATACAATTGATGGAGACAAATATTTGAAAGCTATTAAAAGGATTGTTGAAAAATGAATACTATTAAACTTATCTATCGGAATACCATTAAAGTGATTGCCTTAAAAATTAAATATGTACTATTTAAGATTAAATGGAGAAAAAGAAATAGCCATAACAATACAATTGCTATGAACTTTTTTCCTGTTTTGGATGTGGAAGTTGGATGCAATACATATGGAGAACTCAATGTTTATAAGTTTAATGAAAATTCTAAAATAAAAATCGGCCATTTTTGTTCGATTGGGCAAAATTCAAGTTTTATATTAGATGCAGACCATTATATAAATCATATATCAACATATCCATATAAAGCAATGATGCTGCATTCAGTTAAATTTGAGGCAATTAGTAAGGGAAACATCATTGTCGATGATGATGTATGGATTGGATATGGCGTGACAATAATGTCTGGAATACATATTGGCCAAGGGGCTGTTATTGCAGCTGGAGCGGTGGTTACGAGAAATGTGCCTCCATATGCGATTGTCGGCGGAGTCCCGGCAAAGGTAATCAAATATCGATTTGAACCTGAAATAATAGAGGAATTATTAAAAATTGATTATAGCAAGTTGACGGATGAGATAATTAAAGAACATATTGATGAACTTTATACGGAACTTAAGGATATAAAACAACTTGAATGGATTCCGAAGAAAGGATGATGGATAAAGGAAGGAATAATCTTGGTACATAGATGGAAAATATAATTGTAAGTTTGGGGAGCTATTTAAAGTTAATAGTACTAATGAATAGTATAATAGGCAGATATGGTGCGGCTATAGGGGATTGGGGCTGCTATACAGTTAAGGAGCTTATATTATATGAGCAAATCAAATATTAAGAGAAATACAGTGTATAATATTATTAAGACGTTTTCTTCAGTTTTTTTCCCGCTTATTACATTTCCTTATATATCCAGAGTGCTGCATCCAGAAAATGTTGGGAAAATAAACTTTGGTAGTTCAATCGTCAGTTATGTATCTATGTTAGCGACATTAGGGGTAAACACATATGCCGTTCGAGAATGTGCAAAAGTAAAAGATAACAGAGAAAAATTAACGGAAGTATCCGGGCAGATCCTATCAATTAATATGGTGACCACAGTAGTTGCTTATGCTGTACTTGGAGTTTTATTGGTGTTTTGTCGCCAATTAAGAAATTATCGTTTTTTAATTGGAATACAAAGTCTATCCGTAATTTTTATTACATTTGGTGCAGATTGGTTAAATACTGCTATGGAGGATTTTCGATATATAGCTTTGAGAACAACAGTTTTTCAGTTTATATCATCAATTTTGATGTTTTTGTTTGTTAATCAACCTAATGACTATATGAAGTATGCCTTAATTACAGTAATAGCAACAAGTGGCAGTAATGTTATGAATATATTTTATCGGAAAAAGTTTTGTATAACAAGACTAACTTATAAAATGGATATAAAAAAACACTTGCCACCAATTTTGGGGCTATTTGCGATGCTTGTAGCACAACAAATATTTACAATGTGTGATACTACGATTATTGGCTTAATTTTAGGGGATTATGAAGTGGGGCTGTATACTACAGCATTAAAGGTTTATCAAATTGTAAATCAGGTGGTTGTATCAATTACATGGGTGGTTATGCCACGGTTGTGTGTGGCATATGCAAATAATAATATTTTGGAAATTAAAAGGTTATTGAATTATGTGTTGAAGTTTACGTCTATTTTAGGTATCCCTTGTGTAGTAGGTATGTTCATGATAAGTCAAGAGATTATTATAGTGATTGGGGGCGAGGCTTATTTGGGGTCAGCGAAGGTGCTCAGGGTTTTATCGGTGTCCCTTGCCATGACATTTATAAGTAATTTTTTCTTGAATACTAATTTATTGGCAGCAGGAAAAGATAAGTTATGCACAATTATATGTATTATCACTTCAATATT
This sequence comes from Lachnospiraceae bacterium, assembly GCA_910575565.1. Taxonomy (GTDB): domain Bacteria; phylum Bacillota; class Clostridia; order Lachnospirales; family Lachnospiraceae; genus Caccovicinus. Next base: position 261,032 of record CAJTFL010000003.1, on the reverse strand, counting down.
TAATATTATAACAAATTTGCTATTTATTCCTATGTTTGGAATAATTGCTGCTGCAGTAACTACATTGGGTTCGCAAATTCTAATTGTTTGTATATGTATTCTATATTTAGATAAACGGATTAAAATCTTTAGAATGTTTATTGTAGCAATAAAGCCCATTGCGGCAGCATTTGGTATGACGTTTGTTGTATCTGCGATCATTAAATTCATACCAAATAATTATGCCTGCGTTGCTATGTCAATAGCATTTGGTGGTGTAGCATATTTTTTGATGCTTATCTTGTTGAAAGAACAAGTAGTTACAGGGTATGTTGATAGATTAAAGGTTAAAATGAAGGAAAAATAGAATGTTAAATAAAGCAAATGGGCAATTAACAAAATTTATAGATTTTGTTTATGCAGCAATGGTTTCCAGAAGATTAATGCCGGATGAATTTTTTGTTTGTAGTAGAGGGATTGGCGATACAATTATTTTTTTGTCTAGGTTAAAAGAATATAATGAAGTTTATCATAAAAAGGTGAATATTATTATTCCTGAAAATCAGTATATTCTAATACAACCTTATCAAAAATATATTAATAAGGTCGAAGTGAAAAATACCAGAAATGTTAAAAGATTAATTACGGCTATTTGGGAAAATAATAGGGTGTCAAAAAATTTGCAGTTCATTTTGCCGCCAAAGGCAGATAAACTATTGAATGGCGATATTACATTATTTGATCTCATTGGTGTTGTTTTAAATCTTAAGGGAATTGAATTTGAACGGCCATTTTTTAAATGGAAGGATGGAAGGCGGGAGCAGTTGTTTTCTCAGTTGGAAATTATGCCCAAAAATTTTGCGATTATTGCACCGGAAGCGGTTACAGTGAAAGGTGTTTCTAAGGAATATTGGAAATGCGTAGTGCAAAAATACCATGATGAAGGATTGATGGTATTAGAAAACGGAAATCGTCTCTTAAATCCTGTTTTTGGTGATAAAAGAGTTTTTGTTGATTTGGATGAAATGTATCTACTTGCAGATGAAGCGGTTTCGATAACAAGCATGAGGAGTGGGCTGGCGGATTTGTTTGCATACACAAGTACGCCATTGACTGTGGTGTATCCAGATACGGATTCCCATAAATTATATTCATTCAAGGGGATGCCGTTTGCAGATAACGTTATAGAAATAGTAAATGGAGGAAATGTATGAGTTGTGATTACATTATCGTACAAGCTGGTGGAAAAGGAACTAGGATGAAAAGATTAACTGCAAATAAGCCGAAAGCTTTAGTGCCGGTGGACAATCTTCCGATGATTTTCCATCTGTTCAAAAAGTATCCAGATAAAAAATATATTGTTATTGGTGATTATAAATACGATGTGCTAAAGAATTATTTACGTGAATTTGCAGAGGTCGATTACCAAATTGTTTGCGGAACTGGCCATAGCGGAACTTGTGCAGGGTTAAGAGAGGCGATTTCATATATTCCCTCAAATAGGCGATTTATGCTCATTTGGTGTGATCTTATTTTGTCCAGTGACTATGAGATCCCGGAATCTGATAATAATATAATTGGAATCTCAAGGGATTTTATATGCAGATGGAAATACAAGGATGGTAGATTTGTTGAGGAAAGAAGCGTCGAATATGGCGTAGCTGGTCATTTCATTTTTAAAGATAAATCTTACCTTATAGATGTACCTGAAGATGGTGAATTTGTAAAGTGGATTCAGTCTAAGGGATATGTATTCCAGGAACAAGGTCTTTATCGGACTCATGAATACGGATTATATGAAGAATGGGATAAACTTTCAAAATCTCGTTGTCGTCCATTTAATCGGATTAAAATTGAAGGAGATAGGGTTTATAAAGCAGCTATAGATGAACAAGGAAAGAAGCTGGCAGTGCATGAAGTGTCATGGTATAAGAAAATACGTAAAGTCTGTTTTGAATATATACCGGAGATTTATGAATATGAGCCACTTTGTATGGAACGCATAAATGGTAAAAATATTTATGAATATACAACTCTTCCAAGGGAGCAAAAGCGAAAAGTACTTGAACAAATTATTAACTGTTTAAAGCAGATACATGATCTTGATAGTATGCCAGCCGATAAAAATAGCTATAAGATTGCATATTTAAATAAGACTTATGACAGGCTAAAAAAAGTAAGGTATCTTGTCCCGTTTGCTAATGATAAAACTGTTTTAATTAATGGGAAAGTTTGCAGGAATATTTTTTATCACCAGGAAGAATTGGAAAAGTTAGTTATGTCATATTGTCCAGAGAAATTTAAGTTAATTCATGGGGATTGTACATTCAGTAATTTAATGCTTAAGCAAGATAGCATACCCATATTGATAGATCCGAGGGGATACTTTGGTACTACGGAGTTTTATGGTGATGCAGCTTATGATTGGGTTAAGCTTTATTATTCGTTGGTTAGTAATTATGATCAGTTTAACCTTAAAAGGTTTAATCTCAGAATTAACAAGGGGAAAATTGAACTCGAAATTGCATCTAACCATTGGGAATGCATGGAGGAGGATTTTTTTGAACTTTTAAAAGGGGAAGTTACCTGTAAGCAAATGAAGCTTCTCCTTGCAATTACTTGGCTTAGCCTTACTACATATGCATGGGAAGATTATGACTCTATATGCGGAGCGTTTTATAATGGGTTATATTATTTGGAGGAAGCATTGAATGGCTAGTGCATTTGAGAAATATTTTATTCGCGACTTCCATATTATTGAAGAAGCGTTAAAGTCTATTGACGTTGAGGAAATGGACAAGTTGGTTGATGCATGCGAGGAAAAACTTAGGGAAGGGTATAAGATTGTGGCATCAGGTTTGGGAAAGAATGTCCCCATTTGTGATAAATTTGTTGGGACAATGCTTTCTCTGGGATTAAATGCAAATTTTTTACATACGAATACAGCTGTGCATGGGGACATGGGGATGGTGAAACCAGGTGATTTAGTTATTATTCTTACTAAGAGTGGGGCAACAGCAGAATCTGTGTATCTCGTAGATTTGCTTAGCAAACGCAAAGGGGTACAGTTGTGGTTGCTTAGTTTTAAAAAACATAGTATCTTAGCTGATAAAATGGAAAATAAACTAATTATCACTTTGAAGCATGAAGGTGATTTGTGGGATGTTGTGCCAAATCATTCCACTACAATTAACCTTATTATATTGCAAAAGGTTGCTATGGAATTAAGTAAGAGGATGGGATTGGATTTGGACAAGGATTTTAGACCGAATCATCCGGGTGGAGCGATAGGAGCATTGTTGAGTCATGAAAAGTAAGTTAAAGTTGTCGATGCTTGGTCATACATGGATTTTAGATCTTGATGGAACAATTGTGAAGCATAATGGATATAAGATCGATGGTGCGGATACATTTCTTGAAGGTGCGGAATATTTTCTTAAGGGTATTCCCGATAAGGATATGGTTATATTTTTGACTTCAAGAACGGAAAAACATCGAGAAATCACAGAAAAATTTTTGAAGGATAACCAAGTAAGGTATGATTATATTATTTTTAATGTACCGTATGGTGAAAGAATCTTGATAAATGATGATAAGCCGAGTGGATTACAAATGAGCATTGGAATTTGTAAGAAAAGAGATGCTGGTGATTTGCCATTAATTGAAGAAAATGCTTTGATGTAGTCGGCTATGTTTTCTTTTGGTCAAGTTAACGAGCGAACAGTAACTAGATACAGCAAAATTTTTTGAAAATTGGAAATATGGTTGAAGTTTTCTCCTGTTATGGCATCTTATGATCAAAAAAGCATCTGCTGGAACAGGTGCTTCTCTGGGAAACTACCGATAGACGGTTAGCCCCATAATATTAAAGTAAAAATAACTGCTCAGCTTTGCGGGCGAGGGCGGTTATTTTTGTGTTTTTTGATTATCTCTTCGGCTCCTTGTCAAGCAGGCAATCGGGAATTTATTTGTTTTCCCGTGCTACTTGGCATGGATTCCCATATGCTTTTATCATGCATTTCAATTTTTTCTTCTTCTGGTTTTTCTGCATATTTTGTTTTGCGATCTGGATTCGATCAATAAGCATATTTTAAAAGCATCATGATACCCGGCATAATACCTGCTCCTGCTAATCCGCAAAAAATACAATACCAACCATTGAAAAAATAGCACCAGTTATCAAATCACTTCTTTTCATCATTTTTGCTCCTTTCATAAATAAAAATTTCTTCTATTGATTTGTTAAAAAAGTTGGATATTACAAATGCTAATTCCAAAGAGGGATTGTATTTACCTGTTTCTATTGAACTAACAGTCTGTCTTGAAACTTTAATTGCCTTTGCAAAATCTTCTTGGTTCATACCTAATCCTTTTCTTAGTTCTTCAACTCGATTTTCCAAATAAGGGTTCCTCCATTCTGACAAGGTTCCTTTACATTTTAATTATAATCACTAACGCATATTTTGTCAAGTTTCCTTTGCAAATTTACCATATCATCGGACAAGCAGCAATATTTTTATAAGAAAAGCGGCCTGTTCAAATTGCGCGCAAGATTCCGCTGTACAAAAACCTTGACATTACTAGGCAGTTGTAATAAAATTATAGGCAGAAGATTTTGTAAAAATCTTGGGGATATTAAATAATTAGATAAGGAGAATGAGCTATGGTAAGCAAAACACTGACAGTAGTAAATCCATCCGGCCTTCACTTAAGGCCAGCAGGGGTGTTATCCCAGACTGCAATGAAGTTCAAATGTGATGTGATTATCGAGTGCGGGGAGAAGAGGATTGTTGCTAAGAGCGTGTTAAACGTTATGGCGGCAGGCATTAAGTGCGGAACGGAAATTAACTTAATCTGCGATGGGGAGGACGAAGCAGAGGCGTTAGAGACGTTAACTAAGGCGATTGAGGACGGTTTAGGGGAGAAGTAGTTAAGCCGCTTTACGTATTACTATTTTTTATCCCAGGGATTTGTCTTGGCAGGCTGCCTGGCCTAGTACTGCGTTGCGTAAATTCCAGTGAATATGCACCCGCTGTCTACGTCATCTGTAAATCCCACGAAACTCGACGTAGCACCACTACGCCTTCGTTTCGCGGGATTCACATCTAACGCAGACATCAGACGCCTATTCACCGTTATTTACGCAACGCAGTACTAGCCAGGCGTGACAAGAATTTTAAGTATGGCGAAGAAGCTGTTACCTGTGCAAGGGGCAGCTTCTTTTTTGCCCTTTAGTGCGCGTTTGAAAATTCATTTCCGCAGACACGCAAAAATATTTGCCGTCAAAGCAGTGTCAAAACCGTGTGTGCGATTAGATAGATTTAGAGATAATGAGGAGAAAGAAAGGGAAAGATTATGGAAATCAACCAGGTAAAAAATCCTGATGCCGCCCTGGGCCTGTATGACCCCAGGTTTGAACATGATAACTGCGGTATCGGTGCAGTTGCCAACATTAAGGGGATAAAAACCCATAAAACCGTAGACCAGGCTCTTCACATCGTGGAGAATCTGGAGCACAGGGCAGGGAAGGATGCGGAAGGGAAGACGGGGGACGGCGTAGGGATCATGCTGCAGATCTCCCACAAATTCTTTAAGAAGGTGACAAAGCCCCTGGGGATTGCCCTTGGCGGGGAGAGGGAGTACGGCGTGGGGATGTTTTTCTTTCCCCAGGACGAGCTGGCCAGGAACCAGGCCAAGAAAATGTTTGAGATTATTGTGAAAAAGGAAGGGCTTAACTTCTTAGGCTGGCGGGAAGTGCCTAACTGCCCGGAGATTTTAGGGCAGCGGGCGGCAGATGTGATGCCTTACATCGCCCAGGGTTTTGTGGAAAAGCCTTTGGATGTTCAGGCCGGGCTGGAGTTTGACCGGAAGCTGTACGTGGTGCGCCGGGTGTTTGAGCAGAGCAATGAGGACAGCTACGTGGTGTCCCTAAGCAGCAGAACCATTGTCTACAAGGGAATGTTTCTGGTGGGGGAGCTGCGGCTGTTTTTTGAGGATCTTCAGGATCCGGACTATGAGACGGCCATTGCCTTGGTGCATTCCCGCTTTTCCACCAATACCAATCCCAGCTGGATGCGTGCCCATCCTTACCGGTTTATCGTCCACAACGGGGAGATCAATACCATCCGCGGGAACGTGGATCGGATGAAGGCCAGGGAAGAAACCATGGAGACGGCTTTCTTAAAGAATGATATGTACAAGGTGCTGCCCATTATCAGCCAGGAGGGCTCCGATTCCGCCATGCTGGACAATGCCCTGGAATTTATGGTGATGGGGGGCATGGAGCTTCCCAAGGCGGTGATGATCACCATCCCTGCGCCCTGGGAGCATGACAAGTCCATGCCCCAGGAGGTAAAGGATTTTTACCGGTATTACGCCACCATGATGGAGCCCTGGGACGGGCCGGCATCCATCCTGTTTACCGACGGGGATGTGGTGGGCGCCGTCCTGGACAGGAATGGGCTGCGGCCTTCCCGGTACTATATTACTGATGACGGATATATGATCCTGGCCTCTGAGGTAGGGGCTATCGATATTGACCAGTCCCATGTAGTCAGGAAGGATCGGCTGAAGCCAGGGCGTATGCTTTTGGTGGATACGGTTAAAGGGGAATTGGTCAATGACGAGGATTTAAAGGAAAAGTATGCCATGGAGCAGCCCTACGGGGAATGGCTGGACGCCCAGCTGATTGATCTGGCAGGCCTTCCCATCCCCAATAAGGGGGTGGAAAAGCTGGAGGATGGCCGCAGGCTCCGCTTGCAGAAAACCTATGGCTATACGTATGAGCAGTTTAAAACCATGATTCTGCCCATGGCCCTTAATGGGGCGGAGGCGGTTTCCGCCATGGGGGCGGACAGTCCGCTGGCGGTGCTTTCCAAGCTCCATCAGCCTTTGTTTAACTACTTTAAGCAGCTGTTTGCCCAAGTGACCAACCCGCCCATTGACGCTATCCGGGAGGAGATTGTCACCTCCACCACCGTTTATGTGGGGAAGGAAGGGAACCTTTTGGAGGATCTGCCAGGGAACTGCCATATTTTAAGCGTCAGCAATCCGATCCTGACCAATACGGATCTGCTGAAAATCAAGCATATGAAGAAGGAAGGCTTCCAGGTGGAAGTGATTTCCATTACCTATTATAAAAATACTTCCTTAAAAAAGGCCATTGAGCGCCTTTACCTGGAGGTGGATCGGGCCCATAAGGGCGGGGCAAACATCCTGGTATTAAGCGACCGGGACATTGATGAAAACCGTGTGCCCATCCCATCCCTTTTGGCGGTTTCCGCCCTTCACCAGTACCTGGTGCGGACGAAAAAGCGCACCAGCGTGGCGCTGATCTTAGAAAGCGGGGAGCCAAGGGAGGTGCATCATTTCGCCACCCTTTTAGGCTATGGGGCCAGCGCCGTGTGCCCGTACCTGGCCCATGAGTCCGTCCGTGCTTTGATTGATGCGGGGATGCTGGATAAGGATTACTATGCGGCAGTAAATGATTATAACCTGGCGGTTCTCCACGGGATCGTAAAGATTGCTTCCAAGATGGGAATTTCTACCATCCAATCCTACCAGGGAGCGCAGATTTTTGAGGCGATCGGCATATCAGCGGATGTGGTGGAGCAGTATTTTACCAATACGGTCAGCCGGGTAGGGGGGATTGCCATTAAGGATATTGAGGATGACGTGGACAGCCTTCATTCGGCGGCCTTTGACCCTCTGGGGCTGGATGTGGATCTGACCTTGGACAGCGTAGGCAGCCATAAGCAGCGGGCAGGGCAGGAGGAGCATCTGTATAATCCTAGAACCATCCACCTTTTGCAGGAGGCGGTGCAGAAAGGGGATTATGAGCTGTTTAAAGCTTACTCCCATGCCCTTTACGGGGAAAACCAGATCCGGAACTTAAGGAGCCTGATTGACTTTGAATTCCCGGAGGACGGGGGCATCCCCATCGATCAGGTGGAAAGCGTGGAGTCCATCGTAAAACGGTTTAAGACGGGAGCCATGAGCTACGGCTCCATTTCCCAGGAGGCTCATGAAACCCTGGCAATTGCCATGAATAAGCTTCAGGGGAAATCCAATTCCGGCGAGGGTGGGGAGAGCTTAGAGCGATTGGTTCCCGGGGCTGACGGGATTAACAAGTGCTCGGCCATCAAGCAGGTGGCTTCCGGGCGGTTCGGCGTGACTTCCCGGTATCTGGTCAGCGCCAAGGAGATCCAGATTAAAATGGCGCAAGGAGCCAAGCCAGGGGAAGGCGGGCAGCTTCCTGGGCAGAAGGTGTATCCCTGGGTGGCCAAAACCAGGCATTCCACCACGGGGGTAGGCTTAATCTCCCCGCCGCCTCACCATGACATTTATTCCATCGAGGATCTGGCTCAGTTAATCTATGATTTAAAGAGCGCTAATACCAGCGCCAGGATTTCCGTCAAGCTGGTTTCCGAGGCTGGGGTGGGCACGGTGGCTGCCGGGGTGGCCAAGGCCGGGGCGCAGGTGATTTTGATTTCTTCCTTTGACGGCGGCACAGGGGCAGCCCCCAGGAACTCCATCTACAATGCGGGCCTTCCTTGGGAATTAGGGATTGCGGAGGCTCACCAGACGCTGATTATGAACGGCCTTCGGGACAAGGTAATCCTGGAAACCGACGGGAAGCTGATGACCGGAAGGGATGTGGCCATCGCCTGTATGCTGGGGGCGGAGGAATTCGGCTTTGCCACGGCTCCCTTAGTGGCCTTGGGCTGCGTGATGATGCGGGTGTGCAACCTGGATACCTGCCCGGTAGGCATTGCCACCCAAAATCCCAAACTGCGCAGGCGTTTTAAGGGGAAGCCGGAATACGTGATGAATTTCATGAAGTTTGTGGCTCAGGAGCTGAGGGAGTATATGGCTGCCCTTGGGATGCGCACGGTGGATGAGCTGGTAGGGCGCACGGAACTGTTAAAGAAAAAAGAGGAGATTCCGTTTAACCGGGCGGCCAAGGTGGACTTAAGCAGGATCTTAGGCAACCCTTTCCAGGGAAGGAAGCTGGCCGGATACCATGAAAAGCAGGTATATGACTTCCGCTTGGAGGAAACGGTTGATGTGCGGATCCTGATGAAAAAGCTGAAATCCGCCCTGGCCTCCAGGCAGAAGCGGAATATTTCCATCCAGGTATCCAATGTGGACAGAACCCTGGGAACCATCCTGGGGGCGGAGATTACCCGGGCGTATCCGGAAGGCCTGCCGGAGGATACCTTTGCCGTTAAGTGCAGCGGCTCCGGCGGGCAGAGCTTCGGGGCCTTTATCCCGTCGGGCCTTACCCTGGAGCTGGTAGGGGATTCTAATGACTACTTTGGCAAAGGCTTGTCAGGAGGGAAGCTGATGGTCTATCCGCCTTCAGGAGTCCGCTTTTTGGCAGAGGAAAATATCATTATCGGCAACGTGGCTCTCTACGGGGCCACAAGCGGCAAAGCCTTTATCAACGGCATTGCGGGAGAACGGTTCTGCGTCCGCAATTCCGGGGCTACCGCAGTGGTGGAAGGGGTAGGCGACCATGGCTGCGAGTATATGACCGGGGGCCGGGTGGTGATCTTAGGGCCTACGGGGAAGAACTTTGCCGCAGGAATGAGCGGCGGCATCGCTTATGTGCTGGATGAAAACCGGGATCTATATAAGCGGTTAAATAAGTCCCTGGTGTCCTTTGAGGAGGTCTCCAATAAATACGATGTCCAGGAGTTAAAAACCATGATTGAAGAGCACGTGGCCTGTACAGGATCGGCTAAAGGGAAGCGGATTTTAGAGCATTTCGGGGAGTATCTCCCTAAATTTAAAAAGATCATGCCCCATGATTACCGGCGCATGATGAATACCATCGTCCAGATGGAAGAAAAAGGCTTAAGCAGCGAACAGGCGCAGATCGAGGCATTTTATGCCAATGTTAACCAGTAGGAAAGGGGACGGAAAATTATGGGAAAATCAACAGGCTTTTTGGATTACGGCCGCAGGGAGAATCCGTCCCTTGAGCCAAAGGAGCGGATTAAGCATTATCATGAGTTCCATCTCCCCATCAGCGAGAAGGAGCGGCAGAGGCAGGGAGCCAGGTGCATGGACTGCGGCGTCCCCTTCTGCCAGTCAGGGATGGTATTAAAGGGCATGGTGTCAGGCTGCCCGCTAAATAACCTGGTTCCAGAGTGGAACGACCTTGTTTATACCGGCAACTGGGAGCAGGCGTATTACCGGCTTAAAAAAACCAATAACTTTCCGGAGTTTACTTCCAGGGTCTGCCCGGCGCCCTGTGAGGCGGCCTGCACCTGCGGGCTGAACGGGGATCCGGTTACGATCAAGGAAAATGAGTATGCCATCGTGGAAAAAGCTTACGGAAAGGGGATGGCTTCCCCCTGCCCGCCAGGGCTTCGCACCGGGAAAAAGATTGCTGTGGTAGGCTCAGGACCCGCAGGTCTGGCTGCGGCGGATCAGCTGAATAAGCGGGGCCATTCCGTCACCGTGTTTGAGCGCAGCGACCGTGCAGGAGGCCTTTTAATGTACGGGATCCCCAATATGAAACTGGAAAAGTGGGTCATTAACCGGAAGATCCAGGTAATGAAGGAAGAGGGCGTTACCTTTATCACCAACGGGGACGTGGGAAGGAACTACAAGGCCAATAAGCTTCTGCGGGATTACGACCGGGTAATCTTAGCCTGCGGGGCCTCAAACCCAAGGGATATCGCCGTTCCCGGCAGGGACGGCACAGGCATTATGTTTGCCGTGGACTTTTTAAAGGGAGTGACGAAAAGCCTTTTGGATTCTGATTTTGAGGACGGGAATTTCGTCAGCGGGAAGGATAAGCACGTGGTGGTCATCGGCGGCGGAGATACGGGAAACGACTGTGTAGGCACGGTGATCCGCCAGGGCTGCGCTTCCGTAACCCAGCTGGAAATGATGCCGAAGCTTCCGGACAAACGGGGGGAGGACAATACCTGGCCGGAATGGCCTAAGGTGTGCAAGACGGATTACGGCCAGGAGGAGGCCATAGCAGTGTTCGGCTCCGACCCCAGGGTGTACGAGACGACGGTAAAGGAATTTGTAAAAGACGGAGAGGGAAAGGTGTGCAAGGTGATCACCGTCCGTCTGTCATCGGAAACGGATCCGGAGACGGGACGGAAGGTGATGAAGCCTGTGGAGGGCAGTGAGCAGGAGCTGGCGGCGGACTTGGTATTGATTGCGGCAGGTTTTTTGGGGGCGCAGCAGTATGTGGCCGATGCCTTTGGGGTAGAGTTAGACGGCAGGGGCAACGCGGCGGTAAGGGAAGGAAGCTACCAGACGAATATCGATAAGGTGTTTGCCGCCGGGGATATGCGCCGGGGACAGTCCTTAGTGGTGTGGGCCATCCGGGAAGGCCGGGAGGCAGCCCGGGAAGTGGACAGAAGCCTGATGGGGTATACGAATTTGAAGTAAGTGGAGCGGAAGATGGGGAATGCGCGCCTTGCTGGCGCTTTCATATCAATGTGTGTTTGAAAATGATTTTCTGCCCAGCCGGCAATTTGTTTTTTGATGGCCAAAATGCGGTGTGTCAGCAGGAGCTGGCGGCAGCATGGTTTTCCCAAAAAGCCAGCCGAGATATTGATAAAATCCGTATTAACCAGGAATAATAGTAATAAGGTTAGATTAAAGTTAGATTAAGGAAACCTGGTTAAGCAGTATTTTAAACGGTATCTAGACAATGCAGTATGGGAACGGAGGGCTTTTATGTGCACGGCAGCGGTTTATCAGACGAGGGATTTCTATTTTGGCAGGACATTGGATTATGGGTATTCTTATGGGGAAGGGGTTACGGTAACTCCGCGCAATTACCCGTTTCATTTTCGCTATATGGGGGATATGGGCAGGCATTACGGGATGATTGGCATTGCCCATATTGCCCAGGGCTATCCCCTTTACTATGACGGGACAAACGAAAGGGGGCTGGCGGCGGCAGGGCTTAATTTTGTGGGGAATGCCTGCTACCGCCAGCCTATGGCAGGAAGGGAGAATATTGCTACTTTTGAGCTGATTCCCTGGCTCCTTGGGCGATGCGCCACAGTGAAGGAGTGCAGGGAAAATCTGAGGAGGATCAACCTTGTGGGCATCCCTTTTCACGATCGCCTTCCGGAGGCAAAGCTTCACTGGATGATTGCCGATAAAAATGAAGTGATTACGTTAGAGTCGGTGGCGGAGGGAATCAAGGTTTACGATAATCCGGTAGGGGTGCTGACCAATGATCCGCCTTTCCCGGAGCTGATGTTCCAGCTAAATAACTATATGCACCTTTCCCCAAAGCAGCCCCAAAACCTTTTCGCCAAGGGGCTGAACCTTACGGCTTACAGCCGGGGCATGGGAGGGATCGGGCTTCCGGGGGATCTTTCCTCCCAGTCCAGGTTTGTCCGGGCGGCGTTTGTAAAGATGAATTCCGTGTCGGGGGATTCGGAGGATGAAAGCGTGAGCCAATTTTTCCATATCCTTGGCTCGGTGGAGCAGCAAAACGGCTGCTGCGAGCTGGAAGAGGGCGGATATGAGAAAACCCTTTATACCAGCTGCTGTAATGCGGATCGGGGGATCTATTACTATACCTCCTATGGGAACCGGCAGATAACCGGGGTGGATATGTACAGGGAAGATGTGGAAGGAAGGGAGCTTTGCCACTATCCGCTGATTGGGGAGGAGCAGATACGGATGCAAAATTAGTGGGGATGTTTGTTTTGGATTGAACGGACGGCAGATTTTCTGATTAAAACTGCATAATTTTCAAGTGGGTTTATTATTGATATTAGACAATTAGCGAACGGCTATTTTAATACCCTTCCAAAATCGTCCATTTTTGTATAATAATTCAGCCAGTAGAAAATGTATGGGTGAAAATCGTGATCGCACGAATTTTCATCCATACATTTTTATTTCCGCGAGCAATGAGCCAAGTACCGTGCCTGCACGAGCATTTGGCGAATGCCGCGAGGGTTGCTAAGCGCCAGTGGCGCTTGTTTAGCAACGACCGAAGCGAAGCGGAGACCAAATCCCCCACAGACAATAAGCTCTTGATGGCGTGTTGGATTACACTAGCCGTAGCTACCGCTATGCCGTCCAAACTCCAATACGGTAGAAGGCGCACGCTTCTAAATCTAATAGCAATAAAGCCCCCTGCTTTTCCAGTAGGGGCGAAAAACGCGCCTTCCTGCTTTCTTCCCTCAAATTCGGTTGTCCATCTTGGCTTGGGTCTCCAGAAGATCCCTAGCTGTGCGGATAAGATGATCCTGGAGATCAGGAGACAACTTGTCGAAAATATCGAAAAATTCTTTTTGCTTTCTGTCATTTTCTATAAACATATTACCAGTTCCCTCGCGAAGCCAGTTTTCATTGACGCTGAACTGAGAACAGATTAACTTGATATTCTGTTCTGTCACTGCGGAGCCGCCCCGCTCCATATAACTGATCGCGTTCTGTTTTAATCCAATCTTGTCAGCGAATTCTTTTTGGCTCAAGTTAAGAGCCTTTCTCAATTCACGAATACGAATGTTCATCTGCAATACCTCCAGAGTCATAATATCAATCAGTGATAAGAAAGTCAAGGAAAATAGGATAAACTGATTGACAATAATCAATTATTGATTTATGATTATGAAATAAAATCAATAAGGGATAATAATGAAAAGTATTAGGAGGTTGCATCCATGACCAGAAGACGAAAAGACATGGAAGCTGTTTTTGAACGGCTTTCCGAAGAGAACAAAGACATCATGATCCTGATTGCCAAAGGGATGAAGGCAGCTAAAGAGGATGCAGAGAAGCTGCACACCCGACCCCAGCCAACGGCTTAGAGACAAGGAGGCAGGTTTTGAAAACAGACAGAGCGGGATTCCAGAATCGAATAGAAGATTTCATCAGCGCTCAGGTTACGGGACGAGGACTTGATGACCGGACCGAGAAGGCCTACCGCCAGGATCTGGAACATTTTTATCTGTGGATGGAAGAACACTCCCTGTCCGAGGCCATTGGGGACAGAGACGAGAATTGGGAAACGGAGCTGAAAAAATATTTGGACTATCTTTCGGGAGAAAAAAACCTCCGCCCTTCCACCATCATCAGAAAGCAAAAAGTATTTACCTACTATCTTGCTTACTTGGTGAGGCAGGGAGTTCTTCCAGCCTGCCGTCCTTTAACGCTGATTTCATCAGGAGCGTCTGATGAAAAGACACGACAGCAGAAAGGAAAACGAGAGACCGGATCGGGGGGAGTGCTGTCAAAACAGGAAGTGGATGACCTCTTCCGGACGTTGAACCGGGAATATGAAAACTTGGACAGCCAATTTCGAAAACGGGTCTGTCTCCGGGATCTGGTCATGCTAAAGCTCCTTTTCTTTCACAAGATAGAGATCAGTCAGCTCCTGCTGCTGAAAGTATCTGATTACGATCTAAAGACCGGTACGCTGACGTTGAGAAGCAAGCGGGGCAAAGAGGTTTCTGTTTATGTGTTTTCTAAAACATTGCGTGAACAGATGGAGCGGTGGCTTTGGGAGAGAATTTACTTTGAGCGCCCAAATGGCTTTGAGGACTGTATGTTCCTGTCCAAATTAGGCAAGCCCCTGTCCATGAAGATGGTGATCAATGTGGCAGATAAGTACCGGAGGATGGCGGGGATTGAGAAGGAGATCACCCCTAAGGATTTGAAGAAGAGCATGGAGCAGTATGCGAAGGAATTGGTGATGGAGTGGTGTGGGTGAAGAGGAAGAGAAGATTCGCAAAATAGCATTAGGAATTATATAGGGGTAGTGATTATGGGAAAAAAAGATAACAAAGTCCCAAGGCTATGTTTTGTATCATCATCAGGTGGGCATTGGGAGCAATTACAAAAGCTTAAGCCTCTTGCAGAAAAGTATGAAGGTTTTTTTGTGACAGAGAAAACCCAATTTGAAGCGCCATTAGGAAGTTACTTTATGATTCAGACAGATCTGAAGGATAGATGGATGCCTATTAAGATGTTATGGAATGGAATTTATACGTTATTTATCTGGGGAAAAGAACGGCCAGATTTTGTCATAACAACAGGAACAATGGTGGCCTACCCCTTTTATTTATTATCCGTAATGTTTCGTAAAAAGTTTGTGTTCATTGAGACATTTGGTCGTGCCAATATGCCTACTGTAGCCGGAAAGAAGATGGAAAAACATACCGACTTATTTATTGTCCAATGGGAGACACAGAAGAAGTTTTATAAAAACGCGATCTATGGAGGCTGTATGTACTGATGATATTTGTTACAGTTGGGTCAAGAAATTATCCTTTTGACCGGTTATTTAAAAAATTAGATAGGTTATACGAAGAAAAGGCAATTACCGATTCAATGTTTGCTCAGATCGGCACTTCTACATATAAACCGAAGCATTATGAATACAAGGATTTTATTTCCCCAGAAGAATTTTTGGAAAAGATCAGGGAAGCAGATATTATCGTGAGCCATGGGGCATCGGGGTCTATTATGAAGGCATTGAGTGCTGGGAAAAAGGTTATTGCTGTGACACGTCTTGAAAAATACGGAGAACATATTAATGACCATCAGATCCAGAACAATGAAGCATTTAGCAGCAATCACTATGTTTTGATGGCGGATTTGGAGTTGGAAAATTTGGGAGAGTGCTTTGGGAAAATTTATAATGGGACAGCGGGGATTGTACCATGGGAAAATAAAGATCCTATGGCGATTGTGAATTTAATTGACAAATTTATTCAGAGGAATTGGTGAGATAGAGGATGTCAGTAAAAGCACTGGAAACTGAAGAAAAGGAAAATATAAGTGAAAAAGTATTAATTATTAAAAGCAATCGTTCTCTATTGATTAGTAAAAAACGTATATGTGAGTTGTTTAGAATAGATAATATGTTTGAAAATATGCCAAAGCGATATATGATTCTTAAAGATATTTTAATATATGGAGGAGTAAAGCTTAATGAAAACTATTATAATCACAAATTGAAAAATGTGAAAGAAGAGATAATCATTATTTTTGATGCTCATGTAAGGATTCAGTTTTTAACTTGGATAGTCAAAAACAATCCGGGAAAAAGGATCATATTGTGGCTCTGGAATACTATGGAGGAAATTGGAAGCCACATACCTTTAAAAAAAGTACCTACGGAAATAGAAATATGGTCGTATTCCCCATATGACTGTAAAAAATATAACTTGAAGCATAATACTACATTTTATCCGTATAAGCTGGCTAATAATTCAGTCACGCTAACATATGATGTTTGCTTTATTGGGAAAGATAAAGGAAGACTGAATGAAATTATAGAAATAAAGAATAAATTACAAGAAAATGGGTTGACGACATATTTTCATATTTCGCCCACGCATTTCTATGAATTGAGAAGAAACTCTGTTTATAAGAAGGCAATACCATATAGTGAAGTCGATAAAATTATATCAGAAAGTAATTGTATTTTAGATTGCGAAGTGACAAAAAATGCGGGAATTACGATTAGGCCGTTGGAAGCATTATATAAAAGAAAGAAATTAATAACAAATAATAAGAATATTCTTTATGAAGATTTTTATAGTAGTAATAATATTTTTATTTGGGGGCATGATGATATTTCTGCATTAAAATATTTTGTAAGAAGCCCATATGTAGAGTTGCCAGAAGAGATATACAAAAAATATACTATGGAAGCTTGGGTGACAAGATTTCTTAATGGGGTTAGTGATGAACATATTGTTTGCGGGAATAGTGACATATAATCCCGATATAGATATTTTAAATATTAATATCAAATCGATCAGAGGACAGTTGGAGACGGTTATTATAGTTGATAATGGTTCAAAAAATTTCGAAGAGATAGAACGGTTGGCTGGTGAGCATAATATTCAGATTATAAGCAATCAAAAGAATTTTGGAATTGCGGCAGCTCTAAATCAATTAATGGAATATGGGAGAACAAAGGGATTTTCTTGGATGCTTTCTTTAGATCAAGACTCAGTGTGTCAACATGATTATTGCATTAAGATCTCAGAGCTGTTTGACATTTTGCCTAATGTCGGAATAGTCGCGCCGGTTATTTCTGATAGAAATGTTGGCATAATAGGTCATAACCCACAAGGTAATTATGGAGTTGTTAATACATGCATAACATCTGGAGCTTGTATTAAAGTTAGCGTATGGGATAGTGTGGGAAGATATGATGAAAAAATGTTTATTGATAGCGTAGATTTTGAGTTTTGCTATCGAGTAAGGAAAGAAGGGTATCTCGTAATTCAGACTCGGAAAGTAGTGCTAGAGCATTCTTTAGGAGAAGGAAGAATAATAGGAATCGGATGCCTGAAAAGAAAAATAAATGAGCATCCTGCCTTAAGATGCTTTTATATAGCTCAGAATAGGATTTATTACCCTAGAAAACATAAATTATACTTATATGTTATACGAGGGAATCTTAGAAATGCAAAACATATTTTGCAAGTCGTATTGTTTGAAAAGGACAAGTGGAATAAAATCAATAGTATTCTCAAGGGGTGGAAAAAGGGGTATCGCATTTAAGGAGGGAAAATGGTTATTAATTTTTTGCTTCCGATGATAGGTGATTCAGGAGGAATGCGGGTTATATATAAATATTCAGAATTGTTAACTTTAAAAGGGCATGATGTTGTGATATACCGGAGTATCAAAGCATCAAATATGCATAGATATAAGCTCCCTTTTGTTAATACTATTCATAGGATATATTGTAGTATTAAGGCATTACTAAAAATAGATTATAAAGAATCTAAATATGATAAGATTGTGCGTAGCTTTACTAATAGTAAAATCAGAAATGCAGATGTTTCTGTTGCAACTTCATGGCCGACTGCTTATGCTTTGGATCGACTTAACAGTAATAAAGGAAAAAAATTTTATTTTGTTCAGGACTATGAAATTTGGGATAATCAAAAATATGTTAATAATAGCTATAAGCTGAATTTGAATAAAATAGTAATTTCAACATGGATTAATCAACAATTAAAAAATAATCTTGGTATTGGACCATTCCCAATAATATATAATGGCATTGATTTGACAAATTTTTATAGTGGTGAAAAGAAATATGCCAAAAAGGGAGAAATGATAAAGTGCTTAATGTTAAATCATCATTTGAAAAGGAAAGGGGTTCAGGAAGGCATTGCGGCGTTCGAATTGGCGAAAAAAGTATATAATCAATTAGAACTTACAATGTTTGGACTTGATAGTGGAGAAAGTTTACCAAATTATATACATTATATGGAAAATCCATCTCCGATAGAGTTAAAAAGATTATATATACAAGCGGATATTTTTATTTTTCCAAGTTTAAGCGAGGGATGGGGATTAACGCCGATTGAGGCAATGGCATATAAGTGTGCGGTAGTAGGATCAAAAACAGGATTCGTTTTAGATATTGGAGAGCATAGGGAAAATATGATGATTGCGGAACCTGGGGATTTTATGGGAATTGCGCAGTATATTGTCGAGCTATGTAATGATTTTGAATTAAGAATGAAAATTTCGGAGGCTGGGAATTTAACAGTTAAAAAATTGGATTGGGAAAAATCGGTAAATAAACTCTGCGAAGAATTTGGGCAGAGATATGGCGAACATTATGAAATTTAAGTATTTATACAGAATTGATAGAAATTTTATTGCTGGAAAAGCTTGTTGAAGAAGGAATAATTGAATGAGTTAAATATGACTGGAAAAAGTTTTCGTTTTGAGGGATGCTATGGTTGTAGCGATAATATCGATTGTACTTGTTATTTTAAATATGTATTTTAAAAAGAATAAATTTTTATATTGTGTTTTATTCATGTGGATGTGGATTATCATGGCATTTACTAGTGGGATTGCCGATGAAGGTCTCTACATTAATAGATATTCGCATCCAGAGAACTGGATAGGCAGCAGTGAAATTATTTATTCTGCGACTATTTCTATAGGAAACAAGTTGGGAATGAGCTTTGGACAGTTTAAGGCTGCAATTTCTTGCATACAATTATTGCTTATATTTTCAACGATATGGAAATTGGCTGAATATCCTAATTTAGTTTCCACGTTGTTTCTTATTTATCCGTTTGCGTTAAATGTAGCGCAAATGCGGAATACATTGGCAACTGCAGTGCTTATTTTTGCCATTCGATATTTGTTTGATGATGGATTAAAAGTAAAACAACGTGGGTTAACCAGCAATGATATTAAGTACGTCATTGCAATATTGATTGCCACCTACATTCATTCTGCCAGCTTGATTTGGCTTATTTTAGTCTTGGCTAAAAAGTGCAGTTTGCAAATGAGTGTTTTTTTAACCATATTATGTAATATTTTAATATTTTTTGTTTTGTCGCCAAATAATATTGTTCATATTTTAAATCTTTTTGGAGCCGGGAACCGAATGGCAGCTTACTTTTCAATGGAATATCAGGCATCTAATTGGAGGCATTATGGGATGGCTCTTATTCGTGTTACATTTACAGCGGGAGGATTAATTGGATTATGTTTGTATATTAATAGAAAAAGGCAATTTAATTATAACGAGCAAGTACAGTTTCTTTTAAAAGTAAATATATTAATTCTTTGTATTTATGGTTTGATATTTAAATATACAAGTGAAGTTTATCGCCTTCAAGAGGGTTTGACGGTATTAAATTTAATCATAATAACAAATGCATTTAAACCGGAATATTTTAAGGGGTTACGATTGTCGGTGAATAATGCTCGAGCTTTTTTGCTGTTATTAAGTTTTATTTGTGCTATATCTTACATTGCTCTTGGTATTTATTTAGTGCCGACAATCGTTATTCCAATATTAAAGAATAATTCCTTGATTAATTTTCTCTTGAGTTAATAGGATAGACGTATTATTGATTATAAAATGAATTTTAAAATATAAATTATGAAAAAATTGGGGAAATACCTATGTGCCGAAGTTGGACATTTATATATAAAAAATTAGTGACTGGAGGATTAGAAACATTTATATTACGATTATGTGCTTTTGTATCAGAACATAATGTTAAATGTAAAATAATAACTAATGAGTTATCTGCTACTATGTTGGAACAATTATCAGAGTGTGGAACATATGTATGTAAAATAAAAAAGTGGAATTTTAAAAATATTTCTAAGAATATAGAAACAGGTGATATTGTTATTGTCTTTTCAATACCTATTTTTGCCTTTTTAAAAGAAAAATTTCTATATAACAAAATAATTCTTTATTGTGTTCACCCCTATCATTTAACATTACAAGATAGAAAAAATAATCATACGACAAAACTTAAACGTATTGTCTTTAGATATTTAATTAGAACGGGAAATGAAACGGGAAATATCATATACATGGATAGAACTATCCGTAATGCGGTATTTGAATTTTATGGGATGGAAAATAAGGAACAAGGTATAGTCTTTCATCTCCCATTTGAAGATACAGACTTAAGAAAAGAGTGGAAAGATGGGGAGAACTTTTTGATTTTAACCGTCTGTCGGGCGGATTTCCCATTTAAATCATACGTTATTGGATTGATCGATGCAGTGAAAAGATTAAAAATGGAAGGTTATAACATTAAATTGAATATTGTTTCTTATGGAAAGGATATTAGGCAGATTAAGGAAAGAATTTATGGTCAGGATTTTATTCAATTAATCGGCGAGATAGAATATGATAAACTAGCACAAATTTATCTAAATGCGGATATTAATGTGGGGATGGGTTCTACAGTCATTGAAGCTTCAAAATATGGAATTCCATCTATACAGGCCAAAGTTAATTCTCCAGAGTGTGGAACGTGTGGTTTTTTTCATGAAAATCCAGAAGGATATGGAGAATATGAAATACATGAAGATGGTAAAGCAGTGTATGAACAGTTGAAATTTGTATTAGATCGAGGGAAAAAATATTTATCTGAGATAGGAAAAAGGAGTAGGAAAATTTTTGAAGAGGAGTATATTATAAACGGATATTACAAAAAAATAGAAGCTCATGAAATAAAGGGACAAAAAATAATTGATTCGTTATTACATCGAATGATCTACAGTTTATATTTTATAAAATAAGGAGAAATGATAGTAAATAGTTAAAGGAGCTAATGAAAAATGCAAGTAATAAAATATGTATTCCAGCCTCACGGAGATGACCGGGGACAATTAGTTTCCTTAGAGGAATTCAAGGATATACCATTTAGGATCAAGCGGGTCTACTATATGTATGACACCGGTCAAGGCGTTACAAGAGGCTATCACGCCCACAAATCCCTTCAGCAGATATTAGTCTGTATACATGGAAGCTGCAAAATTCTGCTTGATAACGGAACAGAGAAAAAAGTAGTTCCTTTAGAAAAACCCTATGAAGGGCTTTATGTTTCCAACAATATGTGGCGCGAGATGTTTGACTTTTCACCGGGAGCGGTTTTGATGGTGCTGGCTTCTGCGTTGTATGATGAGTCTGACTATATTAGAGATTATGATGAATTCCTTGCGTTTATAAAGGATGCTCAAGATGTTATATCCGATGAAGGAGAAAAATGATATGGAAATACCATTTGTAAGTTTTTTGCCCATGGAGCGCGAGCTGGACAGTGTGTTAAGGGGGGCTTTTGAGCGAGTCTATGCTAGAAGCTGGTATATCGGGGGTGTGGAAGATAAGGAGTTTGAAAAAGTCTTTGCGGATTACTGCGGCGTAAATTATTGTGTCGGTACAGGTAATGGACTTGACGCGCTGATGCTGATTCTCAAAGCTCTTGGGATCGGTGACGGGGATCAGGTGATAGTCCCGTCTAATACATATATTGCTACGGCATTGGCGGTTACTTACGTTGGGGCCGAGCCTGTTTTTGTAGAGCCGGATATACGGACATTTAACATTGAACCGGTAAAGATTGAGGAGAAAATAAGCCCCAGAACCAGGGCAATAATGCCCGTTCATCTTTATGGGCAGCCTTGCGATATGGATCCGATTATGGATATTGCGAAGCGTTACCGGCTTTATGTGGTGGAAGACAGCGCCCAGTCCCATGGTGCTGTGTATAAAGGGCGGAAGATAGGAACATTCGGCCATGCCTCGGGATTTAGTTTTTATCCGGGAAAAAATCTTGGCGCTTTAGGCGATGCCGGGGCAGTGGTAAGCAATGATCGGGAACTTATCAGCAAAGTCCGGGCTCTTGGCAATTATGGGTCAGATTATAAGTACCATCATCTTTATCAAGGCAATAATTCGCGATTAGATGAATTACAGGCCGCCTTTCTTTCCGCCAAACTTCCTTATCTGGAAAAGATGAATAAGGAGCGCAAAAGAATTGCCAGGATGTATCTGGACGGGATAAAAAATCCAGCGGTTGTCCTTCCATATGTCCTCCCAGGTACAGAACCGGTGTGGCATATTTTTGCCATCCGCTGTAAATGCAGAGAACAGTTGGAGAAATATCTCAATGATCACGGCGTTGGGACAGCAAAGCATTATCCAATACCCATACATATGCAGGAGTGTTACAGGGAGCTTGGGATCAAGAAAGGCGATCTTCCTATCGCTGAGGAGATCAGCGTTACGGAACTAAGCCTTCCTATGTATTATGGCATGAAAGACGAGGAAATTGAGTATGTAATTCAAATAATTAATCAGTTTGGAAAATCGCTCCAGGAGTCGGTGAATGAATAAGGTAAAGCTTTTTTTGGAAAATTTTCTGGTATATGGCCTGGGAGGTATTGTCAGTAAAATGATCCCTTTGCTTATGCTTCCAATTGTCACCAGAATTATGCCGGATACGTCCTATTTCGGGATTAGCGATATGTGTGGAACGGTGATCCAGTTTGGAAGTGCCCTGGCGGTTATGGGAATGTATGACGCCATGTACAGGCTGTTTTTTGAGAAGGAGGATCAGGAATATAAGAAAATAATCTGTTCCACAACTTTTGCTTTTACGGCCATATCAGCGGTAATCGTGAGCTTGGTCATGGTGCTGTGCAAGGGGTTTATCGCGGATAAATTCTTTGGCGATACCCGATATGCGCCTTTGGTTTACATTACCGCTGTTGCCACATTGACAGGAGCGACAAACAGTATTGTGTCAGCACCGACAAGGATGCAAAATAAGAAAAAAATATTTTTGATCATGAACACCATATCTCCAGTTTTAAGTTACTTGGTTTCAGTGCCGCTGCTGCTGAATGGTCACTATGTGGCGGCATTGCCGGCTGCGGCCATGATAGCAGGGATAACCAGCGAGATCATTTTTGTTTCCATGAATAAAAGCTGGTTCAGCCTGAAAATGGCCGATTGGAAGTATTTAAAGCCATTACTGGTGATAGGGATCCCACTGCTGCCGAATTTCCTGATTTATTGGGTGTTCAATTCCAGCGATAAGGTGATGATTACCAATATCCTTGGCACAGCGGCCACTGGCGTTTATTCCGTGGGAGCGAAACTGGGACACGCCAGTCAGCTGATTTATACGGCTTTTGCCGGAGGCTGGCAGTTTTTCGCGTTCTCGACAATGAAAGGAAAGGGTCAGGTGGAGTTAAATTCCAAGGTGTTTGAGTATCTTGGGATTATTTCTTTTGTGTGCGCAATGTATGTGTTTGTTTTCGCGGAACTTATTTATCGGTTCTTGTTTACTGGCGATTATGTGGGTGGATATATTGTTTCTCCTTATCTATTTTTAGCGCCTATGCTTCAAATGCTTTTTCAGGTGGCGTGCAATCAATTTCTTGTGATTAAAAAGACATGGCCTAATTTACTTATTTTGTCAGGCGGGGCGGTTATGAATGTTTTTTTAAATTTGTTTCTGATCCCAAAGATTGGGATTGAGGGAGCCGCCATAGCGACACTGGTGGGTTACGGCATATCGGATATTGTGGCGGTTATCGTTTTGCAGAAAATGAAACTGATGGTTATTACGAGGAGGTTTATGGTATCTGCGGTGCTGATGGGCGGTTTTATTTTGATGTGGCGGCTGGCGATTAAGGATCAGGTGCTATTGAGCTTGGCAGCGGCTGCTGCAATGACGGGGATGTTCTTGAGATTGTACCGTAAGGATCTAGAGCGTGTTATTGAAGCGATTAAAAAATAGGAGGAAACAATCATGAGCAAAATTCTGATAGGGGGAGCAGGAGGGGCGCCATCAGAGGGGGTGATTAACTCGCTGCTCTTAAGCAAAAAACAGGAAGAGATTATCGGTATGGGGGCAGTACCATCGGATCTTGTGATGTCACACGCAAGACGTAAATACATAATCCCCTATGCAAATACCCCAGAATATCGGATAGAGCTGTTAAAGATTTTAAATAAGGAAACGCCAGATCTAATACATTTTCAAAATGATTTGGAGGTATATCATGGCTCTCTTATTCGTGATGATATAGCGAACGTTGGAACAAAAGTCTTTATGCCTCGCCATGAGGTAATCGAGACCTGTGTGGATAAGTGGAGGTCGTGGCAATCTTTTAAGAAGGCAGGGCTGACGGTTCCCGAAAATATATTTATTCATGATGAGGATGGCCTGAGAAGAGCGTTCAGCGATCTAGGCGATAAAGAAGGAAGGATTTGGCTGAGGGCAAACGATATAGGCGGAGGTGGGATGGGATCCATTCCCACGAATGATTACAATATGGCCAAAGCTTGGATTAATCGTTACAATGGCTGGAATAATTTTATCGCGGCGGAAATGCTGGGCAGTCAGACTGTGACCTTTCTTTCTATTTGGTGGGAAGGAGAGCTTGTTGTCGCTCAGACAAGAAAGCGTACAGGCTGGATCCATGGAAACCGCTCGGCTTCAGGCGTTACCGGTGTTACAAAAGTGGGAATAACTTGTTCTGATGGTCAAGTGACAGATATTGCCATAAAAGCGATTAGGGCGGTTGATGGGTGTCCCCATGGAATTTTCGGTGTGGATATGGCTTATGATCAAAACCATATTCCCAACCCAACAGAAATTAATATTTCCCGTTTTTTTACTACCGTTTTATTTTTTACAAAAGCCGGGCTGAATATGCCGGAAATTTTTAAAGATCTTGTACTGTATCATGAAAAACCGATATTGCCGAGAAAAATAAACCCTCTTCCAGACGGGTTAATGTGGTGTAGGGGAATGGATACGGAACCTGTGTTGATGACAAAGGAATTGCTGGACAGGGAGTTGATTCAATTATGAGTATACTGATAACCGGAGGCGCTGGATTTGTGGGGGGTCACGTTGTGGGGGAATTAAAGAGGCAGTATCCGTCAGAGAAAATTATCGCTCTTTCATCAAATAAGATCGAAGGAACGCAAACAGTTCCTTCCAGAAATTATAATTTTGATGAAAGGTACTTGCTTGATAATGGCTGCGGGGATGTTGAGGTAATCATTCATATAGGAGCATGGACACCTAAAATGGCAAAGGAAGCGAGTGATTTTGTACAAGCGACAAGCAACATTGCGAGTTCAGAAAGGCTGCTTGTGTCATGCCTTCCTAAGTTAAAAAAGATTATTTATTGCAGTACATTAGATGTATATGGTGACGCGGAGGAGGCGATAACAGAGGAGACATCTGTCGCTCCACAAAGTATGTATGGCTGGTCTAAACTTTATTGTGAAAAGATGATAGAATCCTTTGCGCATGAAAAGAACATTACGGTACAAATCTTACGCCTTGGGCATATCTATGGCGAGGGGGAAGAAAAATACTGCAAGGCTATGCCTGTTATGATTGAAAACGCTGTTCATGGGAGGGATATCGTGATCTA
Source organism: Lachnospiraceae bacterium (assembly GCA_910575565.1). Taxonomy (GTDB): domain Bacteria; phylum Bacillota; class Clostridia; order Lachnospirales; family Lachnospiraceae; genus Caccovicinus. The sequence goes on along the minus strand of CAJTFL010000003.1, from coordinate 235,343 downwards.
TGGCGATGGCGAGGCAATTCGGACGTTTATTTATATTGAGGATGTAGCGAAAGCCGTTGTCAATGCTGTTAGGCTTGAAGTTTCCGGTTTGATAAATGTGGTTGGAAATGAGCCAGTAACCATTAACCAGCTTGCGGACATGATCGTTGCGTACAGTGGGGAACAAGTTAAGATCCAGCATATCTTAACGGATACAACTAACAGAAAATGTCTGTTTGACAATCAACATCTAAGAGCGTGTTTGTTAGGGGAATTGACTCCTTTTGGGAAAGGATTGAGAAATGAAATAGATTATATAAAAAGGCAGATGCGGCATGAATATCATATTTGATTTGGATGGGACATTGATTGATTCCTCTGAACGTCTGTATCGCCTTTTTCAGCATTTAGTACCTGAGTCAACACTGACTAAGGATGAGTACTGGAATAAGAAAAGAAATAAAATCGGACATCAGCAAATCTTAGAGGAGAGATTTCCGATGGTAGATTTTGAGGATTTTCAAAGGCGGTGGCTTGGGCTGATTGAAACAGAGGGCTACTTGTCCTTTGATCTATGCTATCCGGACACGATAGAGACCTTGAAAAGATTAAGCTTGTCCTCCTCTTTATATTTGTTGACGGCGCGGCAGTCGGAGGAAAACTTGAAAAGAGAATTGAAAAAACTAAACATTTCGGATTATTTCTGCCAGCTCTATGTGACAACAAGTAAATACAGTAAGAAGGAGCTGCTGTCAGAGCTTATGGCAGAGAAAACAGAATTGTTTTGCTGTGAAGATTTATTTATCAGCGATATGGGAAAAGATATTCAATTGGGGAAGAGTTTAAATTTCACGACAATCGCTGTGGCTCATGGATTTATGTCAAAAGAGAAACTTATGGAGTATTCGCCGGATTATTGTGTAAATCGGTTGTCGGAAATACTTAGGGGATGAGTATGGTTTGGGGAGAGAACCAGTATTGATCAAAGGAAACCCGTCTGCCAAGATATTAGGGGCAGGCGGGGATTTTGAATTGCCCTTGAAGGGCATAAATTTTTTTTGTATAATAAGGTTAGGAAGGTGGAAGGGCATAAAGGTTCTATGCCTAAGGTTTCTAAAAGAAAGGGAATAAACTATATTCTCAGCACAAAAAGAAAGAGTTGGTAAATTAAGTGCCTAATAGGCCAAATAAAAAAGGTATAATGTGGAATATTTATCGATAAACCATAAGACGGTACAAGCTTTCTCAGCCGCACCTGAAGTCCATAACCACCTCCAGAAAGGAGAATCCTATGTCTGAAGCATTAGCCCGCGCAAACATCTACACCGAAGAGGACTATTACAACCTTCCGGAAAACACCAGAGCCGAACTGATTGACGGCCAGATTTATTATATGGCAGCACCCAGCAGAGTGCACCAGGAAATACTTGGCTTTATGTTCAATACCATATTCAGTTATATCAATTCCCAAAAAGCCCCCTGCAAAATCTACCCTGCCCCTTTTGCCGTCAAGCTGTTTTCAAACGATGATAGAAGCGTGGTGGAACCAGATATCAGCGTAATCTGTGACTCTAACAAGCTGACGGACCGAGGCTGTACCGGGGCGCCGGACTGGATTGTGGAAATCATTTCTCCAACTACCGCCAGCCACGATTATATACGCAAGCTGAATTTGTATGCTGATGCTGGAGTGAGAGAATACTGGATTGTTGACCCTATTAAGAAAACGGTATTTGTTTATCACCTGGAAGAAACCAAATTTGAAGTTACAACTCACACTCTCCAGGACAAAATCAAGGTTAATATCTATGATGATTTGTGGATTGACTTCACAGAACTGGAACTGTGATGCTCTCCTGTGGCCTCTGGGACTATTCCTGGGGGCTATTTTCTTAAACAATAAGCACACCTCTGAACCTGATAAAGAATAGCCGTCATAATTCTGTCTTATCAGGTGGAAATCTATTTTGCTCGCTTGCTTTCATGGGTGGGGCGTGTCAGAATTTCTGCGTAAGTTTTTTCATAAATCCTATAACTTAGGCATTTTGCGGATACTTACAAGAAAATTTTGACACTACCGAATAAACCATGAAAATCCAGTATGTCCATAACCTCCCCTTTTTAATCGGTTTCGGTGCGAAGGCGTATTGGAACCGATATTCTACTATTCTTTACATGAATCTTGTTCTGATTGTCACTAAATTGTCACTGTTTTGTCACTGAAAGGCCATCCTTTATCGTGGAATGCCTCAAAGCCCTTTATTTCCGCGAGCAATGAGCCAAGTGCCGTGCTTGCACGAGCATTTGGCGAATGCCGCGAGGGTCAAATACCCCGCAGCTTGCTGTGTTGCAAATTTGATGCCCCGCTGTTTGCAGCGGGGTATTTGACTTTACGGACATTTCTCTTATGGCAGCGGCTATTTATTTTTCTAAGCTCTTCATCGTCGGGAACAACAGCACATCCCGTATCGCTGCCGAGTCCGTTAACAGCATCACCATCCGGTCAATTCCAAACCCAATTCCGCCGGTAGGAGGCATTCCCACCATCAGCGCATTGATGAAATCCTCGTCCGTGTGGTTGGCTTCCTCATTGCCCTGGGCCAGCATCTCTTCCTGGGCGGCAAAGCGCTCCCGCTGGTCGATGGGATCATTTAACTCGGAGTAGGCATTTGCCATTTCCCAGCCGTTCATAAAGAACTCAAACCGCTCCACGTATTCAGGATTATCCGGTTTTTTCTTGGTCAGCGGCGAGATCTCGATGGGGTGATCCATGACAAAGGTTGGCTGAACTAAGTGCTCTTCCACAAACTCTTCAAAGAACAGGTTCAGGATGTCTCCTTTCTTATGGCGCTCTTCAAATTCCACGTGATGCTCCTTGGCGGCGGCTCTGGCTTCCTCCAGCGTATGGATCTGGGCAAAGTCCACCCCGGAGTATTTCTTTACTGCGTCCACCATGGTGATCCGTTCAAAGGGCTTGCCCAGATCCATGGTGATCCCCTGGTATGTGATGGTGGTGGTTCCCAGTACTTCCTGGGCTACCTGGCGGTATAAGTTTTCCGTCAAGTCCATCATGCCGTGGTAGTCGGTGTAGGCCTGGTACAGCTCCATCAAGGTAAATTCCGGGTTATGGCGGGTATCTACGCCTTCATTGCGGAATACGCGGCCGATTTCGTAAACCCGTTCCAGCCCGCCTACGATCAGCCGCTTTAAGTACAGCTCCAGGGAGATCCGCAGCTTCTCTTCCTCGTCCAAGGCGTTAAAGTAGGTGACAAAGGGACGGGCGGCGGCGCCGCCTGCATTGTTTACCAGCATAGGAGTTTCCACCTCCATAAAGCCCTGGCTGTCCAGGTAACGGCGGATGGAGGAAATGATCTGGGAGCGTTTGATGAAGGTGTCCCTTACTTCCGGGTTTACGATCAGATCCACATACCTCTGGCGGTAGCGCATATCCGTGTCGGTGAGGCCGTGGAATTTTTCCGGCAGCACCTGGAGGCTTTTGGACAGAAGCGCCACGCTGTCGGCATGGATGGAAATTTCGCCGGTTTTCGTGGTGAATACCGTTCCTTTGACGCCTACGATATCGCCGATATCCATCTTTTTAAAGTCTGCGTAAGGTTCCTCACCGATGCTGTCCCTGGCCACATAGATCTGGATGCTGCCATCCTTGTCCTGCACGTTGCAGAAAGAAGCCTTGCCCATGATCCGCTTAAACATCATGCGGCCTGCCACGGAAACCTCTTTGCCTTCATACGTATCGTAATGGTTTTTCACCTCCATGCTGTGGGCCGTCACTTCAAATTTAGTAATGCAAAACGGGTCTTTCCCTTCAGCCTGAAGCTTGGCCAGTTTTTCCCGGCGGACGGCAAGGATCTGGTTTACGTCTTCGGCCTGGGGTTTCTTCTGGTTTTGATTCTGATTCTGATTTTCTCCTGCCATTGTCTTTACCCTTTCATGGTTTTAATTAAAATCTACCGTCTGTTCAGCCCGTGCCATTCGCGCTGCGCAGCATCTCTTTAGGGGAAACCGTGCCTAGCGGCACTTCCCGCTGCTTACGCAGCTAACTTTGCTCATAAACGTGCGCTCCCTCAGTGGAAGGCGATAAAGAAAAATTCGTGCGAGCACGATTTTCCTCCATGCACTTTCCACTGGCTGAACTTTTAAACTAAACTTAAGTACGCCCCCCAGCCAAGCTGCTGCGGGGCGCATACTGCATCCGCCGTCCGTAAGCTTTCGGCGGTAAAAGGCAGTTGCCTTATTGATTTACTCTCTGGATATCCAGCACCTTGTACTGAACCGTGCCGATCTGGGTCTCTACGTCAACCACATCGCCTACACGTTTGCCGATCAATGCGTGGCCTACCGGCGATTCGTTGGAAATCCGCCCCTGGAGGCTGTTGGCCTCGGTAGAACCTACGATCTTAAACTCCATTTCCTCTGCAAATTCCAGGTCATACACCTTAACCTTACAGCCGATGCTGATCTTATCTAAGTCAACCTCGTCCTCCACAACCACTTCTGCGTTTTTTAGAAGTTTTTCCAGCTCTTCGATGCGAAGCTCGATATCCCGCTGCTCATCTTTTGCGGCATCGTATTCCGCGTTCTCGGATAAGTCGCCCTGCTCCCTTGCCTCTTTGATTTTCTGGGCTACTTCCTGCCGTTTGAATACCTTAAGGTTGTGCAGTTCGTCTTCATACTGCTTTAAACCGGCATACGTTAAAATGTTTTTCTTCTCTGCCATCTTCACAATACCCTTCCTTATTCATACTACCGCAAAGCGGCTCACGCCAGCGTACAGGCTGCCTGATCCGTAAGCCAGGGCGCTGGTAAACAGGTCTGCCTGGAACCTGCAGTTCTGCATTCACCGTATTATAGCTTAAAGTGCGTGGATTGTCAACTGATTAATGGGTTTTTAAGGAATGGAATGGAAAAAATATCCAATCCAATAAGGCGTGCAGGAGCGGATAGGGATGTTTTTATCAGCGGGAACAGGGAGAAAGGATGTGCTGTTTTGTAAAATAGTTGAAAAGCTGGTAGAAAAATTAATGCTGTTATGTTAAAATCAACATATAGTTTTTTCATGAAAACAGGCAGGATCAAGCATAAAATAGTATGGACATAGGCAATGTTGGATATTATATGAAAGGATTATTAGATGGAGTATCATAAGAAAAGCATGGATCTGAATAAAGAGGTGGAAAGCGAGTTTTTATATGATGGTAACGATGAAGGGATAATTACAGATCCGTTTAATCCTAAAGATGTTGACATCGTTTCTCAGCCAATGGTGATTGCCAATATCGTTGAGAGTTTAAAAGATGGCGATATTATTTTGGATCCGGATTTTCAAAGAATTCCAGATTTGTGGGATTCGCAAAAGCAGAGCCGATTAATTGAGTCTTTAATCATTCGTATTCCGCTGCCTACATTTTATTTTGATGCAGGAACTAATGAAAAATTGATTGTTGTGGACGGGCTGCAAAGGCTGTATGCGATTAAAAAATTTATGGCGCTTGAAAAAGATGATCCACAGCGCCTTTTTTTAACCGGATTGGAATACTTAACGGAATATAATGGACGTTCATTTGAAATGCTTCCTTCAAATATTCAGAAGCGGATAAAATCACAAGTGATAACCGCGTATATTATTAGGGCAGGGACTCCGGATAAAGTGAGAACCAGCATATTTACCAGGATAAACACAGGAGGTTTGACGTTACAGCCTGCGGAAATCAAAAATTCTGTTTACAGGGGCCAGGCAGCTGATTTATTGAAAGAATTGGCGCACTCTGAAGAATTTATACAAGCGACAAGGGGGAAAATAGCTTCCTCAAGAATGTTGGACTGTGAATTTGTCAATCGATTTTTGGCGTTCTATTTATTAGGGGTGGAGTTTTATGAGGGGAATTTGGAGGATTTTTTAAATAATGTAATGATCAGGCTGCAAAAAGAATCGGATGATGTGTTGGATAAATGCCGCGCAGATTTTTTGAAAGCGATGAGGTATGCCAAAAAAATTTTTGGCGATTCTGCATTTCGGAAAATTAATGCAAATGATAAATATGGAAGGATTAACAAGCCGCTTTATGATGCCATATCGGTTAATTTGGCTAAATTAAGCGAAAGGGATTGTGCGAGGTTATTAGAGAAAAGGGGAAAATTAAACGTTCGGTATAAAAGGTTATTAAAGGATAAAAAATTTGTGGATATTATTACGAATGGTACAGCAAAGATTTTAAATGTGCAGGATAGGTATAAGAAAATTAATGAAATTTTTCAAGAGGTATTAGCAGATGATTAATTATATGCAGATAGAAAATTTTAAATCTCTTAAAAAAGTATCTCTTCCGTTGCAAAATCTGAATCTGTTTTTTGGAATGAATGGCATGGGAAAGTCATCCGTGATACAGTCCTTGCTGCTGTTGAGACAGAGCTTTTGGGAAAATTATAAATCAAATCTGGATTATTTATATATAAATGGAGAATTGATTAGACTTGGTACGGGAAATGATATTTATTGTCAAAGTGCGGAAGGGGACAGGATAAGATTTTATATTCAGTTTGATCATCAGTTAAGGTATGACTGCAATTTTGCTTATGATGTAAAAAATGATTTTAACAGTGATCAATTAGAGCGAATGGAAAAAAATTTAGATGAGGATTATTCTACGGTATTGTTTGCAGAAGAGTTTCTGTATTTAGGCGCGGAACATTTGGGGCCGAAAAAGCAGTATAGCGTTGAAAATTGGAGAAAAAATGGAATCATAAAATTGGGGACGGCAGGGGAGTTTGTAGTGCCCTTTTTAGCGACGGAAGGGGAAAAAATAAAGATTCCGGATAAACTGTGCCATCCGAAAGGAAAAACGAACCGCTTAATCGATCAGGTCTCAGCTTGGATGGGGGAAATATCACCAGGAGTAAGGTTGACAGCACAAATTCTCCCTTTGATTGAAAAAGCAAAGTTAGAAATCAGTTATCGTGAAGATCGCTTAGTGTCGGATCCGTTTTTGCCGGTTAATGTAGGCTTTGGAATACCGTATGTTCTGCCGCTTATTGTAGAACTGCTGATTTCCAGTGATAAAAGTCTTTTGCTGATTGAAAATCCTGAATCCCATCTTCACCCAAAGGGTCAAACTAGGATTGCACAGCTGATTTCCCTGGCGGCGGAGAACGGGTGTCAGATTATTTGTGAATCCCATAGTGACCATATTATTAACGGAGTAAGGGTTGCAGCGAAACAAGGGCTGATCAGCAATGGGAAAATCGGAATTTCTTTTTTTTCTAAAAATAGGAATCAGGAAACGAAAGTTGATAATATTTATGTTGATGCTGAAGGAAATTTAAGTGATTATCCGGCAGGATTGTTGGATGAATGGGGCATATTAATGACGGAGTTGATATGACAGGAGATAAAAGTGGATTTATTTTTTAATGAACTTTCAATTAAAGATAAAGACGGTATCGATCATGATTCTGTTCGGATTATGGTTATCGTTTATAAAGAGCTGTTAAAGCATAATGTGACAACCTGCAGGATTTCTCATGAGGATAACGTCAAGCTGTTTCAAATGATCAGCAAAATGCCCAATTCAGTAAATGTCAGAAATTTTTATTTTTCGTTTTTTCGTTCACCGTATGAGTCTGAATCGGTAGAAAAAAATCAAGAGGATTATTGGGGGCATAGTTGGACGCATGAAGGTGATGAATGCATAGGTTTGGCACTGGCAGTTTTATTGGATTCGGCAGTTTTTAGTATTTACAGTTCAAGCTGGAATATTCCGTTTATTGAAATTTTAAAGGATGCGAGTTCAAACTATGCTAGGAATATATGTGTGAATGAGCACGTAAGTATGCATATTCCACAGCTTCTAGGCGAGGCGGAGGCGGAACTGGTTAGATGTGATTTGCAGAGTTTTGATAAAAAATTGTTTTGAGGAACGATCATGGAAAAGATGTATTGGAAGATTTTTCAAAACGCTTGGTTCAATGTCCTTATTTAGTTGGGATTGTTAATTCTCTGCCGTATAATCCTTATGAACGTAAATTTATCAAGAAAGTCAGGGAAAATGGATTGATTGAGATTGTCTTGCCATGGACGGATAAGGGTTATGGTATCGTTGTAAAAACTACAGGGAGAACGCTCAGGGAAACGGAAAAGATAGCCGAGATAATCCAAGAAGAATATGGGTATCTGTAAAGCGGTTTTGTTTCAAAATACATAAAAATGGATGAGACTCTTCAGGATGAAAGCGGGAAATGGAGACAGTAGGAGATGGGAAAAATAGCCCTTTTAGTTCCCAGGGAAGAAATGATTTACCAGGCTCACAATCTGTTGCAGGAGGCAGGATACCAGGATAAGGCTTTTGCGGTTTCCTGCATGAAGGTGGTGCGGACGAAGAATATTGTGATGGAAGCCAGGCAGGCCATAGCAGGCGGGGCTTCCATGATTATTGCCAGGGGGCTTCAGGCATCCTTGATTAAGCAGTATACGGATATCCCGGTGATTGAAATCGTGATCACGGCTCAGGAGATGGCGCTTTTAGTGATGAAGGCCAAGCAGATACTGAAAAAAGAACACCCGGTGATCGCCGTGGTGGGCTTTCGGAATATGTTCTGCGATATGTCGTATTTTGACGGGATTTACGGCATTGAGCTGCGCGCCTTTTATGCGCCGGACAATGAACAGCTGCGCGCCGCCGCCCTGCAGGCGGTGGAGGAAAAAGTGGATTTGCTTATCGGCGGCGACGTGGCGGTGGAGGCGGCAGCCGGGGCGGGCGTTCCCTCCCTTTTCCTTTCTACCACGGAGGATTCCCTGCGCAACGCGTTTTCCATGGCAAAAAGCATCAGCTTTGCCATGGACGTGGAGAAGAAAAAGGCAGCCCAGATGGAAACCCTTTTGGACTACTCCTTTAGCGGCGTGGCCCATATCGATGGTGAAGGGAAGATCCTGGCGGTGAATCCTTTGCTGGAGGATATGCTGGGGCAGCCGGGGAAAAAGCTTACGGGGCGGCTTTTGGCAGAAGTGTTCCAGGATTTGGACTTAAGCCAGGTGGAGCAGATCCTGAAAAAGGGAGGGAACAGCTATGGGGCTTTCCTCAGGGTTCGCGGATTTTCCATTTACGCCATCCTGGCTCCGGTTTTGGTGGAAGGGAAGGTGGAAGGAGCCATCCTTACCTGCCATAAGATGGCCCAAAAGCTGACGGTGGAGCAGGAGTCCCAGAAAAAGCGCCATTCCAACGGCCTGATTGCCCTTGGGCAGTTTTCCGATATCCTCCAGGAATCGCCGGCCATGGGGCAGTGCGTTGGCAGGGCAAAGCTTTATGCCATGTCGGATCTGCCGGTGCTTATCGAGGGAGAGGCAGGGACGGAAAAGCGTCTGATGGCCCAAAGCATCCATAATGCCAGCCTGCGCAGCCGGAATGCCTTTGCGGATGTTTCGGTAAGGGGTCTTGCGGATGAGGAACAGTTTGCGCTGCTTTTCGGGGAAAAGGGGGCAGCCGTGCAGGCGGACGGGGGAACGCTTTTGCTGGAGGATGGGGATATGCTTAGCCTGCCCAATCAATACCGGCTGCTGCAGCTAATCCGCTATCGCCTTTGGCACGGGCGGCAGCTGCAGCAAAATAGGCATTTGGACGTAAGGGTGATGGTGACGGCCAGCGTGCCCGGCGCTTTTGAGCAGGCCGTGGGGCAGGGAAGGTTCCGGGAAGATTTATATTACCTGGTTAAGGGCCTGGATATCCGGATTCCTCCCCTGCGGCAGAGGAAGGAAGATTTAAAGCAAAAGCTGGGGGCGGCTATCCGGGAAAGCTGCGAGCGGTACGGGCGATACCATGTGCTGACCCGGGAGGCGGAGGAAGTATTGCTAAACTGCCCCTGGTTTGGAAATCTATACCAGGTAGAGCATTTCTGCGAGCGGCTGATCTTAACGGCCACGAAGCGTTCCTTGGACGAGTGGGCGGTAAGGGAGGTCTTGGATGAGCTGTTTGGCGGCAAGGAAAACTTGGAAAGGAAAAGCGGGAAAAAGGATTCCGGGAGCGAAGGGAATTTAAGCCGGGACGCAGAGGATGGATGGCCGGACGAGCGCTCCAGGCAGATTGCCGCCGCCTTAAAAAAGCATGGGGGAAACCGGAAAAAGACTGCGGAGGAGCTGGGGATCAGCAAGGCGACTCTGTGGCGCCAGATGAAAAAATACGGCCTGGGCAGAGATTGAAGCAAGGATAAGCGGCCAGAGCAAGGATAAGCTGCCAGAGCAAGGATAAGCTGCTGGAGCAAGGATAAGCTGCCGAAACAAAGGCAAGTTACCGAAGCAGGGGTAAATTGCGGTATCCCGCGGGCATTATGGCAAATTTACAGCGGGATTGACTAACGATGAAATGAAAATGAACCGTAGATGAAACAAAAATAAGGGAATAGTGAAATAAAAGTGAAATGATATGGAAGATGAATAAAAAATCAATCATATTTTATTCATTTGCACTATTGAATGACGGACAGGGATTGGATATACTTATGCCATCAGAACGGAAATGAAATCAACTGACCTGGGTTTTGGAGCCGTTCTTTAGGGGGCAGCTCCTTAAGGCTACAAATAAAAAAAGAGAGAGGTAATGAGAAATGAAAATCGGGTTTATCGGATTAGGCATCATGGGCAAGCCTATGAGCAAGAATTTAGTGAAGGCCGGAAACGAACTGGTAGTTTGCGATTTTAACAAGGACGCGGTTGCAGAGCTGGTAGCCATGGGCGCTAAGGAAGCGGCTAATGGGGCAGAGGTGGCCAAGGCGTGCGATGTTGTCATTACCATGCTTCCCAATTCCCCCCATGTACGTTCCGTAGCTTTGGGCGAGAATGGTATCGCGGACGGCGCCCATGAGGGAAGCGTACTGATCGATATGAGCTCCATTGACCCGGTTGAGTCCAAGAAAATCGGCGCTGACCTGGCAAAGAAAGGCATTAAGATGTTAGATGCCCCGGTTTCCGGCGGCGAGCCAAAGGCTATCGACGGAACCTTATCCGTGATGGTAGGCGGCGAGAAGGAATTATTTGACAAATATTACGATATGCTGATGGTTATGGCAGGCTCTGTAGTGTACGTTGGTGAGCTAGGTTCCGGCAACGTTGCCAAGCTGGCAAACCAGATCGTGGTAGCGGTAAATATCGCTGCAGTAGGCGAGGCTCTGGCTTTCGCAAAGAAGGCGGGGACAGATCCTGAGCTGGTATACCAGGCCATCCGCGGCGGCCTTGCAGGCTCCACCGTTATGGATGCGAAAGCGCCTATGATGCTGTCCAGGAACTTTAAGCCGGGCTTCCGCATCGAACTGCACATCAAGGATTTGACCAATGCCTTAAATGCAGCCCATGCCATTGCAGCTCCCGTGCCGCTGACCGGCCAGCTGATGGAAATGATGCAGGCCTTAAAGGCTGACGGTTATGAGAAGGAAGATCATTCCAGCCTGGTGAAATTCTATGAGAAGATCGGCAATGTAACGGTAGAATAGTCAAGAGAATGCCAGGGGGAAAACTCCATGAATATTGATTTCATTAAAGGCGTAGTAGTGCCCATGATTACTCCGATTGATGCCGACGAGCTGATTGACGAAAAGAAAATCCGCGAGCAGGTAGATTACGTTATTGACGGCGGAGTGACGGGCATCCTGTTATACGGCAGCAACGGCGAGTTTTATGTGATCGAAGAAGATGAGATGGAGCGGGGCTTAAAAATCGTGGTTGATCAGGCGGCAGAGCGTGTGCCGGTTTATTTTGGAATCGGAGCCATCAGCACCAAAAAGGCCATAAGGCTGGCGAAGATGGCGGTGGCAAACGGCGCGGCCAGCGTTTCGATTCTGCAGCCCATGTTCTTAAAGCCCACCAAGGACGAATTGTTCCGGCATTTTAAAGCCATTGCCGATGCCATCCCGGAAACCCCGGTGCTTCTGTACAATAATCCGGGCCGTGTAGGCTATACCTTGGCGGCAGACCTAGTGGCAAAGCTGGCCCATGAGGTTCCAAATATCGTAGGGATGAAGGATACCAGCGGCGACATCACCCAAACTTCCGAGTTTATCCGCATGAACCGGGATGTAAACTTTAAGGTGTTTGGAGGCAAGGATACCCTGCTGTACGCGTCCATGTGCCATGGGGCGGTAGGCGGCGTATGCACGGCGGCTAACTTTATGCCGGAGCTGATTACGGATGTTTACAATAAGTATGTGGCCGGTGATCTGGAGGGTTCCCTGGAAGCCCAGTTTAAGTTAAATCCGGTAAGGCTCTCCATGGATGGCGCAAGCTTCCCAGTGGCGGCCAAGGATATGGCTAACTTAAGGGGACGGGATATCGGTGTTCCCTATACGCCAAATCTGCCCACTCCTGAAGGCCCGGTTTTGGATAAGATTAAATCCGAGATGCAAAAAGCTGGGTTAATTTAAGATTTCCCATATAAAAGGAAACCGGTTGCCATCCGAAAGGAAACCGGTTTCCTTTTCGTGAAAAAAGTGAAAATTCGGAGGAGATTACCATGAAATTTTTGTTTGCGTCAGACTCGTTTAAAGGGACTTTGTCTTCGGAAAAGATTATTGAGCTGCTTACGGAATCGGCGAACAAGGTGTTTCCCGGCTGTGAGACGGCAGGCACGCTGATCGCGGACGGCGGGGAGGGCACGGTGGACGCGGTTATCGCCATGACCAAGGGAAGCCTGATTGAGGTTTCGGTGCATGGGCCGCTGATGGAAGAGACGACGGCCGTTTACGGCAAGATCAATGAGGAAAGCGCCATTATCGAGATGGCTGCCGCTTCCGGCCTTCCCATGGTTCCGGCAGAGCTTCGCAACCCGTTAAATACCACCACCTACGGCACTGGGGAGCTGATTAAGGATGCTTTGGATAAGGGTTTCCGCAATATCTCCATCGCCCTTGGGGGAAGCGCTACCAATGACGGCGGCATGGGAGCCATGGCGGCTCTTGGGGTAAAGTTCCTGGATAAGGACGGAAAGGAATTAAAGGGCCAGGGCTCGGATCTGGCAAAAGTGGCGAAGGTGGATATAAGCGGCCTTCATCCTGCGGTAAAGGAAGCTGCATTTACGGTAATGTGTGATGTGAATAACCCTTTAACCGGGCCGGACGGCGCTACCTATACTTTTGGAAAGCAGAAGGGCGGCACGCCGGAAATCTTAGATGAGCTGGAAGCAGGCATGAAGTCCTATGCCAAAGTGGCCGGCGAGGCTCTTGGCCGGGATATTGACAATCTGCCTGGGGCAGGCGCGGCAGGAGGCCTTGGGGCTGCGGCCTGCGGCTTTTTAAACGCCACCTTAAAGTCCGGCATTGAGACGGTTCTCGACCTGATTGATTTCGACCGGATGCTGGAAGGCGTGGATGTGGTAGTGACCGGCGAAGGGCGCATTGACTGGCAGTCCGCCTTCGGGAAGGTTCCCAGCGGCATCGGCATGCGCTGTAAAAATAAGGGAATCCCGGCGGTGGCCATCGTAGGCGGCATGGGTAAGGGCGCGGAAAAAATTTATGAATTCGGCGTGGAAAGCATTATCCCAACCATAAACGGGGCGATGGATATTGATGAGGCCTTAGAGCGGGCGGAAGAGCTTTATCAGGGAGCGGCGGAGCGGATGTTCCGTTTCCTGAAGGTGGGGATGGCGGTTTCCAAGTAATCATTCCTGGCGGCGGGCTGCCTGGAAAGTATCTCTGGCAGTAAGGCGGAGAGTCTTGGAAAGCGCCTCCGGCAGTAAGGCCAGGGTATTTGAAAAGCATTCCAGCAGTAAGGCCAAGGCCTTTGGAATGCTTTCAGATGCTTTCAGGCGGGGGTTTTTACCAGGAAAGGACAGGACGATGATATGGATATTGGGCAGCTGATGACATTGCAGGGGACAATCTTTTTGCTGGCAGGGGTTGGCATCTTTATCCGGAAGAAAAATTTGCTTCCGGAGGAGGCCAGGGGGATGCTGACGGATCTGCTGATTGATGTGATCCTGCCCTGCAACATTGCCCTGTCCTTTCGGATAGACATCGACCGGGAGATCCTGGCAAATCTCGGGACAGGCTTTTTGGTGGCCTGGGTGATCCAGGCCGTAGCCTGGGCCTTAAGCCGGGCACTTTATCGTCGGCATCCGGACGGGACTAAGCAGGTGCTCCAGTATGCCACCGTCTGTTCCAACGGGGGATTTATGGGAAGCCCCATCGCGGAAAGCGTGTTCGGCTCCATGGGTCTGATGTATTCGGCGGTTTTCCTGATCCCTCAGCGGATCGTGATGTGGTCTGCCGGCCTGACCTTGTTTACGGAAGCGCCGGATAAGAAAACCCTGGCAAAGAAGGTGCTGACCCACCCCTGCATCATTGCCGTGTTCGTGGGGATGTTCCTGATGCTTGCGGATCCGCCCCTTCCAGCGTTTTTGGAGAATGCGGCCAGCGCCTTGGGAAGCTGCAATACGCCGATCTCCATGCTGATGGTGGGGATGATTTTGGTCGAAGTGGATGATATCCGCTCCCTGTTTTCCTGGGATATCCTTCGGTATACCATTGTCCGCCTGGTGATCCTTCCGGGGATTATTTTCGCGGGATGCCGCCTGGCGGGGATTGACCGCCTGGTAACGGGGGTGGCGGTGCTTTTGACCGCCATGCCCGCCGCCTGCATGACCACGGTTTTGGCGGCCAAGTATGACGGGGACGTGATTTTTGCCAGCAAGTGCGTAGTGTTTTCCACGGCCATGACCTTGGTCAGCCTTCCGGTGTGGTGTATGCTGCTTTAGGCGTCAGGCGCGCTTTTCTGTTACATTTGCCTATATTTTCTCAATTCTGCATTGACAAACCGTGGCTTTTCCACTATACTAACTTTAGTGTGTTACTGATAGGAATCGGTTATCAGGCATAAGCTATCCATATGCGGCATAGTAAGCCATATGAGGGGAGTTTATGCCTTTTTGTCGTATATGGGTAGCGGCACGCAAAAAACGAAAACATTTTAGGAAAGAGGGGAAAACATGAAAGACAAGATTTTTGGCGTTCTGCAGAGAGTCGGCCGTTCCTTTATGCTTCCGATAGCGATTTTGCCGGTTGCAGGGCTTCTTTTGGGGATTGGCGGCTCCTTCACCAACGCAACCATGATTAGCGCCTATCACCTGGAAGCCATCCTCGGCCCCGGTACGGTGCTTAACGGGTTTTTGAACATTTTAAACAACTGCGGGAACGTAGTGTTTGAAAACCTTCCGCTTCTGTTTGCCATTGGCGTTGCGGTAGGCATGGCAAAGAAGGAAAAGGAAGTGGCGGCCTTAGCCAGCGTAATTGCCTTTTTTATCATGCATACGGCCATCCATGCCATGCTGGTGCTGTTTGGCAAGGTGACGGTGGCTCCGGCGGTAATGGATGGGGCAGGCCTGCCGCTGGCGGATATGATCGGCTCAGTGGAGCAGACGGTGGGGATGCTGGAAGGCTCCGTGACTAAGGTGCTGGGCATCAGCTCCCTGCAGATGGGGGTGTTTGGCGGCGTGATCGTAGGGCTTGGAGTGGCGGCACTCCATAATAAGTACTACAACATCCAGCTTCCTCAGGTGCTGTCCTTCTTTGGCGGAACCAGGTTTGTTCCGATTATTTCCAGCCTGGTGTATATCTTTGTGGGAATCTTCATGTACTTTGTATGGCCAGTGATCCAGAATGGCATTTACGGCTTAGGGGCTTTGGTGAACAATTCCGGCTACGCGGGAACCTGGATTTACGGGATTATCGAGCGCGCCCTTATCCCCTTTGGGCTTCATCACGTATTTTATATGCCTTTCTGGCAGACGGCTGTGGGAGGCCAGCTGGAGGTGGCCGGGCAGATGGTGTACGGCGCCCAGAATATTTTCTTTGCCCAGCTGGCTAACGTGGGGGAAATCGCCCATTTCAGCGTTAACCCGGGAACCCGGTTTATGACGGGAAAATTCCCCTTTATGATCTTTGGCCTTCCGGGAGCCGCCTTAGCCATGTATAAGACGGCAAAGGCCGAGAAGCGGCAGGTGGCAGGCGGCCTTCTTCTGTCGGCGGCTTTAACGGCTATGCTTACCGGGATCACAGAACCGTTGGAATTTACCTTTATTTTCGTGGCTCCTTTCCTGTATGCCATCCACAGCGTGCTGGCTGGGGCGGCGTATATGCTGATGCATATCTTAAACGTAGGCGTAGGCATGACCTTTTCCGGTGGAATTATCGACCTGGTGCTCTTTGGCATCCTGCCTGGGGCGGCAAAGACCAGCTGGTACTGGATCCCTGTGGTAGGCGTGGCCTACTTCGGGGTGTACTTCTTCCTGTTCCGGTTTTTGATCCTGAAATACGATTTAAAGACGCCGGGACGCGACGATAACGAGGAAGTCAAGCTGTATGTGAGAAGCGATGTTAACGCGAAAAAGGCGGCAGCCAGCGCTGGAGGGATGGGGTCTTCCCCAGAAGATGAGCGTTCCCGGATGATCTTAAACGGGCTGGGAGGCAAGAAGAACGTGGCGGACGTGGACTGCTGCATTACCCGGCTGCGCTGCACCGTGAATAAGCCGGAGCTGGTAAGCGAAGATTTGCTGAAGAAGACCGGGGCGGCCGGGGTGATCCGGAAAGGCCAGGGCATCCAGGTGATTTACGGGCCAACCGTTCCCAATATCAAGGCAAACTTAGTTGCCTATATGGATTATGCCCCGGACGTGGAGTACCATGGAGAAGAGGAGAGCCAGGCCGGAGCCGAGAAAGGGCCGGTTAAGGCGGAAGCTGCGGCAGGGGCCAATGCCCAGGCGGCAGAAACGAAAGCTCCCAGTAAGCGGGTTCCCTTGTACAGTCCCTTTAATGGCCGGGTGGAGCCTATCGAGCACGCTCCGGATATCACCTTTGCCCAAAAGATGATCGGCGACGGGTTTATGGTAATGCCCTCGGACGGCCAGGTTTTGGCTCCCTGCGACTGCGAAGTGGCATTTGTCTTCCCCACGAAGCACGCGGTAGGGTTAAAGTCGGCGGACGGCATGGAGTTTATGCTTCATATCGGCGTGGATACGGTAAAGCTGGAAGGGAAAGGCTTTGAGGCGTTTGTGAAGGATGGTGATCAGGTGAAGAAAGGCGATTGCCTGATGACCTTCGATTTGGCTTACGTGAAGGAGCACGCGGTGTCGGAGGCCTGCATGATCATCTATACGGCGCTGCCCCAGGGCGCTTCCATTGCGGTGGAAGAGGAAAAGGCGATCAAGGCTCTGGATCACGGAGCGGATCTGCTTCTTCCTTAGGACAGAAAAAGATCCTTTGGCAATGATCCGGCATAGGGAAGCAGGTTTACGGGGAAAACGGCAGATGGGGGGTTGCGATGTACCGTGTGGTAAAAGTATTGAATAACAATGGGGTTCTGGTTTATGATATGAAGCGGAAGGAAGAAGCGATTTTGCTGGGGAGCGGCATTGGCTTTGGAAAGCGCGTCAATGAGCGTTTCGAGCGGGATGAAAATACCAAGCGTTACGCCATTGTAGACCGGGATGAGAAGCAGAGAACCGGACGCCAGGTATTAAACGGCATGGATCCGGCATTCCTGGAGATGGCAGGAAAGATTGTGGAGATGGCCGGGCGGAAGCTGGGCGAGTTAACCCCCAATATCCTGATCCCCTTGGCGGATCATATTGCGGTGGCAGTGGAGCGGATGCAAAGCGGGATTATCCTAAAAAATCCCTTCCATGGGGATATCCGTGTCCTTTACCCGGAGGAGTACCAGATTGCCAAGGAAAGCCAGGGGTTAATTGCCCGGGAAACAGGCTGTATGCTGTGCGAGGATGAGGTGGGGTACATTACCCTTCACATCCGGGCAGGCAGGATGGATGAAAAGCCGGAGGAAACGCTGCGCATGGCGGCTCTGATGAAGCAGGTAACGGTGATGGTAGAAGAGGGGATGGGACTGAAGCTGGATCCGGACTCCTTTGTCTTTGAGCGGTTTATGGCGCACTTGCGCTACCTGATTGCCCGGATCCATAACGGGGAGCCGATTACCTTGGATATGGATCAGTATGCCAGGAGCCAGTTCCCGAACTCCTACCGCCTGGCGGAGAAGATCTGCGGCGTGATCGGGCGGGAGATGGGAAAGCCGGTTCCCAAGGAAGCGGTGGGGCACTTGGCTATCCATATGGAACGGCTGCGGCTGTAAGCGGCAGAGCGGCAGGCAAAGCCCACAGGAAGAAAAAGCCGCAGTGTCGGTACGGGCGGCGGGAATGAATGTTCAAACGCGCTTTTAAGGAAAATTAATAACGGCAGGAGTGAAAGAGAATTCGGGGATGCTGAAAACATCGTGTTTTGCAGCATCCCCTGTTTTTGCGTTTTGGCAGCGCCTACAGCAGGATCATTCCGTGCTCCTTGCAGGCCCTGCGCATATCGGCAGGCCACAGGCTGGCCTGGACTTCGCCGATATGAGCCCGGTTTAAGAGGAGCATACAAAGGCGCGACTGGCCGATGCCGCCGCCGATGGTGTAGGGAAGTTCTCCCTTTAACAGCATCTGGTGGTAGGGAAGGTTTTTCCGCTCTTCGCACCCAGCTTTTTTTAGCTGTTCCATTAATGAGATTTCATCGACACGGATGCCCATGCTGGAAATCTCCAGGGCACAGTTTAAGGTGTCAAACCAGAACAGGATGTCGCCGTTTAATTTCCAGTCGTCATAGTCCGGTGCGCGGCCGTCATGAGGCTTGCCGTCTGCAAGGGCATCGCCGATCTGCATCAGGAAAACACAGCCGTGTTCCCTGGTGATTAAGTTTTCCCTCTCCCGTGGGGTTTTGTCCGGGTAACGGTCTTCCAGTTCCTGGGAGGTGATAAAGACGATATCCTCCGGAAGGTGCTTTACTGCCTGGGGATATTTGTACCATACCTCGTGCTCCATATGTTTGATGATTTTAAACAGCCTGCGGACCACCTCCTGCAAGGTATGGATGTTCCTCTGCTCTTTCGTGATGACCATTTCCCAATCCCACTGATCCACATAGCAGGAGTGAAGGTTATCCAAAGTTTCATCCCGGCGGATGGCGTTCATGTTGGTGTATAAGCCCTCGCCGGGCAGAAAGCCATACTCCTTTAAGGCCATCCTTTTCCATTTGGCCAGGGAATGGACCACTTCTATGGTTTCGCCGGGGATGGCGGCCATGTCAAACTGGACGGGGCGCTCCACCCCGTTTAAGTTATCGTTTAATCCGCTGCTCTGCTCCACGAACAAGGGCGCGGAGATCCGCTCGAAATTCATTTCCCGGCCAAGCTCTTTCTGGAAAGTGTCCCGGATGTATTTTATGGCATCCTGGGTTTCCCGGACGGTCAGGCGCGGGTCGTAATGCTCTGGCAGAATTAAGTTCATGTTTACCTCCGTTCTGTGCGCGTTTTAGCTGCACATTTTTGCTTTTCCGCAATAATGATACAAGCGTCAAAAGGTCAAAAATCCGATGCAATCCGTGTATCATGGGGGCAAAAGCTCTTTTGACCTTGGTATCATAGCATTTTCCGGTTTTCGGCGCAACTGTTTTTAGCCATTCTTGCAAAAAAGCCGTTTCCTGTGCTATACTTTGGTTAAAAGAACAAAACAATTATAAAACAATTAGAGAAGAGGATTGCAAGGATGAAACAGTTGGCGCAGGCAAGGCAGGCCATGACGCAGGAGCAGCGGTATCGGATGATGATGGAAACCCCTATCCCCCGCCTGATCCCAAAGCTGGCGGTTCCCACCATTATTAGTATGCTGGTTACAGCGATTTATAACATGGCGGACACATTTTTCGTCAGCCGCATCGGAACCAGCGCGTCGGGGGCGGTGGGGATCATCGCTTCCCTGATGTTTATGATCCAGGCCATAGGCTTTACCTTCGGCATGGGGAGCGGCAATTACATCTCCAGGTCTTTAGGGGATCAGAAAGGGGATGAGGCGGGGAAGGCGGCGGCTACCGCTTTTTTCACCGTGTTCCTGATCGGGATAGTGATGATGGCCGTGGGCAGCGCCTTTACGGAGCGGCTGGTGTACTTTTTGGGGGCAACGCCTACCATCGCCCCTTACGCCATGGACTATATGCGCTATATCCTGTACGCGGCGCCGTTTATGCTCTGCTCCTTTGTGATGAATAATATTCTCCGCTCCCAGGGGATTGCCCTGTATGCCATGTTCGGCATTGCCACAGGGGGGATATTAAATATGATCCTGGATCCCATCCTGATTTTCGGCTTCCATATGGGGATCGCCGGGGCGGCCATCGCCACGATGGCCAGCCAGATGGTCAGCTTCACGATCTTGCTGTGCCAGTGCAACTTAAGGAAGGACAGCATTAAGATCCGGATTTCCCGATTTACCCCTACTTTAAGGATGTACGGGATTATCCTCCATGCAGGCCTTCCTTCCCTGTGCAGGCAGGGGATGATGAGCGTTTCCTCTATTGTGCTGAACGTGACGGCAGGACCCTATGGGGACGCGGCCATCTCGGCCATGTCCATCGTGGGCCGGTTTATGATGTTTATCAATTCCGGCCTGATTGGCTTCGGCCAGGGCTTCCAGCCGGTGTGCGGCTTTAACTACGGGGCGAAGCGGTACGACCGGGTGCTGGAAGCCTTCTGGTTTTGCTTCAAGGTGGCGACCGTGGTGCTCACCTTCCTTGGGCTGGCAAGCTTCGGGCTTGCCAGGCAGATTATCACCGCCTTCAGGAAGGAGGATCTGGACGTGATCGCCATCGGAACCAGGGCACTTAGGCTGCAGCTTTTGACCATGCCCATCCAGGGCTGGATCATTATGTGCAATATGATGACCCAGTCCGTAGGCTACGGCTTCAGGGCCTCCCTGGTGGCTGTGGGGCGGCAGGGGTTGTTTTTGGTTCCCGCCCTCTTAATCCTTCCGGGGTTTTTCGGGATCCTGGGCGTGCAGATGGCCCAGGCCGTGGCGGATGTGTGCACCTTTTTCCTGGCGACAGCGATTATCTTAGGGATATTGCGGGATTTTCGGCAGAAGGCACTTTACAATAAATAAGGTTTTGGTATATAATCATTTGGAGCACAGGGAGTTCCTGGGCGGATTATGAAGGAAAAAGGATGGATTTGAGATGGCAATTTTGCAGACTTGGAGAGATTTGGCATACGGCGAGGGGCTCAATGATAAAGAGAGGGAAAATCTGTGGACAGGCTATTTTACCATTGAGAAGGGGATCTATGAGCAGATTTTGTCCAACCCTACCCAGGTAATCACCGGTACGGTTAAGGAGCTGGCGGAGAGGTACGGGACCGAGGTCCTGATTATGACCGGCTTCCTGGACGGCATTAACGAAAGCTTAAAGGGGTATGAGAATCCCATCGACACCATGGAAGAGGACACCCAGGTGCGGATTGAGATTGATCCGGAAAAGCTGTACTACAATATGGTGGAGGCGAAGGCCAACTGGCTGTACGAGCTGCCCCAGTGGAACGATATTTTGCCTGAGGAGCGCAGGAAGGAGCTTTACAAGGAGCAGAAGGCTTCCGGGACGGTCCGCAAGCCCAGGAAGGTGGGGCGCAACGATCCCTGTCCCTGCGGCAGCGGCAAGAAGTATAAGAAATGCTGCGGTAAGAATGCATAAAGGGAATGGAAGATTCCGGTTGACGAAAAGCCGCCGGGCTGCAAGTGCGCAGCCGACGGCTTTTGGCTGTTTGGTTAGAGCGTTTCTCAAACACGCTCTGGAATGGAAGGGGAAGGGCTATGGAAGCGTATGCCAGCTTTGCCAGGGTTTACGATATGTTTATGGATAATATCCCCTATGAGGAGTGGTGCGGCTATTTGTCCGGGCTTTTAGCCGAATACGGGATCCACGGCGGCCTGGTGCTGGATCTAGGCTGCGGAACCGGCACGATGACGGAGCTTTTGGCCCGGAAGGGCTACGACATGATTGGCTTAGACAGCTCACAGGAGATGTTAGAAATCGCCCTGGAGAAGCGGGATAGGTCGGGACTGGATATCCTGTATCTGTTTCAGGAAATGCAGGAATTTGAGCTGTTTGGCACGGTCAGGGCGGTGGTCAGCGTCTGTGACTCCATAAATTACCTTTTGGATGAGGAGGAGCTTTTAAGAACCTTCCGGCTGGTGAACAATTACCTGGATCCGGGAGGGATCCTGATCTTTGATTTTAATACGGAGCATAAATACCGAACCCTTCTGGCCGATAATACCATTGCGGAAAACCGGGATGAGGGGAGCTTTATCTGGGACAATTATTTTGACGAGGAAAGCCGCATCAATGAGTACGATCTGACCTTGTTTATCCCGGAAGGCGGCCCAGGGGAGGGGGAAAATCCCCAAAGTCCGGGGCAGCGGCAAGGGCGGCTTTACCGAAGGTATCAGGAAACCCACTACCAGAGAGCTTTTTCCATGGAGGAAATTTTTGGAGCCCTGGAGAAGTCCGGGATGGAGCGGCTTGCCTGCTACGACGCATTTACGAAGGATGCCCCCAGGGCGGACAGCGAGCGGGTTTGCGTGATTGCCCGGGAAAAGGGAAAGTAAAGGAAGGGAACCAATATGGCAGATTATATTTTGCGGGCAACGGCTGCAAAAGGGCAGATCCGGGCCTTCGCGGCAACCACAAAGGATACGGTGGAAGCGGCCAGGGCGGCCCATAATACCAGCCCGGTTGCCACGGCGGCTTTGGGGCGGCTTTTGACGGCAGGGGCGATGATGGGCGTGATGATGAAAGGGGAGGAGGATCTCCTTACCCTTAAGATCCAGGGGGATGGCCCCATAGGAGGCCTGACGGTGACGGCGGACGCAAAAGGCAGGGTAAAGGGGTACGTCTTTAACCCTTCTGTCCTTCTTCCGCCCAATGAAAAAGGAAAATTGGACGTGGGAGGCGCCCTGGGGCTGGGAGTGCTTAGCGTGATCAAGGATATGGGCCTAAAAGAGCCGTATGTGGGGCAGACCATCCTGGTGACAGGGGAAATCGCCGAGGATTTAACGTATTATTTTGCTTCCTCGGAGCAAACGCCTTCTTCGGTGGCATTAGGGGTTTTGATGAATGGGGAAAACACGGTGCGCCAGGCCGGGGGCTTTATTCTGCAGATGATGCCGGGGGCATCGGAGGAGGTGATCGGAAGGCTTGAGGAGAAGCTGGGGGAGATTGTCTCCGTCACCGCCATGCTGGATGAAGGCAAGACGCCGGAAACGATTTTAGGTGATGTTTTGGGAGAATTTGGCTTGGAGATCCGCGAGAAAATCCCTGCCCAGTTTTACTGTAATTGTACGAAAAGGCGGGTGGAAAAAGCGCTGATCAGCATAGGGAAAAAGGAAATTCAGGAAATGATCCAGGATGGAAAACCGATTGAAATAAACTGTCATTTCTGCAGCAGGCATTACGTTTTTTCCGTGGAGGAATTAAAGGAAATTTTTAACAAGGCTGCCCGGTAGGCAAGGGCGCAAGCCATGAAAAAAATGGAAAAATAGGATAAATGGAAAAAGATACAGGAAAAGGGATACGAGAAAATCGGGACAAAACGGTACAAAAAGAGCCATCCTGAAATTCAAGATGGCTCTGATTGTAATCATAACGAACAAATATATCTTACTTCAACTAATTATCACACGGATGCCTGATATATATTGAAAAAGGTACACTGTATGGGATGATTATAATTTGGTAACGTTGGTTGCCTGGGGACCCTTTGCGCCGTTAACCACATCGAATTCAACCTGAGCGCCTTCGTCCAGAGACTTGAAGCCTTCCATGTTTAATCCGGAGTAGTGAACAAATACGTCGTTCCCTTGTTCGTCGGAAATAAATCCGTAGCCTTTTTGGTTGTTAAACCACTTAACTGTACCTTTCATATAATACCTCCAAAAGATATAAAAAAAAATTAATATATGTTTTGCCGTGAGTCCATCACGGCCTACTTTAGAATACCATAGTTTTCCTTCTAAGTCAAATCATTTTGATGAAATATCCGAAAAAAATTCATCTTTTTCAATTATTTTTTTCGGCGGAAAAAGAGATTGGAAAATAAAGTTTTTCTATGCTATACTTATTGACTGAGAAAAGAAAATTAAAGAAGGTTTTGGCATGAAAATCAAAAATATTGGAAAACATTTCCGAACCATAACGGAACATAAAGTCCTGGTCATGAAGGAATGCTTTAAGCTTGGTCTGTACCGGCAGGGCCTGCTGCACGATCTGTCAAAATACAGCTTTTCGGAGTTTTGGACGGGAGTAAAATATTACCAGGGAAACCGAAGCCCCAATGCGGCGGAGAGGGAAGAATTAGGTTATTCCGCCGCATGGCTCCATCATAAAGGAAGGAACAAGCATCACTTCGAATATTGGATTGATTTTTCCGCAGATCGCTCCAAAGGCCTGGTAGGGAATAAGATGCCTTTAACGTATGTGGCCGAGATGGTCTGCGACCGGATCGCCGCCTGCAAGGTATACCGGGGGAAGGATTATGACAGCAAGGCCGCCTGGGAATATTATGAGCGCACCCGTCCTTATATCACCCCGGTGCTTCATCCTGAAACCCAGGCGCTTTTGGAAACTCTTTTGGCAATGCTTCGGGATAAAGGGGAGGAAAAGACCTTCAATTATATCCGGAAGCTGTTAAAACGAGGATGGTACTAGTACTGCCTTGCGGCTGTGTTAAAGGGCTGGCAGGCCTAAAAGCTGGCGCAGATAGGCGTCAGCCATCCAAGGATCAAGGAGCAGCTCCTGGCGGTAAGGAAGGCAGGTAAGCTTGTCCGAATATTCCTTCTGGAAAACCGGCTGGCCTAAAGGCGGGCTTTGGGGAAGGAACAGGCCGGACATCTTGGTATAGCAGGTTTTGGCAGTCGCCCGTTGCCTGGCGCTTTTGGCTACATAAACGCCTACGCTTTTGTGGACGGCGGTATCCTCATAAGGAAGGTAATAGTAATCCTTGTAATTGGGGTAAAAATGCTTCATCTCCCCTTCAATAAGAGGAATACGGCAGAGAATGCGAAAGCCTTCCCCATAAATTTGGGAACCAGGCAGGTTCCCGGCAGTTTTAAAGGGAAGCGGCATGGTGCAGGCGCTTTCGTAAGTTAGGATTAAAATAGGGCCTTGGCTTGCCGGTTTTAGCCCTTGGTTTGCCGGCTTTAGCTCCTGGCTTACCAGCCTAAGCTCCTGGCGAAAGGTATCGGGATAATTCAGCACGGGGAGGATTTGGCACATCCCCTTTAAGTCTTCCTCATTATGCAGGGTTAAAAGGTGAAAAGAATCGGGGTCTGGAGCCTTTAAATAGTCCTTGTAGATTTGGATTAACTGTCCGCCGGAATACCGATCTTCACGGCAGATGCCAAAAAATTCCTCCATGGATTTCTGCTTTAGCGATTCAAGGCCCAGCATGGTTTTAAACGGGCGGATCCTCCGGTAAATATCGACGCTTTCTCCCTGGAAGCCGTCGAAAGGGATTCCTAAGCGCAGGCAGCGTTTCTGCAGGAAGGGAAGATCAAAGGCATCGCCGTTAAAATGGATAAGCTTTCCGCAGCTTTTTAACCGGGCGTTAAATTCTGTCAGCAGGCCGGCTTCCGATTCCGGGGTATCGGCAAACCACTGGCTCATCATCCAGCAGGCTGCCTCCGCCTCATAAAAGATGCAGCCGATAAGGTAAACACAGTCTGTTTCTCCGGAAAAGCCGGTGGTTTCAATATCAAAGAAAAGCAGGCTTTCCGGGGATCCAAGGCGGCTTAAGGGGTAAGCGTAAGGGAAATCTATGGGATGGCAGATGGTTTTCATGGCAAGAGTCCTTTTGTATGGGATGTTCATTTTGCTGATTTTGCGTCAGTCCATTATCAGAAGGGGGGGTAAGAAGATGACCCTCTGAACGGTTACAGTATAGTAGAAAGTGCAGGGAGAGTCAAGAAGGAAAGGCTTGTTTTTTACAACGGCAAACGCCCTTATTGCGGTAAATTTAGGTTTAGAAATCCAGCTGAAAAATTAAAAAGCAACTTCTGTGCCTATTGCTGTTTACTGCCGTTAAAAAATCTTTCTGGCGTTATGATGCCGGGAAGATTTTTTAGTTTCATAGGAAATTGCGTCCTATGAAACTAAAACGCTCCGCTTTGGATCCCACTGCGGCGGAAAGGAATCATGTCGCTGAAGCGACCAGCCGCAGGCGGAGAATCCTGCGGAGCAGGATTCTTTTTTACGTCTGGCCTGAAAATTTCCATATAAATTTCAAAAACAAGAATATCTGTTCGCTTCATCTTGCGGCATCCCCCGTGCTGTGTTATCATAGATAAAAGCAAAGGCAAACTTCCCAAGCAGCAGGAGGAACAGTTCATATGATTGCATACGTTAAAGGCCCATTGATTCAAATCGAAGAGGATCGCGTAGTGGTGGAAACCGGGGGGATAGGGCTGGAAATCCGAATCCCTTTTTCCCTATTTGGGCAGCTTCCGCCCATGGGGGAGGAGGTCAGGCTCCATACATACTTCCAGGTGCGTGAAGACGGCATGAGCCTGTACGGGTTTCTCAGCCGGCAGGATAAAACCATGTTTAAGCAGCTTTTGGGCGTTAACGGGGTAGGCCCTAAGGGCGCGTTAGGGATTTTATCGGTTCTGGATCCGGATGGCTTGCGGGTGGCCGTGGTGTCCGGGGACGCCAAGGCCATTGCCAAAGCGCCGGGGATTGGCCTTAAGACGGCGCAGCGGGTAATCCTGGATTTAAAGGATAAGATTTCCATGGATGAGGTGACAGAAAGCTGGGCGGCATCCGCCGGGAAAGGTATGCCTCAGGGCAGCGATCCGGGGGCGCACCTTGCGGGGGCGGCCAGGGAAGCGGTGCTGGCCCTTACGGCTTTGGGCTACAGCAGCAGCGAGGCGGCAAGGGCGGTTAAGATGGTAGAGCTTACGGAGGGCATGACTGCCGAGGATGTGCTGAAGGCTTCCCTAAAGCATTTGTCTTTTTTATAAATGATGGCTGGTAAGGAGACGGTAAAATGGAGCGACGGATGATTACAACGGACGTGACTGCCGAGGAGAAGAAGTTTGAGAGCAGCTTAAGGCCGCAGCTGTTAAAGGATTATATTGGCCAGGAAAAGATTAAGGCAAACCTAAAGGTTTATATCGATGCGGCCAAAGCCAGGGGGGAATCCTTAGATCACGTACTGTTTTACGGGCCTCCCGGCCTGGGAAAGACCACCCTTTCCGGGATTATCGCCAATGAAATGGGGGTGAATATGAAGGTCACTTCCGGCCCGGCCATCGAAAAGCCTGGGGAAATGGCGGCGATCTTAAATAATTTAAAAGAGGGGGATGTGCTTTTCGTGGATGAGATCCACCGGCTGAACCGGCAAGTGGAAGAGGTGCTGTACCCGGCGATGGAGGATTACGCCATTGACATTATGCTGGGCAAGGATTCCTCGGCCCGCTCCATCCGCTTAGAGCTTCCAAGGTTTACCCTGGTGGGGGCCACTACCAGGGCTGGGCTTTTGACCGCGCCCCTGCGGGATCGGTTTGGGGTGGTGCAGCGGCTGGAATTTTATGCCCCGAATGAGCTTCAAACCATTATCATCCGCTCGGCTAAGGTGCTGAAGGTGGAGATTGAGGATAAGGGAGCCGAGGAGCTGGCTAAGCGCTCCAGGGGAACGCCCCGCCTGGCCAACCGGCTGTTAAGGCGGGTCAGGGATTTTGCCCAGGTAAAGTATGACGGGGTGATCACAAAGGAAGTGGCGGAGTTTGCCCTGGATATCCTGGATGTGGATAAGCTGGGTTTGGATCAGAACGACCGGAATATCCTTACGGTGATGATTGAGAAGTTTTCTGGCGGCCCTGTGGGGCTGGATACCCTGGCGGCGGCCCTGGGGGAGGATGCGGGGACGCTGGAGGATGTGTATGAGCCGTATTTGCTGATGAACGGGCTGATTAACCGGACGCCCAGGGGGCGGGTGGCTACGGAGAACGCATACCGTCATTTAGGGTTGTTTGCGGAGTAGGGGTTTTTAGCAAAAAACTGCTGTCCGTTTAGCCGGTATCATTCGCTAAAGTTTTAAAATATTGTAATGTTCATCTGGCTAAAAGTGTGCTATACTTGAAGGAAAAGGAAATTAACTCCGGGATAAGGGGACGAAGCAGTGAGTACGACGAAAAATGACGCGGAAGTTTTAATTAATGGAAAAGTATACGTTTTATGCGGGGCGGAGGATTCCAGTTATTTCCAGAAAGTCGCAGGCTATGTGAACCAAAAGCTGGGAGAGCTGCGCCGCCAGCCAGGATTTGCAAAGCAGAAGGAAGATTATCAGCAGATTTTGCTGGTGGTAAATATGGCTGACGATTATTTTAAGGCCAGGGAGAGCGCGGATCAGTTAAAGCAAATGATGGAGGAAAATGAGCGTGATGTTTATGGAATCAAGCATGAGCTGATCAACGCCCAGATGAAGCTGGAGGAAACCCAGGCCAGGATTAAGGAGCTGGAGGAGGCATTTGCGGAGAAAGAGAAGGAAGCCGCTGCCTTAAGCGCGAAAAGCATGGCGGAGGCAAAGGCCAGGGAAAGCGCCGAGGCATCCCTCCAGGAGATTACGGAAGCGGCGGCCAGGGAGGCCGCGGGGGCGGTGGCTGAGGAGCTGGACAAGCTGAATCGGGAGATTGAAGGGCTTAAATCCAGCCATGCCTTGGAGACGGAAGCCAGGAAGGAAGCGGAAGAAGCGGCCAAGAGGGCGGCAGGAGCCATGGAAGAGGCGGCTAAGGAGGCCGCGGAGCTTAACCAGGTGGTGGCGGAATTAAAGACCCGCTATGCCGCGGAGATTGCCGCAAGGAAAAAGGCGGAGCAGAATGCCCGGTATGCCGCGGAAGCAGTGGAGACGGCGGCCAGGGAGACGGCAGAGCTGAATGAAGAGATTGAAAAGCTGAGGTCTAAGTACGCCCAGGCGCGGCAGGATGACGCCATAGAAGAGGAAGAAGAATTGGCTCCGGAGGAAGAGGGCACGGTGGAGGTCCATGTTTTTGAGCCGGAGGAGGAAGAGTACCGGGAGGATTTGTTCCGGGAAGAAGAGGAAGACCTTCAGGAGGCGCCTGTCGGGGAAGAAGAGGAAGGGCCTCAGGAGGAGCCTGCTCGGGAAGAAGAGGAAGGCTCTCAGGAGGCGCCTGTCGGGGAAGAAGAGGAAGGCCCTCAGGAGGCGCCTGTTGGGGAAGAAGAGGAAGGCCCTCAGGAGGAGCCTGTTCAGGAAGAAGGAGGGCAAGGGGATTCGTCCCGGGAAGAAGCTGGAAATAATCTGTCCCAGGAGGAAACAGAGAATGAGCCAAACCAGGAGGATAAACCAGGAAAGGCTTTGGAAAAGGATCGGGAAGCAGAGGCACAGGATGGCCTGGATGCAGGAACGGCAGCCAGCCAGCCCTTCAGCCTGGATGCAGAAGAAACGGCGGATGAGCAGCCGTTTAACTTAGACAGAGAAGAGGCGGCAGATAGCCCGTCGTTTAGCCCAGACAGGGAAGAGGCGGCAGATAGCCCGTCGTTTAGCCCAGACAGGGAAGGGGCGGCAGATAGCCCGTCGTTTAGCCCAGACAGGGAAGGGGCGGCGGACGAGCTGCAGTTTATCCCAGATGGGGAAGAGACGGTGGAGGTACAGCTGTTTGAGCCGGAAAATGAAACGGACTCGGGTTTCCAAATTGTGGAAGTAGATACTGCCGAAGGAGGCCCCGGGCACTTACATTCGGAGAGTTTAGTGAGCCAGGAGGCCGCCGCTGCCTATGCGGAGCCTGCTATGGAGGCGTTGGGCGGCGAAACATCGGCTTTTGCAGGGGAAGCGGTCCATCCGGAGGAATATTTGGAAAAGGAACGCCGGGAGAAGGAAGAGAAGGAAAAGCAGAAGGCTTTGGAGGCTGCCAGAGCCGCTACGGAAAGGCTGTTAAAAAGCCGCGGGTTCCAAAACCTGAGCCATCAGGGAAAGCGGTATTAAGCTGCGGATTACGGTTAAGGGGGGATGTCCTGGAAGCGGGGCATCCTTTCACTATCACGGGGACTTTTATGGAGGAAAGATGGAGGGGAAAAGGAAATGGGAGCTGCTGGCTCCGGCAGGTTCTTATGAAAGCATGACGGCGGCTTTTGCCGCCGGGGCGGATGCGGTGTATATTGGGGGAAGCCGTTTTGGAGCCAGGGCTTATGCGGATAATTTGGATCAGGACAGGATGTGCCAGGCAATTGATTATGCCCACCTTCATGGGCGCAGGATTTATATGACGGTGAACACGCTGTTTAAGGAGCAGGAATTAAAGGAACTGTACCCGTACCTCCTGCCATTTGCAGTACAGGGGCTGGACGGGGTGATTGTCCAGGATTTGGGCGCCATGGCGCTGATCCGGGAATGTTTTCCGGATTTAGCCGTCCATGCCAGCACTCAGATGACCATCACCGGCGCCTACGGGGCCAGGCGGCTAAAGGAGCTGGGGGCGAAGCGGATTGTTACGGCCAGGGAGCTGTCTTTGGAGGAGATCCGTTTCATCCACCGCCAGACGGGCATGGAAATCGAATGTTTCATCCATGGCGCGCTGTGCTACTGCTATTCCGGCCAGTGCCTGATGAGCAGCCTGATCGGAGGGCGCAGCGGCAACAGAGGGCGGTGTGCCCAGCCCTGCCGCCTGCCTTACGAGGTGAAACGCCGCGGAAAGACGGTTAATCCAAAGGACGAAAGGCTGGTGCTGAATTTAAAGGACTTGTGTACCTTGGATCAGCTTCCGGATATCCTGGAAGCCGGGGTTTATTCCCTAAAGATTGAGGGAAGGATGAAAAGCCCCAGATATACGGCGGGGGTGGTCAGCATATACCGCAAGTACCTGGATGCCTATGGAGAGCGGGGGAGGAAGGGATACCGGGTTTTAGAGGAAGATAAGAAGCTTTTGCTGGATTTATTTGACCGGGGCGGATTTACGGAAGGGTACGCCAGGCAGCATAACGGGAGGGCCATGGTGGCCCTTAAGGAAAGGCCCTCTTTCCGGGAAGGAAACCAGGAATTTTTCCAGTATTTAGATGAAACTTACGTGAACCGCAGCCTTAAGGAGCCGATCGCGGGGGAAGGGTGGTTTAAGGCCGGGCAGGAAGCAAAATTTACCCTCCGCACCCTTAATCCGCCATGCCAGGCGACGGTTTTTGGGGATGTGGTTCAGGCGGCTTCCACCCAGCCAGTGACCGAGGAAAAGCTTCGGAAACAGCTTGGGAAAACAGGAAACACGCCTTTTTATTTCCAGGATTTGCGTGTGCAGACAGAGGGGGAGATTTTCCTTCCCCTCCAGGCAGTTAATGAGCTTCGGCGGAAAGGCCTGGCGGCATTGGAGGAGAAGCTTTTGGCCTTAGCCCGTCCGTTAAGCTTACAGGCGTTAAAGCCGCAGGAACCAGAAGAGTCGGCATCAAAGCCGCAGGAACCAGAAGAGTCGGCATCAAAGCCGCAGGAATTAAGAGCGTCGGCATCAAAGCCGCAGGATTTAGGAGAACGGGCGTTAAATCATCAGGGCCAGAATTTGGAAAAATCTCTCAAGAAAGTGCTTTTTGTGGCTTCCCTTGAGGAGCAGGAACAATTCCCGCCTGCCTTAGGGCATCCGGATGTGGATGAAATTTACCTGGATGCGGACGGCTTCCCGGCGGAATGCTGGAAGGAGAAGGCGGAGCGCTGCAGGAAAGCGGGGAAAAAGTGCCTGCTGATGATGCCCCATATTTTTCGGAAAAAGGCAGATGAGTATTTTCAGGCAAATTTGGAAATGATGACAGAAGCAGGCTTTGACGGGATTGTGGCGAGAAACTTGGAGGAATGCCAGTGGCTTAAGGAGGCAGGGAAGGCGCTTCTTGCCAGGCCGGGGTTTTTGGCGGTTGCCGATGCATCCCTTTACGCCTGGAACCATTTGGCGGACAGGGAATTGGAACGGTTTGGTTTTGGAAGGCTGACCATGCCGGCGGAGCTAAATGCCAGGGAGCTTAAGGAAAAGGGGTGCGGCGGCCAGGAGCTTTTGATCTACGGGGCGCTTCCCATGATGGTGTCTGCCCAATGCGTGAAAAAGACGGCTCTTGGCTGTGACGGCAGGCGGGAGACGGTCAGCTTAAAAGACCGGACAGGGAAGGAGATGCCGGCAAAAAGCCACTGCCGCTTCTGCTACAGCACCATCTATAATGCCAGCCCTCTTTCCCTTCTGGGCCAGGAAGAGCTGGTAAGAGGGCTTAATCCTGGCTCCCTCCGGCTTCAGTTTACTACAGAGACGCCCCGGCAGGTGGAAAAATGCCTGACGGCCTTTGCGGGAAGCTTCCTTCACGGGAAGAAAGAAGAGCGGCCTGTGGGGGAATTTACCAGGGGCCATATTAGGCGAGGGGTAGAATAAAGGGGGCAGTGAATGGATGATTAACCTGATCACAGAGACTTCTAAGTACCTGATGATTCTTTTGATTGCATTCTATACGTTTTTTAACTTCCGTTTCTTTTCCCTGCCAGATCTTAAGCGGAAGCGGGTGATATGCGCCAGGCAGAACCAGGCCATGTTTTTGATCCATCTGCTGGCGTATGTGATTATCTATTTAAAGACGGAGGACGAGAAGATCCTGGTGTTTTACGGGGCGCAGGTGGTGTTTTTCCTGGCCTATATTTACCTGTGCCGCTTGTTTTACCGGAATATATCCCGCCTTCTGGTAAATAATGCCTGTATGCTTTTGTGCACCGGCCTGATCATGCTGACCAGGATTTCCTTTGGGCGTGCGGTGAGGCAGTTTGTCATTGTGGCGGCAGCGGCGGCAGTGACCTTGGTTGTCCCCTGGATTATCGGGCGGGTATGGCAGCTGAGCCATGGGGCTTTCATCTACGGCATCTTGGGGCTGGCTCTTTTGGGAGCGGTTTGGGTGAAGGGAAGCACCACCTTTGGGGCGCAGCTGTCCCTGGAGCTTGGCGGGATTTCCATTCAGCCTTCGGAGTTTGTAAAGATTACCTTTGTCTTGTTTATCGCCTCCATGTTTTACCGTTCCCTTAGCTTTGGTTCTGTGGCGGCTGCCACTGGGGTAGCTGCGGCCCATGTGCTGATCCTGGTAGCGTCAAAGGATCTGGGCAGCGCCCTGCTGTTTTTTGTCACGTATTTGTTTATGCTTTTCGTGGCTACGTCAAGCTGGCTGTATCTGGGAGCAGGCTTGGCGGCAGGCTCTGGAGCGGCCATGCTGGCCTACCAGGTGTTTCCCCATGTGCAGACCAGGGTAGCGGCCTGGCAAAATCCCTGGCTGGATATGGACAATAAGGGCTACCAGATTACCCAGTCCCTTTTTGCCATAGGCACGGGAGGGTGGTTTGGCATGGGCCTGTACCGGGGGATGCCCTACAAAATCCCGGTGGTGGAGAAGGACTTTATCTTTGCCGCCATATCCGAGGAGCTGGGCGGGATATTCGCCTTATGCATCTTGCTCATCTGCCTGGGGTGCTTTCTGCAGTTTATGATGATTGCCGGACAGCTTCAGGCAGTGTTTTTCAAGCTGACGGCTTTCGGACTTGGGGTGGTATACATTACCCAGGTGTTCCTTACGGTAGGGGGCGTGACGAAATTCATTCCCTCCACCGGGATAACCCTGCCCTTCGTCAGCTACGGCGGAAGCTCGATCTTAAGCACTTTTATCCTGTTTAACGTGATGCAGGGGCTTTACCTAATCAAACGGAATGAAGAGGAAGACGATGAAGAAGGCTGAACCAAATCCTAATGCAAACCGGAATATTATGCTGCTGACTTATGTGGTTTTGGCGGCGTTTCTGGGAATGATGGGATATTTTGGATATTTTCTCCAGATAAAAAGCGAGGAAGTGGTGAACAATTCCTATAATGCAAGGCTGGATCGCCTTTCCGACCGGGTTTTGCCGGGGAGGATATTAAGCCGGGACGGACAAGTGCTGGCCCGGACAGACGTGGGGGAGGACGGGGAGGAGCTTCGGGTTTACCCCTTCGGAAACGTGTTCGCCCATGTGGTGGGCCATTCCAGCAGGGGAAAGACGGGGCTGGAAAGCCTGGGGAATTTTTATCTGCTCACCTCCCATGGGAATCTTTTGGAGCAGGCGGTCAATGAGATTTCCGGCCGGAAAAACCAGGGGGATGATGTGATTTCCACCCTGGATGCCAGTTTGCAGCAGGCGGCCTGGCAGGCGCTGGGGGATCGCCGGGGGGCAGTGGTAGCCATGGAGCCGGATACGGGCAAGATCCTGGCCATGGTTTCCAAGCCGGATTATGACCCTAATCCCGCCAGCCTGGATATTTCCTGGGAAGGGATGGTGGAGGATGCAGGCGGGCAGAGCCAGCTGTTAAACCGGGCGGCCCAGGGGCTGTATCCACCAGGCTCCATTTTTAAGATTGTCACCATCCTGGAAGCCATGCGGGAAGACCCAGAGCATTACCGGGAAGGCATCTTTGACTGCTCGGGCGTATTTTCCCATGAGCCCTACTCCATCCGCTGCTATCACGGCACGGCCCACGGCCTGCAGGATATGGAACAGGCCTTCGCCAATTCCTGCAACGGAGCCTTTGCCGAGCTGGGCCTGGGCCTTAACTTAAGCACCATGAGCCAGCTGGCGGAGCAGCTTTTGTTTAATGCAGAGCTTCCCCTTCCCATGGCCTATTCCAAAAGCTCCTATGCCATGGAGGAAGGAGCCGGGGACTGGGAGATCCTCCAGACATCCATCGGCCAGGGGAAAACCCAGGTGACGCCCATGCATTTTGCCATGATCACTTCGGCTATTGCTAATGGGGGAATGCTGATGAAGCCGTATTTGCTGGATCGGGTAGTAGGGGAAAGCGGAGAAGAGGTAAAGAAATTCCTGCCGGAAAGCTTCGGGAGCCTGATGACGGCAGAGGAGTCTAAGGAGCTTACCCGGATGATGGCCCGGGTAGTGGCTGAGGGGACAGGCTCTGCCCTGCGGGACGCTCCTTACCAGGCGGCGGGGAAAACCGGATCGGCAGAGTTTGAAGCCGGAAAGGAAACCCATGCCTGGTTTACCGGTTTTGCCCCCGCAGATAACCCCAAAATCGTGGTGACGGTGGTGATCGAGGAAGGGGGCTCCGGCGGGAAAGCCGCCGCGCCGGTAGCCAGGGCCTTGTTTGATCAGTATCTGCAGCAGTAGAGGAAACGGTGATACAACAGCAGAGGAAGCTGTGATGGGGCAGGCGGCGGATAAAAGCCAGGAGCCGCGGATTTGTAACAAAACAATAAAAAATTCCTCTGAAATAGAAAAAATGAGGAAAATATTTGGCAATTTTCCTGAATGCCTTGCATCTCTCCGAAAAACGCGGTATACTGGGAACAGTCTATGATGGCACACCAGCAGCTGCATAGGGCGAAAGGAAAGCCAAAGCTTTGCAAAAGCGTATTTATGCGAAGCTTCCGGCACGGCAGGTTTTCCCGCGCAGCAAGGAATCCGCTTTCGGCCTTTTGCAGCTGGTCAGGAGGGATTGCAATGATTGAAGCAACGAGCTGCGGCGGTGTGGTTATCTTTCGAGGTAAAATTCTGGTTTTGTATAAGAATTATAAAAACAAGTATGAAGGTTGGGTTTTGCCGAAAGGAACTGTAGAGGCCGGGGAGGAGTACAAGGAGACTGCCCTCCGGGAGGTAAAGGAAGAAACAGGTGTCAATGCATCAATCATTAAGTATATCGGGAAGAGCCAGTATTCCTTCAACACGCCCCAGGACGTGGTGGAAAAGGATGTGCACTGGTATTTGATGATGGCTGACAGCTACTACAGCAAGCCGCAACGCGAGGAGTATTTTATCGACTCCGGGTATTATAAGTTTTATGAGGCGTACCATCTGCTAAAGTTTTCCAATGAGAAGCAGATTCTGGAAAAAGCTTACAATGAATACCTGGATTTGAAAAAGGCGAACTTGTGGGGTTCAAAAAAGTATTTTTAAGGGAGCTGCCGTACCTTGTGGGTGAAAGGGGTACGGCAGCTTTTTCGCTGCGCCAGGCCATATTCCGGCGTCACTTACGCTTAGTTTTGCCGGTGGCGTAGCTGAGATTGAGGATTCCGATGAGTTTTTTCTTTTTCGACAATTTATTTTTATCGGCTGCGTATGCGTTGACAGCTTTATTAAAAATTTCGTTGTCAAGTTTTGTTCGATACTTAAAACAATCACATATCGTCCGTTCTCGGTCATATACGGCAAGCACTGCGCCGTTAAAATCATCTGTGACTTTTCCCATTTGGTAGATTTTATTCAAATAAGCACCAACTTAATCATCGCTAAAAAGGCGGCAAAGTCATTCGCCTGTATGTTATTTAACTTAAGAAAAACACGCATACCTCCCCCAAAAACCGCCACACTAAACCTAGGAGAAAAATGGATAAAAATTATAATAAAATGCTATAATTATAATGCAAAATCGGTATTGGACAAAAACGAAAAATATAACTATAATACAAGAAAAATGTGAAAGAAAGGGGAAAAATAGACAAAAACACGAACATACAAAAGAAAATAAAGTGAATGACAGAAAAAATGCAAAAAAGAAAGGGGAGAATATATGTTAAAAAAGCTATCGTTTATACTGGCGGCCATATTCTGCGTTTTCCACTGCTGGACAGCCATGTTTGGGGCGGCGGCGGGGATTGGGCAGAAGGCTATCCACTTAGGGCTTGTGCTGGCGATTTTCTTTTTGGACTACCTGGCCAAGGATGACCGGAAGTGGTACTGCAGGCTGTCGGACGTGTTTTTCATCCTGGCTTCCGTGGGAAGCCTGATTTACATTATGTCCATTGACAGCACCATCGATATGCGCAGCGGCCTGATCTATACGTATGATATCTTTTTCGGCGTGCTGCTGATGGTTACGCTGATAGAGGCTACCAGGAGGGCGGTGGGCAAATCACTGGCAATTGTGGTGATCGTGTTTATCCTCTATGCCTTTTTTGGCCAGTATATGCCGGGATTCCTGGTTCACGCCGGGATGGATATCTCCAGGCTTACCAGCGTGGTGTACTTAGGGACGGACGGGATTTACGGAACGGCCATTTACGCCTCCGCAAGCTATATCGTCCTGTTCGTTATCCTGGGCGCGGTGTTTAATGAGACCGGCGTAGGAGATTATTTTACGAAGCTTGCCTCCAGGGCCTTCGGGAAGTTTCGGGGAGGGCCTGCCAAGATTGCGGTGGTGGCCAGCGGCTTGTTTGGCTCCATCAGCGGAAGCGCCATAGCAAACGTAATCGGAACCGGCACATTTACCATCCCCATGATGAAGAAATGCGGGTTTGAAGATGAGTATGCGGCGGCGGTTGAGGCTTCGGCTTCCACGGGCGGGCAGATTATGCCGCCGGTTATGGGCGCTACGGCGTTTCTGATTGCCGAGTACTTGGGGATTCCCTATTTTAGCCTGGTAAAGGCGGCGCTGATCCCCGCGGTGTTGTTTTACGTGGCAATCCTGATGACGGTGGATCTGTATGCCAGGAAGCATGACATTAAGGGGGTTCCGGAAAGCGAGCTTCCTGCCTGGAAGGAGCTGGGGCGGAATGTGTATTTGATCCTGCCTTTAATCTATCTGATTATCTCCATGAGCGTATTTAAGATGTCCGTGACGAAATCGGGGATTACTTCCATTATCGCCACCATCGTCTGTACCTTGTTTTCTGCAAGAAACCGGATTACCCTGGAAAAGCTGAAACGGATCGTTAAGGCATCCATCAATGGGGCCAAGCCGGTGGCAGTGGCCTGTGGGGTAGTGGGGATTATCATCGGGATTGTAATGGGCTCCGGATTAGGCTTTCGGATGTCCTCCATGCTGATCCAGATTTCTAACGGGCAGCTGGGGATCCTGCTGGTGCTGACTATGGTGGTTTCCCTGATTTTGGGAATGGGCGTTCCCACCACGGCGGCCTACCTAATGTTAGCCCTCTTGGTTGTCCCGGCCTTAAAGCAGATGAACGTGCTTCCCTTGGCGGCCCATTTGTTTATTTTCTATTTTGGGATTATCTCAAATGTTACGCCCCCAGTGGCTCTTGCGGCTTATGCCGCTGCGGGAGTAGCCCGGTGCAATCCCACGAAGACCGGTATTTTTGCCTTTAAGCTTTCCCTGTCCGGCTTTATCCTTCCCTTTATGTTTGTCTATAACCCGGTGCTGCTGATGCAGGGGAATTGGCTGGAGATTATCCAGTCCCTGATTACCGCCCTTTTGGGGATTTACAGCCTGTCTTCGGCTTTGGAGGGGTTTGTGTTTAAATGGAACGCCAATAAGGCGGAACGGCTTGTGCTTTTGGCATCGGCGCTGCTTTTGATTGTGCCGGGGACGCTGACCGATGTGATCGGGCTGGCGGTGCTGGTGGGCATTTTCCTGCTGAAAACGGCGGGATCGAAAAGAGGAAACAATGCAATCGCATAAAGTCAAATACCCCGCTACAAGCAACGGGGCATCTGACCCTCGCGGCATTCGCCAAAAGCTGGTGCAAGCACGGCGCTTGGCTCATTGCTCGCAAAAATAAAGTTCTCACAAGAATAGGAGGAAAAAGAAGTATGAAGAAAAACGTCTTAACCCGTATGGCTGGCCTGGCAATGGCAGGGATTCTTATGGCGTCGGCAGCAGGGTGCTCCAACAAGCCGGTAGGGGGAGGCAATGCCCCGGCGGCCACCACTGCCGCAAACAGCGGCGGCGGGGGCGCGGAGACCACGGCGGCTTCCGGCGGGGGAAGCGGCAAAGTGACCATCCGTATCGGAGGCGGCCCAAGCTCCAGCGCTAACTACACCACATTTGCCGGGATCGGGAACCTGATTACCCAGGATCACCCCAATTACTTGATTAATACGGAAATTTCCACCGGTTCCCAGGAAAATATCCGGATGATCCAAAGCGGGACGGTACAGTTTGGCGTGGCCATGACCGACGTAGAGGAGGCGGCAGCTAAGGGAACCAGGGAATTTGAAGGCTCTCCGGTGGAGATCTGCCACGTAATGGGCGGGTACACCACCATGCTCCATATGTTTGTGCCGGAGGATTCGGACGTGAATTCCATCGCCGATTTAAAGGGCAAGAAGCTGGCGGTGAGCAAGGGCGCCATGGCACAGTACTATATGCCGATCTTGCTGGAGGCTTACGGATTAACCAAGGATGACGTGCAGATTACGGAGACGGCTCTCCAGGATATCTGTGATGCCGTTAATGATGGGAATGCGGATTTCGGCGTGCATATCACCCCATACACCAGCTCGCCTATTGCGGATCTGGCGGCAACTAAGGGAATCCGCCTCCTTTCCATCGACGAGGATCATATTAAGCAGATTTCCGAGGCAAATCCTTTCTTCTACAAAAGCGTGATCCCAGGGGGGACGTATACCGGGATAGATGAGGATACGGTTGTGCTGGGAACCAGGAATAACCTGGTATGCGCCAAGAGCGTAGATGAGGAAGTGGTTTACAATGTGGTGAAATCCATTATTGAGCACCAGGAGGATCTGAAGGATGTCCATCCCCAGGCCCACCATTTTAACAAGGAGAACGCAGTGGAAGGCGCCCTGATTGATATCCATCCGGGAGCGGCAAAATATTACAAGGAAATCGGGATTATGCAGTAGGCTTTTAGGATGCTGCAAAAAAGCGGCGGCAAAAGGAGAGACGCCGCCGGGAGAGATAGGTGGTAAAAAGGATGACAGAAGTATTTGGACGGAAGGTTCAGGCAGGGGAGCGGGCATATTTTGCCATTCCCGCAGGGGAGCTGGCTCATAAAGCGGTGATCCAGTTCCCGGTAATTGTGGCATCGGGGGCGAAAGCGGGGCCGGTGCTGTGGATCAACGGGACGGTTCACGGGGATGAGCTGAATGGCTCTTACGGAGCCTGGGAGCTTACCAGGGAGCTGGATTTGGATCAGGTATCCGGGACGGTCATCGTAACGCCCATCAGCAATCCCATTGCTTTTGAGTGCAGGAATAAAATATCGGCTATAGACAGCGTGGATATGGATACGGTTTTCCCGGGAGATCCGGAAGGGATGCTGACCCAGCGGTTTGCCCATCTTCTGTACCAGGAGATGAAGAAACACGCCAATGCGGTGATTAATTTCCACACCATGGCTACTCCTTATATGGCCGACCCTTATTCCGTCAGGAAGATCGTGCCCGGAGTGCCGGAAGAGGTGAATAAAATTGCGGAAGGGATGCAGAGAGCCTTCGGCGTGAAGACGAACTGCCTGGTGGATCTGGGGGCAAAGACCAATGAGCTTCCCGGGGTGACAAACGGGGCATTGGACATTACCTGCCTTAAAGACGGCATCCCGGCCTTTATGGGCGAGATGGGGCAGGGCGGCAAGGTAGAGACGGCTTACGTGGAGGCGGCGAAAAAGGGAATCCTTAATGTTATGCGCTTTTTGCATATGCTGGAAGGCCAGGCGGCAGAAACGAAAGGCCAGGTGCTGATTACGAAGCGGAGGTTCCTGCGTATTGACCATGGCGGCCTGATTAAAATGCAGGTAAAGCCGGGGGATGTGGTAAAAGCCGGGGAAACCCTTTTAGATTCCCATTATTACGGGGAAGAGGTTGAGCATCTTGCGGTGCAGGCGGACAGCTACATTATCGGCATCCGGGAAAATCCCGTGGTCAACACTGGCGACCGGATTGCCTTCGTGGGCACGGAGTGGAAGGACTGGCAAAAGTAAAAGGAAAGGCATTGGGCTTTATCCGGGCATAGGGAGATTTTTGACCAGATGGATGAACTCCAAGGCAGCATTGGACAGGACGGTCCCTTCCCGGTAGGCGATGGCAAGCTCCCATTTGGTGATGGGATCGCCGAAGGAAAACAGGAGCGGGGGAGAGGGGACCTTGGAAAACCGGGCTACCGTTTCCGGGATAATGGCACAGCCAAGGCCCACCTCCGCCATCCGGAAGGCGGTTTCCACGCTTTTCACCCTTAAGATGGTGGAAGGAGTGATCCGGTTTTGGCTAAAGATCTCCAGGGCTTTGCTGGCGATGGACTGCTCGCCGTTTAGGCTGATGTAGGGCTGGTTGTGGAGCAGGCGGATATCCAGCCAAGGATATTTAAAGCCTGCTTTGACCACGCCCTTGGAGGCCAGCATCTGGGAGGCGGGAACCGCCAGCAAAAGCTCTTCCTCAAAGAAAGGGATGTAGATTAACTTGGGAAGCTTTCTGGGGTTGATGATGGCCAGGTCTAAGTCGCCGCTTAACAGCAGATCTTCAATCCCCTTCGCGGTGTAGTGTTCGTAAAGCTGGATATCCACTTTCGGGTATTTGTTGATAAAGGTTTTTAAGATGGCAGGCATATTGTAAGCCATCCGCAGCATGGCGCAGCCGATCCTAAGCCGCCCGGACAGCTCGTTGTTTACGCCGGACAGCTCCTGCTCCAGCCTGGCATACAGCTCGGTGATCTTTTTGGCGGTTTCCACGTATTTTTCCCCGGCATAAGTTAAGATCAGACGGTTATTAATCCGCTGGAACAAGGTGACGCCAAGGCGGTTTTCCAGATCCTTGATAAACCGGCTTAAGGATGGCTGGGAGATAAACAGGGATTCGGCGGCCTTTGAGACATTCCCCTTTTCCGCCACCGCGATAACATAGGCTAATTCTTTAATCATGATTTACTCCGGATTTTTTTCTGTGGCGGCAACGCAGATCCCGTTGACCGTCACATTTTCGTCAATCCCGATCACCAGGCAGCGGCGGCCGTCGATGATTTTCGTCTCCACCAGATCGGCGCAGTCCGGATCCACCTGGATGGTAATCACCGGGGTTTTGATCTCAAACTTCCTGGTGTTGGCTACGTTGGAAACCAGGAGGGAAGCCTTGGAGCCGGCTGCCTCATCAAAATTATGGTCAAAGGCTTCCATTTTTTCTGTATCAGCGCCGCTGGCTTCCAGCAGGGTGCGCACCTCATATTTGTCCAGAGCCAAAGGCTCTGGCTCGTCTTTTTTCTCTTCGATCATGGCCGTCAGCTGTTCGTGGATATTTTTCACCAGCTGGTAGTCGCAGGTTTCCCCAAGGGTTTCTTCGACCAATGTGTTAAAGGCTTCCTTTTGATCCCCGGCAGTCATGGGCATAGGGCAGCCGGAAAGGGCCTCCACGAAGGTTTGGTGGAGATCCTCCCCGTTTTTGGAGTAGTAAAGGAAGCTGTGGATATCCGTGCCCCGGTCGTTAAAGGCAGGGAATAGGAATCCCCGGTCGGGCATTTCCACCAGCCAGTCCCTGGTGCGGTTTTTAAAGCAGTTTTCCTCCGAGTCGTAGGAAAGACCCGCCTTGGACAGCTTTACCGGGCAGATGGAGCAGAGGATGTAGTCGTAAACCTCGTCGGAAGCGTCAAACATTTCCAGGTTATCGGAGGATTTCCCGGGGATATCGTACAGGGCGTGGATAAGGAGGATTAAGTAATTTTCTCCGTAATCGTAGTGCTCAATAACCTTGTCATAAAACTGCTCCAAAAGCTCCTGGTCTTCTAAGTGACTGGTGCGCAGCTTAAGGAAGGAATGCTGCCCGCCCCCCGGCATCTCGGCATCGGTGGGGAAATCCATGTTCAGCAGATTTTTCCCCAATGTCCCGGAAAGGGTTTTTCGGAAAATCTCAAAATATTTAAAGCGATCCTCTTCCGGGAGGGAGAGGAAGGCGTGGGTGATCTCTGCTTTTTTGTTTTTTTCCCCGTCCACGTAGCAGCCGCAGATGCGGGTAATGGCGCAGTTTTCGGGGGTGAATTGCTTTTTGATCTCGGAAATTTCTTTTTTGTTCATAGTATGTAACCGCCTTTTTCGTTTATGGTGTAATTATAGCGCAGATTTGGGAAGGGAGCAAGGGTTCCTGGGATTTTGCCCGGAAAGAAAGGGGATGCCGCAAAACCGGACATTTCGCAATCTGTCATGGGATTTGCCGAAATATCCAGCTTATCCGCAATCTGTCATGGAAGCTGCCAAAATATCCAGCTTGTGGATTGTGGAAGCCTGCTGCTTTGCGACAGAAGGGGCTGTTGCAAAACGGCGCTGTGCAATATATAGGCTGGGTATGTCCATAAGTCCCGCTATATATTGTGGAGACGCCAAGTTTTGCAACGGCCCCTTTTGAATTCCAATTTTACAATTGATTTCCGCGAGCAATGAGCCAAGTGCTGTGTCCGCACGAGTATTTGGCGAATGCAGCGCGTTGTTGATTGCGTTTTATCAGGTATCTGGTTACTGCTCCTGCTTCCCGGCTTCCGCTAACTTCATGGCTCGAACCTTTAAGGGCAGGCCGAAAAGGGTGATAAAGCCGCTGGCATCGTGGTGGTCATACAGATCGCCGGTGGTAAAGGATGCCAGAGATTCATCGTATAAGGAGTAGGGGGAAGTGGTTCCTGCCTTGATGATATTGCCCTTGTAAAGCTTAAACTTTACTTCGCCTGTCACGTATTCCTGGGTTACGTCCACGAAGGCTTCCACAGCCTCACGAAGGGGGGTAAACCATTTGCCCTCATAGACAATCTGAGCCAGCTTATTGCCCATATCCTTTTTCGCTTCCATGGTAGCCCGATCCAGCACCAGCTCTTCCAGCTGCTGATGGGCTTCCATCAGGATGGTTCCGCCAGGGGTCTCGTAAACGCCCCGGGATTTCATGCCTACCACCCGGTTTTCCACGATATCCACGATGCCGATGCCATGCTTGCCGCCCAGCTC
This sequence comes from Lachnospiraceae bacterium, assembly GCA_910575565.1. Taxonomy (GTDB): domain Bacteria; phylum Bacillota; class Clostridia; order Lachnospirales; family Lachnospiraceae; genus Caccovicinus. Next base: position 191,843 of record CAJTFL010000003.1, on the reverse strand, counting down.
ATTTAGCTTGCGGATCACGTCGGACACCTTCATCTTTTCCCCGTTAACGCTGGTGGGGATGCCTTTCTCAAAGGTCATGGTTACGTACTCCCCTTCATCGGGGGCTTCCTCCGGGGTTACGCCCAGCACCAGCATATGCCGGTAATTCGGCTCGCTGGAAGGATCTTCCAGCTCCAGGCCTTCATGGCTGATATGCCAAAGGTTCCGGTCACGGCTGTAGCTGCTGTCCGCGGAGAAGGGAAGGTTGATCCCTTTCTGCCGGCAGTATTCCATCTCATCTTCACGGGACTGGAAGGTCCAGATATCCGTCATCCTCCAGGGGGCGATAATCTTTAAATCCGGAGCCAGGGCCTTGATGCCCAGCTCAAAACGGATCTGATCATTGCCCTTCCCGGTAGCTCCGTGGCAGATGGCAGAGGCTCCTTCCTTGCGGGCGATCTCCACCAGCCTTTTGGCGATGGCCGGGCGGGCCATGGAGGTTCCCAACAGATATTTATTCTCATACACGGCGTTGGCTTTTACGCAGGGCATGATGTAATTGTCGCAGAAATCATCGGTTAAATCTTCGATATACAGTTTGGAAGCGCCGGATAATTTTGCCCGCTCTTCCAGGCCGTCTAATTCATTGCCCTGGCCGCAGTCGATGCAGCAGCAGATAACTTCATAATCGAAATGTTCCTTTAACCAGGGAATAATGGCGGTGGTATCCAGGCCGCCAGAGTATGCCAGAACAACTTTCTCTTTCATAAAATCTCCTCCTAAAGTTCAGTGGTTTTCCAAGCTTTCATAACTATACAACAGAATGGGAAAAAATGCAATAGGGAATATGAAATTAGTTATATTTATACAATAGCGATGAATAATATGAAAATAAAATGAATACTATGCAGATAAAATGCATAATTATTAATCCAAGGCGTTATATCCGTAATATCCGCAAACAATCCTGCTTTTGGCTGCGGGTTTTATGTGTGGGGCGGGCGGAGGGGACGGCAGGCAGAGTGATGGTTGGGGCGAAGCGTACTGCGAAAAACAGTGTGTTTTTAGACCTTTTTCAAGATAAAAAGAATTTGTTGAAGCTGTATAAAACATTACATCCAGAGGATACGGACGCAGCAGAGGACACGCTGGATATTGTAACAATAGATAATGTTCTAACAGATAATCTCTATAATGATCTGGGCATAATGGTAGGTAACAACAGATTGCTTTTGTTGGTTAGAAGCGCAATCGAGTTGGACGGTAAATATTTTAATCAGAATACTGTTGTATTTAGCACAGAGTTGCCATGAATATTTTGAAAGGACATCACAAAGCCTATACAGAACAGGCGATTAAAGAAACACTCGATTACATTTCGCTAAATGACTTGCCTGAATTTCCATCTGCCGCGTTGGTCTTCGCTCCGCTTCGGTCCGTGCTAAACGTGTGCCACTGGCACACAGCACTATCGGTCAACGATGCCACCGCAGAGCCTGCCCCAGCGAAGCGAGGGTATCGCCTCCCTCTTCCGCCTTGCAGGCTGAAAATTCATGCCCCGCTTTATCGGGGATATTTGGTAAGGAGATGGCAAAGAAACGGGATGCCCTGTGTAATGATGGGAAAGGAATCACTGTTAAAGGAGACGGGTGTGCCGATAAAGGAAGATCATCAATCCCGTTTTTTAACACGGCCGCAAATAAAAGAAACAAACGCCAACATGGACAGGACAAAGACAGGCAGCATATCCCATCGATCAAGAATAGGAGTTGCGATCATTTTTGATAGCATGATGTTGATGGTAAATATAAATGGAACAGCAAGTAGAAAAATCATTCCTAAAGCAGTCCATTTTCTTGTTTTCCCAATGTGATTTAAAATCCCAGCGATTATCCATAGGAAAATGATTGAAGCTATCGCCATAACAACACCAACGGAAAATATTTCTTTTGCTTTTATCAAACTGCTTAACAAAAATAAATATGGAATAATAAAAACACTTAAAGAAATTAAACTTGCGATGATTCCCCTCTTTCCCAGTATGATGCCTGGATAAAATATGGCCCATGCAAAAACAATGGAGCTGACCGGAATTAATGACCATGTTAAACTGCCGGATATTGCTATATTGCAAATCAGGCATACCGTAATCCCTATCAAAAGCGTTGCTGAAAATATGATGGAAATCATCACATTCGCTGTCCTGTTGTTTTTATCTTTTCTGTTCAAAACAATCAAATTTTTATCTGCCTTTTTTTCATAACCTTTCATGTCAGTTTCCTTCCCGCTTAACAACTCGTTTGCTGTGACGCCTGATATTTCGCAGAGTTTTAGCTTTAAATTCCTAACCTTATGGATAACCGTTCCACAAATCAAATACCACAAAAGGAGATGTCTTATGGAAAACAGTATACATCATTCAGATATTATTTACAAGTGGTTAAGCGCCTTCAATTTGTGCCAGGTGTTTCCCACACGGCCATCCGCCACACGGCCATCCGCCACATTATGGAGGTTTTATTTTCCGCTTTTTCCCTTGGGTACAAAGGGAAAGCCATAAATTTTTCCTCCCATAGCCCTTGCCGCCGGACCACCCTGGCCCGCTTTCTTAACCAGGGCAAATAGGATTCCCGCCGTTTGGAAGACCTTATCAAGGCATCGGTCATCCAAACCGTCTATGGGGAAGCCCTCCGCAGCGGGAAGCCGGTGTTCTGCATCGTGAATGATACCATCGCCTCGAAGACAAAGCCTTCGTCACGCCTTTGCACCCCATAGAGGATGCTATAAGCAGAAAAACTGTATCTGTTAAGCTTAAAAATTTAAGAGAAAAGGGTATTTTATAGAAAGAATAGGGTCTGATAGAAAGGGATATTGGAATATTTATCTGTAACTCTTAGGTTACAGAAGTTAAAGAAATAGGAAGCGGCATATTTTTGAAATTTCATGCGGCCAATGTTTTTGGCAAGGGGCAGGGAAATCATATATGTTCGAGGTTAAATGCACTGCAGTTTGTTGGAGGATGGCGGTGCATATTTATTTTTGACTATGGATATTCGGGAACGGTCTGTTATCTGGTGATATGGGAATGGAGAGAGTAGCGGCATTAACGTTGGAAAATGGTGAAGGAAAGGGGAGGATAGTTATAATTATGCGTAAATAGTGAATATAATAAAAATATATTGAATATTATTCGGTATTGATGTATACTTATTAAGCGCTGACGTTGTGTCTTATCTGCATATGGAGGATTTGCCTGAAGAAACTAATGAAACATCATGATTTGCTTTCCGATACGGCAAAAGTCAGGCCATAATCCGAAAACCGAGCAGGAAAAAGCGTGTCAGAGTAAAATGTGCTTTTCATTTCCGGAAAACCGATTATAATGGGTATAGGTTTGAAAATAAATTAGGATAAGGAGCGGAGGATATGAAAATTCGTGCAGGGATAATCGGAGCCACAGGCTATGCCGGGGGAGAGCTGGCCAGGCTCCTGCTTCAAAGGGAAGATATGGAAATAACATGGTTTGGCTCAAGGAGCTATGTGGGGCAGGATTACGCTTCCGTTTATCAGAATATGTACCAGATGACGGATGGTGTCTGCCAGTCAGACGATTTAAGCCAGGCGGTAAAGGAAGCGGATGTGATCTTTACGGCCACGCCCCAGGGATTTTTGTCCTCCGTGATTAGCGAGGAAATCCTTTCCCAGGCCAAGGTGATTGATTTAAGCGCCGATTTCCGGATTAAGGACGTGGCGGTGTATGAAAAATGGTATCAGCTAAAGCATGGCGCGCCCCAGTTTATCCAGGAGGCTGTTTACGGCCTTCCGGAGATTAACCGGGAGAAAATCAAGGGGGCAAGGCTGATTGCCAATCCGGGCTGCTACCCTACCTGCACCTTCCTCTCCATTTATCCGCTGGCAAAGGAGGGGCTGATTGATCCGGATACGCTAATCATCGACGCCAAGTCCGGCACTTCCGGGGCCGGGAGAGGGGCGAAGGTGAATAATTTATACTGCGAGGTAAATGAAAGCATCAAGGCTTACGGCGTGGCTGCCCACCGCCATACGCCAGAGATTGAAGAGCAGCTTTCCTGTGCCGCAGGAAGGCCGGTTACGGTTAATTTTACCCCCCACTTAGTTCCCATGGACAGAGGGATCCTGGTGACGGCTTACGCGTCCCTGGCAAAGGAAGTTTCTGATAAGGATGTGCGGGAAATCTATCGCCGGTATTACGGGGACGAGCGCTTTGTCCGGGTATTAAACGAAGGGGTTTGCCCGGAAACCCGGTGGGTGAAGGGAAGCAATTTTGTGGATGTGAATTTCAAGCTTGATCCCCGGACAAAGCGGGTGATTATCATGGGAGCTATGGATAACATGGTAAAGGGAGCTGCCGGGCAGGCGATCCAGAACATGAATTTAATGTTCGGCCTTCCGGAGGATAAAGGCCTTCGCTTAGCCCCCATGTTCCCATAGGACGGAGCTGCCATGGCAGGGACATTTGACATTATTATCCGGGAGATGATGCCGGAAGACTATGACAGGGTATATCAGCTGTGGATGAGCATTAAAGGCTTTGGCATCCGTTCCATCGATGATTCCCGTGAGGGCGTGGAGCGGTTCTTAAAAAGGAATCCGACCACCAGCGTGGTGGCGGTGCAGAACGGGCATATCGTAGGGGATATCCTTTGCGGCCATGACGGCAGGACCGGCTATTTTTACCATGTTTGCGTATCGGAAAAGTACCGGAAGCACGGGGTAGGGTATCGGATGGTGGGAGCCTGCATGAAGGCCCTGGAAAAAGAGGGGATCAATAAAATCTGCCTGATTGCCTTTAAGTCCAATCAGGTGGGAAACGCCTTTTGGAAAGGCCTTGGCTGGAACAGCCGGGATGATGTGAATTACTACGACATTGTGCTGAATGAGGCCAATATCACGAAATTTATCCCTTATCATTAAAAGAAGGGGACATTTAGAATGAGGAAAAATCCAGGAAGGGGAATAGATGAATGATAAAACGGATTGAAGGCGGCGTTACCGCCGCCAAAGGCTTTAAGGCGGCTTCCTGCGCCGCCGGGATTAAATATGAAGGCCGCCAGGATATGGCGTTAATTTACAGTGAGGTTCCCTGCCGCCAGGCCGGGACATTTACCTCCAATATCGTTAAGGCGGCTCCCGTTAAGTGGGATCAGCAGCAGGTAAAGGGAAGCGTCCCGGCCCAGGCTGTGGTGGTAAATGCCGGGATAGCCAATGCCTGTACGGGAAAAGAGGGGATGGACTACTGCCGCCAGACGGCCCAGGCGGCATCTGAGGCGCTTTCCATCCCGCCGGAGGCGGTGCTGGTGGCTTCTACGGGGGTGATTGGCAGGCAGCTTCCTATGGATCGGATTAAGGCCGGGGTAAAAGAGATGGCAGGCTGCCTTTCGGGAACCCTTGCGGCAGGGGAGGCGGCTTCCAGGGCGATTATGACTACGGACACGAAAAATAAGCAGGTTGCCGTGGAGGTGGAGCTTTCCGGGAAGCGGGCGGTGATTGGCGGGATGTGCAAGGGCTCCGGCATGATCCATCCCAATATGTGCACCATGTTAAGCTTTGTCACCACCGATGCGGCTATCAGCAAGGAGCTTTTGCAGGAGGCCTTAAGGGAAGATATCAAGGATACCTACAATATGATCTCCGTAGACGGGGATACCTCCACCAATGATACGGTGCTGCTTTTGGCAAACGGGCTGGCAGGAAATAAGGAAATTACGAAAAAGGATGGGGATTACCGGGAGTTTTTAAAGGCGTTAAACTTGGTGAATGAAACCTTGGCAAAGATGATGGCCGGGGACGGGGAGGGCTGCACGGCTCTGTTTGAGGTGAAAATCCTGGGGGCCGAAAGCAAGGAGCAGGCCGTTGCCTTGGCAAAGTCGGTGATCACCTCCAATCTGACGAAGGCGGCGATTTTCGGCCATGATGCCAACTGGGGGCGGATCCTTTGCGCCATGGGCTATTCCGGGGCCAGGTTTGACCCGGAAAAGGTGGATTTATTCTTTGAAAGCGCCGCAGGGAAATTACAGATTATCCAGGACGGGGTGGCCACGGATTACAGCGAGGAGACGGCCACGGAGATCCTTTCCTGCCCGGAGGTTACGGCGGTGGCGGATATTAAGATGGGAGAGGCTTCTGCCACGGCCTGGGGGTGCGACTTAACGTATGACTATGTGAAAATTAACGCAGATTACCGCTCGTAAAGGCGGCAGATGATGAGCAAGCCAACTGTTCCGAAGCAAGCAGCGGGGCATTAAGCTTGCAGGGCAGCAAGCAGAGGGGAAAGCTCTCGCCAAATGCTGGTGCAAGCATGGCATTTTGCTCATTGCTTGCGGAAATAAAAGTGAGGAAAAAGCAATGGAGATGGATCCGATTATTATGCAGAAAGCGGCGACCTTAATTGAGGCGCTGCCTTATATCCAAAGGTTTAACCGGAAGATTATCGTGGTGAAGTATGGCGGCAGCGCCATGTTGGATGAGGAGTTAAAGCGCCAGGTAATCCAGGATGTGGTGCTGTTAAAATTAACTGGCTTTAAGCCGATTATCGTCCATGGAGGGGGGAAGGAGATCAGCCGCTGGGTAAACAAGGTGGGGATGGAGCCACGTTTTGTCAACGGCTTAAGGGTGACGGATGAACCTACCATGGAAATTGCGGAGATGGTGTTAAACAAGGTGAATAAAAGCCTGGTTCAGCTGGTTAACGAGCTGGGGGTAAAGGCGGTAGGCATTAGCGGCAAGGACGGGATGATGTTAAAGTGCAGGAAAAAGTATTCACAAGGGCAGGATATCGGCTTTGTGGGGGAAGTGGATGAGGTTAATCCGAAGATTATTTACGATCTTTTAGAAAAGGATTTCCTGCCCATTATCTGCCCCATCGGGTATGACGACCAGTTTTCTTCCTATAATATCAATGCGGACGACGCGGCCTGCGCCATTGCCACGGCGGTAAAGGCGGAAAAGCTGGCATTTTTAACAGATGTGGAAGGGGTTTACCGGGATTTTACGGACAAAGATTCCCTGATTTCAGAGATTACGGTGGAGGAAGCCCAGGAGTTTGTGGACGGCGGCGGCTTAGGTGGCGGGATGCTTCCCAAGCTGCAAAACTGCATTGACGCCATTAACAGCGGCGTGTCCCGGGTGCATATCTTAGATGGCCGGATTCCCCACTGTTTGCTTTTGGAAATCTTTACTAATAAAGGGATTGGGACAGCCATCTTAAACGGGAAGGAGGAGCGGTATTACCATGGAGAAGAGTGAAAGGAAAGCCTGCGGGTCGTCCCCCAAGGGGCAGCAGGAATGGATCGCAGAAGGAGAGGCCGCGTTTTATAAGACGTATAACCGCTTTCCGGTGGTGTTTGAGCGGGGAGAAGGCTTGTACCTATACGATACGGACGGGAATAAATACCTGGATTTTTATGCCGGGATTGCGGTAAATGCCTTGGGATACGGGGATTTGGAGTATACCAAAGCCCTTAAGGAGCAGGCGGAAACCTTGCTTCACGTGTCCAATTATTTTTACAATCCGCCCTCCATAAAGGCTGGGGAAAAGCTCCTTGCGGCTTCCCAGATGGAGAAGGTGTTTTTCACCAACAGCGGCACGGAAGCGGTGGAGGGAGCCATAAAGATTGCCAGGAGATACGCTTACAATAAAGGCTGCCGGGATGGTGAGCGCGGCGAGATTATTGCCATGGAAAATTCCTTCCACGGAAGGAGCACGGGAGCCTTGGCGGTGACGGGAAAGGATCACTACCGCATGCCCTTTGAGCCGCTGATGCCGGGGATACGGTTTGCCCGGTTTAACGATTTGGACAGCGTAAAGGCGCTGTTTAGCGAGAAAACCTGCGGGGTGATTTTAGAAACCGTCCAGGGAGAGGGCGGGATTTACCCGGCTGAGAAAGAGTTCCTGGAAGGGGTCAGGGCCTTGTGCGATGAGCACGACGCGCTGCTGATCTTCGATGAGATCCAATGCGGCATGGGGCGTACCGGTTCCATGTTTGCCTGGCAGCAGTATGGGGTGAAGCCGGATGTGATGACGGTGGCAAAGGCGCTGGGCAACGGCGTTCCCATCGGGGCGTTCCTAGCCTGGGGGAAGGCGGCTTCGGCTATGGTTCCCGGGGATCACGGGACGACTTACGGAGGGAATCCCTTTGTGTGCAAGGCGGCGGAAACCGTCCTGGATATCTTCCGTTCCCGGGACTTGGTATCCCATGCAAAAGAAATGGGCCGGTATCTGTGGGATAAGCTGGAGGAAATTAAGGATAAGTATGCCGTGGTAACGGGCCATCGGGGCATAGGGCTGATGCAGGGGCTGGAGTTTAGCGTCCCGGTAGGCCCTGTGGTTACGGATGCTTTGTTAAACCAGAAGCTGGTCTTAATCAGTGCCGGGACGGATATCATCCGGTTTGTGCCGCCCTTGGTTATCGGGAGGGAGAATGTGGATGAGATGGCAAAACGGCTTGAGGCGGCGATAGAGGCTACAGTGTGCAGATAAGCTTCACGTTTAGATATTTTTTGCAGAAAGAGAGGAATCAATGGTAAAGGAGCAAACGATAGGGGCGTTTTTGGCTCAGTTATCTTCCAAAGCCCCGGTTCCCGGGGGAGGGGGCGCTTCGGCCATAGGCGGAGCCATGGGCAATGCCCTGGGCCAGATGGTGGCAAACCTGACTGTGGGGAAAAAGAAGTATGCCCAGGCAGAGGATGAGATTCTCCTTCTTAAGGAGAGGATGGAGGCTTTGCAGGAGGATTTTGCGTATTTAGCCGACCGGGACGGGGAGGTTTTTGCCCCTTTGGCGGCGGCATACGGCCTGCCTGGGGGTACAGAGGAGGAAAAGGCCTATAAAGCCGCCGTGATGGAAGAAAATCTGCTGGCGGCAAGCCTGGTTCCGGTGGATATGATGAAAAAGGCCATGGAAATGCTGGATATCCTGGAGGCCTTGGCGGAGAAAGGAAGCCGCATGGCCGTCAGCGACGTGGGGGTAGGCGTCCAGTTTACCCGCGCCGCCCTTTTGGGGGCGGTGATGAACGTCTATATTAACACGAAGTCCATGAAAAACCGGGAAAAGGCAGAGGAATTAAACCGGTACGCGGATAAGCTGGTGGATGAGGGGACGAAAAAAGCAGACAGGATCTATGAAGCCGTGCTGAAAGGATTAAGGTAAGGGAATATGGTGATTTTAAAAGGGGCGGAGGTTTCTGCCAAAATCAAGGAAGAGGCGGAAAAGGCTCTTGAAGGGCTTGGGGGAGCTGTGCCAAAGCTGGCGATTGTGCGCGTCGGGGAGCGCCCCGACGATTTGGCTTATGAGCGGGGAGCCAAAAAGAAGCTGGAAAGTTTTGGCCTTGGAGTCAAGGTTTATGCTTTTCCCGCCGAAATCAGCCACCAGGAGTTTAAGGAAGCCTTTGAGCGGATTAACCAGTCGAAGGAAGTGACCGGGATTTTGCTGTTAAAGCCCCTGCCTAAGGAGATTGACGAAAAGGAGATCGGCTGCCTGATGGATCCGGCTAAGGATATGGACGGCATTTCTCCCACAAACATTGCCAAGGTATTTGCAGGGGACGACACCGGGTATGCGCCCTGCACGGCGGAAGCGGTGATCGAGGTGCTGAAGGCAAATCAGATCCCCATGGCCGGGAAGCGGGCCGTAGTGGTGGGGAGAAGCATGATCGTGGGCAAGCCCCTTTCCATGCTGCTGCTCAAGGAAAATGCCACCGTAACCGTGTGCCATACCAAGACCGCGGACTTAAAGGAAACCTGCCGAAATGCCCAGATCCTGGTTGCCGCTGCCGGGCGGGCGAAGATGGTGAATCAGGAATATGTGGGTAAAGATGCGGTGGTAATCGATGTGGGCATCAATGTGGATGAAGACGGGAAGCTTTGCGGCGATGTGGACTTTGCATCCATATCCGGCAGCGCCGCCATGGCTACCCCTGTCCCCGGCGGGGTGGGAGCCGTTACCACGGCAGTGCTGGCAAAGCATTTGATTAGGGCGTATAAGGCGTCCTTGGGATAGGTTCATCACTTCCTGCCAGGCGAATAAAGCGTTTAAGAGGGCATCACAAAATCATCAGACAAGGTGATTAGTGATGCCCTTGCTTTGCTTGAGTAAGGCTTATCGGCAATATTTGCCAGGAAAGGATGGGGAATGAATAAAATGGAGAATGTGCTGCAAAATAAAAAGGTATCCGGCTTGCAGAAAGTTTGCCTTGCCGGGAAAACTGCTGACGGGAATTAGTAACCGTTCAGACGGGGCAGCTTCTTGCCCGCCTAGGACGGACAAGAAGCTGGGATGTTCATCCGATGTGGAATTTGACATGAATTTGGACTTGCAAGCAAGCTTGACGTTCCAAATTCATGTCAAATTCCCCGCCGTCTGAACGATTACAGGAATTAAGGAAAAGGAGAATGGCATATGGGAATTGTGGTTGCGTTGCTTTCTGGGGCGCTGATGAGCATTCAGGGAGTGATGAATACGGAGGTGACGAAGCAGAGCAGCATTTGGACGGCGGCGGGGTTTGTGCAGCTTACCGCTTTTTTCCTGTGCGTGGTGATGTGGTTTTTTAGCGGCAGGCAGCCTTTAGGGGCTTTGTGGCAGGTGGAGCCTAAGTATATGCTCCTTGGCGGGGTGCTGGGGGCGCTGATTACGTATACGGTGATTCGCAGCATGGACAGCTTAGGGCCTGCCCAGGCCGCTTTGCTGATTGTGGTATCCCAGATTGTGGTAGCGTATGCCATTGAGCTGACGGGAATTTTGGGGGTGGAGAAGGCAGCGTTTGAGTGGAAGAAATTAATTGGCGCGGGGATTGCTGTTATTGGGATTATTATTTTTAAGAAATAGTTGTTTCGTTTTCAAAAGAAAACACTTGTTTTTCCCTCCTACACCTAGTAGAATAGTAGTACAGGCTGAAATGGCAGTTTATGCTGAAACGTGCCAGGAATGATTTACATTGCAAATGGATAAAATGGATATTGGCAGCAGGGCTTATGGCCCTTATGGGAGTTTGCTATAGCTGTTCCCGTGAGGGGGAAGAGCTGCTGCTTATTTCCGAGACATTGGAAAGCTTTTCTCAAGGGACGACTGACGGCCTTTCAGGGAAGGATGAAGCAGTGCCGGAAAAAGAAGAGGCAGGGCAAGCCGCGCCGTCCGGCCAGGCTGGTGAAGCGTCCCAGGCAGACAAGGAGGTTCCCTGCTTCTTTGTACATATTTGCGGGGCGGTGGCTGCTCCGGGGGTTTATGAGATGCCGGAGGGCAGCCGGGTATACCAGGCGGTTGAGGCGGCAGGAGGCTTTCTTTCCCAGGCGGATGAGGGGTATTTGAACCTGGCCGCCCCAGTGCATGACGGGATGAAGATTACCGTCTATACCAGGGAGGAAGCAAAGACGGCGCCTGCGCCGGAAGCCTTGAGCGAGGGCCTTTCGGGCAAGGTGGAAGGGAAGGAATCCGGGGCAAAGGTAAACATTAATACAGCCGGTAAGGAGGAACTGATGACCTTAAAAGGGATCGGGGAATCCAGGGCAGAGGATATTATTGCCTACAGAAAAAAGCTGGGAGCTTTTTCGGAAATTGAGGAGATTATGCAGGTTCCCGGGATTAAGGACGGGGCTTTTCAGAAAATAAAGGAACAAATTACGGTGCAGTAATAAAATATTTGTCAGGCAGAGCGTGGAGGCAGGGTGGAGAATGGCCAGTGTTTTAGTGGTAGATGATGAGAAATTAATTGTAAAGGGAATCCGATTCAGCTTAGAGCAGGATGGGATGGAAGTGGATTGTGCTTATGACGGCGAGGAAGCCATTGAGCGGGCCAGGGCGAAAGAGTACGATGTGGTGCTTTTGGATGTGATGCTTCCCAAGCATGACGGGTTTGAGGTGTGCCAGGCTATCCGGGAGTTTTCGGAGATGCCGGTGATTATGCTCACCGCCAAGGGCGGCGATATGGATAAGATTTTAGGGTTGGAGTACGGGGCTGATGATTATATCACCAAGCCTTTTAATATTCTTGAGGTAAAGGCCAGGATCAAGGCCATTATGCGCCGCAGCGCCAAGAAGAATAAGCGGGGCGGTGAGCCGGAAAACAAGGTGGTGACTGCCGGGGACTTAAAGCTGGATATCGAAGGCCGCCGGGTGTTTATTGCGGAAAAGGAGATTAATTTAACGGCCAAGGAGTTCGATCTTTTGGAGCTTTTGGTGTGCCATCCCAACAAGGTATACAGCCGGGAGTCCCTCCTTACCTTTGTGTGGGGGAACCGGGCTTTGGATACGGGGGATGTGCGCACGGTGGATGTCCATGTCAGGAGGCTTCGGGAGAAGATCGAGCCTAGTCCCAGTGATCCAAAGTATGTCCATACCAAGTGGGGCGTGGGGTACTATTTCCGGGTAAAGTAGGGGATTGATCAATATGGAAAAATTACAGCAGTACGCGATACGCACAGTAAGGCCGGAGGATTTGGATCAGGTGGCCCAGATGGAGCTTTCCTGCTTTCCGGCGGCGGAGGCGGCGGACAGAGAGTCCCTTAGCCAGCGGATCGGCACGTTTCCGGAAAGTTTTTTCGTGGCGGAAGGGGAAGGGAAGCTTTTGGGGATGATTAACGGCTGCGCTACGGACAGCCGCATGATCTGCGATGAGATGTTTTCCGATCCTTCTTTCCATCAGCCGGATGGGGCTTACCAGGCCATATTCGGCTTGGATGTGCTGCCCGCCTACCGGCATCGGGGAATTGCCGCCGGTTTGATGGGGCATTTGATTGAAGATGCCAGGAAAAGGGGAAGGAAGGGATTGATCCTTACCTGCAAGGAGGGGCTGATCCCCTTTTATGAGGCTTTCGGATACAGGAACCTTGGGGTGTCGGCCTCGGTTCACGGGGGCGCGATGTGGTATGATATGGTTTTGGAGTTTGCAGAAAGATGAAGATCACGGTAATCGCGGTAGGGAAGCTTAAGGAGCGGTATTTGGAGGACGGGGTGGCGGAGTACGCCAAGCGCCTTAGCCGCTACTGCAGGCTGGAAATCCTCCAGGCGGCGGATGAGAAGACCCCGGAGGGAGCGGGGGCAGTCCAGGAGGAGAGGATTAAAGAAAAAGAAGGGGGGCGGATCCTGGGGTTCCTGGAAAAAATTGGTTCTGGCGCTTACGTGATTGCGCTGGCCATCCAGGGGCAGATGCCGGACTCGGTGGAGCTGGCTCAAAAGCTTGAACGCCTGGGGGTGGAAGGCGTAAGCCATGTGGTATTTATCATCGGCGGTTCACTGGGGCTTTCTAAGGCGGTGCTTTCCCGTGCCGACTGCCTGATGAGTTTTTCCAGGCTGACATTTCCCCATCAGCTGATGCGGGTGATTTTGCTGGAGCAGGTTTACCGGAGCTTTCGGATTGCGGCGAATGAGCCGTATCATAAGTGAGGGAGGAAGGCGTTTGCTTGGTTATAAGCGATAGGTGAATGGCGTGGGCTGACGAGTTCGCCGCCTGTGGTGGATGTACACACGAAAACGCGCTCTCGCTCAAAAAGCCCTGGCTAAGTGCCGCCGTTTTATACGGTTTTCTTCGTGTACAGGCGCCACAGGCGGAGCTAAGCGTAAGTGACGATGGAATATGGCCTGGCGCAGCGGAAAAGCAAAACTATTGCAATAAAATTAATGCCTTAAAAGAATAAGGAATATGCGTTTAAACCCCATTGAAGCGCTTGGGCTTCCATGGGGTTATTGCAGTACTTTCATTGGCACATTTGCCTTCTTTTATGGAATTAACAAATTAAAGAGATAAGGATTCCTGTTTTGCCGCCTTGTCCAGAGCAGCCTGGATGGCCTTTAGCAGCATGGCAGAGGTATATTTTTGTTCCGACTGATAGGTAACAGCGTCCAGGGACTGGCTTTTTAGGATTTGGTCGGTAAGGTTCTGCATAGCCGGTTCCACCAAGGGATACATGGCGGCTACCGAGTCGCTTAAGGGCTTTAAGATAATGGAATTAATATGGTTTGCGTCTACCGTGACCTCCACGTTGACCTGGCTGCTGCCTAAGGATATGGAGGAGGAGTAGACGCCGGGGGTATAGCTTGCTTGGGCTGAGGGGGATTCTGGCTGGGCAGATCCCTTATCCCGCCGGAACATAATGAGGAACAGGGCGATAAGAAGGATGGCCAGGCCGATAAAGATGGCCGTGTAGATGATTTCTTTCATCCTAAGGACAATGATTTTCGTTTTGGCGCTCATGGAAAACCTCCGTAATGATTTATTACAGTCTATGAACAAATCCGATAATTAGAACATCAGCAGCTTTGGAACATCAGCAACTTTGGGAAACGATTAGCCGACGCAGTTTCGTCAGCGAAATCAGGTTAAATAGGGATTTTTGGAAAAACAAGAAGGAGGGGCGAAAAAGATGTCGCTTCAGTTTATCGCAGGGTCTTCCGGCTCAGGGAAAACCCGCTACCTGTATGAGGAGATTATCCGGGAATCCATGAACCATCCGGAAAACTGGTATCTGGTGCTGGTTCCGGAGCAGTATACCATGCAGACCCAGAAGGAGCTTATCCGCCTGCACCCCCGCCGGGGCCTGACCAATGTGGACGTGCTGAGCTTTAACCGCCTGGCTTACCGGGTGTTTGAAGATTTGGCAGTGGAGACGCTTACCGTGCTGGACGATATGGGAAAATCTATGGTTCTGCGGAAAGTGGCGGCGGATAAAAAGAGGGAGCTGCATTACTATCAAAGACATTTAAGCCAGATGGGGTTTGTGAGCCAGTTAAAATCCCTGCTGTCAGAGCTGTACCAATATGGGGTCACGCCCCAGCGGCTGGAGGAGCTAAAGGAGCAGGCGGCAAAGCCGGTGCTTAGGGAAAAATTGGAAGATGTAAGCCTGATGGTGAAAAGCTTTCAGGAATATATTGAGAATAAGTTTACCACGGCGGAGCAGGTGCTGGATTTATGCTGCGAACAGCTTCCTAAGTGGGAAAGGCTTCCCAAAAGCGAGGTTTATCTGGATGGATATACCGGCTTTACCCCGATCCAGTATGGGATCCTGGAAATCTGCATGAAGCTTTGCCGCCGGGTGCGGGTGACGGTGACGGCGGATCCGGAGGAGAACCTTTACCGGGAAGGGGAGAAGAGCGATTTATTTTATATGAGCCGCCATATGGTCTGCCGTCTGATTGACGGGGCGGCAAGGGCGGGAGTCTTTCACGAGAGGGATGTGATCCTTAACCCCAAAGTGCCCTGGCGTTTTCATGAAAGCCCCGGCCTGGCTTATTTGGAGCAGAATCTGGGACGGTTTAAGGCAGGAAAAGGGGGCAATTTTTGGCCGAAAGATAGGGGATGTGAGGAGGTTAAGGTTTTTTGCGGGCGAAACCCGGCCAAGGAGGTGGCCTTTGTGTGCAGGCAGATTGAAAAAAATGTACGCAAAGGCCTAAGATACCGTGATATGGCGGTGGTTACAGGTGATCTGCCCTCTTATGGAAGAGAGGTGGAGAAGCAGTTTGGGGAAATGGGAATTCCCTATTTTTTGGACGATAAGAAAAGCATCCTGGCTAACCCGCTGGTGGAGCTTATCCGCGCAGCCCTGGAAACGGTACGTTTGGATTTCCCTTATGAAAGCCTGTTTTGCTGCCTGAAAACAGGTCTGGTTTTGGAGGGGAGCAGAAAAGAGCTGGATCGGATGGAAAACTATGTGAAGGCTTTGGGGATCAGGGGCTTTAAGCGGTGGTCTTTAGGCTGGGAGCGGACTTACCGGGGAGGGGAAAGCTTAAATCTGGAAGCCTTAAACCAGATGCGCCAGGAGACGGCGGAAGCATTTGGGGAGCTGCGCCAGGGCCTTAAGGAAAAAGAGGGCACAGGAGGCTCCATGGCGGATGCGGTGCTGGCTTTTATGGAAAAGCTTTCCCTGGAGGAAAAGCTGAATAGCCGGGCAGATAAGATGATGGAGGAAGGCCTTAGCCAGTGGGCAAAGGAATACAGCCAGGTATACGGCCTGACGGTGGAACTTCTTGTGCGGCTTAAAGGCCTTTTGGGAGACGAGCCCATGAGCTTAAGGGAGTTTTCCCAGATCCTGGATGCCGGTTTCGGGGAGATCCAAGTGGGAGCCATCCCGGCCACCGTTGACCGGGTAGTGGTAGGCGATATGACCAGAACCCGTTTGGATCAGATTAAAGTGCTGTATTTAATCGGAGCCAATGAGGGGGTGATCCCGAAGCGGAAGGAGAATAAGGGGCTTTTGACCGATGAGGAGAGGGAGTTTTTTGCCAGCCGGCAGGTGGAGCTTGCGCCCTCGGCGAAGGAAAGCGGGCTGATGCAGCGGTTTTACTTATACCTGATGATGACTAAGCCCTCCCGCCAGCTGGTGGTCACGTATGCCGCCTGCACGGGAAGCGGGAAAGAGCTTCGGCCCTCTTCCCTGATCCGGGAGCTTTCGGAGCTGTTCCCTCAGGGGACGGCAGGGGAAGGGACAGGGAAAGAAAAAGGAATTTCGGTTCCTTATTCCTGGCAGGAGGCGGTGGACAGCCTGGCGAAAGGCCTTAGGGAATGGGATGGGGATTGGGAGGAAGATCAGGCAAAGCGGCTTTTGGAGCTTTTTTCCTGCCTGTATGGCCAGCCTTCCTTTAAGGAGCTGGCCGTAAACCTTTCTCAGGCCTTTTCCTATGCTTACCAGGAAAGGGGAATCGGCCGGGCAGCCGCCAGGGCTCTTTACGGCCAGGTGCTGGAGGGAAGCGTTACCCGGCTGGAATTATATGCGGCCTGCGCCTATTCCCATTTCCTGCGCTATGGCTTAGAGCTGATGGAGCGGCAGGAGTATGAGCTGGGGGCGGTGGATATGGGAAACCTGTTTCACCAGTCCTTAGATTTCTGTTTTGAGGCTTTGGGGCAGCAGGGGCTTGACCTAGCTGTGCTGTCAGAGGAAGAGCGGAAGACATTGGTAAAAGACAGCGTGGAGAAAGCGGCAAAGGATTATGGGAATACGATTCTCCAAAGCTCATCGCGCAATGCGTATCTGGTCAGGCGGCTTTTCCGGATTACGGACAGGACGATGTGGGCCTTGGGGGAGCAGCTGAAAAAGGGCCAGTTTAAGCCTGTCGGCTTTGAAGTGTCTTTTTCCGCGGCGGACAATTTGGATGCCATGAAGATTGCCCTTTCCCAGGATGAGGCGCTCCACCTGAAAGGAAGGATTGACCGACTGGATCTGTGCGAGGATGAAACCCATGTGTATGTAAAGATTATTGATTATAAATCCGGCAGCACCAGCTTTGATTTGGCCGCCCTTTACTATGGGCTGCAGCTGCAGCTGGTGGTGTATATGGATGCGGCGCTGGAGCTGGAGGAACGGCGGCATCCAGATAAGAAGGTGGTTCCGGCAGGTCTGTTTTACTACCGCATCCAGGATCCTATGGTGGAGAAAAAGGAAGTGATGACCCCGGAGGAGATAGAAGCCCAGATCAAGAAGCAGCTTAAGATGGACGGGCTGGTAAACAGCGACTTGGAGGTTGTGGAAAAGCTGGACAGACAGATCGAGGGGGAATCGGACGTGATCCCGGTGGTGCTCAAATCAGGCATGATCCAGGAAGCCCGGTCTTCGGTGGCCAGCGGGAAAAGGTTTGGCTACCTGCGGGAGTATGTAAGGAGCAAATGCAGGACGGCCGGGCAGGAAATCCTTAAAGGGAAAATCAGCCTGCGCCCCATGAAGCAGGGGACGCGCACCGGCTGCGACTACTGCCCCTACCATGCGGTCTGCGGATTTGACCGGAAGACGGCAGGGTTTGGCTACCGGAAATTAAAGGCTCTAAAGCCGGAGGAAATCTGGAAGGAGATTATCCCAAAAGAGGAGGAAGCAGGGGACGGGGACGAAGAGCCGGAAAACCGGGAGGAAGGCGGGGATAAGGAGCCGGAAGCCTGGGAAGGGGTTAATGGCAAAAGCGCCGGAGAAGAAGCTGGCGGTAAAAGCGTCAGAAAAAGCGCAAATGACAAAAGCGCAAATGACAAAAGCGCGGAAGAAGGGGCGAACGGCAAAAGCGCTAAGGAAAGAGCAAATAGTAAAAGCGCTGGAGAGTACGGGAAGGGGGATGGAAAATGGCAGTGACATGGACAGCGGATCAGGCCAGGGTGATTGATTGCCGGAACAGAAACCTTTTGGTATCGGCGGCGGCGGGCAGCGGGAAGACGGCGGTTTTGGTGGAGCGGATCATTAAGATGATAACGGATGAGCGGCATCCAGTGGATTTAGACCGGCTTTTAGTGATGACCTTTACCAATGCGGCGGCAGCCGAGATGCGGGAGCGGATCGGGAAGGCCATTGCCAGCCGCTTAAGGGAAACGCCGGATAATGCCAGGCTTAAGCTGCAGGCGGCCTTAGTTCCCCACGCCCAGATCCAGACCATCCACAGCTTCTGCCTTTCCCTGATCCGAAACCATTATGCGGGGCTGGATATCGATCCCTCTTTCCGGGTAGGGGACGAGGGGGAGCTGACTCTTCTTAAGGCGGATGTGATGGGGGAGCTTTTGGAGGAATGTTATGAATCCGGAGATGAAGAATTTGAGCGGTTTGTGGAAACCTATGGAAGGGGCAAGACGGATCTGGGCATAGAGGAAGTGATCCAGCAGGTTTACCAGTTTTCCGTCAGCCACCCGTGGCCGAAGAAATGGCTTGGCCAGTGCCGGAAGGAGTTTGAGGAAGAGGGGATTGAGCATTTTTCCCAGTGGGGCTGGGTGAAGTTCTTAATCCGGGAAGTGAAGCTTCAAATGGAGGAATTCGGGAAACAGCTGGAATGGGCTATGGAGGTCTGCCGGGAGCCTGGCGGGCCGGAGGTTTACCTTCCCACCCTTCGGGATGACCGGGAAACGGTGTTAAGGATAGGCGCTGCGGAAAGCTTTGAGGAGCTTTGGGAAAGGCTTTCGGGGGCGGAATTTGGCAGGCTGGCCGCAGCCAGGAAAAAGGATATTGATCCGGAAAAAAAGGAATCTGCTTCCTCCATCCGGAACCGGGTGAAAAAAGCGGTGGCAAAATGCCAGGAACAGTATGCGTCCCAGACGGTGGAGGAAATGAAGGAGGCCATGGCAGGCTGTGCCCCGGCAGTAAGGAAGCTGATTGACCTGGCGGAGGATTTCATGGAGCGTTACCGGAAGGCAAAGGGAGAGAGGAACCTTTTGGATTTTGGAGATCTGGAGCATTGCGCCCTGGAAATCCTTTACCGGGAAGGCCAGGAGACGGAGGGGGCAGTACCCTCGGCAGTAGCCGATGAGCTGAGCGCTTACTATGAAGAGATTTTGGTGGATGAGTACCAGGACAGCAATTTCGTCCAGGAGGCCTTGCTTAAGGCCATATCCGGGGAACGGCTGGGAAAGCCAAATGTGTTTATGGTAGGGGATGTGAAGCAGAGCATTTACCGGTTCCGCCAGGCCAGGCCGGAGCTTTTCTTAGAAAAATATAAGCGTTATGGCACAGAGGAAGGGAAATGCCAAAAGATTGAGCTGCAGAAAAATTTCCGAAGCCGCAGCCAGGTGCTTTCAAGCATTAACCAGGTGTTTTATCAGATTATGACCGAAAGCCTGGGAGGGATACAGTATACAAAGGAAACGGCCCTTTACCCGGGGGCATCCTTTCCGTCCCTTGGGGAGGGAGGAGAGGATGAGGGAAAGCAGTACCGGACGGAGCTTTTGCTGGCGGATACGGGAAGCCGGGAGCTTTTAAGCCTGGACGAGGAAGCCAGGGATTTTACCAGCCGCGAAATTGAGGTAAAGCTGGCTGTCTTAAAAATCCGGGAGCTTACGGATCCGGAAAAAGGCCTTCTTATCTGGGATAAAGAGGAAGGGCGCTGCCGCAGGGCGCAGTACGGGGATATCGTGATCCTTTTGCGCAGCCTTTCCGGCTGGGCGGAAGCTTTTGTAAACGGCCTGATGAACGAAGGGATTCCCTCCTACGCCCAGTCTCAGGCAGGCTATTTTGACACCACGGAGGTGGAAACCATCCTAAGCCTTCTGGCGGTAATGGACAATCCCATCCAGGATATTCCCCTGGCGGCGGTGATGCGCTCGCCTATGGTGGGCATGACAGACGAGGAATTAGCCTGGATGATGGCTCGGTTTAAAAGGAAAGCCAAAAAAGGCCAGGATCGGGGAATTTACGGAGCCTGGCAGCTGTGGCTGGAGGAGGACGGAGAAAAGGGAGAAGGAATAGGGGCGAAAAAGGCGGGAGAAAAGCCGGGGAAAGGGGAAGGCTGGCAGGAGGCGGAAAACATCACTGGTAAGCTTAGGAGGCTGGACCAGCTGGTGAACCATTTCCGTTATCTGGCGGGGATTTTCCCCATTCATAAGCTTTTGGAACAGATCTACCGGGAAACCGGCTATTACGCCTACGTGTCGGCTATGCCGGCTGGGGAAACCAGGCAGGCGAACTTGGATTTGTTAATTGAAAAAGCGGCATCCTATGAGAGCACCAGCTACCAGGGGCTGTTTAATTTTATCCGCTATATTGAACGGTTAAAAAAGGTGGAAACGGATTTCGGCGAGGCGGCCGTGGCAGGGACGAAAAGCCGCACGGTACGGATTATGAGCATCCATAAAAGCAAGGGCCTGGAATTCCCCATTGTGATTTTGGCCGGGATGGGAAAGAAGTTCAACAAGCAGGACGCTTATGGGCGGCTGCTGATTGACCCGGATTTCGGCGTGGGGGCGGATTTTTTGGATTTGGATATGCGGCTGAAAAGCGTTACCCTAAAAAAACAGGTGCTGAAAAGGCGGCTGGAACTGGAGGGCCTGGGGGAAGAGCTGAGGGTGCTTTACGTGGCCATGACCAGGGCTAAGGAAAAGCTGGTGATGACCGGCACGGATCCCCGTCTGGAAAGCAAGCTGGAAAAGCAGGGCCTTATGGCGGATGGCCCTATCCCTTACACGATGCTGACCGGAGCAGGATCTTATTTGGACTGGATGCTGATGTCCCTTCCTAAAGCCGGTGAAGTCATCGATGTGCGGATCCTTCCTGTGGCATCCTTCATTGGGCAGGAGGTGGTGGGGCAGATGGAAAAACAAAGCTTAAGGGAGATGCTTTTGGAAAAAGCCGGGAAGTCCGGGTGGGATCTAGAGTATGGGAAAAGGCTGGAAGAAGCGCTTAAGTATGTTTACCCCTACCAGGAGGATGTTTCCCTGTATGCCATGATGTCCGTATCGGAGCTGAAGCGGCGAAGCCAGGAGGAAGAAGGCGGGGCGGTTTCCCTGTTTCCTGAAGGGGAAGAGGCTGGGGAGGCGTTTGTGCTTCCTGAGGGGGAAGAGGCCGGAGAGGTATCTGCGTTTCCTGAGGGGGAGGAAGCCGAAGGGGTATCAGTGTTTCCTGAAAGGGAAGAAGCCGGAGAGGTATCTGCCAAAAAGGGTGTGGCTGCATTGCCTGCTGGTGGTTTAGGGAAGGCGGGAGGAGCTGTCAGGGGGACGGCTTACCACCGGGCGCTGGAATTGATGCTGGGAGAGGAATTTAACCATGTACGCGATGTGTCCTGCAGGCTTGATGAGCTGGCAGAGGAGGGGCGTATAGGAAAGGATGCCAGGAAGCTGGTAAAAGCCAGGGTTTTATGGGAATTTTTTGAAAGTTCTTTGGGGAAACGCATGATCAAGGCATACCGGGAAGGTCGTCTTCATAAGGAACAGCAGTTTATGATTGGCATTCCGGCCAGGGAAATGGACGTGGCGGACTCGGATGAGCTGGTGCTGATCCAGGGAATGATTGATGCCTACATGGAAGAGGAAGACGGGCTTGTGCTGGTGGATTATAAGACGGATTACGTGGAAAGCGGGGAGGAGCTTCTTCGCCGTTACCGGGTGCAGATGCAGTATTATATTCGGGCTTTGGAGCAGGTAAGCGGGAAAAGGGTGAAAGAGGCGGTGATTTATTCGCTGGGGCTTAAGGAGGAGGTATTCTTTGAATAGGGATTTTGTAAGTGAGGCTTGGCTTTTAAGTTGCGGGAGCATTTGATCTGTGGTATGCTGTGGAGAGAAAAAGAAGGAGCAGAAAAAATGAATACTTATTTAAATCAAATTTCTGGAATTGATGATGCGATAGTATCGATGTTTATGAGCAAACGTTCCTGGACTCGTGAAAAGGAACTGCATATACGAAGAATATGCAGCCAGGTTTTGCGTCCCAATGGCAGCCTTAGGGAGTATAATGCTGATTTAACGGAAGAATTTGAAGAATTTTCAAGTTGGATGTCTAAATTGGTGAAATGGGGACAAAAGCATATTACTATGCTTAGGTTTATTGATATGTCCATTACGGTAGAGGGTCTGCATCGGGCGGGGCAAGATGACTGGGATGCTCATGCGAAGCGTTTTAACAATCGGATCATCCGTTCTAGTACCCGGCTGGCTGATTTTTCTTATGAAATGTCTTCCTGGTATGAAGATAAAATTATTCCTACGGATTTAGCGTTGAAAGAATTAGACATCCATCTTCCCAAGGTGCTTCACTATGAAGGGGTTAATTATATTAAGTCGGTTAACGGCTATATTAAAGAAGGATATCAAGATGATGCAGATGTAAAGAGGGGATTATATATGTTGAGTATCCCCAGCAATTTCATTTTTAAAGTGGATTTAACGGAATGGGCTCATGTATATAAAGAACGGAATATAAACGGAGCGGCAAATCCGGAAGTGAAGCAGTGTTGTGAAAGCATTGCTGATCAGATTGAAGGATTTCATGTGCAGTTCAACCGGGAGCTATTTATGAAAATATTAAATTAAATAGTTCAGCCAGTCAAAATCGCATGGGTGAAAATCGTGCTTGCACGAGTTTTCATCCATCGATTTTGACTGAGGGAGCGCCCGTTTATGAGCAAAAGGAGCTGCGTAAGCAGCGGAAAGCGCCGTAAGGCGCGGTTTTGCGAATGGCGCGGGCTGAACGGACGGTAGATTTTACTATAAATAGTTTTTATGGGAATAGGAATTTACGGCTGCAATATGCAGGGATAGGAAATAGAGGGGAAGAAATTTTGAAGACGAAAGCGGAAAGATTGCTGATTTATGAACAGGATAGAATTTTTATTGATGTTGCTTACCGCGGGTGCGGCAATGGATGTAAATATTGCTATGTGGAATCTGCAGCAGATAAACAGGAATTGGCAGATTATTCTGATTTAGATGCTGTATGTGATTTTATTTTAAATTGGCCATTATGTAAGGCTCCAATCATTTCATTTTGTCCCAGGACAGAACCATTTAAATCAGTAGAAAGTGCACGTCGGGTTCTTTATGTGATGAAGCAGCTTACAGAGTACGCATATTGTTTTCAAATTTCTACGAAGGAAGAGATATTGCCAGAAATTTTGAAATGCTTAGTGAATGCTCAAAACAAAAACCAATATTTATTAATGTTTCAGTTCCTGTGTTAAAAACAGAAGTGTTGGAGCCATTTGCCGCTGATCTTTCAGCTAGGATAAAAAATTTTCGCGAGCTTAGAAAATTTCCTAATTTTTATGGAGGGCTTTATATTAAGCCGCTGTTTGCAGAAGCGATAAGTTCTGTTGATCGCTATATTGAACTTGCGGCCATATGTAATCCGCATTATATTTGCGCAGGAGTGCAGTTTACTAAAAAAATACAGAATCCATGCATATCACTGTATGATGCAGGGACAGCAAAGGATTTATTAAATGAGCAAAAGGATGGACTGTTTCGCTTTTCTGCTGAAATAAAACGCAGTGTATCTTGTATTGTGGTATATTCATCTGTTTGTGCGATAAATCAGTTGTTAAAGAAAGAACGATGCTTAACATTATGGCAGTATCAGCCAGAATGCTGTAAATCTTGTGAGTTAAAAAGATAAAGGGAGATAAGCAGATGAATTCCATAAAAAGAAAAATGGGGAAATTGTTGAACTTTGTGATTATTGCGTTAGGTTGTTTGTTTATTGCATTTGGCATTATATCCAGTGAGGATTTGACAGCCCAAACAATTTTTCTTAGCATAGGGACTTCGCTTCTGGCTTCTGCGATTGTTTCATGGCTTAGTTCAGAATACTTGATAGAAAATGAGCGGGTTAAGCGTGTGATTGAGAATTGGCAGCTTAGTAACTTGTATCAGACAAAGGCAGATATGAATGAAGGGGAATCCAATAAAGCATTAGAGGAGTGCAGTGGCAGTATTGACATTGTTGCGGAGGGAATGCATAATTTTTTGAGCGTAAAAGGATTGGTTTTACGTAGTAAGCTGAAACAAGGGGTAAAAATCCGCATTATTTCCTGCGATAACCAGGCAATGCTGGATCAAAGGGCAAAGGATGAATCGTTAACCGGGAAGAGAGGCCATACGGATACAGCGGGACAAGTGATGGAATTGCTCCATTGGGTAGAGCAGACCCGGCAGGAAGTACAAGGGTGTGATATCGCTATCCGGTTTCATTCCTCATATCCGGCGTATTCTTATTTGAAAATTGATTCAAAAGTTTTTGTCAGCCCTAATTTATGGCTTCTTCCCAGCCAGCAATCAATAGCGTTTAGTTTTTTTGAGGAGGGAATTGGGGGAAAATATTTTGAGCAGTATTTTGAGCAGTTATGGTCTAGTGAATTTGTTCATGAAACTTGCCATTTAAAGGTAGCTGATTTGGGTAAGGGGGAGATTTAAGGAATGAATATCATCGCAGCAGTTGACCGCAACTGGGCCATTGGCTTAAAGGGGAATACCTTGGTGGATATCCCTGCCGACCGGAAGCTTTTCCGGGAGGAGACCATGGGAAAGGTGGTGGTTATGGGGCGGAAAACCTTGGAGAGCCTGCCTGGGGGGCAGCCTTTGCCGGGGAGGGTGAATATCGTTTTGTCCCGGGGAGGAAGCGACTTGGGAAAAGGGGTGATTAGGTGCAAGAGCCTGGAGGAAGGGCTTGAGGAATGTGCCAAATATCCCACGGAGGATGTGTATGTCATTGGCGGCCAGGAAATTTATGAGGCATTTCTTCCTTACTGCCAGGTGGCCCATGTGACCTGGATTGACTACGCTTACGACGCGGACACGTATTTTCCCAATTTGGATCAGGATCCGCAGTGGGTTCTGGCGGCGGACAGCGACGAGCAGACGTATTTTGATCTGTGTTATGAATTTCGGATGTATTGCCGTGTTAGCGCAGTGCGTCAGCGCGCAGGCGGCGTTTGAAAGTATTTCGAGTTTGCGCAGGTGTTTCGAGTTTGTATAAGTATTTCTGATCTGTATAGGCATTTACGGGTTGTATCATTATTTGGCGAATACAGCAAAGATATGGCAAAGAATCGGGAAATAAAAGGGGAAATTAGGAGATTAAAGGGGAAAATAGGAAATAAACCTAAAAAATAGTTTGATTTTTAACAATTACCTAAAAAATATTGTATGACTTGACCAGGTGTGCTATACTCGTAGAGGAAAGGGCATATTTGGGGATGCCTGCATTCTGGAAGAGGAAGGAGATGCGATGGATAAAGAAAAAACCGTGTTGGAAAATCAGGACTTGCTGCTGGAAGTTCATTCCCATGGAGGGGAATTAACCCGGATCTATGATAAGAATCATGATCGGGAAGTGCTGTGGGAGGGAAAGGCGGAGGTCTGGGGACGCCATGCCCCCATTCTGTTTCCCTTTATCGGAAAGCTGTATGAGGGAAAGTATCGTTTCCGCGGGCAGGCTTACCCCATGGCAGCCCATGGGTTTGCCAGGGATATGGAATTTGAATTGCTGTCCAGGACGGAGGATACGGTATGGTATGGCCTAAAGGATACAGAGGAAACGTATGGGAAGTATCCGTTCCATTTCCGGCTGGAAACGGGCCACCGCCTGGAGGGAAACTGCATCCATGTGATGTGGAAGGTAGTGAATACAGGAGACGTTCCCATGTATTTTATGCTGGGAGGCCATCCGGCGTTTAAAACCCTGGAGGGAGGATCCGTCTATGATTTTACCCTGGATTTTCACCGGAAGGATGAGGATGGGCCTGTTCATTACCAGGCGCCTAATGAGGACGGCTATGAGGAGGAGCGGCTGTCCGGCTTTCTGGCCACAAAGTCCGGAAAGGCGGCCATCGTCCCAGGGTTTTTCCATAAGGCGCTGACGTATATTTTTGACCGGGGGCAGGTGGAAAAGGTAAGCCTGCTGCTTCCGGGAGGGGAGCCTTATGT
Source organism: Lachnospiraceae bacterium (assembly GCA_910575565.1). Lineage (GTDB taxonomy): Bacteria > Bacillota > Clostridia > Lachnospirales > Lachnospiraceae > Caccovicinus. The sequence continues at coordinate 165,752 of CAJTFL010000003.1, read as the reverse complement.
GACCATCCATTGTCCGGGAATCCCCTATTTGGGAGTATGGACAATGGAGGAAACCCATCCCTTTGTCTGCCTGGAGCCATGGTTTGGGCGGTGTGACAAGGAAGGCTATGAAGGAGAACTGGAAAACCGGGAAGGGGAAATGAGCCTTAGGCCGGGCCAGGAGTTTTGCGCTGGCTATCAGATTGAAATCGGGTGCAAGGAGAGTTAGTGCTGATTACTGGAGAATTAATGCAATGCTGTATTAGGCATACAGATAAAGCAGGAGGAAAAATTATGTACAACATTTTAAAAGCAGAGGAGCTGGCGGATAAGATCTACCTGATGGACGTGGAAGCGCCAAGGGTAGCGAAAAGATGCCAGCCGGGAGAATTTGTCATCGTAAAGATGGACGAGGCAGGGGAGCGGATCCCCTTGACCATTTGTGATTACAACAGGGAAAAAGGGACAGTGACCATCGTGTTCCAGATTGTGGGGGCGTCTACCTATAAGATGGCTTCCCTTAAGGCAGGGGACGCTTTCCAGGATTTTGTCGGGCCTTTAGGGCGGCCTTCTGAGTTTGTGTCGGAGGATTTGGAGGCGGTAAGGAAGCGGAAATACTTATTCGTGGCAGGAGGCGTAGGGGCAGCCCCGGTTTATCCCCAGGTGAAGTGGATGAAGGAGCGGGGCATCGACGCGGACGTGATCGTAGGGGCAAAAAACAAAGAGCTGCTGATCCTGGAGGATGTGATGCGGGAAGCTGCCGGAAACCTTTACGTTACCACCGATGACGGTTCCTATGTGCGCAAGGGTATGGTTACGGATGTGATTAAGGATCTGGTGGAGGTGCAGGGCAAGAAGTACGATATCTGTGTTGCCATCGGCCCGATGATTATGATGAAGTTTGTCTGCAAGCTGACCAAGGAGTTAAACCTCCCCACGATTGTGAGCATGAATCCCATTATGGTGGACGGAACCGGTATGTGCGGCGCCTGCCGGTTAAGCGTAGGCGGCCAGGTGAAGTTTGCCTGCGTGGACGGGCCGGAGTTTGACGGGCATCTGGTGAATTTTGACGAAGCCATGAAGCGCCAGCAGATGTATAAGACGGCGGAAGGGCGTGCGATGCTGAAGGCGAAAGAAGGGGACACCCATCACGGCGGGTGCGGACATTGCGGAGGTGACAACTAATGGATGTGTTAAAGAAAGTACCGGTGCGTGAGCAGGATCCGAAGGTGCGTGCCACGAATTTTGAAGAGGTTTGCTACGGCTATAACCAGGAAGAGGCCATGGAAGAAGCTTCCAGATGCTTAAAGTGCAAGAACAATGCCAAATGCATGGGCGGCTGCCCGGTGGCGATCAATATCCCCGGCTTCATCAAGGAGGTTGAGGAAGGGAATTTTATGAAGGCGGCCCAGATTATTGCGGAAGCCTCTGCCCTCCCGGCGGTGTGCGGGCGGGTATGTCCCCAGGAGAGCCAGTGCGAAGGCCAGTGCATCCGGGGGATTAAGGGCGAGCCCATCTCCATCGGCAAGCTGGAGCGCTTCGTGGCGGACTGGTCCAGGGAGAATGGCTTCGTGCCCGCCAAGCCGGAGAAGACCAACGGGAAAAAGGTAGCGGTCATCGGCTCCGGCCCGGCAGGCTTAACCTGCGCCGGGGATCTGGCCAAGATGGGCTATGAGGTGACAATCTTTGAGGCTCTCCATGAGCCGGGAGGGGTGTTAACCTACGGCATCCCGGAATTCCGTCTGCCGAAAACAAGCGTGGTGCGCCATGAGGTGGAGAATGTCAAGAAGCTGGGGGTTAAGATTGAGACGAACGTGATTATCGGGAAATCTGTGACCATCGACCAGCTTTTGGACGAAGAAGGCTTTAAGGCCATCTTCATCGGCTCCGGCGCAGGCCTCCCCAAGTTCATGGGGATCCCCGGGGAAAATGCCAACGGCGTATTTTCCGCCAATGAATATTTGACCCGGAATAACCTGATGAAGGCATTCAGGGATGATTATGACACGCCCATTATGTATGGCAAGAAGGTAGCCGTGGTAGGCGGCGGCAATGTGGCCATGGACGCGGCCAGGACGGCTCTTCGGCTGGGCGCAGAGGTACATATCGTGTACCGCCGTTCCGAGGCGGAGCTTCCCGCCCGTGTGGAGGAGGTTCACCACGCCAAGGAGGAAGGGGTAATCTTTAACCTGTTAACCAATCCGGTAGAGATTTTGACAGATGAAAACGACTGGGTGCGGGGGATGGTTGTGCGGAAAATGGAGCTGGGCGAGCCGGATGCCTCTGGCAGGAGGAGGCCGGTGGAGATACCAGGCTCTGATTTTACCATCGAGGTGGATACGGTAATCATGTCTTTGGGAACTTCGCCTAACCCGCTGATTTCCTCCACTACAGAAGGGCTGGAAACCAACAAACGGCAGTGCATTATTGCCGAAGAGCATACGGGAAAGACGACGAAGGAAGGGGTCTATGCAGGCGGCGACGCCGTTACCGGCGCAGCCACGGTAATTCTGGCTATGGAAGCCGGGAAAAACGGGGCAAAGGGAATCCATGAATATTTGTCCGGGAAAGACGGGGAATAAATCTAACCGTTAAAAGGAGGCTGTGGGAAATGCCGGTTGTGCAAGGCATTTCCCACAGCCTCTCTTTTCGTCAGAAAGCTGGCAGGATATGGTTTAAACCCTCAGATCCATATGCTGTCCCAGTCCGGTTGCCACGGCTTCCATCATTTGCGCCAATGCGTCGCCGCTTTGCTCTGCTGTGTCAAGAACCTTGGCCAGCAGGGCAACGTCGATGGCATTGGTCACATTGCCGGAAGGCATGGAAAAGGATATAGAAGAAATATCCAAAACTTTCACCTCCTGCCCCTTATAGGGATTATCGGAATTTCAGAAAGAGATTCCGACAGTACTCTTATGGTAACAGAAATTGGAAAGAAAAGCAAGGGATTATCGGATCCATTTTTCCGCCGCCGCCACCAGCTGGTACAGCAGGGCGGAAATGACGCACAGCACCACGATGGAAGTGACTACCAAGGTCATCTGGAAGGTTTGGGAGCCATACGTGATCAGATACCCCAGGCCGGCCTTGCTGGATAAGAATTCCCCGATGATTACGCCTACCAGGCAGAGGCCGATATTGACCTTCATGCTGCTGACCATCAGGGGGATGGAGGAAGGCAGGAGCACCTTGGACAGCACATCCTTTTTTGTCCCCCCCAGGGAATAGATCAGCTTGATCTTATCCGGGTCGGTTTGGGAAAAGCCGGTGTGCAGGGTAAGGATGGAGCCAAACAGCGCCACCGAGACAGCGGCCACGATGATCGTTCGGATATTGTTTCCCAGCCATACGATCAGCAAAGGAGCCATGGCGGATTTAGGCAGGCTGTTTAGCATGACCAGGTAAGGCTCCAAGATCTGGGCCAGTGTCCGGTTGGACCATAAAAGCAGGGCTGCGGCCAGGCTGAGGAAGGTTACGAAAAAGAAGGAAATCAAGGTTTCCATCAAGGTAACTCCTGTGTGCAGGAATAAGCTGCCGTCCTGAGCCATGGCGCAGAAATGATCAAAAATCATGGAAGGGCTGCTGAAGATAAAGCTGTCAATCCAGGAAAAACGGGAGGCCAGCTCCCACAAGGCAAGGAGGAGGACTAACAGCATGGCGCGGGTGACGCGGACCTGATGGCGGTGAAGCAGCTCCCTTTCCAGGAAATGCTTTTGGGCGGCGGAAGGCGGAGCGGCCTTTTGGCTTGGCGGCTCTTCTTTCCTGCCCCTTTCTGTGGCGGTAAAGGCATAAAACCTACTGCGCATTTGACTTCAGCTCCTTCCAAATTAAATTAAAATACCGGGAGAATTCCGGGGCGTTCCGCCGTTCCATGGGCGATAAGGCTTTAGGGCTGTCAAAAACAACCGGGATGATGCCTTTGACCTTCGCAGGGCGGGCGGACAGCACCAAGATGCGGTCGGCTACGCTGATGGCCTCCGACAGATCATGGGTGACTAAAAGGGCAGTTTTATGGGCTTCCCGAATAATGGAGCTGATATCGTCGCAGACGGAAAGCCTGGTTTGGTAATCTAAGGCGGAAAAAGGTTCATCTAAGAGAAGCAGATCAGGGTTTAGGGCCAGGGTACGGATTAGGGCTGCCCGCTGGCGCATCCCCCCGGAAAGCTGGGAGGGACGTTTGTCCCGGAATTGATCCAGGCCGTAGGTTTCTAGCATCTGAAGGAGGTGAGAACGGCTATCCTGATCCAGGCGGCGCCGGATTTCCAGCCCCAAGGACACATTGGAAAGGACGGAGCGCCATGGGAATAGGTGATCCTTCTGGAGCATATAGCCGATGGAATCCTGTGCCTGGGACAGAGGCATCCCGTCAATTAAGACTTTGCCTTCCTCAGGCTCTGCTAGTCCGCTAAGGAGGGAAAGCAAAGTGGATTTTCCGCAGCCGGAGGGGCCTACAATGGCTAGGAACTCGCCTGCATGAACCGTAAAGGATATATCCGAAAGAGCCGGCGTTTCCCCGTCAAGGGAATGATAGGAATAGCTGACCCTGCATACTTCAAGTTTTGGTTTCATGGAAATCCCCTTTTCATATCGTTCTATACTATCATATGGCAAAACCTCTGGTCAGTGCAGGAAAAGAGGAAGATTGCAGGCTTTGGGAAGGCGGATTTTGGAGCAGCTTAAAAAAACCTAGGAAAATGCTTGCATTTTTCCCAGATAAGTGGTATCATGAATAAGATAACAAATATAAAGCAGGATCGTAAGAGTGGGCAAAAGTCCACTCTTACTTTTGTGCATGGGGGGAGAGAGGAAAGCTTTCTCTCTTCCAGATTATGGAAAGAAGGTGGTGCAGGATGACGAAGAAAGAAGGCTATGAGTCCAGGACAGAGGCATTCCTTCTGCCCCTGATGGAAAAGCATCGGTTTGAGCTGGTGGACGTAGAGTATGTAAAGGAAGGCGGAACTTGGTATCTGCGGGCGTATATTGATAAGGAAGGCGGAATTTCCGTAGATGACTGCGAGGTAATCAGCCGGATATTAAGCGACTGGCTGGATCAGGAAGACTTTATCCAGGACAGCTATATCCTGGAGGTAAGCTCGCCGGGTCTTGGAAGGCCGCTGAAGAAAGAAAAAGATTTCCAGCGGAGCTTAGGGAAGGATGTGGAAATCCGGCTTTACCAGCCCTTAAATAAAAGCAAGGAGTATACTGGGGTATTAAGCGCATATGATAAAGAGTCTGTTGTCATCCGGATGGAGGACGGCTCAGATATGGTTTTTCAGAGGACGGACATTGCGCTGATTCGCTTGGCTCTTGATTTTTGACGCTACTGCCAAATGCGCATTTAGGAGGATAGGACCTGTGCGCGCCTTAATGAGGCGTTATGCTTAAAAAGCACGCACAGAATGGAGGAAGACATGAATAAGGAACTTTTATTAGCATTGGAAATGATTGAGAAGGAGAAGAACATCAGCAAGGCGGTTCTGCTGGAAGCGATTGAAAATTCCCTGCTGACAGCCTGCAAGAATCACTTTGGGAAGGCGGATAACATTAAGGTAAACATTAATCCGGATACCGGCGATTTTTCTGTGTTTGCAGAGAAAGAGGTGGTGGAGACGGTGGAGGATCCCCTGACCCAGATTTGCGTGGAAGAGGCAAAGCTGAAAAATCCCCGGTATATCCCGGGGGATATCGTTCCAATCCCAGTCCAATCAAAAGAGTTCGGACGCATTGCCACCCAGAATGCCAAAAATGTCATTTTGCAGAAGATCCGGGAGGAGGAGCGCAAGGAGCTGTACAATGATTACTACAGCAAGGAAAAGGATATTATCACGGGCATTGTCCAGAAAAATTTAGGGCGGAATATCAGCATCAACTTAGGGAAGCTGGATGCCATCTTAAATGAAAGCGAGCAGGTAAAGGGCGAGGTGCTAAAGCCAAATGACCATATTAAAGTCTATATCCTGGAGGTAAAGGACACGTCAAAAGGCCCCAGGGTGTCTGTGTCCAGGACGCATCCGGATCTGGTTAAGCGGCTGTTTGAGTCGGAGGTGGCCGAGGTTAAGGACGGCACGGTGGAAATTAAGGCCATTGCCAGGGAAGCCGGTTCCCGAACGAAGATTGCCGTATGGTCCAATGACATCAACGTGGATCCGGTGGGAGCCTGCGTAGGAATGAACGGCGCCAGGGTTAACGCGGTGGTCAATGAGCTTCACGGGGAAAAGATCGATATCATTAACTGGGATGACAACGCCGCTTACCTGATCGAAAACGCCCTAAGCCCGGCCAAGGTGATCTGCGTGGTTGCGGACGAGGAGGAAAAGGAAGCCTTGGTGATTGTCCCGGACTACCAGCTTTCCCTGGCTATCGGCAAGGAGGGTCAGAATGCCCGGCTGGCTGCCCGGCTGACCGGCTACAAGATTGATATCAAAAGCGAAACACAGGCTAAGGAGCAGGGGCTGTTCGAGGAGCTGGGAATTGAGTACCAGGAGGACATGGTAGATTATAATTACCAGGAAGATGAAGAATTCCTGGCAGGCATCCAGGAAGAGGATGATGAAGAATATCAGGAAGACGGGACGGATAAGGCTTATCCGGAGGATGAGCATGAGGAACATTCCCAAGAAGAAGGCTACCAGGAGGATGGGTTCTCGGAGGAAGAGGCGATGCCTGAAGAATAAGAAAGCGGGAGTGACGTAAGCGTGAGCACGAAGAAAATACCATTAAGGCAGTGTATCGGCTGCGGGGAAATGAAGAGCAAGAAGGAAATGATCCGTGTGCTGAAGACAGCCGAGCAGGATATCCTGATTGATGCCACCGGACGGAAAAACGGGAGGGGGGCTTACCTGTGCCCGTCCAGAGAGTGCCTGAGAAAGGCAGTGAAGTCCAGGGGACTTGACCGTTCCTTTAAAATGGCGGTTCCCAAAGAAGTTTATGAAACGCTGGAAAAGGAGATGGAGGCGCTTGGATTCTGAACAGAAAGCATTAAATTTGATTGGCTTGGCCACAAAAGCCGGCAAGACGAAAAGCGGTGAGTTTTCCACGGAGCAGTCTGTGAAAAAAGGCCGCGCCTGCCTGGTGGTGGTATCGAAAGAGGCATCGGAAAATACGAAAAAGATGTTTCAGGATATGTGCAGGTATTATCAGGTAAAGTGCATCTGCTTAGGCAGCAAGGAGCAGCTTGGCAGTGCCTGCGGAAAGGAAATGCGGGCATCCCTCGCCGTGGAAGATAGCGGTTTTGCGGAAGCAATCGGGAAACAAATGACTATGAACGGAGGTAGTAAAGTATGAATATAAATGAGTTAGGAAAAGAGCAGGCAAATCCCGGGAAGAATATGACGGGAGGGCAAGGCGAAAAGGCCGCTTCCTCCGAAGGGAAAGCAGAAGGGGCGAAGGCCGGAGGGGCCGCTCCAAAGAAAAAGCTGGTGGCGGTGTATCGTCCCCAGAATTCACAGCAGATTAAAAGCCGCCCTGCAGGGCAGAAAGGGAAGGCAGCTTCCTCTCAGGAAGGGCGTCAGTCCCAGCCCGGACGGCAGGCTTCTGGTTCCCAGCAGGAAAAGGGGGCAGGCAGGAACCAGTCGGCATTAAAGACCCTTCCGCCGGTGGAGAGGCCGGAAAGAAAAGTTTCAGAAGGAAAAACTCCGGCAGAGAAGGCGGAGGAAGGAAAGACTTCCGCGAAGGCAGCCGTGACTGAGCCTAAGGCTGCGGAAGGGCAGAAAGATGTTCAGGCAGGCCGTGAAGCTGTCCGGGAAAAGGATGGCACAGCCAGGGGCTTGGGCCAAAGAAGCGGTTTTTCCGGCGGAAGAGACGGGAACCGGGAGGGCTTTAGCGGGAACCGTGAAGGAGGCCGAGACGGCAACCGGGGCGGTTTTGCCGGAAGCCGTGAAGGCAGCCGGGACGGGAGCCGTGGCGGCTTTAGCGGAAGTCGTGAAGGAGGCCGAGATGGAAATCGCGGCGGCTTTAGCGGGAACCGTGAAGGAGGCCGGGACGGAAACCGAGGCGGCTTTTCTGGGAACCGTGAAGGAGGCCGGGACGGCAGCCGAGGCGGCTTTTCTGGGAACCGTGAAGGAGGCCGCGACGGAAGCCGAGGCGGCTTTAGCGGGAACCGTGAAGGAGGCCGAGACGGCAATCGAGGCGGCTTTTCTGGGAACCGTGAAGGAGGCCGAGACGGCAACCGAGGCGGCTTTTCTGGGAACCGTGAAGGGAGCCGAGACGGAAGCCGAGGCGGCTTTTCTGGGAGCCGTGAAGGAGGCCGAGACGGAAGCCGAGGCGGCTTTTCTGGGAACCGTGAAGGAGGCCGAGACGGAAGCCGAGGCGGCTTTTCTGGGAACCGGGAAGGGGGCAGAGGCGGCTTTTCTGGGAACCGTGAAGGAGGCCGCGACAGCGGCAGAAGCGGCGGCTTTGGCGGAGGGCGTCCCGGAGGGCGCGACAACCGAGGCGGATCCAAATCAGCTTTTGAGTCGCCTATCCAGGCCAAGCCAACCAGCAGCCGTCCCAACAAAAATGCATATAAGAATGATAAGTACGATAAAAAGAACCTGGATGAGAAAGAGGGCCGCTTAAAGGGCGGCAAGCCCGCCAAGGGAGCGTTTATCATGCCTCAGAAGCCGGTTAAGGAGAAGGAGGATGAGGTAAAGGTAATCATCCTTCCGGAGGTAATTACCATCAAGGAACTGGCCGATAAGATGAAAGTCCAGCCTTCGGTGATCGTAGGCAAGCTCTTTAAGGAAAAGGGCAAGATGGTGACGGTTAACCAGGAAGTGGATTACGAGCAGGCGGAAGAAATCGCCATGGAGTTTGATATCCTTTGCGAGAAGGAAGAAAAGGTGGATGTGATTGCCGAGCTGCTGAAAGAGGATGAAGAAAACGAGGCGGATATGGTCACAAGGCCGCCGGTAGTCTGCGTCATGGGCCATGTTGACCATGGCAAAACCTCCCTTTTGGATGCTATCCGCAAGACGAATGTTACGGCCAAGGAGGCCGGGGGCATTACCCAGCATATCGGCGCTTATGTGGTGGAAATCAACGGCCAGAGGATTACCTTCTTAGATACCCCCGGCCATGAAGCCTTTACCGCCATGCGTATGCGGGGCGCCCAGTCTACGGATATCGCCATCTTGGTAGTGGCGGCTGACGACGGCGTGATGCCTCAGACAGTGGAGGCCATTAACCATGCCAAGGCGGCAGGAGTTGAGATTATCGTAGCGGTCAATAAGATCGATAAGCCCAGCGCTAATGTGGAGCGGGTAAAGCAGGAGATGAGCGAGTATGAGCTGATCCCCGAGGATTGGGGCGGAAGCACCATCTTTGTCCCCGTTTCCGCCCATACCCAGGAAGGGATCAAGGAGCTTTTGGAGATGATCCTTTTGACTGCCGAGGTCAAGGAGCTTAAAGCGAATCCTAACCGGAAGGCCAGGGGGCTGGTGATCGAGGCGGAGTTAGATAAGGGCAAAGGCCCGGTTGCCACGGTCTTAGTGCAAAAGGGTATGCTCTGCGTGGGAGATAACGTAGCGGTAGGAGCCTGCAGCGGCAAGGTGCGTGCGATGATGGACGACAAGGGACGCCGGGTAAAGGAGGCAGGCCCGTCAACTCCGGTGGAGATTTTAGGCTTAAACGATGTGCCTAACGCAGGCGAGATTTTTGTATCAACGGAAAATGAAAAAGAAGCAAGGGCATTTGCCCAGACATTTATTTCTGAGGAAAAGAACCGGCTGATTGACGACACTAAGGCGAAGCTGTCCTTAGACGCCTTGTTCAGCCAGATCCAGGCAGGAAACGTGAAGGAGCTGCCCATCATCATCAAAGCGGATGTGCAGGGCTCCGTGGAAGCGGTGAAGCAGAGCCTGGTTAAGCTGTCCAATGAAGAGGTGATGGTCAAGGTAATCCACGGCGGGGTAGGCGCCATCAATGAGTCAGACGTAAACCTGGCTTCCGCCTCTAACGCCATTATCATTGGCTTTAATGTGCGCCCGGATGTAACGGCGAAGTCCATCGCGGATCGGGAGAAGGTAGATGTGCGGCTGTATAAGGTGATTTACCAGGCCATCGAGGATGTGGAGGCCGCCATGAAGGGAATGCTGGATCCGGTGTTCGAGGAAAAGGTCATCGGCCATGCGGTGATCCGCCAGACTTTCAAGGCTTCCGGCGTGGGAACCATTGCAGGCTCTTACGTGCTGGACGGCCAGTTCACCAGGGGATGCAGCGCAAGGATTACCAGGGACGGCGTGCAGCTGTTCGACGGAGCCGTAGCTTCCTTAAAGCGGTTTAAGGATGACGTGAAGGAAGTTAAGGCAGGCTATGAGTGCGGGCTGGTGTTTGACAAGTTCAATGATCTTCAGGAAGATGATCTGATCGAGGCTTATGCTATGGTAGAAGTTCCAAGATAGGATTGAAAGAGAGTATATGAGAAAACACAGCATAAAAAATACCAGGGTAAATATGGAAGTCCAGCGGGAGTTAAGCGAGATCCTGGGCAGGGGATTAAAGGATCCCCGCATACATCCGATGACATCGGTGGTGGCCGTGGAGGTTACGCCGGATTTAAAATACTGCAAGGCGTATATCAGCGTCCTTGGGGACGAGGAAGCCGTTAGGGAAACCTTAGCCGGGTTAAAAAGCGGCGTGGGCTATATCCGCCGGGAGCTGGCCAGGCGGGTCAACCTTCGGAATACGCCGGAACTTACCTTTATTTTAGACCAGTCCATTGAATACGGTGTCAATATGTCCCATTTAATCGACGAGGTGACGAAGGATTTAAAGCGGGACGGCGAAGATGAAGGGGAGGAGGGCTTCTTAGAAGGCAGCCCGGAGGATTAACCCTCATCTTTTGCGGACGTAAATGGCAGCGGCGTTGCAATGGCAAGAGGAAAGGGAGTGAGCTTAATGTCCATATTGGATCAAAAACTGAACGGTGTAAAGGAGGTGGCCATTCTTGGCCACGTCCGCCCCGACGGGGACTGCCTAGGCTCCTGTCTGGGGATGTGGAATTATTTGAAAACTGCCTATCCCCAGGTGGAGGCTCAGGTTTTTTTGGAGGAGATCCCGGCGAAATTCGGGTACTTAAACGGCTCCGGCCAGATCCGGACGGTGTTTGCCCAGGAGGTTTCCTATGACTTGTGCATCTGCATAGACAGCAGCGATAAAGAACGGCTTGGGGAGGGCCAGGGGATATTTGGCCTGGCTAAGGATACCCTTTGCATCGACCATCATATTACCAATGAAGGGTTTGCCGCCAGCAATGTGATCGATCCTGGGGCCAGCTCTTCCTGCGAGGTGCTTTATGGCCTTCTGGATGATTCCATGATCACGAAAGAGACGGCAGAGTGTTTGTATACCGGCATTATCCATGATACCGGGGTGTTTAAGTATTCCAATACATCCGCGAAAACCATGGGGATAGCCGGAAAGCTGATGGAAAAGGGCATCGACTTTTCCGCCATTATCGATGAAAGCTTTTACGAAAAAACGTACTTACAGAACCAGATTTTGGGAAGGGCATTATTTGAGAGCGTTACCTTCCTGGAAGGAAGGTGCATTTTCAGCGTGATTCGCTTAAAGGATATGCGGTTTTATGGGGTTTCCAGCCAGGATTTGGACGGGATTGTAGAGCAGATGCGGGTGACAAAAGGGGTAGAGTGCGCGATTTTCCTCTACGAGATCCAGTCCCAGGTATTTAAGGTCAGCCTGCGCTCCAAGCGGTTTTTGGATGTGTCCAAGGTTGCCGCCTATTTTGGCGGCGGAGGCCACGTGCGGGCCGCCGGGTGCACCATGTCAGGAAGCCTTTACGACGTGATAAACAACCTTTCCGCCCATATTGAGAAGCAGCTAGAGGGATAAGTTTATGTATCATGGATTGATCAACGTATATAAGGAACCGGGCTTTACCTCCCATGACGTGGTGGCGAAGCTTCGGGGGATTTTCGGGCAGAAAAAAATCGGCCATACAGGAACCCTTGATCCGGCGGCGGAAGGCGTCCTGCCGGTTTGCCTAGGCCAGGGAACCCGCTTAGCGGATATGCTGTCGGATCAGACGAAAACTTACCAGGCCGTGCTGCTTTTAGGGCGGGAGACGGATACCCAGGATGCCACGGGGCAGACATTGGCAGAGCATCCGGTGGAGGTGACAGAGGAAGAGGTGGCTAAAACGGCCGCCTCTTTTATCGGCTGCTACAGCCAGGTTCCTCCCATGTACTCGGCTCTTAAGGTAAAGGGAAAGAAGCTTTATGAGCTGGCCAGGGCGGGAAAGGAAGTGGAGCGCCAGGCCAGGCAAGTGCAGATCCTTGGACTTTCCATGGACTGGATTAAGCTTCCCAGGGCGGGGCTTACCGTTACCTGCTCCAAGGGGACGTATATCCGGACGCTGTGCGATGACATAGGGAAGGCGCTGGGCTGCGGCGGCTGTATGGAGCGGCTGAAGCGGACCAGGGTGGAGCGGTTTACCTTAGAAAACAGCCATACCCTTTCCCAGATTCAGCAGTTTCGGGATGAGGGAAGGCTTGAGGAGCTGATTATCCCCGTGGAGGAAATGTTTGACGGGCCGAAAGCCGTCTTTGGCGTTTCCTGGGACGGGCTGGCATTAAACGGAAACCCGGTGGAGGAAAAGATATTTTCGGCATTTCTCAGGAAGGGCGGCAGCAGCCAGGAAGAGGCCGTAGGCCAGATGGTGCGCGTCTACTCCAGCAAGGGGGAATTTCTAGGCATATACCAGTATGACCAGGCAAAAAAACGGTGGAAGCCGAAGAAGATGTTCCTGGCGGACAAAGATTAACCAATTAACAAGGCAGCGTGCCAGGGGAAAGATAGCGTATGGTGTATATTGAGAAGACAAAGGATTTTCAGATCCAGGAGCCTACGGTAGTGACCATAGGGAAGTTTGACGGCAGGCACAGAGGGCATCAGAAGCTTTTAGGTGCTATGCAGGAATTTAAGCGGAAATACCATTACCGGACGGCTGTGTTTACCTTCAGCGTAGCGCCGACGGACTTGGTGCAAGGAACGCGGCATACGGTGATTACCACCAACTTAGAGCGAAGGAATAACCTGAAAAAAATCGGCATCGATTACCTGGTGGAGTATCCCTTTACGAAGGAGGCCGCCCATATGCCTGCGGAGACGTTTATCCGGGAGATCCTGGCAGGAAAGATGGGAATGAAGGCCATCGTGGTAGGCCCGGACTGCCGGTTTGGGTATCAGCGGGCAGGGGATGCCAGGCTTTTGGAGGAATTGGCCCCCCGCTACGGATACCAGCTTAAGGTCATTGAAAAGGAAAAGGATGAGGATCGGGACATCAGCAGCACATATGTCCGGGAAATGCTGGATTTGGGGCAGATTGAAAAGGCGAATGAGCTTTTGGGGGAGCCTTACTATATCCATGGGGTGGTGGTGCACGGAAACCATATCGGGGAGCCTGTGCTGGGCTTTCCCACGGCCAACCTTTGCCCGCCGGCAAAAAAGCATCTGCCGCCTTTCGGGGTGTATGTGTCGGAAACCCGCATAGACGGGATGGTGTATAAGGGCGTGACCAATATCGGGAGGAAGCCCACCATAAAAACGAAGGAAGGGATCAGCCCTGTGGGGGTGGAGACCTTTGTGTTTGATTACCATGGGGATTTATATGGGAAGGAGATTGAAGTAGGGCTTCTTCATTTTATCCGGCCGGAGAGGAAAATGTCCGGGATGGAAGAGCTGAAAGGGCAGATTGAACGGGATAAGGAGGTGGCCAGGGGGTTTTTTGCGGATATTGTGGGGGATTGATGCTTTGTCAACTTGGATAACTGGTAGGGGGATTTTGATGCTAGTACTAGGTATTGGCTTGCGGGAAGTCATTTTACGCTTGCCAGAAAAGCACTAAATTATTATAGGTAAAAGCAATAATAAAACTAATTAAAAACAACCCCATTAAGGCTAACATTTTCCTTAATGAGGCTGTTTTTTTCATCATTTTCTTGTGTCCGTTTTCCTTTTTCTTTGTTCCCTTTTAGAACGTTTAAAACCTTAAGCAGCAATCGTCCTTGCTGCCAGCTGATCCAGATATTCGCAGAATGCTTCATTCTTTCCGTGCATGGATACCGTGAGAACGCGGGTTAAGTCCAGGCTCAGCACTCCTAACAAAGATTTTGCGTCAATGATCACGCGGTTATAATATACATCAATGTCAAAATCACACTGAGATGCCCTGGTTACGAATTCTTTTGCGTCAGCTACAGTTGGCAGTTTAATCCGTCTTTCTTCCATCATCATAATCAAACTCCTTTTTTGCCTTGCCTTAATGGGCTTGCCTTGCTGAAAACCCATCATGTAGTGTTTCTTTTTGAAGTGACACCCTCTTTATAGCATTATTTTAAAAAAAAGTCAAATTTTATGGGATGAAGGAAAATTGTGGAATTTTTACTGGTTTTAGACAACTTTTTTCCTGTTATTCCGTTGATTTTGTACAGAATTTACACTTAAGGGAAAGAAAACGGCAAATTGATAAGGGTTAATCTCATCAATTTACCGTTTTTGCTGGAATAAACTTTATTATGTTCTTATATAATGGATAAATTTATTTCTTAACAGCTCAGCCAGTGGAAAACTACTTTTTCAGCACCAAATGCTGGGGAAGGCCGTTGACCATGAAGGGCTGATAATCTCCCTGGATTAGCGGTTCGATGTAGTTGATGAAATCGTCGGTAACGTAGCTGCCGTCCTTGTTTAACCAGTTCCTGGGAACCAGCTTTTCGTTGTTGGCGATTTTATGCACATCGTAGATTCCGGCTGCGCTCATGTAAGGATCGTCGGCAACGCGGTCGATGACAACCATCTTGCCGGTATCACCCTCGTCTGCGGCCTTAACTGCGGCGCCGCCTACCATGAAGGCTTCGTCAATATCAACCCTGGATGCCATATGGGATGCGCTTCTTTGCAGGGTAGAGAATTCCACGCTCCTGGTCTTGCAGCCGATCTCATGCTGCAGAAGCCCTGCCAAGTAGGCTGCCGTTCCCTGAAGCTGCTTGTGGCCGAATGCATCTACGTAATCTACGCCGCCGGACAGCTCGCAGACGTAGCGGCCGTCTTCCAGCTTAATCCCTTCAGATACGGCAACGACAACGGAATTTTTCTTCTTAAGCAGATCGCTGATTTTTTTAATGAATTTATCTACATCGAAGGAAACCTCCGGCAGATAGATTAAGTCTGGGCCATCGCAGTCTTCCGTCCTGGCTAAGGCGGTTGCGCCGGTAAGCCAGCCTGCGTTCCGTCCCATTACCTCAATGATTGTCACCATTGCTTTATTGTAAGTAAGTCCCAGGGCGTCACGGATAAGCTCCTTGGTGGATGCCCCGATGTATTTTGCCGCGCTGCCGAAGCCGGGAGTGTGATCCGTGAGGGCTAAGTCGTTGTCAATGGTTTTAGGAACGCCTAAGAATTTCTGGCGGTGTCCTTTTATGATTGCAAAATCGGAAAGCTTTTTGATGGTGTCCATGGAGTCATTGCCGCCGATGTAAATGAATACTTCAATGTTTAATTTGTCCAGGATGGTGAAGATTTTCTCGTAAATTTCCGGATTTTCATGGATTTCCGGCAGCTTATAGCGGCAGGAGCCAAGGAAAGCGGAAGGTGTGCGCTTTAACAGCTCGATATCCATGTCCGAGTGGATCTGCGAGGAAAGATCCACGTACTGTTCATCTAAGAATCCCTGAATTCCGTGAAGCATACCATATACTTTATGGAAGCCTCTCTCCTTTGCAGTTTTATAAACGCCAGCCAGGCTGGAGTTAATAACGGATGTAGGGCCTCCGGACTGCCCTACGATAATATTGCCTTTTTTGGCCATAGTAAAAGTGCCCCCTTATTGTGGTTTTGAAACGTCATTTCCTGCTATTATAGCAAGTTCGGAGTTTTTTTTCAATTCATTTTTTGGCCTGGCGGGGGGATGGGAAAAGTTTTGTGAAAAATGCACGGTTTACAGGGGGAAATTTACGGTTTTGTATTTATGTTGACGGGGTGAAAATGGGGTTAAAGGCGCTTAAAATGGCAATGTATACGCCTGCTGCGAAAATGCTTTGACGGAACAGATGTTTCGTAGTAAAATATACGGAACAGGTGTTTCGTAAGTAAGCTATTTGGAAAGCGGGCGTATGCCCTAGAGCGTGTTTGAACAATCATTTCCGCCATGTGACGGAAAGCATTTTTTAAACACACATTAAACAGGAAAAGGCGGTATGCAATGAAACGATATGAAGCGTTAAATGACAGGCAGCAGGAAGCAGTAACCCATACGGAAGGCCCTCTTCTGGTGCTGGCAGGGGCAGGATCGGGAAAGACCAGGGTTTTGACCCACCGGATCGCTTACTTGATTGAAGAAAAGCAGATAAATCCATGGAATATCCTGGCGATTACCTTTACGAACAAGGCGGCGGGGGAGATGAAGTCCAGGGTTCAGAAGACCGTCAGCTTCGGAGCCGACAGTGTTTGGGTCAGCACATTCCACTCTGCCTGCGTGCGGATCCTCCGCAGGTATGGGGAGCACGTAGGCTATACTTCCAGCTTTTCTATTTATGACACGGACGATCAGCGGGTGCTGATGCGCCAGGTGTTAAAGAAGCTGGATGTGGATACGAAACTTTATAAGGATAAGGCAATGCTGGGGTACATATCGGACGCGAAGAATCAGCTAATCGATCCGGAGGCTTTCGGGAAGGGGGCATCGGATTTCCGAGAGGAAAAGATTGCCCTGATCTATAAGACGTACCAGGAAGAGCTTATGCAGAATAATGCCATGGATTTTGATGATCTGATCGTGAAAACCGTGGAGCTTTTTCGGAATTGCCCGGAAGTCTTGGAATATTACCAGGAGCGTTTCCGGTATCTTATGGTGGACGAATACCAGGACACGAATTACGCCCAGTTTAAGCTGGTGGAGCTTTTGGCCTTTAAGTACCGAAACATCTGCGTGGTTGGGGATGATGATCAGTCGATTTATAAGTTCAGGGGGGCGGATGTAAGGAATATCCTGAATTTTGAGGCGGCCTTTCCCGGGGCTTACGTGGTGAAGCTGGAGCAGAATTACCGCTCCACCGGGAATATCCTGGCTGCGGCCAACGGGGTTATCGGGAATAATCAAAACCGCAAGGAAAAGACGCTGTGGACGGCCAAGGAGGAGGGAAGCCTTCCCAAGTACCGGCAGTTTGGGACAGGGGAGGAGGAGGCGGAATTTATCGCCCGCTCCGCCAGGGCGCTTTACCAGAAAGGGAGGGACTGGAAGGATATGGCCGTCCTTTACCGGACGAATGCCCAGTCCAGGCTTTTAGAGGAGCGATTTATCCAGTTAGACGTGCCTTACCTGGTGGTGGGCGGCGTAAATTTTTACCAGCGCAAGGAAATCAAGGATGTGCTGGCCTACTTAAAGACCATTGCCAACGGAGTGGATGATCTGGCGGTTAACCGGATCATCAATGTGCCGAAGCGGGGGATCGGGGCTGTCACCATAGGGAAGCTGACGGTTTACGCCGCGGAGAATGGGATTCGCCTGTTTGATGCGGTGAAAAATGGGGACAAGGTTCCCGGCATCGGGAAGGCGGCTCAGAAGGTGGAGGGCTTTGTCCGCCAGATGGAAGCCCTTAAGGCAATCGCTGAGGATGAGGAAAAGACCATCAGCGATTTGATCAAGGCTATCCTTAAGGATACGGGATATCAGAAGGAACTGGAAGAAGAGGGGGAGGAAGAGGCGAAAAACCGCCTGGAAAATATTGAGGAACTGATTAGCAAGTCGGTGGATTATGAGAAAAATGCAGAGGAGCCCAGCTTGGAGGAGTTTTTGGAGCAAGTAGCTTTGGTGGCGGATATTGACCGGATGGATGAGACGGTCAGCCGGGTAACGCTGATGACCCTCCACAGCGCAAAGGGCCTGGAATTCCCGGTGGTGTTTCTGGCTGGGATGGAGGAAGGGCTTTTCCCCAGCTATATGTCCATATCTTATGAGGATTTGGAAGAGGTGGAGGAGGAGCGCAGGCTTTGCTATGTGGGCATCACCAGGGCCAGGGAAGAGCTGTTCCTTACCAGCGCCAAGCTGCGGACGGTGCGGGGGGAAACCAGGTATGGCAGAACCAGCCGTTTCGTGGAGGAGATCCCAAAGGATTATCTGGATTGGGACAGCGGTGCGGGGACGAGTGTATTTGGGAAAAGCTTTGGGGTTTCCCAAAGCCCATATGCCTCTGGGAGCAGCTTTGGGGTATCTGGAGCAGGGAACGGGAGCGGAGGCTTTGGGGTATCTGGAGTGGAAAGCGTGGGCGGAGGCTTTGGGAAGGCGGCTGCCGTTTCCGTAAAGCCAAAAGAGCCTCAGCCGCCCAAAGCCAGCTTTGGCAAGGAATTTACGGTGGTCAAGGCAAGCCATTTGGCCTATGGGGAGGGAGACCGGGTTCGCCATGGGAAATACGGGGAAGGCATAGTGACGGAAATCCGGGACGGCAAAAAGGATTATGAAGTTACCGTTTCCTTTGAGCAGGCAGGGGTGAAGCGGATGCTGGCATCCTTTGCTAAGTTGGAAAAGATTGATTGAGATAAAAAAATGTTAGAATTCCGAAATTTAGGATAGTAAAATGAAAGAAAAAATGGTATACTTACTCTAAGCGGAATGATAGCGCGAAAGAAAGCAGAAAGGACGTGTATTTATGAACAAGAGCCGGTTAGACGTAATGGGCAGGGAGGCCAGGGAGCGAGTGGAAGAGATCGTGAATTCCACCAGGTTAAATGATTTCCTGCACAGGAAAGAGGAAGAGGAGAAGCAGAAGAACTGTATTCTTTGGATTTTGGCCATTATTGGCGTAGTAGCGGCTGTGGCGGCGATTGCCTACGGCGTGTACCGTTTCTTTACTCCCGATTATCTGGAAGACTTTGAGGATGATTTCGACGACGACTTTGACGACGATTTTTTTGACGACGAGGAAAAGCCGGAAGAGAAAGAGGAGAAGGAAGAGGACGAAGAGAAAGAAGACGAGGAAAAGCCAGAGGAATAGTGGTTTTCCGTAGCGATTCTTGATTGGTTTCATACAAGTTCAGCCAGTGGGAACCGCATGAGGGAAAATCATGCTTGCATGAATTTCCCTTTATCGGTTTCCGCTGAGGGAGCGCCCGTTTATGTGCAAAAAGGAGCTGCGCAAGCAGCGGAGGGCGCTGAAAGCGCGATTTTGCGAATGGCGCGGGCTGAACGGACGGTAGATTTTACTGTAAAATTATGCTGCTGCAGAATATGGCGGTTGTCTGGTATGCGGCGGAGGAGGGTTTGATCACCATGGCAAGGCGTTGCAAAGTGCAGTGCCGTAAGTTTTAAGTGGTGCATCCCTTGATCCGCGTACTTGGATAAGGCCATGGTTTTGCCGCAGTTTTTTTGTGCGATTTAATATGGAAAGGAATTTGGCAGAGGATGAAGAAGGGCGATATCATTGAAGGAATTATTGAACGGGTAGAATTCCCAAATAAAGGGATGATAAAGACGGAGAATGAATGGCTGGTGGTTAAAAATGCCATTCCCGGCCAGAAGGTGCGGGCGGCGGTGACGAAAAGGCGTAAGGGGAAAAGCGAGGGAAGGGTTTTGGAAGTGGTAGAGAAAGCCCAAAAAGAACGGACAGAGGGGGTTTGCCCCCATTTTACCCATTGCGGAGGCTGTGTTTACCAAAGCCTGCCTTATGAGGAGCAGCTTAAGCTAAAGGAAGGGCAAGTGAAAACCCTTTTAGGCGGTGTTTGCTTGGAGGGAAGCTATCAGTGGCTGGGATTAAAGCCAAGCCCCATAGCAGACGGTTATCGGAATAAGATGGAATTTTCTTTCGGAGATGAGTTTAAGGGCGGGCCTCTCGCTTTGGGGATGCACAGGCGGGGCAGCTTTTACGATATTGTGACCACAAAGGACTGCCGGATCGTCCATCCGGATTTCTGCAGGATCCTTAAAGCCACAAGGGATTATTTTGCAGGGAGGAATGTGCCTTTTTACCAAAAGGCAGGGCATACCGGCTACCTTCGCCATCTGCTGGTGCGCAGGGCGCTGAAGACGGGAGAAATCCTGGTGGATCTGGTAACGACAACTCAGCTTGGATGGATGGCGGACGGGGAGTTTTCGCTTTTGACGGGCTGGGTGGAGGCCGTTTGCGCCCTCCCTTTAGAGGGGAAGCTGGCCGGGGTGCTGCATACGAAAAACGACAGCCTTGCGGATGTGGTGAAGGATGAGGGCACGGATACGCTGTATGGGCGGGATTTCTTTTATGAGGAGCTTCTTGGCCTTCGCTTTCAGATTACGCCTTTTTCCTTTTTCCAGACAAATTCCCTGGGCGCGGAAGTGCTGTATGAGACGGTCAGGGAATTTGTGGGGGACACGAAGGATAAGGTGGTGTTTGATCTGTACAGCGGGACGGGGACTATCGCCCAGGTACTTGCACCGGTTGCGGATAAGGTGATCGGGGTGGAAATCGTGCCGGAAGCCGTGGAAGCCGCCAGGAAGAACAGCGCGTTTAACAGGTTGGGAAACTGCAGCTTTTTGGCAGGGGATGTGCTGAAGGTGGTGGACGGGCTGGAAGAGAAGCCGGATTTGATCGTCCTGGATCCTCCCAGGGATGGGATTCATCCGAAGGCGCTGCCGAAGATTATCCGGTTTGGAGTGGAGCGTATCGTGTATGTGTCCTGTAAGCCTACCAGCTTAGTGCGGGATTTGGTTCTTTTGCAGGATGGAGGATATGGTGTGGTGAAGGCTTGTGCCGTGGATTTATTCCCTGGGACTACGGGGATAGAAGTTGTGTGTCTTCTTTCAAAACTTAAGTCTGGCTATTAGGATGGGGGCTGGGGACATATATTCACGACATGCTTGAAGTAATCCCATAAACATAGATATTCCGCTGATTCCCATAGCTATCTGCACGGCTTTGATGCATACATTCCCGTTTAAACCCGCATTGTTCAAATGATTTTTGTGAAGCGGTATTATGCTCCTGGATGTTTGCATATAGGTAATTTAAGCCAAGGTTATGAAAGGCATGAAAAACAAGGGTATTTATGGCATCCTGGGCATACCCCTTTTTCCGGGCAGATTTGATCAGCTTAATATAAATTTCTGCTGCCCCGCGGCCAGAATCCATATGGGAAAGGATGATCATTCCCCAGCCAACCCGCGGATTTTCCTTATCCGCAATGATGCAGGGCAGATGGCTGGCTGAATTCTGGAGAGAATAGAATACACGTATTGGGTGCATATAGGATTTAGGAGAGGCATAACCGGCGGTTATTTTTGTTGCTGCCGAATCTTGGCTTAAATCCAAGAGCAAATCCTTATCCCGTTCGCTAATCCTTCTAAGAATCACTTGATTTCCGATAATTTCCATAAAAATGCATCTCCTCAACCATTGCTATGGACTATCATAACACATTTTCTTGGGGTTGTCCTGCATTTGTTTACGGTATTTACGGCTGTAAGCGGAAAGAGATAATGGTAAAGCTTAAGAAGCGCTTCAAATGCGTATTTCCATAATATATGGCATGATATTCAACTTGTTTTGCCATATATTGTGGAAACTAAATGAATAAAGTCTAATAATAATTGACAAATTATATGCTGGATGATATTGTATAAAAAATATAATGCGTGTGGTAAAAAGTGCTAAAGGTTTTAGAAGAAATACTGGCCTTTTATCCGGCTGCCAAAGGCGGGAAAGCAATGCGGTGAAAGCATAGTGAAGCTGATTTCAAGATCGATAGGGGCGCGCTAAAATACATGGAGGATTCATCGTGGAGAAACAAACGAAACAGAATTTGCTGGTGGTTATGGCGGGAGTCGGGTTATTTGCGGCGTTAATGAATCTGCCCGCAGTATTTGGCTTCCTGGAAAAGGTTATGGGGCTGTTTTTGCCGATTATTGTAGGCGGCATACTTGCCCTGTTTTTTAATGTCCCCATGGCCGGCATAGAAAAGCGCCTTCGCCGGGTGCTTGAAAAAGGGAAAAAGGAGTACCCGGATAAGCTTTACCGCGGCGCTTCCTTCATCCTCACCCTGATGTGCATCGTACTGGTGTTTACCCTTGTGTTCACCTTGCTTATCCCGGAGCTTGTAAATTCGGCCAGGAGTCTGCGCCTGATGATTGGGGAGCGCCTGCCCCAGTGGATTGACTACTTAGAGCGCCTTGATCCCGGGGCAAAGTGGCTGGAGGAGGTGCTGAAAGGCATCAATCTGGAAAAAATCGTGCAAAGCCTTGGCAGCGGGGCGAACCTGTTTTTTGAAGGGGTGATCAGCACGGTATCTTCCGCCGCAAGCATCGTGGTAACGGCGGCCTTTGGGCTGATCATCGGCATTTATATCACGCTGGAAAAGGAACGGATATGCAGGCACGCTAAGAAGCTGGCATACGCTTACCTAAAGCCTGCCTGGGCGGAAAGCCTTCTCCATATCAGCCGGACATTCAGCCGTTCTTTTGCAAACTTCCTGTCAGGGCAATGCAGCGAGGCGGTAATCCTTGGGGGATTGATGTTTTTGGCCTTTACCATCTTCAAGCTGCCTTATGGGAGCCTGGTTGGCGTATTGACCGCGGTCTGCGCCCTTATTCCCTATGTAGGCGCGGTCGTTTCCGGGGCGGTCAGCGTGATGCTTGCCTTGCTCATCAGCCCTGCCTTGGCGGTTCGATGCCTGATCGTGTATCAGGTTGTCCAGCTTATTGAAAACCAGCTGATTTATCCAAGGGTGGTAGGCGGTTCCGTGGGGCTTCCGCCGCTGTATACGCTGATCGCGGCAATGATAGGGGGGAAGCTTTTTGGGATTATCGGGATCCTGTTCTTCATTCCGCTGATGGCGGTAGTGGTTGAACTGGTGAAAGAGGACGCAGAGAATCGCCTGCGCCGCCAAGGAGGGCGTGCCGGATAATTGGGCGGATGCTGCAAACCAGTGTGTCTGCAGCATCCCTTTTTCTGTGCCTTTTTCCGTAATCCGCTTTGTCTAAGCCGGTTTTCCCGCCGCATAGTCCATTGAAATGGAATTTTTGCAATCTCCTGCAATCTCCTTGCGTCTTTTCCGGAATAGAGGTATACTAGATCGTGTTTAACAATGCTTTCTGAATCGGCTTATTTGCTTATCCAGGAAGCATTGCATAAGTAAGGGAAAAGTAGGGATCTTAAAGGAGAATGTGTATGGGACTGTTCGGACGAAAAGAAAAGGCATCAACTGCCAGCACCAGGCGAGAGCCTTCGGCTTCCGTATCGCCGGAATATAGAGAAAAAGCGGAAAACAAATCCTGCCAAGGGCATATGGATGCGCAGCTTTTGCTGAAAACCCGGGGAGTTGTGCTGAAGCTTTACCTTGAAAACTTTAAGCGGATGAATGACCTGTTTGGTTTTGAGTACTGTGATGAGCTTTTGGGGCAGATCAAAGAATATTTGGAGCAGAAAACCGGCTGCCGGGTGTTCCGGTACGTGGGGGTGGAGTTTATCCTGATTTTGAAGAACTGCAGCGTGCGGGAAGCTTCCCAGGTGGCGGAGAATATTATTGAGCGGTTTAATGAGAACTGGGTAGTTGGGAATACGGACTGTCTGTGCTCGGTTCAGATTGCCCTGTGCGCCTATCCCGGCTACGCCTCCAATGCCACGGAAATGCTTAAATGCCTGGATATGGCGGCGTCCCAGGCGGCGGAGATGGGGAGCAACCAGTATGCGGTTTACGACAAGGCGCTTCATGGGCAGTTCCTGCGGAAACAGGCCATTGCCCGGTATTTAAGCACGGCCATCGCCAATGAGGAGGTGGAAATCTGCTACCGTCCCACCTATAACCGGGAGCTGAAAAAGTTTACCCGGGCGGAATTTTTAATGCGGGTGTTTATTAAGGATGTGGGTATGGTCAGCAGCGCGGAGTTCCTCCCGGTAGCTGAGGACACGGGGCAGGTCAGGCTGGTGGAATACTATGCCTTAGACAAGGCTGCGGCTTTTGTGGAAAAGCTGGTAAAAAAGCAGGTGGAGTTTGAATCGGTGATCATTCCCATTTCCTCGGTTCTCTTCCTTCAGGGGGATTTCCTCCAGGAGGTTTCCCGAGTGATGGAAAAATATAAAATCCCGCCGAAAAAATTGGCGATCCAGGTGGACGAGTTCGTCACTGATGCCTCCCATACCAATATTACGGTGCTGCTGCAGAACCTTTCCTGGATGGGGATAGAGCTGATCCTGGATAATTTTGGATCCGGGAGCACAGGCCTTGGGCAGGTGTTTGAGCTGCCTGTGGATACGCTGAAATTCGGAAGGATGTTTATCTGGCAGCTGGAAAATAACCCGAAGACGGCTCCGGTAAATGCCGGGCTGGTGCAGATTGCCAAGATGATGAAAAAGAATGTGATGGCAGACGGGGTGGAAACGAAAAAGCAAAAGGATTTCCTGGACAAGTTTGGCTGCTACCTGCAGCAGGGGCCTTACTATACCCCGGTAATGGCGGAAGAGGAAGCGGCGGCCCTCCTTGCTAAGTCTCGGGAGGATCTGCGCAGGGAGAGTCAGGAGCGGAAGGCCGCTTATAAGCGGTAGGGGAGGTTAGAAGATAACGTTTACGGTTAAGTTTCGGAAAATATGGTCGAAATATTACATAGCAGGAAATTATTCCCGTAACAGTTCAGCCAGTGGGAATCGCAGGAAGGAAAACCGTGCTCGCACGAATTTTCCTTTATCGATTTCTGTTAAAGGGACGCTGCGCAGTGCGAATGGCGCGGGCTGAACGGACGGTATATTTTTCCGTAAGAACAGGGAAGCCATGAGGAGGGGAAAGATGAGAATTGATACACAGAATTCGTTTTGGGATCAGATTATGGGGCGGCAGAAGGCGGATGGCCTTTTGATGACCGGTTCCATGAGGGCGGCCAGCGCCAGGCAGTCGGCGGAACAGCAGGAGTTTCTCCAGAAGGTTTCCGCCTTGTCTGAGGGCAGCCAGGCAGGGAGCGCGAAAAAGCAGCAGGCCAGCCCCGAGAATGTGGATTCGTCCGAATTTTCTGAGTTTATCATCAGCAGGGAAAAAGTTCCGGAAGCCATTGAACGGGAGATGGAGAATTATTACCATGGGGTAGGGAACCTGGTGGATAATTTAACCGCCATGGAGGAGCACCTAAAATATATGCAGGCAAAATATGATCAGGTGGTGGCGGAAGGGGATACGGAAAAAGCAGCGGTGATCAAGGAATGGAATGAAAAGCAGTATGGGGATATGACCTGGATGGCAGGGGCTAATCTGGGGATTTCCCATTTCCGCATTGACCATGCCCAAAGGCTTTACGGGGAGGAGTTCGGCCAGGAAGCGTCTGACTGGCTTGGTGATCTCCCAGGGCAGGTAAAGGATATTTCCCAGGGCCTTAAAGGGGCGAAAAGCGTGGAAGAGGCCTTAGGGCAGATTGCCGCCGCCAAGGATCAGCTTATGGGGCTGGCAGACCAGGTGGCGGAGCGCTACCAGGCCTATGGCGGGAAAGTTCTTGACTCCCATGTTTACCAGACGGCAGAGGATTTCGCCGGGATTAAGTGGGACGCCCATCTGCTCTACCCCAGCGGCAGCTTAGAAAAGGCCGACAGCCTGTTAGGCGAGGAATATTTAAAGAAGCTGGACTTGAGCCAGTATTTTGCGCAGGGAAACATCGTTGACCTTAAGGCGTAATGGCGCGTAAGGAAGGCTTCGGTTTAAGCAGCGTGTCGGGCATGGATTAAGGAAGGCTTTCGTATAAGCGGCGTGACGGGCATGGATAAGGAAAGCTTTCGCATAAGCGGCGTGACGGCATGGATAAGGAAGGCTTTCGCATAAGCGGCGTGACGGGCATGGATAAGGAAGGCTTCCGTTAAGAGGCGTATCAGATATGGAAAATCAGCAAAAAAGCCTGGAGCTTTATGACTGGGGCATAGTGGTTTACCTTCCCTGGGGGAAGGCTAAGAGGCTTAAGCTTGAGGAAATTACGGAAGTTAAGGTGCTGCCGGAAGGGGAAAACAGGGCGGTGAAATTTTATTCGGGAGGCAGATGCGCGGGCATCTGCCTTTTGGATGGCGGGCAGTTTAAGCTGGTAGAGAAATATCTGCGCCGCCATCTGGCAGATAGGATCGGAGAAGGCTAGTACTGCGTTGCGTAAATAACGGTGAATAGGCGTAGACAGCGGGTGCATATTCACTGGAATTTACGCAACGCAGTACTAGCTTTTGCTTTTATCCTTCGATTTCCCGGATCAGGTTTACCATCTCAATCGCGCCCAGCGCGCAGTCATATCCTTTGTTTCCTGCTTTCGTCCCGGCACGCTCGATGGCCTGCTCAATGTTTTCTGTCGTCAGGACACCGAACATTACCGGGATGCTGCTGGACAAGGACACGGAGGCTATCCCTTTTGAAACCTCGCTGCACACGTAGTCATAGTGGCTGGTGCTCCCGCGGATGACGGCTCCTAAGCAGATAACGGCGTCGTATTTTCCGCTTTTTGCCATTTTTGAGGCAATCAGGGGGATTTCAAACGCCCCGGGAACCCAGGCTACGTGAATGTCCTTTTCCTGCACGTCATGGCGGACCAGCCCATCCATGGCGCCGCTTAGGAGCTTGGAGGTAATAAATTCATTAAATCTTGAAACGACAATTCCGATTTTAATTTCTTTGGCGATTAAGTTTCCTTCAAATGTTTTCATCAGTTATCTTCCCTTTCTTTTTGAGTAGAGTGTGTTTGGAAAATGCTTTCTGCCAGATGGCGGGAATGATTTTTATGATACACTCCAATTTGGCTGCAATCTTATTGGCTTTAGGCAATGGGCAGTTCACTTATTCGTGGTAGTATAGGATGTGGCCCATCTTTTTTTGCTTGGTTTTCAGGTAAAATAAGTCTTCTGGGGTGGCATCCATTTGGATAGGGATCCGCTGGATGATTTCCATGCCGAAGTCGGAAAGCTGGTAGACTTTATCCGGGTTGTTGGTTAGCAGGCGCAGGGTTTTGACGCCCAGATCTCTAAGGATTTGCGCACCGATATAGTATTCCCGCTCATCTCCCTCGAATCCCAGGGCTAAGTTTGCTTCCAGGGTATCCATTCCTTTTTCCTGCAGCTCGTAAGCCCTAAGCTTATTGATCAGGCCGATGCCCCGGCCTTCCTGGCGCATATACAGGAGGATGCCCCGGCCTTCCTTCTCGATGCTTTCCATGGCGCAGGCAAGCTGCTGGCCGCAGTCGCAGCGCAGGGAGCCAAAGGTGTCCCCGGTGAGGCATTCGGAGTGAACCCGGCATAAGACTAGCTCGCCGTTACCGATTTCTCCCTTTACCAGTGCTACATGGTGTTCCCCGTTTATGCGGTTTACGTAGCCATAGGCGGTAAACTGGCCGTACTTCGTGGGCATTTTGGTGACGGCTACCCGGTCAATTAACACTTCATGGCGTTTCCGGTAGGCCTGCAGATCTTTGATGGTGATAAAGGTTAGATTCCACTGCCGGGCCAGCTGGGCAAGCTCTCCGGTGCGCATCATCGTCCCGTCCTCCCTCATGATTTCGCAGCAAAGGCCGCATTCCTTAAGGCCTGCAAGGCGGAGCAGATCCACGGTGGCCTCCGTATGCCCATTCCGCTC
This sequence comes from Lachnospiraceae bacterium, assembly GCA_910575565.1. Taxonomy (GTDB): domain Bacteria; phylum Bacillota; class Clostridia; order Lachnospirales; family Lachnospiraceae; genus Caccovicinus. The sequence continues at coordinate 138,236 of CAJTFL010000003.1, read as the reverse complement.
CAGGACGCCGTTTTTCTTGGCAAGGAGAGGGAACATATGGCCGGGGCGGCGGAAATCCTCCGGCTTGGCGTCCTCCTGTGCGCATTTCATGGCCGTTACGGAACGCTCCGCGGCAGAAATTCCTGTGGCGGTGCTTACGTGATCGATGGAAACGGTGAAGGCCGTTTCGTGGTTATCGGTGTTTTGCGTGACCATCTGGGGAATTTGGAGCTTCCTTACGTATTCTTCGGACATGGGCATACAGATCAGGCCTTTGCCATGGGTTGCCATAAAGTTAATGTTTTCCGTGGTGGCAAACTGGGCGGCACAGATGAAATCGCCTTCATTTTCCCGATCCGGATCATCTGTTGCCAGGATGATTTTTCCCTGGCGCAGATCCTCCAGTGCTTGTTCTATAGGGGCGAATGTATACATAATCTTTTTCCTCCTTGTATGGGTTAAGCGTGTTTATACAATAAAATCTGCCGTTCGTTCAGCTCGCGCCCTTCGCAAAGCCATGCTTCATTAAAAATTCCTGGCTTAAGCCCTTTGTTTTTGCAGGAGCGCTGCCTGCTGCCTGCGGCTGTCCGGATGATTTTCCCGTCAGGGCAGGGATATTCGTTTCAGGCAAGTTCCCTTCTTTTAAGTGGGGAAAGGTTAAAAACCGTTCAATATATTTCCCTACCATATCCGTTTCCAAGTTGACCAGATCCCCGATGCGGCGCTGGCTCAGCGTAGTCGCCTTTACCGTATGGGGGATGGCGGATATGGAGAATTGGCTGGTTCCCGCCTCCGCCACAGTCAGGCTGATGCCGTCTATGGCAATGGATCCTTTTTCCACAATGTATTTAAGCAGCCGGGCAGGGGCGCTTATGGTATACCATACGGCATTATCATCTCTCTTGATTTCGGTGACAGTTCCCGTGCCGTCGATATGCCCGGACACCAGATGCCCGCCGAAGCGCCCGTTTGCGGCCATGGCCCGTTCTAAGTTTACGCTGCTGCCGCAGGTTAAACGGGACAGGGAAGAGCGGTTTATGGTTTCCGGCATTACGTCTGCGGTGAACCCGGTTTTGCTTAAGGAGGTGACGGTCAGGCAAATGCCGTTTACGGCGATGCTGTCTCCCACCTTGGCTCCTTCCGTTACGATCCGCGCCTGGATACGGATAAGGGCGGAGCGTGCTCCTTTTTGGATGCTGTCTACGGTTCCGATTTCTTCAACTATTCCGGTAAACATTTTGGCACACCTCGCTTTCCTGGCAAATATTTTGGCATACCATGCTTTCCCGGCAAATATTTTGGCTTACTTCGCTTTCGATCAGGAAATCTTCCCCTAATCGGGTGATTTTGCTGTCTGTCAGGCCATAAGCCTGTCCCGGAAGAGGAACACCCATTCCGCCTACCGGGGATTTGGCTTTATTACCCCCAAGTATCTTTGGGGAAAGGTAAGCCAGGACTTTCCGAACGATCCCGCTTTCCAAAGCCGCCCAGTTAAGCTGTGCGCCGCCTTCTAAAAGGATGCCATCGATTTTCATTTCGCCAAGTTTAGCCATCAGGGCCTGCAAATCTACCCGGCCTTCTTTTTCCGGAAGGGTTAGGACGGTTATTCCCTGCGCCTGGTATGGGGCCTGCTTTTGGGGATCGGCGCAGCAGGTAGCCAGGATGGTGGGAACCTGGGGGGCGGTTTTGGCTATCTGGGAGGTGAGGGGAGTCCTAAGGCGGGTGTCGCAGACGATCCGGATAGGATTTATCCCTCCTTCTATCCGGCAGGTCAGCAGGGGATCATCGGCCAGCACCGTGCCAAGGCCGACCATAATTCCCCGGTATTTAAGGCGCTGGGTCTGTACATGGCTTCTGGCTTCTTCCCCGGTAATCCACTTGGATGCGCCGGTGTAGGCGGCGATTTTTCCGTCCATGGTCATTGCGTACTTCATGGCGACGTAAGGTTTCCCGGTTCGGATATAATGGAAAAAGATCTGGTTTAAGGCCGCGCACTCCTTTTCCAGGATATGTTCGGTGACGGCGATGCCCCGTCTTCGGAGGAGCGCTATGCCTTTTCCGGCAACTAAAGGGTTTGGGTCGCCGGAGCCTACAACCACCCGGGAAATCCCGGATTCCAGGATGGCATCCGTGCAGGGCGGCTGCTTGCCGTGGTGGCAGCAAGGCTCTAAGGTAACGTACATGGCAGCTCCCTTGGGAGGTTCCGTGCAGGAGGATAAGGCCTCCCGTTCGGCGTGGGGGCCGCCGTAGCATTTATGGTATCCCTGCCCGATGATGCGGCCATCCTTGACGATCACAGCGCCTACCATGGGATTTGGGGATGTGTGCCCCAGGCCTTTTTCGGCCAGGGAAAGGGCAAGTTTCATGTATGAACAATCGTCCATCTTGTACCTCCGTGTTTCGTTGAAAGCCGGCGGCTGTAAGGTGCTGGACAGCCATGGAAAGTTAATGGTTTGCTGGAGGGTGCGTTTTTGGATGAATTTTAGAATGGCGGGGAAGATTTGCCGGTTTGCCTTTGACAGGAACGTGGGAACCGGTTTTGCAAAAGAAAAGCCCTGAAATGGAAAAATCCATCTCAGGGCGGACACGCAAAAAACTTATGCCAAAATCTTCTTTCATCCAGACTGTACTGTCGGCTTCGGAATCGCACCGAATCATGCCTTGCGGCTCGTGGGCTGTACCACCGGTAGGGAATCACACCCTGCCCTGAAGATTAATATTGAATTTTAATATTGAGTTGAGGTTAGTATAGCGCAGGAAGGGGGAGGTGTCAAGAGGGAAGTTTTTTTCTATAACACATTCCAATACCCTGCTTTTTTTGAACCGACTCTTTCAATATAACCATTTTCACGCAGAAATGAAATATTGTTTTCTACTGCCGTATTACTGATTCCTAAGATTTTGTGAAGTTCTTCAGCCGTTATGTTGGGATTATCCCTCATTTCTGTCAAAATTGTCCTTCTTCTTGCATTTAATGGCTTTTTATTTCCAAGTTTATTCCCAATTTTTTTGATTTTTTTCAATGGTATAGTTACAACAATAGAATTTTCTCTAAATGTAAATGCCTTTTTACCATAAATTTCCGTTATTTTAGGAACTCCTCGCCCTGATTTTTCACTGATATGTAATTGCAGAAATATTTCCGACAACTTTTCATTCACAGGGACAGATTCCCCCAGATAAAAGCCTTCCATTGTCTGTGCTGGCGGCAGAGAACCTCTTGATAAGATTTCTACTCGGTCAGAAAAAACGGAAATCATAGGCTCGTTTCCCTCCACCCATTTGTTATGCAGGACAGCATTAATAATCGCCTCTCGAAATGCCTTGTTATCAAATAGCGGCACTTCTTTTCGTTCTACAATCCGGTCTGTTTCATCCGCCTGTATGATATTGAGTACATCGCCATATCGTAATAATTCATCTAAACTATATAAAAGGCAATTATTTCCAAATTCTCTGACCGAAAACAAATTTGTTCCTTTCGTCTTTCCCTCAAATATTGATACTCTGAGAGGAAAATGAGAATCATCCGAAAGCAGTTGCGCTAATAAATTGAATTGTCCTTCTTCATTGCGCAGACCTAAATTTTTTATAAAAGTTTTATCGCTTAAGATAATTCCTTTTGACCCATAATATCCAAATAATTTTTGGAAAGTAAGTTCTTGATATTTTGCCGGAATTGTTTCTATGGTTTCTGTTCTCCCATCAAGAATTTTAAATAGTTCAATCTCTCTCTTCGGATAATCTTTGATATTACATTTCGATGAGCCAATTCTTATATACCGCTTTTCCTTAAATGCAGTAGGTATCTCAAAAGCTGCAGGTATGACCAATACGACAACTCTTTTTTGCTGAATCTGGGCTTCCTCAAAAGAAAAATTCAGGCTCGGAGAAAGATTTCGTGCAAGATAATTCTGATAAGGTTCTTTATTGTAGTCACAATATTGATTGAATGTCGTTCCAACTATTTTGTGATTCTCATCCTCAACTCCCCATATAAAATACGCATATTTCTTATAATGGAACGCTGCAGCGTTTGATAATGCAGCAACATACTCTCCTAATGCTTCTGGTTGAAACCAATTCTCTTTAAATTCAAACCATTCCTGTTCATCATTCATTGCACATAAATCTAATACAATCTGTTTTGTATCCATTGACATTCTCCTCGATACAGATTTATTCCCAACTTTATTCCCAATTTTTTGATTATAACACATTGGGAATAAAGTTGGAACAAAAATTTATAATATCTTTTAATTTTAAAAATGATGATTTGTCAACTTGGATAGTTGGTGAAGGGAATTTCAGGAACAAAGACACTGCTTGCCAAGTAATGAAGCTGTTAATGCATGACTTTCTCCAGCAACGATTTATAGCTGTCCACCACATCGTACACCACATTGTCGCCTGAGATAGCTTTGAAGTGTTCCTTTGCACAGTGGATTTTTGACTGCTCGATCAATCGCAGCTGCATGGAGCACATAGAGCCTTTTGTTTCCGCTACAAAATAAATGTGCTTGACGGTTCCCTCATAGAAAGCGATAGCCCAGTCCGGGTTATAATGACCGACCGGTGTTGCGATATAAAATCCATCCGGCAGTTTCACATAGACTGCCACATTTGTATTCGTATCAAGATCGGCGGCAAAGTTCCGCTCTCCGGTTGAGTCGTAAACGATATGATCGTACAGGTGCTTTTTGGCTTTCATCGCGTTTACGCCAAGCCTGCCTTTGATAGTCGGATCGGTAAAGACATCTGTGCCGTAATGGTCATCCAGAACATTATAGGTGATATGCTCAATGATTGCTGTGGCTTTTTCATCGTTGATGAGGGCGGCGGCTTTGATGATAAATTCCTCCGGATTCTCCTTGAATTGGCCAAATACAGCAGGCTGGATGCCTTTCAGAATGGTGACAAGGGCTTTGCGTGTCAGCCCGGTTTCATCGACCAGCTTTCCAATCAAATCATATTTCACATTGGAATTTGCCGTTATAGTCATACCGTAGCTGGTGGATTCTTCTTTTATAAAAGATGCACCGGACAACAGTTCTTCTTTGGATTGGATCGCCGTCATTGTCCCTGATTCCACTTGAAAATGTATCTTGGAAACGCGCAATTTGCTGTTCAGGGCGGCAATGGCTTTTTGGATCAACTCCCCCGTATCAAAATCCACAACATAGACGGATTTTGCATTGATCCTTGACCACAATGCTTTAAATTCCGGCATAGCCAATTTGTCTTCATCCACTTGCAGTTCCACATTGCTGCTGCGGGCGTTTTCTGGCTGCATACTGCGGATGTCATAAACGGAATCAATGATTGCAAGCACAGAGGCGGCAGAGTCCGCAACTTCTTCCGCCACGTTGATTTCGCCGTTTGCCTTATCTTCATAATATTTGTCGGTCAGTGCGCCTTTACGGTCGATATAGCCACTGACAATCATATCATAGTGAATCGCGGAAGCAGTGTCTTGGTCAATCACTTGTTCATTACCCTGCTCGTCTTTGATCACTCTGCCAACGAACAATTCCACTGTAACAGCGCGGGGGCGGTCGGCAACCGCTTCGGCTATCTCAGTTTGCAGAACTTTGACGAAAGAATCATAGCTTTCACTGGCAATGACGGTAAGGATGTTAATATTATGTACATCGTTTCCAAGAACATTGGTATCCATCCGCTCGCCGTTCTGGTTGACGCACAGGCGCAGGCCACGCCCGATCTCCTGACGTTTGCGGATATCGCTGCCGCTCTGCTTCAAGGTGCAGATCTGGAATACATTTGGGTTGTCCCAGCCCTCCCGCAAGGCGGAATGGGAGAAAATGAACCGTACCGGGGAACGCAATGGGTCACGATCCAGCAGAAGCTCCTTGTTCTTCATGATCAGCTCATAGGCGCTCACATCATCGGAGGTGGTCTCTTTGCGGCCAACCTTGGAGTTGACCATTTTGCCTTTGCTGTCCACTGAAAAATACCCAGCGTGGGTTTTTGCGGCGGGAATGGACTGCAAGTATCTGAGATACTCATCATCGCCGATGGCAATTTGCATACTTCCAATAATATCCTCGTACTCCTCTTCAAACATGGCGGCATACTTGCCGTTGACCGGCTGATTCGCCGCGTCATATTCCCGGTAGTTTGCCACTTCGTCAATGAAGAATAGCGAGAGGACTTTGATGCCCTTGTAAAACAGCTGTCGCTCCCGCTGGATATGGGAGAGGATAGTCTCCCGTATCTGAATGCGCCGCATCTGATCTTCGTCCACCGTTCCAATCACATCTCCGGCAAAGATCTTGATGCCATTCAGAAACTCCACCGAGTCATCTCGCCCATCGATCTGCTTGACCACAAAGCCGTTTCTGTATTCCTCCAACCCACTGGAGTAGTCGTAAAGATTGTCTCCGATTTTGATGATGCGGCTCTTTTTCTTCGGAGCGCCGCTGGCCATCTTCACCTCGAACTGCAAGGTAGCGGTAGGATCGCTTTTGGAAAGGTTAATGCTTTCCAGATAGAGAAAGCTGTCAGTGGCAGTCGTGCCGGACTCCGTAATGCCCTTCACGGCGATCTTCTTGACCAACCGCCGGTTGTATGCCTCCATAGCATCCAGACGGAACACCATGTTGTAGATGCTGTCGCTTTTGTGGGTGGCGGAGTAGCGCAGGGTTAGCAATGGATGAAATTCTTTCAAGCGCTCGCGGGTTTGCTTGCCCTCTACCGACTGGGGCTCGTCGATAATCAGAATGGGGTTGGTTTTTGCGATGATATCAATAGGCCGGCGGGAACGGAAATCATCCAGCTCCATGTAAATCCGACGGGCGTCTTTACCTTTGGCGTTGAACGCCTGTGAATTGATAATCATCACATTGATGGAGCTGTCCGACGCAAAACGGTCAATTTCAGTTAACTGGACAGAGTTGTAGATGAAAAAGCGTATCTTTTTCCCATATTCTTCGGCAAAATGCTCCCGAGTCATCTCAAAGGATTTATACACGCCCTCCCGGATAGCCACGCTGGGAACAATGACAATAAACTTGCTCCAGCCGTAGTGTTTGTTCAGCTCAAACATGGTCTTGATGTAAGTGTAGGTCTTGCCGACGCCGGTCTCCATCTCAATAGTGAGGTTGTAGCCATTGGCTCGCCCCTCCAACTTATCTGACGGCTTGATTTGATGGATGCGCTGGATCTTATTCAACTGCTCCAGTATCCGTTGGTCGGAAAGTTCCGGCACGATTCGCTGGTTGCTGAAGCCGGTGAAATCTCGTTCCTCATTAACACCGATTTGATAGTTGCCTCTGCCTCTGTCCATCATGTAGGTAGGGGTTAAATAGGGCTGCCCGGCAAAGACATCCACGACCGCCTTGGCGGCATCGGCCTGGAATTTTTGGTGTCTATACTGTATTTTCATGTCCCCTCCTTACAGAACCTTCACTCTGGTATCTGGGGCCAGCATTTTGAAAATTTCGCCCACATTAATTTTGGCGGGGCTGTCGGCAAAGCTACTGTCCCGGAACACCGCCCGTAGGGGTTGACGCTTGGCAATCTCTTTGATTATGGTGTCTGGGATGCTTTCATCAAAACAGGCAATGAGGTCGCCGTCGTTGTAGGTGTGGACGGTGCAGCTTTCGATCTGCTCAGAGGTGTAGGGCATGGATAGGGGCAGGCCCCACTCCAGCAGGCAGCCGAATAGCAGATCCAGGTCAGTGCGGTCGGGTTTGATGTTGCTCACCAGCTGGTCAAGCATAGCCTGGTCGTATTCCCCGGCGGAGTAGTACACATCGGTCATGTTGGTGTCGGCTAGCTTGAACACACGGAAACCGCCGTCAAAGGGCTTGCCGGGGTTGTCGGCGGCGATCTTCTTTGCGGCTCGGCGGATGCGTTCTTTACCAACTTCACTTATTGTCTTAAATCCTTGTTTATATGCTGGACTTTTTTCATCGCATCTTTCTGGGAACTGAATTTGGATGTAAATACGATGCCCGCCATCCTTTGAGTTCATTTGCATAACAGCATCTGCAGTAGTTGCACTTCCAGAAAAAAAGTCCATGATAAGCATATTGGAATCATTCATAAGCGTGATACAACGCTCAATAAGGTGTGTTGCCTTTGGTGTATCAAAAGGTGTTTGCCCAAAAAGCTGCTTTAATTCCGAAATTCCTTCTCTTGTAGTACCAACATCTTTTCCAAACCAAATTGTTTCAGGCGCCCTACCTTCGAGAGAGGAAAGATAAATCTTCCTGATGATTCGAGTTTCATCCTGACTAAAAATTATTTCTCCAGTTTTGATCTTCTCGGCAACAGTCTCCTTACTCCATCGCCACCCGTTTTCACATGGTTTAATTACTTTTCCACTAGGTGAAATAATGTCATAGATTAAGTTCGGGCGATATAGCGCATTCCTTACATCGCCGCTGCGCCACGGACCTTTTGGATCATTGTCAGGATTAGAATAGGCCTTATTATCTTCAACTGTTCTTTCTAAACTGCCCAGCCTGAAAACGGTAATATCTTTACAGTAAATCATTACATAGCTGTGTTGGATAGAAAAGGTTCCAAGATAACCTTTGGGTTGAATGCTATGTTGCCAAACAACAGTTGAAATAAAGTTAGAAGCACCAAAGATTTCATTACAAATCTTTTTAAGATTTTCCTGTTCCTTATCGTCTATGCTGATAAAAATAGCACCATCATCAGTTAAGAAATTGCGAGCAAGGAGTAGCCTTTGATATATCATCGAACACCATTTTGAATGATATCTGGGGTTACTATTTGTATTTTCAGTAAAAACTTTATTCCCATCTTCATCATATGAACCAGATATTTCATCATAATCATTCTGGCTTATTCCATAATCATCAGGATAAATAAATCTATCACTTCCAGTGTTATAGGGCGGGTCGATGTAGATCATCTTCACCTTGCCCAGATAGCTCTCCTGCAACAATTTGAGCACTTCCAGGTTATCGCCTTCAATATAGAGGTTTTCGGTGGTGTCCCAGTCTATACTTTCCTTCGGGCAAGGCCGCAGAGTTTTGCGGATGGGACGGTTGGCTTCCACAATGGAGGCCTTTTTGCCCACCCAAGTAAACTCGTAGGTTTCGTCGCCCTCCAGCACCACATCGGATAGCATCTGTCGCAGAAGTCCAAAGTTGACTGCTTTTTTCAGCTTGCCGTCCTCGCTCCGGGCTTCGGTCACGCAGGCTGGGAACAGGGCGGCGAGTTTTTCGATGTTGGATTGAGTCAGGTCAGGAGTTTCCATTTTTAGCTTGTCCATTATTTTACGCTCCTCCTATTGCTTCACTCGAAAAAAGTTTTCTCATCTCTTGGCAAAACTCCTCAAATAACTTTCCAGACTTCTTTGCTTGCAAATAAAGCCGCTTCCATATTAAATCATTGATATAATCTTGATCTGGGATATATCCTCCAGGAGAAGATGTTCTTTGAGGTGGAAAAACAATACGATTTAAGAAAATGTTTTCTGAGTGATCATCGTTAATCTTTTTGATTTTTGCTTTGACCTGCTCTATATCAATAGGATAGCGTGATAGTATGGAAGTAATGTCATTAATATCTTTTTCTATATCCTTCTGCTCTTGCAAAAAATGATCTTTTTCAAAGAGTTCTATAGCTTCTTTTTCGGTCATGATAATTCCTCCAATTCTCGTCAATGGGTTTTTTGGTGTCCAGTGCTTCATTGATAAATTCTGGGTTGCCCTCATAGGCGATGGCAAGCTGGTTTTTAAGATCGGTAAAGCGGTTATTGACCGGTGTTGCGGATAACATCAGCACTTTTGTTCGAACGCCTGTACGAATCACTTTGTCCATTAGCTTTATGTAACGGTTCTCTTGCGTATTGGCATGGGTTCCAGCGCCATTCCGAAAATTGTGCGACTCGTCGATCACAACGAGGTCATAATTGCCCCAGTTCAGTCGATCAAGGTCAAGTCCATTGGATGTACCACTGGGGCGGGACAAGTCTGTATGGAACAGCACATCATAATTGAGTCGGTCGGCAGCAATGGGATTGTTGACATAGTTGTCTTTGTAGGTATTCCAGGTTTCTGCCAGTTTTTTTGGACAGAGGACAAGCACAGATTTGTTCCGGTTTTCGTAGTATTTAATGACGGCGAGAGCAGTGAAGGTTTTGCCCAAACCTACGCTGTCTGCCAAGATACATCCATTATACTGCTCCAGCTTATTGATGATGGCAAGAACAGCATCCCGCTAAAAATCATAAAGCATACTCCAGATCTTGCTCTGCTTAAATCCGGTCGCCTCATTGGGCAGAACATCCTCGGAAATTGGTCACATCCTGCAGCTTCTCACGATCGATCCAAAGTGTTTCAAACAGTTGCATATACTGGGTGGAGAACGGCGCTTCCATGCGGTTGATCATGTTATAGCTGTTATTGCCACGTTCACAGCCAATATCCACTGTGGTAAAACCATTCAAGGGCATATAAGCGGTCTGCTCCACAGGAGAATTGACCGTCATAAATCCGCCCATATTTTCCCGGTAACATTGGATTTGAAGGTGGCTTTACGCCTGATCCAATCGGCACACTCTCTGGCAACAGCCCGTTGGGTCATTTCGTTGCGCAGCTTGATTTCAAATTCTGTGCCGTATAGGCTGATTTCCCTGCTGAGTCTTGGAATATAGAATTCCCGTTTTTGCTTTTCGGCTCTCTCTTGGACAAAGGTCGGAGCGGTAAAGATAAAGCGAAATTCTCCTACTTGTTCCAACTGATGTTTCAGCTCTTTGTATGCGTACATGGAAAAGCAAGCAGCTGCTATGGAGACTTTACTGCCACGCTGTATCGTTTCTTTTAAGTCATCCCGGACGATATCCGTGATATTGTCAAATATCTTCATCACAAGCTGTCCCTTTCAAATCGTAATGTCTTGTACATTTTTGGATGCGATTCATGCTTTGGGCATGGTTATACTTTGGAGGTTATACCTATGAGCACATATCTATACAGTCTAAATTATACAATACTGATTTTCAAAAAACAATTCCCGTTCCCTGAAGTTCAAAGAATTTTTGCCATAACTGATGGAAAGAGCACAAATCAAGATTTAACTTTTAACCCCTTGACATCTCTCCCATCCAGTAGTATTATATTCACATGAACAATTATTCATATGTTTAAAAGAGAAAATGACAATTTTAAACAGCAGGAAAGGTGAGGTGATGTATTGGCGCTTCATGATGTTGAATGCTGCGATACGTACCAGGTTCACGAAGAGCTGGTAAAGGCAGTGAATGAAAAGATGCCGGAGGAGGATGAGTTATACGATCTGGCGGAGCTTTTCAAGGTATTTGGGGATTCTACCAGAATCCGCATATTGTACGTTCTGTTTGAGGCAGAGCTTTGCGTCTGTGACATTGCCCAGACCTTGAACATGACCCAGTCGGCCATTTCCCACCAGCTTAAGATTTTAAAACAGTCAAGGCTGGTAAAAAACCGCAGGGAGGGGAAGCAGGTATTTTATGCATTGGCGGACGATCATGTGAGGACGATTATTCGTCAAGGGCGGGAGCATATCGAGGAATAGCTCCAATGCCGTCTTAAATGAGAGAAAAAGAGAAGAAGGAGAATAGAAAAATGAAGAAAAAATTTAAGCTGCAGGATCTGGACTGCGCAAATTGCGCGGCAAAGATGGAGGATGGGATTAAGAAAATCCCTGGCGTTTTGGATGCCAGCGTCAGCTTTATGATGCAGAAGATGACTATCGAAGCAGAAGAGGATCAGTTTGACCGGATTATGGAGCAGGTGGTGGCCTGCTGCGCGAAGGTGGAGCCGGACTGCAAGATTTTGATGTGATTTGGGATATTAAGATGTAGAGCCAGAGGGCAAAATCCCATTGCCCCAGGCGATTTTCAATGGATTTTTGCTCGTAACGGTGAAGGTGCTGAACAGTTGCGAAGAAAGGTAATAAGAGGTGTTGGAGATGACCGATAAGCAGAAAAAGATGTTGGTTCGGATTTTGGCAACATTTTTATTGTTTGCCGGATTGCTGGCAGGAGAAAAAACGGGGGCTTTGCCCTGGCTTTCCACGTTTCCGGCGGGTTTTGGGGCTTATTTGGTTCCGTATCTGCTTATTGGGTATGACATTATCTGGAAGGCCGCCAGGAATATCCGCCATGGGCAGGTATTTGATGAAAATTTCCTGATGATGATCGCCACATTTGGGGCATTTGGCGTGGGAGAGTATTCGGAAGCCTTGGCGGTCATGCTGTTTTACCAGGTAGGGGAGCTGTTCCAGAATTATGCGGTGTCCCGCTCACGACAGTCCATTACGGAAATGATGAATATCTGCCCTGAGTATGCGAACCTTGAAGAAGACGGGCGGCTAATCCAGGTAGATCCGGATGATGTGGAGCCGGGGATGGTTATCGTGGTGAAGGCTGGGGAGAGGATTCCCCTGGACGGAACGGTGATTGAAGGGGAGTCCATGATCGACACGGCGGCCCTTACCGGGGAGTCGGTTCCCAGAAGGGCGGCCGCCGGGGATGAGGTAATCAGCGGCTGCGTTAACGGAAGCGGAACCTTGAAGGTACAGGTGAGCAAGGCTTTCGAGGATTCCACCGTGGCAAAGATTTTGGAGCTGGTGGAGAATGCAGGGAGCAAGAAGGCTAAGGTGGAGAATTTCATCACCCGTTTTGCCCGGTATTATACGCCGGTAGTGACTGTGGGTGCGGCCGTCTTGGCCGTGGTTTTGCCGCTTGTTTTCGGCGGCAGCTGGGGCGAATGGGTGCAGAGGGCCTGCATTTTCCTGGTGATTTCCTGTCCCTGCGCACTGGTGATTTCCGTTCCCCTTGGGTTTTTTGGGGGAATTGGCGCGGCATCGAAAATCGGCGTGCTGGTGAAAGGGAGCAATTTCCTGGAAGCTGTGGCGGAGATGACCACCATCGTGTTTGACAAAACCGGGACATTGACGAAAGGCGAGTTTAAGGTAGCCAAGGTAGTGGCGGCAGGGCGCGGGGAAGAGGAAGTATTAAGGCTTGCGGCTTACAGCGAAGGGTATTCCAGCCACCCGGTATCCAATTCCATAAAGGCGGCTTACGGGAAGCCTTTGGATTTGGAAGAGGTAAGGGAAGCAAAAGAGATTGCCGGGCAGGGGATCCGGGCCAAGGTGAACGGCAGTATTGTCCTTGCAGGGAATGGAAAGCTGATGGAGGAAAACGGGATTTCTTATCCGCCTTGTGAGGAAATCGGAACGGTAGTATATGTGGCCTGTGACGGGGAGCTTGCCGGAACGATTGTGATTTCCGATCAGGTGAAGGAAGGAGCCGGGGAAGCCATCCGGGAGATGAAGAAGGTAGGCGTGAAAAAGACGGTTATGCTTTCCGGGGATCGGCAGGCGGCTGCCCAGGCTGTGGCGAAGGAACTGGGGCTGGATGAGGTGCACGCCCAGCTTCTCCCAGGGGATAAAGTGAAGTGGGTGGAAAAATTGCTGGAAAAGCAGCCGAAGGGTCAGCGCCTGGCATTTGTGGGGGATGGGATTAATGATGCCCCGGTGCTGACCAGGGCGGATATTGGCATTGCTATGGGGAGCATGGGAAGCGATGCGGCCATTGAGGCTGCTGATGTGGTGCTGATGGATGATGATGTGAGGAAAATTGCGTCGGTAGTAAAAATTTCCAGAAAAACCCTTCGGATCGTGAAGCAGAATATCGTGTTTGCCTTAGGGGTTAAGGCACTGGTTTTGGTTTTAGGCGCTTTTGGTATGGCAAATATGTGGGAAGCCGTGTTTGCGGATGTTGGCGTTTCTGTGATTGCGATTTTAAATGCCATGAGGGCGCTGAAGGCCAGCAAATCATAGGTTGTTGAATAAGGAAAAGAAGAATAGGGCATCGGTCAGGGTGCGGAAAAAACGGATTCCGGAAAGCAGGGGATGAACATACTGCTTATGGATCCGTTTTTTTGCGAATGGCGCGGGTTGCCTGACTTGTTATCTGGCTTGTTGTTTGAAATTTCTGCCGTTAATCTTTTTAGAGAGAATATCGGAAAGAACTGTTTGTATTCTTGGGCAAAATTCGCTATACTAAGGAAAGGTCAGGATGATTTTGGGAAATATTCCTGGGAAGAGATAAGTGTAGTTTGGAAAGTATTCCCGGGAAAGGTAAACAAGATCTTGAAAAAATTTAACGAAAGGATTTGCATTTATGCAGGCACAGGCATTTTTGGAACGGATAAGCAGCTATCTGGGGATTTCCTCCATGGTTAAAGAATACGGCTACCAGGATATTTTGGAACAGGCAGCCGGCATTTTTTCTGTGAAAAACAGGGAGCTGGAGCAATACTATTTTGATGGATACCAAAGAGCGGGGGAGGATGTTCTTTACCGGTATGTGCTGAGGAGTTTGTGTAAAAATATTTTATTTTACGATCAGGTTTTTGATGCGCTGCTCGATGAGCCGTCCAGATTTGTATTTACCCGGCTGGTGCAGTATCAAGTGCTTCCAGAACGCTCATTTTTGCAGCGAATGGTGGAGGAGGAAAGCAATCCTTGCTTCCCGGTCAGCGAAGATGCGGTTAAGTCTGGGGAAATTTTGGTGTTGGAGTCTGGAATTTCCGGGATGCTGGAATGGAAAGACCGGATAAAGAAGGAAAAGCCGAAGCTGGTGATCAGCGCGGATAAGAGCTTTACAGATATCTGGGAAATCCCGAAACTGTTGGAGTATATTTGCCCGGGCTATCAAGTTTACCTCCGCTGCCATGAGCGGCAGGGAGGGCTGGGGACGTACTGCTATGGGATTTGGTCTGGCGGAAAGGGAAGCGGAATGGATGACGTTAGGGAGGCCGGGAAAGACGGAGCTAGCGGAGGGAAAGGCGGAACTGATGGTGTGGGAGAGGCCAGGAAAGGCATGGGCGCAGACAGCCAGAAAGAGGCTGAGGAGAGGCAGGAAAGGGATGTTAAGGAGCCTCCTGCAAGGCGGAAACAGGTGGTTGCCATGGCGCCTTATGAGCGGGGCTGGAGCAACGTGGAGTTGGTGAAGGACTGCGGCCTGATTCCCTACCTTTTATACAAAAACCATGGATGTGACGTGACCATGGTTGGGGCACGGGGGGGTTCTTATCCCTATTTAGAAGAATACATAAAAGGGGTAAATATGGAATTTCTGCCGGATGGCAGCCAGCAGGCAAAGCTGGATTATATCACCCGAAATGCCAGGGAGATTGACTGCCTGATTTTAAGGGGGTGCTATTCAACGAATGTGAATGTGGCAATATCCTATAAGTATTATAATCCTGATGGAAGGATTTATATGGGATTAGACGCGAACAGCTCTTGGATGGATCGGATTTTATGGGATGAAGAATGGTTTATTAAGATGATGGATTGCTGTGACGTGGTAGCCACATCCTGCAGGGCTATGCAAAGACATTTGAATTTAAAGTGGCCTTGGAAAATAGAATATATTCCAAATGGTTATTATTGTTTTCATCCAAAAGAAAACAATATTCCGAACTATGGAAAAAAAGAGAACATTATCCTTACTGTATCTAGGATAGGCACACCTCAAAAAGCTACAGACATTTTGCTGGAGGCTTTTGCGGAAATTGCAGATGAAGTGCCAGACTGGAAACTTCGTTTAGTAGGCAGTGTGGAACCGGGATTTGAACCTTATCTGAAAAATTATTGGAAACAGCATCCGAAATTGAGAGATAGGATATGCTTTGTAGGATCGATTAGCGATCGGGAACAATTATTTGAAGAATATCTTAATGCAAAAATTTTTGCCCTTCCCTCCATCTATGAAGGGGGAACGCCTAATGTGGTTGCGGAAGCCTTAAATGCTGGCTGCGCCATGGCTGTGTCCCGATTTGATGCGTATGAAGATGCTACAGATAATGGTAAATGCGGTGTAGATGCTAAAATTGGAGATATGAATGGTTTTGCTAAAGCTTTGTTAAGATTGTGTAAGGATAGGCAGCTGAACGAAATGTCAAAACGGGCATATTGGCATGGAACTTTACATTTTGATATGGAGCGAATTGTTGCAAGGCTGAATCAGATGATATTTGAGGGAAAATAGATGAATGCGATTAGTTATCAAGATTTAATATTTTCGTATGTAGAAGATGGAAAGACTAGGGTGCTGCTAGATTGCAGTGACTATCTGTCAAATCAAAGCAGAATTCCCATGCATACCTTAACGGATGGTGATGTAACGATCCCGAATTTCTTACTGCAATTAACTGATCGTTATATAGGAGCGACAGGCGATATTAAAGAAAAAGATAATCAATCGGAATATTTGTTGATTAATGTATTAATAGCAGCCGTTTTAATTCAGTCCTCGCTTCCGGTAAAGGTATTGGAACTTGGTTGTACAAAAGGTGTGTTAAGCTATTATTTGGCATCCCTTCTTGGCAGGTTTAATGAAAAATCCAGCCTTTGCTGTGTGTCAGAAGTAATAGGAAACGACAGTGAAAACTATTGGTTAGATAGAATTACTTTGGTTGAAAAGCTTCCTAAGATTTCCATGATGGCAGCTGATTATGATAATACTCATTTAGCATCAGGATGTTTTAATATTGTGGTGATTAATGGGAAAGAATTTTTCGGAAATCCCGATGGTGTTGTTAAGGAAGCGTGGCGGTTGGCTAAAAAAGGGGGAGTGATTTTTTGCTATTCGTGGGATTCTCCTTTATTGGAAAGTTGCTTTGATTTATATTTTTCGGAAAGAGAAGAGTACGAGTTGAGCATTAACTCAAAAATTCTTGTAGCTAAATGTACGCAGGAATTTTTGGCAGAAAAAAATGCTTGTGATTGGCAGATGGAAGTTGAAGAATATTTAGAGCAAACGAATGTGATGTTGAAGAGAAAAATGGAACTGGGCGTTGCCCGTAAGGTTGAGAAACAGCTTGAACGGTATATTGATGACGCGATAAAGAGGAATGAATTGGATTTGAAAATACGGTTAATTGATAGGAAAACGCAATTATTAGAAAATATGACTGATGGATGTTTGAAGGAAAAGAAGTGAATTCAGGAAAGTTCTTTCTACGAGGAATGAACTAAGTTTTTGTTAGAGATGGAATTTAGGGTGGGAGGGAAAAAGAAAGGATTAATTGTTATGCAATGGCAAACATTTATGGAACGGATGAAAAGTTATTCTGGTATTTCATTAATGCTTAAAGAATATGGATATCAAGACATTTTAAAGCAAGCAGCAGAATTAAGCGGAGCAAATGCGGAAATATTTGCGTGCTATTCCTTTGAAGGTTATAAACGGGCGGGAAAGGATATTCCTTATAGGTATATTTTAGAAGATTTAATCCGAAATATTCTGTTTTATGATTGGACATTTGAACATTTAGCTGATAATGTGTCAAAAGTTATTTTTACCCGGCTGGTGCAGTATCAAGTGCTTCCAGAACGCTCATTTTTGCAGCGAATGGTGGAGGAGGAAAGCAATCCTTGCTTCCCGGTCAGCGAAGAGGCGGTTAAGTCTGGGGAAATTTTGGTGCTGGAGGCCGGAATTTCCGGGATGCTGGAATGGAAAGACCGGATAAAGAAGGAAAAGCCGAAGTTGGTGATCAGCGCGGATAAGAGCTTTACGGATATCTGGGAAATCCCGAAACTGTTGGAGTATATTTGCCCGGGCTATCAAGTTTACCTCCGCCGCCATGAGCGGCAGGGAGGGCTGGGGACGTACTGCTATGGGATTTGGTCTGGCGGAAAGGGAAGCGGAATGGATGACATTAGGGAGGCCGGGAAAGACGGAGCTAGCGGAGGGAAAGGCGGAACTGATGGTGTGGGAGAGGCCAGGAAAGGCATGGGCGCAGACAGCCAGAAAGAGGCTGAGGAGAGGCAGGTAAGGGATGTTAAGGAGCCTCCTGCAAGGCGGAAACGGGTGGTTGCCATGACGCCTTATGAGCGGGGCTGGAGCAACGTGGAGTTGGTGAAGGACTGCGGCCTGATTCCCTACCTTTTACACAAAAACCATGGATGTGACGTGACCATGGTTGGGGCACGGGGGGATTCTTATCCCTATTTAGAAGAATACATAAAAGGGGTAAATATGGAATTTCTGCCGGATGGCAGCCAGCAGGCAAAGCTGGATTATATCACCCGAAATGCCAGGGAAATTGACTGCCTGATTTTAAGGGGCTGCTATCCGACGAATACGGATGTTGCCAGGTTTTATAAGTACTATAATCCGTCTGGAAGGATTTATATTGGGCTGGACGCAAACAGTTCCTGGATGGATCGGATTCCCTGGAGCGATAAGTCTTTTTGGGAGCTGTTAAATTGCTGCGACGTGATTGCCACATCCTGCAGGGTCATGCAGAAGCATCTAAATTTAAAGTGGCCTTGGAAAATTGAATTGCTCCCTAACGGTTATTACTGCTTTTCTTTAGGGGGCAGGAAAGTGCCGGAGTTTTCGGCGAAAGAAGAGGTAATCCTTACCGTATCCCGGCTTGGTTCTGCCCAGAAGGCAACGAATCTTCTGCTGGAGGCTTTTGCGGCAATCGCGGAAGAAGTGCCAGGCTGGAAGCTTCGTTTGGTGGGCAGCGTGGAAACGGATTTTGAAGAATACCTGGAAGATTACCGGAAAATGCATCCCCAATTGATGGAACGGATATGCTTTGTGGGGCCGGTTAAGGATCGGGATCAGCTGTTTGGGGAGTACCTTAAGGCAAAGATTTTTGCCCTTCCCTCCATCTATGAAGGGGGAACGCCTAATGTGGTTGCGGAAGCCTTAAATGCTGGCTGCGCCATGGCGGTGTCCCGGTTTGATGCGTATGAGGACGCCACTGACCGGGGAAGGTGCGGCTTAGATGCTCCCATAGGCGATATACAGGGGGTTGCCCAGGTGCTTCTTAGGCTGTGTAAAAGTGAACATTTAGAGGAAATGTGTGCCCATGCATACCGGTATGGACGGACATATTTTGATATGGAAAAAATTGTTGCAAGGTTAAATGAGATGATTTTCGGCGGGAGGTAGGATGATGGAAACCTATACAGGGGAGCTTTGTTATCAGGATCAGAAATTTTCTTACGAAGAAAAGGGGCAAAGCCGGATTTTGCTGGACTGCCAGGACTATTTTGCTAATAAAAGCCGGATCCCCATGCACTCTTTTGTGGAGGAAAATATCACTGTTCCTGCGTTTCTTTTGGGGCTGGGGGAGCATTATGGGGAGCTGTCCGAGAGCACAGGCGAGGAAGAAAATGCAGAGGAAATCCAGTTGATTAGCGTATTAACTGCAGCATCCCTTATCCGCTCTGCCCTTCCGGTTAAGGCGGTGGAATTAGGGTGCACCAGCGGCGTTTTAAGCTATTACCTGGCAAAGATCTTAGGCACATTTAATCCTGAATCTATCCTTTGCTGTGTAACGGATGTTATCGGAAACAGCAGCAAAAATGGCTGGCTGGACAGGATTTCCCTGGCGGATAATCCCCCAAGCCTTTCCATGCTGGCTTCCGATTACGATGATACCCAGCTGGAATCCGGATATTTTGACCTGGTGGTGATTAACGGCACAAGGAGTTTTGAAAATCCGGACGGCGTTATCCGGGAAGCAAAAAGACTGGCGAGAAAAGGCGGCCTTATCCTTGCCTACTGCTGCGATTCGCCTTTGCTGGAAAGCTGTTTTTTCCTGCATTTCCCAGAGCGAAAAGAGTATCATCTAAAGGTGAATACCCGGATTATGACGGCGGAGTGCAAACAAGGACTGCCGGAAGAGGCTAAAGGCGTTCTCTGGCGCAGAAAGGTGGAAAAATATGCCGGGCAGCTGAAGGAAGTGCTTATGCAGGAGCCGGAATCGTTTAGTCAGAGATTGGAATCTGGCTGGGATATGGAAGAAGTTTCCAAGCAGCTTAATCAGTACATCCGGGAAGCCATGGAACGGGGAGAGCTGGAATGGAAAATCCGGCTGATCGATATGAAGGAATTGGTGCTGGATAGCTGGATAAACGGAAAAACGGATGCGCAGGAAGGGTTAAAAAGGATATGGCCGGTGTAAATTTACGGGAGGACGCAAGGCATGGAATTCACGAAATACATTTGCAGAATCCGGCTAAAGCCAGCGTTTTCATCCGTTTACAATTGGTCAACCTGGTTGCCCTTATTTTCCTGGCTTTCCTGCTTTTCTCCTTATGGGGCTGCAGCCAAAGGGCAGATTCTGGCGGGGAAAACCAGGGCTGGGGGAAGGAAAATTCCCAAGATACGCTATGGGAAAATCATTTGTCCCAGGACGGGGGTGTTAAGGCAGGGAACGGAAACGGGCAAATGTTAAATCTCCAGCTGGACGCGGAGATATCCACCCTGGATCCCCAGGCGGCGGTGGACAGCGCTTCCTTTGAGGTGATTGGCTGCATGATGGAGGGGCTTTATACGGTTGACGAAAAGGAAAAGCCGGTTCCTGCCTTGGCGGAACATACGGAAGTCTCCGGGGACGGGAAGCGGTTTACCTTTTCTTTGCGGGAAGCCTGCTGGTCGGACGGCAGCCCGGTGACGGCAGAGGATTTTGTCTATGGCTGGCAGAGAGGGATTGATTTGGCATCAGGAAATGAAAACCGATTTCTGTTTGAGACGGCAGGGATCCGCAATGCCGGGGAAATCTGTGCAGGCCGGATGGATCCGAAGGAGCTGGGGATCCGGGCAGTGGACGAAAAAACCCTGGAGGTTGAACTGGAGCAGCCTGTACCGTATTTTCTTTCTATGCTGGCTCTTCCTATGTTTTACCCCATGAATCAGGCTTTTTTTGAGGGATGCGGCGGGCAGTACGGAACGTCGCCGGAGACGGTTTTATCTAATGGCCCCTTCTGCCTAAAGCAGTATCAGCCCGCGGGGCAGGAGATTTTCCTGGAAAAAAATCCAGGCTACTGGCGGGAAGAGCAGGTGAAGCTTTCCGGCGTATCTTATCAGGTGGTGAAGGAATCCCAGCAGGCGTTCATGGCCTATGAGCTGGGGGATTTGGATATGGCGTTTTTATCCGGGGAACAGGCGGAATGGCATCGGGAGCGGGAGGATTTCCGTACCCTTCCCCTGGGATCCTTGTGGTATATTTCCCCTAACCTTCAGGTTCCCGGTTTGGAAAATAAATGGCTGCGGAAGGCTTTAGCCATTGCCTTTGATAAGGAAAAAGCAGCTTTGCTGGTAATGCGGGACGGGTCAAAACCAGCTTACGGGGCGGTTCCCTCCAGCACCATGTACGGCCCGGAAGGCCAGGATTTTCGGGAAGAAGGAAAGGCATACTTACCCGGCGATCAGGCGCTGGCAAGGGAATATTTTGAACGGGCAAGAAAAGAGCTGGGGCGGGAAGAATTTACCTTTACCCTGCTGGTGGAGGATACGGAGGGAGCCAGGAACTTAGGGCAGTTTCTCCAGGAGGAAATCGGTTCTGCCCTTCCGGGAGTAACCATAGAACTGGAACCGGTTCCGAAAAAAATGCGGCTGGAGCGGATGGCGGAAGGGGAGTATGAGCTGGGGCTGGCCAGATGGGGGGCGGATTATCCGGATCCTTTGGCATTCCTTGGGATGTGGGAGGGCCAGTCCCCCTTTAATTACGGGGGCTGGTCAAATAGGGCGTATGATAGGATGATAGAAGATGCCAGGAGGGAGCCTTTGATGGGGGATCCCAAAAGGCGGTGGCAGGTTTTGCACCAGGCCGAGGAGCTGGTGATGGAGGAGGCCGCTATTTTCCCTGTGTGCGAAAAGGCCAGCGCCGTGCTGCTTAAAAATACGGTAAAGGGGGCGCAGTTTCATGCCGTAGGGGTAAACCGGGTATGGGCCTTTGCCTGGAAGGAGGAATGACCAGTCAGGTTATGCCGCGGCAAATCGGGCAGCAGATAGTAACGCTTTCCAGATATGCTCATAAGCTAAAGTATTGAGTATATGATGGAGAGATGCTGGATATGAATACATTTTTCGGAATAATGATCCCTTTTGCAGGGACGACAGCTGGGGCAGCCTGTGTTTTTTTCATGATGGGGCAGATGCGGACGAATGTGCAGAAATCCCTTCTGGGCTTTGCCTCCGGGGTGATGATGGCGGCCTCCGTTTGGTCCCTTTTGCTTCCGTCCATTAGTATGGCGGAGGGGATGGGCAATTTCGCCTTTATCCCGGCAGCTATAGGGTTTTTGGCCGGGATCGGGGGGATGCTTTTGCTGGATCAGATTGTGCCGGAAATATATTTAAAGGATGGAGGAAAGGCCAAAAAGGGCTCTTCCTGGTCAAAAACAGCTATGCTGATCCTGGCGGTAACGATCCACAATATCCCGGAGGGGATGGCTGTGGGGGTGGTTTTTGCCGGTGTTCTTTCTGGCCAGGCGGGAATTGCCATGGCAGATGCTTTCGCCCTGGCTGTAGGCATTGCCATCCAAAATTTTCCGGAAGGGGCTATCGTTTCCATGCCCCTTAAGGGGGAGGGGACAGGAAAAGGCCGGGCTTTCCTAGGGGGAATGGCTTCCGGCGTGGTGGAGCCAATCAGCGCCTTCTTAACCATCCTGCTTTCCGCCTATATTACGCCTATCCTCCCGTATCTTCTGGCTTTTGCTGCCGGGGCCATGGTTTACGTGGTGGTGGAGGAGCTGATACCGGAGGCGTCCAAGGATCCCCATTCCCATATCGGAACCATCGGCTTTGCCGCCGGGTTTTTGGTCATGATGGTTTTGGATGTGGCGCTGGGATAAGGGGCGAGCATTATGCGTCGTCAATCTAACGAACGGCTTTGCCGTGAGTGATAATATAGCTTACAAGAAGTTCGCTTGCTTGCAAGGGCGAATTTCGTAAGCTAACGAACGGCTTTGCCGTGAGTGATAATATTTTGTTGCAAAAGTTGCAGTTTTTGTTGTATACTGATAATCGATAACCGCCACAAGAAAACCTATGATATTGGGGGGTGAGGAACATAACCATTTATGATATTGCAGAGTTAGCTGGCGTTTCGCCCAGCACCGTCTCCCGTGCCCTGAACGGGAAGCCGGGCGTCAGCAGAAAGAAGCGGGAGATTATCCAAAAGGTGCTGGAGGAAAACCATTACATTCCTGATGAAAATGCCCGGAGCCTGGTAATGCAGAAAACCCATACCATCGGCATTTTGACGGATGATCTGGGATCCCAGCACCAGAATGAGGCCCTTTCCCGCTGCCAGAACGAGCTGATTGTCCATGGCTACCAGTGCATTTCCCGGTACGTAAATGAGGATGAGCCGGATGCCATGGAGAAGGCGATTTCCGAGTTAAGCATCCGCCGGGTTGCCGGGGCGCTGCTTATCGGACTGTCCTTTACGGATCATGAGCGGTTAAGGAAGAGCTTAAACCGATGGCTTCCGGAAACGCCGGTGGTTTTGGTTTACCAAAATGAGCGGATACCGCAGAATAATATTTACTGTGTGGGTGCAAATGAGCGGAAGGGGTTCCATTACTGCGTCCGGCGGATGGCGGAGCAGGGGCGGAAAAACCTGGTTTTGATTGTGGAGAGGAACCGGGCCAGCAAGACGAAGATACAGGAATTTTTTGAAAAGGCAGTCCAGGATTATCCAGATATGGGGTGCGCCACATATACCAATATTGAGCCTTGCGCGGCGGGGGCTAATGGGGTGGTGGATCAAATCCTGCGGGAAAGGCCAAAGACGGACGGCATCCTGTGCGTGCAGGATCGGCTGGCCATAGAGGTTATGTATGCGCTGATGGAGCGGGGAAAGAAGATCCCGGAAGAGATCTCCATCATTGGCGAGGATAATTCCCAGCTTTGCGAGGTCTGCCGCCCGAAGCTGACTTCCCTGGATACCATGGTGGATGTGGCGACCATGATGTCCGTCCGTATGCTGGTGGATGTGCTGGAAGGCCGTTCCCAGACCCATAAAGTGACCTTGGATATGGAGCTGGTAGAGAGAGGGAGTTTGTAGGCGGATATTGGGGAACTCTTGACAAGATAAACAGACTATGATGATCCATAGTCCCGTTTTCAACACCTGAAATGATGAATAAAGCCGGAATTCCTTAGGGAATAAGGAAATTCCGGCTTTTTCCATGGCTAATACTTACAGTCTTTACAATGTCTCGCTCTAAGTCGTTCTATTTGTTCTTTTGCATCTGTCCTTGGCGTATTATAATAAAGCAGTTTCTCTTCCGTTGTCATGTGCTTTGTCACTTCATGATTACGCTCACGAATCTTGTGTATATCCTCAACGGTAAAATTCGGGCTGATTTCTAATGTATTTGCCATCATTCCCCGCCGCCTAATAATACGGATGGATTCATCATATCAATATCTTTATCGCTTTCAAGGCGTGTAATTGCCCTGATCCCCTTAATGGTCTTTCTATTCACAATATGCTTAAAATTCCACGATATAATGCAGTCGCACTCATGTACAACAGCTGTTGCTATATGCTGGCAATCATCAAAGCTTTTCGGTGTAAGTATGCGGACGCTGAACTCGAAAAAACTGGTTAAGCGCCGGCGTTTTAGGAGAGATTTCTCATGGAATATGGCTGGTTTCCGCTGTCTGAGCTATTGATATAAGATCAGCGCAATCATTTCGATCGGCTCATCCCCCACACAGGCCAATCCGTGGCCTTCCCCCGGCGCGCAGTAGGCTACGTCCCCTGGGGAAACGGTGGTGATCGTGCCGTTATCGTTGTAGCGCCCGCAGCCGCTTAAGATATAGTAGGTTTCGCTGTCCCCGGTATGGACATGATATCCGATCTCGGAACCGGGGTATACGGTGGTGTGGCCGAACACACGTCCTTTCCGGCTCATTTCCTCCGGGCCGTTTAACAGGCTGCGGACGGTGATCTCGCCTGTGCCGTTAAAGGGGGCTGGTTTGCGGATGGTTGCTTTTTCATTGCTTCTTCTTATCATTTTCGTTGCTCCTTTCGGATAATTGAAACCAAGTAATTGGAATCGATTGCACATACATATATTGTAGTTTATCATAGACTCATTGGGATTTCATCGGTAAAGCTTCCTAAAAATCAGCATATATTTTGTGCGATTTTTAAGAAAGTACAAAAATAAATACAATGGGTGTTGCAAAACCGTACAAAAAGTGATATGCTGTATCTGCAATATAAATGAAATAAACTGCAACAAAATGATTCGGAATAACCAAGTTTTCCAGTTATATCCAGAAAATGAAATGAAAGCCAATGAAACTAAACAAAGGCTTATATGGAGGCTGGGAAGGCTGGTAAAAACTGATGAAAGCAAATGAAACAAGCAAGGAGGAAGTTGTTGTGGCAAGTAAGAAGACATTGCGCCAGATTTTAGATGAAAGCAAGGAGTGTTTCCTGGTTCCCTGCGTATATGACTGCGCGTCCAACCATGCGGTGGAGATGTGCGGGTTCCCGGTCAGCCTGCTTTCCGGCGGGGAGGTTTCCATCTCGTTAAACGGGGTGATTGATTATGGGTTTACGAATCTGTCGGATTTGGAGCGGGTGGTGAGCCGTGTATCCCAGACCAGTGCCATCCCGTTGATTGCCGATATCGAGGACGGGTTTGGCGGGCCTTTGGCGGTTTACCGCGCGGCAAAGATTTTGTCCGCGGCAGGGGCGGCGGCAATTCAGCTGGAGGATTCGGCGGACATGGAGGAAAGCACCAAGATTCTTCCGCGGGATAAGTACATTGCCAAGGTGCGGGCTGCCTTAGAGGGGCTTGAAGGAACGGACTGCCTGCTGATTGCCCGCAGCAACGCGGATCCTTCCGATCCGGAGCAGATGCGGGAAGGGTGTGAGCGCCTGCAGGAAGCTATTGAGATCGGGAAAGAAAAGGGCCAGTATGTTCTGGCGATGATGGTGCTGGTGGGAAGCCTAGAGCAGGCAAAGGAGATGGCAGAGATTGTTACCGGGCCAAAGATTTACGCGGATGTGCGGGCGTACAAAGGGGAAGACGGCCACTACCATCCTACCGTTACCATGGAGGAGTTAACGCCCCTTGGCTTTAAGATGTGCAGCAGCCATTATACCATGAAGGCCGCAATGGAAGGGATGTTGGAGCACGGCTTGGTGAATTATAAAGATCAGAGCGTGGCTTACTCCTTTGAGACGGCTCCGGCTTCCGGGATTGAAAGCTTCTCCTGTTCCGGGATGTTTGATCCCCAGGCGTACTTGGCCTTGGAAAATACCTTTACCAAGGGAAACAAGGAGTATACGATTGTGGGCCATCAGGTAGAGGATTATCCGGAAGGCTTCGTCCGCCCGGATATTAAAGAGCGGCTGTAACGGTTCAGCAGGTCTGCGCACTTGCTGCGCTGGCCGTAAGGAAACGTAGAAAACGGCTGTAAAATTAAGGGAAAGATAAAGGAGGGATAAGCCATGGGGCTGCCGTATATTCTTACACCAGAGAAAAAGGAGCCTGCCGCCAATCGCCTGCGCAGGATGGTTGGGGAGGCGAACGTGCGGATTGTGCCGGAACTTCACGACTGTATGTCGGCAAAGGCGGCAGAGATGAATGGATTTGAGGTGATCATGGTTTCCAGCGGAGATTTGGCCTGTGCCTTAACCGGGATTCCGGATCTGCAGCTTTTGTCCATTGACGATTTCGTCCGGGTGACGGAGCAGATCACCAGGATGACATCCATGCCGCTGATTATTGATGGGGATGACGGCTTTGGGCTGGGGCGGGCGTTAAATGCCCAGTATGGCTGTATGCGCATTATGCAGGCCGGGGCTGCCGGAGTTTTGGTGACGGATACGTCTGAGCTGGCCAGGAAAGGGCAGCTTTCCATACCGGATGCCTGCCTGCGCTTTAAGGCGGCAAGGGCCGGGCTGGATGCCAATGGGAACCACGGTTTTTTGATTGCCCGCTGTGACAGCGACCTGGTGCATGAGTTTGAGGAGACGGTGGAGCGGTGTGCCGCCTACATTGACGCAGGGGCGGATATGCTTTGCATCTTGTGGATGCACAAGATCCCGGATCGGAACTTAAAGCTTGAAATGTGCAGGAAATTGAGGGACGCCTTAAATGCCAAGGGCGGCCGATACGCAGATTTCCCCATGTGGTACCCGGATTTATGCGGGAAGGCTCACGATCCGGAAGAGGTTTCCATGGAAGATTTAAGGGAGCTGGGCGTGTATAAGCTGGTGGGAATCCATTACAGCGCCCACGCGGCAATGCTGGCCATGCTGGATGTGGGCCGCCACGTGATGCAGGAGCAGACGAATGATTACGTGGACTACCATTTTGACGACACGGGATACAAAACCTTTACCACCATGAGTATGTTTGGCTTAACGGACGGGAGCTGGGTGGAAGCGGAGAATGCCTTTGTGCGGGAACCACAGGATTCCGTGGCCCAGCGGAACGCCGATTATTTCGTGAGGACGGATGATGTCCATGATCCGGATAAGCAAGGATAGTTTGGCATATGGGCTATGCCTATAGGGGGAAATTGGAATTTCCAATCAGCAGATTTTAAAGGATAACAAGGTCAAAAGACCTTTTGGCCTTAGCGGTTTTTAATCAGCATAATTAGGAAACAAGGAGGAGAAGATAATGAAAAAAGCAATATCCGTAACCATGGCGGCGATTATGGCCTTTTCCCTGGCAGGGTGCACCGGCACGGTAAATGACACCCCAGGGACGGCTGCCGCCACCACTGCCGCCGCTGGGGAAACCGCGAAGGCAGAAGCAGGCGATCCCAAGGCAGAAGGGGATAAGGGCGGCCAGGCAGCAGCCGGAGAAACCATTAAGATTGGCGTGCTGACGGATCGATCTTCCGTGGCGGCGGCCACCGTTACCTGGGCGGAGGCAGGAGGCATCCTGGCTCTGGAAGAGGCTAACGCAGAGGGCGGCTTAGACGGGGTTCCCTTTGAACTGGTATACCGGGATACGGCAAGCGATTCCGCCAATGTGGCCCAGAAGGCCACGGAGCTGGTGAATGAGGGATGCATCGCGATCTTAGGGCCAAAATCCGACGGCGAGGCTCCCACGGGGGCAACCTGGGCGGAGGAAAATAAATTCCCCATGGTAAGCCCGTGTACCATGAATACCCGTGTAACCATTGAAAATGCATCAAAATATATGTTTTCCTGCGGCTTTGTGGCATGGCCCATTGCCAAGATGAATGCCAAGTATGCCGCGGATCAGGGCTATGGAAGCGCCTTCTTTATCGGCAATGACGGCGGAGCCTCCGGGGACAGCCGGGATTTCTTCTACCGGGAACTGGGAGATGGCTTCCAGAACCTGGGTTCCAACCAGGTGTCCAGCAATTCCACGGAATTTTCCGCCATTATTTCTTCCGTAGTTGGAAAGAACCCGGATGTAATCATCGGCGCGGTAGCCGGGCCAAACTTCGTATCCTTAGTTAACCAGGGCGGGCAGTTCGGCCTTTGGGATATGTGTGACTATTTAGGCTGGTATACCTGTGATTCCACCAATACCTCAGCCCTGGCAGAGGCGGGCAACTATCCTTACGGCAAGGTTCACGGCGTTGACTTATGGCCCTTCTGGATGGATGAGATCGAGGGCAATGCAGAGTTCGTCCAGGCTTATTCCGATATCGGCAAGAAATATTACGACCAGGAAATTTACCCTTCCGACATGGGTTATACCTGGTATGTGGGGATTAAGGCCATCGTAGAGGCAGCCAGGAGCGCCGGGGGTGATCTGTCCCCGGAGGGAATGACCAACGCGTTAAGCAAGGTTCATTTCAGCACCATGTACGGCGATGATCTGTATTTCCGTGATTTCGATCATTTAATGGCCCATGCCTACTATTATGTGACGGCAGTGGAGGATACCACCGGAAAATGGTCCATCCCGATAGGCGATGTATATGCCGTGTATGAGGGGGATGAAATGCTGCCTTCCAAGGAAGAAGTACAGCAGTACGCAGAGGAGAACGGTTACGTATTTAAGGATCTGAGTACGCAGTAAGGTTCGTTAACATAGCCTGGCTGGTTGAGGAAGGGATGTTCCAGGGCGGCTTGTATGTGCCGTATCTCCTATAGCCTGGGGCATCCTGCCTTTTGGCCGGCGCGTTTAGAATAATTGAGGATAAGCTTATGACAGTACCATTCTTTTTTCAAACCTTAATCTCCGGGATCAGCAACGGCATGGTTTCCTATCTGATGATTGCCGGGGTATCCCTGATTATCAGCGGGATGAATATGGTTAACTTCGGCCAGGGGGCATTTTACGTGCTGGGCACGTACCTTACCTACACCATCGCGGCAAAGATAGGGTTTATCCCGTCGCTGCTTTTCGTTCCGGTTCTGGTTGCCCTGTTAGGCTACTTTATCGAGAAGGCCACCCGTCCTTTGTTTGGCAAGGATATGCTTTACATTATGCTGTTAACCTACGGCGTGGCGTACATCCTGTGCGACATGATTGTGATGTTCTGGGGCTACAGCATCCGTCTGCTTTCCCTGCCCTCCTTCTTAAACGGAGGGGTTAAGATTTTCGGCATTACCTTCCCGGTATATTATGTTTTTGAGATCGTTATTTCCGGCATCATTGCTGCCGCTTTCTGGTACATGATTAACAAGACGAAGCTGGGAATGCTGACCCGCGCCATTATCAGCGACCGCCCCATGGTGGCGAACCTGGGCGTAAACGTAAACGGCCTGTTCAGCGTCCTGTTTATGATCGGTATCGGCATCGCCGGGCTGGGCGGGGTGTTAAACGCCCCTGTGACTGGAATGAGCCCCAAGGAAGGCTTGTCCGTGTTCGGAAATGTTATGCCTATCCTTTGCATCGGCGGCCTTAGGAACATGGATGGATGCCTTCCGGCCGCCCTTCTGGTAGGGCTGGTTAATGCCTTCGGCGCGGTGTATCTGCCCCAGTATTACAATATCCTTCCGGCGGCGTTGATGGTGATTTGTATGTTCATTAATCCCAGGGGGATTTTTACGAAGAAGGAGGGACGCTAGATGAATGCATTTAAGACGCTCCCTAAGATGAAGAAAGACGGGATTATCGGCCTTGTGCTGGTGGCGGCGGTGCTGATCTACTCCCAGTTTGCCGCAGATTCCGTGCTGGATTTTATGAGCCGTACCGTGATCATGATGCTGTTTGCCTCGGCGTTAAACATTATCCTGGGCTTTGGCGGCTTAAGGCCTTTGGGCATGGCGACTTATTTCGGCATGGGTTCCTATGCTTACGTGCTCCTGTGCGTTCGGGGCGGCCTGGATAAGACCATCGCGATTATCGGGGCGATTGTTATTTCCATGGCGATTTCCCTGTTTATCAATGTGCTGTGCTTAAGGGCGAATGATGACTTGACCTTTGCTTTCGTCAGCATGGGGATTAACACCCTGCTTTACACCATGGTGTTTAAGATCCAGTACGTGGGTTCGGATACGGGCCTGACGGGGAATGTGCGTCTGCCTTTTGCCAGCAGTGCCAGCGGGAATTTTTACTTAAGCTTTTTTGTCAGCGTGATCTGCATCATTTTGATTTACTTATTTTTCCACAGCCCCTTTGCCACGGTGCTAAAGGGCAGCCGGGATAACCTTGAGCGGCTGACCTTTGTGGGGATGAACACCATGCACGTGCGGCTGTGTGCCTGTATGGTTTCCAGCTTTTTCGTTACCGTTGCAGGCATCCTGTATGCCATGCGGAATATGGGGGCATTCCCCGTCATGTTTTCCACCAATACTTCCACGGAAGGCCTTATTATGTGCCTGATTGGAGGGATGTACAGCTTCTTTGGCCCGATTTTAGGGGCGGTGATCGTTACCTTCATCTCCACGCAGCTGTCAATTTTGACGAATTATTACCAGTTTGTGCTGGGCTTAATTATCGTGCTGTGCGTGCTCTTCCTTCAGGGCGGGCTTCTTCGGGACAAGGCCACTAAGGATCTGGGAGAGGGCAAAGGCGGGAAGGATTCGGCGCTGGAAAGAGGGGGCACAGGCATGAAGGATCCGGCTAAGGGAAGCAGTGCTGGCCGAAAAGCTTCCGGCAAGGCGGAAGGAAAGGAGGCGGCCAGGAAATGAGCGAACCGATTTTAAAAGTAGAGAAGCTGAACCGTTTTTTTGGCGCCCTCCATGCCACCAAGGACGTTTCCTTTACGGTAGGGGAAGGAGAGGTTCGGGCCATTATCGGGCCTAACGGCGCAGGGAAAAGCACCTTGATGGATCTGATCACTAACCGCACAAGGCCTTCCAGCGGCAAGGTGATTTTCCGGGGAATGGATATCACCGGCATGGAGCCGAATAAGATCGTCCATAAAGGGATGACGAAATGCTTCCAGATATCCAAGCTGTTTGGCAACCTGACGGTGTATGAGAATGTGCAGATTGCCCGGATTGAGATGAATAAAAAGACCTTCAGCCTTTTCCCGGTGCGGGATACTTACCTAAAGCAGGAGGTGGCCCAGTACTTATCCTTCGTAGGGCTGGAGGATAAGATGAACGAGGTAGCCGCCTACCTTTCCTACGGGGATCAAAGGCGTCTGGATATCGCCATCGCCCTGGCAATGGATCCTAAGCTTTTGATTTTAGACGAGCCTGCGGCAGGCGTAGCCAGGGAGGAAGCGTACACCCTGATGCAGCTGATCCGGGATCTGGCGGCCAAGCGGAACATGACCATCATCTTTATCGAGCATGATATGGATATTGTGTTTAACTATGCCGACGTGATTTCCGTCCTCAGGGACGGAGAGCTGATCGCCAGCGGTACGCCGGAGGAGATCAAGAACAATGCTTACGTGCAGGAGGCGTATTTAGGAGGTGGCGACGTATGATTCTTGAGTTAAAGGGAGTCCATGGCTACTATGATAAAAGCCATATCTTAAACGGCGTGGATCTTGCGGTGGCTCAGGGAACCTCCGTGTGCCTTTTAGGCCGGAACGGCGTGGGGAAATCCACCACCATGAAGACCATCATGGGGATGCTTAACCCGAAAGAGCACTGCAAGACCGAGGGAAGCATTAAGTTCGAGGGCAAGGAGCTGGTGGGGATGGCAAGCCATTCCATCGCTCGCTTAGGGATTGCCTACGTGCCCCAGGGACGCCATATCTTCCCCACCCTGTCCACGGAAGAAAACCTGCGGGTAGCCGCCAGGACGGGGGTGGACGGCAGCAGTAAGTGGAACCTTGAGTCAGTCTACCAGTTCTTCCCCCGCCTTCAGGAGAGGAAGGATTCCAAAGGTGATAAGCTTTCCGGCGGGGAAAAGCAGATGCTGGCGGTAGCCAGGGGGCTGATGCAGAATCCGAAGATGATGCTCTTAGACGAGATCACCGAAGGCCTGGCCCCCATTATCGTGGATCAGCTGGCCGTCATGGTGCAGAACCTGTTGGAAGAAGGCGTGACGATCCTGATTGCCGAACAGAATGTGAAATTCGCGATGAAGGTCAGCAGCGACTGCTATATCCTGGAACGGGGAAAGACGGTGCACCATCAGGCCACCAGCCAGCTGAGCGCGGAAACCAGGAAGAAGTATTTGGGGCTGTGATAGAGTGAATAAGCTATTGTAAAAGCGGATCCCGGTATGGAATGAGGAAATGAAGCTCATTTTGTACCGGGATTTTTGTGGTTTTCATAACCTTTCCATATTCAGAAAGCAATTGAATATGTATGGGAGAATTGCTATACTAAGAGAAGGAAAGGGGTTGCATATATGGGTATTTATTTGAATCCAGGGAACAGGGGTTTTTGGGAGTCTATCCGTTCTGAAATTTATGTGGATAAAACAGGATTGATTGCAGAGACAAATAAGTGTATCAATACAGAGCAGAAATTTCTTTGTGTGAGCAGGCCCAGACGCTTTGGAAAATCCATGGCTCTGAAAATGCTTGCTGCCTATTACAGCTGCGGCTGCGATTCCGAAGAGTTGTTTGCAGGATATGCCATTGCGGAGAATCCGACGTATAAGGAGTATTTGAACCGATATGAAGTGGTTTTTCTAAATATGCAGCAGTTTCTGATTGAGGCGGCTTCCGGGAAGGTGATAGAATATCTGGAACAGGAAGTGCTGGAAGAATTAAACGAAGAGTATGGAACTGTTTTAAAGGGGCGTAGAATGGGACTTGCCGCTGCGTTTCGGAAAATCTATGCCAAAACGGATAAGCAATTTATTTTTCTGATCGACGAGTGGGACTGTGTTATGCGTGAAAGGCAGGAGTCGGAAATGCTGCAAAAGCAGTATCTGGATTTTTTAAGGAATCTTTTAAAAGATCAGCCGTATGTTGCGCTTGCGTATATGACTGGTATTCTTCCGGTAAAAAAGTATGGCCATCATTCGGCACTGAATATGTTCTGGGAGTATTCAATGACGAACCAGTTTGCTTTTGAGGAATATACCGGTTTTACCGAAGATGAGGTAAAAGGATTATGCGAGAAATATGACATGGATTTTGCCTTGATCAGTAGCTGGTATGATGGATATCAGTTCCGGAAGTTTCAGCATATTTATAATCCAAGGTCTGTCGTTGCAGCAATGAAAAACCGCGTACTGTCAAGTTATTGGACTTCAACAGAGACTTATGAAGCATTGAAAGTTTATATGGATATGGATTTCGATGGGCTTCGGTCAGATATTGTACAGATGCTTGGCGGCGGACGCGTCAGAGTCAACATACAGAGCTTTCAGAATGATATGCAAAGTTTCAGAACAAAAGACGATGTTCTTACATTGTTGATTCATTTGGGATATCTTGCATATGATTCCAGAGAAGAAGCGTTTATCCCCAATAAGGAAATCATCGGAGAGTTTGAAAATGCTATGAGTGTAAGCGGTTGGCCGGAAATTATGCGCATTTTAAAGGCGTCAGATAAGCAGCTGAAAGATACGTTAAATGGCGATGAGAGCAGAGTTGCCGAGGGACTTGATAGGGCGCATACAGAAGCGGCCTCGATTCTGACTTATAACGATGAAAATTCGCTGGCGTGTGCGATTGGCCTTGCATATTACAGCGCAAGGAAAGATTACAGGTTCATAAGGGAGCTGCCTGCAGGACATGGTTTTGCTGATATTGTATTTTTGCCGTTGCCTTCCGTAAAGAAACCGGCACTTATTGTAGAATTAAAATATGATAAGACGGCTTATGCAGCGATACAGCAGATTAAAGACAGGCAGTATACGCAGGCATTGGAAGGATATGTGGGGGAAATACTGGCTGTAGGGATCAATTATGATCGGGATAATGTTAACAAACCCCACAGCTGTGTGATAGAGAGGATGAAAAAGCAATAGAAGGGGGCTGTTGCAAAAGTCAATGTTTCTACAATATATGGCAGGATATTTCTTGGATTTTAAACTATAGGGAAGGGAAAATTCTTATGTTGCCTCTTTATATGCTGGAGAGGTTTGCGTTTTAATTTATTGCAAATAAAACAAAGGAGTCGTTGAATCATCGGTTTTGATGATTTTGCGGCTCCTTTTTTCGCAGATTTCCCAAGTCTGCGAAAAGAAAAATCAAGGTTTTCTTTCCCTTAGAAAACCATTTTTTCTCCTGGTTATGGTAACATCGACGTAATTCTACCACACATCGCGAAGAAATGCTACTTCTTTTTTTCGGTTTTTTTGGAAAGACGGGAGAGAATTGGATAAAAACGGAAAATCTTGCCGCTTTTAGGGTCAGATTCGTGGTCAAAATCCAGGGAAGGGGGAGGAGCCTTATGGCAAGGCATGGGGAAAACATAAGGAAGCGGAAGGACGGGCGCTGGGAAGGGCGGTATCTGGTATATAGTGAGGAAAAAGGGAAAAAGCTGTACCGCTCCGTGTACGGCAGAACCTATGAGGCAGCCAAGGAAAAGCTGACCATGAAAAAAATCTCTTTGATAGAGGCGAAGGGATTGTATGCCGGGAATGCCACAGCGGAAAAGGAAGGATCGGGAAAAGGGGACGGGAAAAAATCAGGGCCGGAGGGGCAGGCTTCGGGAAAAGGAAGCATGGAAAAATCAGGGCCGGAAGGGCGAGCTTCGGGAAAAGGAAGCATGAAAAAATCATGGTCGGAAGGGCAAAACCAGCCGGAAAACCTTACATTTTCTGAACTGGCAGCAGGCTGGCTTGGCGAGGTGAAGCAGACAAGGAAGTCCTCTACCTACGTGAAGTACAGCCTGGTGTACCGCGTCCATTTAGAGCCGGTGCTCCGGGATGTGAAGGCATCAGGCATCCAGGATGCCTTAGATGCCCTGGGGCGGGAAAAGATTTTTGACCACTTATCGGAAAGCATCCGGAAAAGCATCTGCTGTGTGGTGAATCAAATCGTGAAATTTGCTTCCCGCCAGCATCATATGACGATACCGGTATGGGACAAGCTGGTTTCCCATGAGTACAAAAGGAACAAACCTGTTGAAGTGTTATCCCGGAAGGAGCAGGCGGGCCTGCTGCCAATCCTTTTCCAAAAAATGGATAAGGCCAAGATGGCTGTATTGCTGTGCCTCCATACTGGCCTGAGGCTGGGGGAGCTGTGCGCCCTGAAATGGAAGGACATTGATTTTGGGAACAGGATGGTTTCGGTAAACCAGACCGTGCAGCGGCTTTATCGGGAAGGCGGCAAAACGAAGACCGTTTTGCTGGAAACCGAGCCAAAAAGCGAGTATTCCCGGCGTGAAATCCCGCTGCCTGTAATGATTCTGGAATTATTTACAAAAATCCGGCATGAGGGGAACTATGTCTTTGGCAAGGATAAGCCCATGGAGCCAAGGACGCTACAGAACCATTTTAAACGCCTGTTAAAAAAGGCAGGGCTGAAACACAAGAATTTCCATGCCTTAAGGCATACTTTTGCCACGAACTGCATCGAAAGCGGGGCAGACATAAAAAGCCTCAGCGAGATTTTAGGGCATTCGGATGTGCAGATATCCTTGAACCGGTATGTGCATCCTTCCATGGACAGCAAGAGGAAGTACCTGGATGGCCTTTCGCGGTTTTATGGGCAGATCCAGGGGCAGATGTAGGTGCAGGGGAATGGGAATGAGATAAAGTTAGATTTATGGTCAAATTCATGGTCAAATCTATAGCTAGGTGAATAGAAAAATCCTTGATTTGCTTGGCTTTCTTAGCGTTTTTCGCAGACTTGGGAAATCTGCGAAAATGGTCGCATCGA
Source organism: Lachnospiraceae bacterium (assembly GCA_910575565.1). GTDB lineage: Bacteria > Bacillota > Clostridia > Lachnospirales > Lachnospiraceae > Caccovicinus. Next base: position 102,298 of record CAJTFL010000003.1, on the reverse strand, counting down.
AATTTTTATTCCATATTAACTACAAATAACAATATGTTATTTATAAAATACTGATTTCCTTAAATATTGACTAAATAATTGGATGCATTAAACGTATTGAATTTCAAAGCTGAATATTAGCTGTAATCATGAAATATCATTGTGAGAAGGTATCCTTTTATTGTATCAGAAAAAGAAGAGCTGGTACATTTGGATTTTGTGGGCTTGCGGGCAATGAGGTTTGGATTTTATAGCAAAGGGTCAAAGGAATGCGGGATGATTAACCAAAATTGGAGGGAAGCAAATGATTCAGGATTCAAATTTGCAAAACTCAATAGAAAGATTCATTGATTCTCAGGTGGTTAGCCGAGGACTGGATGAGCGCACTAAGAAGGCATACCAGTTGGATTTGGAACTTTTTTTCCGGTGGATGCAGGAAAACGGGAAAAAGAGTTGGAATGGTAAGAGCGACGACAGCAAAAATAAGGATAAAAAAATAGACAAAGAAGAAGCGGATGGCTGGGAAGATAAGATGGAAAAATATTTGGAATATATTTCCAAGGAAAAAGGCCTTCAGTTCTCTACAGTATGCAGGAGATGTCAGGTCTTTGGATATTTTTTATCCTATATGAAAGAGGACGGCTTGATAGAAAGTTTCAGGCCCTTAGAACTGCCGGGACAGCCAGAAAAGGCTGTAGCAGATACGCTGCTGACCAAGCGTGAGGTAGACGCGTTCTTTAAGGCAATCAGTCAGGAATACGCGGGGCTGGACAGTGACTTCCGCCGAAGGGTATGCCTGCGTGATCAGGTGATGATGGGGCTTCTGTTCTATCATGGGATTGAGATCAGTGAACTGCTTCGCTTGGAAACATCAGATTATAATCCCAAAACATCTGTTTTGACTATACGGAGAAAGCGGGAGAAGGAATGGCAAGTTTATATTTTTAACCAGGCTCTTCGGAAGCAGATGGAGCAGTGGATCTCTGTACATGAATATTTTGAAAACGGAGGCTTGTACCATAATAGAATGTTTCTCTCAAAGCTGGGGAGACCGCTTTCGATGAAAATGGTGACGAATATATTTGATAAGTATAGGGTATTGGCGGGGATTGAGAGGGAAGCGACACCGAAGGATTTAAAAAGGAGTATGAAAAGATATGCCAAAGAGTTAGTGATGGAGTGGTGTGGGTAAAGGAAGTGAGAATAATATAATTAAAATGAAATTATTAATCATTATTTTTATTGTTAGCATTTTTGTTGTCACCGGAATAATTGTCACTTTTGCTATTATTTCGGTTGGAATGAGCAGAGATTGGGAAAGAGAAGACGAGGAACAGGAAAAGGCATTATCAAAAATAAACAATAAGGAGAAATAAAATGGAAGTACCATTTATGTCATTAGAATATATGCAAGAAGAAGTTGACGGGGAGCTGAGGGGGGCATTTGAACGTGTTTATCAATCTTGCCATTATATAGCGGGTAATGAAGGTTCAGCGTTTGAGAATGAATTTGCTGAATATTGCGGAAGGAAATATGCTGCCGGGTGCAATAGCGGACTGGACGCTTTAATGCTGTCATTGAAAGCAATGGGAATTGGAGCAGGTGATGAGGTATTGGTTCCTTCAAATACATATATCGCGACAGCTTTAGCCGTGTCCTATACAGGTGCGACACCTGTATTTGTAGAGCCTGATATTAGAACATACAATATCGATCCGGAAAAAATCAAAGAAAAGATTACCGATAAGACAAAAGTGATGATGATCGTGCATCTTTATGGGCAGCCTTGTGATATGGATCCCATAATTGCCATTGCCAGGGAATACAAGATTAAAATTGTAGAAGACTGTGCTCAGGCTCATGGGGCAAAATATAAAGGAAAAAGAATAGGGTCATTTGGAGATATCGCTGGTTTTAGCTTTTATCCGGGGAAAAATCTGGGAGCTTTCGGCGATGCAGGGGCTGTGGTGGCAGATGATGAGGAAATAATTAACAGGATAAAAGCTCTGCGAAATTACGGCAGTGATTATAAATATCATCATATTTATAAAGGTTATAATACAAGAATGGATGAGATCCAGGCAGCCGTGCTTCGTGCGAAGCTGCCGCATCTAGATCGTATGAACCAATACCGCAGGGGTATCGCAAAAAAATATCTGGAGGGAATATCAAATCCTTTGATAAAGCTGCCATTCATAATCGATGATGTTGAGCCGGTTTGGCATTTGTTCGCTATTCGTTGTGATAGACGATCAGATTTGGAAAAATACTTAAACGATAACGGAATCGAAACCATTAAGCATTATCCCATACCGATGCATTTACAAGGAGCATATCGGGATATGAATCTTTCAGAAGGCAGTCTGCCCATCGCGGAAGAAATCAGTAAAACCGAACTTAGTCTCCCCATGTTCTATGGAATGACAGATGAACAGATAGGATATGTTATTGACAGATTAAATCATTTCAAGTAGTGAGAGGATAAGTAGTGGGGAAAATCGATAGAATCATTATAGGCGCAGGTATATATGGCTTATATGCGGCACGGGAATGCGGAAAAAGGGGAGAAAATATTATCTTGCTTGAAAAGGATACGGCTGCGTTTAGAAGAGCGACGTATATCAATCAAGCGAGAGTACATATGGGATATCACTATCCGCGAAGTGTAGCTACAGCAGCAAAAAGCGCGCATTATTTTGAGCGTTTCAGCAACGAATTTTCGTTTTGTATAAAAAGTGATTTTGATCAAATATACGCAACAAGCGCAACAATGTCATGGACAAGCAGCAGCGCTTTTAAAAAGTTTTGCCATGATGTAAAGATTCCTTGCAAAGAAGTAAATCCAAATGATTATTTTCATCATGGTTTGTGTGACGGAGCATTTCTCACTAAGGAATATACATATGATGCACATATTCTCAGGGATTACTTTTTAGATGAATTAGAGAAATATAAAAATGTCAGGATCCTTTATCAGCAGAAAATAACAGAAATCAGAAAAGTTTCAAATGTATGGGAAGTCAAAACAGAGGATGCTTTGTACCAAACAGAATTTATTCTTAATAATACATATGCCGGTATAAATGAAATTCAGAAATTGATGGGATATGAACCGTTTAAGATTAAATACGAACTTTGTGAAATTATATTATGTGAGGTAAATGATGCGCTAAGAGACATAGGATTAACGGTTATGGATGGACCTTTTTTTTCAATCATGCCCTTTGGAAAAACAGGATATCACAGTCTGACCAGCGTGTCATTTACTCCTCATATGACATCATACACATCAACAGCGAAATTTGAATGCCAAGATAAAAATGAAGCCTTGTGTACGGAGGACAATTTATATAATTGCAATGATTGTCCTAATAAGCCAGAGTCGGCTTGGCCTTACATGAGCCAATTAGCAAAGAAATATATGAATGGAAAGTTTAAATTTAATTATAAGGAGTCATTGTATTCGATGAAGCCTATATTAAAGGCTTCTGAGATAGATGATTCACGTCCTACGATGATAAAAATTGAAAATGTTGATCCTACTTTTGTGAGTATCCTTAGCGGAAAAATTAACGGAATATACGACATTGATGAGGTGTTGGGTTATGTCTAAAAAGGAGTCGGCGTTTATTAGCGCTGTAGTTTATTCCTGCAGCAATTCAGATAAGTTGTTTTCATTTACTTTAGAATTGTTTAATGAGCTGGAAAAACATTTCGCCAATTATGAGATAGTCATTGTTGATAACTGTAATCCAAATATAGAATCTGTTAAGTCGGAATTGACAGCCAGAATATCAGCAAGTGATTCTATCACGATAGTACATATGAGTGAAGTACAAAGCCTTGAAGCTTGTATGAGGGCTGGTGTAGATGTTGCTGTGGGAGATTTTGTTTATGAATTTGAAGGAATAAGTTATGATTTTAACACGGATGCAATGTGGAAAGCATATCGAAAGGCTCAGGAGGGTTACGATATTATCAATGCTGAAATAAAGAACAATTCGATATCTAGAACGATGTATTATAACATATTCAATAAATTCTCTAAATCAAAATATGATTTGTATGCGGTTGCGTTTAGGCTTGTAAGCAGAAGAACCATTAATAGGATTATTTCGTTGAATCTGGATATTGATTGGAGAAATGCCGCCTATGCAAACTGTGGGCTGAAAAGCGAAAGTATAGAATATGGAGCGAAAGCAAGTCCAAAAAAGAATCGAGATATATTTCTGGCGATAGACAGTTTCCTTTTGTATACAGAACTTCCAAGAAAAGTTTCAATTTGGATGGGAGCGGTTGGGGTGGCGCTTATTGTTCTTAGCATTTTTATGGCAAGTTTAACAGCGGAGTGGACAAGCACAGTTTTAAGCGTGTCCTTATGTTTAAGTAGTGTCATTATTATCGCGTTGTTATTGCTATCTGTATATTATTTGTCTCTGTTGCTAAGGACATCTGATTCGCGTAAGAAATACTTAGTGGATGGAATTGAAAAACTGCAAAGAACAAAAGGATAAATTTATGAAAAGAACCAAAGAACAAATGATTGCTGAAATGGCAAAAAGAGATAATTTGGAAAATGTTAATAAAATTTCAGCTTCTGTCCATCCAAGGAATAGTATATATGAAAAATATATAAAAAGATTTTTGGATATTTTAATTGCGTTGCCCCTTAATATCATTTTGATTCCAGTTTACGCGGTCCTTGCGCTGATGGTTTATTTTGACATTGGTAAGCCAGTGATTTTTAGACAAAAACGGACAGGTAAAAACGGAAAACCTTTTGATTTAATTAAGTTCAGAAGTATGACAAATGAAACGGATATGAACGGACAGCTGCTTCCTGAGACAAAGCGCACCACCAAGTTAGGGAGGATAATAAGAAAGTATTCTTTGGATGAGCTTATCAGTATTTGGCTGATATTAAAAGGGGATATGTCAATTATTGGGCCAAGGCCTCTTCCAGTGACTTTTGAAGAAAGGTATTCAGACAGGCATAGAAAAAGATGTGCGGTAAAACCAGGGTTGGAGTGCCCAAGTATTGATACAGACGGTCATATACGTTTATACCAAGAACAGCTTGAGAATGATATATGGTATGTGGAAAATGTAAGTTTCCTTGTTGATTGCAAGATGGTTTTAGGCCTTGTCAAAATGGTATTTAATCACAAAGAACGATCTGATCATGCGCAGGTAGGCGGAGGCGCTTTTGTCGGATATGATGAAGATGGTCAGGCATTTAGTATGAGAAGAATTCCGGAAAAGTATGAAAAAGAATATCAATTATTAGTTGAGAAGGAAGAAAATAATGGGTGACTTGCTGAAAAATAAGGTTTGTCTTGTTACCGGTGCGTCAAGAGGCATAGGAAGGGAAATTGCAGAGTTATTTGCGGCTGAAGGCGCAGCCGTTGCCGTCAATGACGTAATCAATGGAAGCGCTGATGAGTGGATTTCAAATAGTGAGCATAAGGAAAACTTGGAGGCTTATTATTTTGATATAACCGATAACCGCTCAATCCGTGAAAATGTTTTAGCAATCAAAAATAAGTTTGGCAGGATAGATGTGTTAGTTAACAATGCCGGAGTTGAGTATAACGAATTGATCGGAATGATTTCCGAAGAACATATGGATAAAATGTTTAGGGTAAATGTATATGGCACGATCAATATGATACAAGCGGTAAGCAGGATTATGTCGAGAGGTGGCGGAGGAAGCATAATCAATATTTCATCTATGGTCGGTTTAAGAGGAAACAAAGGGCAATTAGTATATTCGGCAACAAAAGGGGCGGTTATCGCAGCGACAAAGTCTGCTGCGAAGGAACTTGCCATGAAAAATATCAGAGTCAATTCCATTGCTCCGGGGCTTACCCAGACAAAGATGATGGAAGGGGCGGAAATCAAAAAGCTGCAAACCAGAATTGATAATATTTGTATGGGAAGGATTGCGCAGCCAAGAGATATCGCAGGGGTTTGCCTTATGTTAGCGACAGAGTTTACGTCGTATATTTCTGGCCAGATTATTCCGGTTGACGGATGTACAATGATGTGAGGTAAATATGGCAGTTTACAGTAAGGTTTTGACAGGAAAGACAATTAGAATGCGTGCCATGGAGGAAAGCGACGCTGAAGTCACATTTAATATGAGAAATGATCCTGAAAAGACGAAATTTCTTAATTCTCCGCCGGAGTCTGTGGAGGCTCAGAGAATTTATATCGCAAAGCAGAGAAAAGCGGTTGATGACTACTATTTCATGATCGAAGATCTTGCAGGCAATCCAATAGGAATGAAGGCTTTTTCTAATTATTGCCCGGAGATGAAGACTGTTGAATCAGGGCGTTTCATCGGATTTGGCAGTCAGATACAGCATATAGAAGCTCTGATTATGGGATTTGACTTTGCTTTTGATATTCTTGGTGTGGATAAAGTTTTAATGACGGTCATCGAAAATAACAAAACCATGCATTCATTACAACAGAGATTAGGGGCAAGGGAGACAAATCGGGTTTTTATGCCAGCATTTGGGTGTGATAGCATCCATTCAGAACTAAATCGAGATGATTATTTAGCAGCGAGGAAAAAGGCAGAAAATATAATAGAGAGATTTAGCGGGAGAAAATAGTATGAATATTGAAAAGTATGATCATTGTTTTAAAGAGATTTTTGGAGATAATGCTGAGTTAAATGAAAATTTTAAATTTGGGGCAGCGCCTGGGTGGGATTCCATGGCTCATATGGAATTGATTGCTTTGTTAGAAGATACGTTTAATATCATGCTTGAAGCGGATGATATTCTTCATTACGGATCGTATGAGAACGGAAAATTAATTATGAAGAAATACGGGGTGGAGATGTAATGTTTCTTGACTTGGATAAGAAAAAAACAGATAAATTAGCTGTAGTCGATAGTGCAGGACATCGAATGACATACGGCGAACTGATCGATCGGTCGCTTGCGATAGGGAAGAAAGCGGAATCCAGAAGTCTGGTGTTTTGCCTGTGTAAAAATGAAGCAGGTTCTTTGGCGGGTTATATAGGGTTTATCGAGAATGAAGTCGTTCCATTGACGTTAAGCAGCAAGATTGATCGTGAAATTTTAGAAGATTTATCATTGACATATCAGCCTCAGTATTATTGGGTTCCTGAAGAATCCGTTTCTCTTATTTCCGGAGAAGCAATATTTTCTTCATTAGGTTATGTGCTGCTTAAGACAGATAATCAAAGGTATCCCTTCAATGACAGACTTCAGCTATTGATGACCACATCCGGATCAACAGGAAGCCCCAAATTAGTAAGGTATAAAAAGGGAAATCTGGAGGCAAATGCTAAAAATGTCGCGATTGCGTTTGGATGGTCTGAACAAGAACGCGCTATTTGTGACCTAGGTATGCAGTATACCATGGGTCTCAACGTGATTAATACCCATCTGTATGTGGGGGCTACGGTTTTGCTTACTACACATAACCTTATGAGTCCTGATTTCTGGGATTATATTAAGCGGGAGAGGGGCACTAATTTTACCGGTGTTCCATTTAGTTATGATATATTTGCCAGGCTGCATTTTGAACGTATGGATTTGCCTGATCTTTATACGTTGGCTGAGGGCGGAGGAAAACTGACGGATAAACGATACATGGAATTCGCAGAGTATGCCAGGAAAAGCGGAAAACGGTTTATCCCTACTTTTGGGACAACAGAAACCTCAGCAAGGTTAAGTATGCTTCCGGCGGACTTGTCTTCTCAAAAGATTGGGAGCATAGGACGCGCCATACCAGAGGGAGAGCTGTTTCTGATTGATGAAGAAGGAAATAGGATTGATGAGGTGGTTGCAGAGGGAGAAATGTGTTATCGAGGGCCTAACGTAACTATGGGATATGCGGTTTGCAGGGAAGATCTTCTTAAAGGGGATGAATGGAATGGGGAATTCCATACAGGCGACCTGGCAAGAAGAGACGAGGATGGATGTTACTATATAACCGGCAGAAAATCCAGGTTTCTTAAACTGCTGAGTTACCGGGTAGGCTTAGATCAGTCAGAGCGATTAATTAGCGAGTGTTTTAATATTGAATGCGCCTGTACCGGAACAGATCAGAGAATGGATATCTATATCACAGAAGAAGCATTGAAAAATGATGTTTTGTTATATATCAGTGAGAAAACAGGATTATTTAAGAATCTTTTCAAGGTATTTGTAATCGAAGAAATTCCAAGAAATGATTCAGGGAAAATATCATACAAAGAATTGGGGAAAAGCGATTAGATGAAACCATTAATCGACAGGCTGCACGAAAAGTTTTCAGATAAGGAAATTAATAAAGCGGATGAAATTCCTGATATAGGAGAGTGGGAAAAATTTCTTAAGGGTTTACCTGTACCAAAGGACGGCATAGATATGGCGTTTAACAAGTATCTGTGCCGGATGCATTACTTTCCATGGCATAAAAGACTATTTATGAATTTCCTTGGTTTGGGAGCTTTTCCGATAGAATTATTCTATTTAGCCAGATCAAATCAGGCTGTAAAAAAGATGAATAAAGGGAAGGCTATTTTAGAAAAATCCAGGGATGTACCTACATTTGAGGATATATTCCCAGAAGAGCTTTATGATGAATATAAGGTTAAAGTTGCAGAAAATTTTAATCAAAAATTTGGAATTTTATGTAAAGAAGCAAGAGCGGTGCTGCTAAAGTGTATAAAGAGACACCCATTTAATTTCTTTTTTATCTATTTTGTGTACATGGAACTGGCGGCGCACAGTTATTTCCTGCTGAAATATAATCCAGAAGCAACGATTGTGTATGTAAATGAACGGAATGTGGCCAGTCCGATTATTACTGAATTATATGAGAAAGATGGCAGAAAACTGATTTCCTTTATGCATGGTGAGTATTTGCTTCAGCTGGTGCAGGGATTTATGAAGTTTTCCAGGTATTATATTTGGGATAAATCATATGTGGATATGTTCAAATGGCTTAAGTGTGATATTGAACAGTATATTGTTTATACACCGGGAAAGTTGCGGAAAAAGTGGGATTTTGAAGGTTATGAAACACCCTTTTATTGCACTTATTATTTAAGTGGGCAGAGTAAGGAATCGATCTTGCGTCTGGGGAGTATTTTAGTAGAGCTAGAGAAAAAGGGGAAAAAATGCAAAATAAGGCCACATCCGAGAAATATGCAATATATTAAAGAAATTATGAATACGTTTAAAAGTATTACAATTGAAGATCCTGTTAAAGTACTATTGAAAGAATCTTTGGGTAATACAAAGTATGTGGTTGGATTGAATACAACAGTACTATCAGAAGCATATATTGAAGGAAAAGAAATAGTTATAGATGATATAAGTGATTATCCACATTTTATAGATGCGCAAAAGAGGAACTCAATAGTATTTCAAAGAGATCATATGCTATTATCAGAAATAATAAAAGTTTCTTAAGTAAATCAATAAATGTTAAAAGTAGTTATGGTGAACAAATGAAAACAATAAAATTGAAATTTGCATATTTTATCTATATACTATATTTCTGGTTTTTAATTCCGGATTTTTTAGAAAGTGAATTTTATATTATCCATATATTGTCTATTTTATTTCGTGTTTTAGGGAGTGTAGTAGCGGGATTTTTGTTTGTTAAATATCGCAAACATTCTAGACCTTTGATTGTAATAACCGTATTTATAGCGTATATGCTATTAACAACGTTACTTAATGGATTTAATATCGAAAATTTAGTGAGATGGGCGGCTATATATGTAGATATTTTTGGAATTTCTGTTTTTACGGAGTATTTGATTCGTGATAATGTTCAACGTTATTTGTCAATAATGAATTGCCTTTGTATTAGTGGTTTTATAATTAATGCTATTACAGTTTTTATATTTAAAGATGGATTGGTTAAAGTTGCTAATGAGGCAGGGGTTTTGTTCCCATATTACTTTTATGATTATGATAATAGCTTTATAGTTCGATATATTTATACATTTGCAATAGTTTTTTTCTACGATAAATACTATAAGAAAAATAATTTTAAATGGATTGTGATTGTAGCAGCGGCAACTCTCTTTTACCGGCAATCTATAGGATCTTTACTAGCTGTAGTTGTGTTCATGGTATTTTATTATTTTAGGAGGATTATTCGAAGTAATATAATAAACATTAAGACAATCTGGGTTGGTTACGGATTAATGACAGTATTTATACTATTTTGCAGCTCAAGTGGCATTTTAGCATATTTAATTGCTTTTTATCATAAAACAAATTCATTGGGCAAGCGTATTTATATGTGGAATAAAGCAGTAAATGTGATAACGCATAAATTTCTGCTTGGAACGGGAGTGCAGAATACTACGAATATGAGAAATGTATTTCAATATGCTCAACTGCATAATTCACTATTGAATACATGGTTATGGGGAGGTTTTATTGGTATAGCTTTATATTGCATATTTATTTATTCGCTACATAAAGATTCTAAAAAAATGAAGGATAAAAGCGAACGAAAAATAATGTCATTTTTATTTGTGATTGTAGCAGTATCTTCACTTATGGATGGAATGGAACTGATATCTGGCATTTACTTATTTTATTTTATTGTGTGTAATTCACATTATTTTAATCATATCAGCAAGCAAAGAGAAATTTTATCTTTGTCCTTTAAAAAACAGGACACTTAGTTTTATTTAAGATTTAAAGGTTAAAACAAAAATAAAAGTTATATTAGACAGTATTAAAACTTAATTTAAAATTGCAAGGTAATTGAGAAAATGAATCACTATTTTATATCACATTTTAAGAAAAGAGCAAATTCATTTCAAAACGTTACTGCTAATAGCCAGGCAATATATAATATTCTTTCTACTGCCATATTAAGCGGTATTAATTTTATAACGATCCCATTATTTACACGGCTTTTGGGGGCTGAACAATATGGGTTGTATTCCGTCTTTCATTCATGGGTTATTATTATCATGTGTTTCATTACGTTAGAATGTAGAAGTGGATTAGGGACAGCAAAATATGTTTTTAAAGAAAAGTATGAAGAATATAAATCTAGTAGTCTCATGTTTGGTTTAATGGCTGCGACAGTTTTTATTTTAATTTCGATTACTTTTAGGAATCAATTGTCGGAAATATTTGGATATTCACCATCAGTTGTGATTTTGGTCTTTATATCTGCATTGGGTTATCATCTTATTGAGTTTGCAAAAAATGCATATATATATGAAAAAAAAGCGCAAAAGAATTTTATATTGTCAGTTTCTTTGGCTATATTGACGGTTGCATTGTCTTTTCTTTTCTTGAAAGTAGAATGTTTTGAGGAGAAATTTTTAGCGCGGGCATATGGGGATGTGTTGCCTTATTTAACAATGTCAGCAGTAATTGTTATGGTGACTTTAAAAAAAACACCACCTAAATGTAATAAAGAGTATTGGAAACATTGTTTTATAATGGGATTTCCAATAGTGTTCCATGGATTGTCACAAGACATTTTGAAACAATCAGACAGAATTATGATGCAGCATATGGGATATGCGGGAACAACTGTAGGCATTTATAGCTTTTTTTGTACTTATACGGCAATTGTAAATGTTTTACTGACTGCTTTAAATACGACGTGGTGTCCATTCTATTATGATGATTTGAATGAAAAGGCATATGAAAAATTAAAAGGTAAATGTAATAATTATCTTGAACTTTTTACGATAATTACTTGTGGCTTCTTATTAGTTTCACGAGAAATGTGTTATTTTTTCGCAAGCAGAGAATATTGGACAGGAATGAATGTTATCCCTTTATTAGTAATTGGCATATATTTTATTTTTATGTACCAGTTTCCAGTAAATTTTGAATTCTATTTAAAGAAAACAAAGATTATTGCGATAGGGACGTTTTCGGCAGCAATTGTTAATATTGTGTTGAATATAATTTTAATTCCAAAATGGGGGATGTATGGAGCAGCGTTAGCTACAGCAGTTTCATATGGGCTTTTATTTGTGGCACATTATGTAATCGCTGCAAATATGAGAGAAATGAAATTTCATATGAATTTGAAGAGTTTTACTCCTGGATTGAGTGCAGTGCTGGTTTTTTCGCTTTTATTTTATACTACTCATAATTTTTGGATTCTTAGATGGATTTCGGGAATATTAATCGGAAGTTTTGAAATATTTAGAATAATCAAGAGAAAAAGAATTTTTTGACAATGGATATTACACATTATGATATAAACCATGGTTTACATATTAAAATTGCAGTAATTACAGACTTGCACGGTAGAGGCAGACCTGACATTATCGATTATGTAAGAAAAGGTATGCCAGATATAATTATAATAGCAGGAGATCTTTTTGATGGTCGGAAAATAGAGTCTTTTGGCAAAGAAGCTGAAATTACTAAGGGTAAGCTTTTTTTGAAAGAGTTGTTAAAAATTGCTCCTGTGTATTTCGGTCTGGGCAATCATGAGTGGAAGTTACAGAAAGAGGATAAATTAAATATTATTTCTGTTGGAATAAATTTGCTGGATGATGAATGGGTTCAGTTTATACCAGGGGTCTATATTGGTGCATTGACTTCAACGTCAAGATATGGGAAATATAGTTTTACGAGTAAAGAACCTAATGTAAAATTTTTAAATAAGTTTGAAGGCAAGGCAGGATTTAAGATCCTCATTTGCCATCATCCAGAGTATTATGATAAATATCTTGCAGATAGAAAGATTGATTTAATTTTATCTGGTCATGCACATGGAGGACAGATAAGGATAGGTAATCAAGGCCTTTATGCGCCAGGACAGGGCTTTTTTCCTAAATATACAAGCGGAGTGGTTGATGGAAAATTGATAATTAGCCGTGGGCTATCTAATACAAAAATTCTGATACCAAGGCTTTTTAATAAAACAGAATTGGTATTTGTTGATTTATAAAGCTATAGATTAGTGGGAGGAAAGGAAATGGAAAAATTAGCTATTCAAGGTGGGTATCCTGTGAGAGGCGGGAAAATATATTATGGGCGTCAGTGGATTGATGAGGAAGATATCCAGGCAGTCGCTAAAGTGCTTCGGAGCGATTTTGTTACCTGTGGACCTAAAGTAGATGAAATGGAAAGGGCGTTGGAAAAATATACGGGTGCAAAGTATGCGGTAGCTGTTTCTAACGGCACTGCGGCGCTGCATTGTGCGTGTATAGCGGCTGGCATTGGGGCAGGAGATGAGGTAATTACTACTCCTATAACCTTTGCAGCGAGTGCTAACTGTGCCTTGTACTGTGGAGCTAAGCCTGTTTTTGCGGATATTAATCCAGAGACCTATAATATTGATCCGGAGAGCATTCGAGCTCATATTACAGATAAAACGAAAGCGATAGTGGCGGTGGATTTTACGGGACAGTCCGTTGAAAATGATGAGATAAGGGCGATCTGTGATGAGTATGATCTGATTTTTATTGAAGATGCGGCTCATGCTATCGCGACAAAATATAAAGGAAAGCAGGTTGGCTCCTTAGCGGATATGACTTGTTTTAGCTTTCATCCAGTTAAAACCATTACCGGAGGTGAGGGTGGAGCCGTTCTTACCAATAATGAAGTTTTTTATCAAAAACTTGTTTTGGCGCATACTCATGGAATTACACATGATGAAAGTATGATGGAAGGCGCTCCACATGAGGGGCCTTGGTATTATGAAGAGATTTCTCTAGGATATAATTATCGCATTACTGATTTTCAGGCAGCTTTAATTGTAAGCCAGATGAGTAAATTGGATAAGTTTGCGGCAAGAAGAAAAGAAATTGTAAAAAGATATGACGAAGCATTCTCGAAGATCCCGGAGATTATCGTGCAAAAAGAAATACCGGAATCGGATACTTGTCGTCATCTTTACATAATACGTCTGAATTTGGACAAGCTCAAGTGCTCCAGAAGGGAATTTTTTGACGCGATGAGCGCGGAAAATATCCAATGCCAGATCCACTATGTGCCAGTTTATTGGTTTCCTTATTATCAGCACTTGGGATATGAAAAGGGGATATGCCCTAATGCGGAGGAAGTATATAAGGCGATTATGAGTATTCCGCTTTATCCAGCAATGAATGATCAGGATGTTGAAGATGTTATTCATTCTGTCAAAAAGGTAGTTAATAATTATAAAAAATGAGGAGGATTGGGATGAACTCAATTGCTATTATTACTGCCAGAGGCGGATCGAAAAGGATACCTAAAAAGAATATTAAAAATTTTTGTGGTAAACCGATTATTGCATATAGCATAGAAGCAGCTATAAATAGTAATATGTTTGATGAAATTATGGTTTCCACCGATAGCGAAGAGATTGCTGCCGTGGCAAAACAGTATGGCGCAAAAGTACCTTTCCTTAGGAGCATTGAAGCAAGCACCGATTTTGCTACAACAGAGGATGTATTGATCGAAGTGCTCCAAAGATACAAGGATAATTCAAAGGAGTATGATATTGTATGCTGCATATATCCGACCGCTCCGTTTATATCACCAAACAAAATAAAATATGCGTTTAACATTTTAGAGAATGATTCAGAGAGGGAGTCAGTTGTGCCAGTTGTTAAGTTTAGTTTTCCGCCACAGCGTGCACTGATAGAGGTTAAAGGTAAATTACAATATCAATACCCCGAATATGAGAATGCGAGGAGTCAGGATTTAATGCCAATTTATCATGATGCGGGTCAGTTTTACCTGTGTAAAACAGATTCGCTGATCAAATATCATAATTTGATAACACCTCATTCGGCGGCGTATCTTTTGCCAGAGGAAGAGGTGCAGGATATTGATAATATGTCAGATTGGCGGTTAGCTGAACAGAAATTTCAAAATATGAGAGGTGCATAAAATGTTCCACCTATATGATTCATTGAATTTGGGCAGAATATATACTATTGCGGAAATGAGCGCGAATCATGCGGGAAAATTGGAGAACGCAATTCAAATTGTCCATGAAGCAAAAAAATGCGGTGCGGATTGTCTGAAGATTCAGACTTATACTGCAGATACGATTACTATTAATTGCCATGATGATTGTTTTACTTTTCATGGCGGATTATGGGACAATATGAATTTATATGAATTATACAACAGTGCGTATACTCCATGGGAATGGCAGCCGATTATTAAGAGAGAATGCGATAAGGCTGGAATAGACTTTCTCTCCACTCCATTTGATAATACAGCAGTTGATTTCTTGGAAGAGATGGGATGTGAGGCATATAAAATAGCCAGTTTTGAGATTGTTGATATACCATTGATTGAATATGCCGCGTCAAAAGGCAAGCCTATGATTATTTCTTGTGGAATGGCTAGTGAAGAAGAAATTAGGGATGCTCTGGATGCGTGCCATCGCATGAATAATTACCAGGTGGTTTTACTCAAATGCTGCAGTGAATATCCTACGGATATTAGTAATTTGAATTTAAATATGATAGCAGATATGAAAAAGAAATTTCAAGTAACAGTCGGCCTTTCTGACCATAGTATGGGATATTTATCGGATATTGTGGCGGTGGCTTTGGGGGCTCAGGTAATTGAAAAACATTTTTGCCTATCCAGGAAAATTGAAAATGCTGACAGTGAATTTTCAATGGAACCAAAAGAATTTGAGGAGATGATTAAAGCAGTAAATAGCGTAAATCCTATGCGGGGAAGAATTCAGTATGGTCCTTCTAAAGGCGAAATGGAAGAATATAAATGCAGAAGAAGTTTATTTGTTGTCAAAGATATTAAAGCTGGGGAAATTCTTACCACGGATAATGTCAGGAGTATTCGGCCAAATAACGGACTAAAGCCGAAGGAATTAAACAGAGTGTTGGGCAAGAAGGCAAAAGGAGATTTGAAATTCGGAACACCGCTAAGTTATAGTATGATAAATACAGAGGAAGATTATTGATGTTGGCGATAAGGGCAGATGGGAATGAAACAATCGGCATGGGTCATTTTATGCGTTGCATATCGATTGCAAAAGAATTAATCAAAAACAATCAATTAGTTTATTTTTTGATATCAGATTTTTCGGATACAAATGTCCTTGCAGATAATGGGATCATATATTTTAGGCTAACAGATAAAAATATACCGTATAGTATTCAGGTCAGAAATTGGATGTTAGAGCATAAGTGTCATACCATATTAGTTGATACATATGAAATCTCTCCCGAGGACTTTGATGTGTTAAGTCAGGTTGGAAAGGTTATTTATATCGATGATCTTTATGCGTTTGATTATAATTGTTCCGTTATAATCAACTATAATATAGAAGCTTCCCATGAATTTTATTCAAATTCAAGATATAATAGGCAGCTTTTTTTAGGATCGGATTATTTTCCGCTTCGAGAAGAATTTTGTAAAGTAAAAAATCATGATATCAGAAGAAATGTTAGTAAAGTTTTAATAACGACCGGAAGTACAGATGATTATCATGCAGCGTATAATATTCTTAGTACACTGGTGAAGGAGTATGATTATATAGAATTTTATGTTCTTCTCGGATTATATTATAAAGAAAGTTATAAAAGAGCATTATTTAAAGTAAAGGAGATACATGATAATGTCAAATTAATCCCATGGGGACAAAATATGGCTGTATTTCTTACTCAATTTGACTTGGTTTTAGGACCTGGTTCAACGATTATTTTTGAAGCCTTATCTATGAATGTGCCGTGTATTAGTTTTGAATTTGTAAGCAATCATCATGAGCAATGCGTAGCTATGGATGAGAAACATATGGTTCCTTTTTTGGGAAATATGGTTATATTTGATTCGGCTTTAAAGGATAAAATTCTTAAACTGTTTAAAGAAGAGTTAGAATATGATAGGAGAAAAAACCGTGCACAGAGCTATGGTCGTTATTTTGACAAAAAAGGGGTAAAAAGAATTGCAGATATCATTAGGGGGTAGCAGGTGTATACTGTAATAGGGAAAAGAGCTTCTTCAATACTATATAGCTGGTTGACAAGTAATCAAATTCAACGTGAAGTCATTATTCCGGCGAATATTTGTGAATCAGTTCCGGCTACATATTTAAAAGCGGGGTGCAGTATTTCTTTTTGTGATATAGATCATGCATTCTGCCTGCCATGGGATGTATTATTAGCTCTTGCGAAAGAAAAGGAAAATATTATTATACATTTTAATCATGCATACGGTTTTTTGACTGAAAAACAGAGATTGATGTTATATGGATTGAAGCAAGAATATCCTGGAATAATTATTGTCGAAGATTGCTGCCTATGTATACCTGAATTAAAATATTCATCGCTGTGTGAAGATTTAGATATGGTATTATTTTCTACCGGAAATACTAAAGTTGCTGATATTGGTTTTGGCGGATATGGTTATATTCATGAAAAATGGAGTTATAAAACAGCAGAAGAAGTTTTTCGACAGAAAGATAAAGATGCATTTGAAGTTCATGTTAAGGAATCACATATAAAAGAAAATCAAAAGGCTAATATGGATATTTTCTTTTCTCACTGGTTGGATTGTGATTCTGATTGTGATTTGGAAAATTATTTTGCGTTAGTGCAATCTCAATTGCAGAAAGTATTGCTTCATAAACAGAAATTAAACAATATTTACGCAAAAATTCCGGGAAGTCTCTCAAATGAATATAATACTTGGCGCTATAATGTGTTTTTAGAGAATGCTGATTATTGTAAACAAGTTCTGTTTGCCAATGGACTTTATTGTAGTAATCACTATATGAGTCTGTGTAATGGGTATTGGAGCAATGATGTTACCCCTTACTGTAATTATGTATATAAACATATATTAAATTTATTTAATGATTTTTGCTACACAGAAGAACAGGCAATTAAAACGGAAGAAATATTGAGTAAGATTGCTGTAGGAATTTCAAAGGAGCAATTATGGAGACAGTGATGATTTTAGGGGCAGGGCCGCTCCAGCTGCCAGCAATCAGGAAGACAAAGGAATTAGGCCTGAAAGTAGTAGTATGTGACTATGACCCAAATGCGGTTGGTTTTTCTTATGCCGATGAGCCATGCTTAATAAGTACGATTGACCAAGAAGCGGTTTTGGAAAAAGCTAAAATAATTAAACCTGATTATGTAATTACCTCTACTAGCGACGCGCCGGTTCGCACTGCTGCATATGTTTCTGAAAAGCTGGGATTGCCTTCTGATCTATCATACGAAAATGCCATATGCGCAACGGTGAAATCAGCCATGAGAGACAGACTGAAAAAGCATCAGATACCTATTCCGCAATATTTTTCTTGTGGCAATTTCAGCGAATTTGTAAATGCAGTGAGAGTTTTTGATGACGTATGTATTATAAAGCCTTCAGACAGCGCTGCCAGCAGAGGAGTTATGCAGATCAAATCTAAATCAGAAGATTCACAGCTGCGAGAATATTATCATCAATGTGTGGCGAATTCCCGCAACCATGTTGTGATGGTTGAAGAATTTATGACTGGCCCGGAGGTTAGTGTAGAGAGCTTCATTGAAAATGGGAAAGTGACTATTATAGCAATCACAGATAAATTGGTTACGCCATTGCCATATTTTGTAGAATTGGGGCATTCTGAGCAAAGTAATTTACCTTTAGATATCAAAGAAAGAATTGAATTAGTTACGAAACAGGCAATTAAGGCAATTGGCATAGTTAATGGAGTTTCCCATACAGAATTAAAGGTTACATCAGATGGTGTTAAAATAGTTGAAATAGCTGCCAGGCTTGGGGGGGATTATATTACATCCAGGCTTGTGCCTTTATCAACAGGGGTAGATATGGTTGGGAATTCAATCCTCTTGGCGTTACATAAACAAATTGATATTGAGAAGAAATTTGACAGAGGAAGCGCAATACGTTTTATATGTGCTCAAGAAGGAATGATTAAGAAGATTTATATTCCTGAGGAAGCATATAGAGAGCGAGGCGTTGAGGAAATAAAGCTTTATTCGCATGAAGGGGATCGGGTTCATGCCCTTAAATCCAGTAATGACCGTATCGGGCACATTATTACTACGGGGAAAGATTCAAGAGAAGCGGTTTTTATAGCGGAAAAGATATTAAAGAATATTAGAATAACTATCGGATGAATTGTTTTAACAAGTGATAAATCGGAGGAATAGAAAATGTCCACTCTAAACGGCGCAACATTAATGATTACAGGCGGTACAGGTTCTTTTGGAAATACTGTATTGAAGCATTTTCTGACAAGTGATGTTGGGGAAGTCCGGATTTTTTCCAGGGACGAGAAGAAGCAGGATGATATGCGCCATGAACTGCAGGCGAAATACCCGGATCATGCAAATAAAGTAAAATTTCATATTGGGGATGTGCGTAACGCGCAATCCATCAGGGACGCGATGCATGGCGTTGATTATGTTTTTCATGCGGCAGCGCTTAAACAGGTTCCGTCATGTGAATTTTTTCCCATGGAAGCGGTGCGCACAAATGTTGCCGGAACCGATAATATGCTTCACGCCGCCATTGATTCCGGGGTTAAGCGGGTGGTTTGCTTATCTACGGATAAAGCTGCTTATCCGATCAATGCCATGGGGATTAGTAAAGCGATGATGGAGCGCGTTATTTACGCTAATGCCCGTGTGGCTGCCGAACGCGGCGGCACGGTGATCTGCTGCACCAGGTATGGAAACGTCATGTGCAGCCGTGGTTCAGTGATTCCGCTGTTTATCGATCAGATTAAATCGGGAAATCCCATTACCATTACGGATCCCAACATGACTCGGTTTTTAATGAATTTGGACGAAGCTGTTGATTTGGTTCAATTCGCCTTTGAACACGCCAATCCTGGCGACTTATTTATCCAAAAAGCAGATGCGTCTACTATCGGTGATTTGGCAAAGGCCGTACAGAAATTATTTGGCGATAGTGGGACAAACATTATTGGAACCAGACATGGCGAAAAACTTTATGAGACCCTTATGACGAGAGAAGAGCGCCTTCGTTCTGAAGATATGGGGAATTATTACCGTGTTGTGGCAGACAGCCGTGATCTTAATTATGACAAGTTTTTTGTTAAAGGGCAGGTGCACACTATGGCTGATGAGGCATACACCAGTCACAATACGAAACGGTTAAATGTAGAGGAAACGGTAAAGAAGATACTTACCGCAGACTATGTAAAGGACGAACTGGACAAAAGGAAGTAAATAGATGAAAATAATGGTGACAGGTTCCGAAGGATTTATCGGAAAAAATCTTGTGGCGAATTTGCATACCATAAGAACCGGAAAGAATAAAACCAGGCCGGATATCCGGATCGATGAAATATATGAAGTTAATCGAACCACAAGCAGTGAGGAGTTGGATCATTACTGCGCGGATGTGGATTTTATCTTTCACCTGGCTGGCGTAAACAGGGTTAATCATGAGGAGGAATACTCGGAGGGAAATATCGTCTCCTTAAAGAACTTGTTAGATTCTCTTTGGCGTCAGGGGAATAAATGTAAAATAATGTTTTCCAGTTCGGTTCAAGCGCTTCTGCTGGCAAAGCACACGAACTCAGCATACGGACAATCGAAAAGGGAATGTGAAAAATTGCTGATGGAATACCATAAGCGTACAGGAGCGGAAATATTTATCTATCGCTTTCCAAATATTTTCGGTAAATGGTGCAGACCAAACTATAACTCAGCGGTAGCGACCTTTTGTGACGCTGTGGCTAATAACAGAGATTATATTGTAAATGATCCCGAAACGAAGATTGAACTGCTTTATATTGATGATTTGTTGGAAGAGATGTACGACTGCCTGGAAGGAAGACCTCACTATTGTAATTATATGGGGATGGATCTGATTCCGGATACGTGCAGTGAATTTTGCTTTGTTCCAAAGACATATCATATAAAGCTTGGAAGCATAATTGATCTGCTGTCGGCTTTTAAGCGACAACCGCAGACACTGGTTATACCGAATATTCCAGAGGACTCCTTTGAGAAAAAACTGTATTCCACATACCTTTCTTACCTGTCACCAAAGGATTTTAAGTATGCTTTAAAAATGAATGAAAACGAAGCAGGCAGTTTCACGGAACTTTTGCGTTCTGTAGGCGATGGGCAGTTCTCTGTAAATGTGAGCCATCCCGGAGTGGTAAAGGGACAGCATTGGCACAATTCAAAGTGGGAGATTTTCGTGGTTGTCTCCGGTAAAGCGAAGATTCAATTACGAAAATATGGGGATGATAAAATATATGAATATCAGGTATCAGGCAAGAAGCTTGAAGCGCTGTTTATGATACCGGGATATATCCATAGTTTGATAAACATTTCTGAAGATGAAGACTTAGTGACAATTATCTGGGCAAATGAACATTTTAACCAGGAAAAGCCTGACACATTCAGAGAATATATTTGAGCAGGAAGGTGAGCCTCCAATGATGAATTATGAAAATTTGAGTGTGAGACACTTTAAGGATAATGGAAAAATCAAACTTCTGATAATCGTCGGAACCCGCCCAGAGGTAATTCGGCTTGCGGCAGTGATAAAAAAGTGCAGAATGTATTTTGACACATTGCTTGCCCATACAGGCCAGAATTATGATTACAATTTAAACGGTATTTTTTTTAAAGATCTGGAATTGGCTGATCCGGATATCTATTTGAATGCAGTCGGCAACGATCTAGGAGAGACGATGGCCAACATATTGGCGAAATCTTATAAACTTATGGTTGAGATAAGGCCAGATGCAGTACTTGTCCTCGGAGATACAAACAGTTGTCTGGCAGTTCTTTCCGCGAAAAGGCTCCATATTCCGATTTTTCATATGGAAGCAGGAAATCGCTGTAAGGATGAATGCCTGCCGGAAGAAACAAACAGGCGAATTGTTGATGTAATATCTGATGTAAATATGGCTTATTCGGAACAGGCAAGGAATTATTTGGCTGAGTGCGGCTGTCCAAAGGAATATACTTTTGTAACCGGTTCTCCTATGGCTGAGGTGCTTCACAATAATCTGGGAAAAATTAAACATTCGGATATTCATAAAAGACTTAGGCTGGAAAAGGGAAAATACATTCTCTTATCTGCCCATCGGGAAGAGAATATAGATAATGATAAAAATTTTTATTCATTATTTAACGCGATTAATAAGATGGCAGAGAAGTATAATATGCCGATTCTTTATTCATGCCATCCGAGAAGCAAAAAGAGGATTGAGGAAACGGGTTTTAAGCTGGATAAACGGGTAATCCAACATGATCCCATGGGATTTCACGATTATAACTGTTTACAGATGCATTCTTATGCCGTCGTGTCAGATTCCGGTACTTTGCCGGAAGAAAGCAGTTTCTTTAATAGTGTGGGACATCCCTTTCCAGCTGTTTGTATAAGAACGTCTACGGAACGGCAGGAGTCTGTTGATAAAGCAGGATTTATACTGGCTGGAATTGATGAGACGAGCTTGCTGCAGGCAGTTGAATTAGCGGTTGAAATGAATCGTCATGGGGATATTGGAATTCCTGTTCCATCTTATATAGAGGAAAATGTAAGTACAAAAGTGGTAAAAATTATTCAGTCATACACGGAGATTATCAATAAAGTGGTGTGGAGAAAAATTGATGGATGAGGTGGTTAACGTTTGCCATATAAAAGAAATGAAAAAATTGACGTTTTAAAGGGAATTTGTATATTATTTGTCGTCATTACACATTTTGAATGGTCTGGTGAAAGTCGATTGCATTTCCTTTTTCCGTTTTGGATAGATCAGGCAGTACCTATCTTTATGATTATTTCCGGGTATCTTCTGGCTAAAACATTTGAATACAGAAAAATATCATGTCTGTCAGAAGCGTACAATAGAAAATATATCGTTGAAAAGATGGTAAGGTTTTTGCTTCCGTTTGCTATCATTTTCTCCATAGAAATTGTGATTGAATTGAAAAGGAAGATGTTGTATAGGCTGTGTGATGGAAGGATTATTAACGGAATACTAAGCTTGTTTATCGTGGGAGGAGTTGGACCAGGGGCATACTATGTTCCGGTAATGATACAACTGGTATTGGTTTATCCGTTTGTATACTTTTTGGTGAAGAAATTTGACTATCTTGCTGTGATCAGAATTTTTATACTCAGCCTTATTTGGGAGTATTTAAAAGTTGCGTATGGCATGAGCGATTACGAATATCGATTGCTGATTGTAAGGTATTTGTTTGCGGTCTCTGTCGGCTGTTATTTTGCTATAGGGAAAACAATTCTTACAAAAGCGGCAGCGGCAACAGTTTTTGGGGCGGGACTGGTCTGGCTGATTATTGATCAATATTATCATCATATGCCGTTTTTCTTAAATAAAAACTGGTCTGGAACTTCTTGTTTAGATGTGATGTATATTGCTCCCGTGATATTTTGCTATCTTGGAAACAAAGTAAATTTTGCAAAATTACCTGTTTTACAAAAGATGGGAAAAGCATCGTATCATATTTTTTTATTTCAGAAATTGTTTTATTCATTTTTATATTCTTATGTGGGGAGATTTCTTGATAATAAATTTGAAAAATTAATAATTTTTATCATAATATGTGTTTCCGGGGGGGTAATTTTTTATCGTATAGAATCTAAAATTTCTAAATATGCTATAGAATATATCAGGAAAAAGATAAGTAAATTTGACGGAAAAATATCGATGTTGTTTGGAAGACTGGTTAAAAGTAGAGTATGAGTATTCGCTTTTTGCTTTTTAAGTATAAGGAAATATAAAAGGAGTTGGAAAGATAAATAAAATATAAATGTAAGGGAAGTGGAGTGAAATCTGCTTCTCTTTTCTTTAAAAATCTGCCATCCGTTCAGCCGCGCTATTCGCAAAATCGCGCCTTCAGGCGCTTTCCGCTGCTTACACAGCTCCTTTTTGCTCATAAACGGGTGATTTCCACTGGCTGAACTATTATGATAAAACACTTGCCAAGTATGGACTTTGCCTCCGTCAAAACCAATAAAAACATCATATAAGTACGATTTCCCTCCTTCAGTTTTAACTGACTGAATCTATCAAAATCAACCCATCAAAAAATAATATACTTGCAAATCCCCACCACCCTATTTATAATGGATAGATGAGCGGGCAAGAGTATGCATTTATGCCGGACAGATGGTTTGGCAGCCGCCCATGGCAGGAGGAAATGATGACAAAGATAGATTTACAGGGCAAGGTAGTCTTGGTTACTGGCTCTGCCGGTTTTATCGGCAGCAGCCTGGTGCTGGACTTGTTAAGGAGCGTTGGCCGGATTACGGTCATCGGGATTGATAACCTGAATGATTATTACGATGTATCCATTAAGGAGTGGAGGCTTAAGGAGATTGAGCGGGAAGCGGCCTGCAGGCCGGAGGCTTCCTATGTGTTTATTAAGGGAAGCATTGCGGATCGGGAAACGATTGATGGGATTTTTGCCCAGTACCATCCGGATATTGTGGTGAACCTGGCGGCTCAGGCGGGCGTTCGCTACAGCATTACGAATCCGGACGTGTATATCCAGTCTAATTTGATTGGATTCTACCATATTTTGGAAGCTTGCCGCCATTCCTATGATCACGGGGCAAAGGGCGTGGAGCATTTGGTTTATGCGTCTTCATCGTCGGTGTATGGTTCAAATAAGAAGGTTCCTTACAGCACGGAGGATAAAGTGGATAATCCCGTATCCCTCTATGCGGCCACCAAGAAATCAAATGAGCTTTTGGCTCATGCTTACAGCAAGCTTTACGAGATCCCTTCCACAGGTCTGCGCTTTTTTACGGTGTATGGCCCGGCGGGACGCCCAGATATGGCGTATTTTGGGTTTACGGATAAGCTGCGCAGGGGAGAAACCATCCGGATTTTTAATTACGGGAACTGCAAGCGGGATTTTACCTATATTGACGATATTGTGGAGGGCGTTAAGCGGGTGATGCAGAAAGCCCCGGATAAGGAAAAGGGGGAGGATGGACTGCCCATTCCGCCCTATGCAGTTTATAATATTGGAAATAACCAGCCGGAAAACCTTTTGGATTTCGTGGATATCCTGCAGCAGGAATTGATCCGCGCAGGGGTTTTGCCGGAAGATTATGATTTTGAGTCCCATAAGGAGCTGGTTCCCATGCAGCCTGGGGATGTGCCGGTTACGTATGCAGACACCAGTGCTTTGGAAAAGGATTTTGGGTTTAAGCCAAATACCGGCCTTCGGGACGGTTTGCGAAGGTTTGCAGAGTGGTATAAGGAGTTTTATATGAAGTAGGATGGCTAGTGGGAACCGTTAGAATAGGGTGATGGAACAAGGAAGTAAAATACATGAGAAAATACATAAGGGATTTCAGGGATTTTGCCCCAGATGAGCGGCGTAATTATATAACACTTTCAACGGGTGAGTATTATCCGGATATTCTTAAGGATGCTTGCCGTCTGTATTTGCCCGTGCTGGAAACATTTGCAGGAATGTTGCGCCAATCAGAAAGTTCTACGGCATTATTTATGAATATAGCACAAACGCCTAATCCGTGGATGCGTATTCAGCTTTCCAGGGTGTTTAGGAAATATGTTTCTCCGGAAACCCCAGTTGAAATGCTTAAGAAGAAAACGCAGGCGGAGAAAATATGCCGGGAGTTTGGCGATGGTTTTAGGCCCATCCATATAGTTCAAGAACGTTTCGATTCTCGCCCTTTGCCAGATGAAGCATTATGTGCTGTGCTTTGGGAATATAAAGATAGGGGAAAGAAAGGGTATGACCTTACGGATAAGTTCTTTAATATGATTCAGGAAAAATTTCCGGATATGTATATTTGGGGGCCACGGGGTGCTGGTAATGATATTCAAGCAATAGAAATATGGAGTGATTATCCTGATGATAATAGACCTTTGGATTTTGTTATAGCATCAAAAGATAAAAAAATTATCTATGCTGTTGGGCTTGCCCGATATGATGGGGACAGAGGAGGCGCACAAGAAGATGATAGGACAGGCGGCTACAAAAACTGTGCGGATGAGATCTTGAATTATGTACATTCCCATGGGTTAAGGACTAAAGTAATATTTTTAAATGATGGGCCAGGCTTATTGCTAGGTTCCATGTGGGAAGACTATTCTCGTATAGAAGAACGCTATCCGAACGAAGTAAAGGTTATTACACTGAGAATGATAGATGAGAGATTAACAAGATCTTGGCTAAAAGGAGAAGTTTAGCATGGCAACAGGGATACCTCCCAGGGAAATGCAAAAGCGTAAAAAAATTTCTGTTAGCTTATCCTATGAAGGTAAAGAATCCTTTGAAAGCATTTTGAATTATCCAGGAAAGCAATTTGAAGTGCAGTTTCCGATAAATGGAGATGGCCAAAATGTTTTGTTTTTTGGCGACAATATTGATGCATTGGCATATCTGTTAAAAAATGGATATCAAAATAAAATTAAACTCATTTACATTGATCCGCCGTTTGCAACCACATCAAATTTTGTTAACCGTCAGCAGGAGTATGCATATAGCGATTCCCTTTGCGGTGGTGAATATGTTGAGTTTTTGCGTAAAAGATTGATTTTTATGCGGGAATTATTATCTGAGGAAGGTTCTATTTATCTTCATTTGGATAATAAGATGGCTTTTACCATGAAATTGGTGATGGATGAAATTTTCGGCGAAGATAATTGCAGGGCGTTTATTACAAGAAAGAAGTGCAGTACAAAGAACTATACGAAAAATACGTTTGGCAATATCTCAGATTATATCATGTTTTATTCCAAAACTGATCATTATACATGGAATAGGCCTTATGACTCCTGGGAATATGATCGCATGATTGAACAATATCCATGTGTTGATGAAAAAACAGGGCGGCGTTATAAAAAAGTGCCGATTCATGCTCCTGGGGTTAGAAATGGAGCAACAGGAAAGGAATGGAGAGGTAAATTGCCTCCAACAGGAAAACATTGGCAGTACACACCGGATAAACTTGATGAACTGGATGCCGCTGGAGAGATATATTGGAGTCCCACAGGCAATCCCAGGCGGATGGTTTTTTGCGACCCGTTAAAGGGAATTCCCGTACAGGATATTTGGTTGAATTATAGGGATTCAATTAATCAAGCTCGAAGGACGACAGGTTATCCAACCGAAAAAAATATGGATATGCTGAAAATGATTGTAACGGCTTCATCAAATCCTGGAGATATCGTTTTGGATTGTTTTGCTGGAAGTGGGACGACATTAGGCGCGGCTTTTGAAAATAATCGTTATTGGATTGGTGCAGATAACAGTATTGAAAGTTTAAAGGCAGTTGTCAAGCGTTTTACCGATGGTCTTGACGTATATGGCGATTATGTAAATGATGCAGGATATGAGCAATGTTCATTGGATTTAGGAGAAAAATGCCCGTTTACTATCTTGACATTAAAGGAAAATGAATCTTGCGTAAAGGGCATATGCCATATGAAAAAGCAAAAGACAGGATAAAGTGAATAGGATGCGGTAAGGCTCACCCCTGCCGCATAAGCTATAAGGTGGAAAGAAAACCGTTTTCCCAAAGGCATAGTTTATAGTGGACGGCAAAAATCTTTGTTTTGTCGTTTACTATAGAAATAGGGGAATGAGGAGATAAGGAGCTGAGGAATCAATGTGTGGGATAGTAGGTTTTGCAGGCGGCCGTCAGGCTGCGCCGATTTTGCTGGATGGTCTTTCTAAGCTGGAATACCGGGGATATGACTCGGCGGGGCTGGCGGTGCGGGACGGCAGCGGGGATGTGGAAGTGGTTAAGGCGAAAGGCCGTTTGAAGTTCCTTTCCGAAAAGACGAACGGAGGGGAGGAGCTTCGGGGAACCTGCGGCATCGGCCATACCCGGTGGGCAACCCACGGGGAGCCTTCGGAGAATAATGCCCACCCTCATATCAGCGAGGGAAAGGATGTTGTGGGGGTTCACAACGGAATCATTGAAAATTACCAGGAGCTGCGGGATAAGCTGCTGCGGAAGGGGTATGCCTTTTATTCCCAGACGGATACGGAAGTGGCCATTAAGCTGGTGGATTACTACTATAAAAAGTATAAAGGCGGGCCGATTGACGCTTTGTCCAAAACCATGGTGCGTGTGCGCGGTTCTTACGCCCTGGCGGTGATGTTTAAGGATTACCCGGGGGAGATTTACGTTGCCAGGAAGGAAAGCCCTATGATCCTGGGAATCCAGGACGGGGAGTCTTATATTGCCTCGGATGTGCCCGCGATCTTAAAGTATACCCGAAATGTTTATTATATCGGCAACCTGGAAATGGCCTGCGTCAAGGCGGGGGAGATTACGTTTTATAACCTGGACGGCGAGGCGGTGGAAAAAGAGCCTACGGAAATCAAGTGGGATGCCCAGGCGGCGGAGAAGGCCGGCTTTGAGCATTTTATGATGAAGGAGATCCACGAACAGCCTAAGGCGGTTGCGGATACCGTAAGCGCGTTTGTGAAGGATGGGCAGATTGACTTAGGGGAAATCGGCTTGTGTGAGGAGGAGATCCGGGAGCTTAGCCAGATCCATATCGTGGCCTGCGGCTCGGCGTATCATGTGGGGATTGCCGCCCAGTATGTGATCGAGGATTTGGCGGAGATCCCGGTGCGGGTGGAGCTGGCTTCGGAGTTCCGTTACCGGAAGCTTATGCTGGGAAAAGGCCATCTGGTGATTGTGATCAGCCAGTCCGGGGAGACGGCGGACAGCCTTGCGGCTCTGCGGGTGGCCCGGGAAAAGGGCGCGCCTGTCCTTGCGGTGGTCAATGTCATCGGCAGCTCCATTGCCAGGGAGGCGGACGGCGTGATGTATACCGTAGCCGGGCCGGAAATTGCCGTGGCTACCACAAAGGCTTACAGCACCCAGCTGGTTGCCTGCTACCTTTTGGCCATGCAGTTTGCCAAGGTGCGGGGAAAGCTTGGGGAGGAGGAGCTTTGCCGGCTGGTGGGAGAGCTGAAAGCCCTGCCGGATAAGATCCAGAGGATTATCGATGATAAGGAAAGGATCCAGTGGTTTGCCGCAAAGTTTGCCAATGCCAAGGATATCTTTTTCATCGGGCGCGGCCTGGATTATGCCATCAGCCTGGAGGGCAGCTTAAAGATGAAGGAGATTAGCTACGTTCATTCGGAGGCTTACGCGGCAGGGGAGCTGAAGCATGGGACGATTTCCCTGATTGAGGATGGGATCCTGGTTATCGGCATCCTGACCCAGAAGGCGCTTTTTGAGAAAACGGTAAGCAATTTGGTGGAGGTAAAGAGCCGGGGGGCGTATCTGATGGGGCTGACCAGCTTTGGCAATTACAGCGTGGAAGACGTGGCGGATTTCACCGTGTATGTGCCTAAGACGGATGAACATTTTGTCACCAGCCTTGCGGTGATCCCCTTGCAGCTTTTAGGGTATTATGTGGCGGTAGCCAAGGGCCTGGATGTGGATAAGCCAAGGAACCTGGCAAAGAGCGTGACGGTAGAGTGATTGGACAGTACACTAGGAAATGTTATTGTAAAGGATGAAACCAGAACAATGGAGTAGTATAGATAAGGTGGGAGGATGCCATGAGATATGCACAGATGATTTTCAGCCCCACAGGAGGAACCGGGCGAACGGCCCAAATCCTTATGTCAGGGCTTATTCCGTCAGAGCGGGGCGGTTCTGTGGAAACAATCGATTTGTCTGATCCGGTCTATGATTTTTCCATGTGCAGTTTTGCCCCGGAAGATGTGGTTCTCATTGCGCTGCCTTCTTACGGAGGGCGCGTGCCTGCCGCTGCGGCGGAAAGGCTGTCACAGGCGAAAGGCAATTTGGCGAAATGCGTGCTGCTGTGCGTGTACGGAAACCGCGCCTATGAGGATACGCTGGCGGAGATGGCGGATATAGCAGAAAGCTGTGGGTTTACCATAGCCGCGGCCGTTTCCGCTGTGGCTGAACATTCGATTATGCATCAGTTTGCCGCCGGAAGGCCGGATGGGAAGGATGAGGAGGAGCTGAAAGGCTATGCAAAAAAGATCCTTGAAAAGATAGAAAGCGGGACAGGGGAGGATGGGCCGCAGATACCGGGGAACCGGCCCTACAAAAAGGCAGGCGGCGCCGGCTTAGTTCCAAAAGCGACGAAGGATTGCATGAATTGCGGTTTATGTGCACAGCAGTGCCCGGTGCAGGCGATTGACCGGGAGAATACGAAAAAGGTGGATTCAGGAAAGTGTATTTCGTGTATGCGCTGTGTGGCAAAATGTCCTGCCTCCGCCAGAAAGGCAAATAGCGCAATGATAGCTGCCGCGTCGCTGGCGCTGAAAAATGCCTGTTCGGTTAGGAAGGACTGTGAATTGTTTATCTGATGATAGGCAGGATTATCTAAGCAGGCTGAAAACGGAGGGGATTTATCCTTCATGAAAACGAATACCAGGGCGGGCTTTTCAGAAAAGGCTGTCCTGGTATTTTTCGTTTAGGCTGAGAAATTCATAAGGTTGAGCAGCAGATGGCCGAAGAAGCGGCGAAGTGGCTTTTGAGCTGGCAAAGCTTGCGGCTCCTCATATCCGGGATGCCTGGCAGAAATGCCGTCCATTCTTTGAAGGCCTGGCGGCTCTGGCGAAATTGGAGATGAAGCGGGAACGGTTAAGCACAACGAGTTAAATTAATCGGAAACAGGCGATTGCCAGGGCGCACAGGATGGCAAGCACTGCAGCGCCAAGTAAGATTTTCCCTACGGTTCCCCCGCTGTCGGGCAGATGCGTTTTGGTATCTGCCAGCATTCCCCAGGGACTATAAATATCAGCCCTTGACGAATACGGGTCTTGCCGGTTCCCTATGCTCGTTAAAAAATTTTGCCAGTCCTTTTGCAGGATGCTGCTCCCTAAGGCGAACCCTTTTTCCGGGCTTATGTTTTTGGTCATGGCCCGGAAAAAGCCGGATTCCTTGGAATAGTGGGGGGATTTTTGATATGCCGGATCCCCCTGCTTTTTCTGAAACTGCCGGTAAGCATACTCCTGCCCTTTTTCAATGGCTTTCTGGGCATTTTGGGTTTGCTTATAGGCCGAAAGGGTGTGGTAATAGACATTGGAAGCCCCTTTTCGGTTTAAGTACTGCAGGGTGATTTTTTCGATTGCCCGTTCAAGGGCAAGGGCAATGGAAGTGCCCTGCTTGCTTTCCTTGGCGTATACCTGTCCCTTGATGGACATGACGGCGGCCAGCAGCCCGGTTACTTCTTCGTTTCTGGCGGTGATGCCGGGGTTTTTAAACAGGTTGCCGCTGCCGTCCAAATGGGAGGCAAAGCGATTGGCTTTTTCCAGCTCCCTGCCGCAGCAGAAGTTGGAGCTTCCCTGTTTAAAGGTATTTTCGGCGATGCCCTTCCGGGAATTGCTGATGACTTCATTTCTTTGCCGGATCTGCTCTTTCCAGGAATTTTGCTGGGTGTGGCAGGCCTGCCCAAACCGGACGCCCTGCTTTCCGGCAGGCTGGTAAATCATTCCCTCCTGGGGGGCGCTTCTCCTGGGATTCCTGGAGCTTCCGATGCCCTCCCCGCTCTGCCGGGCCTGTTCTTCCCCAGAATTTTGCCGTAAGTGATAGGCCTGCTGATGCCGGGCATTCTGCTTTTTGGTGGGATGGTAAGTCATCCCCTCCATGGCAGAGTCTTTCTGGAAATTGTTGATGATCGCATTTTTCTGCCTGGACTGTTCTTTCCAGGAATTTTCCCGGGTATCATAGGCATTCTGGAAACGGGCGCTTTCGTTTACGGAGGAGCCAAAGGCTGGTATGCTTCTGCCGCCTGCCTGCTGCCTGCGGGTAAAAAGCGCATGGGCAGCCTGGGGGGAGATGGTTCGCCCGGCGGTCTGCCGGTAAAGGCTGGCGCGGACGCTGTCTAAGGCGGTGCTTTGTCCGGATTCTTTTAAAAGGGAGGCCAAGGACTTCAGGTTCTCATCCATAATCAAAGTTAATTTTTGGGCCAGCAGGGCGTCCAATCGCTCCAGCTGCCTGGTCAGATTTTCCCCTTCCGCGTATTTTAGGGCAGCTTCCAGGAGCGAAAGATACAGCTTAGACAGTTCCTGAAGCTGCTTTGGGAGCGCAAGGTTAGGATTAGGCTGCCATTGCAGGAAGGCTTCCCATTTTTCTCCTTCCATCTCCAGGATCCATTTAAGCGCTTCCTCCGGGGAAATTGCCCCATCTGCAGAGAGACGCCTGCGGATGTCGGAAAGCTCGGCAGAGTCTTTTGGCGGCTCTGACTGGGTATCCTTATGAGCCGCCGGTATGTTTTCCTGCTGCTTTGTGAGCGCATTGGAAAATTCCTGAAGCTGTGCTTCGCCGGTTATTAATTCCGCCTGCTGCTTGGCAAGCTGAACTTCTTTTTCCGCGCTGATGGCGGAGTCAAAAGCCGTATTGGCTGCTTTTATCTCAGACATATCCTTTTCCTTCCATGTGTTCTTATTAAGGTATATCGGCTTAATTGGGAAAATATTGATAAAAGAAGAAGGGAAAATAAGCAATTCTTTTGGATAAATTGACTTTTTGGAAAGAATTGTATATAATGAATGAATAGTCCCGCCGCTGGCAGCGGGGAATAAAAAGTATCTGGCAAGGGAGAAATTAAGGATGGATTATCAGCATGGGGGCGATATTTACAGCCAGGAAATACGGTGGGATTTTTCCGCCAATGTTAACCCCCTTGGCCTTCCGGAAGGGGTAAGGCAGGCAGTGGGGGACGCGGCGAAGGACTGTGCGTCTTACCCGGACAGCCGCTGCCGCCGCCTGGTCGGGAAATTGGCGGCTTACCATCAGGTTCCGGAGGAATGGATCCTCTGCGGGAACGGGGCGGCGGATTTGATTTTCCAGGCGGCATATGCCCAGAGGCCGGGGGAGGGCTGGCTTTTATCCCCTACATTTTCTGAATATGAACAGGCATTGAAGGCAGTGGATGGAAGGATCCGCTTTTTTGCGCTTAAGCGGGAAGAAGGGTTCCTTTTGGAGGTGGGGCGGCTGATGGAAAGGCTTGGAAAAGAAGGCGGGGGAGGAAACCTCTGCCGGGGAAATTTCGGAAGAAAAGCCCATCCTCCCGTCTTATTCCTTTGCAATCCCAATAACCCTACCGGCCTTGCCGTCAGCCGGACGGAGCTTAGGAAGCTGGCAGCCTTTGCGGAGCAGGAGGGAATCCGGCTGATTGTAGATGAGTGCTTCCTGGATTTTTGCCAGCGCAGAAGGCAGTGCTCCATGATCGCTGATTTGCAGGATTTCCCCCATATGGTGGTGGTAAAAGCGTTTACCAAGCGGTTTGGCATGGCCGGGCTGCGGCTGGGCTACTGTGTGACAAAGGACAGGAAGCTGTTAGAGAGGATGGAAAGCACCCGCCAGCCCTGGCCGGTTTCCCTGGTGGCCCAGGCGGCAGGGGAAGCCGCCTTGGAAGAAAAGGAGTACCTGGCTCACACGGATACGGTGGTAAGGGCGGGCAGGAAGCAGCTGGAAAAAGGGCTTAGGGATCTGGGCTTTTGGGTCTGCCCCTCGGAAGCGAATTTTATCCTGTTCCAGGATTTGCGGGAAGGGGCGGAGGATGGCAGGCTGTATGGGCAATGCCGGGAAAGGAAGCTTCTTTTGCGATCCTGCAAAAATTTCCGGGGGCTAGACGGAAGCTATTACCGGGTGTGCGTGAAAGGGGAAAAAGAAAATAAAGTGCTGCTTAATATGCTGAAGGAATTAACTAACCTGAACAGGTGAGGGGGATGGGGCGATGAAATAGGTGGTTGCGGTGGCAGAGGTGGAACAGGGGGAAATCGGCAAGGAGCAGAGGCTGTCCCCTTCACCAGGAGCAGAAGCTGATTCCCGTTTCCGTCCGCCGCCTGATTGGGGATTTGGGCCTGGAAACCAACTACCAGTACATCGTGCAAGGTATCGTAATCATCGTATCCATCGCCCTGGATATCCGGAAATATATCGCGAAGAAGTAAGAGAGAAATAAAAAAGGTGAGAGAGAAGTAACGGAAAAGAGGAATAAGGGAAAAGGAAAAGCGCCGGTCGTTATTTGCCGGCGCTTAATTTGCTGTTCTGGTACTCCCCGCTAAAGGTCACATCCCGGCCAAACCAGGCGGGAGGGGTGAAATTTTCGGCATCTTCAACAGAGGGAAACTCCACCTCCGCCAGCATAAGCCCCTGGTATTCCCCAAAAAAGATATCCAGCTCCGCAACCAGGCTGCTCCCCGGCAAAGGAATCCGGTAGCGCCGCTTAGTCAGCACAATCCCGTCAGCCTTCGGCAGCAGATGAAGGTAGGCATCCTTTGTCAGGGGAAGATTATGCTCCTCGCGGGCAAGGAGGCCTTTGCCCTTGTAAGTAAGGTAGTATTGGTCGTCCTCCTTGCGGATGCGGATCACCGGCTGGGTGCATAGGTATGCCTGCTCGATCAGGGAGGAGGGGTGGGTTTCGTAGCCTTTTGGGGGGCAGGTGATAAGATATTTGCGTTCGATTTCCATGTGCGTCCTTTCTGTGGTGGGGCTGTAGGTTTGTGTCCCTTCTCATACCAATTATACAAAAAATCTTTCCACCTTTCAAGTCCGCTCCCAAAATCCCTCCCCTCCTCCCCGCAAAAATTTTGATTGATTTTTACCCAAATATCGCATATACTATAGCATGCTTAATTGTTTACAAATGCAGCACTAAGGAGAGAAATACAGATGAAGCAGACCAATTATTCCTGGTATCTTAAGGGGATCCGCGACGGCATCCCGATTGCTCTTGGATATCTGGCCGTATCGTTTACATTGGGAATTGCAGCGGGAAATTCAGGCATAGCTCCTTTTCCCGCTGCTTTCATGTCCCTGATGAATTTGACCTCTGCCGGGGAGTTTGCGGGGCTGGGGCTGATTACGGCGGGGGCGGCTTATATGGAGATGGCGGGAACGCAGCTGGTGATTAATCTGCGGTACTGCCTGATGTCCTGCGCCTTATCCCAGAAGCTGTCGCCCAAGATGCCGTTTTTCCACAGGCTGCTTATGGCCTACGGGATTACAGACGAGATCTTTGGGATTGCCATAGGGGCAGGGCAGGTGCTGAATCCTTTTTATGCTTATGGGGCGATTACCGTCGCCGCTCCGGCATGGACTTTTGGGACATGGCTGGGCACGGTGTCCGGCAATGTGCTGCCGGGCCGGGTGTTAAGTGCGCTGAATGTGGCGATTTACGGGATGTTTATCGCGATTATCGTCCCTCCGGCCAGGAAAAGCAAGGTGGTGGCGGGAATGATTGGCATTGCCATGGGGGCGAGCCTTCTGTTTACGTATCTTCCGGTGATTGGCAGGATCTCCTCGGGGATGCGGATCATTATCCTTACCGTGCTGATTGCCGGGGCCGGTGCATTTTTGTTCCCGGTAAATGACGAGGATGAGGGAAGAGGCGGTATGGATGGCAAAGAGGGAGGAGGGAAGGAATGAAAGGCAATATATACTGGTATATTTTCGTTATGGCCGGGGTGACTTACCTTATCCGGGTGCTTCCCCTGACCTTGATCAGGAAGCCCATTAAAAATAAGTGGATTCGCTCGTTTTTATATTACGTTCCCTACGTTACCTTGGCAGTGATGACATTCCCGGGAATCCTGACAGCCACCTCCAGCGTATGGTCCGGGGCAGCCGGGCTTCTGGCGGCTTTGGGCCTGGCGTTTTTCGGGGCCAGCTTATTTCAGGTGGCTGTGGGAGCCTGTGGGGTGGTGTTTTTGCTGGAGCTGTTTTTATAAAAAATTCGCAAAACAGAACATATATTCGATTTTTTCGGCGTAACTACTTGAAAAGGCTGGATTTTTATGGTTAAATGGTAACGATACGTTAAATGAAAACGTTACGTTAAGTGGATAGGAAAGCGCGGCGGGCAGGCCGGGGAGTATTTAAGATGTGGAGGAGTATGGATGTCAAAGGTACAGTATAATGCGGACAGCATTACCGTTTTGGAAGGATTGGAGGCGGTGCGCAAGCGTCCGGGGATGTATATCGGCGGAGTGGGGACGAAGGGACTGAACCACTTGATCTATGAGATCGTGGATAATTCCGTGGACGAGCATTTGGCAGGCTTTTGCAGCAATATATGGGTATTCCTGGAAAATGACGGCTCATGTACCGTTCGGGACGATGGGCGGGGCATTCCGGTGGAGATGCATAAGAAGGGGATGACGGCGGAGCGGGTGGTGCTGTCTACCCTTCACGCCGGGGGGAAATTTGACCATGAATCCTATAAGACCAGCGGCGGCCTTCACGGCGTGGGTTCGTCGGTGGTTAATGCTTTGTCCAAGCAGCTGGAGATCAAGATTTGCCGGGGCGGGTTTATCCATCGGGACGCGTACCGCCAGGGCGTGCCTGTGGTGGAGCTGGAGGATGGCCTTCTCCCCAAGGTGGGGAAGACGAAGGAGACGGGGACGGAGATTAATTTTACCCCGGATGATGAGATTTTTGAAAAAACCAGGTTTAAGGCGGACTGGCTGAAAAGCCGCCTTCACGAGACGGCGTACTTAAACCCTTCCCTGGCCATCCATTACGAAAACCGGCGGGCGGGGGAGGAAGAATCCATAACTTACCATGAGCCGGAGGGGATTGGGGCTTATGTGAAGGAATTGAATAAGGGGAAAACCCCTGTCCATGACGTGGTTTATGTGAAGGGAGCCGCCGATCAGGTGGAGGTGGAGATTGCCCTCCAGTTTGTGGATGCCTTTGAGGAAAATGTGCTGGGCTTCTGCAACAACATCTTTACCCAGGAAGGGGGAAGCCATCTGGTGGGCTTTAAGACCCGGTTTACCGCCATGGTTAACAGCTATGCCAGGGAGCTGGGGATTTTAAAGGAAAAGGATACGAATTTTACCGGGGCGGACACCCGGAACGGGATGACGGCGGTGGTGGCGGTCAAGCATCCGGATCCCATCTTTGAGGGGCAGACGAAAACGAAGCTGGCCAGCGCGGATGGGGCAAAGGCGGTAAACACGGTGGCCGGGGATGAGCTGCAGCGCTACTTTGACCGGAACCTGGAGGTGTTAAAGGGGATTATCGGCTGTGCGGAGAAATCGGCCAAGATCCGCAAGGCGGAAGAAAAGGCCAAGACCAATATGCTGACCAAATCCAAATTTTCCTTTGACAGCAATGGGAAGCTGGCCAACTGTGAAAGCAGGGACGCTTCCAAGTGCGAGATTTTTATCGTGGAGGGAGATTCCGCAGGAGGCTCCGCAAAGAGCGCCAGGAACCGCCAGTACCAGGCCATCCTGCCTATCCGGGGGAAGATTTTGAATGTGGAGAAGGCTTCCATGGATAAGGTTTTGGCCAACGCGGAGATTAAGACCATGATCAATTCCTTCGGCTGCGGCTTTTCTGAAGGGTATGGCAATGATTTTGACATTACCAAGCTTCGCTATGACAAGATTATCTTAATGACTGATGCGGATGTGGACGGGAGCCATATCGACACCCTTTTGCTTACTTTCCTGTACCGGTTTATGCCGGAGCTGATTACCGACGGCCATGTGTATATCGCCATGCCGCCGCTGTTTAAGGTGATCCCGAAAAAGGGCAGCGAGGAGTATCTGTATGATGAGAAGGAGCTGGAGCGCTACCGGAAGACCCACAAGGGGGATTTTACCCTCCAGCGGTACAAGGGTCTTGGGGAGATGGATGCGGATCAGCTTTGGGAGACGACTTTGGATCCGGAACGGCGGGTGCTGAAGCAGGTGGAGATCGAGGACGGGCGGCTGGCCTCGGAGATTACTCAGATGCTGATGGGGAGCGAGGTAGGCCCCAGGCGGCAGTTTATCTATGACCATGCGGATGAGGCGGAAATTGATGCATAGTGCGGGCAGAGAGCAGGATAGGAGAAGCAATGTCAGAGAAAATCATTAAGACGGAATATTCAGAGGAAATGCAGCGCAGCTACATGAATTATTCCATGAGCGTAATCACGGCCAGGGCGATCCCCGATGCCAGGGACGGCCTTAAGCCGGTTCAGCGCCGTGTCCTTTACGATATGAGCGAGCTGCGGATTAACCATGATAAGCCCCATCGGAAGTCCGCCCGTATCGTGGGCGATACCATGGGTAAATACCATCCCCACGGGGACAGCTCCATCTATGAAACCTTGGTGGTTCTGTCCCAGAACTTTAAGAAAGGGATGCCCCTTGTGGATGGCCACGGCAATTTCGGCTCCATCGAGGGGGACGGGGCGGCGGCCATGCGGTATACGGAAGCCCGGCTGGAAAAGTTTGCGGAAGAGGTATACCTAAAGGATTTGGATAAGACGGTGAATTTCGTCCCCAATTACGATGAGACGGAGAAGGAGCCGGAGGTGCTTCCTGTCCGGGTTCCCAATCTTTTGGTCAACGGCTCCGAGGGGATTGCCGTGGGCATGAGCACCAGCATCCCGCCCCATAACTTAGGGGAGGTGATTGATGCGGCCATCGCTTACGTGAAGAACCCGGAGATTTCCACCAAGGAGCTGATGGAGTGGATGCCGGGGCCGGATTTCCCCACCGGGGGGATTATCGCTAATAAGAGCAGCCTGCCGGAAATCTACGAGACGGGCACGGGGAAGATTAAGCTTCGGGGGAACTTTGAGGTGGAGCTGGGGAAGCGGAGGGCCGATAAGGATAAGCTGGTGATTACCTCCATCCCCTATACCATGATCGGGGCAGGCATCAATAAATTCCTGGTGGATGTGGCGGACTTGGTGGAGGGCAGGAAGCTGCCGGACGTGGTGGATATCTCCAACCAGTCCAACAAAGAGGGGATCCGGATTGTGCTGGAGCTTAAGAAGGATGCGGATGTGGAGAAGCTCATGAACATCCTTTATAAGAAGACGAAGCTGGAGGATACCTTCGGGGTCAATATGCTTGCCATCGCAGACGGCCGCCCGGAAACCTTAAGCTTAAAGGGGATCCTTAAGCGGTTTTTCGATTTCCAGCATGAAAATAACCGGAAAAAGTACCAGGTGCTTTTGGACAAGGAGCTGGAGAAAAAGGAAGTCCAGGAAGGGCTGATCAAGGCCTGCGATGTGATTGATTTGATTATCGCTATCCTGCGGGGGGCGAAGAACTTAAAGGATGCCAAGGCCTGCCTGACGGAGGGGGACGTTTCCCGCATCCGTTTTAGGGCGCCCGGCTTTGAGGAGGACGCAAAAAAGCTGCGCTTTTCGGAGCGCCAGGCTGCGGCGATTTTGGAGATGCGCCTGTATAAGCTGATTGGCCTGGAGATCCTTGCCCTGGAAAAGGAGCATAAGGAGACGTTAAAAAAGATCAAGGAGTATGAAAAGATTTTAAACAGCAGAAAGACCATGGATGAGGTGATCGTGGCCGATTTGGAGCGGATTAAAAAAGAATTTGCCCTGCCCCGCCGCACCCAGCTTGAGGACAGCAAGGAAGCGGTGTACGTGGAGGAGGAGCTTACGGTTTCGGAAGCCGCTTTTGTGATGGATCGCTTCGGCTACTGCAAGCTTTTGGACAAGGCCGCATTCGAGCGGAACCAGGAGGCGGTAAGCAGCGAATACCCTTACATCATCCGCTGCATGACCTGCGATAAGCTTGTGCTGTTTACCAATGTGGGGAACCTGCATTTGCTTAAGGTTTCCGACGTGCCCTTTGGGAAGCTGCGGGAGAAGGGGACGCCTATTGACAATATCAGCCGTTTTGACGGGGCGAAGGAGCAGATCCTTTACCTGGGCTGCGAAAGCGGCATGAAAGGAAAGATGCTGGTGTTCGCCACCAGAAACGCCTTGGTAAAGCAGGTTCCGGCGTCGGAGTTTGAGACGAATAACCGGATGGTGGCAGGCACGAAGCTGGGAGAAGGGGATGAGCTTTTGGCCGTAATCTTGGCGGAGGGCCAGAAGGACGTGGCGCTGCAGACAGAAGGCGGCATTTTCCTCCGCTTCCCGCTGGAAGAGATCCCGGCGGCAAAGAAAATCTCCAAGGGCGTCAGGGGGATCAAGCTTGGGGAAGGGGAGAAGCTGGAAGGCTTCTATTTAATCGGGGATGATCCGGTGATCGCCTATAAGGGGAAGGAAATCCATTTAAACCGCTTAAAGCTTGGGAAGCGGGACGGAAAGGGAAGCAAGGTTAGGCTTTAGTTCAGGTGCTCTGGCAGGTTTTTCAAGCTTCTTTGGGGGGCAAATATCTGGCCGCAGGCACGGCAGTTGGCGCATTGCCTGCGGAAATAAGTATTGCATTTTTTCACGGTTTGTTATAGGATAAGTTCTATGTTACCGAGAGCGTGTTTGAGCAATCATTCCCGCCCCAGAAGCAGTTTCAGGCATTTTGGCAGCAGTGAGGGCTGAACCTTGCGGGGCTGGTAACGAGGCTGGCAGCAGTTAGACAGAATATCTCAGATGGATAAGGAGAATACGGTTATGGAAAAAAAGTTAAAGGTAGGCGTGCTGGGTGCTACCGGCATGGTGGGCCAAAGGTTTATTTCCCTGTTGGAGAATCATCCCTGGTATGAGGTGACGGTTGTTGCCGCCAGCCCCCGTTCTGCGGGAAAGACGTATGAGGAGGCGGTGGGAGGCCGGTGGAAGATGGATACGCCCATGCCGGAGAGGGTAAAGAGCCTGGTGGTGATGAACGTAAACCAGGTGGAGCAGGTGGCCTTGGGCGTGGACTTCGTGTTCAGCGCGGTGGATATGTCCAAGGAAGAGATTAAGGCCATCGAGGAGGCTTATGCCAAGACGGAAACCCCGGTGGTTTCCAACAACAGCGCCCACCGGTGGACGCCGGATGTGCCGATGGTGGTTCCGGAGATTAACCCGGAGCATTTCCAGGTGATTGAATTCCAGAAAAAGCGCCTGGGGACGAAAAGAGGGTTTGTGGCCGTTAAGCCGAACTGCTCCATTCAAAGCTATGCTCCGGTGCTGACGGCCTGGAAAGAGTTTGAGCCTTATGAGGTGGTGGCCACCACTTACCAGGCGATTTCCGGTGCAGGGAAGACCTTCGGAGACTGGCCGGAGATGGTGGGCAATATTATCCCCTATATCGGCGGCGAGGAGGAAAAGAGCGAGCAGGAGCCTTTAAGGATCTGGGGGCAGCTAAAGGATGGCGTGATTGTCAAGGCCAACGAGCCTAAGATCACCTGCCAGTGCATCCGGGTTCCGGTACTGAACGGCCATACGGCAGCCGTTTTTGTAAAATTCAGGAAGAATCCCACGAAGGAACAGCTGATTGAAAAGCTGGAAAGCTTTTCCGGCCTTCCCCAGGAATTGAATCTGCCCAGTGCGCCGAAGCAGTTTATCCGCTATTTTAAGGAGGACAACCGTCCCCAGGTAACGCTGGATGTGGATGTAGAAAAGGGAATGGGGATTTCCGTAGGGCGGCTGCGGGAGGATTCCATTTATGACTGGAAATTCATTGGATTGTCCCATAATACGGTGCGTGGCGCCGCAGGCGGGGCGGTCTTGTGCGCGGAACTTCTTACGGCTCAGGGATATATATCCGCAAAAGGGTAAGAACGCCAGGGGATGAAGGTTTTTGTTGCCAGAATTTGGCCTTTGCGTTATAATCTGTGGAGAAGAGCGATGGCTTTCGGGGATGATGCTTTACGTGCTAGGCAGCCAAAGGGCAGGCTGGCGTTTAGGCGGCACAGGCCTTGCCACACAGAAAGGCAGCAAAAAATTATGGGCGTTTTCGGAAAGGGCTTGCGCCTGTTTCGGGAATGTCCGTCACAAGAAACGGAGGATTGCAAATGGCAATTAAAGTAGAACGCTTTGGGGAAACTCCGGATGGCAGCCAGGTGGATTTATATACCTTGACCAATGAAAATGGAGTCAGTGCTTCATTTACGAATCTGGGAGGTATTTGGGTATCCATGATGGTTCCGGATAAGGACGGGAAGCTGGCGGATGTGGTATTAGGCTACGACACGGTGGAAAAATACCTGGTCAATTCCCCCCATCTCGGCGCGACCATCGGAAGGAATGCCAACCGTATCGGCAATGCAGCATTTACGCTGAATGGAATCAGGTATGAGCTGTACGCCAACGACGGGCCTAATAACCTGCACAGCGCACCGGCATTTTACCGCACCCGCATCTGGGAAGTGGAGCTGGATGAGAGCAGCCTGGGAAGCAGGGTATCCTTTTCCTTAAACAGCCCGGACATGGATCAGGGCTATCCGGGGAATGCCCAGATTACGGTAAGCTATACGCTGACCGATGAGAATTCGGTGATGATCCATTACCATATGGTTTCCGATCAGGATACGGTGGCGAATTTTACGAATCACAGTTACTTTAACCTGGCAGGCCATGGGAAGGGGAATATCGGAACGCACCAGGTTTGGATTGATGCAGATTACTTTACTCCTATTGATTCCGTGCTGATTCCGGACGGAAGGATCCTTCCCGTTAAGGGCACGCCCATGGATTTTACCACGATGAAGCCTATAGGGCGGGACATCGGGGGAGATGACGAGCAGCTGGTTTTAGGGAACGGGTACGATCATAACTGGGTGTTAAACCATAAGGCAGGAGAGCTTTCCCTCTGCGCCAAGGCGTATGAGCCGGAGTCTGGCAGGCTTATGGAAGTGTATACGGATCTTCCAGGCGTTCAGTTTTACACGGCAAACTTCCTGACCGGGGATATGCCGGGGAAGGAAGGGGCAGTGTACGGGTTCCGCCATGCCTACTGCTTTGAAACCCAGTATTATCCGGATTCGGTGAATAAGCCCCAGTTCCCCTCTCCTTTCTTAAAGGCTGGGGAAGTGTACGAGACGACGACCATCTATAAATTTTTGTAAATATGCCAAAGTCATTATATATTGCGGAAAAGCCCAGCGTGGCTCAGCAGTTTGCCGAAGCCTTGAAGGTTAAAGGAAGGCGGGGGGACGGGTATATCGAATCGGATCAGGCGGTGATTACCTGGTGCGTAGGCCACCTGATCACCATGAGTTACCCGGATGCCTACGATCCGGCATTAAAGCGATGGAGCTTAGAAACCCTTCCTTTCCTTCCGGAAAAGTTTAAATACCAGGTGATTGACAGCGTGGCCAAGCAGTTTCAGGTAGTATCTGGCCTGTTAAACCGGGCTGACGTGGACACGATCTATGTGTGCACCGACTCTGGGCGGGAGGGCGAGTATATTTACCGCCTGGTGGCTCAGATGGCGGGGGTAAAGGGCAAGAAGGAAAAACGGGTCTGGATTGATTCCCAGACGGAAGAGGAGATTTTAAGGGGAATCCGGGAGGCAAAGGATCTTTCGGAGTACGATAACCTTAGCGCTTCCGCTTATCTGCGGGCCAAGGAAGATTACCTGATGGGCATTAATTTTTCCCGGATCCTTACTTTAAAGTACGGCCCCTTCCTTTCCGGCTATTTAAAAACCAAGTCCACTGTGGTTTCCGTGGGACGGGTGATGACCTGTGTCCTGGGGATGGTGGTGCGGCGGGAGCGGGAGATCCGGGATTTCGTCAAGACGCCCTTTTACCGGGTGACGGCTTCCTTTAAGCTGGGGGAATTCTTCTTTAACGGCGAGTGGAAAGCGGTGGAAGGCTCC
The DNA here is from genome assembly GCA_910575565.1 of Lachnospiraceae bacterium. Lineage (GTDB taxonomy): Bacteria > Bacillota > Clostridia > Lachnospirales > Lachnospiraceae > Caccovicinus. The sequence goes on along the minus strand of CAJTFL010000003.1, from coordinate 58,919 downwards.
CGGTATTTTGGCACGCCGGCTCTTTATAAGGATAACGGCTTTCGGAAAAGGGAGGATGCAGAGGAGCTTATTAAAGCCCTCGAAGAAACGCCCCCGGTAAGGGGCTGCCTGGTGAAGAAGGAGAGCAAGAAGGAAACGAAAAACCCGCCCCTTCTGTATAACTTGGCGGAGCTTCAGAACGATTGCTCCAAGATGTTTAAGATCAGCCCCGACCAGGCTCTTCAGGCAGTCCAGGAGCTTTACGAGAAAAAGCTGGTGACTTATCCCAGGACGGATGCCAGGGTATTGTCCACGGCGGTAGCTAAGGAGATTGGGAAAAATATCGGGGGGCTAAAGGGCTATGGCCCTATGTCTGCCTTTGCCAACGAAGCCTTGCAGGCAGGGCTTTGGAAAACCATCGCAAAGACCCGTTACGTTAATGACAAGCAGATTACGGATCATTATGCCATTATCCCCACAGGCCAGGGGCTTGGGGCAACAGGAAGGCTGCAGCCCTTGCAGGAGAAGATTTACCAGGTGATCTGCAGGCGGTTTTTAAGCATTTTTTATCCCGCGGCGGTTTACCAGAAGTATTCCCTGGAGATGGAGCGGGAAAAGGAACATTTTTTTGCCAATTTTAAAGTTTTGCTGGAACCGGGATATTTAAAGGTTGCCGACATAAACTATAGGAAAAAGGAAAACGGGCAGGGGCAGCAGGAAGACCTAAAGGCGGCGTCTCCAGAGCCTTTTTCGGAGCGGGGCGAGGGGACGGAAAATGACCAGGAAAATAAGAAGGACATGGAAAACCCAGAGTTCTTAGAGAGGCTAAAGGGACTGAAGAAGGGGGAAATCCTGGACATTTCTGATTTTGCCATCAAGGAGGGAGAGACTTCGCCCCCTAAGCGGTATACCTCTGGCTCCATGATCCTGGCCATGGAAAATGCAGGCCAGCTGATCGAGGATGAGGAGCTGCGGGCTCAGATTAAGGGAAGCGGCATCGGAACCAGCGCCACCAGGGCGGAGATCCTGAAAAAACTGGTTCATATCAAGTACCTGGACTTAAATCAGAAAACCCAGGTCATTACCCCCACCCTTTTAGGAGAATTGATTTTTGAGGTGGTCAATGTCTCCATTAAGCAGCTGCTGAACCCGGAATTGACTGCCAGCTGGGAGAAGGGGCTGACGTATGTGGCGGAAGGCTCGATTACGCCGGAAGAATATATGGAGAAGCTGAACCGTTTTGTGGCAGGACGGACCATAGGAGTAAAAAGGCTGGGGAGCGGTTATGGATTGCGGCCTAATTTTGATTCGGCGGCAGTTTATTATCGTGGGAATAAAAAGATAAAGGAGACCGAGAAAGTATGATGAAACAGGAAGAGATGAAGAACACGGAGCTTTTTGATTTGACCCAGACCATCGTGGCCAGGCTGTTTAATATGTATGCTTATCCCTGGGAAGTCCTCCCGCATATCGGGAAATGCATTACCTCTATTGGGAAGCGCCTTCCTGAGGACGAGTATAAGAAGCTGGGAGAAAATATCTGGATCCATAAATCCGCAAACCTTGCCCGTTCCGTGCTGATGACCGGCCCGGCCATTATCTGTGCGGGGGCGGAGATCCGCCACAGCGCTTTCCTCAGGGGAAATACGGTCGTGGGGGAAAAGGCCGTGGTGGGCAATTCCTGTGAGTTAAAGAATGTAATCCTGTTCAACGGCGTCCAGGTTCCTCACTACAACTATGTAGGCGATTCCATCTTAGGGTTCAAGTCCCATATGGGGGCAGGGGCGGTAACGTCCAATGTGAAATCCGACAAAACCCTGGTCAAGATCCATGCCTTGGACGGCGACATCGAAACCGGGTTAAAGAAGGTAGGGGCTATCTTAGGCGACGGCGTGGAGGTAGGCTGCGGCTCCGTCTTAAATCCGGGCACGGTGATAGGAAAGCATACCAATATCTATCCCTTATCCAGCGTGAGGGGCTGCGTGGCTCCCAACTCCATCTATAAGAAGCAGGGAGAGGTAGCGGAGAAGGAAGAGCGGTAAGGGGTAAGCTAAAGGTAAGCTAAGGGATTTGGCTTGGCAGGATTATAGCGTGGCAGACTGTGCAGACGCGTGCAGATACTGCCGCACAAAACAAAAAAGCTGCAGGGGACAGGGGTGATTAGGATTAGTCCCTTGCAGGCTTTTGTTTTGTGCGGCAGTTTGTGATCTGTCCGGCGGTTTATGTAGAATTTATGCAGAATCCTTTGCCTTGTTTTATTTCGTTTCCGGCGTAAACTGTACGATGGCGTAATCTCCTGCGGCGTGAGAAACAGGGATGGAAAAGTAAATTTCTCCCTGCTTTTCATAGCTGAAGGAGGAGGGCCAGGCCGGGGAGGCGGCAAGGGGGAAGTCGGCTTCCTCAAATATTTTCGTGTAACCGTTAATGTCCGTAAGCTTACGCTCTTCCATCACCATGGAAAGGGCTTCCCCGCCAAGGCCGCTGAACTGCACGTCGTCGCTGAGCACATATCCGGCCATGGTGTAAGGGTCTGTGTAGTCGCTAAGCCCCAGATCCTTGCAGGCGTCCAAATCCACCGTGTTGGAGTAAAAGATATTGGTGGGATGAGCCGTGCCTTCGGTGAAGGCGGAGCCGGTGTAAAGGGCAGTTGCCCGCTTCCTGGTGACGGAAGGAACCTGGCATTTGATCTCTATGGAGGTTTTTCCGGAGCCTGCGTCCCAGGCATCCAGGATGGAAAGGGCATTTTTCTTTAACAGCTGGTTAACCTGCTCCTGCTTTGCCGGGTCGCTGATATTGGACAGGACCGGGTACTGAACCGAGATATTGCCCTCCTTGTGGGTTTGGATCTCATAGGTGATGCTTTCTGCCTGTTCCCCTGCGCCTTCCGCCTGTCCGGAGGTTTCCGGCGCCGTGGCGGGGGCAGCCGTAGATTCGGGCTCCGGCTCGGAGCTTGCGGCTACGGTGGTATAAGTGGAGGCCAAGTCTATCTTATCCGGGGTTTCCAGGGCGGAGCAGGCCACCGCGATCACAGCGCCAGTGATTACGGCGCCGGAGAGGACGGCAGCGATAATGATATTTCGGTTTGTCATAGTGGATTCTCCTCTTTTTGTGGAATGTTTGCTCTGAGGTTTAGTTTAGCAGAAAATCGTGGATAAGTTTTGAAGAAAAACTTACGAATTTTTAAATTAATCGTTCAGCCAGTGGAAAGCGATGAAGGAAAATCATGCTTGCATGAATTTTCCTTCATCGCTTTTCACTGAGGGAGCGCCCGTTTATGAGCAAAAGGAGCTGCGTAAGCAGCGGAAAGCGCCGTAAGGCGCGATTTCCCCTAAAGGGACGCTGCGCAGTGCGAATGGCGCGGGCTGAACGGACGGCAGATTTTATGTGAAAATAGTTGACTTTTGCTTTCCTGTCAAATATAATTAACCCCATGCAAGTGGTTTTCAAAACTACATAATGCGCTTTTTAAGTATATATACTAAAAAAAGACAAAAGGAGACCGCGATGGTTCAGATTATCACCGATTCCTCCAGCCTTTTCACTGCAAAAGAGGAACAAGAGACCGGGGTAATTTCCATCCCTTTATGTATTTCCATTGGGAACAAGAATTTCAGGGATTTGGAAGTGCCCGTAGATGAATTTGTAGCCGATATCCAGGCCGGGAATATTCCCGTTTCCTCCCAGCCCCCTTTAGGGGATGTGATGGACGCCTATGCTTCCTGCAAGGGCTCGCCGATCATCAATATTTCCATGGCGGACGGCCTGTCCGGCACTTACCAGACGGCCTGCATGGCCAGGGAAAGCGCTGATAACCGGGAGGATATTACCGTAATCAACACCAGGACCCTGTGCGGCCCTCACCGGTATATGGTTCAGCGGGCGGCCGCCATGGCTAAAGAAGGGAGGAAAAAGGATGAGATTGTCCAAATGCTTGAAGAGAAGATCCGGCAGACCAAATCCTACCTGATTCCCCAGGACTTTGAATTTTTAAGGCGGGGAGGCAGGCTTTCCCCGGCGGTGGCCTTCGTCGGCTCCCTGCTGGATTTAAAGCCTATCTTAACGTTAAATGAGGCCGGGAGCAGCCTGGATAAGTTCGGCGTAGGGCGAACCATGAAGCGGGCGGCAAAAGCCGTATTCCGGCAGATGAAAAAAGACCAGGTTGGGAAAGATGACATTCTGTACATCGTCCATGGGGCTGCGCCAAAAGCCGCCGCCCAGATCCGGGAGTTGGCTCTGGAAGAATTTCCAGGAATCGATGTGCGTGTGCATTTGCTGAGCCATGTTTTTATTACCCATGGAGGGCCTGGATGCATCGCCATCCAGCATATCCGAAAGTGAAATTTTACGGCGCATGAAAAGGAGCCGCAAAAGGGCAGTAGCCCATAAGGAAACCAGGGATGGCGGTCAGGAGAAGGCTGCCCGGGAAGCATACGTTTTCCCTGTATCACCCATCCGCCACACAGGGAAATCTTTATGTAAGCGATGAACTGGCGAAAATGTTTTGGGATGGAGCAGAAAGAAACCGGCGTGGCTTATGCCATGCCGGTTTCTCCGGAAATTTCATATACTTCCTTAAGGGGACTTTGCCTGCTGCCTGCCCCTTTTTATTTTCATGCTTCTTTTTGCGCCTCTTTTTCACGCTCTTTAACTCCGCGGCCAGGCTGGCATCCGCTACAGCCGCAGCCGCAGGATCCGCAAGAGCTGCAGCCCCCGGCCTTCCTGTTTTTCCAAACGCTTTTAGCTGCGAAAAAAGCCATCAAGCACACGGCCAGAGCCGTTGCAATCGTCCCTAAACTCATTACGCCTTCGCCATCCCTTTCCTATTCGCCAAAGAAATGTTTCCTGCCGGGCGAACCAACAGGTAAATAAACCCAAGGATAACCACCGCCGCCACAGCAGTTCCCAAGCCAAAGCTCCCCACAGCAATAAAGGTTCCGATTTGGTATACGCACAGGGATACCAGATAGGCTAAAACTGTCTGGTAGCCGATGGCAAACCAAGTCCACCTGGCATTGTTCATTTCTCGTTTGATCGCCCCTATGGCGGCAAAACAGGGCGCGCAAAGGAGATTAAATACCAGGAACGAATACGCTGCCGCCGCAGAATAGCTTCCGGCCAGCGCTCCCCATATTTCCTGTCCGTCTTCCGCAACCTCTGCAAAGCCAAAAAGGATCCCCAGCGTGCCTACCACATTTTCCTTTGCCACTAAGCCGGTAATGGCGGCAACGGCCATCTGCCAGTCGCCCCAGCCTAAAGGAGCGAAAATCCAGGCAATTAAGCCGCCCAAATTGGCTAAAAACCCGTCCCCTAAATCCTCCACCATGGCAAAATGCCCATCCACAATGCCAAAGGAAGAGGCAAACCAGATAAAGATAGTGGATAAAAGAATAATCGTCCCCGCTTTTTTGATAAAAGACCACCCCCGCTCCCATGTGCTGCGCAGGATGTTGCCTAAAGTCGGCATATGGTACGCTGGGAGCTCCATAACGAAGGGAGCCGGTTCCCCCGCAAACATGGAAGTTTTCTTTAAGATAATGCCGGAGCCGATAATGGCGGCAACCCCCACAAAATATGCGCTTGGAGCCACCCAGGAAGCTCCCCCAAACAGCGCCCCTGCAATCAGCGCGATAATCGGAAGCTTCGCCCCGCAAGGGATAAATGTGGTGGTCATAATGGTCATTTTCCGATCCCGGTCATTCTCAATGGTTCGGGAAGCCATGACGCCGGGAACCCCGCAGCCCGTTCCGATGAGCATGGGGATAAAGGATTTTCCCGACAGACCAAACTTACGGAAGATCCGATCCATAATAAACGCAATTCTGGCCATATAGCCGCAGGCCTCCAGAAAGGCCAGGAAAAGGAACAGCACCAGCATCTGGGGAACAAAGCCTAACACAGCGCCTACTCCTGCCACGATGCCGTCTAAAACCAGCCCCTTAAGCCAGTCCGCACAGCGGATTGCCGTCAGGAAGCCTTCAATCGCAGGCGGCACAATCTCCCCAAAAAGCACATCATTCGTCCAGTCCGTAGCCATGGTTCCCACGGTAGTTACAGAAATATAATACACCAGCCACATGACCGCCGCAAAAATTGGAAGGGCCAAAATCCGGTTAGTCACAACCTGATCGATTTTATCGGAATGGCTTAGTTTTCCTTTTCCCGCTTTGCGATAGCTGTTTTTGATCATCCCGGAAATATAAGCATACCGCTCGTTGGTAATGATGCTTTCGGAATCGTCATCCATCGTTTCCTCCAGCTGGGCAATCTGCTTTTCCACATCTGGAACGGCACGCATTCCTCCTTTAATCTTCTCATCCCGCTCCAAAAGCTTAATGGCGTAAAACCGCCTCTGTTCCACAGGGATATCCGAATCCAGATAGGACTGGATTTCCTCTAAGCAGCTTTCCACCTGCTCACCGAAACGGTGCACCGGAAGGCTTTGGCTGCGGTTTTTCGCCGCCTCCACCGCCCTGGCGGCCGCCTCCATAACCCCTGTCCCTTTAAGGGCGGAAATTTGGACTGCCTCACAGCCTAAATCCTTGCCCAGCTGACGGATATCGATGGCATCGCTGTTCTTTTCCACCAGATCAATCATATTTACGGCCATAATCACCGGAATTCCCAGCTCCATCAGCTGGGTGGTAAGGTACAGATTCCGCTCCAAGTTCGTCCCATCCACAATATTTAGGATAGCATCCGGACGCTCTGCGATCAGGTAGTTCCTGGCAACCACTTCCTCCAAGGTATAAGGGGAAAGGGAATAAATCCCCGGGAGATCCATAATCACCACATCTTTTTGGCCTTTAAGCTTTCCTTCCTTTTTCTCTACCGTAACGCCGGGCCAGTTCCCCACAAACTGATTGGAACCGGTCAACGCATTGAACAGCGTGGTCTTTCCGCTGTTAGGGTTCCCGGCCAGTGCAATTTTAATCGCCATTTTCTATTCCTCCTGGTTCTATGATGTTGGGCCAAAAGATCTTTTGACCATGGTATCGTTACTATGTATGCCGTAAGCTGATGTACTTACTGCCCATCCGGACAGTATACTAGTACTGCGTTGCGTAAATTCCAGTGAATATGCACCCGCTGTCTACGTCATCTGTAAATCCCACGAAACTCGACGTAGCACCACTACGCCTTCGTTTCGCGGGATTCACATCTAACGCAGACATCAGACGCCTATTCACCGTTATTTACGCAATGCAGTACTAGCTTTCCACCTCAATCATCTGCGCGTCTTCCTTGCGCAGGGACAGCTCATAGCCCCTTACCGTCACTTCCACCGGATCTCCTAAAGGCGCAACTTTCCGCACATACACCTGGGTTCCCCTGGTAATCCCCATATCCATAATCCTCCGCTTCACTGCGCCTTCGCCGTGAAGCTTCACTACCTTCACCGAAGCGCCGCATTTTACATCTCTCAATGTCTCCATTGCCATTCTCCTTCTATATATAAATTTTATTCGCCATCTCACGGCTGATGGCAACCCTGGATTCCTTCACATTCACAATCACATTCCCGCTGATTTCCGAAATCACCGTTACCTGCCCGCCAGTCACAAAACCAAGGCTCTCCAAAAACCTTCGGGTTTCCTCCCTGCCGCCAACCTTTTTGATCTGGTTGATTATCCCCGTTTTTGCCATCGTCAAAGGCATCATGATCGCTCCTTTCCTGCAATTTTGTCATCGGCAGCAAAGTTTGTCGCCGATAACTAAGTTTGTTGTAATTAACCTAGTTAGCCACCAATAACTTTTTCGCTATGAATCATAGCACATTTCAGAGTTAGTGTCAACTAATTTTTTGCGGGTAAAATTGATGATTTGTAAACCTGGAGAGTTGGGGGAAGAGAAATGCTTTGCTAACTTGGATAGCTGGGGAAGAATTAATGCGTTGTCAACTTGGATGGCTGGTTGGTGGATTTTAACGCTGGGTTGTTTCGGGAGATGTTGGGATGGATGGAGTTAGTTGCGTTTCTTACGGTGTGTTTGCTGGATTAGAGAAAACACGTAGGCTAGCGAGTTCGCCGCCTGTGGTGGATGTACCCACGAAAAGGCGCTCCAGCTCGAAAAGACCTGGCTAAGTGCCGCCGTTTTATACGGTTTTCTTCGTGTACACGCACCACAGGCGGCTAGGTACTGGCTTAACTGATAATAAATTTTATCCGAAAATCTGCCGAAATTCTCCTCATTAATCTCTCTGGAAAAGATCCCGCGTGTAAACTTTATCCTTTACGTCATCCAGGCAGGGATGGTAGCGGTTGGCGATAATTGCCTGGGATTGCTTTTTAAAGCTTTCCAGGGAATTGACTACCAGGGAGCCGAAGAAAGTGCTGCCGTCGGCTAAGGTAGGCTCATAGATGATCACCGTCGCTCCCTTGGATTTAATCCGCTTCATAATGCCCTGGATGGAGGACTGGCGGAAATTATCGGAATTGGATTTCATGGTCAGGCGGTATACCCCTACCACTACCTTGCGTTCCATGCGGGCATCATAAAGGGCGGAATTGCCGTAGGTTCCGGCGATCTCCAGGACGCGGTCGGCAATGAAATCCTTCCGGGTCCGGTTGGATTCAACGATGGCTTCGATAAGGTTTTCCGGCACATCCTGGTAGTTGGCTAAAAGCTGTTTGGTGTCTTTGGGCAAGCAGTAGCCGCCGTAGCCGAAGGAGGGGTTATTGTAGTGGGTTCCGATCCGGGGATCCAGGCAGACCCCATCGATAATTTGCCTTGTATTAAGGCCTTTGGATTCGGCGTAGGTATCCAGCTCGTTGAAGTATGATACCCTGAGGGCTAAGTAGGTGTTGGCAAACAGCTTTACTGCCTCGGCTTCGGTAAAGCCCATAAACAAGGTAGGGATCTGCTCTTTGACGGCCCCTTCCAAAAGGAGGGAAGCGAAGGTGCGGGCGGCGTTAACCAGGCGGGGCTGGTTAAGATCCGTGCCCACGATAATCCGGCTGGGGTAAAGGTTGTCGTATAAGGCCTTGGATTCCCGCAGGAATTCCGGGCTGAACAGGATGTTTTCCGTGTGATACTTTTCCCGGACGGATTTGGTATATCCAACGGGGACGGTGGATTTGATCACCATGACTGCCTGAGGATTTACCTCCAGAACCAGCTCAATTACCGCTTCCACCGCGCTGGTATCGAAGTAATTCTTCTTCGGGTCGTAGTTGGTGGGGGCGGCGATTACCACGAAATCCGCCTGCCGGTATGCGCTTTTGGAATCTAGGGTAGCAGTTAGGTTAAGCTCCTTTTCCCCCAGGTATTTTTCGATATAATCATCCTGGATGGGGGAGATTTTCCGGTTGATCTTTTCCACCTTTTCCGGCACGATATCCACGGCAATGACCCGGTTATGCTGGGCAAGGAGGGTGGAGATGGAAAGCCCTACATACCCTGTTCCAGCCACGGCAATGGTTAAGGGCGATGCCTTTTCCAGCTGCTCGCCGTCCCCTTTTTCCATAAATGCGTCGGTAGGATCAAAGTCCAGGGCTTTGCCCAGAGCTTCCAGCTGGGGGATAGAGGGAATGTAATCTTCGGATTCCAGGTGGCTTAACATCGCCCGGTTAATGCCGGTCATATCGGCCAGCTGCTGCTGGGACAGCTTTTTTGCCTTGCGGGAAAACAGCACCAGCTGGGCAAGGCGTTTTTGGGATAATGCTTTCATTGTGGTTTGTCCTTTCCAGGGGACGCTGCAAAATACAGTAGTTTTGCAATATCCCCTAAAGCCGATAAGTTGGATCGGCAGAAATATATATTGTTATTATAAATAACATTTTTTGTTTGCCTGAAAAAGCATGGATATCATAGCACAGAGGATTGGGAAATGCAAGGGATAATTTATTGCAATTAGGAATAATGTCAGTGAAAAATTTAAAGAAGAAAAATGTAATTGTTATTTTAAATAACAAATATAAAAATGAATTTGCAATCGGCAAATCTTAAAATTGAAAATCTGCCGTCCGTTCAGCCCGCGCGAGAGCGTGTTTTCGTGTGTACATCCACCACAGGCGGCGAACTCGCAAGCCTACGTGTTTCCTCTAAGCCAACAAACTCATCATAAGAAATGCAACTTCCTTCATTCATCCCAATATCATCCGAAACAACCCGGCATCAAAATCTCCCTCACCAGCTATCCAAGTTGACAAAGCATTGATCCGGCTGCCCAAGTTAACAAAGCATTAAATTTTCCGGTAAAAATATAAAATTGAAAGCCCTGCCGCAGCTTGGATATATCGCAGCCTGCGGCAGGGCGGATGATGGAAGGAACGCTTTGGTGTGCTAATCCATCTTTTTACAGCTATTCCGCTTTACCAGGTGATGGGGGACGATGATTTTCGTTGCCATCAGGTTTGGGTTTTCCATATGGTTAATGACCTGGGAGGCGGCCTCGATGCCTAGCTGGAAGGAATTTACATCTATAGAGGTCAGCTGGGGCGAGGTTAGCCGGGCCAGGAGGGAGTTGTTAAAGGAAATGATGGACAGATCCTCCGGAATGGACAGCCCGATTTCCATACACACCCGCTCTAAAGCCACGGCTAGGATATCGTCGCTTACCACGATGGCCGTGGGCCGGTCATCAGCCTTAAGCATGGCGCGGAGTGCAGGAGGATTGTCCTTGGGGGTGGAGGGAAGCTCCAGGCAGTACTCCGGGCGGAAGGGAAGCTGGCGGGCGTTTAAGGCAAGCTGGTAGCCAGCCTTCCTGTCGGCACAGAACATTAGGCTGGTATCGCTTCCCAGGTAGGCGATTTTTTTATGGCCTAAATTCAGCAAATACTCCGTGGCTTCCTGTCCGGCTAAAAGGTTGTCGTTGTCAATGTAAATGGTTTGGTTGGCATACTGGTAAGCCTTGCCGATCAGCACGTAAAGCAGGCCCTCGCCGTAAAGATATTCCTGGATGGGATCCTGCCTGCGGGAATACAGGAGGATAAAGCCGTCTGCCTGGTTACTGCAGGCCGTCCGCTGGATAGTCTGCAACAGCTCCCTGGTATCCTGGCCGGTGATGACCGTGCTGATGTACTGGCGGTGGTTGCAGAACTGGCTGATGCCCCGGATAGTCTCTAAATAGAAGGAATTTTCGTAAACTTCCTTCTGGGAAGGGGGAAGGATGATGCCTACCGTGTGGACAGACTGCTCGGAAGGTGCACGGAGAGGGGCGGATGGCTCATACCCTAACTGGGCCATGGCACGGCGCACTTTTTCCTTGGTCTCTTCGCTGATGGAAGGATGGTTTTTGCAGGTTCTGGATACGGTGGAGGGGGATACCCCCGCAAGGGCTGCAACGTCTTTAATGGTAACGGCCATAAGTAATTTCGTAACCTCCTGGGATTATTTGACGGATTTCTGCTGAGTAAGCGCCCGGTTATGAACAAAGTTGGCGGCGCAGGTCTTTCCATTTAATTGTAAAAGAAAGATGAGAGAAAGTCAACGGATAAGCGCAAGAAAGGATGGATAATTGCGCAAAAAGTGAAATTTTTTCCATAGAAGAATAGAACGGTGAAAAGCGCACAAAAATAAATCGGAAATATTGTGAAAAACAGAGAATGCCATTGCGGATTGCGAAAAAGGCTTGCAAAAATAGCGCAATTATTATATGATAGTTGCATAAAAATTGCATCAAAATATCTGTGCAATGAGTGTGAAAAAAGCGCAAACGGATGCAGGGAATGGTAAAGCTTTGATGTGAGAAAGAGGAGGTAAAGTGATGAGCAGCAAGAATGATGGTTGCGCAGGAATCCGGATTCTGTCCCCAGTTACCGGAAGGGCAGTTCCCCTTGATCAAGTTCCGGATCCGGTATTTTCCCAGAAGATTATCGGCGATGGCATCGCCGTTATCCCATCGGAAGGGAAGATTGTAAGCCCAGTGGACGGGGAAGTGGCATCAGTGGCGGAAACCCTTCATGCCTACGGCTTTTGCACGGCTGACGGGCTGGAAATGCTGATCCATGTGGGTCTGGAAACAGTAGGCCTTAAAGGAGAATGTTTTACGGCACACGTAAAAGCAGGAGATAAGGTTAAGGCAGGGGATTTGGTTGCCCAGGTGGATTTGGAGGCTCTTGCCCAGAAGGGGATTAACCCAATTACTCCCGTCTTGGTCTGCGGCGGCATGGAAGGGAAAAGCCTGTCCTGCCATGAAGGAGAGGTAAAAGCCGGGAAGGATCCGGTTTTAACCATAACCGGCGGGGCCGGGGATGGCCTGCAGGAAGCAGGCGGCGCAGGCACACCTGGGGATAGCCAGGCCGCATCTGGCAGTGCGGATTCCAAAGGGCAGGCAGCTTCTGGCAGCCAGGGAGCAAGGGCTGAGGCCGCGTCCGGCGGCGCAGGCGCTAAAGATCAGGCCGCATCCGGCGGTGCAGGCTCCCAAAAACCGGCCAAGGGCAAGATTAATTTTGACTTCCTCCAGAAGCTGGGCAAGGTGCTGATGGTGGTAATTGCCGTTATGCCCGCGGCAGGATTGATGATCAGCCTTGGGAAGCTGGTGCAGATGACCGGAGCCAATCTCCATATGGTGATGATGATCGGCAGCACCATGGAGAATATCGGCTGGGCCGTAATCAATAATTTGCATATCTTGTTTGCCGTGGCTATCGGCGGCTCCTGGGCAAAGGAGAGGGCAGGCGGAGCCTTTGCGGCGGTAATCGCCTTTATCCTGGTTAACTGCATTACCGGGGCGATTTTCGGCGTAACCTCAGCCATGATCAATGATCCGGAAGCCGTGACCCACACCTTGTTTGGGAGGGAAATCCTGGTAAACGGGTATTTTACCTCGGTTTTAGGAGCGCCTGCACTGAATATGGGCGTTTTTGTGGGGATTATCGCCGGTTTCATGGGTGGAATTATTTACAATAAGTATTATAATTATCGCAAGCTTCCAGATGCGCTGGCATTCTTTAACGGGAAGCGGTTCGTGCCTATGGTGGTGATTGTATGGTCAGTGATTGTTTCCATGGTGCTGTCCGTGGTTTGGCCTGTGGTGCAGACGGGGATCAACAGTTTCGGCGTGTGGATTGCCAACTCTTCCTCCACATCCCCGGTGCTGGCTCCCTTTATTTACGGGACGCTGGAAAGGCTTCTCCTCCCCTTTGGCCTCCACCATATGCTGACCATCCCTATGAACTACACCTCCTTCGGGGGAACTTACACCATCCAGACCGGAATCAATGCAGGCTCCCAGGTGTTTGGCCAGGATCCTTTGTGGCTGGCATGGGTGACGGATTTGATTAATTTCCAGGATGCGGGGAATACGGCAGCTTACTCAGAGCTAATGTCCACGGTCATCCCCGCCCGGTTTAAGGTGGGCCAGATGATCGGCGCTACCGGCCTTCTCCTTGGAATAGCCCTTGCCATGTACCGCCGGGTGGATCCGGATAAGCGGCAGAAGTACCGCTCCATGTTTTTCTCTACTGGATTGGCTGTATTTTTGACGGGCGTAACGGAGCCTTTGGAGTTTATGTTTATGTTCTGCGCCCTGCCTCTTTACGCCGTTTACGCGGTGCTTCAGGGCTGTGCCTTCGCTATGGCAGGAATCCTGCCTTTGCGGCTTCATTCCTTCGGAAACCTGGAATTTGCTACCCGGGTTCCCATGTCCTTAAAGGCCGGCTTGGGCGGCGATTTGATTAACTTTATCCTTTGCGTGGCGGCATTCTTTGCCATCGGGTACGCATTGGCTTATGTCATGATTGAAAAGTTTAAATTTGCAACTCCCGGGCGTCTTGGCAACTACACGGACGAAGGTTCCGAGGAGGAAAGCACAGCCGGCGGGTCGGCAAATAAAGGCAGCGGCGGCAGCAAAAGCCAGGCGGAGAGGATTATCGCCCTTCTGGGCGGTCGGGAAAACATTACCCTGGTGGATGCCTGCATGACCAGGCTTAGGGTGACGGTAAAGGATCCGGCCAAGGTGGCAGAACTTCCCGCGTGGAAGGCGGAGGGCGCTTTGGGCCTGTTAAAGAAGGACAATGGGATCCAGGCAGTATACGGGCCTAAGGCCGATGTGCTGAAATCGGATATTAACGACATCCTGTGATGCTAAGGATACAAGGCCAAAAATCCGGTGCAAGCTTTCTTGCATAAGGATTTTTGGCCTTGGGATCCGCAAAAGCACCGAAAAATGAGCAGATTTGGAAGAAAGGGGCGGCAGCCATGAAGCTTTTAACCCTTAATACTCACAGCCTGGCGGAACCGGGCTATGAGGAGAAGCTGCTTTTGTTTGCGGAGATGATTCAGAAGGAGCAGCCGGAGGTTTTTGCCCTCCAGGAGGTTAACCAGAGGATTTCCTCGGAACCGGTGGAAGCCGGGGAAGGGGATGACGGGCAGGAAGAGGGAGGCAAAGAAGCCGGGGCTATCCTTAGAAAGGCCGGATACGTGCCTTGTGAGGGCGATGGAAGGCCTATCCGGAAGGACAACCACGCCTGGCGGCTGGCCGGGAGATTAAGGGAGATGGGATGCCCCTATTTCTGGACTTGGGCGGCAGCCAAGCTTGGCTATGATATCTATGAGGAAGGCCTGGCTCTGTTTTCCAAGGAGCCTATTTGCCAGGCCCGCCAGTGTTTTATCAGCGAAAGCCGGGAGTTTTCCAACTGGAAAAGCCGGAAGCTTTTGGGCATAAAGGCCGGCAATGCCTGGTACTTTTCCGTCCACATGGGCTGGTGGGAAGATGAGGAAGAGCCTTTTTCCAGGCATTGGGACAGGGCGGTTAAGGCTATCGGGGAATTAGCCGGTTCCGGGGAAGCGGCGTGGGTGATGGGAGATTTTAACAGCCCCGCGGGAAAGGCCGGGGAAGGCTATGAATACGTGAAAGCCTCCGGTTGGCAGGATACGTATGACCTGGCCCGAAAAAGGGATTCAGGGATTACGGTGGCAAAGGCTATCGACGGCTGGCGTGGCCGTGGCGAAGAGGGGATGCGGATAGATTATATCTGGTGCAGGCCAGGGAAAGAGATCCTTTGCTCGGCGGCAGTGTGCAATGGGGAGAACTACCCAGTGGTTTCCGACCACTATGGGGTTATGGTGACGACCGGGCAGTAAACACGACAAAATGCAGCAATTCAGACGGGGTATCTTCTTACTCTGTCTGCGCCGGACAAAATGGGGTGATCGTCCGATATGGAAAAACGGATAAAAGCCATCCGGACTGTTACGACAAAATAATCAAAGAAGGGGAGTTAAGATAAATGGAACGAGCAGCAGGGATTTTATTGCCGATTACCAGTTTGCCGTCGAAGTACGGGATCGGCTGCTTTTCAAAAAGCGCCTATGAATTTGTAGACTGGCTGAAGGAAGCGGGGCAGTGCTACTGGCAGATTCTGCCCCTGGTTCCCACCAGCTACGGGGATTCGCCGTACCAGTCCTTTTCCACCTACGCGGGCAATCCGTATTTTATCAGCCTGGAAGCCCTTATCGAGGAAGGAGTGCTGACCGAAGAGGAATGTGATGAGGCAGATTTCGGAGGGGATCCGAGAGAGGTTGACTACGAAAAGCTGTACAATGCCCGCTATCCTTTGCTGAGGAAGGCGTATGAGCGCAGCAAAGTTTGGGAAAACCCGGAATACCTTCAGTTTGTGGAGGAAAACGGCTGGTGGCTTAAGGATTACGCCTTGTTTATGGCGGTAAAGGAACGGTTTGAGGGCAAGCCCTGGATCCGGTGGGCGGAGGATATCCGCTTAAGGTGGGGCTTTGCCATGGACTATTACCGCAGGGAACAGTATTTTGAGATTGAGTTCCACCAATACTTACAGTTCCAGTTCTATAAGCAATGGACTAAACTGAAAGCTTACGCCAATGCCCAGGGGATCAAGATCGTGGGAGACATCCCCATTTACGTAGCCATGGACAGCGCCGATGCCTGGGCGCATCCGGAGCTGTTTAAACTGGATGCCCAAAACCTGCCCACGGCGGTTGCAGGCTGCCCGCCCGACGGGTTTTCTGCCGACGGGCAGCTTTGGGGGAATCCCCTTTACCGCTGGGATTATCATGAGAGCACCGGGTTCCAGTGGTGGATGGAGCGGTTAGGCTACTGCTTCAAGCTGTACGACGTGGTGCGGATTGATCATTTCCGGGGCTTTGACGAGTATTATTCCATCCCCTACGGCGCGAAGACGGCCATTGACGGGACCTGGGAAAAAGGCCCGGGGATCCGGCTGTTTAACCGGATGAAGGAAGTGCTGGGGGAAAGGGAAGTGATCGCCGAGGATCTGGGCTATGTGACGGATTCCGTAAGGCAGCTGGTGGCCGACAGCGGTTTTCCGGGGATGAAGGTACTGGAATTTGCCTTTGACTCCAGGGATACGGGCTGCGCCAATGATTACCTTCCCCACAATTACCCCGTAAACTGCGTTGCCTACACGGGAACCCATGACAACGAAACCTTGGCCGGGTGGTTTGACAGCATCAGCCGAAAAGAGCTTGATATGGCCAGGGATTATTTATGGGATTGGCATACGCCAAAGAAGGAGCTGCCAAAGTCGTTTATCAGCCTGATTATGCGCAGCTGCGCGAAGCTTTGCATCATCCCTATGCAGGATTACTTAGGATATGACAATACCTGCCGGATGAACCGCCCCTCCACGGTGGGAACCAACTGGAAATGGAGGATCCTGGAGGAAGAGCTGGACGAGAAGCTAAACGATGAGATATATGAGATGGCCCGGAGATACGGCCGTTTGGGATGGCAGGGGATGCGCAAGGAGCCACCTTCCCAGAAGCAGGAAGATGCACAGGCGGATAAGGAAGCAAAAACGCCTGACGGATTAGGGGAGTAAGCGGTTAAATAAGCGCTGTCTGCGCCGCCCTGCCTGCTTATGGACAGGTGCTTTCACAGCAAAAACAATGGGGGCGCGCTGCCGCAAAATTTTGCGGCAGCGCGTCCCCATATGATTTTGCAGGCTGGCGTTTTCCTCGGTAAGTTTCAAAGCAATGAATATTTTTCCAAAATTTTCTTGTAAATCCGATAGGCCAAATAAATTCCGGCCGAACAGCCAAAGACGGCAAAAACAATCCCGGCAGCGGGAAGGACTACGAATAAAAATCCGGTTAATAAGAAGAATAACGCGCATTTTCTATATAATCCAGCCATTTCCGCATTATAAGATTTTACATCTTTAACCATGTCCTTCAGCGAGGTATCTCCGCTCCAAAAGTTAATTGGCTCCCTGCTGTCTTTACAATAAACACTGATCACGAAAAAAGGGAACGCACATAATAAGAAACAGATAAAACTTACGATCCTTCCTGCCATAGATTACCTCCTTCAATTGGGATTTCTCCCGCATCGTTCCTTTTGTGGCAGCTGTTAGCTTTATGGCCTTGGCGCTTCTGAATTTTCAAAAACTCTTGCTGTATCTGCATTGTATTTTGCGGGATTTTCCGTCTTACTCCTTGCCGCTCCAGCAGTAAGTGCACAGCTTTTCGGATGCAATGCCGATGGATTCGGTTAAGTCGTCCAGCCGGTGGTATTTTAAGGAAGTGAAGTTTAAGCGCTTCCGGATGGTTTCCACCATTTCCTTATAGTTCTGGCTGTCCGGATCGGCATAATCGAACAAGGTTTCTTCAGACACCTGCTCACCTTCCCGTTCCCGGATAATCCTTCGGGTGATTAAATCCAAATCCGAATTAGAGCGGGAGAAATTTAAGTATTTGCACCCAAAGAGCAGGGGAGGGCAGGCAGGGCGGATATGGACTTCCTTTGCGCCGCTCTGGTATAAGAATTCCGTGGTTTCCCCCAGCTGCGTTCCCCGGACGATGGAATCATCGATCAGCAGCAGCCGTTTCCCCCGGATCAGCGCGTCCACCGGGATCAGCTTCATCTTAGCGATTAAGTTCCGCTGGCTTTGGTTCTGGGGCATGAAGGATCTGGGCCAGGTAGGGGTATACTTAATAAAGGGCCTGGCAAAGGGGATGCCGGACTCATTGGCATAGCCGATGGCGTGGGCGATGCCGGAATCCGGCACACCGGCCACAATGTCCGGGTGGATTCGGCTGCTCTCTTCCATCCGGGAAGGTTCTTCTGATTTCGCCTGCGGCCCGCCACAGGCGTTTTTCCCCGGACAGGCATCGGTGCAGCCCCTGCAGCCCATATCCCGCTGAGCCAAAATCCTCCCGCATCGGTAGCGCATTTCCTCCACGTTTACCCCCTCATAGCCGGAGGTAGGGTAGCCGTAATACACCCAGAGGAAGGAGCAGATTTTCATCTCATTCCTGGGCTTGGATAAGGAGCGGATGCCCTCGGGCGTCACCAGGACGATCTCCCCGGGGCCAAGCTCAGAGTAATCATGGTAGCCTAAGTTAATGTAGGCAAAGCTTTCAAAGGAAACGCAGAAAGCATTGTCCCTGCGCCCGATCACCACGGGAGTCCGCCCATACCGATCCCTGGAAGCGTAAATGCCTTCCGGGGTAAGGATCAGGATGGTCATGGAGCCTTCGATCATCTCCTGGGCGTGGAGCAGCCCTTCCACGATGCTTTGCTTCTGGGTAATGATGGAAGCCGTCAGCTCCGTCGCGTTGATCCTGCCGCCGCTCATTTCCATGAAATGGATATGGTTGTTCTCATAGGCATACCGGATCAGCGATTCTTCATTATTAATCTTCCCTACGGTCACGATGGCAAAGCTTCCCAGGTGGGACTGGATCAGCAGGGGCTGCGGCTCATTGTCAGAAATGGAGCCAATGCCGGAAGTGCCCTTTAATTCATCCACATCCCGTTCAAATTTTGTCCGGAACGGGGAGTTTTCTATATTGTGAATGCTGCGCTGAAAGCCCTTTTTCCCGTAGACCGCCATCCCGCCCCGCCGAGTGCCCAGATGGGAATGGTAATCCGTTCCAAAAAATAAATCCATGACGCAGTTTTCCTTTGAGGTTACGCCAAAAAATCCACCCATATATGATTTCCTCCAAATTGTGAAAGTGCAATGTAATTTGATTCTAAACGATTCTAAACCGTTTTTAGTCCATTTTTAGTGTATCATATTTTATATAATCAATACAATCCTGGCGATATATTAAATATTCTTATAAATAAAGTGTTAAGATGTTTAGTGAGACGGGTTTTGCTTTTCCGCTGCTGTACTGGCAAGCGGGGAATGGTTCCTTATTATCGTTAACTTCCATCTAAAAAGTGCCTTAGCAAACTAAGAGCCGGTGAAGAACTGACCATGATCTAACTAAGAACCAATCAAGAGCAAGCCAAGGCCTAGTGTACTGTATCGATTACATTTCACTAAATGACTTGCCTGAATTTCCATCTGCTGCGTTGGTCTTCGCTCCGCTTCGGTCCGTGCTAAACGTGTGCCACTGGCACACAGCACCATCGGTCAACGATGCCACCGCAGAGCCTGCCCCAGCGAAGCGAGGGTATCGCCTCCCTCTTCCGCCTTGCAGGCTGAAAATTCATGCCCGATAAAGCGGGGCACGCTGTCCTACGTCATTTAGCTGAAAGTAATCAAGACAGTACACTAGCCGCCTGTGGTGCGTGTACGCGAAGAAAACCGTATAAAACGGCGGCACTTAGCGAGGTTTTTTCGAGCTTAGTACCGTTCCGTTTTATCCCGAGCGAGAGCGCGTTTTCGTGTGTACACGCACCACAGGCGGCGAACTCGTTAGCCTGCGTGCCTCATTCTATCCAGCAAATCAATCGTGAGAAACACCAACTTCCCTCACGTATTCCCAATATTTCCCAAAACAACCTGGCGTAAAAATTCGCTTTACCAGCTATCCAAGTTGACAAAACATCAGTTTCCCCAGCTATCCAAGTTGACAAAGCATCAGTTTCCCCAGCTATCCAAGTTGACAAAACATCAGTTTCCCCAGCTATCCAAGTTGACAAAGCATTAATCTTTCCTTAACTATCCAAGTAAATAAAGCATTAACCTCCCCTCAGATAACCAGCTATAAATTTTTCGTAAAATCCCAAGAATAAAAAAAGAAGATACAAATTACAAATTGACATAGGAACAGAATCAGGATAGACTTAAACAGGAAGGCAAAAACCGACAGGGTTAGACAAGCGGGGCAAGCAGGGCAGGAAGACGGGGGTTTTCCTGGTTCTGCGAGGCAGGCAGCAGGGCGGCGCCAAAGGGATCAGGACAGGAAAGGTAGAGATAGCCGGAATGAAGAAGGAAAACCAGATTTTTTATACCATTGGGGATGACAGGCAGGAAGAGGAGGAGTGGGAACAGGATGAGCCGGGTCGCATCGTGAGCCTGGATCAGATTGCCAGGCGGCGGGGGATAAAGAACCGACAAGGGCAAAAGGCTTACGGGGGGGATGAACCGGGAAGCAATGTGTACGGGCTGGATATGTATCTGCCCCACGGGAAAAGGGATTACGCCAGCTTCCCGCCGGGGAAGAAAAGGCCGGTGATCCGCATAAGGCCGGATATTTCGGCAGTGAATATGGACCAGGCTCCGAAAAGCCGGAAGGATAGCTCTGGCAGAGGGGCAAAGGCAGCCGAACGGGTGCAGGTCCAGGAAAAAGGAAGCCGGGGAAGGAAGGGCGGTGGTTTTTTCACGAAGCTGTTTGCCTGGCTTTTGATGTTTGCGGCGGTGTTTGTGGCAGGGGTAGGGACAGGATGGTATCTGCGGGGGCGGGATGGCAAGCCCTTGGCAAATTTAGCCCAGGTTCAGTCCCCGGGCTGGATTAAGCAGGAGTTTATCCGGAAAAATGTTTATTCCCGTCCGGCGGTATCTCTGCGCCAGGTAAAGGATATTGTAATCCATTACGTGGCAAATCCCGGCTCCACGGCGGAGCAGAACCGGAAATATTTTGACGGCCTGGCCGACCAGGGAGAGGAGGGAGTCAGCGCCAGCGCCCATTTTGTCATTGGGCTGGAGGGGGAGATTGTCCAGTGCATTCCCATCAGCGAGATTGCTTACGCTTCCAATAACCGGAATGGGGATTCCATTGCCATCGAGTGCTGCCATCCTGACGAAACCGGAAAATTTACGGAGGCAACGTATGAATCCCTGGTAAAGCTTACGGCATGGCTGTGCGACGAGACGGGGGCGGGGCGGAAAAGCATCATCCGCCATTACGATATTACCCAGAAGGCCTGCCCCAAGTATTTTGTGGATCACGAAGATGCCTGGAAGCAGTTTAAGAAGGATGTAAGGGCGTATAAGGGAGACTGGGAGGAGTGAACCCGGTTTCTTGGGGAAGGGCAAAGGTCAAATACCCGTTAAAAGCATCAGGGCATAAAATGTGCAGCGCGGCAGGCTGCGGGGTATTGGGCCTCGCGGCATTGCCCGGCAAAGCGGGGCAGGCTCTCGCCAAATACTCGCGCAGGCACGGCGCTTGGCGCATTGCTTGCAAAAATAAACGCACGGCTTTGGGGTTGAGCCTGTGCCAAAAGCAACGATTAAGAGAAAAAGAGAGGTTCCAGAATGGCAATCGGAGATATATCCAATCTATTTCAGTTCCTTGGCGGTCTTGGGATGTTCCTTTACGGGATGAACATCATGGGCGACGGAATGCAGAAAACTGCCGGGAGCAAGATGAATCAGTTCCTTGGGATGGTGACGAACAGGCGGATCCTTGGCGTGGTGCTGGGGGCGCTGATTACCGCTATCCTTCACAGCAGCGCGGCTACTACGGTTATGGTGGTGGGGTTTGTAAATGCGGGGATCCTAAACCTGACCCAGGCGGTAGGCGTGATTATGGGAGCTAATGTGGGAACCACGATTACGGCATGGATGGTGTCCTTAAATTCCCTGGGGGATGCCTTTGCCATGCTCCAGCCCGCCTTTTTCGCGCCGCTTATGGCAGGAATCGGCGCATTTATGATGACGTTTTCCAAAAAGCAGAAGATGAACATGATCGGCGAGATCTGCGTTGGCGTAGGGCTTTTGTTTATCGGCTTAACCTTTATGTCCGGGTCTATCGAGCCTTATACGGAGGCCCCCATTTTTGCGGATATCTTTCGGATCCTGGGCGGGAATCCGATCTTAGGGATTATCGCCGGGGCGGTGATTACGGCTCTTTTGCAAAGCTCCACCGCTTCCGTGGGAATTCTCCAGACGCTGGCCATGAACGGGGTGGTGTCCATGAGCGCTGCCATTTACATAACTCTGGGGCAGAATATCGGAACCTGCGTTACCGCCGTCCTTTCCAGCGCGGGGGCAAACCGGACGGCGAAGCGGGCGGCGGCCATCCACCTGATGTTTAATACCATCGGCGCGGTGCTGTTCGGGATGGGGATGTATATCATTGCCTTGGTGTCGCCAAAGTTTGCCTTAGGATCGATTAACGCGGTGCAGATTTCCATGTTCCATACCATATTTAACGTAACCAATACGGTGCTCCTTTATCCCTTTGCCAATCAGCTGGTAAAGCTGTCGGCCTTGTTTGTCAAGGAAAAAGAAGAGCCGGTGAGTGTGGGGCAGGGAGAAGAAGGGGAGGCATTGCGCCATTTGGATCAGCGTATTTTTGAATCCCCTGCCTTTGCCATTGATGTGGCGGCCACTGAGGTCGTCCATATGGGGCAGGTGACGATAAAGAACTTAAAGATGGCCATTGACTCCCTGATAAACCCGGAGGAGGTTTCCACGGAACAGGTGTATGAGGTGGAAAAAACCATTGACCGGATGGAAAATATGCTGACGGAATACTTGATTAAGGTGAACAACCTTTCCTTAAACGAGCGCCAGAAGATGGTAGTGAACAATTTATTTTACAGCATCAGCGACATTGAGCGGGTTGGGGATCACGCGGAGAACTTAGCGGAATCGGCGGATTATATCCGGGAGCATCAGGTGAACTTTTCCGGCGTGGGGATTGACGACTTAAAGGCCATCGGCAATATGGTGGTTAAATCCTTCTCCCATGCGGTGGAAGCGCGGCGCACCGGGAATATGGATGATGTGCGCAAGGTAAGCCAGTATGAGGACGAAGTGGACAACTTAGAGGAGGAGATGCGGGAGGAGCATATCAACCGGCTTTCCAGCGGCCAGTGCGATTCCTCCGCAGGCGTAATCTTCCTTGATGTGATCAATAACCTGGAAAGAATATCGGATCACGCGTATAATCTGGCGGGATATGTAAAAAATGAAATGTAGTTCGTGCACTTTGCATAAATTTCGTTAATCGTTGTAAAAGTTTTGAAAAAGGACTTGCCATTTCATTGAAAATTAGGTAAAATATAGCAAGGTTGATTTTTATTTTACAAAACTTTTAAGCAAGAAAACAGGAGGAATTCAATCATGGCAGTAAAAGTAGCAATTAATGGTTTTGGACGTATTGGCCGTCTGGCATTCCGTCAGATGTTCGGGGCTGAAGGGTACGACGTTGTAGCGATCAACGACTTAACTGATCCGAAGATGTTAGCAAACCTGTTAAAGTATGACACCGCTCAGGGCGGATACTGCGGACATATTGGCGAAGGCCTTCACACCGTAGAGGCTGGCGAGGATTCCATTACCGTAGACGGCAAGAAGATTACCATTTACAAAGAGCCGAAGGCAGCTGATCTTCCATGGGGTGAATTAGGCGTAGACGTAGTATTAGAGTGTACTGGCTTCTACTGCTCCAAGGATAAGGCTCAGGCCCATATCGACGCGGGCGCTAAGAAGGTTGTAATTTCTGCTCCTGCAGGCAAAGACTTAAAGACCATCGTATTCTCCGTTAATGAGAAGACCTTAACCCCAGAGGATACGGTTATTTCCGCAGCTTCCTGTACCACCAACTGCCTGGCTCCTATGGCTAAGGCGTTAAATGATTATGCTCCCATCCAGTCCGGCATCATGAGCACCATCCATGCTTACACCGGCGACCAGATGATCTTAGACGGCCCCCACAGAAAGGGCGACTTAAGAAGGGCAAGGGCAGGCGCTGCCAATATCGTTCCCAACAGCACCGGCGCAGCTAAGGCTATCGGCTTAGTTATTCCGGAATTAAACGGCAAGTTAATCGGCTCCGCGCAGCGTGTACCGGTTCCCACCGGCTCCACCACCATCTTAACCGCAGTTGTTAAGGGCACGGACGTAACCGCAGAGGGCATCAATGCAGCCATGAAGGCAGCAGCCTGCGAGTCCTTCGGCTACAATGAGGATCCCATCGTTTCTTCCGACGTTATCGGCATGAAGTACGGTTCCTTATTCGATGCTACCCAGACCATGGTAAGCAAGGTTGCCGATGATTTATATGAGGTTCAGGTAGTTTCCTGGTATGATAATGAGAACTCCTACACCAGCCAGATGGTTAGGACCATTAAGTACTTTGCAGAATTAGCTTAATCGTTTTTGGATTTCGTTATGTTTGCTGCGGCGGTTAGCCGCCGGAAACAGTTTAGGCTCAATAAGGGTCCGGTCTTAAAAGGGCCGGATCCTTTTTTGTTCTACAGGAAAGTGCGGCCTATAGAACAAAAAACCTCCGGGGGTTGCTGAGTGCCAGTGGCACTCGTTTAGCAACGACCGAAGTGAAACGTAGAGCGCACTCCGCGCAAAGGAAGATGGCTGCTGTAGCAGCCGCGCTCCGGTGCGAGTGTGCGCCAAAACGCACACTTTTTTATGGCAGAACGAGAGGATCGTGAAAGGAGATTTCCTGTAATGTTAAATAAAAAAACAGTAGATGATTTAAGTGTTAAAGGCAAAAAAGTGTTAGTGCGCTGCGATTTCAACGTTCCCTTAAAGAACGGCGAGATCACCGATGAAACCCGTATCGTAGCGGCCCTTCCTACCATTAAGAAATTAATGGGCGACGGCGCAAAGGTGATCCTTTGCTCCCACCTAGGCAAGGTGAAAAACGGCCCCAACGAAGGCGAGTCCTTAGCTCCCGTAGCCAAGAGGCTTTCCGAGAAGCTGGGCAAGGATGTGGTGTTCGTTTCCGATTACAACGTAACCGGCGAAGCGGCTACCAAGGCGGTAGAGGCTATGGGCGAGGGCGATGTGGTGCTCCTTCAGAATACCCGTTTCCGCGGCAAAGAAGAGACGAAGAACGGCGAAGAGTTCAGCAAGGAGCTGGCAGATTTAGCCGATGACTATGTATGCGACGCTTTCGGTTCCTCCCACAGGGCACACGCTTCCGTGGAAGGCGTTACCAAGTTTATCACCGCTAAGGGCGGCTCCAATGCGGTAGGCTACCTGATGCAGAAGGAGATTGATTTCCTGGGCAATGCCGTGGAGAACCCGGTTCGTCCCTTCGTTGCCATCTTAGGCGGCGCAAAGGTTGCGGATAAGTTAAATGTAATTTCTAACCTGTTGGAGAAGTGCGATACCTTGATCATCGGCGGCGGCATGGCCTTTACCTTCTTAAAGGCCCAGGGCTTAAGCGTAGGCAATTCCTTAGTGGACGACACGAAGCTTGACTACTGCAAGGAGATGATCGAGAAGGCTGAGAAGCTGGGCAAGAAGCTGCTTCTTCCGGTAGATACCACCATCGCTGCGGCGTTCCCCAATCCTATCGACGGTCCAATCGAGGTTAAGGTAGTGGATTCCAAAGCTATCCCGGCGGATATGGAAGGCTTGGATATCGGGCCGAAGACGGCAGAGCTTTACGCAGAGGCGGTGAAGACGGCCAAGACCGTGGTTTGGAACGGACCCATGGGCGTATTTGAGAACCCTACCCTGGCGGCGGGAACCATTGCCGTGGCAAAGGCGCTGGCAGAGACGGAAGCAACCACCATTATTGGCGGCGGCGATTCCGCGGCGGCAGTGAACCAGTTGGGCTTTGGCGATAAGATGAGCCATATCTCCACCGGCGGCGGCGCTTCCCTGGAATTCTTAGAGGGCAAGGCGCTTCCCGGCGTAGTGGCTGCAGATGATAAATAGAGAGTCAAAAAACCTTTTGGCATAACATCTTAATTTATAGAAGGAGAGAGCCAAGCCATGGCAAGAAAGAAAATTATCGCAGGCAACTGGAAGATGAACATGACCCCTTCCGAGGCAGTTGCCTTAGTGGAAACCTTAAAGCCCCTTGTAGTTAATGACGATGTGGACGTAGTATTCTGCGTACCGGCGATCGACATTATTCCGGCGATGGAAGCGGCAAAGGGCACGAATATTCATATCGGTGCGGAAAACCTGTACTACGAGGAAAAGGGCGCCTTCACCGGCGAGATTTCCCCCAATATGTTGACGGACGCAGGGGTTCAGTACGTAATTATCGGCCATTCCGAGAGAAGGGAGTACTTTGCGGAAACCGACGAGACGGTAAATAAAAAGGTGTTAAAGGCTTTTGAGCATGGGTTAACCCCCATCATCTGCTGCGGCGAAACCTTGACCCAGAGGGAGCAGGGGATCACCATCGAGTGGGTTCGCCAGCAGATTAAGATTGCCTTCTTAAATGTGACTGCCGATCAGGCGAAGAAGGCCGTAATCGCCTATGAGCCGATCTGGGCGATCGGAACCGGCAAGGTGGCTACCACTGAGCAGGCGGAAGAAGTTTGCGCGGCTATCCGTGTGTGCATCGGGGAGCTTTACGATGAAGCCACGGCAGAAGCTATCCGCATCCAGTATGGCGGTTCGGTATCCGCCTCTTCCGCTCCCGAGCTGTTTGCACAGCCAAACATCGACGGCGGCTTAGTTGGCGGCGCTTCCTTAAAGCCAGACTTTGGAAAGATTGTAAACTATAACAAGTAAGTTAAACGTTTAGGTAACTGTCCCCGCAGCATTGCCCACAAAGCAGTTCTGCGGGGACTCTTGCGAAAGGAGATCCGAATAAAATGAGCAAAAAACCTACAGTGTTAATGATTTTGGACGGCTACGGCTTAAACGATAACTGTGAGCATAACGCCGTGTGTGAGGCGAAAACCCCGGTGATGGATCAGCTGATGAGCCAGTGCCCCTTTGTGAAGGGCAATGCCAGCGGCATGGCGGTGGGCCTTCCCGAGGGCCAGATGGGGAACTCGGAGGTAGGCCATTTAAATATGGGCGCGGGCCGCATCGTTTACCAGGAGCTGACCAGGATTACCAAGTCCATCCAGGACGGTGATTTCTTCCAGATCCCGGAGTTTTTGCAGGCGGTGGAAAACTGCAAGGAGCATGATTCCTCCCTCCATCTGTACGGCTTGGTTTCCGACGGCGGCGTGCACAGCCATTTGACCCATATTTTCGGCCTTTTGGAGCTGGCGAAACGGAACGGCCTGACGAAGGTGTTCGTCCACTGTTTCCTGGATGGCCGTGACACGCCCCCTGCTTCCGGCAAGGAGTTTGTGGAAGAGCTGGAAGGGAAGATGAAGGAGCTTGGCGTAGGGAAGGTTGCCTCCGTGATGGGGCGCTACTATGCCATGGATCGGGATAAGAACTGGGATCGGGTGAAGTTAGCCTACGACGCCTTGACCAAAGGCGAAGGGAAGACTGCCGAAAGCGGCCCTGCGGGAATCCAGGCTTCCTATGATGAGGAAAAATACGATGAGTTTGTTATGCCTACGGTGGTAGTGGAGGATGGCAAGCCTGTGGGCCTGATCAAGGAGCATGATTCCATTATCTTCTACAATTTCCGTCCCGACCGTGCCCGGGAAATCACCCGCGCCTTCTGTGATGACGACTTTACCGGCTTCCCCCGGGAAAAGCGGATGGAATTAGTTTATGTATGCTTTACCGATTATGATGAGACCATCCAGAATAAGCTGGTAGCTTTCCACAAAGAGCTGATCACCAATACTTTTGGCGAGTTTTTGGCGGCCAATGGGAAGACCCAGGCCAGGATTGCCGAGACGGAAAAGTACGCCCATGTGACTTTCTTTTTTAACGGCGGCATCGAGGAGCCCAACGAAGGGGAAGACCGGATCCTGGTTCCTTCTCCAAAGGAGGTGGCTACCTACGACTTAAAGCCGGAGATGAGCGCTCCGGGCGTGTGCGAGAAGCTGGTGGGAGCCATTAAGTCCGGGAAATACGATGTGATTATCATTAACTTTGCAAACCCCGACATGGTTGGCCATACCGGGGTGGAGGAAGCCGCTATCAAGGCCATCGAGACGGTGGACGAGTGTGTGGGCAAAGCGGTGGATGCCCTTAAGGAAGTAGGCGGCGTGATGTTTATCTGCGCGGATCACGGCAATGCGGAGCAGCTGGTGGATTACGCTACCGGCGAGCCATGGACGGCTCATACCACCAACCCGGTTCCTTTCATTCTGGTAAATGCCGATCCGGCGTATAAGCTTAGGGAAGGCGGCTGCCTGGCGGATATCATTCCTACCTTGATTGAACTGATGGGGATGGAGCAGCCTAAGGAGATGACCGGGAAGAGCTTGCTGGTGAAGTGAGAATAAGGGGAATTGCTGAAGGTATTGAACCGCTGCGGAAGGGGCGGACGGAAAAACGGTTAATGTATAAGGGATGATAGGGAGAATGAAGCCTTGGGAAGATGATTTCCAGGGCTTTGTTGATTTGGGTAGCTGGGGGAGATTAATGCTTTGTCAACCTGGATAGCTGGTAGGGGAATTTTGACGCTGGGGTGTTTCGGATGATGTTGGGAGCGGATGGAGTTAGCTGCGTTTCTTACGATAAGTTTATTGGTTGAGATAAGACACGTAGGCTGGCAAGTTCGCCGTCTGTGGTGGATGTACACACGAAAACGCGCTCTCGCTCGGGATAAAACGGAACGGACACTAAGATCGAAAAGACCTGGCTAAGTGCCGCCGTTTTATACGGTTTTCTTTGTGTACACGCACCACAGGCGGCTAGTTCTTGGCTTGTCGAGGCGTTTCTATGCTTGCCAATACAGCAGCGAAGCCAGGCCATGATGAATTAAATGCAGCCCTTTTTAAGATATACTGTCGATTCAGCCCATATTCATCTGCCGCTTGCCAGCAAACTAGCTAGCCCCAGCAGAGGGATATTCCATAAGGAATCCCCTCCGAAAACGCCGGCGCCGAGCGGGGTCTCTCACGAGTTTAGCGTCCGCTGCGTTAGAGGCGGAGCTAAGCGTAAGTGACGATGGAATATCCCTCTGCTGGGGCGGAAACACGTAAGATTTTTACAAGAAAATTTATATTGTGGAACTTATAAATCTGCGCTAAAATTAAACTATGATAAAGAAAGGGGAGAAGGGATTTGATGAAACGTATAACAGCAGCGATAACGGCCGCGGCCATGCTTGCCGCAGGGGTTGGGCTTTGCGCAAACGGCGGCCAGACAAGCGGCGGGCAGGCAGGAAGCGTAAGCATGGAGGCGGGAAAACCGCAGGAAGTTTCCTATGCTTACAATGATTATGAGCAGTGGGCTAAGCTTCTGGAAGAAAACCAGATTTCCGAAGAGTTTGCCGCGGGCATGGAAGCGTTTTCCTTTAAAACGGGAAGCCAGATTTTATTGGGCGAAGGAGGAAATGCCGCCTACAGCCCCCTAAGCCTGTATTACGCCATTGCCCTTGCCGGGTGCGGGGCGGAGGGACAGACAGAAAAGGAGGTTTTGGCCTTCCTTGGGATGGAGGATAAGAAAGAGCTGGCTCTTCAATGCCAGAAGCTTTACCAGGGGTATTATTACCAGCAGCAGATGGACGATGCCAGGAATAAGCAGTGGGGGGAGGACAGTTTGGCCGTCGGGGGAACCAAGGAGGATAAGATTCGGATTGGCAATTCCCTTTGGATTTCCGATGAGCTTTCGGTAAACCGGGAGTATCAGACCTTAGCGGCGCAGCAGTTTTTTGCCCCGACTTACGTGGTGGATTTCCATCAGGAGGAAACGGGGAAGAAGATGGGGGAGTGGATTTCCCGGCAGACTGAAGGCGTCCTTTCCCCGCAGCTTTCCCCGGGTAAGGAGACGCTGGCGACGATTATCAATACCCTGTATTTTTACGGAAGCTGGAGTGATGCGTTCTCGGAAAGCTTGACCAAGGAAGATGAGTTTACCGGCGAAGATGGCGTAAAGAGAAAATGCCTTTTTATGAACCAGACGGACAGACAGGGAAGCTTTATGAAGGGGGATGGCTATACCACCTCATTCCTTTCCACGAATAATGGGTGCAGGATGTTCTTCCTCCTTCCGGATAAGGGAAGGAACGCGGCAGAATTTTTGGCTTCCCCAGAGCTTTTGGAAAAAGGATTGACGGAGCCGGAAGGCGGGTGGACTTTTGGGGAAGTTTATTGGAAGGTTCCCCAATTTGATTTCGGAACGGATATGTCCCTGGCTGATACGTTAAAGGCCATGGGACTGGAGCGGATGTTCGGGCCGGAGGGGGAATTTGGAGGGATCTCTTCCCAGCCCCTTAAGATAACGAATGTGATCCAGCAAACCCATATCGGGATTGATGAAAACGGAGTGGAAGGCGCTGCCTACACAAAGCTTGATGTGGCATTGGGGGCATTGCTGGATGAGGAGGAAAAGCCCTATGCGGAAATGATCCTTGACCGGCCATTCCTCTTTGGGATCCAGGATCTCGATGGCGTATGGCTGTTTTTAGGAATTTGCAGGAATCCATAGCTTAACCGATCAGGAGAAAGGACAAAGGAAATATGGGGAAGCGCTATATTTTGTTCGATGTGGACGGGACGCTGACGGATCCTATGGTGGGGATTACGAAATCGGTGCAGTATGCCCTGCGCCGTTACGGGATTGAGGAGCCAGATCTGGAAAAGCTTACGCCCTTTATCGGGCCTCCCCTGGTGGACAGCTTTATGGGGTGTTACGGCTTTTCGGAAAAGCAGGCCAGGGAAGCGGTGCTGGTGTACCGGGAATACTATACCGTTAAAGGGATTTTGGAAAATAAGGAGCTGCCGGGAGTCCGGGAAATGCTGGAGCGCCTTAAGGCGGCGGGAAAAAAGCTGTATGTGGCTACCTCCAAGCCGGAGCCCTTTGCCAAAAGGGTTCTGGAGCATTTCCGGCTGGACTCGTATTTTGCCTTGATCGGCGGCGCAGACATGGAGGAAACCCGGGTGAGGAAGGGCGACGTGATCCGGTATGTGATGGATAAGGCTGGCATCCGAGAGGAGGAAAAGCCGGAGACGGTGATGATCGGCGACCGGAAGCACGATATTTTAGGCGCTAAGGAAAACGGCCTGGAAAGCATAGGCGTGCTTTTCGGTTACGGCAGCCGGGAGGAATTGGAGCAGGCAGGTGCGGACTGGATTGCGGCGGATGCGGGGGAAGTGGTTAGGATTTTAGGCGGTTAAAGGTAATTACGAGATTACGGCTATCCCGGAATTGTTAGATATCAAGGAGGGTGGATTATGTCCTGGCGCTGAAAAGGAACCAGGGAATCCTTTATGAAGAGATAAAGGAATATTTCGGGGAAAGGAATTTCAGGAAAAAATAAAAGGGAAGGGAAATGATAAGAAAACTATAGAAAAAGCCCGGAGCCAGATAGAAACTAAATTGATAGTTTTGAAAGGGAGCCAAATTGTGATGATTGGAAAATTAGAAGGATTTTTAAGCAAGGGGAGGGGGATACGCAACGCAGTACTAGAATATAAGGAAAGTGTCAATTCCTTGAGCGGCAGTGTATTTGAGACGGTTAGTTCGTTCTCTAATCCGTGAGGGTGGACGTACAGTAGGTTCTGGACGTGTGGCTACGATTATTGAGTAATTGAAAATTCATTGAATTTATGGGACTTTCCGAGTTTTCTCGGAAAGTCCTTTTTTCGATGTTTGGTGGAATTAGTAAGTCGTGATAACAGAATGATAACAAAATTCGCTAATTGAGCAGTTCCTTATTTCTTTCTATATATTCTTTCCATATAGCTTCTCGGTCTTTCTGATGTGTGTTCTCATATTTTTCAGTATACTCGTCATGGAGCGCTTTTAGCTGATCCATAAGTGGCGTGTCAGCAGGCAGTTTCCCTCTGCGGATACGGGCATATAGCCTGTTATATGATTTTGTGAATTCCGTATGAATCGGATGGCTGAATAACTTTTCCTTATAAGATTTCCGGCTGGCGTACTCATTACAGGTAGTGGAAGTGTCTCTGTATATTCTTGTGCAGTATTCTTGGTTGGAAGTATACTTCACACGAAAATATCCATTACATAGTTTGCATTTTTTGATAACGAGTTCATCTTCAAGAAGTAGTCTAATGCCTATACATAAGAACTGTTTGAATGATGTAATGGGGTATTTCCCGATTGCATTATCTGTAATAAGGTTAGAGGCATGGTTTAAATACTCTATCCAATCTTGTGTATTGGAATGAGTATCTGTATGGGTATGAATGTCAGGCAGAAAAGTTTCTTTTATTTCCATAGCGGATAATGCATCCGATTGAAAATCCTGTTTACTAGCATACAGGCAATAAGAATGGTATATTTCAGCTATTGCACTGCTAGGCAACTGTAAGCCTTGTCTTGACGGCGCTATGATAACCGCATCTAAATAATCTCTTGCTTGCGTATATAAAGTCTCAAGACTGCCAACTTCTTTGGATAATAGTTTGGCGGCTTGAAGCAGCTCCGTATCGGCTGGTTTTCCGGCTTGCTGATAGCAAGTGCGCATTACCATATGAAATAAAGGATACAGATAAGACAGTGCCGGGTGTTTTTCAAAGCAGGACTGTAATATTGGCATGATTTGCTCGGCAGAAGCTTCAATATCTTTTGGTGTGTGTTCGCAGCAATATAAATTGAATGTTTTTTTGTCAAAAGGGCAAGCTGTGCCAAGCAAATGCAAAGCAGATTTCAATTTTTGAAATGCCACAACAGCAGATTCTTTTTCTGGCATATCATAATCAAGGATTTCCATAATGTTGGTGTGAATAGCTGCTTTTTGTATTAAACAGACAGTGTTGTTTTTCAGCGTATTCTTATTCGTATAAGATGCGGAAAGCGTTTCTTCGTGTGTGTGGCGGTTAAGGCTGTACGTTGCAATACAAAAGTGAAAATCATCTTTGATGATGTCCGGCGAATATAAATTCATGGGTAAATTTCCTTTCTATCAGATTAACGGCTTAAAATAGCTCCTCTTAAATGCCATTTTTCTCTTATAGATACAATACTATCACAAGATAAAAATAAATTCAATAAAATTATCTTGACAAACTTTCGGTATTGAATTATTATAGGAAGAAAGTCAAGATAAAAATACGATTTAAAATAAAAACTTGACAATATACAGCGTCAGTGCAGGAGGAGGGAGGTAGATGAATAATAATTATATGGTAACGGCACAGGATGTTGTTGATATGCCCGGCGTTTCTAAGGGACACGCATATAAGATTATCAGACAGTTAAACAAGGAACTGGAAGATGGAGGTTATATTGTAGTGTCCGGCAAGATACCCAGAGCATATTGGGACAAGAAATTTTATGGGTATCAAAGCGGAGCGACAACAGCTTAACAGATGGTCGGAATATCATTCAGATATATAGGATATGCGGCTGAAACGAAAACGCAAATTTAAGGGCAGTCCTGCAGGATTGATTTTATGACAGACCACAGACTGCCCCGAGAAGAAAGGAGATTTTATGTCAGTCTATAAAGATGAGCAGAGGGGAACATGGTATTGTATGTTTCGTTACAACGATTGGACGGGCAGACAGAAAAAAATGCAAAAGAGGTTTTAAAACAAAAAGAGAAGCAAAAGAGTATGAAGAACAGTTTATGCACACAACAGAAGCAGATATGAATATGAAAGTAGGGGCTTTTGTTGAGACTTATTTCAGGGATAAGCAGGGTGAATTGAAGGAACGGTCAATCAAAAATAAGAGATATATGATTGAGCGGCATATTCTTCCGTATTTTGAACAAAAGTCTATGAATGAAATTACACCGGCAGACATTATCCAGTGGCAGAACAAAATGCGGGAGGCAGGATATTCGCAGACATCCTGCGGATGTTTCAGAATCAGATGACAGCATTATTTACTCACGCTTCCAACATCTACAATCTGACAAACAATCCCTGCAAGAAAGTAAAGAAAATGGGGAAGTCAGATGCGGATAAAATGGATTTCTGGACTTATGAGGAGTATCAGCAGTTCATTAATACGATTGAGGTGGGAAGCAGATATTATGTGCTGTTTGAGATTCTATTTTGGACGGGGATGCGCATCGGAGAATTACTTGCGTTGTTTAAAAGTGACGTGAATTTTCAGGAGAACAAAATATCCATTTCAAAAACCTATTACCGGACAGAGGGAAAAGACGTTATTACAACGCCCAAGACGGAACAGTCGGTCAGGACAATAGACATACCGGAATTTTTAACACAGGAGATAAAGGAATATTGTAATAAACTATATGAGTTTCCTAATAGCGAAAGATTGTTTCCAATCGTAGGAGAAGCTGTGCAGCATAAGATGGTACGGCATATTCAAAAGGCTGGGGTAAAAAAGATTAGGGTACACGATTTAAGACATTCAGCATATGCGTATCTTGCGCATCAGGGAGTGGCGCCTATGGTTATTAAGGAACGCATGGGACATAAGGATATTAAGATTACCTTGAATACATATGGGCATTTATATCCTAACGAACAGAAAAAAGTTGCGGATATGCTGAACCGAAAGCGGAATGAAGCATCAAGTGAAAATGCCCCTGCTGGTAACAGGGACATTTCAGGTACAGATTGAATTGGTGGAACAATTTAATCCGTGACATAAAAAGGACAAGCCTTTCTATGAAAATCTTGCAAATTTATTATAGCAGAGGCTTCTCTTGATGAAAAGAAATTTTAGAGATAAACATGAAATCAGGAGGGCATATAATATGCAGAAATTTAACAGCAACACAAGAATTATTATCGGCGTGGATCATGGATATGGGAATATGAAAACAGCACACAGGGTATTTCGGACAGGCGTGGAATGTATGGAGGAAGAGCCCATTGTCAGTAAAAATTTCGTGAAATATAAGGACATATTTTATGTGATTGGGGAGTCGCACTTGGTATATCAGGGCAATAAAACGGATTCTGAGGATTTTTATATTCTGACATTTGCGGCATTGGCAGAGGAATTGAAGTTCAGAGGGCTGCATGAAGCAAATGTGATATTGGCGTTTGGGCTTCCGCTCGCTTGGATGAAAAGTCAGGGCGTAGACTTTAAGCGCTATCTGATGAAAGAACAGGAACTGCATTTTGAGTTCCGAAAAGAGAGATATCATGTGCATTTGTGCGGCGTAGAAATATTTCCACAGGGATTTGCGGCTGTTGTCAATTTAGGTGCGATGTTGGGAATAAAAATGCTGGCGGATATTGGGAACGGAATCATGAACGTGATGCAGATTATTGACAACAAGCCGTTGGAAAAAAGTCTTGTAACGGATAAATTCGGCGCGGGTATCTGTATGAAAGAGATACAGAAAGAATTGTCAAAGGAAAGCGGTGAGGATATTCCCGAAATGTTGATTGAACCGCTTCTGCGGAAAGGTTTGCAGGGAAGAACAGATAATATCGCTAAGAAAGCAGAGTATATTGCAAAAAAGTATACGGAAAATATCAGAAAGCGTTTGACAGACTATGGATATAAGGAAGAACTGGTACACCTGTATGTGATTGGCGGAGGCGGCTGTCTGCTTCAGAATTATTCGGATTTAGGAGAGAAGGCAGGAGTGACTTTTATTACGGATATTTGTGCCAATGCAAAGGGATATGAAATTTTGGCAGAGAAGAAATTGCGCAGATAGATTGCATTGTTTCTATATCCGATAAGATATAGATTGATTTGTGGGAAAGGAATAAATTTTATGAGAGGAATTGATGAGCCAGGATGAGCTTGCGGTTATGAACGGTGGAAAATGTATCCTCCAGCTGCGGGGCGTCCGCCC
Source organism: Lachnospiraceae bacterium (assembly GCA_910575565.1). GTDB lineage: Bacteria > Bacillota > Clostridia > Lachnospirales > Lachnospiraceae > Caccovicinus. Next base: position 23,324 of record CAJTFL010000003.1, on the reverse strand, counting down.
GTTTTTGTCAGATAAATATGACATCACCAAGCACCCCAATTTTCAGTACACCGCCGACGCGGACGATAAGAACGCCTTTGACATTGAAGCGTTTTTGTCCACCCGGCTCAAACCAAAACCCAACGAGGTCTACGATGTGTTTGAAGTTGACGTGGACACCGAGGGCGAATAATCCCGTTCCGCAAGAAAGGAGTGATCTTATCTACCCGCCAGGGTTCCTGAAACCTGCCTCGGTTGAGGCCATTGGCGTACAAAGCGGACAGCTCAACAAAAAAATGAAGAAGGAGGATAGCCGGAATCGAGCCGCCCAAAATTCAGGGCGGTTTTGTTGTCCGGCTTTTGTATGCCTATGAACCAACACTAACCACAAAGCGATTCCGGCTAAATTAAAGTATGGAATTTTTCAACAGCGCAATCGAAGTTTTGCAGACCCTCGTGATCGCACTGGGAGCCGGCCTCGGTATCTGGGGCGTCATCAACCTGCTGGAAGGTTATGGCAATGATAACCCTGGGGCCAATGCTCATGTACGGTAAAGAAGCAAGTAACCGAAAACAAGAAATAGACTGCCAGTACCACACTATTCCGAACCAAAGACCAAAAGACAAGCATTATGGAAATGTGCATAACAGGCTATTCCGTCATGGATAACTCTATTCACAGCACATGGAAAAGCTAAAATGCAGCTTTCCCACGTCCTGCAAACAGAGTTACCCACAACTTCATAAGGCAGCCAGTTATACACATTCCCACAAATCCAAACTTATATAAAATCCAAACTTTTCTGAAAACAGCTTGATAATTGGGGATTCTTGCCGGAAAAAGTTTGGATTTCGTTTCACAAAGTACAATACTCCAATTATGACAAAATGCGTAAAACATTGCTATTTAGCTCTGTTTCAATCAATTTATTCTCATTTCTGACAAGAGAAGTACAAAACAAAATCCAAACTTTTTTATCAGAAAATGCCTTGAATAAAGGATTTACAGAGAAAAGTTTGGATTTCTTCTAAGTTTGGATTTGTGGAAAAATCCAAAAGTTTAGATTTTTCCACAATGTCGATGACTACGAAACCTCTCACTCATTACATCTTTCTTATGGTGTACAAAGTATTTTTCCTTTTTCTACTTTCTTTTCTAAAATTGATGTGCTATAATAGCTTCATTCCAAAAAAGGAGTAAAAAATATGCGGCAAGGTATTCTTAAATAAAACTTCAATCAAATAGTGGGTTCAAAGAATTTTGAATGTCCCTAAATAAGGGGGCTTGGTTTTTTGTACCCAATTTAAGAATACTTTTGCCTTATCAATTTTGACATATCTGAAAAAGAACAGCAATCACCAGCAGGTGTATGCTGTATATGTGTATGTCCGCAAACTGTAATCCCCAGTGGTAAAAGTATTTTACTGCTGGGGATTTTTATGCCCTTTTGGGCTTGTAAAGGGAGGACAATCACATGAAAATAATCAATATTGGCATTCTTGCCCATGTAGACGCGGGAAAAACAACTTTAACAGAAAGCCTGTTGTACACCAGTGGAGCGATTGCAGAACAAGGAAGTGTAGATAAAGGAACCACAAGAACAGACACTATGGTTTTAGAGCAGCGGCGGGGAATTACCATTCAGACGGCAGTTACTTCTTTTTGCTGGAATGGTTATAAAATCAATATCGTGGACACTCCCGGTCATATGGATTTTTTAGCCGAAGTATATCGTTCTTTATCTGTCCTTGACGGAGCTGTTTTAGTTGTTTCGGCAAAAGACGGTGTACAGGCACAGACCCGAATATTATTCCATGCACTTCAGAAAATGAACATTCCGACAATTATCTATGTAAATAAGATAGACCAAAACGGAATTGATTTACGGCGTGTTTACCAAAACATCAGGGAAAAACTTACCAGTGATATAATCGTCATGCAAGAGGTTATCTTATCGCCCAAAATAGATATTACTGATATTGCTGATTTGGATAAATGGGATTCCGTTATTTCCGGGAATGATGAACTATTAGAAAAATATATTTCAGAGGATTCATTGGACATACAGGAATTACAACTTGAAAAGTGCCAGAGAACCAGATGTTGTTCTTTGTTTCCTGTATATCATGGAAGCGCAAAAGACAATTTAGGAACAGAAAAATTGATTGAGGTAATTACTGAAACTTTTGTTACAGAAACAAAAAATAATCAGTCTGAATTATGTGGGTATGTTTTTAAGGTTGAGTATACAGAAGGGAAAAAACGTCTTTCCTACTTACGCCTATATCATGGAACGCTCCATTTACGAGATACACTTCTGCTGTCAAAAAAGAAAAAGGTAAAGATTACAGAAATGTACATTCCGGCAAATGGCGAAATTGTTTCGGCAGACCATGCCTGTCAGGGAGAAATTGTTGTCTTATCCGATGATACTTTAAAATTATATGACATTTTGGGAAATGAAGAACTTTTACCTCGCAAAGCATGGATTGACAATCCTATGCCTTTACTTCGGACAACCGTTGAGCCACAAGAGCCAGAACAAAGAGAAGCCTTGCTGAATGCTCTCATAGAAATTGCCGATACAGACCCACTTTTGCACTTTGAAATTGATACTGCCACCCGTGAGATTATTCTGTCTTTTTTAGGAAAGGTGCAATTAGAGGTTATTTGTTCATTGCTGGAAGAAAAGTATCATGTAAAAGTGGCTATGAAAGAGCCTACGGTTATTTATCTGGAAAGACCGTTAAAAAAGGCAGCCTACACGATTCATATTGAAGTACCACCAAATCCATTTTGGGCGTCTATTGGTTTAACTGTAACACCACTCCCTATCGGAAGCGGAACCCAGTATAAAAGCAAGGTATCTCTTGGCTATTTGAACCAAAGTTTTCAAAATGCCGTCATGGAGGGTGTGCATTATGGAATGGAGCAAGGCTTATATGGCTGGGAAGTGACAGATTGCAGCATTTGTTTTGACTATGGAGTTTATTACAGCCCGGTTAGTACCCCCGCAGATTTTCGCTTCCTTGCTCCTGTCGTATTGGAACAGGCATTGAAAAAAGCAGGAACACAGGTTTTGGAGCCATACCTTTCCTTTACCCTTTTTGCTCCACAGGAATATCTTTCACGGGCTTACAATGATGTGCCAAAATATTGTGCAGTGATTGAATCGGTTGTACTTGAAAATGATGAGGTTATTTTTAAAGGAGAAATCCCCGCCCGCTGTATCAATGAATATAAAAATGATTTAAATTTTTATACAAACGGGAGAAGTGTTTGTCTTACAGAATTAAAAGGGTATAAAGAAACTTCTGGGGAGTTTGTATCGCAGCCACGCCGCCCTAACAGTCGGTTAGATAAGATTCGGTATATGTTTCAAAAGACAATGTAAGTTTTTGTGAATTATATGGAGAAAAAATCTGATAAAAAAGGAGAACCTATTTTGAATAAAGAGCGGACAAATACAGCAAATAAAAAACAAAGGCTTTCAGCTTGCACCGAAGCATACAAAGAACACATTATGTATACTTTTAACGCTTTTTGTAGAGTGGTGATACGCTATGCAACTCTCAACTCATGGCGTGACAGAAGCAGGAAACGGCAAAGAGAAATATCTTTTGAATATCTTACAGAAGAAAAATTTTACCCGTTCAGTACGTCTAATAAATATTTCATAGACCCCTATGAGCAGTACCCCATCACCATATGTGGTCAGACGGTTATCCTCACCAATGGAGAGCTTGCCGCTGCGCTGTTATCCTTGCCAGAGAAAAAAAGAGAAATCATTTATCTCTACTTTTTCGGTCATTACACGCAACAGGAAATTGGTGAAATGTATGGACGTTGCCGGAGTACGGCATGGCATCACATACACAGTGCTTTACAAATGTTACAAGAAAAAATGGAGGTGTTTTCGCATGAAGAATCCTAATCTTATTCCTTATGAAATTATTGTCAGAGCGACCAATGGAGAACCGGAAGCCGTAGACGAGGTTTTACGGCATTACAGCAAGCGAATCCGAATTGCTTCCCTTGAAAACGGACACGTCAACAAAGATACAGAGGACAACATTAAACGGCGGCTTATCGCTGCCCTGTTCCAGTTCCGCTTTGATGAACAGCCATACCCCAAAACTGAATAACCGCCGCCACATAGAACGGCACACCAAAACAGGAAATCATAAAAAGGTTTCCTGTTTTTTTGCGTTTATTTTCGGCGTTTTTGAAAAACCGCCGTATTGCCCCACGAAAAGGGAAACATGACACGCTCTTTGTTTGGCAGTTTTCAATTTTCGGTGGTGTGGGGAATGAAAGGAAAATGAAGAAATTTCTCAAAATTCCCGCCTATCCGGGCTTGTGTGGTTTTGTAAGAAATGAGGGGAAATTTCCGCAAATCACCGTCATTTTTGCTTTGCGTGGTGTTGTAGGTAGTAGGGGGAGAAATACCGCCGCCGAGTTGGCAAAATCCCCGCCCTGTCCGTCGAGGGTATCAGAAAATTCCATAAGATATTTTCGCCGGAACGCAACAAACCAGCCGCCAATAGCCGGATAGTAAGCGAACAGACCACACAGCGCAGTTTCTTAGAGCAAGATTCTACCACAGTACCAAATTTCGCCTACCGGCTCATTTTGTCCTATGGGAATCTTGTTGGGGTTGCCACCCCAAGCCCGCCTTTTTGCGGCTTGCGCCGCTTGAAAAAATCCACCCACGAAAGGAGATTCACAGCCATGAAAAGATACAACACGCCACACCGTCACCGGGTAATCAAGACACGCTTGACCGAGGAAGAATACGCCGAGTTTTCCGAGCGTGTCACCCTCTGCAAAATGAGCCAAGCCGAGTTTATCCGGCAAGCCCTTATCAAATCAAGCATACGCCCGGTCATTACCGTTTCCCCGGTCAATGATGAATTACTCTCTGCCGTTGGAAAACTCACAGCCGAATACGGGAAAATCGGCGGCAACTTGAACCAGATTGCCCGCTGTCTGAACGAGTACGGCGCACCTTATAACGCCCTCTCCCAAGAGGTACGAGCCGCCACAGCGGAGCTTGCCGCCTTGAAGTTTGAAGTCTTGCAGAAAGTAGGTGAAGCCGTTGGCAACGTTCAAACATATCAGCTCTAAAAATGCCGACTATGGGGCGGCTGAACAGTACCTAACCTTTGAGCATGACGAGTTTACCATGAAGCCCACACTGGACGGAAACGGGCGGCTTGTTCTCCGTGACGATTACCGCATTTCCTCTCTGAATTGCGGTGAGGAAGATTTTGCAATCGCCTGTATGCGTTCTAATCTCAAATACGGCAAGAACCAGAAACGGGAGGACGTAAAGAGCCACCACTATATTATTTCCTTTGACCCCCGTGACGCACCAGACAACGGCTTGACCGTAGACCGGGCGCAAGCGTTGGGCGAGGAATTTTGCAAGACGCATTTCCCCGGACACCAAGCCCTTGTATGCACCCACCCGGACGGGCATAACCACAGCGGAAATATCCATGTGCATATCGTAATCAATTCTTTGCGGATTGCGGAAGTGCCGCTATTGCCCTACATGGAAAGACCAGCCGACACAAGAGAGGGCTGCAAGCACCGCTGTACAGACGCAGCTATGGAATACTTCAAAGCGGAAGTCATGGAGATGTGCCACCGGGAAAATCTCTATCAGATTGACTTATTGCATGGGAGCAAGAACCGAGTTACCGAGCGTGAGTATTGGGCGAAACGGAAAGGACAAGCCGCACTGGATAAAGAGAACGCTACCCTTGCCGCCACAGGAGAGCCGCCCAAACAGACCAAGTTTGAAACCGACAAGGAAAAGCTAAGGCAGACCATACGGAAAGCCCTTGCCGCCGCTGCCACCTTTGACGACTTTTCCTCTCTGCTGCTCCGGGAGGGCGTGACCGTCAAAGAGAGCCGGGGGAGATTGTCATATCTCACGCCGGATAGGACGAAGCCCATCACCGCCCGGAAATTAGGTGATGATTTTGACCGTGCCGCCGTACTGGAAGCACTCACCATAAACGCACAGAACGCCGTCAGAGCCGCCGAAACGCCCGCACCCAAACAGGAATACCCCCGCAGCATAAAAGACCGCTTACAGCGTGGCAAAGCCACTATAAACGCCCCGAAACAGGACAGCGTACAGCGCATGGTAGACATAGCCGCCAAGAAAGCCGAGGGCAAGGGGCGGGGCTATGAAAAGTGGGCGACCTTGCACAACTTGAAGCAAATGGCGGCTACCATGAGCGTTTACGAGGAATCCGGCTTTTCTTCCCCGGAGGAACTGGAAGCTGCCCTTGCCGCCGCCAATACAGAACTGCACGAAACCACCGGGAAACTGAAAGCCGTGGAAAGCACTTTGCGGGAGAAAAAAGACTTGCAGAAACAGCTATTGGCGTATATCAAGACCAAGCCAGCCCGTGACGGATTGCGGGCGCAGAAAACGGAGAAAGCCCGGAGAGCCTACCGGGAGCAGCACGAAAGCGAGTTTATCATTTCCGAATCTGCCGCCCGGTATTTCAAGGCACAGGGAATCGCCAAACTGCCAGCTTCCAAGACCTTACAAACGGAGATTGAGCAGCTTACCAAAGAGAAAAACGCCCTTTACAACGAGTACCGGGAGAAGAAAGAGAACGTCCGGGAATTGCAGACCGTGAAAAGCAATCTTGACAAAATCTTACGCCGTGAGCCGGAACGGGGAAAGGGACGGGAAAATGAACGGTAAACGCCCCTACATGGACTATCAACAACACAGAGCCGCCCGCCGCCTTGTGCATGAGTGCTGCAACTACGATAACGGCAACTGTATCTTGCTGGATAACGGCGAGCCTTGCGTATGCGTCCAGAGTATCAGCTATTCTCTCTTGTGCCGCTGGTTCATAGCCGCCGTACTGCCATTGGACGGGAAACTGGAAGCCGCCCTTTTGCACCGGGCAGACAGGAAACGCTGTACCGAGTGCGGCGGGTATTTTCTCCCCAAGTCAAACCGGGGGAAATACTGCCCGGATTGCGCCGCAAGAGTGCGCCGCCGGAAAGAAGCCGACAGACAGCGGAAAAGATACCACCTTTCTACGCATTTAGGCTATGAAAGAAGCCCGTAAATCAAGGCTTTTTTGACCGCCCTCAACAGGTAGCCGATACATTTATCCTTTACCCCCGAAAATGCCGTTTTAACTGCGTAACAAGAAGCCACAGACAGGAGGTGAGAACCATAACCGAATACATCACAGCCGACACCATATTGCCCCGTTTTCTGCCCTATCCCTATTTTCTGCTGAAAATGGACTTGTCACATACTGCAAGGCTGCTCTATGGGCTGCTTCTTGACCGTTCCACCCTCTCACAGAAGAACGGCTGGCAGGACAGCGAGGGCAGGACGTATATTGTCTATCCCGTTTCGGAGATAACGGAAATGCTGGATAAAGGCAGCACCGCCATAAAAAGCGCACTGAACGAGCTGGACGCTGCCGGGCTTCTGGTGAGGGAACGCCGGGGCTTCTCCGCACCGAACCGCCTTTATATAAAAATACCGCAAATGCCAGTGGTACAGTTTTCCGACCATATGACAGCCATACAGCCGGAAAACCGACCCTCTGATAGCCGGAAAAGCGACCCTCATAAGGGCGGAAAACCGACCTTTGCGTTGGACGGAAAACCGACCCCTAACCAACTTACTATAAACCAACTAAAAGAGAACCAACGAAAAGGAGTGAGTGGGGAGCAGCCCGCACCCTTTGGCAGATATAAAAACCTTTTCCTCTCCGAATCCGAGTATGCGGAGCTGAAAGGGGAATACCCGGACAGGCTGGAACGGTTCATTGAGGAATTGAGCGAGTACATAGCCGCCTACGGGAAAGTGTACACCAACCATGCCGCAGCTGTCCGTATGTGGGCAAAACGTGACAGGAAAGGCACAGGAAAGAAAGGAATCCCCGATTATTCCTACAAGGAGGGCGAGAGCCTTTGACCGCATAGACACAACGCCCCGTAAACAGGGCGTAAAAGACCATGAACAAGGAGGAAGATTTTATGAGTGATTACGATAACGCCATTTTCCGGCTTGCCACGGCACAGGAAGCAGAGCCGGAGGACTACACGGGCGAGGACGGGCTTTTATATTGCGGGAGCTGCCGCCAGCCCAAAGAAGCCTACTTCCCGGAGGGTAAGACCTTTTTCGGACGTGACCGCCACCCCAAAGAATGTGGCTGCCAGAGAAAACGCCGGGAAACGCTGGAAGCCAGCCACCGGGAATACAAGCACCGGGAGGAAGTGGAACGGCTGAAACGAAAGGGATTTACAGACCCGGCTATGCGGGAATGGACGTTTGAAAACGACAACGGGAAATGCCCCCAAATGCACAAAGCCCATGCTTATGTAGAGTGTTGGGAGGAAATGAAAGCCGGGAATATCGGCTATCTGTTATGGGGCATGGTAGGCACAGGCAAAAGCTATTTCGCCGGGTGTATCGCCAACGCCCTCATGGAGAAAGAAGTTTCCGTGTGCATGACAAACTTTGCCCTTATCCTCAATGACCTTGCCGCCAATTTCAAAGACCGCAACGAATACATAGCCCGTCTTTGCAGCTTCCCTCTGCTTATCCTTGACGATTTCGGCATGGAGCGTGGCACGGAATACGGGCTTGAACAGGTTTACAACGTGATTGACAGCCGATACCGCAGCAGAAAGCCGCTGATTGTCACAACAAATTTGACGCTGGAGGAATTGCAGAACCCGGAGGACACCGCCCACGCCCGCATTTATGACCGCCTTACAGAAATGTGTACCCCCGTTCGCATTACCGGGGAGAATTTCAGAAAAGCCAGAGCAAGGGAGAAAATGGAACAGCTTAAAACGCTGCTGAACAGAAAGGAGAGCCTATGACCGACACCCCCAACAGAAGCACCGCCACTACCGCCCGCCGCCCGGATTGCGTGACCGAGGTACGCCGGGGGAACACCGTCCTTGTGGTTTCCGGCTACTTCAAGCAAGGCACGACCGCCACCGCCGCCGACAAGATGATGAAAGTGCTGGAAGCCGAAAGCGCAGCCGGACACAAGCCGATTTACAGCGCATGACAACCCGCAGATAAAAACCGTCATTTTGACGGGCGGTAAAGAAGCAAAAAAGACTGTACAGACAGCCGCCCCATGTGGTATGATAAACTTACGGAATAGTGGGGCTGGCTGTCGGAAACGGAGGACATTATGCCAAGACAGACCACCCAAAAACTCATTACCGCCCTTTATCCGAGATTGTCGCACGAGGACACGCTTCAAGGCGAATCCAACTCCATAAGCAACCAGAAGCGGATTCTGGAAGCCTACGCAAAACAGAACGGCTTTTCCAACCTCAAATGGTACACGGACGACGGATTCTCCGGGGCAAATTTCCAAAGACCCGGCTTCCAGTCCATGCTTGCCGACATTGAAGCGGGGCTTGTGGGAACGGTTATCGTAAAAGATATGTCACGGTTAGGGCGAAACTATCTGCAAGTGGGAATGTACACGGAAATGATTTTCCCACAGAACGGCGTCCGTTTCATTGCAATCAATGACGGAGTAGACAGCGCACAGGGCGACAACGATTTTGCCCCCTTGCGTAACATTTTTAACGAATGGCTGGTGAGAGATACGAGCAAAAAAATCAGAGCCGTGAAGCGGTCAAAAGGAATGAGCGGGAAGCCCGTCACAAGCAAGCCCGTGTACGGCTACCTCATGGACGAGGACGAAAATTTCATCATTGACGGGGAAGCCGCCCCCGTGGTGAAGCAGATATACAGCCTTTGCCTTGCCGGGAACGGACCGACCAAGATAGCCCGTATGCTTGCGGAACAGCAAATCCCCACGCCGGGAACACTGGAATACCGCCGGACAGGGAGAACCCGCCGCTACCACCCCGGCTATGAGTGCAGGTGGGCGACAAACACCGTGGCGCATATCCTTGAAAACCGGGAATACACGGGCTGCCTTGTGAACTTCAAGACCGAGAAAGTGTCCTACAAGGTGAAGCAGAGCAAAGAGAACCCCGTGGAAAAACAGGCAATCTTTGAGAACCACCACGAAGCAATCATTGACCGGGAAACATGGGAGCGTGTGCAGGAGCTACGCAAGCAGCGCAAACGCCCCAACCGCTATGATGAAGTGGGTTTGTTCTCCGGCATACTCTTTTGTGCCGATTGCGGCAGCGTCATGTACCAGCAGAGATACCAGACGGACAAACGGCGGCAGGACTGCTACATATGCGGCAGCTACAAGAAGCGCACGGCAGACTGTACGGCGCACTTTATCCGCACCGACCTCTTGACCGAGGGAGTGACCGAGAACCTACGGAAAGTCACCAGCTACGCCGCCAAGCATGAAGCCCGGTTTATGAAGCTGTTGACCGAGCAGACCGAGGACGGGAGCAAACGCCGGAACGCCGCCAAGAAGAAAGAGCTGGAAGCGGCGGAAAAAAGGATTGCGGAACTCTCCGCCATCTTCAAGCGGCTGTATGAGGACAGCGTGACGGGGCGCATATCGGACGAGCGTTTCACGGAGCTTTCGGCAGACTACGAAGCCGAGCAAAAGGAACTGAAAGAGAAAGCCGCCGCCTTGCAGAGCGAGCTTTCCAAGACGCTGGAAGCCACGGCAAACGCTGAAAAGTTTATGAAAGTGGTACGCAAGTACACCAGCTTTGAGGAACTCACCCCTACCCTGTTACGGGAGTTTGTGGAGAAAATCGTTATCCACGAATCGGAAGCCCTTGACGGGAAACGCCGGGGGAAGCTCCGCAGACAGGAAATCGAAATCTATTACTCTTTTGTCGGCAAGGTAGAATTGCCCGACTAAAGCCCGACCCGTCCGGCAGTCAGCCGGACAGGGAACGGCAAAATTTTTTACACTTCTTTTACTTCTTTATCTCACATGAGCAAAGAGCCATGGCATGAAGCAGTTCATGGCTAATTAGATGTAATCAAAAAGCGGAAAGGAAAAGCACAATCCAGACAGAACCGGCGAGCGGTCAAGAAATGTTTGTGGTTTAGCAAGTCCAATGGTATAATGAGTACAAAAGCCCCCGACACGGGGAGAAAGGCAGGCTGATAGATGTATATAAGCTACAAACCGCTATGGCATACGCTGATAGAACGCAATATGCGGAAAGAGGATTTACGGCTGGCTGCCGGTCTTACCACAAATATGATTGCCAACATGGGAAAGGGAAAGCATATCAGCATGGAAACGCTGACAAAGATTTGTGAAACTCTAAATTGTGATATTTCAGATGTGATAGAGTTAGAACGGGAGTAGATACATAATTATAAAATTTTGTTGGATATAAACAATAATTATAATTATTCAAAAAATAACTTGAATATTTCGCACAATTATGCTATTATTTAAAAGGAACCACACAAACTTTTCTACAAAATAAGGAGTTTTTTTATGGCGAAAATGAAAAAATTATTTGCGATGTTTTTGACTTTGTGTTTGATATTCAGTTTCAGCACAACGGCTTTCGCTTCATCAGTTGATGAAAGAGAGGTTCCTGTTGCCAGTGCTGATTTTAAGAGGGTGTGTGACCAAGTATTTGAGGGAAAAGGTGAAGTATATAACGCTAACGGAATAGACATAACAAATAGCTTTTTAACAAGATATAATGCAATTTACCAAAGTGGAAATTATGATGCTATTTTATCTGGATGTTTTAAAGAAGGAATTTCTCAATTGACTGGACATAAGAATATTGTTCCAGATGTAACGACTCGCACAGTTTTGCACCCTCAGTATGAAGAAAGTGTAGTCCATTTGGTTAAACAAAATGGCTTCCCTTATGATGGTAAAAGTTGGTATTTAGTTGTTACTGCTACTGGCTCATATGGATATCAAGATTCTACAAATGAGATTATTGATTTTCCATCTCCTACTATAAATGTGTCTTTTAGTGATTTAGGAGCACTTTTTTCTGGAAGTTTGGATAGCATAAGGACTACAAAGCCAGCTATCAATAGCAACAAAACTTCGGCTTCGTTTACTGTCACAACAACACATACTGTTAGTTGCCCTATTCCGGGAGTTGATTACGTAACAGGTACGCTCGGACCGTTTACTAATGTATCGAATTTCACGATTGAAGTATGAAGAAACAACTGCAACTGTTTCTCAGAAAATGGATTTTAAATCCGGATCGTCGATATGTTTTATTTATAGGAATTTCATTTGGATTGGCATTTTTAATTCCAATTTTAGGATGGAATCCATTGCTTCTATTGTGGATTGTTAATGGGTGTTTAAGTTATAAAGAAGCAAAATCTAATAGCATAAAGATTTTTAATGCTGTTTTGGTGTTATTGTTTGGCGTATTATTTATAATCAATTTGTTTTTAGGTTTTTTGGCACTGATGCAGTATTTTGGATACTTTATCTAATAATACAAAAATTTTATCAATAATTAGAGTGGAATTCTTTGAATTCCACTCTCTTCTTTTTGGAGTAAAAGGTAGCCACTAACAGAGGAACTCTATCTGTGGCTGCTTCATTGTTTTTCTGCCTATTTGTCCAGTAGAGGTCAAATATAGAGCAAAAATATCTATTGTAAAAAAGTATAAGAAAAATTTGATTAGATAATCACAGCACAAATGTTGTTACATGGGAAGCAAAAAACAACCATGCCCCAGCGATTATTTTACCGTTTTTTTCTCTGATTGATAGGCGTACCCATTTTCTTTGACTTTTGAAGAATACGGATAAACCAGCGAAATTCTTCTTCCGACAGATTTTTATAGTTGATACCGAGCTGCTTGCAATAAAGAAACACCAGCTTCTCCTGACGGCTGCCCTTGAAATTTTCCACCGCGTCCAGATTTTCTTTCAGTTCATCGGCAACCGTGGTCTGGGGCGCGCTCTCGCTGTCGTTTTTATGAGCTTCCCGGATGTCGCGGATAATCAGGTTTATATCGTCCAGCACCATACGGCTGAAATATTCATCATCCGTCACATGGGCGGCTTGCAGCACTTTCAGATATGGGTCATCTTCACCGGGACGGTGGCGTTCAATGATTTCATGCCGGATAGAATCAACAAGGAGGTGGAACGGATTGAGCGGAGGGTATCAAAGTTTGCCGCCAGAGGTCAGGCAAGCCGTGGGAACAGCCGTAGACAGCATGGACGGTGAAAAGACGGTGGGGGAAGTCCGGCAGATGCTGGAAACCACCCAGAAGGGGCAGACCGCCAACACGCCGGGGAATTACAGGGCGGTGTTTTTGCATGACCCGCTGCTTCGAGGGGCGTTCAGCAGCAACCTCCTGACTGACCGGGTTGACATTGTGAAGCCCCTTGGCTGGTATCGGGACGGGAACCGGCTGACGGACGTGGATATTTAATATTTAGTTCTGTATTTGGAGGAACACTACGGGCTGACATCAGAGAAGCGGATTGAGGTGGCTATCAAGGTAGCCGCCAATGAATACCGGTATCACCCTGTCCGTGATTACCTGAACAGCCTGCAATGGGACGGGACGGAGCGGGTGCGCTATGCCCTGCGCCATTTCCTCGGTGCGGAGGTGAGCGATTACAATTACGAAGTCCTCCTGCTGTTCATGCTGGGGGCGGTGGCACGGGTATTCAAGCCGGGGACAAAGTTTGAGGTCATGCTCTGTCTGGTGGGCGGTCAGGGAGCCGGGAAGTCCACCTTCTTCCGGTTCCTTGCTGTCCGTGATGAGTGGTTTTCCGATGACCTGCGGAAGTTAGACGATGATAACGTATACCGGAAGCTGCAAGGGCATTGGATTATTGAAATGTCGGAAATGATTGCCACGGCGAACGCAAAGAGCATTGAGGATATTAAGTCCTTTTTGAGCCGCCAGAAGGAAACCTACAAAGCCCCTTATGAAGTCCACCCAAAAGACCATAAGCGGCAGTGCGTGTTTGCCGGAACTTCCAACACGCTGGACTTCCTGCCCCTTGACCGAACCGGGAACCGGCGTTTCCTGCCGGTGCAGGTGCAGGCGGAAGCGGCGGAGGTTCACATTCTGGAAGATGAAGCCGCTTCCAGAGCCTACATCGGGCAGATGTGGGCGGAGGTCATGGAGGTTTACCGGAAAGGCGATGTAAAGCTGAAACTAAGCCCAGCAATGGAGCGGTATCTGAAAGAACACCAACGGCCATTCATGCCGGAGGACACCCTCGCCACCCGGATTCTGAACTTCTTGGACGGGTACGGCGGGAAGATGGTATGCTCCCTGCAAATCTACCATGAAGGGCTGGGACACCCGGCTTATGAGGAACCAAAACAGTATGATATCCGTGATATTAATTCCATCATGAAGAACTATGCGGCGGGCTGGAAAGCCTTTGAGAATCCCCGGCATTTCCCCTCGCCCTATAACCGGCAGAAGGGTTGGGAACGGGTGGAGCCGCCTGACAACGGAGGGCATGGAAAATCAGGTTTCCAGCCTTTGCCCGAAGGGGAAGCCGTCCAGCTTGGGCTGCCGGAGGAATGGCTGGAAGGGGGAAAACCGTAGCCGGTTGTCGGCTGGTTGCCCCTCCCGTTGTCAAGCCCGTTGCCGGGAAGCCGCCTGACAAATGCCGTTTTTCAGGGCTTTTTCTTTCCCTGACAACGAAAGCAACGGAAAAACAGAAAGAAAATCAATCAGAACAGAAAACGGAAAGCCGGGTTTTGTGTGCGGGGTTTTTTAACGTCCGTTGTCAGACCCCGTTGTCAGGCTCCCACCTGCCCGGCAGTCCACACTATCACACCCGGACGGAAACGCTCCGGGTATCTTTATGGAGGGAAATGCATATGGCAAAACAGGCAGATTATCCGGCGCAGAACCGGAAGGAAAATAAAAAAGTACAGTTTATCGTTTCCCGTGAGTTTGCGGGAAGCCAGACCATGCGGGAAGCCTTTGAGCAGCTTATTGAACGGCAGACCTGTGAACAGTTTGAGGAATGGCAAAAACGGCAAGCCAGCTAAAGGACGGAACCGGAGAAAAAACGGAAATCCGGCATAAAACAGTTGAAAGAATGGCGGGGGCATGGTATTATCATAGTATCGTGTCCCTGTTCATAGAAGGAGAAGCCTATGAGCAGGAAAAATCATCTATCGAATCAGAAAATAACCGCCCTCTATTGCAGGATTTCCCTTGATGACGGCAGCCAGAATGAAAGCATGAGCATCTCGAACCAGAAACTTATGCTCAAAGATTACGCTGAAAAGAACGGTATGCCCCGGTACGAGTATTACGTGGACGACGGGTATACGGGAAGGAATTTCAACCGCCCTTCGTTTAAGCGTCTGATTGCCGACATTGAAGCGGGGAAGGTGGGCTGCGTGATAACCAAAGACCTTTCAAGGCTTGGGAGGAACTATATTGAAGCGGGCAGTTATATCGAAATCTTTTTCCCGAAACACAATGTAAGGTATATAGCGGTCACGGACGGCGTGGACAGCCTGACCCGTCAGGAGATGGACATTACGCCGTTCAAAAATATCCTGAATGACATATACAGCCGGGATATTTCAAAGAAAGTGCTTGCCGGGCGCATGACACGCTCCCGCCAGGGGAAGTTTGGCGGCGGGCAGCCGCCCCTTGGCCTGATGCGTGACCCGGAGGAAAGGGGACACCTTATCCTTGACCCGGACACTGCGCCGGCTATCCGTAAAATCTATGACCTTGCCTTAAACGGCTGGGGGTGTATGCGGATAGCCAAACAACTGTTGGAGGATAAAATCCCCATCACACGGGTAAAAAGCAATACGGAATGTGACGTGAATTATTATTCGTGGGGGAGCGCAAGGATTAGCCATATCCTGCGGAACCCATTTTACAAAGGCGCACATCTTGTCTGCCGGACGCACCAGAAAGGAATCCGCTCCAACACCTATGACATCATCCCCCGTGAGGAATGGGAAGTCCTTGAAGGCTGCCATGAAGCCATCGTAAGCCCGGAGGACTGGGAGAAGGTGCAGGAACTGATTGACCGCCGCCCTCCCATCATGGAGGGGAACGCCTGCCCCTTCTATAACCTGTTCCACGGCATTATCTACTGCGCCACCTGCGGGAAGTCCATGCAGGTACGCTATGAGAAGGTAGGCAGAACCGGGAAGAACCGCTTTACCGGCGAGGAACGGGAGCCGATAGACAAGGCGTATTATATCTGCCAGACCTATAACCGGCTGGGAAAAAACGCCTGCACCAGCCACAAAGTGGAAGCAAGGGATTTATATAACCTTGTATTGAAGGATATTCAGGAACTTGCGGCAATGGCGTTGAAAGACGTGGAATCGTTCTACCAGCGGATTAGCAGCCGCATGGAGCGGCGGTATCTGGCGGACGCTTCGGAGATGGAGAAGGAACGGGAGCGGCTGGAAGCAAGGAACCGGGAAATTGATGATATGTTCCTGAACCTGTATACCGACAAGGCGAAGGGAATCCTGTCGGAGCAGCGGTTTGTGAAGATGACGGCGGCAATGGAGCGGGAACAGGAGGAAAACCAGAAGCAGCTAAAAGAATTGACACTCTCCCTGCGCCGCTCCAATGAGCAGGAAAGAGATGTCCGTACCTTTATCCGGGAAATCCGGCAGTACGCCGCAGTCCGGGAACTGGACGAGGGTATCTTAAACCGCCTTATCAGCCGGATTCTGGTGGGGGAGGTGAAAAAGGTTGACGGGGAGAAGTTTCAGGAAATCAAAATCATTTATAACTTTGTCGGGGAGATACCAGCGGCAACAGAATAATGTGAGATTATAGAAAGTCAGGAGGAATCCAACTTTTTAAGATTCCTCCTGTGCATTGGCGCTGTTTTTTTGCAGCTTCTTTTGGATTTAACCGTGAATACACAATAATTTTGCAAAATTATTCACCTGTGATTATTACAATTTTCACAGCTTGAGTTGGATGTTCTTCATCATCAAGTGTCCCCCGGTAACTGATCTCAACTTTATCGCCCACAGCAATCGTGGAACCTCCTTTTGCCTCATGGGCACTTTCCGTGGAATACCCTTCTAATATCGGGGTATTTTCCATAAAAAAATAATAGAGCATATCGTCCTCCGGAGTCCTGAGTGTAAGTATGTTTTCTTCATACTTTTCAATAATTCCTGCTATGGGATCGCCCGCTGGGATTTCTTCGACCGGGATTTCTTCGAGCGGAATTTCTTCGGCTTCCGAAGTGGTTTTTTTGGTTTCTTCTGTAATCTCTGACTTTGACGATTCTGTAACTTTTGCTTCTGTTTCTGTAGTTTTTGCATCTACAGTTTTTACATCTGCTACTTCTTCCTGAACCGTTTCTTTCGGGGAATCATTCTCCACAGATATTTCATCCTTTTTTTGTTCCGATGAGCATCCGATCATCCCCATAGTTAAAGCTATCATAAACATCAGTATCAATTTCCTTTTCATAATCTTTCCCATCACTTTCTAAAAGAATCGTATTTCCTTGGCATAAAATTTATCATTTTTAAAGCTGCCCTTCATTTCAACAGACATATGTACCTTCAAGTCCTGAAATTCAGCCTTTGTGTCCTCATAGCTTTCTCCATTTCCATCAGTGGTTTTTAAATAAAAACGGGTATCATCTTCCAAAATCACATGAATCAACTGAGAATCAGGGAGATCGGCATTGGAGCTTGGAGAACTGTATGATAAGGAACCGTCATCAAGAATTTTTACTTTCTTTTCGGCAATGAAAAATGAGTCTTCTTCAATCTTCCAGACCTTACCCAGAAAATCCGCATCAACAGCAGCAGCGACATCCGGCTCTAGTACCTGCCATTTACCTGCTGTATTTTCCTGCAGTCCATCCGTGTTTCCATCAATCTCTTTTGACGGCGCATCATTTAATTCCTCTAATAATGCTTCGTCTGTCTGGTTTTCTTCTGTCTTAGCAATAGAACCGGAACCACATCCTGTAACCATTGTATTCAATATACAGACAGTACCGAGTAATATCATTACTTTTTTTAGTTTCATAAATTACCTCCTTGTTATCATAGAAATAACAGATATTATAGTTTGTCTAAATCATTTAAACAACCTATTTGTTGTGAAATGCTTCTTAAGTGTAGCAAGCGTCCTTAAACCTCTCTTAACGATTTATCTTCTCTGTCCACCTTAATCCCAAATAAGGTTTAATTCTCTGTAGCTCTGCTGCACAGCAAGCTAATACCGAGCAGAGCAAGGCTGGTTTTAATACCCCGTAGCTTGTGTTTCTTGTAGTGGCGGCTCTGCTTTGTTTGAATAATGGATATTCAGGGGAACGCCTAATAAGGGAGGGAGAGGACAGCAGATCGACAGCTTTCACAATCATATTATAATAAACAAAAATCCAAAAGAGTGAAGTATTCACTTGACAATGTGGCAAAGAGCTTATGACACAGGACGAGATCGCCGTTATGGACGGGGGCAAGTGTATTTTACAGGTGCGCGGGGTGCGCCCGTTCTTTTCGGATAAATTTGACATCACAAAACACCCGAAATACAAGTACCTGTCCGACGCAGACCCGAAAAACGCCTTTGACATGGAAAAGCACATCAAACGCCGCCCCGCCATTGTGAAGCCGGAGGAAGAATTTGACTACTACGAGATTGACGGGGAGGGCTTACAGGAGGACACAAACCATGAGTGAACACCCCGGAACTGACAGGCGGCGGTTCACTCTGCTTGTCAACCCGAAAATCCGGGAGGAACAGCGGCGGGAAGCCGCCCTGCGGAAATTTATCAAGGATTGTGAACGGCTCTACGAGAAGAACCGGGCGCATTTACAGGAGGACGCAGACCATGAATAAAGGTATCAGTAAAGAAATGGAGATACGGGAGGTTATGAAGTGGCAGCTACTTATAGCCGGGGCGGTTGACGCTGCTATTAAGGGGACAGAAAGCTATATCCGGCACATGGAGCTGACCCACCAGCAGGGAGAAAGGAGGGATTGCAGTTAAGAACAGAAAAACCGGGTGTGAGATACGCGCCCCTTGCGCCGTGGAAATGTGGATAACAGGCTATGGGGCTATGGAAAACGCCATTCACAGCACATGGAAAAGCTAAAGTGCAGCTTTCCCACGTCCTGCAAACAGAGTTACCCACAATTCCATGAGATAGCCAGTTATACACATTCCCACAAATCCAAACTTAGGAGAAATCCAAACTTTCTTTTGTAACTCCTTTATTCAAGGCATTTTCTGATAGAAAAGTTTGGGTTTTGTTTTGCCCTTCTCTTGTCAAAAATGAAAATAAATTGATTGAAACAGAGCTAAATAGCAATATTTTACTCATTTTGTCATAATTAGAGTATTGCGCTTTGTGAAATGAAATCCAAACTTTTTCCGGCAAGAATCCCCTGTTATCAAGCCGTTTTCAGAAAAGTTTGGATTTTATATAAGTTTGGATTTGTGGGAAAATCTAAACTTTTGGATTTTCCCACAATGCCGACTACTACGGAATCCCTCTCTTCATTTTATATAACATGACATTCCATTGACAGGTTTATGTGCTATAATATACGGGAGGTGATGAAAATGCGGGAAAGCAGATTATTTAGAATTGTATACTATCTTTTACAGAACGGAAAGGCAACCGCCCCCGAACTTGCTCAAAAATTTGAAGTATCAATCAGAACCATTTACAGAGATATTGACTCCATAAGTAGCGCTGGAATCCCTATTTATGCAACACAGGGAAAAGGGGGAGGTATTTCTATCCTTAACGATTATGCGCTGGATAAATCTTTGTTTTCTGAACAAGAACAGGAACAAATGCTAATAGCACTACAAGGAATGGTTGCGACCACAGAAGAAAACTCTAATGAATTGCTCACAAAGTTAAGCGGTTTATTTCAGATAAACTCTACAAACTGGATTGAAGTTGATTTTTCGGACTGGGCGCATCGTACCCCACAGCAAGATACATTTAATATCATCAAAGAAGCCATTTTCCAAAAGAGAGTTATTTCCTTTTGCTATTTTAGTGGAAAAGGAAATAAGGAGAAAAGAAATGTAAGACCTATCCGGTTAGTATTCAAGAGCAAAAGCTGGTATTTATATTCTTTTTGCCTATTAAGAAATGATTACCGCTTTTTTAAGTTGACGAGAATAAAAGAGCTTGAAATGCTGTCTGAAACTTTTA
Organism: Lachnospiraceae bacterium; assembly: GCA_910575565.1. Taxonomy (GTDB): domain Bacteria; phylum Bacillota; class Clostridia; order Lachnospirales; family Lachnospiraceae; genus Caccovicinus. Next base: position 3,241 of record CAJTFL010000003.1, on the reverse strand, counting down.
CGCAAGATTTTACACCGACAAAAATCGAAAAACAAATACAAGTTGAAAATACTGTTGCCGTTAAGTTAAAATTTGACAAGCAAGCGGCTTTTCGTGTTTATGATGAATTTACAGATAGCATAACAGAAGATTTACAGGGAAATTTATATGTCCAAATAGATTTACCCGACAATGAGGTTCTGTATTCTTATGTGATGTCTTTTTCGGATAGCGTTGAGATAATAGAACCACAGTCAATACGGGAGCAGATGAAAAAAAGATTACAGAAAATGCAGGAAAAATACAGAACATGACATTAGGTGTCAGGTTATGTTTGATACACTGTTTCCATAAGGAGGTGCTGATATGAAATTTGAATGGAGAAAGCACGAAAAAGCCCTGTATGGAGCAAAAAGTATACCTGCTTTGGTAGATATACCCACACAAAATTTTATTATGATTAAGGGAAGCGGAAATCCTAACGATACGGATTTTTCAGATAGGGTAGGTGCTCTCTTTTCATTAGCGTATGCTATTAAAATGGGTTATAAATCTACTGCAACTAAAAATATCTTATCAAATGAAATCCACGACTTTACCGTTTATCCTTTAGAGGGTATCTGGAAACAGAAAAACGTTGATACGGAATCTGCTGCGGGTAAACTCATAAAAGAAAATTTGGAATACACCATTATGATACGTCAGCCGGACTTTATCACAACGGAAATGGTATGTGCTGCATTGGAAAGGGTAAAAATTAAAAAGCCAAACAGACTGTATGAAGATATTATTTTTGATACGATATATGACGGAAAATGTGTTGAAATTCTGCATATTGGCTCATATGACAATGAACCATTCTCTTTTGAGCAAATGGATAAATTTGCAGAAGAAAACGGTTTGCAACGCATATCAGATTGTCACAGAGAAATCTATTTAACGAATAGAACAAAAGAGGATAAGCTCAAAACAATTTTGAGGTATACGGTAAATTAGTAAACAGTAAATCCGTTGAGCCGATAAGAATATAAGGCTATATTTGACAATAGTTTTGGTTTTGTAATCAAGGGGCGACGACTTAAAATGTTGTTGCCCCTCCGAATTAAAATTGCAACTATCAACCATGCACCACCCCATGTGGGAGAAAGGGGGAAGCATTTATGCCTTGCACAGAAACATATAGGGAACATATCATGTATACGTTCAACGGCTTTTGTAAGACCGTCATACGCTTTGCGGCTATCAACGCATGGCGTGACAGGAGCAGACGGCGGCAAAAAGAAATATCCCTTGAATACCTCACAGAAGAAAAGTTTTACCCTTTAGGCACAACAGACGAATATTTTGAAGCACCCTATGAAGAATACCCCGTTACGATATGCGGTCAGACAGTTATCCTCACCAATGGGGAGCTTGCCGCCGCCCTGTTATCTCTGCCGGAGAGAAACCGGGAAATCATTTTCCTTTACTTTTTCGGAGATTACACACAACAGGAAATCGGGAAAATGTACGGACGCTGCCGGAGTACGACCGGGTATCAAATCCGCAGGACTTTACAGCTTCTGCACAAAGAAATGGAGGTGCTTTCACATGGGGAATCCGAGCCTTTTACCCTATGAAACGATTGTCCGGGCGACCAGCGGAGAGCCGGAAGCCGTGGACGAGGTTTTGCGGCATTACAGCAAGCGAATCCGAATCGCCGCTATTGAAAGCGGGCATATCGACAGAGATACCGAGGACAGCATAAAACAGCGTCTTGTCGCTGCCCTGTTCAAGTTCCGTTTTGATGAACATGAAGCATAAGAAATCGCTTTCATTTTTGGGAAAACGGGTATATAATAAAGCAACGACAAATCGAAGTTTGAAAGGAGTAACAGACATGGAATTTCCTTTTTATGATTCACCCGATACTGCTACGATTATCTGTTGCCATATATTGGAGCGTCAGGCACCTATTCTATATGTATCACATGATGAAGATGACGGAATGTGGCAATTTCTATGCGGAGAAACACACGAAACAGATGAAGCAAAGTTGGTATCTTTAAAATGGGTTTTTGATTTAGATAACTCTGTTAGTACCTTAAAGGATATGCCTTGCGGTTACTATGCAGAAAGAAAAACCCAAGATGACGATTGGATTATTAGAAAGCGATAACTTCCAGTTGTGCGCCCAGCAAAGGGCAATTAACCTAACAGGTGCAAATCCTGTCTGCGAAGGTCTAGCCAACCAGCAGTAGCGAGTCTTGCGTGGCAGTCAGTAATGGCTGGTGCGAAGCGTAGACAGCGAGCAAGCAGGGCTGCAATGCGATTGAGCCTCGAAATGTTGAAGTCCAGAGGGCTGACGTCTTAACTGGTGCGGAAAGCAATATCGGGCAGTTCGTATAAGGCGAGAACTGTCCGGCACTGCGGGGTCAAAGAGCCAGTCATGCTTGACATTGTGGTTAATTGTCAACTGGGGAGAGCCTGCTGCTTCTTGGAAACAAGTACGTTTTATCAACTAGAAGATGGAGATAAGCGGATGGGTGGCAGGCAGTCGGATAGTCTCATAGTACCATGGAAGCCGGGTAATGCCGGTGGAGGGAAGGGGGCTACATGGTAACGGTCTTTCTGAGGACACATCAACCGTGCACAGGAACGGAGGTATTGATGGGAACAAAATTAGAAAGGATAGCAGAAATATCGGCGACAACGCCGAAGCCAGAGTTCACTTCTCTGTACCATCTGATAAATGCTGAAATGCTCATGCAGTGCCATAAGGAACTGGATGGGAAGAAGGCAGCAGGGATTGACAGGGTGACAAAAGCAGAGTATGAAGAACACCTGGAAGAGAACATCACAAATCTGGTGGAGCGGTTAAAGAACAAGGCATACAAGCCACTGCCGTCGCTAAGGGTGTATATACCGAAAAGCAACGGGAAGATGAGGCCGCTGGGGATTGCCTCTTACGAGGACAAGATTGTGCAGCTTGCGGTAAAGAAAATACTGGAAGCGATTGATGAACCGAGATTCCTTAACTGTATGTATGGGTTCAGACCAAACAGAGGATGCCATGATGCGATAAAGGAAGTCCACCGTCAATTACAGAACGAATGGATTAACTATGTGGTGGACGCAGACATCAGGGGATTCTTTGACCACATGAGCCATGAATGGCTTATGAAGTTTCTGGGGCTGTATATTAAGGACAGAAATCTTCTGTGGCTGATAAACAAATATCTGAAAGCCGGAGTGGTAGCAGAAGGTGTCTATGAAGCAGGCG
>CAJTFL010000002.1 GCA_910575565.1 Lachnospiraceae bacterium | reverse complement strand
CACCCCCCAAGGCTAAACACTCCTTAGTGACCGATAGCGCATAGTACTGTGAAGGAAAGGTGAAAAGGACCCCGGGAGGGGAGTGAAAGAGAACCTGAAACCCTGTGTTTACAAGCTGTGGGAGCACGTCAAAGGTGCGACCGCGTACTTTTTGTAGAACGGTCCGGCGAGCTGCCGGTGCTGGCGAGGTTAAGCGGCACAGCCGCGGAGCCGCAGCGAAAGCGAGCCTTAATAGGGCGCATGAGTCAGCACGGGCAGGCCCGAAACCGGGTGACCTACCCATGCCCAGGCTGAAGCGGGAGTAAAATCCCGTGGAGGGCCGGACGCACATCCGTTGAAAAGGGTGGCGATGAGGTGTGGGTAGCGGAGAAATTCCAACCGAACCCGGAGATAGCTGGTTCTCCCCGAAATAGCTTTAGGGCTAGCCCCGGCCAAGAGTTTCATGGAGGTAGAGCACTGAATTCCTAAGGGGGCGTCAAAGCTTACCGCGGGATATCAAACTCCGAATGCCATGGAAACGTTTGCCGGGAGTCAGGCAGCACGAGATAAGTTGGGCTGCCGAGAGGGAAAAAGCCCAGACCCACGGCTAAGGCCCCAAAGTGCGTGTTAAGTGGATAAGGATGTGGGACTTCACAGACAGCTAGGATGTTGGCTCAGAAGCAGCCACACATTCAAAGAGTGCGTAATAGCTCACTAGCCGAGAGGTCCTGCGCCGAAAATGTCCGGGGCTGAAACACGCCGCCGAAGCCTGGGAACAAATATTGTTGGTAGGGGAGCATCCCTGCATGGGCGAAGCAGCACCGCAAGGGGCTGTGGACAGGCAGGGAGGGAGAATGCCGGAATGAGTAGCGAGATGGGGGTGGGAATCCCCCAGGCCGGATATCCGAGGGTTCCAGGGTAAAGCTGATCTGCCCTGGGTAAGTCGGGGCCTAAGGCGAGGCCGGAGGGCGTAGCCGATGGACAGCAGGTGGAGATTCCTGCACTGCATGGCATCAGAACTGTGGGGACGCAGAAGGATAGCACATCCCGGGAATGGGAATACCGGGGCAAGCAGAGGAGGCGCCGGGGAGGAAAATCCCCCCGGCAGGCCAAAGCTGTGAGGCGTACCGAACGTGAGTAGGGAAGTGTGCGGTTCCGGCTGCCAAGAAAAGCCGCTATCGCGTGCCATGCACCCGTACCGCAAACCGACACAGGTGGATGGGGAGAGAATCCCAAGGCCGGCGGGAGAAGCATTGTCAAGGAACTCGGCAAAATGGCCCTGTAACTTCGGGAGAAAGGGCGCCAGGCAAGGCCTGGCCGCAGAGAATAGGCTCAAGCAACTGTTTAGCAAAAACACAGGTCTATGCAAAACCGCAAGGTGAGGTATATGGGCTGACGCCTGCCCGGTGCTGGAAGGTTAAGAGGAGGGGTTAGGGAGACCGAGGCCCTGAATTGAAGCCCCAGTAAACGGCGGCCGTAACTATAACGGTCCTAAGGTAGCGAAATTCCTTGTCGGGTAAGTTCCGACCCGCACGAAAGGCGTAATGATTTGAGCGCTGTCTCGACAATGCACCCGGTGAAATTGAAGTGCCAGTGAAGATGCTGGCTACCCGCGCCAGGACGGAAAGACCCCATGGAGCTTCACTCCAGCTTGGCACTGGGGTCCGGCATTGCATGTACAGGATAGGTGGGAGGCGAAGAGGCAGCGGCGCCAGCCGCTGCGGAGCCGCCGTTGGGATACCACCCTTGCGGTGCTGGGCTTCTAACCCGCGGCCATTACCTGGCCGGGGGACAATGCCAGGCGGGGAGTTTGACTGGGGCGGTCGCCTCCGAAAGGGTATCGGAGGCGCCCAAGGGTCCCCTCAGGATGGTCGGGAACCATCCATAGAGCGCAAAGGCATAAGGGGGCTTGACTGCGACACCGACGGGTGGGGCAGGTACGAAAGTAGGGCTTAGTGATCCGGTGGCATGAAAGTGGGATTGCCATCGCTCAACGGATAAAAGCTACCCTGGGGATAACAGGCTTATCACTCCCAAGAGTTCACATCGACGGAGTGGTTTGGCACCTCGATGTCGGCTCATCGCATCCTGGGGCTGTAGCAGGTCCCAAGGGTTGGGCTGTTCGCCCATTAAAGCGGTACGCGAGCTGGGTTCAGAACGTCGTGAGACAGTTCGGTCCCTATCCGGCGCGGGCGTAGGATATCTGAGAGGGGCTGTCCCTAGTACGAGAGGACCGGGATGGACTGGCCGCTGGTGCACCGGTTAGGGTTTCCAACCCTATGGCCGGGCAGCCAAGCCGGGAAGGGATAAACGCTGAAGGCATCTAAGCGTGAAGCCCCCCTCAAGATGAGATGTCCCATCGAAAGAGTAAGGCTCCTTGCAGAAGACGAGGTGGATAGGGCAGGGATGGAAGTGCAGCAATGCATGGAGTTGGCTGCCACTAATAGGCCGAGGGCTTGGCCAAGAGAGGCGGGTTTGGCTAGGAAGGGAAGAGGCGGATGTGTTCAGTATGCGGTTTTGAGGGTACGTGGAAGAGTACCAGATAATCCTCGATAGCTCAGTCGGTAGAGCACGCGGCTGTTAACCGCGCTGTCGTAGGTTCAAGTCCTACTCGGGGAGTTAAGTAAATAGTTTGATAAAAACCTGTAAACGTGATGTTTACAGGTTTTTACGTATTTCACTTTTTCTCTGAAAATTGGGCACGAAATATACGGCAAAGATTAACGCAACCGTAGTGATTATATACCAGTTTTAACGCTGGATGATGCTGAAAATAAAAATAGGTAGACTTATTTTGCATATTAAAAAATTGATGGCAACTGATAAATGAAACGGGAGCTCGCTGCAATTCCTATTCCTGATGTGACTGTCTGACAATGATTTGTGTCTGATGAAAGGGAATTATAAGTCAATTTGAAAGCCTAAGGGAAATTTATTTACGGATTTTGGATTATATGTTATACTTTAATAAGTGAGAATCAGTACTTTGCCTAAAAATATATCAGCAAGGTGTATTATATAATTAAATGCTTGATCATGTAACGAATCTTAAAGGTAGGGGGGTATTATGGATATAGCAAAACAAATTATTGATCAAAGAATAAATAAGATATTAGAGGATAATCAGGAAATTTTTACTGCTAGCGATAATGAGAGAAATCGTTCCAAAGCATTTTTGGTGTTGGGAGTTGCTGCATATTTAGGCATTGATTTGACGGAGGCAGTACAGTATTTGACTGATGGGGGAAACGATGGGGGATTTGACGCAGCATATATTGTGGAGGCACAGGATTCACAATTAAATGTAGTATTGTTCCAATCAAAGTATTCAAGAAAACTGGATAAAGACAGTAATTTTCCGGCTAATGCAGTTGAAAAAGCTGTGAATACCATAAAATGTGTGTTTGATCCTTCTACGCATATTGAATTAAATGTACAGAGTAGAAAAAAAGTAGAAGAGATTCGCTCTTTTATATTAGATGGTGCAATTCCATATGTGACATTTGTGATGCTTAATAACGGTCTGGCCTGGAATCAGGAAGGTCAGAATCATATTAATAATTCTTTTGCGGACCAGAGTCAAGTTCGATTTGAGCATTTTTCCCATATTGATATTATGCGGTATATTAATAGGGAACAAGTAATTAATACACAAATCTCTTTGAGCGGAAAGGCTATTCAGGAAAATTTTAATTATAAAAGAGTACTCCTTGGACGTGTTTCCGTAATGGAAGTATACAAATTGATGGAAGAATTTGGGGATAGTCTGTTGGAAAAAAATATCCGTCGCTATTTAGGAAAAAATGTAGTTAATGATGGAATCAAAGAAACTTTATTGGATACAGATAAACGTCAGAATTTTTTCTTTTTCAATAACGGGGCAACAATGATTTGTAAAAAATTTAGTTTTAATGCGTTGCAGGAACAGAATTGGATGGTTAAAACGGATGACTTACAAATCATAAACGGTGGACAAACATGTAAAACGATACATCAGACTGTAAAGGAAAATCCCAATCTGGATTTTTCACAGACATATTTGTTAGTACGTCTTTATGAAGTTGAAGACACTGAAAATCCGGGTATCGTTCAGGATATTATTTATGCGACAAATAGCCAGAATCCGGTGGACTTTAGAGATTTAAAATCAAATGATGAATGTCAACGGATTTTGGAAATCGGCGCACATGATTTGGGATATGTCTATAAACGAAAGAGGGATAATACCTTAAATATAAATGTTATACCATCGACAGTCGCAGCTGAGGCTGTTTTCGCAGTATGGCGGGAATGTCCGCATTTGGCAAAATATAGACGTAATGAATTTTTTGATAAATACTACTCATTGATTTTTAATAACTTGAATGCTGCTCAGATGGTGATTGCGGTACTTATATTTCGTTATTGTGATAATAATAGAAAGAAAGAGAGTGAACTGGACGGAATTAAGGAGCATCGATTGTATAGTCAATATTTTATGGCATATATGATAGGTAAGCAAATTTTAAAAGGGTCGGGTATTACATTACAAAAAATCACCCATATTAATTTTTATGAAATAAAGAATTGTTTTGAGCAAAACAAGGAATTGATGTACAGTAGGGCAGAACAGGCCATGGTGGATATCCTAAAAGACTACTTTAACAATGAAAGTCTGTCGGAGATAGATGGACGAACGATGGCGGCAGCATTTAGGCGATTTGATATCATGGAACGTTATCTAAAAAATGAAATATGGTGGGAAGCAAATATGGAATGAGAAATCCGATTTTGTTTATAGTTAGCTGCCAAAGAGGTTTTACGGTATGTAACCGCAACACAAGTAGAGCACGCGGCTGTTAACCGCGCTGTCGTAGGTTCAAGTCCTACTCGGGGAGCTTGAAAAAGCCTGTAAACATCAGCGTTTGCGGGTTTTTCTTGTTAAGGATTCGGCCTCGAAAGAGGCGTCATAGATCGCATGGCTGCAAAGATAAGTATGTGAGTGTTAACCGAAAAATGAACCGGGATCGCGCTGCATTTCGTATTACACAGTATCCAGTAAAACGCGCCGGTGATGCGTTTTGTCGGATTCCGGCTGTAACTGCTTGATAGTAAACAACACTTTTACTGTCAGGCTTTTTGGTTAATAAGGCAAAGAAAGTTTAAGAGAAATATCGATCTGTAACATTTCTGTGACAATTGGCTGCTATAATACTAACCACGCAGATAAATTCATATTTGATAATTGATAAGGGGAGGAGACCCAAATGCCAGAATTACGCAACATTCCGCTTACATATAAAGAAGGTGTGCACAGCGTTGTTGATTTTAGTAAGGACATCAACGGAAACGACGCGATCTCCTTTGACTATGACGCACAGTATCAAATGCTTACCTATAACATTCCTGTTGGGAAGGGCAGGCGTGAGATGACGCTGTACAGCGTGCCAGAGGGGGAACTTGTCCGGACGCTGCGTGCCTTCTATGGCAAGGGCGGAATGCTTCAGAAGATTACGGCTATGCTTAAGAGCCGCGAAACGCTTTTGTACATCCGCTATGAAAACGAGGAAGATGCTAAGGAGAAGATTCGGAGATTTGCTATCCGAAATGCAAATGCCATGATTGAGCAGATCCAACAATGTACGGATATTGTGGCAAGGCTTTTTATCGACTATTACTGTGACGGCGATAACATGGATTACCATGCAGTGATCGGCACTGCAGAGCAGATGGAGGCAGTAAGACGGAAATACCGCGACGAAGATGCCTGCGATAACTCCGGCGACTACCCGTCTGAATATATTGAAGGTGACAACAGGATGCTGATTGCAATGGTACGCTGCGCCGAGGGTCATCCGTCAGAGAATTTCCAGTATGCCGTAGAAATCATGTCTAAGCATATCGAGAAACACGCTTTGGCAGCATTGCGCAAGACTGAGGATTTCAAATATATCTGCGCAGAATATGATTAAGAAAAATAAGTGCAGACAGCAGAAAGGAAAATGTCATAATGAGTGAAAAACGGTATCAGATTTCCCCCATAGAGCTGGTTCAGTGGGCAGAACCGCTGTTCGGCTTTGGAGAGGGGAAAGCAACAGGGTTTTCCGAGAAGACAGTCGCCTCCTATGAGGCGGCGGCAGGAATACGCCTTCCCGCTGCCCTGCGGGACTACTATCTCGCCTGCGGCAAGGCCAGCCTGAACTGTGCGCTGCATGAGATATTTGTCCCTGACAAAAAGGCCAAACTCTTTGAGAAGCGCCTGACCTTCTCTTACGCTCATATTGATGAGGACTTGGTGTCTTTCAGCCAACCGGGAGAAGAGGATTATGAAGAATTGGCGAAGCTGCGTGCCCTGCCGCGGGAGCGGTGGGGCGAGATTACAGGCAACTATCTGCTGTTCTGGTGCGAAAATCAAGGCTGTTGGTACGCAGGCATCAAAGCGGAGGATTTGACCCAGCCCAACCCGGCAGTGTATTACAACGACCAGGACGATGTGTACAGCTGGGCTCCATTTTCCAATTCCGTCCAGTCCTTCCTTTTGGACATCCTGCTTTTAAATCTGGAGCCAAGGGCTCAGCCGGACGAGCTCAAGGATCCCACCGAAATACAAACCGTCCTGTCCGAGGACGGTGTAGACTTTCAACGGCTGTGTGAACCATATCCTTTCCCCGGCGGGCGCTTCTGCCACACCTGTCTGGATACCGAGACCAAAACGCTGTATGTCTATGGTGAGGAAGCGGAGGGCCGTCCCGCCTATTTGAAGGTATTCAAGCCGGGCAGGATTTGAAAAATCCTGCCCCATGTTTTCAAAGGCGGAATAGCCGCGGCAAAACATGAGGGGAATAGAATTATGGGACAATATAAAAACGAATGGGGAGAAATATCACAAATAATAGAGGAACACATCAATTTGATGATAGGGAGGTATCTTGAAACAGGAGATGTATTCAAGTGTATTTCCGCAAAGATTGGATTTTTTCCGTATGCACAATGTCTTGGGAAAGTGATGCTGGAGGCTCTTGCTGTGGGAAATATGAAAACACTGGATCTGCTTGTCCCCTATAAAACAGAACCAGTAACCCATATTTTTCCTGCATACAGACCCGCCGCCGATATGCTGATTGGACTTTGGCGCAAGGACAACAGCGTTTTAGATTATGCCATTCCGAGGGCAAAAAAATGAGCATTTTGCAAACAACTGATCGCAAAAAATACTATGGCACAGAGCCGAACATTACAAAGGCGCTGGACGGCGATACGGCAGACAAGAAATTCATGGATGAAGTAGCGCGTCGCCATTGTCCGCATTGAGGATGGCAGGATTTTTGAGTAAGGGAGCGTTGACGATGAATGACATTTTATTCAGCAAGAACAACAAAATTTCAGATTATCTTGAATTCTGCGGGGTTCTGGCTTATTATGTTATCGTCATATGGCGGAAGGGAGGGGCAGGATATGCCATATACGATGTACTGTGATTCTCCAATCGGCAGGCTTTTGCTTGCGGAGAGGGAGGGAGCGCTTGTGGGCGTCTGGATGGAAGGCCAGAAATATTTTCTTGGCTCTTTTAAAGAGGATAGGGAAGAAAAGACGGATTCCGGTATTTTGAATAAAACGAAAGAATGGCTTGAACGTTACTTTAAAGGCGAAAGGCCGGCAGTTCAGGAATTGCCGCTTGCACCCATAGGAAGCGATTTTCGTAAAAAAGTCTGGAAAATCCTCTGTGAGGTTCCTTATGGCGAAGTCATAACCTATGGTGAAATATCAAGGAAAATTGCAGGGAGCCACGGCCTTGACAGAATGTCGGCCCAGGCGGTAGGCGGCGCGGTAGGCCACAATCCCATTTCGATTATTATTCCCTGCCATCGTGTGGTCGGCGCAAATGGCAGCCTGACCGGGTATGCAGGCGGCCTGCAAAGGAAAATCAAGCTGCTCATGCTGGAAGGCGTGGACATGAATCATTTATTTATTCCCACAAAGGGGACGGCGCTTTAAGGAGGCAGGGATATGGGCAAGATTATGGAGGCAGGAGCAGGGAGAAAATGTGCCTGTTCCCTCGTATGATAGCTTGTTTAAAGGGGCTGCTTTGCGGCAGCCCCTTTGCGTGGTTTGCAAAGAACCGTTTAGTTCATTGCGCACAGAATTCGTTTTCCATTAGTCTTCCATAGATGCCCCAAGGCCGGGAAACTGTTGGGAATAGCTTACGGCATCTTCATATTGGTTTGACCTAAGAATGAGATTTATTGTATTTGCAACGCATCCTGCCAATTGCTTTGGGGTAAGGGAGCCTTTTGCCAGTTCTTTTCGGATATTTTCATGGTCAGAAGGATCGCCGGGCATAATCATGTCATTTCCAGCCCTTAAGCATCCGGAAGCCGTGCATATCCCGGCAGTGGAATTGGTAGTGGTAGTCCAGTCGGTCATGATGGCGCCGGCAAATCCCCATTCCTTTCGTGCCACTTTCGTGCAGAGATCGTAACTGTTGGCCGCATGGATGCCGTTGATCATATTGTAGGAAGTCATGATGGACATGGGCTGGGAATTTTTTACTGCAATTTCAAAGCCTTTCAGATAGATTTCCCGCAATGCCCGCTCGGACAGGATGCTGTCGGACCCCATGCGGTTATCTTCCTGATTGTTGCATACAAAATGCTTGATGGTAGTTCCGCACCCGGGAACCTTTTGTACGCCCATGGTCATGGAAGCCGCCATCATGCCGGATAACAGGGGATCTTCTGAATAGTATTCAAAATTCCTGCCGCAAAGGGGGTTGCGGTGGATATTCATGCCTGGGGCAAGCCAAAGCGTAACCCGGAACAGTTCCATCTCATGGCCGATCATTTCACCGATTTCCCGGATGAGCTTTGTGTTCCATGTCTGTGCCAGAAGCGTGCCTACGGGAATGGCCGTGCAGTACTGATAGTAAGTCGTTCCCGTTTTTTCTTTTGGTTGGCTAAAGAAGCCGCCCTCAAAGGCATCGGCAAAGCTGCCGGGAAGGATTTGCCCATCCTGGACCTGGTATTCTTTATTCAGGCGCAGGCCTGCCGGGCCGTCGGCCAAGGTGATGCTTGCAATGTGCCATGGAGCGGCCATGGCTGCTGCTGCTGTCTCCGCGGCGGAGCCGGGGACGGATTGTCCGGCGGAACCGAGGGCGGTTTGCCCTTGGCGGATATTGCCTGTGGTAAATGCAATAAGCTGGTCTTGGGATAAGCTTCCCACAATGTTTTCCGCCCTTTCATCTGCCGGGGAAGGGGCAGAATAATCGATTGTTTCGGTGGACAGATCGGCAGCCCTTACGGAAACTGACGGAAGCTTTTTTGCCTCCTCAAGCCATGCAGCTTCTTTTTTCCGGGTTAGCGCATCATCAGGGAGAAGCTCTTCCAGAGGGTCTTCCCGTTCGCAGATATGCTCGCACCGGGTCAGGACAGCCGTTTCATCAAGGAGGATGGAGCCGATCAGTTTTGCGTTTTCCAGGGAATTTCCAAGCCAAATGCCATAGCACCCTTTTTCCAAGATCCATGCGGCATCAGCCTCATCATAGGAGGCCAGGCGGGACAGGGGGATGGAAAGGGTCATCTGCTGGGACTTTCCAGGCATTAATAAGCTTGACTTTTTAAAACCGGCAAGCCTGCGGTATTCTTTCGGAAGCGTACCTTGAGGGCAGGAAACGTAAATCTGGACCACTTCTTTTCCGGCATAGCCTGTGCTGCCGGTATTTTTTACCGTGACATCCAGGGAAACAAAAGGCCTGCCGGGATTCGTCCTATCTAAAGATAAAGAAAGTATGCCAGGCTCCAGAGCGAATTCTGCATAAGAAAGGCCATGCCCGAAGCAGTAGCGAACCGGGATATCAAAGGTATCGAAGTAACGGTATCCCACGTAGATTCCTTCCCGATATTCTTCTTTTAAAACATTGCCGTTTCTGTGGCTGAAGAAGGAGGCATTGGGATAATCATCGTAGGCCAGCGCCCAGGTATCCGCCAGTTTTCCGGAGGGGGATACGGTTCCGCTGATGATATCGGCGAATGCATTGCCGCCTTCCTGGCCGGCCTGTACAAATTGGATAATCCCGTGTATATTGGAATATTCTTCCGTAAAGGCAAGGTCAATTAAGCCTCCCGTGTTGATCACCAGAATTACTTCCTTGTAGGAGGACGCGACCTGGGTGAGCAGTTCTTTTTCCTGGCTGGAAATCAGGTAATCGCCTTCCGCAACGTGGCGGTCCGCATTTTCCCCTGCAACGCGGCTTAACACGAAAATGGCAGTATCCGCTCCGTCTGTTTTCGCCTTCTCCGTGTCGATAGGATTTCCACAGGGAATTTGGAATTGGGATGCGGAATAGGCATTGAAAAAGTCATTGTTGTACTTGGGAAGGCTGGCAAGAATCCTGTCCTTCCAGTCAAGGCGGGCCTGTGCATAGATGCGGCCATAGGAATCAAGCCAATCACCGCTGGTTAGGAGATAACCGGCATTTTCAAGGCCTTGGCGGATGTTTACGCAGTCCCGTTCATTGACATCGCCGGAGCCGGTTCCCCCCTTGACGGTGACGATGGCTCCTGCACCGTAAAGGCCAAGTTTGCTTCCTTTTGCCAGGGGCAGTGTGCCGTGGTCATTTTTTAACAGCACAAAGCCTTCCGCGGCTGCCTTGCGGGATAAAAGGCGGTTGTTTATTTCACGGGTGGTTACGTCTGGTGATGCACAACCGGTGAACCTGGGTTTTTTTAACTTCATATTGCTGCCTCCCTTTGATTAATATATCGAGATTATACCATAGAGAGACAGGGGGTTCTATCTGCTTTTTTGACATTACTATGGTTGATATTGACTTTATTGCCCTTTTAAATGTATAATAAGCAGGTAAAAGTGGTTGATATTAATCATATGTTGGTTTTGAGGGGATGAGGAAATGCCTTTTTATCTGTATGAATCGGTCAGGGAGAGTGAACGGCTTCCGGTTCGGTTTGAATTTTTTTCTATGGCCCAGCTTACCTTTCCTGCACATTGGCATAAATATATAGAAATTCTTTATATTTTGTCCGGGACGATGGAAGCCATCGTGCAGGGGGAGGCTTATGGGCTTTTGGAAAAGGATATCCTGGTGGTCAATTCGGAGGATATCCATATGACAAAAACCTTTGGCCAGCAGACAGAATATATTTTGCTTCAGATTCCGGAAAACCAGCTTCAACGCTATTTCCCGGATGTTTGGCCCATCCGCTTTCAGACGGTAATCCCGCAAAGGGGGGAAGGAAGGCAGCAGGAGCCGGGGCTTATTCTGCTGGAGATGCTTGATCTTTACAGGAAAAAGGAAGAAGGGTATTTGTTCCTTTTTTTAGCAAAGCTATATGAATTGCTGTACTGCCTTTGCCGCAATTATACTGTCCGGCACGGCCAGGAGGCAAAAATGCCGGAAAACAGGAATTACCAGGTGATCGCCGAGATGACAGACTGGCTTTGCGAACATTATCGGGATTCCATTGGCCTTGATGAAGCCGCGGCACGTGCCGGTTACAGCCGGGAATATTTTTGCAGAATATTTAAGAAGTGTACGGGGCAGACGCTTTTTGAGTATCTTCAGGAGATCCGGGCAATGAAGCTGCACGAAGAATTGTGCAGTTCTGATGAGAGCATTACGAACCTGATGGAAAAGCATGGGATAACGAATTACAAAACATTCCTGAATGTTTTTCGGAGGCTGTACGGCGATACGCCCTGCGGAGTGAGGAAGGGGATGTACGGCAGCCCTTCCCTTTGCCGAAAATGAAGAAAAGTTTTGGAATTGTGAATTTTCCTCTTGCAAAATAGGATTAGTTATGGTAATATATTTTTCGTCGGGTTATCGCTCAGGAAAAGAGTGTTAATGGAAAAGGTAAAAAGGCCCCATGGTCAAGCGGTTAAGACATCGCCCTTTCACGGCGGTAACAGGGGTCCGAATCCCCTTGGGGTCATTGATGCCGATATGGCTCAATTGGCAGAGCAGCTGATTTGTAATCAGCAGGTTATCGGTTCGAGTCCGATTATCGGCTTTTTGGACCTTTAGCTCAGTTGGTTAGAGCAACCGGCTCATAACCGGTCGGTCCTGGGTTCAAGTCCCCGAAGGTCCATTCTAACTGTACTATACGATAACTGATAAATGAATATGGCCCGGTGGCTCAGCTGGTTAGAGCGCCGCCCTGTCACGGCGGAGGTCGACGGTTCGAACCCGTTCCGGGTCGTTGGATGTTTATCGCATCCAGGAATTGCAGGCTTTAATTGCATAAGGCCTGGGGTCTTAGCTCAGCTGGGAGAGCATCTGCCTTACAAGCAGAGGGTCACAGGTTCGAGCCCTGTAGGCCCCATTTGCAGAAGACTGCATTGCCAGCCGGCGTGGCGGAACTGGCAGACGCACAGGACTTAAAATCCTGCGGGACTAATCTCCCGTACCGGTTCGATTCCGGTCGCCGGCATCTTAAAACCCTTGAATGTTCAAGGGTTTTTTGTTTTTGTGCTGCATTTCGTGTTGCATGGTTTTTTAACCTATCAAGGAAGTCCCACGCTTCTAAGCCGTAAAGGCGAAAGCGGTGGGTTGGGGGACTTGCCCCAGTCAGGTGTGGTGCAAGCCCCATCTGACAAGCTGCGACAGCAGCATAGGGAGATGAGGAAGCAGCACAGCGGAGGGTGTGCCTCCCCTTTTCCGGGCATTCCGAATTTCCTTTGGCCTAAGCAGGCAGATGCCTTCCTGCCTTTTCCAGGGCAAGGCCAAGGAGGGCAGGGAGGGTGGTTCCAAGGATGGCGTAAAGAGGCCATAAGGTCTCGGCATAGGCTTGGGGGAAGCCGGAGTAGGTTTCCAGCGGATGGGCCATCAGGAAGCGGCCATATAAAAGGTCAATAAGCTTAAATACGAAAAAATGTGCGGCCATAATGTCAAAGGAGTACCGCCCCCACAGGGAGATTAGGCGGATCGCCGGGGCAAGGATGGCTGCTGCTTTTTTTAGGGCGGCATTTTCATGGACGGGAGAAAAGGGCTGGCTCGTGAGAGCCTCCAGCAGGAATGCCAGGTACATACAGCAGTAAATCCCCAAAAAAGCCAGGAAGAAAAATTGCCATCCGTTGCCGATCCTTCCCAAGGATAAATCGATATAAAGCTGCCATCGGCCGACGAAGAAGGCCAGGCCCAAGGCACAGGGGAAGGCCAGATACCATTTAAGGAGCTTCTTAAAGGTTGGAAAGAGGCTGCGGATCAGCCAGCCGACGGCAAAGAAGGGCTGTACCAGGAATACTAAGTGGAGCTGGTAGGACAGGGGAAGGCCGCGAAGGATCAGGAAGCAGCCAATTAAGCCGAAGAAGCAGCTGGCTGCTCCGGCCAGCAAGGGGCGCGCCGGGATGGGGCCGATGGCTTTGTCCGGGCAGAAGCGCCGGGTAAACCAGATGATGCCGCCGAAGACGGCGCAGGCCAGGATCCAGACCGGCACAAACCATAAGGTTCCCCCCATAAGTTCCGCCCCCTGGAAGACGATGGCATTGCCCAGGGCCATCAGGATGCGGCTGCGGCTATAGGTCTCCCCCGGCGCATTGATGCCTGTTTTTTGGAACAGGTTGTGCATTAGGATATAAAAGGAGGTATAGCCCATATACTTTGGCCAGGCGCTTTTTAACTTGGCAGCAATGTGGCCGAATGGATCCAGGCCGTATTTTTTCTCGTTGTAAAGATAGCCGGATACAAAGAAAAAGACGGCCAGGTGATAGGTATAGACGTAAGGAATCACCTGGCGGCAGCTGTGGCCCATAACGATGGACAGGATGCCGATCCCACGGACGAGATCCCAGAAGCTGGAACGTGCCTGGGTGCGGCTTTCTGCTAAAAGGGCATGGGAGTTAAGGCTTGTATGTGCGCTGCGGCGCGGCTGCGGGGTGGAAATAGGAAATTTTTTCTGATTCATTATGTTTTCCTCATTGTTCTGGATTTTTGCGTGTGTTTCATTGTGTGTCCGCAGCAAAGCTTGATTGTGCTGCGTTTTGGGGAATGTGGTACAATCTCTGCCGAGATTATACCACATTCTCTTGGTGTTTGGCAGAATTTTTTGCTGTTTCCCGGGCAATGCATATTGCGCTGAGGTTAATTCTCCATAAAGAAAATCTGGTTTGCCTTGTGCTTGGGGAAGAAAAGAAGTATAATAAAAGGCGGAAATTTGCGGCTGTGGAAAATCTGCCTGTCTGGCGGGGGAGGAAGGGAATGTATCTTTTGCTTTTTGGCTTATGGCTGGTGTTAAACGGCAGGGTGACGGCGGAGATCTGTGCGCTGGGTGCGGTGATCTCGGCGGCGGTCTTTGGGTTCCTCTGCCGGTTTATGGATTACAGCCTGAAAAAGGAGTTTTTGGTTTTCCGGCTGATTCCGCTGTTTATCCAGTATTTCTGGGTGATGGTAAAGGAGATTGTCAAGGCGAATGTGTGCGTCCTGAAGATTATCCTGTCCCCGGAGGACTGGCCGGAACCGGCCTTGGTTTATTTTGATACGGAACTGAAAACCGGCTTGGCGAAGGTGATGCTGGCCGATTCCATCACCTTGACGCCGGGAACCATCACCGTTTTGCTGGAAGGGAACCGATACTGCGTCCATTGCCTGGATCGGGAGCTGGCAGAGGGGATGGAGTCCTCTGTGTTTGTGGAGCTTCTGGGGAAAATGGAAGAAGTGATTGAAGCAGGGATGGAAAGCGGGGGAAGGGTTAATGATGGCAATTAGGCAGGCTTATGAGGGGCTGATGGCGGCAGCCGTGATGGTTTTGGCCGTGTTGATTATCTTAAGCATGATCCGTTCCGTCTTAGGGCCAAGGATAGCCGATCGAATTATCGCGGTAAATATGATTGGGACGATGAACATTATGATTATCGCGGTGCTTTCTGTATATTTGGATGAGAATTATTTGGTGGATATCTGCCTGATCTATGCCATGATTAGCTTCCTGGGGGTGGTGGTGCTGTGCAAGGTGTATACCGGCGTGTATCTGAGGAAAAAACGGATTCTGGCGGATATGGAAGCCATCGAGGCAAACTTGTCTGCCCAGAGAGGGGAAGATTTTCAGGATTCCGGTCAGGAACAGGCGTAAGGCTTGCGTTGCGATGCATTGGCCGGGAATGGTTAAGGAGGGAATGCTATGGTTTGGCAATGGTGCAGGTTTGCCGCCGCCGCCCTGTGTCTGGCGTTGGGGATTGCTTTTATGATTCTGGCCGTATTTGGGGTGAACCGGTTTAAGAAGGCGTTAAACCGGATGCACGCGGCGGCTATCGGCGATACCCTGGGGATTTTGTTTGTGTTTTTGGGCTTGATTCTGATCAGAGGGTTTTCCTTTGACTCCCTGAAGCTGTTTTTAGTAATCTTGTTTTTCTGGATGGCAAGCCCGGTGTCCGGCCATATGATCAGCCGCTTAGAGGCCATGACGGACGAGAATCTGGGGGAGCTTTCGGTGATCCACAGGGAGTTTAACAAAGATAGGGAAGCCGGGAAGAGCCAAGACAGAAAAGAACGCCTGGCGGAAGAGGCTGGGAAGGGCCAAGACAGAAAAGAACGCCTGGTGGAAGAGGCCGGGAAGGGCCAAGACAGAAAAGAAAGCCTGGCGGAAGAGGCTGGGAAGGCAAATGGGAAAATATACGAAAAGGAGGAGAAAGCAGATGCGGCTGTTTGAGGTGATTCTCCTGGTCTGCCTGGTGGTCTGTGCAGTTTCCGTAGGCTTTACGAAAGATCTGCTGACTTCCATCGTGATTTTCATGTCCTATAGCTTGATCATGTGCGTGATTTGGGTGCTGCTTCAGTCCCCTGACCTGGCGATAACGGAAGCCGCCGTAGGGGCAGGAGTGACCAGCATCCTGTTTTTCGTCACGCTGAAAAAAATCAGGGCTATCCGGAAGGAGGGGCAGGATGAGCAGGAGGAAGGATAATTATGAAAACAGCCGGTGGCTGAAATTTAAGCGGTGGATTGACGGGGAAGTGGATCCTTTGGCGGCAAAAGGCGTGGAGATGGTAAAGCCGGAACCGCCTGTGCCGATGCCTGGGGCGTTAACCCCTTTGGCGGGAGAGGAAGCTTCCGGCGGGGAAAAGGAGCTGATGGCTAAACGGCAGAGGGAGGAAAAAGGGATTCGCATTTACCGCAAGGTTTACCAGGTGATGTCGGTGATCCTGTGCCTTGGCATTATCGCCGTGCTGCTGTGGACTGTGGCCTATCTGCCTATCTTTGGGAATGCGGGGAACCCGGATAATAATGAGGTTTCCGCCCGCTATATCGAGCAGGGGCTGAAGGAAACGGGAGCAGTGAATATTGTGACCGGGATGATCCTGGACTACCGGGCTTTTGACACCTTTGGGGAATCCTGCGTACTGTTTATTGCTTCCTGCTGCGTGCTGGCTCTTTTGCGCGTGGACAAGGGCAGCGGCCCGGATGATCGGATCTACGAGCCGAAGGAGGATCTTATCCTTCAGTGGTGTGCCAAAATCCTGGTTCCGGTGATCCTGATTTTTGGGATTTACATTATTTTAAATGGCCATTTATCGCCGGGGGGCGGCTTTTCCGGAGGGGCGGTCATCGGTTCAGGCCTGATTTTGTATCTGAATGCCTTTGGCTTCCGAAAAACGGAGCGGTTTTTCAACGGGAAGGTTTACCGGAGGATTACCGTCAGCGCCCTGATGTTTTACTGCCTGGCCAAAAGCTATTCCTTTTTTACCGGGGCGAACCACTTAGAAAGCGGCATCCCGCTGGGAAATCCTGGGGATATTATCAGCAGCGGCCTGATCCTGCCCTTAAATATCTGTGTGGGCATGGTGGTCGCCTGCACCATGTACGCATTTTACACCTTGTTCCGGAAAGGGGGCATATAAATGGCATCGCATTTGCTTTCCAATCTGGAGGAAACGGTGGCTGTGATTTTGTTCGGCATCGGGTTTACCATGCTGCTCCTTCACCGCAACCTGATTAAAAAGATTCTGGGAATGAACATTATGGACACGGCGGTGTATTTATTCCTGGCAGCTAAAGGCTATATCCGGGGCAGGATGGTTCCCATCGTGGTGGATGGGATTACGGATCGGGCGGCGTACATTAACCCAGTTCCAAGCGGGCTGGTGCTTACCGGGATCGTGGTTTCCGTCAGCACCACGGCGCTGATGCTGGCGCTGACGATCCGTTTATATGAGCGGTATCATTCCCTGGATTTGGATGAAATTATCATGCGGGAAAAGCGGGAGGAGCCGTCATGACCCTGGTACAGAATTTTCCTTTTTTTTCAATTATGATTGCTATGCTTTCCGGGATTCTTTCTTCCGTTTTTACGGGAAAGCAGGCCAGGAATGTAAGCATTTTGGCTATTGCCCTTACCACGGCCATGTCAGGGGCAGTTTTGGCTTACTGCCTTAAGGCTGGGGAAAGCTATACGTATATGATGGGCCATTTCCCTGCGCCCTGGGGCAATGAGATCCGGGTGGGGGTGCTGGAAGGGCTGACGGCCCTTCTGTTTGGGATCGTGATGCTGCTTTCTGTGATTGGAGGGATGCGGCATACCTTTGAGGATGTGGAAGGCGGGAAGATCAATTTGTTTTTCATTATGATTGATTTGATGCTTAGCTCCCTGCTGGCTCTGATTTACACCAATGACCTATTTACCGCCTATGTTTTCGTGGAGATTAATACCATTGCCGGATGCGGGCTGATTATGATCCGGCAGAAGGGACGCAACTTTGAGGCGGCTATCCGGTACATGATTATGAGCCAGCTTGGCTCCGGCCTGTTTTTAATCGGCCTGACCCTTCTGTACGATGTGACCGGCCATCTGCTGATGAGCCCGGCCAGGGCGGCGGTGGAGCAGATCGAGGCAGCCGGGACGTATGAGATCCCCATGCTGGTCATCCTGGCGGTGATCAGCGTGGGCCTTGCCATTAAAAGCGGCCTTTATCCCTTCCATTCCTGGATTCCCTATACCTACGGCTATGCCACGCCCACGGCCAGCGCCATTTTGTCTGGGCTGGTATCCAAAGGCTATATTTTCCTGCTGATTAAGATTTTCTACCGGGTGCTGGGGCGGGAAAACGTGATTGCCAGCCGGATCGTGAACGTGTTGTTTATCTTCGGCCTGGCGGGGATGATTATGGGGTCGGTGCGAGCTATACTGGAGCAGGATACCAGAAGGATGATTGCCTATTCCTCGGTGGCTCAGATCGGCTATATTTACTTAGGGATAGGCTTAGGGACCCAGGCAGGGATGGTGGCAGCCATCTTCCATATGTTTACCCACTCGGCGACGAAAGCCCTGCTGTTTATCAGCGCGGTGGGCCTTTATGAGGTTTCCGGGGGGAAGAAGGATTACTTAAGCTTAAGGGGTTCCGGATGCAGGAATCCTTTGGCTGGCGTGGGATTTACGGTAGGCGCCCTTTCCATGGTGGGCTTCCCCATGCTGTCCGGCTTTATCTCCAAGCTTTTGTTTGCTACCACGGCACTGGAAAGTCCCCATAAGATGATGCCTACCATAATCGGCCTGGCGATCAGCACGGTATTAAACGCGGTTTATTTCCTGCGTCTGGTGATTACGCTGTACTCTAAGCCTTCTTGGACGGCGGGGAAAATCCAGGGAGGGGAGCTGCTGGAAGGGGAGAGCCGCAGGGCCAACCATCCCCTGGGGGCGGCAATCTGCTGCTTTATCCTGCTGAATCTGTTTTTAGGCTTAATGTCCCAGCCGGTGGTGCGGGCTATCGCAGCCGGGCTGGCCATGTTTGATTAATCAGGAGGGATGGGCCTTATGAAAGGAAATATATGGTTGCTCCTGCCGGTTCTCTTTCCGGTTGCGGCGGGAATCCTAATCCTAACCGGAAAAGCCTTCCGATCCAGCCGGAAAGCGCTTCTTGGCCTGTTTTTTGCCGGGCTCGCGGGAGGAAGCGCCCTTACGCTCCCGGCTTTATGGACGGAGGGGATCCTTACCCTCTGGAGGCTGACGGATTACGTGTCCATCCAGCTTAAGGCAGACGGGGTGGGAAAGGTATTTGCCGTGCTGACGGCAGCAGTGTGGCTGATAGTGGGAATTTACTCTGTCCAGTATATGAGCCATGAGCGGGAGGAGCACCGGTTTTTTGGGTTTTACCTGATTGTGCAGGGGGTGCTTCTCGGCCTGGATTTTTCGGCCAATCTGATTACCTTTTACGTGTTTTATGAACTGATGACCCTGGCCTCCCTTCCTCTGGTGCTTCATGAGCGGACGAAGGAAGCGGTGATGGCCGGCCTTAAATACTTGTTTTATTCCGTAGCGGGGGCGTTTTTGGCGCTGTTTGGAATTTTTTTCCTGACATCGGTGTGCCCGTCCCTGGATTTTGTCCCTGGCGGCATAGTGGACAAGGCGATGATTGGGGGACGGGAAGGGCTGTTTTTGGCGGCTGTGTGCTGTATGGTCATCGGCTTTGGGACAAAGGCAGGGATGTTTCCTCTCCATGGGTGGCTGCCTACGGCTCATCCGGTGGCTCCGGCTCCGGCCAGCGCCGTGCTTTCCGGCGTGATTACCAAATCCGGCGTACTGGCTCTGGTGCGGGTGGTATATTATATCGCAGGTCCTGAGCTTTTAGCCGGAACCTGGGTGCAGCAGGCCTGGATGGTTTTATCCCTGTTAACGGTGTTTATGGGCTCCATGCTGGCCTACAGGGAAAAGGTGCTGAAAAAGCGCCTGGCTTACTCCACAGTCAGTCAGGTTTCCTATATTTTATTCGGACTAAGCCTGTTAAACCCCACGGCTTTTGTGGGAGCCATGGCTCATGTGGTTTTCCATTCCCTGGTGAAAAATGCGCTGTTTCTGGCTGCCGGTGCGGTGATCTTTACCACCGGCTGGACGAAGGTGGAGCAGATGAGGGGGCTGGGAAAGGTAATGCCGGTAATGCTTGGCTGCTACGCGGCAGTGTCCCTGTCCCTGGTGGGGATTCCGCCCTTTAGCGGCTTTATCAGCAAATGGTATCTGGCTCAGGGAGCCCTGGCTTCGGAGTGCGGCGCCTTCTCTTTTATCGGGCCTGTGGTTTTGCTGATCAGCGCCCTGCTTACGGCAGGGTATCTGCTTCCCCTGGCGATTGACGGGTTTTTCCCCGGGGCGGATTTTGACGGGAAGGAGCTTAAGGAAAGAGGGCTTCTGGGAAAAGAGCCTTCCTGGCAGATGCTTTTTCCCATGGCGGCGCTTTCGGCTGGTTCCCTGCTTTTTGGATGCTTTCCCGGCCCGTTGCTAGCGCTCCTTGGAAACATCGGGGCAGCCCTGTTTTAGCTGGAGGGAGGAAGGATGAACCGAATATTATTATCTGTGCCGGCCCTGCTTCCGCTGTTTGGGGGGATGGGGCTGCTTTGGGCAAGCCTTTTTAGCCCCTGGGCCAAAAAGCTTAGGGAGCCTGAGGGCGGGCCGGAAAAACCGGCCATTTCCCGGCTGCTTTTTTGCTACGTGGAAGGGATTACCTTGTTAAACAGCCTGGTGCTTCTGTGGCTGATCCTTAAGGCGGGGGAGGGGGAAAGCGTTATGCTTTTCCGCCTTTACGGGGAGCTTCAGGTGATGTTCTGCCTAGATTCCATGGGCAAGGTATTCGCCGGGATTATCAGCTTTTTATGGCCTTTGGCGGTGCTGTACGCCTTTGAGTATATGCGGAAGGAAGCCAGGCAGGGGATATTTTTCGCCTATTACCTGATGACCTACGGGGTAACGGCGGGGATAGCTCTTTCCGGAAACTTAATGACGCTGTATTTGTTTTATGAACTGCTTACCTTGTCTACCTTCCCTTTGGTCCTGTTCCCCATGACCCGGGAGGCGGCGAGAGCCAGCCGGAAATACTTATACTATTCCATCGGCGGGGCGGCCTTTGCCTTTCTGGGTCTGGTGTTCGTCTTAAGCTTCTCGGCCATAGGCAATACCCGCTTTCTGGCCGGGGGGATCCTGGATCCAGAGGCGGCGGGCTTAAGGAAAAATACCCTCCTGCTGATCTATGTGCTGGCTTTTTTCGGCTTTGGCGTAAAGGCCGTGGTCTTTCCCTGCCATAAATGGCTTCCCCCGGCTACGGTGGCTCCTACGCCGGTGACGGCTCTGCTCCATGCGGTGGCGGTGGTGAAGTCCGGCGCTTTTGCCATTTTGCGTTTAACATACTTTAGCTTTGGGGCAAGGTTTTTAAGGGGAACCTGGGCTCAGTGGGTGGTGATGGCGGCGGCCATGGTGACAATCCTCTACGGCTCCACTATGGCCGTGCGGGAAGCCCACTGGAAGCGGCGGCTGGCCTATTCCACCGTAAGCAATTTGTCCTATATCCTGTTAGGCTCTTCCATGATGAGCCCAGCCGGTTTAATGGCGGCCTTAAGCCATATGGTCTTCCACGCCTTTATGAAGATCAGCTCCTTTTTCTGCGCCGGGGCGGTGATGCACCAGACGGGAAAAACCTATATCTATGAGCTGGACGGTCTGGGGAGGAAGATGCCTGTGACTTTTGGCTGCCTGACCGTGGCCAGCCTGTCCTTAGTGGGCATTCCCTTGTTTGCCGGGTTTATCAGCAAATGGAACATTATCCGGTCGGCTTTCCTTTGCGGAATGGGGCAGGAGGGCAGCATAAGCCTCCTTTGCTTTGGGGCTGGCGGGGTGCTTTTGTACTCGGCGTTAATGACGGCGGTGTATATGCTGACGGTGCTGATCCGGGCATATTTCCCTAAGGTTTTCCAGGAAGGGAAAGAGGGAAGGGAAGAAGCAGATAAGGATGGGGAAACTGCCCTAGGGGCAAAGGATCCTAACTGGATGATGGTACTTCCCCTTTTGGTATTTACGGCGGTGATCATAGGCTTTGGGCTTCATTCCCAGCCGTTGATGGATTTTCTGGCAGCGATAGGAGGTGAGGCGGCGTGAGCATAGAGGGATTTTGCGGCCTTGGCCTGCATTTTACCCTGGACGGCTTCCGGCTGGTTTACGTGGAGATTGCCCTGCTGATGTGGGCGGCCAGCGGGATATTTTCCAGGGAATATATGGCCCATTACCGGGGGAAAAAATCTTACTACGCCTTTTTCTGGGCGACCCTCCTGGCGACGGTTGGCGTGTTTTTGTCGGCGGACTTATATACGACGTTTATCTTTTTCGAGATAATGTCTTTCACCTCCTTTGTATGGGTGATTTTCGACCAGAAAGAGCCTTCGGTGCGGGCGGCCAAAACGTACCTGGCGGTAGCGGTCATCGGGGGGCTGACCATGCTTATGGGGCTGTTCCTTTTGTATGATCTGCTGGGCACGCTGGAAATCAGGGAGCTGCGCTCCTCAGCCATGGGGGCAATCCTGGAAGGGAAAGGGGCAAGGCTTTACGTTGCCGGATTCCTTCTGCTGTTTGGCTTCGGAGCCAAAGCTGGCTGCTTCCCCCTCCATATTTGGCTGCCCAAGGCTCATCCGGTGGCTCCGGCTCCGGCCAGCGCCCTTCTTTCGGGGATACTGACGAAGACGGGAATTTTCGGCATCATTGTGGTTTCCTGCCAGATATTTGGCGGGGATCAGGCCTGGGGCGTTCTGATCGTCCTTCTGGGTCTGGTGACGATGGCGGGCGGCGCGTTCTTAGCCATGTTCTCCATTAACCTAAAGAAGACGCTGGCCTGTTCCTCGGTCTCCCAGATTGGCTTTATCCTTACGGGAATCGGGATGTGGGTGATGACGGCATCGGCGGGCGTTGGCCCGTATTCCGCCGCCAGGGGCACATTCCTCCATATGGTAAACCACTCCCTGTTTAAGCTGCTGCTGTTTCTGTGCGCCGGGGCGGTGTATATGAACCTGCACCAGCTGGATTTAAACGAGATCCGGGGATACGGGAGGAAACGGCCTTTCCTTTGCCTTGTATTCCTGATTGGGGCGCTGGGAATCTGCGGCGTGCCCTTGTGGAGCGGATATGCGAGCAAAACTTTGCTCCATGAAAGCATTGTGGAATACCAGGAAATCATTGCCGAAGGCCTTCCGGTCATCCCCTTTGGGATGGAGCTTCTGGGAACGGGAAAAGTGATGCCAGTGGAAAACATCAGCTCCTGGCCGTTGATGAAGGCTGCCCAGTGGAGTGAGCAGATCGCTTCCTCCCCTGGCTTTTGGAGGGGGGCAGAATGGCTGTTTTTGCTTACCGGCGGGATGACCGTTTCCTATATGCTGAAGCTGTTTGTGGCGATTTTCGTGGAAAAAAACCCGAAAAGGCAGGAAGAATTTGACCGCAGGGATAAGCCGTACATGAAGCGGGGAAGCCGGGCAGCCCTCCTTGCCCCGGCGGTGCTGATCCAGCTTATGGGCCTTTTGCCATCGGTGGTGATGGATGAGCTGGCCGATTTGGGCCAGGGATTTTTCCGCCTTCCGGGGGATGGGCATCAGGTGCATTACTTTTCCCTGGGGAACATAAAAGGAAGCCTGATTTCCATGGGGATCGGCATCGTTCTGTACGTTTTCGTGATCCGAGGGGCAATGATGGCGGAGGCTTTGGAGGACGGGAAGAAAAGGCGAATCTACGTGGATCGGTGGCCTGGAGTTTTGGATTTGGAGAACCTGGTTTACCGCCCCATCCTTTTAAGCTTCCTGCCGGGAGTGTGCGGCGCAGTATTTGGCTTCCTTGACCGGTATCTGATCCCGGTATTTCTGCAGGTTTTTTTGGGGGTGTCCGCGGTAGTGTGCAGGGCGATGGATCATCTGGCGGACGGAGCGATCCTTTTGGCCCGGCGGACGACCCACAAGCAGGTTTTTGAGAAAGAGGACAAGCGGGAAAGGGATCGCCTGGCCCGGTGGGTAGGGAAGCTTTTAGACTGCCTGATGGGGAAGGAGAAAGCAGGAAAAGGAGCAAAGAGCGGGAGGTATTCCGCCAGGGTGCTTAGGCTGATGGAGAAGGAGGAAGCCTTCCTGGAGACGGAGCATATGGTGGAAGAAAGCTTTTCCTTTGGCCTGATGCTGTTTTGCATCGGCCTTTGCCTGACGCTGGGGTATTTGCTGGTGGTGTTTTTTGGGCTGGGGAGATAGCGGGCGTAAGACAGCCTTATCGCCTCATCGGATAAATTCCCGTATTTGTGAGAGAAAGGGAATATGCAGGCGTGGAATATGGCGAGGTGAATGGAGGCAAAGGATAGGAATAAGAAAATACCGGGAAATGACCGCTTACTTCCGCGGGCAATGAGCCAAGTGCCGTGCTTACACCAGCTTTTGGCGGATGCCGCGAGGGTCAATCCCGGTATTTTTATTTGTTTCTTGATTGAGGTATTCCTGTGGTTAGTCTGTTACCACTGGAAGCCCTTTTCCAAGCCAGCCTGCGCCGGATTCCTCACTGCCCATGCCTCCGGCCAGGTTATAAGCTTCATAACCCAGCATACGCAGGACGGCCAGGGTCTGGGAAGCGGTCTGCCCGGTGTAGCAGTATACCACGATTGGCTTGTCCTTGGGAAGCTGTGCCAGCTGCTCCTGCATTCCCTTGCCGAAAGGAATATTTATGGCTCCGGCAATGTGGCCTTCCTCAAAATCCTTTGCCTGGCGGATAGACAGGATGGTATAATCCTCGCTTTCCGCCTCTACCAGCTCGCCTAAAGCGTCTGCCGGGAAGTTAAAGGAGGAGAAGGTATTGGAGGTAGCTTCCGCGTAATAATCGGCAATGGCCTTTGCGATCGCCTCGTCTACTTCATAGCTCTCATCCGGAAGCACATTTTCCGTGGTTTCAATGTAGGCTTCAAAGCCCTCGGCCTTGGAGATGCCGTTGTTATAGCCGCTTTGGATATTGGTGGTGTATTTGCCGGCCATGGCTAACAGGGCAACGGTCTGGGAAGAGGTCTGGCCGGTGTAGCAGTTAATGTACAGCATCACGTCATCCGGAATCTTTTCCAGGTTTTCAGCGATAGCCGGGCCGTAAGGGATGTTTACCGCCCCCTTTAAGTGGCCTTCCGCGTAGGCATCCGGCTGGCGGATATCGATAATCAGCATATCTTCGCCCGCATCCATCTTGGCGAATAAATCGCTAACGTTGATCATATGCTTATCTTCCGGGAAATCAGCGAAATAGCTCATGGCTGCTTCGGTGACGGAATCGGAAGCGTCAGCCTCTGTTTCAGCCTGGGTTTCAGGGGCTTGGGATTCGTACTTAGCTTCCGTTTCGGCTTCCGCTTTCGTCTCTGCGGCAGTGGTTTGGGCTGCCGTGGTCTGTGCCGCCGTGGTTTCCTCTACAGTCTTGGCGGCACAGCCGGTAATGGCACTGCCAAGCAGTGCGGCAGTTAATAATACAGGTAAGATTTTTTTCATCGTGTCCTCCTTTTTAAACCTTGTCTTGGGGCAGTTCATGGCGAATGGCCATATAACTTACATTTTTGGGGTTATGACGCATCCTTTGCAGCGGGTGCGGCAGCCCCTTTTGGCATCTCAATAGGATTGCTGGAATTGGAAGTCCATTCCAGGTATGCGCCGTCATAGATTCGGATATTCCGGTATCCGGCTTCAAACAGCTGCACGAACACAGGAGCGGCGCGCAGGGAAGTCTGGCAGTAAATGATAATCTCCTTTTCCGGAAGTATCCCTGCCTGCATATAGTTGATCTTGGTAATATCCGTGCTCTTAAAGGTCTGATCGCTGGAAAAGAAATTGGTATTATAATCCATCATCACGGAAGTGGGGACTTTCCCGGCTTCATTATATTCCTCTGCGCTTCTTACATCCAGGAGAATCACGTTGTCGTCAGGAGCGTTGACCTGGGCAAGGACTTCTTCCTGGGTAGCCAGCCAATTGGATGCAGGCTCCTGGGCAGAAAAAACGGCTTCGGCGGGAACGGGAACCTCTGTGCTGGATGCCAGGTTTTTGGCATTGATGGCGTTAAATCCGCCGTCTACCACCTTTACATCCCGATGCCCGTACATAAATAAAGTCCAGAGAAGGCGGGAAGCCCCCATCTTGTTGGCATCATAAGCGATAACGGTGGTTGTATTGGAGATGCCGTTAGCTCCCATGACCTTTTCAATTTTCTTTTGGGAGGTCAGCATATTCTTTACCGGGACATTGATCACAATGTCGTCTGTGGGAATATTGACCGCACCCTCTACGTGGCCTGTGGCATAATCCTCGGCGGAACGGGTATCGACAATAACGGTTCCTTCCTTTCCGATGTACTCCGGCAAGTCTTCAACACTTAAGATGACTGAAGGATCCGTCTGCACAAACGTGTGGGATGCGCAGCCGGAAATTCCCAGAACCATAAGAACCAGCACGAAACATAACCCTATTTTTTTCGTACACGGGCGCATAAAAAACCCCCTTTCAAATGCGTAGTCTTTTGGTGTAGTAATGCGTATCAGATTTCATTGGCAAAAAGGGCCTCAATCCTTTTGCTGATTCCTATTGTACTTGATTTTCGGACAGTGGTGATATAGTAATTGCTTATGCTGTATCTGTTAATATAATAATGAGAACGTTTGGGGGGCGGAATGTGGTATGGTTCATGAAGGCCCGTGAGCGAGATGGAGCGAAGCGTAACTGAGCTGCACTGTGTGGTCACAAAACGCAGCGAAGGCTGGCCGAGGAGCAGCAAAAACAAGGATAAAGGAGCATTAGCAATGAACATAAGCAAGCAGAAAACCACATGGAAGCTGGCCGCGGCAATATATATTTTGATGGCTTGCCTGCTTTCATTATCTTTCCTGGAAAGCTTCCCTTTCGTCCATTCTGATGAAAGCTGGCTGGCCGGGCTCAGCAGGGCCATGCTTGAGGAAAAAAGCATTGGGGTTACAGAGCCGTTTTTTGACGCAAGGCCTAGATATCCCCATGGGATTAAAGCGCTCTTTCATCTGATGCAGATGGGAATGATCACCCTTTTCGGATATGGCGTAAGGGCGGCCAGGCTTTTATCTTGGATAGGCGGAGCCGGGGCGCTGTGGATGTGTTTCCTTGGCGGGACGCGCTTTTTGGGCAGCGAGAAAAAAGGGTTTTTCCTTATGGCAGCGTTCAGCCTGGACATCCAGTTCCTTTATGCCTCCCATTTTGGCAGGCAGGAAATCTGGCTATGCCTGGTTCAGTGGGCTTGCATCTGGAAGCTGTTTTCACCGGAAGGATTTTATCATGGGAAAACTGCCGTGTTTTTAGGGATCTGCACTGGAGCGTCCATTGGTTTTCATCCCAACAGCTTTCTGATGGGGACGATGAACGGCCTGTGCTTCCTGGCAGGGGCGATGGAGGAGAGAAAGGGTAAGGAAAAAGGCAGCTGGTGGAAGCCCCTGGCATGGTATGTATCTGTGACAGCCGCGTTCGGAACCGCATTTGTGGGCTTGAGCTTTTCCATGGACAGCAGATTCCTATCCCACTATTTTTCCAATGGGGTCGCGGAATTCGGGATTGACGCCGGGGCAGCCGAAAAAGTGCTGGGCTTCTTTGGGTTTTTACGGAGGCTGTATGAGAGGAACAGCGGAACCTACTATCTTCCCGATATCCGGTTCCAGTTCTTCCTTTTCGGGGGGAGCTTTTTTCTGGCAGCGGCTGTGTACGCGGTGATGAAACAAGAACTGGGAAAAATGGCAGGCAGGCTTCGCATCCTTTTTGCCGGGGCGGCTGGCGTGGCGGCAGGGATGATGGTGATCGGAAGATATAACCAAACCAGCGTCATTTTCCTGTTTCCCTTCGGGTACATGGCTGCCGGGGCGGCAATGGAATTGTTTGAGGGAAAGGTGCAGAAAGGGCTGTGGGCAATCCTTTTGTCTTCTGTCTTTTGCCTGAGCGCAGCCCAGGTAAAGGCAGAGGTAAAGAAAGGAAGCTATGGAGCCTATGAAAGGCAGCTAAGGGAACTGATCCCGGAGGGGGCAAAAGTTCTGGGAAACTTAAACACAGAATTTTTTATGGGTTATGGCTGCCTTAAGGATTACCGGAACCTTCCCTACGCCTTGGAGGAAGGCGGGCTGGAGGAGTACCTGGACAAGAACCGGATTGAATATATTGTGTATTGCCGGGAGCTTGATTTCCTATGGGAGCATCGCCCTTACTATAACGTAATTTACGGAAATGTAATGTTTGTCCAAGAGCTGAAGGAATACTGCCAAAACAGCTGCCGCCTTGTGGGAAGCTTTAAGGATCCCTGGTATGGGATCCGGGTATCTGGCTTAAGGGGGCAAAAAGAGTATGCCCAGGTGTCGGTATACCGAAGGGCGTCCTCCGGCCTTTCCTTTCAGGAGGACTGAGGTCTTTGCGGCAGGCCTTTAGGGAAAACCGCCATTGCCGCGCGTTACTGCTCTGGGTACAGGCGGTTTACCAGATTTTCCCCGGTGGGGGACAGTACCTGGAAGGCCTGGTAAAATTGCCGGATATGGGATGCTATATTGCCAGGAGTTCCTGCAATGACTCCATGGCCGAAACGGGCCGTAGCGTTGTGGGTTTCCGGGATTTTTTGGCCTGGATGGTAATTGTAACCGCAATCCAACAGGAACGGAAGCTTCCTTAGCTGTTCCATGGGGGTGCAGGAGGCTATGATCCCAGGATGGCAGAAGGTCAGCTGGACGGCGGCGCACCGGCCAATCCGGTCGGCCCGGAAATCCTTTGGAAGATTTAAGGAAACCGGACGCCCAAAGGACAAATCAATCACGGCTCCCAGGATATCAAAGCCGGTCAAATAGGGGATGACCACATCTTCAAAGGCTCCTCCGATCCGGCAGGCCAGCTCATTTACCCGGATTCCCTCATCCCCGATAAGAAGCTGGAGGTAAAAAGGGCCTTCCTCCAGGCCAAAGGCATCGGCCACCTTCTGGCTTAATGTGTCGATTTCCTGAAAACGGCCCATGTGTATGGAGGGAAAGCGGTGGCCAATGCAGATCCCGATATGGACAGGATCCGGGTAGAGGAGACGGTCTGAAACGGTCAGTACCGTCAGGCGGCCTTGGGAAACCCATCCGCTTACGGTGATCTCGTCGCTGGGGTAAAAGCTTTCCGCCAGGGCTTGGGAGCATCTGGAAAAGGACAGGGTTTCCGGCAGGTGGGCTAAGAGGCGCTCCGCCTGGCCGCATTTGAAAATTCCACGCTGCCCCTGGGAGTCTAAAGGCTTTATGACCAGCGGCCCGGCAAATGCCCTTAAATCGTCTGGCCTGGTATTGCCATCCACTAATGTCCAGGGAACCGTAGGGATATTGTGATCCGTTAAAACCTGTTTCATTGCCTTTTTATTGGTGACGGCCAGGGCTTTTTGGGGGCTTAAAAAAGCGGGAAGGCCAAGGCGCCTGGCGATGCAGGCAGCCGTGTAGACCGGCTGATCCGTCCCCATGGTCATCACGGCATCGATATGTTCCTGCCTGGCCGCCCTGGTGCACCCGTCTGCGTCAAAGGTGCTTATCCGGTGGTGGGTATGGGCATAGGCAGCGCCGGGCGGATGGTCGGTGTAATCCGCCAGAATTACCCGATAGCCCTCCGCCCTTGCCCGCTGCACACCGTGAAGCTGGCAGTTAGATCCTCCTAAAATCATGATGGTTGATTCCTTGTACAAAACCTTTTCTCTCCTTTTTAATGGCGGGAACAAACGGGCAGCAGGGCCGTAGAAACGGATAATGTTCCAATACAGGGCAAGAAGCTTTTTGAAAGTATAGCCGCTGTGGCCATAAGGCCTGGGACGCGCGGGATAATATCGGGTCAGGGCCTTCCTGGGATGGGAAAAAACAGCGGCGGACAGGTAAAAAAACCCGGCTGCCTGGCTGGATATTTCCGCGGCCAGTTCCCGGGTCATTATGCGGAAGCTGCTGACCTTTATTTGGGAAGGGAGCCTTAAAAGAATCTTAAAAAGCAGATCCCGCATAAGGCTTCCTGCGCTGCGGATAAGGGAAAGGCGTCCTGCAGCCTTTCCGCCTGGTTTGGGAACGGCGTATACAATATCCCACCCCTCTTCTATGGTGCGGTACAAGGAAAGAAGGATTTTGGGGCTGTGCTGCAAGTCATCATCCATGGTGGCAATATAGCGGCAGCCCCCCGCATGGCGGATTCCGCATAATACGGCGTTCTGCTGGCCGTAATTGCGTTTTAGGCGGATCAGGGACACATGGGGGAACTGGCAGTTTGCTGCCAGCCATCGGCGGATATCCTCCGGGTTGCCGTCGTCAACCAGGTAAATATGGTAAGTACAGATCGGGGAGAAGAGGGCATCAATCCTGCGGATCAGCTGAACCACGGATTTAGTGGAGCCAAATACCGGAATTACGATCCCAAGCGTGATATTATCCATAAAAACGACATCCTTTTATGATCATTTCCGAAACCTGCCAGGCCTGCTCCATGGTTAAGCTGGTGTGGATGGGAAGGCGAAGCAAGGTATCATAGCAGGCCAGGCTTTCCGGAAGATCCTTTGGCCGGTATCCCAGTTTCTTTCCCATGGGGGAGAGATGAAGGGGAACATAGTGGGTTTTGGCATCAATCCCTTTCCCGGCAAGGAGCTTTTGGATATGATCCCGCAGGCTTTCAGAGGCAAAGCGCAGATAAAAAATATGGCCGTTGGGGGAAGCGTAGCCCGGAACCTTCATCAGCTTTCCGTAGCCCTCCTGTTCTATGGGCTTAAGGAAATCCAGGTAGTCCATAAGGCGCTGGTTCCGTATGGCGGTGATCTTCCTTAAACAGGACAGCTGGGAGGACAAAAAAGCGGCGCATAGCTCACTGACTGCCGTGCTGCTTCCAGGGCAGACCCAAGTGTAGCGGTCGCATTCCCCATTGAGAAAAGCGTCCCGGTTAGTGCCATGGACACGATAGCAGCGGGCATTTTCAAAATCTTTTCTGTCCTTGCACAGAAGCAGGCCGCCTTCGCCGCAGCTGATGTTTTTTGTGTAATGAAAGCTGACACAGCCGAAATCCCCCAAGGTTCCCAGAGGGGCATCTTGGTAAAGGGCACCTATGGCCTGGGCGGCGTCCTCAATTACCGTCATATGTGCCTCCTTGGCCAGGGTCAAAAGCCTGTCCATGGCACAGGAGATGCCGGCGTAATGGACAGGGATAACCGCGCGTGTCCGGGAAGTGATTTTTCCGGCGGCGTCCTTAAGGCTGATATTCTGTGTATCCGGGTCAATATCGCACAAAACAGGAATCCCTCCCGCATTTAACACCGCATTGGCGGCAGAGGGAAAATTAAAGGAAGGAAGCAGCACTTCATCTCCAGGAGCCAGGCGGCACAGCGTTAATGCAGTCTCCAAAGCAAGGGAGCAGCTGGCGGTCAGGGATAACCAGCAGGATTTGCCCGGATAAACCGAGGAAAGCTGGCTTAGGGCTTTCCTGGAATAAAGGCCATCCGTGGCTAAAGAGCCCTCAAGGCAGGCAAGAAGCGCCTCCTGTTCCAGCTTGGCATGGTAGCGGGCATAAAAAGGTATATTCATTCGCTTAGGCCTTTCTCTTTCTTTTGTATAATGTATATTTTTGTGCTACAATGGAGGTATGTTGTTTGGGTCAAAAGGTTTTTTGCCCCCGCTTATACCGGATTGCTCCGCACTTTGTGCTCTCACAATCCTCAAGATATATTTCCGTTAAACAGGAGGTGTCCTATGCTGGAACTGGACTGTCTGGGGGATATGTGCCCAATCCCCATTTTAAAACTAAAGCAATGCGAAGGCTTGACGAAAAAAGGCGAACAAGTCAGGCTGATCACGGATCATAGCTGCGCGCTGGAATCCATCACGGAATACTGTGAGCGGAAAGGATTCTGCCTGAGTATTCTGGAGCCCATGAACGGAATCTGGGAGATAACCATTGAAAAAGCGTGATCAGCATATGTTTTTTCCAATATTGGACACGAAATAGTCGATGATCTCGTTGATATTGCTGCCAGTATTGGTATTTTTATATATGGAGTAAACCCAATAATTCAAGTCAAAATGTTCAATCTCAATGCTTCTCAGCTGCTTTTGGTACAATTCCTTCTTCACAGCAATATATGGGAGGAAAGCAGCGCCGTGGCCTGCCTGAACCGCGCTTTTTACCGATTCAGTAGAATCCAAACGGCACATAGCCTGGAACTGGTTGATTGGATAACCTAACTGCTTGATGTAATTGCATACCAGGCGGTAAGAACTGAAGGATTCGTTCAACAGGATCAATGGATAACGTTTCAGATTTTCCAGGGTGATATGGGAGTCAATGGGATAATCGCTGCGGGCGATCAGATGGATCTTGTCCTGGTAGGCCGCCTTGCAGGTAAGCTCCGGCGAATCGGCCGTTCCCACAATGAAGCCTAAGTCTGTCCGCTCGTCCAAAACTTGGCGGATCACATCGCTGGAAGGCGCGCTGGATAAGTGAAAGGTGTAGTGGGGAAACTGCCGGTTTACCTTGTAGAGAGAGCAAGGCAGGGCATAGTTGCATGCTACGGAAGTAGCGGTAATGTGGAAGGTGTTGTTCCCTGTGTGAAGATTGTCCAGCTCTTCCTTTAAGTCGCTGTATAAACCCATAAACTGCACGGCATATTTCTGGAAAATTTTTCCTGCCGGAGTAAGCTCAATCCCCCGGTTAGAGCGCTCCAGAAGCTTCGCATTTAATTCCTCTTCCAGCCGCTGCATCTGTTGGCTTAAAGCCGGCTGGGAGATATGGTTTGCCTGAGCCACTTTGGAAATGCTTTTTTCGGCGGCTATTTTATGAAACATGATAATGTGCTCCAGCAGCAAAGCGGAAGACACCTCCTTCGTAAATTTGTATGGCATAAACTTTGTTATCTTTTTGTCAATTTTAAACACGCTTTAAACCACATGAACCCTTATTATACAAGAAATTGTCTGGAAATACAAGATATGGAAAGTTTTTTCAAGAAACAGGCTTATAGAAAACCGTTATGCAATATAAGGCTTTCAGATAATTAAAAAATTTACAATGTGTTATAATGAAAAGGTAGTAAAGCGTTCAAAACAAGAGTTCGCCTGGAAGGCCTGACCTAAAAGGGCTGGCGTAAGCTTTCAGGGGCACTCAATTATACAAGGAGGTATGAGGAATGCAGGAAAATGCGGCAAAACAGACACAGTCCGGAGGATCCTCTATCCGCAGATCTGCTCCCAGGAAGAAGAAGAAGAATCAGATTCCCTTCGGATTCCTTGGACTGCTGCTGATAGCTGCCATAGCCATTGTGCTGGGGCAGAAAAATGGTACGCTCGCATTGTTCTGGGTATTTGGATGTTGCTTCGGCTTTATCTTACAGAAAGCCCGCTTTTGTTTTACGGCCTCAATGCGGGATCCCTGTATCACCGGTTCCACATCCGTCACCCGTGCAGTGCTTATCGCATTTGCGATTACGACCATTGGATTCACGGCTATTAAATATGGCGCTTACGTTAACGGAGGCACGATTCCCGGGCAGAGCTATATTATGCCGGTGAGCCTGGCTACCTGTGTGGGAGGAGTCATGTTCGGAATCGGAATGGTAATTGCCGGAGGGTGTGCGTCAGGAACATTGATGCGAGTAGGCGAAGGCTTTGGCATGCAGATCTTAAGCCTGTTCTTTTTTGTCATTGGTTCCCTTATCGGGGCCAACCATATGGGCTGGTGGACGTTAAACTTCAACGCCACGGCTCCTAAAATCTTCCTCCCGGATATTTTCGGCTGGGCGGGAGCGCTCATTGTGCAGCTGGCAATCATCGGCCTGCTTTATATTGCGGCGGATAAGTATGAAAAGAAGCGCATGGGAAATACAGAGGGAGATTAATTTTACCGTATGCCGCAAGCTACGGCGTTAAGATGGACGCATCCATTATCAAATAAAAAAATTATCAAACAGGAGGAATTGATCATGGCAGAATTTACAGTTGATTGTTTAGGCGAGGCTTGTCCAGTGCCCCTGATGAAGGTTCAGAAGCAGATGGAGAAAATGGCGGTAGGCGATGTGCTGATTGCCCAGATCGACCATAGCTGTGCAATGAAAAACATCCCCGAGTGGGCAAGGAACAACGGGCATAACGTAGAGATTGAGGAAGTGGATGACGGCGAGTGGGAGATCGTGATTGAGAAAACCAAATAGGAAAGCAGGTGCAAAGGTTGAAGGCTTTTTGGGATAAGGTAAGCAAGAACCATTATTATAAGATGATTTTTAAAAATCCCTTTACATATGTAACCGGCGCAGTGCTGCTTTCGATTTTTCAGATTGCGATTTTTGCAAGTACAGGCTCCCCCTGGGGCGTGTCAGGCACGTTTGCCAACTGGGGGGCATGGCTGTACCGCCTGGTAGGCGGAAATGTAGACAAATGGTATTACTTTTCCTCTGAAGGCGCCCAGGCAACCTTAAACAACGGGATAATCAACCACACCGGCTCCTGGCTGAATTTCGGCATTATCGCAGGCGCCCTGGTGGCGGTGCTTTTGGCTTCCCAGTTTAAGTTTAAGAAGATTAAGTCATTAAAACAAGTAGTGGCAGCCACGCTTGGAGGGTTACTAATGGGATATGGCGCCAGGCTGGCAGGCGGCTGCAATATCGGGGCCTTGTATTCCAGCATTGCATCCCTGTCCTTGTCCGGCTGGGTATTTGCAATTTTCCTGTTTATCGGAGCCTTTATCGGCAGCAAGCTGCTTGCGAAATTCTTTATGTAAAGGGCGGATTGGAAGATGGAGAAAAAAATAGAGCAGTATGACGTGGTCATCATTGGCGGCGGGGCGGCAGGCCTGACAGCAGCCATCTACTGTGGCCGTGCCAGGTTAAAAACCCTGGTGATTGAAAAAGCCCTGGTGGGCGGCCTGGCTACCTATACGAATGAAATTGAGAACTATCCGGGATTTCCGGAAGGCTCTACAGGCCTTGGGCTTATGGATCTGTTCCACAAGCAGGCCAAAAAGTTTGGGGTAAAGTTTAAACTGACGGACGTAAGGGGAGTCCAGCTGGAAGGCGACGTAAAGACGGTGGAAACCTTCCGCACCAATTACCAGTGCAAGTCGGTGATCGTTGCCAGCGGCGGGAAGCCGCGCCTGACCGGCGCCCCCAACGAGGATAAATTCCTGTATGACAAGGGAATTTCCTTCTGCGCAACTTGTGACGCTGCGGCCAATACCGACAAGACGGTTATCGTTATTGGTTCCGGCGATGCGGCTATCGAGGAAGGGATGTTTTTAACCAAGTTTGCCAGCAAGGTAATCGTCAGCGTTATGCATGAGGAAGGAAAGATGGACTGCAACGAGATTGCCAAGGAAGAGGCTTTGGCCAATCCCAAGATGGAGTTTATCTGGAATACCACGGTGGCGGAGTTTAGGGGAGACGACGAGCATCTGCGCAGCGTAGCCCTGAAGGATACCAGGACAGGGGAGATTATGGATGTTCCCGTAGATACCTGCTTCCTGTTCATCGGCTACGTTCCCAACACGGAAATCTTTAAGGGAATAATCGACATGACCCGCCCGGGCTATGTGATCACCAACGAAAAGATGGAAACCAATATCCCCGGCGTGTTCGCCGCAGGGGATGTGCGGGATAAGTTTTTAAAGCAGGTAGCCACAGCCGTAGGCGACGGCGCTATCGCCGGCTATGCCGCGGAAAAATATATCGCGGAGAGCGAAGTATTCGAGAACCAGATTATGGATAAATCCATGCCTGGCCTGGTGTACATCTGGAACGCAGTGGTTCCGGAGAGCCGTGAGCTGTTAAAAGAGGTGGAGGCTTTCGAGGAGAAATACAAAGGCCAGGTTAAGGTGAATAAGGTGGATATCTACAAATCCAACGGAATAGCCGTAAGGCTTGGCATAGATGCAGTTCCCGCAGCAGTGGCCATCAAAAACGGCCAGGCGGCAGGGAGCCTGACAAAAGGGCTCACTGTGGAGAGCATGGAAAAGCTGCTTGGGCTTTAAAATGGCGGAGCGGATGCATATTCACTGGAATTTACGCAACTCAGTACTAGATATTAGCTAGGGATCAGCCAGGGATCAACCAGTTGCATCGAGAACCGTTTTTTAGGAGCCATTGGGGTTTGTTAAGTAAAATATGTAGGTTTTATAAAACTTTCATACCGGCAGTTTTTAAATAAGTAAAATGCTCGCAGTTCCTGTTCTATTATACAGGAACTGCGAGATTTTTAATGTCCGCTATTTTATTAAGCAGTACCATCAAAAGCTGGAAAGCCCGCTGTTTATGCGGCTCCCCGGCTTTCTGTTTACTACTCGAACTCTTTTCACAAGAATTATATTTTGACCGCCAGTTGCAGTATATCCGGGAAATTCGCCTGTCAGAGCGCAAGTTTTATCAAAAAATCACACGATCTGTATGCTACAGCTTTTGATTATGACAAGGATGCCAAAACAACACGCCTGTTTTTCCAAACGGTTCAGAATAAAATGCACTTTGCCGCTCACAGGCATGCCGCCGCAGAACTCATCGCAGAAAGAGCGGACGCTCAAAAAACGC
The DNA here is from genome assembly GCA_910575565.1 of Lachnospiraceae bacterium. Lineage (GTDB taxonomy): Bacteria > Bacillota > Clostridia > Lachnospirales > Lachnospiraceae > Caccovicinus. The sequence goes on along the minus strand of CAJTFL010000002.1, from coordinate 384,230 downwards.
ATATGGGCTTGACGACTTGGGGAAACGCCCCGGATGGAAAGATCATTAAGGCTGATGTTACGATTGCGAAAAACTATCCGAGCGAGCAGGAAATGTCGTATTTAGAAAGGATCGTGACCCTCTACTTGGACTATGCTGAACTTCAGGCAGAACGGCAATATCCCAATGAGCATGGAAGACTGGGCAAAGCGTCTGGATGGATTCCTCGAATTCAACGGAAATGAATTGTTGACAGGGGCAGGAAAAATCAGCGCGGAACAGGCAAAGTTCCATGCGAAGACAGAGTTTGAATTGATTACAGATGTTATGCAACAGATGCTTCCCTATCTCGATAACGCCCAGCTGAAGCAGCTGCGGCAGGTGATGGAGCATACGCTTTTTCACTACGATGTTTCCGCCAGCGTAGTAAAGCCGGAGGAAAATGGCAGTTGCGCCCTGCAAGTTTCGGCGGACATTGGCAACAATGGCAATCGATAAAGGAATGCCCATTGAACAGCTCCAACGGCTTCTTGGGCATCAACGGATAGACACGACCTTACAGTACGCCATGGTCAAACAGAGTAATGTGAAAACAGCTCATAGGAAATATATAGGTTAGGACGGTGGTTTTATGGGAAAATGGCTCAAAAAAAGAATGGATGAAATAGCTGAGTTTAATCCTCGCGAATCAATAAAAAGTGGATGAAGGCTAAAAAGAAAGGGATTGTCAGAAAATAAGGGGCGTGGTATAATCTAGGTGCGGAAAGTCAGAGAGCAAAGGCGGCTTACCCTCCGTTTCATTCGGAGGGGCAACCCTCCAGACGAAAGAAAGGAGGGCTTGCTAATGTATGTTACATATTCGGATTTAATCCAGATAGGTATCTTCATTATCGCCCTCGTTGGGTTGTGTTACACAATCTTCGGGGGAAGAAAATAGCCGCCACTACTTGCACTAGTGGCGGCTGCCCGTTAGGGTAGTCACTATTATTGAGGGTAGGCCGCTTCTCTGGCCTTCCCTTATCTAAACTATAACACATTTGGGGAGGGGGATCAACCCTCTTTTTTTGTGCGAAAATCATAGCCTAGCCTTACAATATAAACGAAGGAGGGCTATTTACATGGCAGAGAAGATTATCGAAAGCGTGATAAATGAGATGATTCCGCATCTAAACCAAGGGCAGTTGGAGCATTTGAGCAATATGCTGTACGTGAATTTCCATGGCAAAGAGATCCGGGAAGAGTGCACGGAGCTGATCCCCAGCGGTATGGAATTGATCGTATACGGCAGGGCAGTAAAGAGCGGAAAACCTATCTTACAGATGGAGCCAAGTTTTATTTGCGGCGTTATCTGCAGACCCGGAAGGAAGAGGAAAACCTGGAAGAGAAGCCGTTATTTGAGACGCTGGACACGACTATGATATATTGCACGGTCCGGGAAGAGAGTGTGCAGGCGTCCCATAGAAAATATGCATAGACAATAGCGATTATAAATCTATGTCAGGCAGGCGCAGGACGGCTGTTTTATTAAGGTCAGCCTAAAATAGATAAATTGGAAATGGGTGGAAGAAACAAGGATTAAATGGTTGCTATGTTAAATAGCAGAATCATTTTTATTCGTATTTCTGATACTATTGTAAATGGATTTATTGTATATAGAGATAGCAGAATAACAGATAACCACTGCGCAGTGGCTACATTATCATATATTGGGCCAACTTCTTTATTATCGGTAGTATTAACCACACAGACGCAAAAAGGTTCAATGAATATATACATAAGGAATTTTGACAATTCCATTCCAGAAGACGGAACCAATGTACAGATAGATGTCTCACTATTTAACGAAGTAAAATAAGATGAAATCGAAAATCCAGAGCCGAAAGGCTCTTTTTATATACATAAATTTACAAAAAATAATTTAGAAAGGGGGGCAGAATGGTTAGAGTACCATGCAGACGGTCAGCCGTGCCATTACTACAGCGCTGCAGTTATGCAGGCCATCATTCAGGCGGCCATGTTCCACGTCAGCTACCATACCACGTATTGTAACGCATTGAATATGTGGATTGCCGGATGCCAAACTCCGGAAGAAGTCCAGGAAATCTTTTATGGAGCAGACGTGCCGGAAGAGTACCAATCGGAGGTTTTACGGGCATATCTATTACAGATAGCATCTATGGCGGGGAATGGTGAGGATGAGACAGTATCTTAAGCTTATGTTTCTGTTTGCGGCAGGGGGCTTGCTATATAATCTCCTAGAGCTGTTTTACCGGGGCTGGACACATTGGACGATGTTTTTCCTAGGCGGACTCTGTTTTATCGCTCTGGGGGCAATTAACGAGGTTATCCCATGGGCTATGCCCTTGTGGCAGCAAATGCTTATTGGGGCCGGCATCATAACCGGATTAGAGTTTGCAACTGGCTGTATTGTAAATTTGTGGCTGGGCTGGGGTGTATGGGACTACAGCGGCATCCCAGGCAACATCCTGGGTCAGGTGTGCCCTAAGTTTTTCGGGCTGTGGCTGTTGGCGGCGCTGGCCGGGATAATCCTGGATGACTGCCTGCGGTACTGGTGGTGGGATGAGGAGCAGCCACATTACAACCTGGGATTGACCAGGCAGAGTAGCAAGATCGTCTGGTTGCCAATATAAGGAGCCTGCCAAGGCTCTTTTTTCGTGGGAAGGAGGTGATCTAGATGTTAGCCCAGTGCGTGGAAAAGGTTATGGGGACGCAGCAGGGGGCAAGGATAGAACACCGTTCTGGGAGCCATGGTCAAGGGTCTGCTGAATGATAATGGGGAATGGTACTATCTCGACCAGGAAGGCCGGATGGCTACAGATCCGGTGTTGCTTACCCCGGACGAGGATGGGGCGTTGCAGCTTCCTGGGCTAGTAAAATGACGTACTCGGATTTCTTTGAATTCGGAATGGTTATCTATAAAATATGATATAAAATAATATCATACGATGGAATGGGTGCAGTATGTGTGATAAAAAAGAGGTTTTATCATATGTTATAATAAAAAATCTCACGAAGGATATTTAAAATGAAGATATCGAATAGGATGGATAAGATCAAATGATGAAAATTGCAGCATCATGGTGATGCTAGGGACTGGCCCTAAAAGATAATGTCATAATAATGTCACGGTGCGAAAAAAAAGCCCGGAAAGCCGCATAAACATGGACTTTTCGGACTTTAGAGCGTTATTCAAATTCAATCGTCCCCGGCGGCTTAGAAGTCAGGTCATAAAACACCCGGTTTACGCCTTTTACTTCATTCACAATCCGGTTCATTACCTTTTGCAGCACTTCCCAGGGAACTTTAGCTGCTTCTGCCGTCATGAAATCCGATGTTTCCACGGCTCTTAAGGCCACGGCATAGTCATAAGTCCGGAAATCTCCCATGACGCCCACGGAGCGCATATTGGTCAGCGCGGCAAAGTACTGACCCAGCCGCATATCGATCCCGGCCTTTCGGATCTCTTCCCGGTAGATAAAATCCGCCTCCTGTACCATCCGGACTTTTTCGGCAGTGACTTCACCGACGATCCGGATCCCTAAGCCCGGCCCGGGGAATGGCTGGCGGAATACCAGGTATTCCGGGATTCCCAGTTCCAAGCCGGCTTTGCGCACCTCGTCTTTAAACAGCAGCCGCAGCGGTTCGATAATCTCCTTAAAATCCACGCAGTCCGGCAGGCCGCCTACGTTGTGGTGGGATTTGATTACTGCCGATTTTCCCAGCCCGGATTCGATTACATCGGGGTAAATGGTTCCCTGAACCAGGAAATCTACCGCGCCGATTTTTTTTGCTTCTTCCTCAAATACGCGGATAAATTCGGCGCCGATGATTTTCCGTTTTTCTTCCGGTTCCTCGGCTCCGGCCAGCTTGCCGTAGAAACGTTCCTGGGCGTTTACCCGGATGAAGTTTAGTTCATACGGCCCCTTAGGCCCGAATACCGCTTCTACCTCATCCCCCTCATCCTTCCGCAAAAGCCCGTGATCCACGAAAACGCAGGTTAGCTGTTTCCCTATCGCTTTGGACAGCAGGACAGCGGCCACGGAAGAGTCCACGCCTCCGGACAGGGCGCAGAGAACCTTTCCGGTTCCGATTTTTTCCCGAAGGGAGTGGATGGCGGAGGATACAAAGGAGTCCATTTTCCAGTTGCCCAAACAGCCGCATACATGGCGGACGAAGTGGCTTAGCATTTTCATCCCCTCGGCTGTGTGCATGACCTCCGGGTGGAATTGGGTAGCGTACAGCTTTCGCTCAGGGCATTCCATGGCCGCAACAGGGCATACCGGGGTATGGGCTGTCACGGTGAAGCCTTCCGGCGCTTTTGCAATATAATCGGTATGGCTCATCCAGCAAATGGTTTTCTTTTCCACATCCTGGAAAAGTATGGAAGAGTGTTCTATCGTCACTTCGGTTTTCCCGTATTCGCTTACCGGGGCGGTAGCCACCTGTCCGCCTAAGGTATAGGCCATCAGCTGGGAACCGTAGCAGATTCCCAGGATTGGGATATCCAATGTAAAAATTTCCCGTTCAATATGGGGAGACTCTTCTAAATATACGCTGTTAGGGCCTCCGGTGAAAATGATTCCCTTAGGGTTCATTTCCTTGATCTTATCCATGCCTAAAGTATATGGATATACTTCGCAGTAAACATTGCATTCGCGAACGCGGCGGGCAATCAGCTGATTGTACTGCCCCCCGAAATCCAGAACAATGATCATTTCTTGGTTCATAACTGGCTCCTTATCCTAAATTTTCCTGTTTTGGCAGGACGTAAAAATGCGGGACACAAAGATAAAGGGTGGCCTCCCCAGCCTTGGGCAGGCACACCCTCATCATCCAGCCGTGATCAGAATGATTCGGCAACCCTTTTGTATTTCTCATTCAGCAGGCATCTGTCCTTTGTACGGGTAATCACACGCTGCCGCGTTCATTTCCGCGAGCAATGAGCCAAGTGCCGTGCTTGCACGGGCATTTGGCGAATGCCGCGAGGGTCAAATACTTCGCAGCTTGCAGAGGGGTATTTGACTGTTTCCGGCTAACGCCGTTGCCGCATCGCAGCCTTTCGCAGTAATCCTTCGTTTCTTGCGTAGCTTATCTTTCGTATTTTCCATCTTTCGTAACATCATTTTCCAAAATATCCTGCGTACTTTCCTGAATTTTCCTATGTATAATGCCTGTTCTAATCCTTTGAGCGGTTTGTCAAGGCACAGCTGCTGCCGCCTTCCTTTTTCTTTTGTATGAACACATTATAGCGAATTACCGCACAAATAGCAAGCCTTTTTGTCGAATCACCAGTTTTTACCATTTTATTTCCCTTTGCCCGCAGCCAATCACCCCGGCAGATACCGTTTGACATACATTCCCGTATAGGAATTTGGGTTTTTCGCCACCTCTTCCGGCGTTCCCTTGGCAATCACCGTCCCGCCCCGGTCTCCGCCTTCTGGTCCCATGTCGATCAGGTAATCGGCTGTCTTAATCACATCTAAATTATGCTCGATGACAACGACTGTATTGCCCCCTTCCGACAGGCGGTGGAGAATTTCGATCAGTTTGTGCACATCGGCAAAGTGCAGGCCGGTGGTAGGCTCGTCCAGGATATAGATGGTTTTTCCCGTGCTCCGCTTGCTCAGTTCCGCCGCCAGCTTAATCCGCTGGGCCTCCCCGCCGGACAGCTCCGTGGAGGGCTGCCCCAGCTTTACGTAGGAAAGGCCTACATCGTACAGGGTTTGAATTTTCCGGGCGATAGTGGGCACGTGCTGGAAGAATTCTACTGCTTCCTCCACCGTCATGTCCAGCACATCATAGATGCTTTTGCCCTTATATTTTACCTCCAGGGTTTCCCGGTTGTACCGCTTGCCGCCGCAGACTTCGCAGGGCACATACACATCCGGAAGGAAATGCATCTCGATCTTAATGATGCCGTCGCCGCTGCAGGCCTCGCACCGTCCTCCCTTCACGTTGAAGCTAAAACGCCCTTTGGAGTATCCGCGGGTTTTGGCGTCAGTGGTAGAGGCGAACAAATCCCGGATAAGATCGAATACTCCCGTGTACGTAGCCGGGTTGGAGCGGGGCGTCCTGCCGATAGGGGATTGGTCGATAGCGATAATCTTATCCAGCTGCTCCGTGCCTTCCATGGAAGTGAATTTGCCGGGGATCGTCCTGGCTCGGTTCAGCTTTTTGGCCAGGGCCTTGTACAGGATCTCGTTTACCAGGGAGCTTTTCCCGGAACCGGAAACCCCGGTGACACAGGTCATTACCCCCAGGGGGATGTCCACCCGGATTTTTTTCAGGTTATTTTCCCCCGCGCCTTTTACCGTCAGCCACCCGGAAGGTTTCTTGCGCTCCCTGGGCACGGGGATCTGCAGCCGTCCGCTTAAATAAGCGCCGGTAATGGACTGGGGGCAGTCCATAATGTCCTGGGCAGTGCCTGCGGCAACCACCTGGCCCCCATGCTCCCCAGCTCCCGGGCCGATATCCACGATATAGTCGGCTGCCCGCATGGTGTCCTCGTCATGCTCCACCACCAGCACGCTGTTTCCCAAATCTCTTAAATGGAGCAGGGTTTTTAGCAGCTTATCATTATCCCGCTGGTGCAGGCCGATGCTGGGTTCATCTAAAATATAAGCTACGCCCACCAGGCCGGATCCGATCTGGGTCGCCAGGCGGATCCGCTGGGCTTCCCCGCCGGACAAGGTTCCGGTAGCCCGGGACAGGGACAGATAGTCCAGACCCACATCAATCAAAAAGCTTACCCTGGCCCGGATTTCCTTTATGATAGGGCCGCCGATGGCCTCCTGCATGGGAGACAGCTTCAGCCCGTCCATAAATTCCCGGAACATGACAATAGACATATCCGTGGCCTGGTAGATATTTTTATCCCCGATGGTTACGGCCAGGGATTCCTTTTTCAGCCGCTGCCCGTGGCAGGCAGGGCAGGGGGTGATCCGCATATACGATTCATACTCCGCCTTGGAGGATTCGGAAAAGGTTTCCCGGTAACGGCGGTTGACATTTTCAATCAGCCCTTCAAAGGCCACGTCGTAGACCCCTGTCCCGCGCTGCCCCTTGTAGTGGACGGCAATCTTTTTCCCATTTGTGCCGTACAGCAAAATATCATGGATCTGCGGCGGGTAATCCTCAAAGGGTGTGTCCAGGCTGAAATGGTATTCCTCTGCCAGCGCGTCTAGGATTGCCCTGGTAAAGCTGCCCTTGTCCGCGCAGGACTGCCATCCCATCACCACAATAGCGCCCTGGGAGATGCTTAAGGACTGATCCGGGATCATCAGGCTTTCATCGAATTCCATCTTATAGCCCAGCCCAAAGCACTCCGGGCAGGCTCCGAAAGGATTATTAAACGAAAAGCTCCTAGGTTCCACCTCCTCAATGCTGATCCCGCAGTCCGGGCAGGAAAAGCTTTGGGAGAACCGGAGAAGCTCTCCCTTGCCGTCCTCCTTGCCTGTCCCGTCGGCCGCGTCCACCAGCAGGAGGCCGTTGGATAAGGCCATGACCGTTTCGATGGAATCGGTCAGGCGTTTTTCGATGCCGGGGCGTACTACCAGCCGGTCCACCACAATCTCGATATTATGCTTAATGTTTTTTTCCAGCTTGATTTCCTCGGTAAGCTCGTATAAGTTCCCGTCTATCCGCACTCGGACGTACCCGCTTTTCTTCGCCTGCTCCAAAACCTTTACGTGTTCGCCTTTGCGTCCCCTGACCACCGGGGCCAAAAGCTGGATTTTCGTCCGTTCCGGCATGGCTAAAAGCTGATCCACCATCTGATCCACCGTCTGCCTGCGGATTTCCTTCCCGCACTTTGGACAGTGGGGGATTCCGGCCCTGGCGTATAAAAGCCGCATATAATCGTAGATTTCCGTTACGGTTCCCACGGTAGACCTGGGATTGCGGTTAGTGGATTTCTGGTCGATGGAGATGGCCGGGGACAGCCCCTCGATGCTTTCCACGTCCGGCTTTTCCATCTGCCCTAAGAACTGGCGGGCATAAGAGGAAAGGGATTCCATGTACCGCCGCTGTCCCTCCGCATATATGGTATCAAAGGCTAAGGAGGATTTCCCGGAGCCGGAAAGGCCTGTTAAAACCACTAGCTCATTCCGGGGAATCTCCACGGAAATATTTTTTAGGTTATGCTCGTTTGCTCCACGGATCTTAATATATTGCTTTGCCATCATTTCCTCCATTCTGCCCTATTTAAGAGAATTTTTGTGTGCTGCTTTTCGCTTTCGTGATTATATCATGAGTTCCCGCGTTATTCAACTGTTTTCGAACAGATGTTTTATTCTCGCGGCCAATGCGTCAGATTTTGCATCTGTGGGTCTATCGGCATACGGCTACAGGGATTTCGATCTGGAGGATGTAATCCTGGATTCGGTCAATGACGCTTTCATTGATGCCCATTTCATAGGAAAATCCATAGGGCTTTAAGCCGTGTTCCTTTGCGTAGCGAAAGATTTCCTCATACCGTTTGGGCATCTCTTCCCAGCCGCCTTGGTGGAAGGCTCTTAGGTATTGGCCTTTGGGTGCAATGTGCAGCTTAGGACTGCAGGCGAGGAAGGGCATTTCGATAAAAAGCTTGGAATAGGCGTCAAAATTGCCTTCCAGCAGGCTGGAAACGGGGATCATGGAACCGTAGGAGGCTTCGTGAAGGCGTCCTAAGTGATATTTTTCCACTTCGGCGGTGATTAATTCCACTTCTTCCTCGAAAGAGGTATCTTTTTTGATATCTACCGTCACCAGGCGGCGGGCTTCCTTTTCGATGACGGTTATCTGGGACAGATCCATAGTGATTAGGGTATCCATATTCTGGCAGTGGGTGCATAAGGTGGTTCGGACGGCCTGAAGGTGGGTGATCTGCAGATCGAGATCGGCAATTTTCTCTTCCAGCAGGCATTTTAAGCTGGGGGCGGAGCGGTTTTTCATGAATTCCCGGATCTCATCGAGGGAAACATTGAGCTCGCGCAGCAGCAGGATGGTTTCCAGGATAGGGCTTTGGTGGTAGCTGTAACAGCGGTATCCGTTTTCCGGATTGATGGCCGCAGGCTTAAACAGCCCGATTTCGTCATACCACATCAATGTTTTTTTGTTGATTCCATGCATGGCGGCGAATTGGCCGATGGTCAGAAGTTTATCCCGTTGCTCCATAGAAGCTCCTTTCGTTTGGCAGATAGTAGCTTGTTAACAGAGAATAGTTCGTTCATCTAACAGAGGATATTTTGTTTACTTGGCAGGCGATATTCTTTTTATCTTATCGATACCTTTTTTCCTGACAAATGATCGTTTTCTTTTATCCAATAAATGGCGCTGCAAAATTATGGTTAAATTTGTTTTGCGGCGAATATGGCATCCGTTTCATCACAAAAACCGTAAAAAAGCCGTAATTTTGTCTTGACCGTACTGTTGCTGTACGGTTTATGATACCGTATGTGAGGAAATATTTCAAGAACGGATATGGAAAGGGTCTGCAAGGAAGAGAGCAGGAATAACCTTGGAAACGGCGCGCAAGGAGGAGGGCAGGAACAGCCTTGGAAACGGTGCGCAGGGAGGAGGGCAGGAATAGCCTTGGAAACGACGTGCAGGAAAGATAGCAGGAACACTTTGGAAACAATGCGCAGGAAAGAGCTTGGGAGCCCTTTGGAAATGATGGAATGGAGGAAAAATTTATGGAAAACAAAAACGGATATGAGAAGCCGGTAACGCTGGGGAATATTCTGAGCTTTGCCGTGCCCACGATAGCGATGACGGTGTTTATGTCGGTTTATACCATGGTGGACGGCTTGTTTGTTTCAAATCTTATTGGCACGGATGCCCTTTCTGCCATTAACCTGACGGCTCCGCTGATCCAGCTGGTTACGGCGGTTTCCACCATGCTTGCCACCGGCGGCAGCGCGGTGATTATGAGGAAGATGGGGGAGCAGAAGGAAGAGGAGGCGAAGGAGGATTTTACCTTTCTGATCTTAGTGAATGTGGCCGTTGGGATAGTGATGTGCGGGGCGGGGTATTTGGCTATGGGCCGCATTTTTGCCGGGATGAACCTTTCGGCAGCGGTGGAAGGGTACTGCGTGGAATATTTAAGCCGGTATTTAGTGTTTACCGTGCCCATCCTGCTGATGAATAATTTTACCCTTTATATGATTGCCAGCGAGAAGGCAAAGCTTTCCCTGGCCTGTTCCGTGGCAGGGGGCATCCTGAATATGGTGCTGGATTACGTGTTTATCGCTAGGCTCGGCACGGGGATTGGCGGCGCGGCCGTGGCGACGGGCCTTGGATATTCGGTGACGGCAGTTGTGGGTCTTTTTGTATTTAGCAGGAGGAAAAGCCTTCTGCATTTTCGGAAACCGGCATTCCGCTTTAAGGTTTTGGCAAGTGCAGCCGCAAACGGATGCTCGGAGATGGCTACCGCCCTTGTCACCGGGATCATTACCATGATGTTTAACTGGACGATGCTCCATTACGTGGGAGAGGATGGGGTTGCGGCGGTGACAATCATCATGTATGTGCTGATGTTTGCCAGCTCCCTTTATACCGGGTATTCTTACGGCGTTGCCCCCATGATCAGCTATTACTACGGGGAACAGAACCAGGGGAAGCTAAAAAAGCTGGTGGGGATAAGCTTAAAGGCAATCGGCGGGATTTCCCTGGTGACAGTTGCCGCTTCCTTCCTGCTGACCAGACCCTTAGTATCCGTCTTTGCCCGCCCGGATAACCCGGTGCACGGTCTGGCAGTAGCCGGGAACAGGGTATGCACCGTTGCCCTTTTGTTTATCGGCTTTAATATTTTTGCCAGCGGGATGTTTACCGCATTGTCTAACGGAATGGTATCGGCTCTCCTTGCATTTTCACGGTCGTTTGTGTTTATGCTGATTACCATGATTGCCCTGCCCATAATTTTAGGGGTGAATGGGATCTGGCTGGCAACGCCTGCGGCGGAGCTTATGGCTCTTGCCATGTCAATTTTTATGTTTTGGAAATACCGGGAAAAGTATGGGTATTAAAGGGGCGTTTTGCAAGGGCGTTTTTCCATTGCTCCTTGACAAAAAAAGGTTAATCCGGTATGCTGTCTTTACAGCCGGGGATTGAATCATGGATTAGCGCGCCCTTTGCCACCGGGTAGAGGGATTAAGCGTCAAATTTTCTATCATTAGGTCATTGCATAAGGGATTATGCAGGAAGATAGGAAATTTGGCGCTTTTTTATGGCGGGAACGGCAATGAACGGACGCGCCCGGCACAGATCTAAATTTTATTAGGAGGCGGTTTGATGAAGCCAAAAACGCTTTTTTGCGAATTTTCCCAATACGTTGCCTTAAATATCTGCGGAATGCTCGGCCTATCCTGCTATATCCTGGCGGATACCTTTTTTGTGTCCAAGGGAGTGGGGGCAGAGGGGCTGGCGGCCTTAAACCTGGCGATCCCGATTTACAGCTTTGTCCATGGCATCGGGCTGATGCTTGGCATGGGGGGAGCCACAAAGTATTCGATTTTTATGGGACAAGGGCAATGCCGGCAGGCAAACCGATGCTTTTGGGCCATGCTTTCCCTTGCCGCGGGGTTTGCGGCGGCATTTATGGCAGCGGGGCTTTTTTTGGCGGAGCCGATTGCCCGCCTTTTAAAGGCGGATGGGGAGGTATTTGGCATGACGAAAACGTATTTGCAGGTTATCCTGCTGTTTTCCCCTGCCTTTATCATGAATGAGATCCTGATTTGCTTTGTCCGGAACGATGGCAGCCCGAAGCTTTCCATGGCAGCTATGCTGGCCGGAAGCTTGGCCAATATCCTTTTTGACTATCTCTTGATTTTTCCGATGGGCATGGGGATCCTTGGCGCGGTTTTAGCTACCGGCTTTGCCCCGGTTATTGGGATGGGAATTTTGTCCAGGCACTGGACATCGGGTAAAAGCCATATCCGTATGGGGAAGCTTTCCTTTTCCCCGGAGCTGGCGGCGGCAGCCCTTGGCCTGCCTTACCTGATTACGGAGGTGGCTTCCGGGCTTGTGATGATTGTGTTTAATCTGCTGATTCTCCGCCTTAAGGGGAATATAGGCGTGGCGGCTTACGGCGTTGTAGCTAATTTATCTTTAGTGGTTGCCTCGGTTTATGCTGGGATTGCCCAGGGGTCGCAGCCTATCATCAGCCGGGCTTACGGGCAGGGGGACGGCTCTGGCGGGAAAAAGGCGCTGGCTTATGGGGCGGTTACGGCTCTGGCGCTTTCCGGCATGATTTACCTGGTGTTTTTCATCTGGGCAGAGGGTATTGTAGGGATATTTAACAGCGGGCACAGCATGGATCTGCAGCAGATTGCTGAAGGCGGGCTTAAGCTGTACTTTACCGCAATGCCCTTTGCCGGGGCAAATGTTGTGCTTTCCGCCTACTTTGCGGCTGTGGAGCAGGCTCTCCCGGCTCAGGCGGTTTCCCTGTCCAGAGGATTTTTGATCATCATTCCAATGGCTCTCCTTCTTTCTTTCGCCTTGGGGATGGACGGGATTTGGCTGTCCTGCCCGGTTACGGAATTTCTGGTTTCTGTAATGGGGCTAAAATATCTAACAAAAGGACAATTTTTTTCATCATTTTTTACTGGCAGGAATAAAAAAACACGGTAAAATAAGGCTATCAAGTGACAGCAGCAGGCCGGGGAAGCGCCCCGCAAAGCAGCGCAGGAGGAAGATTATGGGAATTATTTTTAATGAAGGAAGCAAGGAATTTCATCTTTATAATGACCGCATCAGCTACCTGATGAAGGTGATGCGCAACGGCCAGATGGGCCAGCTTTATTTCGGGAAAAGGATTCCGAATAAGGAGAATTACGATTACCTGATGGAAAATCGTTACCGCCCCGTCACCTCGTATGTGTTTGACGATGAGTACTCCTTTACCCTGGAGCATTTGAAGCAGGAATACCCGGCATATGGAACCACGGACTACCGAATGCCTGCCCTGGAGATTGTCCAGCCAAACGGCAGCCGGATCACCGATTTCCGGTACGTTTCCCATAAGATTTATCCGGGAAAGCCGCAGCTTAAAGGGCTTCCGGCCACCTATACGGAGTCGGGGGATGAGGCGGATACCCTGGAGCTTTTGCTGCGGGATGACCTTCTCCAGGTGGAAATGACCTTGCTGTACACCATTTTCCAGAGGGAGAATGCCATTGCCAGGAGCGTCCGCTTTGAAAATAAGGGGAAAGAGGAATACCAGCTTACCAGCGCCATGAGCTTTTCCCTGGATCTGCCGGATGATGAGTATGAGTGGATACAGTTTTCCGGGGCCTGGGGCAGGGAGCGCTATGTGAAAACCAGGGCGCTGCAGCAGGGCATCCAGTCGGTAGGCAGCGTAAGGGGGGCATCCAGCCACCACCACAATCCCTTTGTGATGCTAAAGCGGCCTACGGCGGATGAGTTCCAGGGCGAGGTTATGGGCTTTTCCCTGGTTTACAGCGGGAATTTCCTGGCTCAGGCAGAGGTGGATACGTACAAGGTTACGCGGGTGATGATGGGCATCCATCCCTTAGGGTTTTCCTGGTGCTTAAAGCCAGGGGAGGAATTCCAGACGCCGGAAGGGGTCATGGTGTATTCCACAGAGGGCATGAACGGCATGAGCCAGGCCTTCCACAGGCTGTACCGCACCAGGCTGGCCAGGGGGTACTGGAGGGATCGGGAGCGCCCGGTTCTATTAAATAACTGGGAAGCCACCTATTTTGATTTTACGGAAGAAAAGCTGATAGAGATCGCGAAAAACGCGAAAGAGGATGGGGTAGAGCTGTTCGTCTTAGATGACGGATGGTTTAGCACCCGGTGCACGGAAACCAGTGGGCTTGGGGACTGGTGGCCGAATATGGGTCGGCTTCCGGAAGGGATCAAAGGCCTTTCTGAGAAGGTCGAAGCCCTGGGCTTAAAGTTTGGCCTGTGGTTTGAGCTGGAGATGGTGAATAAGGACAGCGAGCTGTACCGCAGCCATCCTGACTGGATCATCCATACCCCGGGAAGGCACGCTTCCCACGGGCGGAAGCAGTATGTGCTGGATTTCTCCCGGAAGGAAGTTGTGGATTACATTTACGGGCTGGTGGCGAAGATTCTTAGGGAATCGAAGATTTCCTATGTTAAGTGGGATATGAACCGGAATATTACGGAATGCTTTTCTGAGGGCTTCGGGGCCAAGCATCAGGGGGAGATTTTCCACCGGTATATTTTAGGGCTTTACGATCTGTACGATCGGCTGAACCGGGAATTCCCACAGATCCTGTTCGAGTCCTGCGCAAGCGGCGGCGGGCGGTTTGATCCAGGCCTGCTTTACTATGCGCCCCAGTGCTGGACCAGTGACGATACCGACGGCCTGGAGCGGCAGAAAATCCAGTACGGCACTTCCTATGCTTATCCCGTAAGCTCCATGGGAGCCCATGTGTCCATCACGCCGAACCATCAGCTTAACCGGGTAACGCCCTTAAAGACCAGGGGGAATGTGGCGGCCTTTGGCGCTTTTGGGTATGAGCTGGATCTGGCAAGGCTGTCGAAGGAAGAGCGGGAAATCGTGAAAGAGCAGATCCGCTTTGTGAAAAAGTACCGGAAGCTGATCCATACCGGGAACTTCTACCGGCTGTTAAGCCCCTTTGAGGGAAACTTTACCGCCTGGATGGTCGTGTCGGAGGATAAGAAGCAGGCCATAGTGGCTTACTTTAAGACCTTAAATGACGTGAACCGGGAGTTCCGCAGGCTTCAGCTAAAGGGCCTGGATGAGGGCACGGTGTACCAGATGACGGAAGAGGGCAAGGATAGCGGCTGCTTTTTCGGAAGCGAGCTGATGAACATCGGCATGGTGACTACGGACGCGTCGGCAGGGGAGGTTCCTGCGGATATGGAGCCATGCTCCGATTTCTGGTCAAGGCTTGTGGTGCTTAATGCGAAAGAGTAGGGTTTCCTGCAGTGTTTAATGCGAAAAAAGCAGGGGGCTTACAGTGTTTAATGCGAAAAAGCAGGGTTTGGAGGGATGGAGGAAGTTATGGACAAGAAAGAAAACGCACCGATGTGGAAACGGATTGCCATGTCCTTTTTCGGGGTAATTATCACCGGATTTTGTATAGGCGCTTTCCAGAAGGCAAACCTGGGGGCGGATCCTTTTACCTGTTTCGTGACAGGGATAGCCAATATTTTTCATTCTACCTACAGCGTGTTTTACCTGATCGTCACCGGCACGCTGTTAGTAGGTGTGTTTTTTGTGGAGCGGCATTACATCGGCATTGCCACGCTGATCAATTTGTTTTTCACGGGGATGGCCGCAGACTTTATGAAAAATCTGCTGGACGGCTTTTTCCCTGCACCGGGGATGGCTGCCAGGATTGGGATGATGCTCTTTGGGATTTTCGGAACCTGCCTGGGCGCGTCGGTGTACTTTACGGCGGATTTGGGGGTGTCGGCTTATGATGCATGGTCCCTGATTGCCGCGTATAAGTATAAGCTGCTGGCATTCAGGGTATGCAGGATCATCAGCGACTCCATCTGCGTCCTTACCGGCTTCATCTGCCATGTGACCATTGGCGCGGGGACGGTGATCACCGCCTTATTCATGGGGCCGGTGGTGCAGTGGTTTAACACGAACCTGTCGGAGCCTTTTTTGTACGGGCATAAGCTGGACAGATGACGGAAGGCTGGCGGATTTGCGGCAAGCTTTGGGAAAGGGGGCGAAAGCCCCCTTTTCATTTCATAGGATGGGATTACTTTTTTTAAAGCCGTGTGTGAGTATTGTGAAAAATGTGTGGAAAAAGCTTGATGCTTTGCTGCTGGCAGCAGGATTGCTGGCATAGCGGGGCTTTGCCAGGGGCATATTTAGAAGATCTTCCTCCCGGCCACATACTTCCCGATTAGCTTTCCTTTCTCCTGGGACAGGTAAATAAACCGGGCAAGCCGGTTCTGGATGCTTTGGCCCTGGGGCCGGGGGATCAGGGAATCGTCGGCAACCAGTACGTCTGCCTCATAGCCCTTTTCAAAGCTCCCGACCTTGCCGAAAAAGGATCCGCCCCCTATGGTGGCAAGGTAGAAGCCTTCTTCCAGGGTAAGGGGCTTTGCGGACTGATCCACTAACCGCCAGTAAAGCTTGGATACGGCGATTGCGTCGGTGATGCAGCGGAACATGGACAGGTTTGTCCCTCCGGCAAGATCCGTCCCCAGGCCGATAAAAAGACCTTCCTCCAGGTAGCTGCGGATGGGGGCAATCCCGGAAGAAAGATTAGTATTGGACTGGGGGCAGTGAGCCACGAATACTCCCTTTTCCTTCATCCGCAGGACTTCTTCCCTGGGTGAGTGGACGCAGTGGGCCATCACCGCAGGGGCGTTGTTTCCCTTGCCGGAGCCAAACAGTCCAAAGCGATCGTAAACATCCCCGTAGAAGGAAGACCAGGGGAAAAGCTCCTTTACCCAGGCAGTCTCTGACAGGTTTTCGGAAAGGTGGGACTGGACGGGAAGGCCGTATTCCCTTTGCAGCTTGCCCAGGCCTTCCATCAGGGCGGCGCTGCAGGTGGGGGCGAAGCGGGGAGTGAGGATGGGCTTGGTGTGCCGGTAGGCATTCATGGTGTCTTTAAGCCACTGACGGGTATCTTCCAGTGCGGCATGGGCATCCGCTTCCCGTAAAAAATCGGGGCAGTTTTGATCCATGTTTACTTTGCCCACGTAAGTTGCCAGCCCGGTATCTTCCAGCAAATCCATCAAAAGCTTGGTGGCGGGGCTGTGGATGGTGGAAAAGATTACCGCCCTTGTGGTGGGGCTTGCCTTTAAATCCTCGGTGAAAATCCCGTAGGCCTGGCGGGCGTAGTCCAGGGAGCAGTAGCGGCTTTCCTCAGGGAAGGTGTGATTTTCCAGCCATTCTAACAGCTCCAGATCCATCCCCAGGCCGCAGAAGGGATACTGGGGAGCGTGGAGATGGAGATCCGTCATGCCGGGGAAAATTAAGGCATCCTGGTAATCGGTCAGGGGAAGGGACTTAAATTCCTCCGGGATGGAGGGGAAAACCCCCTGGCAAATTCCCTGGCAGCATACCAGGTATCCATTTTCCATTACCGACAGTTCTTCTTTTGATTTGCTGTAGCAGATCATTCCTTTTAAAATCCACGAGTTTGTATTTGTATGCATTTGTTTGTCCTCCATTTTCGTGTCCTTGATGGTTTGCCAGTTTCCGATAAAGCCGCAAAAAAAGAGCCGGCTGCATGAAACCATAGTCATGTAGTCAACTCTTACGGCAGTTGGTAGAAACTTCGGGCCGATTCCCGAAATATACATCATGGATAAGATAAAGCAATTTATTTTCTTTTATTTATGATAACATTGAAAAAATTTTTTGGCTATACGCGAAATGGCAAAAATATTTGGTGGATTTTAGTGAAAATGCATAAGTTGAACTTAATGCCGGAAAAATAGTAGTTGACAAAAACAATAACAAGAATTATTGTTAAAATATAAACGTAAATCTCATGGAGGATCCATGGGGATGCCACAGTGGTTAGGCGGCGGTCTGCGCCATGGAAAACCGGAAAGGAGAGAAAAGGGTGAAGAGGAAAACAAGCCTGGCTGGAGTCCTGGCCGGTATAATGCTTGCCTTTTTGCTGGCCGCAGGCTGTGCCAGGCAGACGGAAACGGCAGGGATTAAGGCCGAGCAGACGGAAACGGCAGGGATTAAGGCCGAGCAGACGGAAACGGCAGGGATTAAGGCCGAGCAGACGGAAACGGCAGAGATTAAAGCCAGGCCGGTGGAGATGGTTACGGCAGGGAATGGGGTTTCTGCCGCAAAAAGCGTGGGAAGGGAAAATGGGGGATCCCAGAGGGAACCTTCAGGCTTCGTGCTGTTAGCCGATGCCGTGCCGGATGTAATCCAGGAAATCCGTTATTATTCTACCTATAATTTCGTGGGGGAGCGCATTGACGGGTATGAGGAGCCCTGCGCTATACTGACTAAGGAGGCGGCATCGGCCTTAAAGGAAGTCAGTGATGAGGTTAAAGCCATGGGCTACCGCCTTAAGGTATATGACGCTTACCGCCCCCAGGCGGCGGTGGATCATTTTGCCCGGTGGGCGGAGGATGAGGGCGATACCCGGATGAAAGCGTATTTTTACCCGGAGGTGGATAAAAGCCGCCTGTTCGATCAGGGCTATATCGGCAGGAAGTCCGGCCACAGCAGGGGGAGCACGGTGGATTTAACCTTGTTTGATATGAAGACGGGAAAGGAAGTGGATATGGGAGGAACCTTTGACTATTTCGGCCAGCGCTCCCACCCGGATTACCAAGGGGATCTGACGGCGGAACAGGCAGGGAACCGGAAACGGTTAAGGAAGGTGATGATGGATCACGGCTTCCGCCCCTTGTCTACAGAGTGGTGGCATTTTACCTTAGAAGGAGAGCCTTACCCGAATACGTATTTTACTTTTCCGGTGAGCAGTTCTTTGGGGATGGCGGAGTGATGGATCTAGGAAAGGAACGGTCACAAAAGGCCTGGTTCTGCAAGGGATGGCATGGATTGGATAGTTAAAAGATGCTGCCAGCTGTTTGCAAAACGTTGGATTTTGTGCCGCTCCTGTTTTATTTTTCGGGCTGTGTGCTAAGTGCCGGGCCGATTTGAAGGGTTTGCTAAGTGCCGCGCTTGTGCGAGGGTTAATGGCTTGCTGCCGGCACTAAAAAATGGCGTTATGGCCTTACCGGCGTGCCGTCCGGAAGCCGGGAAAACAGCCAGCTATGATCCATTTCCACAGGGGGATAAGCTTTTGCTTTCTCTTCATTAAACCCTACTCCAATGCCAGGGGCATGGTTTACATAGGCGTAACCGTTGCGGATAACCGGGCAGCCTGGGAATACCTCCTGCTCTTCCTCAGAGAATCCGGAAAATTCCTGGATCCCGAAATTGTGGCTGTTTAAATCCAGGTGCATCTGGGCAGCCATGCCTATAGGGGATAAGTCATTGGGGCCGTGCCAGGCGGTTTTTACATGATACATTTCACAGAAATGAGCCAGCTTCCTGGCTGGGGTAAGGCCGCCGATATCGCTTAAATGTACGCGGATAAAGTCAATCCACTGGTTTTGCACCAAGGGCTTCCACTCTAACGGGTTGGTAAACAGCTCGCCCATGGCTAAGGGGATGACGGTATGGTTACGCAAGGTTTTGAAGAATTCCATATGTTCTGGCGGCAGGCAGTCTTCCAGGAAAAATAGTTTGTAAGGCTCCAGTGTTTTGGCAAACTCCAGTACCTGCGCCGGGGAAAGGCGTTCGTGTACGTCATGCATCAGTTCCACATCCCATCCGATATCCTGGCGAACCCGGTCAAAAAGCCGGTAGACGCTTTCCATATAAAGCCTGGGGTGGAAGTAAGCCCCATCAGGAGCCTGATCCGGCTTGGCAAAGGTTTGGCATTTCCCGTTGAAATTGCCGCCGTAGGTTCCCATGTGGCAGCGGATATAGCGATAGCCTTTTTCCATATAGCATTGGATAGATTCTTCCACCTCTTCCACAGAGCTGCCGTCTGCGTGGCGGTAGACGGCAATCCCTTCCCGGCATTTTCCGCCAAACAGGCTGTAGAGAGGGAGCCTGGCCCGTTTTCCTTTAATGTCCCACAGAGCCTCATCTACGCCGGATATGGCATTGTTCAGCACGGGGCCGTTTCTCCAGTAAGAGCTTCCCATCATCATCTGCCATAAGCCTTCAATATCGTCTGCAGGTTTTCCCTTAAGCATGGGAGCCAGGTATTCGGTGATTGCGGTTACTACTGCTTTGTGCCGCCAGGTGAAGGTGGCGCATCCGTAGCCGTATAGCTCTGGCTCGGAAGTTTCTATTTTAACGACGACCAGGTTAATCTTCCTGGGAGCTGTAACAAAAACTTTTACATCACGGATTTGAATATCATTCATTTTGTCTCCTCTTTTCAAGTTTCATACGCCATAAACTGGACTATGGAAAACCGTTTTGGCTTTCCGCAAATATGGCTGATAAGGAATTTGCCGGTGAAGGCAAATTAACTTTTTACCGCCCCGCCAGTCATTCCGGCAATAAAGTATTTTTGGAAGCAAACAAACAGGATTACCAGGGGAAGGCTGGAAATGGTGGAAGCCGCCATTAAGTCATTCCATTTGATCTGGTACTGGGAGTTCAAGGCGATAATCCCTACGGTTAGTGTCTTTAAGGAGTCTTTGGATACCAGCACGGAGGAATACATATATTCATTCCAGCCGTTAAACAGGACGAACATTGCTACGGCAGCGATGCCCGGCCCGATTAAAGGAAGGATGATGCTCCAGAAAATGCGGAAGCTGGAGGCTCCATCTACCCGAGCCGCTTCATCCAGTTCGATAGGCACGGTTTTAAAATAAGATACCAGCATCCAGGTGCTGAATGCCACATTGGTAGCGGCATATACCACGATTAACCCTAAAAGAGTGTTGGTCAAGTGATAGTTTGACAGCACGGCGTAAAAAGGCACAACCAGCATAACACTGGGGAACATCTGGGTAATCAGCAAAAAGCTCATCAGCTGCTTTTTCCCTTTAAACTGGAAACGGGTTACGCCATACCCGGCCAGGCAGGCACAGGCTACGCAGATGACCATGGAGGACAGGCAGGTAATCAGGCTGTTTATGGTCATCGTGCCAAAATTGTAAGTGCTGAAAAATTTCCGGAAGGATTCTACAGAAAAAGGATCCGGGATCCATCTGGGATTGGGGTAATAGGTTTGGGCTTCCGTCTTAAATGCGGTGGAGACCATCCACAGGATAGGGACAATGATAAATAGAGCCAGTATGGTCAGGATTACATAAGTAGCAATCAATTCTGTTTTTTGGTTTTTTGACTTACTCATCTTCGTTTAGCACCACCTTACTTACCAAATTAATTAAGTAACAGATTACAAACACGATAATTCCCCAAGCGGCAGCTTTGCCAAAGCGCAAATCATTGAAAGCCGTTCCGTAGATGCTTAGGCTGATTAAGCTTGTGGCCGTGCCGGGTCCTCCGGCGGTCATGGTGTATACCAGGGTATACTGCTTAAACCACCATACACAGTCCAGGATCAGGACGGTGGTTAAAATGGTTTTTAAGGAAGGGAGGGTAATGTAGCGGAATTGATTCCATTTATTTGCGCCGTCCAATTCAGCCGCTTCATAGTAGTCTTTGGAAATGCTCTGGAGGCCGGCCAGGATCATGGTCATTACCAGAGGAAAGCCTTTCCAGATACATACAAAGACTACCGAGGGAAAAGCCAGGCTTTTATTCCCCAGCCAGGATATATTCGAGCTAATGATTCCCAGGTTCCGCAAAATACTGTTTAAGATTCCATACATAGGGTTCATGATCCAGGTGAACAGCAGGGCAACCACGGCTTCGGGGAAAAACCAGGGGAGCATGAAGATTACCCGGAAAACGGTTCTTCCTTTAAATTCTTTATTCAGCAGGCTTGCCAGGATAAACCCCAGCAGGAAATGGCCTGCCACCACCAAGATCATGAATCCCAGGGTGAGGATGACAGACTGGTAAAATGCGGTTTCAGTAAATGCGTCTAAATAATACCGCAGCCCTACGAATTTCCACCTTGTCACTAAGTTCGTATTAAAAAAGCTGATGTAAAACCCGTAAAGCATGGGATAGATGATCAATGCCGCCAGCATAAATACAATCGGGAAGGAAAAATAGTACCCGTCATATTGGTACTTAAATTTTTTAACACTCTTTTTCCTCATAGTTTGCACCAAGCTATCCTTTCTTCTTTTCGTATGCCCATGCCAACAGGAAACCAAGCGCCTGCACAGCAGGCATTTGGTTCCATCTGGCGTGGCAATGAAAAAATAGTGAGCGCGCAGCGCGGCAGACGCGCAACGGCTGGGTTTTTAGACGTGCATCTTCTTGCCCGTCTGAACTGTTGCGTTTAGTTATAATCTTCCATAAGTTCAGAAACTACGGATTCCAGCTTTTGGATGGCGGCATCATTGGACTGTTCGCCGGAGAATACGGAAGCGTATGCATCGCCTAAGGCGCTTTTTAATCCGCTTACCCCTGCAAAAGCTACCGTGGGGCGGCAGCCGTCTGCGATTTGAGCCAAATAGCCTGCGTAATCATCGCCGGTGATATATTCTGCTTTCTGGCCTTCTGTGGTAGCGGGGATTTTGCCGCTGCTTTGCCAAAAGCCCATATCTTTGTCATTTTCCACAAAGAACCGCAGGAAATCAACAGCGGCGGCTTTTTCCCCGTCGTCCGCGTAGGAGCTGACAGCATAGCCTTCTGTGCCCAGCATGGTTCCGGGGTAATCGCCGGGGAGTTTAAAGGAGCCAAGTTTTCCTTTTAAATCCGGGTTGTTGGAGTAGGCAACGCCTAATGCGTTTGAGCCGGTCATGAACATATTGGTATAGCCCATGGCAAAGTAATTTGCGGCAGTAGGGTAATCCACTTCCGTAATGCCGATAGGCACGATTCCTTCGGCATTCATGTCTGTCCAGCGGGCAAAGGCCGTCTTTAAGGTTTCGTTATCGGCTGTAAGGTCAGAAACCCATTGGCCGCCGTCTTCCTTGACGCAATCTATTCCATTTGCCCACAAGTAGGACATAAAGCGGCTTTGGCCGGAAGAATTGTTTGAGCCTACCATGCCGAAGCCCCATTCATCGTTTTGTCCGTCGCCGTCGGTATCTTTGGTCAGGGCTTTGGCACATTCTGCAAATTCATCCCAGGTTTTTGGGATGGAAAGCCCTGCTTCATCAAAACGATCTTTTCGGTAAATAATGGCTTGCGGCTGAAGGGCTATTGGGAAGTAGGAGATTTCATCGCCCAGCATACAGGAATCGATTACTCCGTTTGCAAATTCCGCCTTAAGCTCATCCGGGAGAAGGCCGGATAAATCCTGGGTAAGGCCAAGGTCATGAAGGGTTGCCACTGCATCGGCGGAGGTGAAGAACACTTCCGGCAGATCATCGGGGGTTGTGGCCATGGCTGATAATTTCGTGTAAATATCGTTGGTGCTGATCGCCTGGACCTCAATTTTTACGTTTGGATGTTCTTCCATATAGGCATCAGCATACTGGTATACATATTTTCCATGAGGATCTTCCCCGGCATAGCCGCATAATACGGTGAGGGAAACATCCCCGGCCGAACTGCCTGCGCTTTCTGGGGCGGATTTTTCCTCCTGGGCGCTTTCTGCCTTTGCCGGTGCAGTGTCTGTGGGAGCAGGGGTTGTTTCGTCTGCCGCACCGCCGCAGCCGGTCAGTGCCTGGGCCATAAGAGCAACGGAAAACATGATTGCAGGTATCTTCTTTTTCATTAATTTTTCCTCCTTTTTGTTGGGGCTTTCGGATCTGAAAGAGCCCATGCGCACTGGCCAGTGGCTTTTATGCCATTAATCATAACACAGCCCATTTGGCCATGCTGTATAAGTTTTTGCCGATTATCATCATTTTTTAGTCAGTTTGCAGTGTGAATGATGGAAAAAAGTGGAATATTATTGTGGTTATGTGGAGAATTGGATAAAAGAATCGGTGCTAAAAACATTGCCGCTTTGGGGCAATAGTTTTTAGCACCGCTGGTTTAAGGATAAGGCTTTGCCGTCTGGGAGGCTTAAGCATTTGGGATATGCCGGTTTTGGGCAAACAATTGCCGGATGCTTTTCCGGTACTGCAAGGGTGAGGTTTCCATGATGGTTTTAAATTGCCGCAGGAAAGTGTTAATATTGTCATAACCGCATTTTTGGGCGATAACCGTAATGCTGTCCTGGGTGGTTTCCAAAAGCCGCGCCCCCTCACAAATCCGGACGTTATTGATGTACTTGGATAAAGAGCGGCCAAAACATTTATTGAATTCCTTGCTGATGGTGACAGGATGAAGGTAAAACTGCTGGCTCAGTACATTTAAGTCCAAGGGATCACGGAAGTTGGAATCAATATATTCTTTGATTTCACACATTCGGATGTACATAGGCGACATAGGTGTTTCCTTTTGCTTCATCCCAGATTGGCGGTATAGGAGCACGGCAATTTCGGTGATAATGCTCCGCTCAAGGAGAGAATTAAAGGGCTTATCTCCGTTTCCTTCATGATACAGGTACTGGATCAGATGGATAATTTCCTGGAATATTTTTGGGTCTGCGTTTTTAAAATTCATTTCGTAATCGTTTGGTGACGGTGTTTGGAAAACTTTTTCCATATCCTGGCCTAAATTCAGGCTGCGGTAATAGGACGGCTTAATGCTGAAGCCATAGCGCAGGAAAGGAAGCTTATCCAGCCTGCGCAGATGGTGCATCCTGGAGCCAATGATTAAGATATCCCCCGGCTCCACGTAATATTTCTGTCCGGCCACGTAATAATCCGCCGCGCCCTCTTCAATCAAGAGGAATTCGCAGGCTTCATGGATATGGTGCATTTCATTTTTGTCATACTCACAGGAACGGGAGAGGTTATAATTATCTTCATTTAATGCCCGGAAGTGTTCTGGCTCATAGTAATCATTGATTTTTATTTCCACCTGGTTTCATCCTCCATTTAATTTGCAGATATGAACAAGGAGAATCCTGTTGTCTGATGCTGATATCTGCAATAAAGTATAGCATACTTATCACAGCAGATAAAGAGGGAAAATCCTTTTGAGGCATGGTGCAAAATATGGAAAAAAACAGGCGAAGGTTTATTATCCATGAGCTGATGAAGCCAGGATTTATTACCGAAGAAAATCAGGAAATAGTTTTAATTGAATCCGAGGAAAGCGGAAAAAGTGAATTGAAGGTACGGCTGGCTTTATCGGATAATTTGTGCATTTCAAATGTGGACAAGAAAAATACGGAGCTTCAATTTTTCCAAAATGATCAAGGGAAGTCCATGAATAAAAGGGTGGATCATATTATCTTTGTACATCAAGGGGATGATATATGGAAGCTGTACCTGATTGAAATGAAAAGCAGTGTGGGAACCAAAAAATGGCATGAAATTAAAGGAAAATTTCGGGCCAGTTATCTTTTGTCTCATGCAGTTGCAGGAATGCTGGAATTAAAGATTTCGGAAACGCGAATGTATACAACGTTTGAACGGGTACGGTTTTTGCCTTCTGAAACAATTCCGACGGCAAGGCGGGTTAAGCCTGGAGTGCAGCTGGTTAGGATGGAAGAGGAATGGTCAGGGCAGGCTGCCTGCCGATTAAGGCTTAAAAAGGAATATAGGAGCGGTCGCAAAAGGCCCGATTCCGCAAGAGATGGCATGGATTGGATAGTGAAAAGATGCTGCCAGCTGTTTTGGGAATGCAGGATTTTGTGCCGCTCTTGTTTTATTTTTTTAAGTTGTGGGCAAATGCCGCGCCTATGCGAAGATTTGGCAAGTGCCGAGCCAGTATGAGCGTTTGGCAGATATCCCTTTGGCACAGGCACTTGGCGGATGCTGCGCCGCCTATTTGCCGCTTATTTGCTGCTGTAATTATAAGAATCCAAAAGCTTATTTTTCATATGCCAAAGCTGGTTGGACAGATCTACATGGACCTTGTGCGGGTTTACCAGCCGCCGCGATTCCTCCCAAAGGGTAGTTAATTCTTCCTTGCAGTATTTTTGGATATCCATCACCTTTGGGGACTGGTATACCTGGCGGCCTTCCTTAAATACAGGAACCAGCAGCTCCCGCATGGTATAGCTCCTGGGGGCTAAGTGGGTTTTCTTCCAGGTCTGGACAGGGTCAAACAGCAGCAGGGAATTTGAATCGTCAAAGGTTTCATCCGCCAGGCAGATTAAATCGGCGATAATCTTTCCCGTATCACGGCTGTAAATCCGCTGTATGGTTTTATTTCCCGGGTTGGTGATCTTTTCCGCGTTTTCCGACAGCTTGATTTTGGGGATGAATTTCCCGCTGGCTTTGTCCTGGATGGCCGCCAGCTTGTAAACGCCGCCGAAGGACGGGCAGTCCTTTGCCGTAATTAAGTTCGTTCCTACGCCCCAGGAATTGATGGCGGCTCCCTGATCCTTTAAGCTGTTGATCAGGAATTCGTCCAGATCATTGGATGCGGAAATGACCGCGTCGGAAAATCCGGCGTCATCCAGCATCTGCTTGGCCTGCTTGGAAAGATAGGCTAAGTCGCCGCTGTCTAAGCGGATGCCGTAAAAGGTTAAAGGAATCCCCGCCTCCCTCATTTCCTTAAATACCTGGATGGCATGGGGGACGCCGGAATTTAGGGTATCGTAAGTGTCCACCAGCAGGATGCAGGCAGTGGGGTACATTTTGGCGTAGGTGCGGAATGCGGTTAATTCGTCGGGGAAGCTCATGATCCAGCTGTGGGCGTGGGTTCCCTTTACCGGAACGTCAAACATCTGCCCGGTCAGCACATTGGATGTGCCGATGCACCCGGCGATCATGGCGGCTCTGGCCCCGTAGATTCCGGCATCCGGCCCCTGGGCGCGGCGGAGGCCAAACTCCATGATCCCGTCTCCCTGGGCGGCGTAAACCACACGGCAGGTTTTGGTGGCGATCAGGCTTTGATGGTTAATGATATTCAGCAAGGCCGTTTCCACCAGCTGGGCTTCCATAATGGGGGCAATTACCTTTACCAGCGGCTCCCTGGGAAAGACCACGGTTCCCTCCGGGATGGCGTAAATGTCGCCGGAAAACCGAAAATGGTGCAGGTATTCCAGGAAATCTTCCTCGAACATTCCGGTGGAGCGGAGGTAGTCCACATCCTCCTGGTCGAAATGCAGGTTATTAATGTATTCAATGACTTGATCCAAACCGGCACAGATGGCAAAGCCGTTGCCGAAGGGATTGGTCCGGTAGAATACGTCAAAAACCACCGTTTCATTGGCGTGCTCTTCTTTAAAATATCCCTGCATCATTGTAAGTTCGTAAAAATCGGTTAACAGCGTTAAGTTTCTCTGGCTCATGGCGGTTTCTCCTTACATCCTTGGTTTTTTCAAGATTACACCATGTCCACTAAGCTCGAAAAGACCTCGCTAAGTGGTCAGGTATATATTCTCACTAGACTCGTGGAATACCTCGTCAAGTGTTCATATTACACCATGTCCACTAAGCTCGAAAAGACCTCGCTAAGTGGTCAGGTATATATTCTCACTAGACTCGTGGAATACCTCGTCAAGTGTTCATATTACACCATGTCCACTAAGCTCGAAAAGACCTCGCTAAGTGGTCAGGTATATATTCTCACTAGACTCGTGGAATACCTCGTCAAGTGTTCATATTATACCATGTCCATCGGACATGATATCCTTTGGGGGAGGTGCGCGGTTCGGCCGGTATTTTGTCCCGCTCTGCGTGACACCGAACCGGCACGGTATAATCTCTGTCGAGATTATACCATATTATTTCAAAATGGCAATATAATTGTTAAGAAAATAACAATGTTTCTTGGGTAAAGCATTAAAGCAGCGCTGTACTAGACTTAAGGGTCGCCTATGGTAAGAAAAATGTAATAGAATTGTAGAGAGGAAAAGGTTGGAGGAAAAGGGAAATTGTGGTATGATTTTTGCATCTTAAATCAGTGAGGAGAACAGATGAACGTATTGCAGGGAAAAAAATATTGGGGAAGAACAGGAAAATGGGCAAAGGTTTTTATGGCGGCACTCCTTGCCCTTAACTTTAGCGTGGCCGGATTTTTGGCTGCTTATGCGGATGGGGACGTGGTTTACGTGGAACCGGGAATCGCCCCGGATGATGGGGAATGGGTGTTCAGCCAGGCTCCGGGGACGGCTGATGAGACGGCATCCGGGGGGAAGGAAGGCGGAATGACCGATCAAAATATTTCCCAGGGAATAGATGCGTCCCAGGATGATTCAAACCATCAGGCGGTTTCCCAGGAGAGCCAGGAAGGCATGGCAGCAAATCAGGAGCTTCATGGGGTATGGATTTCTTATCTGGAATGGAATAAAATGCCCAAAACCCAGGCCGAGTTTCAGCAGGCGGCAGATGTGATGCTGGACTGGTGCGTAAACTGGGGGATGAATGCGGTATTCCTTCATGCCCATTCCCACACAGACGCCGCCTATCCTTCCGATATCCTTCCCTGGTCAAAATTCGTTTCGGGAGTCCAGGGTCAGAATCCGGGCTTTGATCCCTTTGGGTATTTTGTAAATGCGGCCCATGCAAGAGGGCTTCAGGTTCACGCCTGGTTTAATCCGTACCGGGTTACGGGGTATTTGATGGGCTGGGACGAGGTTTCTGCAAATAACCCGGCAAAACAGTGGCTTACGGATCAAACTGCGGAAAATGACCGCTGGGTGCTTCAGCATGAGGGCGAGTATTACTTAAATCCGTCCATTCCCCAGGTACGGGAGCTGGTGGCGGCAAGCGTGCGGGAAGTGCTGGCAAAGTATGATGTGGAAGGGATACATTTTGACGATTATTTTTATCCCGCGGTAGATGACCAAAATCCTGCGGCTTGGTTTGATCTGCCGGAATATATTCAGTCCGGCAGCCAGCTTTCAGCCGCCAATTGGCGTCGGGAAAATGTAAATCAGCTGGTTTCCCTGGTGTATGCTACGGTAAAGGAGGTAAAGCCTTCGGCGGTATTTGGCATCAGCCCCCAGGGATATTTAGGGAATGTGCGCAGCGATACCAGCCTGTTTATCGATATTGACCGGTGGATGCAGTCAACAGGATATGTGGATTACATTATGCCCCAGCTCTATTGGGGATTTGAGGCAAAAACTTCTGACGGGCAGCCTGCCAGCTTTGCTTTCCATGAGAATTTGGCGTCCTGGATTGGGTTAAAAAATAAAGGTTCGGTGAAGCTGTATTTAGGGCTTGGGATGTACCGGGCGGGGACGGACGTAAAGGATAATAACCAAGTGTCCGAGTGGCTCCGGTGTGATGATATCATGAAGCGCCAGGTGGAGGCCGGAAGAGCCAGCGGACAGGTGTCCGGGTATTGTTTCTTTAGCTACAGTTCATTTTTGGAGGAGACTTCAGCCAGGGAGGTGGCAAATTTGGTTCCGGTGCTGAAAGGGGAATAGGCGGCTTTGCAGGCAGGAGGATTGCGTAATCTAGGCGAGAAATCCGTTTGCTCATTTGGACGCGAAAGTTTCCGGGAATGTCCGGGCATAGGATGGAGGAAAGGATGTTAAAAATTATATTTGGAGGAGTGGAAAGTGGAGGTTAAAGGTGGAGGTTAAAAATGAGGTTTATCATTTCCTGCGTATTTTGATATTAGGAAAATTATTGCAAAGATAAATAAAGGTTCATTGAATAGGTTATCGGTAAATTAAAATGGAATAGGTACTGTAGGGGGTGTTGCGAAACAGCAGCGTTCTACAATATATAGGCTGGATACTTTGATAAGTTCCGCTAGATATTGTGGAGATGCCAAAGTTTGCGACAGCCCCCTCATTTTTATCCAATTGCCGCCTTGCAGTTCTTTTTATAAAACGCAATCCCATAGTTAATGATTTTCTCCATCCCATCCCGTTTTAGCATTGCGTCATACTGTTTTTCCTCTATCTGCCCCAAGGCCTCCCCGCATCCCTTTTCCAGATTGCCGTCCTCCGCATATTTAACTTCGATGACGATCCCAATCCTGTCTTGTGTCTTTATGGAAATATCGCAATATCCTTCCCCTGATTCCGCATTTGACTGGATTTCCCAGTCATCCCCATACTGCAGGAGCCCAAGCAGTAAGCCGTGGAAGAAATTTTCCTTCATTTCTTTTCTAACCGCCGTATCGCGGATGCTGATGGATTTCCACAGGTATCCGTTGAGCAATGTTTCTATCGTTAACTGGTCGCCCTCCGGGAATGCTTGGCAAAATTTCCTTAAGGTTTCTGCGTCCGCCCTGGTTTCCGCCTTAAACCATTCTTGGATCTGTACCACAAACAGCTCCCGGATTTCCCGGTTTGGGATGGCCAGCTTCCATTTCCTGCCGGATTCCCTCCCCCTTTGGGTCAGATACCCGGTGGTAAACAGTACGCTCCAAAGGTTGTCAATGGAAGCGTCCAGCTCACTGTAGGTCAGTTCCTGGTTGATTGGCTTTACGATACATTCCCCTGCAATCAAACGCTCGATTTCGTTCCTGGCCTGCCGATCCGCCTTCCCGATAAAGCGCCGCACCATGCCGTTCCCGCTGGTATTCGCCCAATAGTTTTCCGGCTCCGCGTCCGGATCTTCCAGCAAAGCGTCGCAATAATTAATCACATCCCATGGGCAGTAAACATTTTCGTTCCCAAAACGGTATCCGTCATACCATTCCTGTAGGGTATGGGCATGGTTTTCCAGTCCATAGTACTCCAATATTTCATTAACATCCGTATCCGTGAACCCAAAATATTCATCATACCTGCTGTCCGTAACCGTATGGATTTTCAAGTTATTTAATCCGGTAAATATGCTTTCCTTGGAGATCCGCAGGCATCCGGTCAATACCGCGAAATACAAATGTTCGTTTGTTTTTAGTGCGTTGCCGAAAAGGCTGCGGAGCAGGGAAACCATTTCTTCATAATACCCGGCCTGGAATGCCTTGTCCAGCGGCACATCATACTCATCGATCAGGAGGATAACCTTTCTGCCGTAATGTTTGGAAAGGAGTTCTGACAAAGTGCGCAGGCTGTCTGCCAGCACTTCATCTGCCATCATGAATGTGCCGTTTTTTACATAAGTTATCCCGGAATACAGTTCTTTTTCCCTTTGCAGCAGGTTTGGGCTTTTCAGAAGGAAGCTAAAACGGCTTGCTTCCCGGCCAATCACCCGGCGCAAGGCGGCACGGGCATTTTCATCGTTTAATCCTTCCACGCTTTTAAGGGATATTGACACCACCGGGAATTTCCCCATATAGTTTTCCCATAATTCCTTTTCCCGGGATATGGCTAGTCCGTCGAACAATGCCTTGTCGCTGCCAATCTCAAAAAATGATTTCAGCATACTCATATTTAAGGATTTGCCGAAGCGCCTGGGGCGGGTGAAAAGGTTTACCTTTCCCCAATTATTTAATAATTCGGCGATGAACATGGTTTTGTCAATATAGTAAAAATTTTCTTTTGAAAATTCTTCAAAACTTTCGATGCCAACAGGCAATTTTTTTCTCATGCCACGAACTCCTTTTCATACGGCTGCAGTACCGGGCTTACAATTCTCCTTCTATCGATAAAAAGGCAAGAGGAGAATAGGGGGATAAAAGAGATAGTTCCCAAAGATAGTTCCCGTTGCTTTATTGTTGTCTTGATGATGCTGGGGTTAAAAGGTTTTTGGCCTTTTGCCGCTGGTATCATTTCTATATGGTTATCATTTTTATATGGTTATCTAATGACAAACCAACCCCTGTCATGTTGGTGTTAATGTAGGCATACCCTCTCGATATGGTTATCCAATTGCCGCCTTGCAGTTCTTTTTATAAAACGCAATCCCATAGTTAATGATTTTCTCCATCCCATCCCGTTTTAGCATTGCGTCATACTGTTTTTCCTCTATCTGCCCCAAGGCCTCCCCGCATCCCTTTTCCAGATTGCCGTCCTCCGCATATTTAACTTCGATGACGATCCCAATCCTGTCTTGTGTCTTTATGGAAATATCGCAATATCCTTCCCCTGATTCCGCATTTGACTGGATTTCCCAGTCATCCCCATACTGCAGGAGCCCAAGCAGTAAGCCGTGGAAGAAATTTTCCTTCATTTCTTTTCTAACCGCCGTATCGCGGATGCTGATGGATTTCCACAGGTATCCGTTGAGCAATGTTTCTATCGTTAACTGGTCGCCCTCCGGGAATGCTTGGCAAAATTTCCTTAGGGTTTCTGCGTCCGCCCTGGTTTCCGCCTTAAACCATTCCTGGATCTGTACCACAAACAGCTCCCGGATTTCCCGGTTTGGGATGGCCAGCTTCCATTTCCTGCCGGATTCCCTCCCCCTTTGGGTCAGATACCCGGTGGTAAACAGTACGCTCCAAAGGTTGTCAATGGAAGCGTCCAGCTCACTGTAGGTCAGTTCCTGGTTGATTGGCTTTACGATACATTCCCCTGCAATCAAACGCTCGATTTCGTTCCTGGCCTGCCGATCCGCCTTCCCGATAAAGCGCCGCACCATGCCGTTCCCGCTGGTATTCGCCCAATAGTTTTCCGGCTCCGCGTCCGGATCTTCCAGCAAAGCGTCGCAATAATTAACCACATCCCATGGGCAGTAAACATTTTCGTTCCCAAAACGGTATCCGTCATACCATTCCTGTAGGGTATGGGCATGGTTTTCCAGTCCATAGTACTCCAATATTTCATTAACATCCGTATCCGTGAACCCAAAATATTCATCATACCTGCTGTCCGTAACCGTATGGATTTTCAAGTTATTTAATCCGGTAAATATGCTTTCCTTGGAGATCCGCAGGCATCCGGTCAATACCGCGAAATACAAATGTTCGTTTGTTTTTAGTGCGTTGCCGAAAAGGCTGCGGAGCAGGGAAACCATTTCTTCATAATACCCGGCCTGGAATGCCTTGTCCAGCGGCACATCATACTCATCGATCAGGAGGATAACCTTTTTGCCGTAATGTTTGGAAAGGAGTTGTGAGAGGGTTTTTAAGCTGGCCAGCAATGCCGCATTGGTTATGGAAAATACAGAGTCTTGTTTCTGGCCTATGTTTATTAGTTGGAGATAGATCTTGTGTTCTTCAGCGGATAGATTGCTGCTGTTAGCCAGGAAGCGGAACCGTAGCGCTTCCATTCCGATAATAGAGCTTAATGCGCTGCAGGCGGCTTGGTAATTTGGCCCTTCCACGCTTTTAAGGGATATTGACACCACCGGGAATTTCCCCATATAGTTTTCCCATAATTCCTTTTCCCGGGATATGGCTAGTCCGTCGAACAATGCCTTGTCGCTGCCAATCTCAAAAAATGATTTCAGCATACTCATATTTAAGGATTTGCCGAAACGCCTGGGGCGGGTGAAAAGGTTTACCTTTCCCCAATTATTTAATAATTCGGCGATGAACATGGTTTTGTCAATATAGTAAAAATTTTCTTTTGAAAATTCTTCAAAACTTTCGATGCCAACAGGCAATTTTTTTCGCATATCATTAGCTCCGTTCCATATAGCAGTTGTATTAGGTTTGCATTTTGCCGTTTACGTATATTATAAAGAAAAAGCACCCGGATAACAAGATGTTCTGATAACAATGTCGTCCAATATCGCCTATATAAATTTATTGTTGTCCAATATTGTCCTATGTGACGGAAAAAAGGCAATATTTTTGGTGCGCTGTTTGATTTTTCTATAATATTATACAAAAATCTACCGTCCGTTCAGCCCGTGCCATTCGCACTGCGCAGCGTCCCTTTAGGGGAAACCGTGCCTATGGCATTCTCCTCTGCTTGCGCAGCTCCTTTTGCTCATAAACGGGCGCTCCCTCAGTGGAAATCGATAAAGGAAAATTCGTGCGGGCACGATTTTCCTTCATGCGATTCCCACTGGCTGAACTATTTCAAAAAAATTGCAGATAAAGTTTCAAATAGTGTTTGCTTTTTCCCGTATTCTGTGCTACAATCGACAGCGTATTCAATCGACCGCTGTTCTGCAGGCAGCGGCATCATAAAAACGGGGAGCTTGTGTACCAGGCTGAGAGGAAATTGAGAATTTCGACCCATAACCTGATTTGGATAATGCCAACGTAGGGATCATAGAGCACCTTTACTGACCGCTGTTATCCAGGCGGTCTTTTTTGTTTCCCGGGAAAGCGCGCCTTATGAGACAAAATCGTTCCGTTTTGGATCGCACTGCGGAAACCTTAATTGCATGATATGATACCAGGGGCAAAGGATCTTTTGACCCCAACATCATGATATGGAGGAAACGATGAAAAGATATGGGCAGAGATTCATGCCGGTGGCAGTGATCATCGGGCTGCTGCTGATTTGGGAGGGAGCGGTGAGGCTTTTCCAGATTCCCTTGTATGTCCTGCCGTCGCCCTTGCAAGTGATGAAGGCGCTGGCGGAGGAAAGCGCAACGCTGGCGGGCCATGCCGTGATTACGGTAGCGGAGGCGCTGATTGGCATCGGGATTTCTATGGCATTGGCAGTATTTCTGGGGATTGTGATGGACTGCTTTCCCCTGATGCGGCAGGGGATTTACCCGATCCTGGTCGTGACCCAGACAGTGCCGATGATCGTCATGGCGCCGATTTTGATTATCTATATGGGATTCGGCATCGGCCCTAAGATCCTGACGGTAGTGCTGATGTGCTTTTTCCCGGTGGCCGTGAGCTTTTCCGACGGCCTGGCTCAAGTGGATCAGGAGTATGTAAATCTGGTTCGCTCTTATGGGGCAAGCCAGTGGAAGGCTTACGGCCTGGTCAAGATCCCGGCTTCCATCCCATCCCTCCTGTCAGGGCTTAAGGTGGCGGCTACCTACAGCATCAGCGGCGCCGTGGTGGGAGAATGGATCGGGGCACAGAGAGGGCTGGGGTATTATCTGCTTCGGGTGAAAAACAGCTATATGCTGGATCGGGTGTTTGCCTGTGTGGTGGTGATTATTTTCTTAAGCCTTTGCATGAACGGTCTGATCCGCCTGTATCAGTACAGGGCGCTGCCTTATCTCAGGAAAAAGGAATAATAAGCGATGGAGCAGGGATGGCGTGGGAAAAAGCGAAAAAGTGAATCAGCAATTTAACCTATCAAGCTGCGATAGCAGCATAGGGATATGAGGAATCAGCACAGCGGAGGGTCTGCCCCGCTTTACCAGGCATTCCGAAATTCTTTTGATCAAGCAGCAATATAACAAGCAGCAATATAACAAGCAGCAATATAAAAAGTTTGCACAAAGCATAAATAGGGAGGAGATTTATGATGAAAAGAACGACAGCAGCGGCAGTGGCGATGGCGGTAATGATGGCGGGAGCATCAGCGTTTTCTCTGTGTCTGGCGGGATGCTCTGCACAGGGCACGGGCAGCGGGGCAGGAACTTCGCCGGTTCAGGAAAGCGGAAATGGCAATGAAAGCGCTCAAAATGGGGGGCAGGAAGCGGGAAGCGGCCAAAATAAGGCTCAGGGCGACGAAAACAGCCAGGCGGCGGACGCCCAGGGAGCCGGAAACGGCCAGCAGACAGCGGACGCTCAAGGAGCCGGAGGCGGCCAGCAGGCGGCGGACGCCCAAGGGGCAGAAAACGGCCAGCCATCAGCAGGCGAAGCGGAGGATGTGACCGTAATTTTGGATTATGTGGCCAACACCAACCATACGGGGATGTATGTGGCCCTTGATCAGGGGTATTACGGGGAGGAAGGGCTGAATGTGGAGATTATCGAGCCTACGGAAGGGGCTACGGCTACCTTGATTGCCGTGGGGAAGGGGGATTTCGGCATCAGTTACCAGGAGGACGTGACCATTGCCCTGACTTCTGCCGATCCCCTTCCCATTAAAGCCATTGCGGCGATTATCCAGCACAATACGTCAGGATTTGCCACTTATGCAGATAAAAAGATTGATTCGCCAAAGGATTTTGAGGGAAAGACGTATGCAGGCTGGGGCGGCCCCGGGGAGGAGGCCGTATTAAAGGCGGTGATGACCCAGGCAGGAGGAGATTTTTCCAAACTGAACATGGTGGTCTCCGACGGCTCAGGGTTTGAGGCTTTACGGGACAAGGCGGACATCATGTGGTTTTTTGAGGGATGGGATAATGTGAAATGTAAGCTTAATGATTTTCCCATTAATTATACGCCGGTAAGGGATCTGGATGGACGTCTGGATTATTATACGCCGGTGATTATTGCAAACCGTAAGACATTGGAGGAAAAGCCGGATATGGTGCGCAGATTCCTGGCGGCCACAGAGAAAGGGTATGAGTACGCCATTGCCAATCCGGAAGAAAGCGCAAAGATTCTCCACAAGTACGCGCCGGATTATTCCCTGGAGATGCTTACCATGTCCCAGGAGTACCTGGGGCCGAAATATGCCGAGGACAGCGAAAGGTGGGGCCTGATGAAGGATCAGGTGTGGGATAATTATACGGAATTTATGGCAGAGTACGGGGTGATCGATCAGGTGATCCCGGCGGATCAATGCTATACGAACGAATTCCTTCCAAAGCCCTGAGTGTCGCTACGCTAGTGTGTGTTTGAAAATTTAAAAGCGTGTACGAACTATGGAGTGGTTACAGGAGGCAGCGGATGAAATTACAGGTGCAGGGGCTGGCATTTTCTTATGAAGAGAAAAAAATACTGGACGGGATAGATTTTTCGGTGAAGGAAGGGGAATTCGTAAGCCTGCTGGGGGCTTCAGGGAGCGGAAAATCCACGATTTTAAAGCTTCTTACCGGAGTTTTAAAGCCGGAGGGCGGCGGGATGGCCGTGGATGGCCAGGCAATACGCGGGATATCGGAGAAATTTGCCTATATGCCCCAGAATGATCTTTTGTTTCCCTGGAAAACCATTTTGGAGAATGTGTGCCTTTACGGGCGGATCCACGGATCGGCGGAGGTTATGCGCCGGGAAGCCAAGGAGAATTTTTCCCTGTTTGGCTTGGACGGATATGAGGATAAATACCCGGCTCAATTATCAGGGGGGATGCGGCAGCGGGCCGCGTTTCTAAGGACGGCTCTGTGCCAGGCGGACATTCTGCTGCTGGATGAGCCCTTTGGGGCTTTGGATGTGATCACTAGGGGGGAAATGCAGGACTGGCTTCTTTCCATGCGGAAACGGCTGAACAGGACGGTGCTTCTGGTAACGCATGATATGGATGAAGCCATTTACCTTTCCGACAGGATTTTGATCCTTGGCCAGTCGCCGGCGCGGATTACCGGCGAGATCGCCATAGAAGAGAAGGGGCGGACAAGGGAATGGCTGTATGGGCAGGGAGAATTGCGAAGAGCGCTTCACCGGCAGATTATGGGGGAGACAAAGGCGTGATGGATTATGGGAAAAACGGAGATGTGATGGATTATAGGCAAGACGGAGGCGTGGCGGATATGGGGGACAACTGGGGCTTTACGGATGCGCATACCCATATAGGAACCTGGGAAGAGCAGCGGGAGCGGGAGGAGACGGGAATTTTAAGCCTGGTATGCGGCTCTACGCCCCGGGAGGCGGAAAGGGCGGTAAAAATGAGGGGAAGGCACGTGATTCCCACCTGCGGCCTTCATCCCTGGTATGGGGCAGAATATCAGGTGGAGGAACTGACGGAGTGGATGGAGCAGTGTCCGGTTATCGGCGAGATCGGCATGGACAGCGTATGGTGCCAGACGCCGCTAAAGATTCAGGAGCAGGTGTTTCGCCGGCAGCTGAGGATGGCCCATCAGGCGGGAAAGCCGGTGATTCTCCATACCAAAGGGCAGGAGGAGCGGATTTCCGGGATTATTAAGGAGTTTCCCAACCGATATCTGGTTCACTGGTACTCCTGCGGCCGTTACCCGGAGGAATTTCTGGCACAGGACTGCTATTTTTCCATCGGCCCCGATGTATGGTGGAATCCTGCGGTGCAGCAGATAGCGGCAAATGTCCCTGCAGACCGGCTTCTGGTGGAAACCGATGGTCTTAATTCTGTAAAATGGGCCTGGGAGGAAGGGCTGAAGGCGTTAGGGGCGGAAAAAGCGGAATGCGGCGTAAAAGAGCGGCAGTTAGCCGGGGAAGCGGAATTCGTCGTAAAAGAGCGGCGGTTAGCCGGGGAAACGGAATGCATTGTAAAAGAGCGGCGAATGGCCGGGGAGCGGAAATGTTTGGGCAAAGGATGGGCGGAGGACAGGAAGATGAGCGTAATGTCAGCGCTTTCCCATACATTGAGCACCGTAGCAAAGCTTCGCCGGATATCTTATGAAGAGGCGGGAAGGAGATGCTGGAATAATCTTGTTTATGGATTTTTAGGTTCCTTGTTCGCCCTTGACTTTTTCCAGAAAGCTCCTTATAATTAAGGAAATTCACAAAAGCAAAGATGCAAATATCAAACAGACATCAAGCATTTATTAAATGGACATCAAGCACTTATCAAACAGAGATTAAACACTTATCGAACAGCTGGTACAGAGTGAAGGGAGGCTCAAGGGATGAAACAGGAAATGTATGACTTATTTAAGATAGGGATAAACGTTGCCTTTTACGCAGTGGCGGCGTTTGTGGTGATTAAGGCGGTGCTTAACAAGAAATCCGGTAAAAAGTCTGACAAAAAGTCGGATGAAAAAGAGTAAAGGGATAGGCAAATGGCCAAATGCCTTGCAAAGCCTTGACTTTTTCCCATGACTTCCTTTATAATGTTAGCGAAAAGCAGAAAAGCAAAAGTGAAAAGCTGGAAAGCAAGCAAAGGCAAGGAAATAGGCAAAAAGGCGCTGATGGAGACAGTAGGACGTGCCAAAAGGCATAGAGAGCCGGGGCTGGTGGAAACCTGGTGCAAGTAGGGACGTTCCCAAGATCACTCCGGAGCTGCCTGGCTGAAGGGTTGGCGGTTTTTCCGCGGGCAAACCTGGTAAGCCGGGACGGATTTCTCACGTTACCGGGAACTCATATGGTTGTATGCAGTAATGGGTGGTATAACGAAGCGGCTTTCGTCCTGTTGCAGGATGGAAGCCTTTCTTTATCATATCCCCAGGAAATGGAGGAAGAAAGGAATGTCTGACACGACGAAGATGGTGTATCAGAAAGTACCCACGGACTTAAAGTTTGTGGAGCGGGAAAAAGAAGTAGAGAAGTTCTGGCGCGAAAACAAGATTTTTGAAAAGAGCATTGAAAGCCGTGCCAAGGGAGAGCCTTACGTATTTTATGACGGGCCGCCTACGGCTAACGGCAAGCCTCATATTGGCCACGTATTGACCAGGGTAATTAAGGACATGATCCCCCGCTACCGCACCATGAAGGGCTACATGGTTCCCCGGAAAGCGGGATGGGATACCCACGGCCTCCCGGTGGAGCTGGAGGTGGAGAAGAAGCTGGGCTTAGACGGCAAGGAGCAGATTGAGGAGTACGGCCTGGAGCCCTTTATCGGCCACTGCAAGGAAAGCGTTTGGCGCTATAAGGGGATGTGGGAGGATTTTTCCGCCACCGTGGGCTTCTGGGCGGATATGGATAATCCTTACGTGACGTATCATGACGACTATATCGAATCTGAATGGTGGGCCTTAAAGGAGATCTGGGACAAAGGCCTTTTATATAAAGGCTTTAAGATCGTGCCTTACTGTCCCCGGTGCGGCACGCCCCTTTCCTCCCACGAGGTAGCCCAAGGGTATAAGGATATTAAGGAGCGCTCCGCCATTGCCCGGTTTAAGGTAAAAGGCGAGGATGCCTATATCCTGGCATGGACCACCACGCCCTGGACCCTGCCTTCCAATGTGGCCTTGTGCGTAAACCCGGTGGAGGAGTACGTTAAGGTAAAGACGGGGGACGGCTATACGTATTACCTGGCGAAGGCCCTGGCGGGCACGGTGCTGGGAGAGGATGTGCAAATCCTGGAAACCTATACGGGGAAGGATTTGGAGTATAAGGAGTATGAGCCTCTCTTTGACTGTGGGGCGGCAACCTGTGAAAAGCAGGGCAAGAGGGCATTCTACGTAACTTGTGACAGTTATGTCACCTTGACCGACGGTACTGGCGTGGTGCATATCGCCCCGGCCTTCGGTGAGGATGATGCCAACGTGGGCCGTAAATACGATCTGCCCTTCGTTCAGTTAGTGGACGGCAAAGGTGAGATGACGGCGGAAACCCCTTACGCGGGGATGTTCTGCAAGACGGCGGATCCGGAGATCTTAAAGGATCTGGATAAGAAAGGCCTTCTGTTTTCTGCGCCTAAGTTTGAGCACAGCTATCCCCACTGCTGGCGCTGCCAGACGCCTTTGATTTATTATGCCAGGGAGTCCTGGTTCATTAAGATGACGGCGGTAAAAGAGGATCTGATCCGCAATAATAATACCATTAACTGGATCCCGGAAAGCATCGGCAAGGGGCGTTTCGGGGACTGGCTGGAAAATATCCAGGATTGGGGCATTTCCAGGAACCGTTACTGGGGGACGCCCTTAAATATCTGGGAATGTGAGTGCGGCCATATGCATTCCGTGGGAAGCAGGGCCGAGCTGCGTGCCATGAGCCCGAATTATGAGCAGGTGGCAAGGAAATATGCCAAGGAGATGGACGCATCGGAGAAAGGGCTGGAGGTGGAGCTGCACCGTCCCTTTATCGATGACGTGGTGATTACCTGCCCTAAGTGCGGTAAGGAAATGCACCGCGTGCCGGAGGTAATCGACTGCTGGTTTGATTCCGGAGCCATGCCCTTTGCCCAGCACCATTATCCTTTCGAGAATAAGGAATTATTTGAGTCCCAGTTCCCGGCTCAGTTTATCTCCGAGGCGGTGGATCAGACCAGGGGATGGTTTTATTCCCTTCTGGCGGAATCTACCCTGCTGTTTAACAAGGCTCCCTATGAGAATGTAATCGTTATGGGTCATGTGCAGGATGAGAATGGGCAGAAGATGAGCAAGTCTAAGGGGAATGCGGTGGATCCCTTTGATGCCTTAAAGACCTACGGGGCGGATGCCATCCGCTGGTATTTCTATATTAATTCCGCGCCCTGGCTGCCTAACCGGTTCCATGGGAAGGCCGTAATGGAAGGCCAGCGGAAGTTTATGGGAACCCTATGGAACACGTATGCATTTTTCGTGCTGTATGGGAATATTGATGGGTTTGACGCCACAAAGTATGCGTTGGAATATGATAAGCTTACGGTGATGGATAAGTGGCTGTTAAGCAAGATGAATTCCATGGTAAAGGCCGTGGATCAGTGTCTGGCTAATTACCAGATCCCCGAGGCGGCCAAGGCGCTCCAGTCCTTTGTGGATGATATGAGCAACTGGTACGTAAGGAGGAGCCGGGAACGTTTC
Organism: Lachnospiraceae bacterium; assembly: GCA_910575565.1. Lineage (GTDB taxonomy): Bacteria > Bacillota > Clostridia > Lachnospirales > Lachnospiraceae > Caccovicinus. The sequence continues at coordinate 343,493 of CAJTFL010000002.1, read as the reverse complement.
TGGGCGAAGGGGATGGAGCAGGATAAGATTAACGCTTACGAAACCTTGTATACCGCCCTGGTGGCTACGGCGAAGGCGGCGGCTCCGATGATTCCCTTTATGGCGGAGGAGATTTACCAGAACCTGGTAAGGAGCATTGCTCAGGATGCCCCGGAAAGCGTCCATTTGTGCGATTTCCCGGCGGTGGATGAGTCTATGATTGACAGCCAGCTGGAAGCGGATATGGATGAAGTGTTAAAGCTGGTGGTCATGGGCCGGGCGGCCAGAAATACGGCGAATATCAAGAACCGCCAGCCTATTGGCCGGATGTATGTGAAGGCAGGCCATAAGCTGTCGGAGTACTATGTGGAAATCATCCGGGATGAGCTGAATGTGAAGCAGGTGGAATTTACGGAGGATGTGCGGGAGTTTGCTACTTACACCTTTAGGCCGCGGTTAGAGATTGTGGGGCCGAAATACGGCAAGCTGGTGGGGAAGATCCGGGCAGCCTTGGCAGCCGTGGACGGGAATAAAGCCATGGATGCCTTAAACGAGACGGGTTCCCTGCCCCTTTCCTTAGACGGCGGGGAGGCAGCGCTGACCAAGGATGAGCTGCTGATTGACGTGGCAAAGAAAGAAGGCTTCGTAACGGAAGAGGATAATTACGCCGCGGTAGTGCTGGATACGAACCTGACCCCGGATCTGATTGAGGAGGGATTTGTCCGGGAGCTGATCAGCAAGATCCAGACCATGCGCAAGGAGTCCGGCTTTGAGGTAACGGATCATATCCGGGCATATATGGCGGATGAGGATGGCCAGCCGGCGAAAATCCTGGAGGCTAACGCAGGGGAAATCGGCAGGGAAGTGCTGGCAGATTCCGTGGAAGTAGGGCAGGAAGCTTTGGAGGCCGCCAGGCAGAAGGCCAGCCAGCCAGGGGTCAACCCTGTCTTTGTGAAAGAGTGGAATATTAACGGCGAAAACGTAACCCTTGGCGTTACGAAAGCATAAATCAAAACAATCAATATCCGAAACGAGGAGGAAAAGACATGAGGAAAGAAAGTGGATTTGATAAGGAAGCGTTTAAGCAGTCTGTCAGAGATAATGTAAGGAGCCAATTCCGCAAAACCATCGATGAGGCCACCCCGGCCCAGGTATTCCATGCCGTGGCCTATGCCGTGAAGGACACGATCATTGATAAGTGGATTGCCACCCATAAAGAGTATGAAAAGCAGGATGCCAAGACGGTTTACTATCTGTCCATGGAGTTTCTGATGGGCCGCGCCCTGGGCAACAATATGATCAACATCGGGGCTTACAAGGAGATCCGGGAAGCTTTGGATGAGCTGGGCTTTGACTTAAACCTGATCGAGGATCAGGAGCCGGATGCAGCTTTAGGCAACGGAGGCCTTGGCCGCCTGGCTGCCTGTTTCTTAGATTCCCTGGCTACCTTAAACTATCCGGCTTATGGCTGCGGCATCCGTTACCATTACGGGATGTTTAAGCAGAAGATCGAAAAAGGCTTCCAGGTGGAAGTGCCGGATGAATGGTTAAAGGACGGGAATCCCTTTGAGGTGCGCCGCTCCGAGTATTCCATGGAAGTGAAATTCGGCGGCTACGTAAGGGCTGAGTGGGACGGCAAGCGGAATAATTTCATCCAGGAGGGCTATCAGTCCGTCCTGGCGGTTCCCTATGATATGCCCATCGTAGGCTATGGCAATAACGTGGTAAATACCCTTCGCGTATGGGATGCCCAGCCGATTAACACCTTCCGCTTAGATGCCTTTGACAAGGGTGATTACCAGAAGGCGGTGGAGCAGGAGAACCTGGCAAGGAACATCTGCGAGGTGCTTTATCCCAATGACAACCACTATGCAGGAAAGGAGCTGCGCTTAAAGCAGCAGTATTTCTTCATCTCTGCCAGCGTGCAGCGCGCGGTGGCAAAATACATGGAAAAGCATGACGACGTGCGCAAGTTCCATGAGAAGGTAGTGTTCCAGTTAAACGATACCCATCCCACGGTAGCGGTAGCGGAATTGATGCGGATCCTGCTGGATGATTACCAGCTGGATTGGGAAGAGGCGTGGGCTGTTACCACCAAGACGTGTGCTTATACGAACCATACCATTATGGCAGAGGCTTTGGAGAAGTGGCCTATCGAGCTGTTTTCCAGGCTCCTTCCCCGTATCTACCAGATCGTGGAGGAGATTAACCGCCGGTTTATCGCGGAGATCCAGGCGAAGTTCCCGGGGGATCAGGAGAAGGTACGGAAGATGGCCATTGTTTATGACGGCCAGGTAAAGATGGCTCATCTGGCCATCGCCGGAAGCTTTTCCGTAAACGGCGTGGCAAGGCTTCACACGGAGATCTTAAAGAACCAGGAGTTAAAGTCCTTCTACCAGATGTATCCGGAGAAGTTTAACAATAAGACCAACGGCATTACCCAGAGGCGTTTCCTCCTTCATGGGAACCCGCTGCTGGCTGACTGGGTAACGTCCAAGATAGGGAATGAGTGGATTACTAATCTGCCCCATATCAAGAAGCTGGAGGTTTACGCTTCCGACAAGAAATGCCAGCAGGAGTTTATGAACATTAAGTACCAGAACAAGCTCCGCCTGGCAAAATACATCAAGGAGTATAACGGCATTGATGTGGATCCCCGCTCCATCTTTGATGTACAGGTAAAGCGTCTCCATGAATATAAGCGTCAGCTGATGAATATCCTCCATGTCATGTTTTTGTATAACCAGTTAAAGGATAACCCCAACATGGATATGGTTCCCAGGACGTTTATTTTCGGCGCAAAGGCAGCTGCCGGGTATAAGATTGCCAAGCTGACCATCAAGCTGATTAATTCCGTGGCGGATGTGATCAATAACGATAAGAGCATTAACGGGAAGATCAAGGTGGTATTTATCGAGGATTACCGGGTAAGCAACGCGGAGATTATTTTTGCGGCTGCCGATGTGAGCGAGCAGATTTCCACGGCTTCCAAGGAAGCCTCCGGCACGGGCAACATGAAATTTATGTTAAACGGAGCCTTGACCCTGGGAACCATGGATGGCGCAAACGTGGAGATCGTGGAAGAAGTAGGGGAGGAAAATGCCTTTATCTTCGGGATGTCTTCCGATGAAGTAATCAATTATGAGAATAACGGCGGCTATGTGCCTATGGATATCTTTAACAGCGACCAGGATGTGCGCCGGGTGCTGATGCAGCTGATTAACGGCTATTATTCGCCTAATGATTCGGAGCTGTTCAGGCCGATTTACAATTCCCTGTTGAATACCCAGAGCAGCGATCGGGCGGATACCTACTTTATCCTGAAGGATTTCCGTTCCTATGCGGAGGCCTGCGAAAAAGTTGACAAGGCGTACCGGGATGAAAGCAGGTGGGCTGAGGCTGCGATTAAAAATGTGGCCTGCAGCGGCAAGTTTACTTCTGACCGTACCATCGAGGAGTATGTGCGGGATATCTGGCACTTGGAGAAGGTGAAGGTGGAGCTGAAGCCGGAAGTAAAGGGCAGGAAGTAAAGGGGATTTTTGGAAACTGCCTGAGATGGTAGCTGCGTTTCTTACGATTAGTTTGCTGGTTTAGATAAGACACGTAGGCTGACGAGTTTTCCGCCTATGGTGGATGTACACACGAAAACGCGCTTTCAGAATTTTTACATGAATAAACTTTACCCATCCAATTGACCGTAAAATTCATTTATTTAACTGACCGTAAATTTCATTTGCATTAAATTTTCCAGACAAAAGATAGAGAATTGCTAAATAATCATGTATAACGCGAATTGTCTCCTCATACATTAGAGTATGCTTGGGCATTGTGTTCTGGTGGGAACGAATGGCAAAGTATGCGCTAAGTATGGGGAGGCATTTTTTATGGACTGGAAGAAGGGATGCTTGGGACTGGCTTTGGCTTGCTGTTTTCCGTATGTGGTGACATTAGGGTGGACAGGCAGTATTGGGGGAAGGGAGGGGGTTTTGGAGCCGGCGCGTCCGGGGCTTTTAAGCGGGAAACAGGTGATTTTAGATCGGTTTGAGGAATCGCCGGGGGGCGGGGAGCTTCCGGGGATTCCTGGGGAAAGGGAGCCGGAGGTCTTGGATGTGGAGGAGTATTTGGTGGGGGTGGTGGCTTTGCAGATGCCTGCGGATTATGAGCCGGAGGCGTTAAAGGCTCAGGCGATTATTGCCAGGACGTATATTTATGGGCAGATGGGAGGGCAGGACAGCATCCAGGAGTCCGCTTTGGATATGGATTATTTGGAGCAGGCTCAGATGGAGCGGCTGTGGGGAACCAGGGATTTTATGGAGTTTTACCGGAAGGTAGAAGGGGCGGTGGCGGATACCAACAGCCTGGTGATGGAGTACCAGGGGGAATGCATTGAGCCTTGGTTTAGCCGATGCAGCGCAGGGAAGACCAGGAAGGGAGATGAGCGCCATCCGTATTTTGCCAGCGTGGATTGTCCGAAGGATCTGGAGGCGGAGGGCTATCTGCAGATGGAGGAATGGACGAAGGAGGAATTTTCCAGGAAGATTAGCCAGATTCCGGGGGAGCGGCCTGTTTCTGCGGATCAGGTTCCGGAAACAATCCAGATTGGGGAGCGGGATGAGGCCGGGTATGTGACCTTGGTTCAGATTGGGAATTACCAGTTTACCGGGGATGAGATCCGGTATGCCTTGGGATTAAACTCTTCTCATTTCCGGCTGGAGGACTATGAGGGGAATATCCGGGCCGTGGTTAAGGGGATTGGACACGGATACGGCATGAGCCAGCATGATGCCAACCGGAAGGCAAAAGACGGGTGGAGCGCGGAGGAGATCCTGTCTTATTTTTATGAAAATATTCTTCTGGTTTCTGAATAACTCTTGGCGCTTTGGTAAGACTATTACCGAGGTGATAAAAGTGAAGGAAAAAGTAAATCAACTATTCAAGGATAAGCTGGTATTAGTGATGCTGGTCCTTGGCCTGCTGACTATAGTAGCTGCGGCAGGCGTAATTACTCTGCAGAGAGGACGTACAGAAGAAAGCCCGTACTTAAACCTTGAGGGCGATATGGAACGTCTGGTGGATCAGGATGGGGAAGAGCCGGGAGCAGGCGGATCCAATGCAGCGAAGCAGGATGAGGGCTGGAGCCAGGATAATGTGCTGGCATCAGGGGATACGGAGGATAAGGCAGGCCGCAATGAGGAACCGGCGCCTTCTGCCAAGATTACGGCAAAGGATGAGACAAAGAAGCCGGAGATTAAGACGGCTCCCCAAAATGCCGCCCGGGAGACGGAAGCTGCGGCGGCAGGGGCGGGACCGGAGGCGGCTGCCAGCCTGGTGCTGAATTTCGCCCAGATCCAGTCCATGTCTTGGCCGGTGGAAGGGAATGTGCTGCTGGATTACAGCATGGATTCCACCATTTACTTCCCTACCTTGGAGCAGTACAAATGCAATCCAGGCCTGGTGATCCAGGGGGATGTGAGCCAGCCCGTATCCGTTCCCGCCAATGCCAGGGTGACGGAAGTGGGGGCGAATGAAGAGATTGGGAATTACCTGGTGCTGGATTTAGGGGATGAGTATTCCCTTACCTGCGGGCAGTTAAAAGAGGTGCAGGCAGTGGAAGGGGAATATCTGGAAAAAGGACAAGTCTTAGGATATGTGGCTGAGCCCACGAAATATTATACGGTAGAAGGCCCTAATGTATTCCTGGAGCTGAAAAAGGACGGGAAAGCCGTGGATCCGCTGGATTACCTGGAGTAGGGAAAGATGCCACAGACAAAAAGGCTGCCGCATTAAGAGCAAGGCGTACAGGATATGGCATGATTCCCGGTTGATTTTGCCATGGCCTGGGACACATTCTCTTAAAGCGACAGCCGCTTTTTGGCGGACAGCTGTTTTTGCCAAGCGTTCGCCCTTGCAATTAAGCGCTTAAATTGGTGACAAGGCTGCGCCGCATAATTTCTTTTTCCTTGGTGATAATCGGCCTGGATTCCTCCGGGGTGGATCCAAGCACATCCATAAGGATATCCTCCGTCACTGTGGGCGAGAAGTAGAAGCCCTGCTGGTAGGGGCAGGCAAACCGGGTAAGGGCATTAACCTGCTGGGCAGTTTCCACGCCCTCGGCGATTACGCTCAAGTCCAAGTTCTTGGCGATATGGATCAGCCCTTCCACGATGAAAATCGATTTCGAGTTGGTTTCCATCTGGCACATGAAGGAACGCTCCAGCTTCAGCGCATTGATGGGCAGATCCAGGATGCTGGTGATGCTGGAATAGCCGGATACGAAATTATTTAATACCAATTCTATCCCCAGCTCCCGCAGCTCCTGCAGCATCATGTTCATGGCTAAGGACGCAGAGGTAAGGGCGCTTTCCTCGATTTCTAATGTGAGCTTCCCGGCGGGGATGTGGTAGGTATCCAAAACCCGCTTTACTTCATCTAAGAAATCCTCCTGAAGGAACAGGATGGGGGAAATCGGAAGGGATATGGACTCAAAATCCTTTCCCTTGGAAATCAGGTCCGCGATGCAGCGGCCCACTTGGTTTAAGGCAAAATACTCCACTGCGCGGATCTGGCCGGAGTCTTCTGCTATGGGCAGGAACTCGTTTGCCCCTACCATGCCGATGCCCTTGATGAAAATCCGCATATAAAATTCCGCCTTGGTAAACCGTCCTGTGGACGTGTTAAAGGTGGGGCGGTAGCGCACTTCAATCTCCTGGTTGCTTAAGGCAGTCTTTAAATACCGGGCGATGGTCTGCTTGCGGATCACCAGGGTGTGCAGGGTGGTATCGTAGCAAGTTACCTGGTTGGGACCCCGCTCAGAGGATTTAACAATGGCGGCATCCAGGCATTTTAAAATTTCCTGGGGGGAAGAAGCGTAGCCGGGGTAGCAGCATAAGCCGATCTGGGCCGAGCATAGGCAGTCGGTGTCCTCTACCTTCCATACGTGGTCAAACTGCTCCAAGATCGTCTCAGCCAAGGCCGTGGCCTGCCCCTGGGTGTAGCCGTCTAAAACGGCGATAAATTCTACGCCGATATAACGGTATACCGGGCGCTGTATAGTCTCCTTTAAGTATCCGATAATCTTTGACAGCAAGGCTTCGCAGTAATCATACCCGAAGATCTCATTTAACTGCTTGAAATTTTCAAGGTAAAGCTTTAACATTACGCCGCGGCTGTTGGAGCGCAAGGTATCCTGGATGTGGTTTAAACAAGCCTGCCGCCCAGGGGGTTCATCAGCTGCCGCCGTATCCGGTTCTTTCGGGGCAAAGGGGTAATCAACTTCGGGTGACGCATGATTTGCTTCGTCAGTTTTCTTCTGAAACCATAGCATATCCATATCCTCCTGGTTTTCGTTCTAAGTCTTATAAGGGGTTCGCATATTATATACTGTATGGTTTCCACAGAACCATCCAGTGGATCTGGGAAAAGGCGCGTGTTTTGCGCCGTATTTCGGATTACAGGGTTAAGGAAAAGAAGAACCTTGCAACCTTAACTGCATTCATTTCTATTTTAGCTGAAATAGCGGCAAAATGCAATGGATGAAATGATATTTATGGATTTTTTATGTTTCATCGTTCGGCCAATGAGTTGAAAATCCATCAGAAAACAGGCATAATTTTCATTTTCGCGCATATCTTTTTTTATACGGCTTTCTCCGGAGCATTTTTTCATATGCCCCGGGCTTTGCCATGGGAGATGAATGTGCGGGTGTCTTTAGCTAGGATTAAGGCCGAGGAAGGGCGAAGCGCTGCCATGGCAGGCCACTTAAGGGAAAGGGAAATATCATGATATAAGGAAGTTAAAGGTATGGCGGCAAGAGAAAACAGGCAGATGAAAAACCAGGATCTGAAAAAATTTCGGGACAGCTCCTTTCGGGTAAAGAGTAACTGCGCCATCAGCGTGCTGACGGCAAAGCTGGAGATCGCCAATGCGGAGTTGGCGCTGGTGCTGGGGCGGGATGTGCTGGTTCACGTTAATGGCCGGGTAAAATCCATTGACAGCATATTGGCAAAATGTGGGAAAAAGGGCTACGAGCCTACATATGAGAGCGCATTGGAAAAAATCAATGATATTATCGGCGTCCGGGCAGTATGCTCTTTTGAGGATGATGTATACCGTATGGCTCAGGTGCTGTACACCCACCAGGATCTGAAGATTTTAAAAAGGAAGGATTACATTAAGGCTCCCAAGTCCTCCGGGTATCGCAGCCTGCATTTGATCGTGGAGATTCCCGTTTATTTCCAGGGGAAGATGGAGTGGGTGCGGGCGGAGCTTCAGCTTCGGACGCCGGCCATGGATTTTTGGGCAGGGGTGGATCATCAGCTTCGGTATAAGAAAGGGAAGCAGGAGGCGATTTTGATCGGCGAGGAGCTGAAACAGTATTCCCAGGTGGTAGCGGAACTGGATCAGAAGATGATGGAACTGCGGAAAAGGATCGATGCTATATAAGCGTTTCCGGGAGGGCTTGATAGCTGGAGAGGGGCGAAAGTTATTCGCCCCAAAGGTCTTGCTCCTGCCGGTAATACTCTTCGGCTGCTTCCTGCGCAGTGTAATCCCCGTAGGCCACCTTTTCCAGGATATCGGTTAATGCCTTTGCTAATGCGATAGAACCTTCCGGGTCAGGCGGATCGATAGCGGAAGAATTGGGGACGATTACATTCCTTACAAAGTCAGCGGCCTTTTGCTCCGGTTCATCAAGTTTTTCTGCAATCATGTCTGCGATATGGGCAGATGCCGGCACGCCCCTTTCCCCAAGGAGGATATTGTTGGCTTCAAGGGAATTGATGAGATAGTTCAGGACAGCCACGGCTTCGTCTGGATTTTTTGTGCTTGCGCTGACGCTGAAAAACATACTGGGATGGATAAAGTTGGATTTTTTCGGGTTGCTTGTGGGAATCGTAGTGACCCCGATCTCTGTGCCTTTGGGCGCGGCCGCCTGGAAAGCGGACAGCAGGTTGGAGCCGCCGTGGATGGTGCACCAGGCCATGTTCCGCGGGATAGATCCGTATATTAAAGGATCCATTTCCACCACGGCCATATCCCCATAGTCCGGGATCAGATGCCATCCTTCTTCTATGCCGCTTTCCAGAATCCTGAAAAACGGGACATATGCGTCTGCGCTGCTTACCGGGACTTTCGCCTCCTGGATGGAAATTCCCTCCGCCCTGGACCACTGACGCATAAAGGTGTATCCGTCTACGGGGCAGATATTGGCTCGGTATCCGGTCATTTCTGTGATCATTTTCGCGATGGCGATGAATTCGTCATAAGTCATGTTGTGGTTAATGGCAATGCCGCATTGATCGGTTACGGTCTTATTATACACCAAGCATTCCGCGTTAATTCCAGCTGCGATGCCGTAAATGCCACCGTCTACGGCTCCCCCATGATGAGTTTTCCTATGCCAAATGGATTGCCGAAAACCATCTTTATATGAATGTAGATTATGTCAGCCGGCAGTTTGTGCTGCAGGTAGGGAAGCGGTTTTCCACATACTTGAATGAGCTGCGGATCAATAAAGCGAAAAAGCTTCTGCTGGACGGAAGCAACGAGAAAATTTACTGCGTGGCGGAACAGGTGGGCTGCGGCAATAACCCACAGTATTTTAGCCATCTGTTTAAAAAGTATACCCGGATGACGCCGAAAGAATTTATTCAGAGCCAAAAGTAAGGCGAAGGCCCAATCCTTTTTTGGAAGGTGCAAGGATAGGGCTTTCGCTTTGGGTGTTGCTTGCGTTAGTTAAGCCAAATACGGGATGTACTGGTCTACGGATGCAATGACTAAATCCGCCATAGGGAGGTTCTTAGGCGTTCCGATCCCTACAGCCTTCATTCCTGCCTGCTTGGCGGCTTTAAGCCCGGCTGTGGAATCCTCGAAAACAATGCAGCTTTCGCAGGGGATATTCAGGTTTTGGGCGGCCCAGATAAACACTTCCGGATCCGGCTTTGCCTTGGATACCTGGGAGCCGTCAACAATAGTGTCAAAGTAACCAGAAATTTCCAGGCGTCCCAGGATAAGGGGAGCGTTTTTGCTAGCTGATCCAAGGGCGATTTTTATGCCTTTTTCCTTTAAGTGCCGAAAGAAATCCAATACTCCGGGAAACAGCTCGTCCTTTTTCAGGCACATGATTTTTTCCACGTACAGCCGGTTCTTTTTCTCCGCCATCTGTTCTTTTTCTTCTTGGGAGAAGAGGCCAGATAAGCCGCCGAACCCCAGGAGAAGCTCCAGGGATTTCATCCGGGACACGCCTTTTAACGCTTCATTCTGCTGAAGGGTAAAGGCGAACCTCAGTTCCTGCGCAAGGCTTTTCCAGGCCAGATAGTGGTATTTCGCGGTATCCACCAGCACGCCGTCCAGATCAAATATGGCGCATTTATATTGTATATTTTCCATGTTTTCCTCCTTTTGCTGTCAGCGCTTCGCTATTCGTTCATGTTAACGGTGATTTCATCCTGTAAATGGTATGCTTTGCCGCATACGTAAAGATCCAGGGGCTTTTGGTTTTTCAGAGTGATTTTGCAGATGTTTTTGTCCACAGCCAGGGTAATCCGGCTGCCCTTAAGGCAGATATCCAGGCAAATGCCCTTCCATTCATCCGGAAGAAGGGGGTTTAAGAAAAATCCTTTTTCTTTTACCCTGAGCCCTAAAAATCCATAGACGATTGCCATATAGGTTCCGCCCATATTGGCGGTATGGATTCCGTCTTTCGTATTCTTTTGCGAGTTGTTGATATCGATTTTGGAAGAGAAATCAAAGTACTGGTATGCTTTTTCTTTATCCCCAAGCTTTGCCGCAATGATGCTGAATACACATCGGGATAACGAAGAGTCATGGGTGGTGATCTTTTCGTAATAGTCAAAGGAATTGCGTATAGTGGACAATGCCTGTTCATCCTCAAACAGGAAATGCGCCAGCACAGTATCCGCCTGTTTGCATACCTGGAACCGGTAAATATGGTACAGGAAGTTCTTATGCATTAGAGGGCCTGCGTCCTTGGGGATGGAAGCCATATCCCACCGTTTTTTGGACAGGAAACTGTCGTCCTGGGGATTGATGTCCAGTTCTTTATCGTAGGGAAGATACATCGCGTCTGCCGCTTCTGCGAAGCCGCGGATTTCTTCTTCCGTAATGCCGATTTTTGCTTTAAGGCGCTCTAGCTGCCCGTTCTGCTTAAACTGCTCATACAATTTTTTTGCCCATGTCAGGTTATGCTTCGCGGTCAGGTTCGTATAGTAGTTGTTGTTTACCGCGCAGGTATATTCATCAGGGCCGGTTACGCAGTGGATATGGAATTTCCCCTGGTAAAAATTTCCTAAGTCGTACCAGATACGGGCGGTTTCCATGACAATCTCCTCGCCTTGCTGTGCCATATAATCCCAGTCGCCTGTAATCAGGTAGTACTGGATAATCCCATAAGCGATATCTCCGATAATATGGTACTGGGCTCCCCCAGAAGGATAATAGTAGGAGCATTCTTTTCCATTGATGGTTCTCCACGGGAACAGGGCGCCCTTGGAGTGCCCCAGCCTTCTTGCGTTTTCCCTGGCCTGGTTAAGGATTTGGTAACGGTATCCTAAAAGTTTCCTGGCGTATGTGGCGGCGCCATGGATATCTGCGTCCGTTTTAAACGAAGTGATAATGATCCAGACAAAAGGAAATACGGTAATGCATAAAAATAAGATAATAAACACCAGGCAGGCCCAGTCAAAGGCTGTTCTTTTTCTCATCTTAACCTCCCCCTTTTATGAGGTCTTACTGCTGATCACGTCCGCACCAAGAACCTTTATGTAGATGAACGCAATAATTGCCACGCAGACAAACATTCCGATAACCACTGCCGAGCCATACCCGTAATTGCTTTGGCTGAAAATTAATTTATTGGAGTAAATGGACAGGGTTTCCGTGCCGTTTCCCGGGCCTCCGCCGGTCAGAACCGTTAAGAGGTCGAATACCCGGAAGGAATCCAGGGTACGGAAGAGCAAAGCGACCATAATGCTAGGTTTCATTAACGGGAGCGTAATGCGGAAGAAGCTTTCCATCATAGCGCTTATCTCTCCCTGGATTGCGGCGAGCTCGCCCTGATCGGCTTCATCTACCAGCGTAATATCGGAATTAAGGAAATAATTTACATATTTGCAGTCCTCCTGGAATAAGGATCCGTTAAACTGCTCAGAAATATAGAAGCTGTTGTAGGATTGATCATTATTCCTGTAGTCAAAAAGCGAATACATGAAAGACGTAACGATTGGATAGAACGAAAATACGCAGATAAATAAAAGCAGAGGAAGAATAAACACAAATTGTTTGAATGTCATTCTTTTGACCATATAGGAATCCCTCCATTTTAGATGATTTGTAACGGTGAAGGTACTGAACAGTTACGATTTCCGTATTGGCGGCAAAGTTAAAGGGGCTGCCGCAATGCCGGGAATTTTCGCAATATATAGTGGTGCTTACTGGAACATCCGCCAAATATATTGTGCAGCCCAGCTGTTTTGCGGACAGCCTCGTTTAATTTGCGGCACTGCTTAAGCAGATCGTGTGCCGTTTGCGGCTATTTTGTAACAAATCCGTATTCGTCTAACAGGCTCTGCACCTCTGCTACAGCATCCTCCAGTGATGACTTATCGGATAAATAAGAGTGGATGGCGACCTGCATGGAATCGGACAGCTCATTATATTTTGGTACAGCTGGCCTGGAGATGGCAATCTTTAACGAGTTTTTAAACCCTTCAAGAGGCAGCAGCTGGTGAGATTCCAAAAGCTCCGGCGCGTCAACATGAGGAGTATATCCCGGAACGCCGTTGCCGGTTTTGCAGAAAACCAGGTTTCCTTCGCCGGATGTGGCATACTGGATAAATTTCCACGCGGCGTCTTTCTCTTTGCAGTTAATGTTAATGCCTAATTCCCAGCCGCCCAAGGTGGCTCCGCTTTTTTTGGGCTGGCAGGCTGCCGTCACCTGATCCGGGCTGACCGCGGTCTGATCATTGAAGTTTCCGTAGGTGGACGACCATCCTCTGTACATTACGCTTTGCCCGGAGGTAATCAGATCCACACCGTCGGATTCAACCATGGAAAGCTGCTTGTCGGAAGTATAGTCGGCGGTTACGGCTTCTTTAAAGTTGGCGAACCCTTCCTCAAGGTTTGTAAAATTGCTTGTCCATTCATTAGTATTGCAGATAAGGCCTTCATACTGGTTTGCCTGGATTGCCAGCCCGTATTTCGTGCCGCCTTCGCCAGCGTATTTTGCGGCCATTTCCATCAGCTGTTTGTAATCATAGTCCCCGCTGACCAATACCTTCAGGTCTTCTTCCGAAACGATATCTTTTCTTACGCACAGACTGGCCACATCCATATATAAGGGAAGGGCGTACAGTTTTGCGTTGCTGGTGTTTGCCTGGATGGCGCCGGGGTTGAAATCCGCCACATTCATCCCTGCATCCATCATGTACTCGTCAATGGGTTCCAAGTATCCTGAGGAAGCGATATCCGCCACCCAGCAGCAATCCATGGCGATTACGTCATATTCGTCGCTGCCTGCCGCCAAGGAAGTCAGAAGCTGCTGCTTATTGTCGTCGGATTTCTGGGGGGCTACGTTCCACTCCACCTCAATCTCATCTTGGGAGGAATTAAATGCGTCTACCAGAGCCTGGTGGGCGCCGGAACCGTTATCGCCCACATACCAGATAATATGTACTTTTTCGCCGCCGGAAGATTCCCCTTTTTTGCTGTCGGAAGCCTCTCCCTTATTCGTGCCGGGAGCCTCCGTTTTGCTGGCGTCGTTTGCCGCCGCGCCGGAGGTCTGGCCATCGGATGGTTTTGCCCCGCATCCGGCGATAGCAGTGGCGCCCATGGTTAATGCCAGGAGAGCCGCAAGATAGTTCTTTTTCATGCTAGTCATTCCTTTCTGTTTTATTTTCGCTCTGTCCGGTCAGTAATCGTACTGGAGGGACGGAACGTTTTGTCATTGATCATAAAAGATAGAGGCTGAAAAAGAAATAAACAAAACTTTGGAGTTATTGCACAGAACCGGGTTTGTTTAAAATTCCGCGCCCTTTCGCACTGCGCAGTGTCCCTTTAGGGAAAAGTGTGCCTTACGGCACACTTTGCTGCCTGCGCGGTGCGCTTTTGCGCATAAGCGGGCGCTCCCTCAGCAAAACCGATAGAGGGTGTCGCAAAATGCAGGCTTCCAAAGATATATGGCGGCAATATTGCAAAGCGCCATGCTATATGTTGTGGAAATCAATCATTTTGCAGAAATCTCTATGCGGTTTTCGCTGGCGGAACGATTATGGGTAAAGTTTAGCTGCCTGTGATTGCCGTTTTTGTAATGTGCTAAGCTTGGTTATATGGCAATATTTCCTGCTGCATAGGCTTTTGCAGCTGTTGCACGGAGTCCGATGCTTGCTGAGTCTGCCCTTGGCTTTGGCAGCGGGGACCCTGAGGAACATCGAAGGATGGGTTAAAGGCATAGAAGTTTTGGCTGTTTAAATGATCCTGCACATTGCGGAGAACTTCGCCGAACCGCTGAAAATGGACAATCTCCCGTTTGCGCAGGAAGCGGATGGGGTCGCAGACCTCTGGATCCTTAACCATCCGAAGGATGTTGTCATACGTTACCCTGGCTTTCTGCTCTGCCGCCAGATCCTCGAATAAGTCGGTAATGGGATCGCCTTTGGACTGGAACTCACAGGCATTAAAGGGAACCCCTCCGGCAGCCTGGGGCCAGACGCCTACGGTATGGTCGATATAGTAGGGGCCGAAGCCGGACTGCTCAATCTCTTCCGGTGTTAGGTTGCGGGTGAGCTGATGGACGATGGCGCCCACGATCTCTAAGTGGCCTAGTTCTTCTGTACCCAGAGAAGCAGCGGTAATGTTCCACTTACCGTATTTGGGGACGGGCATGATACGGTGGGGTTTCCGATACATAGCTTTTCGACGTTTGAGAGGATAAAGAAGTATGATGAAAGTGAGGATGCGGGGAATGTCGGGAAGCCTTATTCTATCGAGGTTAGAGATACGGAGAGAACGATAACAATATACGGCATTGCTTCAACGAGATTTGATATAGCAGGTTAAATTGTGTCAGACCTATTTGTTTTATTGTGGACAAGTAGGTCTGATTTTATGTAGTAAAGCACACAAGTATAAGATTTGAAGTTGTTCGATTTGATTCGCTTGATTTTTTTGCGTTGAATAGATATAATGTAGTAAAGCACACAATCGATAAAAAATTTATGCGTATTTTAGTGCAGAGGTGAAAGTTTGGAAGTAAACTTCCAAATCTACCTGAATGACGCAGTAAATGTGTCAGAAGGAGGAAATAATGCTAACACAAAATGATATAAGAATACTAAGCAAAATATTTTCTGATTATGGCTATGTCATGACAACGGCACAGCTTACAAATGAAAAATTGTTTTATAGAGATATTCAACGTATGTTGGAACAAGGATTGATTGAAAGAATAAAAAGGGGCTGTTACCATTGGGTGGAAGACTATGGGACGAGTGAGGTGGTTATTGTTAACCGCCTGTTCCCTGATGCAGTTCTTTGTATGGAAACAGCCCTTTTCTATTATAGATACAGTGACAGGAATCCCGCTGAATGGAATATTACCATTGACAAAAATACTTCCAGAAAGCGTACAAATATAGATTATCCTTTCATTAAGGCTTATCGGGTTGAGCCAGAGTTGCTTTTCATTGGAAAAACAAAAGGAGAAATTGATTTCCAAGAAGTTCATATTTATGACCGTGACCGTACCATTTGCGATGTGCTAAGGAATATGAATAAGATGGATAAAGAGATTTTTAATAAGGCAGTACAGGGCTATGTAAAAGACCAGAAAAAAAATATTCCGAACCTTATGCAGTACGCAAAGACTTTGCGGGTGCAAAAGCGTGTCAAGGATTTGATTGGAGTGTGGTTGTAATGACTGATAAGGCAGCATCCGTTCTTGCAAAATTGAAAAACAAAGCTAAGATTTCTGGAATCAGCTATCAACAGTGTTTGCAGTTGTTTATGCAGGAGGAATTTTTGCGGAAACTTTCAAAATCTGGTTATGAAGACAATCTTATTCTGAAAGGCGGATTGTTTATCTATACGCTTACCAATTTTGAAAGCCGTGCAACGATAGATGTTGATTTCCTGCTTCGTGGATTTTCCAATACCATAGAAGATGTAAAAAGTATGATTGGTAAGATTATTGAGACATCAACAGGAAATGATTTTGTTTCCATGACAGCAAAGGGATTTGAAGAAATTTCCCCACAGAGGAAATACCACGGCATTAGCACTCAAATTATCGGTCAAATAAAAAATGTCCGTGTGCCATTTAATGTGGATATTGGTGTAGGAGATATTATTGTGCCGAAAGCAGAGGAAAGAAAAATCAATACACAGCTTCCAGATTTTGAAAAGCCAGTGATAAAAACTTATTCTTTGGAAAGTACGATAGCAGAGAAATTTGACGCTATTTTGCAACGGTTTGAATTGACTGGCAGGATGAAAGACTTTTACGATATATATTATCTGGCAAGAACATTCGATTTTGAGGGAGCGAAGCTGCGGGCGGCAATTTTTGAAACATTGAAGAAAAGAGAAACGCCTTATGACAGAGATAGCTTTAAGCGTATTCTGGCACTTTCCGAAGATGAAGATATGCAGAAGCGATGGAGATATTTTTTGAAAAATATTAAAGATGATACGCTGGAGTTCGCGGTGGTTATTAAGGAGATGCAGATATTTCTTGAGCCAGTGTTTGATGTTATTGTGAATGAGGAAGAATGGCAAAAGATGTGGAATAGTAAAGTAATTAAATGGGATAATACCTCTGCTATTCATGTCTATCGTGAATAAATGGAGGTGGATATTCAATATGTTGACATTTACTGAATTAAATAAGCCACGTATAGATATTGAACTATATGGGACAGATACATATATTCCACCCATTGATAAAGTTCGTGTTATGGATGAAGACTCATTTGAACAATTTACATTGGAATGGCTGTATGGATGTAAAAAAGATAAATATTCTTCAATAAAAAGAATCGGAGGAGCAGGTGATAAAGGCAGAGATGTAGTTGCATATTATAACGATGGCTCTGTGGATTACTATCAATGTAAACATTATAATACTGCACTTGCTCCATCAAATTATTATTTAGAATTAGGAAAACTTTGCTACTACACCTATAATAAAGAAATTCCAATGCCTAAAGAATATTATATTATAGCTTCAAATGATGTGGGGACATCTTTACAAGACTTACTTGATAATCCGATAAAACTACTATCGAAACTTAGACAAAACTGGGATAATTATTGTAACTAGAGAGTTAAAAGTTCTTCACTGATTTAAAATAAAAAAAGATAACATTTTGAAGTAAAATGTGTTATGTTTAAGCTGTCAAACAAAAAACATACACTTACGCCAAAATGTTATCTCTTCCATAAAGATAACATAGATTTTGGCAGATTGGAATACCTATGTTGAAATTTATCAGTGAAATTTTGTTGTCATTTTCTTCCTGCTTTTCCAGAACCGCTGCCTTTGAGTACTTTGTGATCCTTGTTACTGGTTTCATGGTTCGTTCGGATTCTCTGGGAGTAACTTCCGTCATTCGCGACCTTGCCCTGAACCCGAAGGTTTATCCATGCCTGATACACTTTTTTCATGCGTCTTCCTGGGAATGGGACACGATTTTTTGCCAATGGTTAAAAACCACTGCCCGCCATGCCCCGCTTCATCGGATTTCCGGCAGGGCTGTGCTGATCGGGGATGGTACAAAAAGGGCCGTGGATGGAAAATATATGCCCTGCACCAAAAAGATGGCCCAGGAATCCGAAAGTGTTTCAAAACAGGAGTTTATCCATGGCCAGTTCTTTGGCGCTGTTGGTCTATTGATTGGAAACCTGACCAAAATCTTCTGTATGCCGCTTTCCATCCAGATTCATGATGGAGATAAAGCAATTTGCGGCTGGGAAGGAGATGAATCGGTTTCCCATGTGGTGCAGATGCTGCGTGACGGCTTCCGGGCTGCCCGTTATTTTGGCCGCTGCCTGTTTGTACTGGATCGGTATTCCCTCACGGTTCCCATGCTGGAGGAATGGCAGAACGAATCAAAACAGCACCCAGATCTTATCCATGTCATCACAAGGGCAAAGAAGAACTGCACCGCCTATGAACAGCCAGAGGAATATAAGGGCAGGGGACGCCGCCCGGTTAAGGGAAAAGCTGTCCATGTCCATGAACGGTTTCATTCGGCTGGTGCATCTTTTACCTCTGCAGAACTTCCCATGTATGGGGGCAATAAGGAAGCACGTTACCAGCCATGGATTTATCTGTGGGGACAGAAACTTTACCAGCCCCTGCGGTTTGTCCTGGTGGAATATGAAGCAAAGCAGGCCATCCTGGTAAGCACAGATTTAACAATGTCTGCCGAAGATATCATCATAGCCTATGCCTGCCGGTTTAAGATCGAAACCATGTTCCGCGAGTTTAAGCAGCAGTTCGGCGGCCTGTTTTACCACTTTTGGACAAAAGCTGTCCCGAAACTTGACCGTTACCGCAGGAAAAACAGTCCAGATCCGCTTTCCCTGGTGAAGGACACAGAGGAAAGGGCACGGATTATCCGGACATTAAAAGCAACGGAAGGTTATGTGCTGTTAGCCAGCATTGCTCTGGGAATTATCCAGATGCTGTGTCTGAATTATGGAGATAAACTATCAGTATCCAGTTTCCGGTATCTTCGGACATCTTCCCAACAAGTAATGTCAGAAGCCAGCATGATAAAGTATCTGGGCAGGAATTTATTTCGTTTTATGGCGCAGCAGGATGGATTAACCATAACAAAAATAATTTTCAGCAGGCAAATCCCAGCTAAACAAGAGGATTTTGACCGGCTTGTTAGTTGAGCAAACTTTTAACTGTTAAGAATAGGTTATTTGTAGACGGAATATATACATTTGAGAGTAAAAAGGAGCCACCCTATATTAACCGTAATTGGCTTTTACACGGAAAATGTGCAAGGGATATTGAGAGATTTGAGTGTATTCAAATTCTTAATGCGTTAAGTGTGATAGAGTTTTTATTCAAGGTTGTATAGAGAATTACTTGCAAGGTAGTGGTGGGGTGAGTGCTGATTCTGTCTTTTGTTATGGTAAAATAGAGATTTTTATGTTATTATTTTGTCAATGGGATAAAATAGTATGAGGTACTTTATATGGATTTTATAAAATGGTTTTGTAATAATTGGTATGCAAATTGTTTTACGATTATAACAGTGGTTCTTTCTGGTATAATTTCATTAGCAATCTCAGCGGTTTATTATCGTAAAGGAAATCGAAATAATTTAAAAATGGCTGTTATTCATCCAATAATTCGTTTATTAGAAGAAGCCTATACTAGGCAGAATTACAATATTTTATGTGATATTTCTAAAGAGTACAGTGTTAGATATATGAGTAAAAATGAAGCGAAGAAATTAACATTGCTTTTGTCTGCTTATAAAGAAGTCAGTTCGTATAATGACATTTATGTAAGTGCAAATATATTATTTTCATATTTTGAATATACCTTAAAGAAAAATAATATAGAGGTAAAACCTGTTCCATTTGAACATGAGGGAGAAATAATTTATTATGATTACCCACCCGACTTACATTATCTGTCAAACGATTTGGAAAGGCTATTGAATAAAATTGAGCCAGAGCTTCAGCCAGACGAAGTCAAAGAAGCGGTAATTGAGCTTTATGAGCATTATTGTAAAGAGTATTATACATCTGAAAAAATTGAATATTTTGAGGATTACACGATTAAAGAAGTTATGTCAAAATCAAAAATCCGTCAAAAGTGGAATGAAAAATTTGATGATGCCCAAAAAGCAAAAGAACAATTTTTGAGTTTGAAAATCGTAAGAGATAATTAGAAGCAAATAATTGTAAAAAATATTTTAAGGAGGATTGTCCAATGCTGACAGATTGGAATTTTTGGTTTTCTGTAATTACCGCTGTTGTTGCAGTTATTGCCTTAATGCAAACAAAACAACAGATTAAATTGAGTAATAAGCAATATTTATTTGATAAACGAGTGGAACATTATCTTATAGCAAAAGGGCTTATACAGTTATATGAAAGCAATAAAACTCTTTTGACAGTCAGGGATGATGAGCCTGCATTTGCAATGGATTTTATATTTGCACAAATGACGAATAATACCTATTTAGAAAAAATTACAGATGTAATAGCACATCCCTTGGAAAATCCATACCACAAAGATTTTTTGATTGAAATGGAAATCATGAAAGATGTTTCGGCTAAAATCAAGTTTATGTTTGGTGGTAAAATTGCTTCTTTTCTTGGAAATTATGTTCTGTGTTATCAAGAGTTACTATTTAAAATGTATCAGTATCAAATACTACTGAATAAAATGCAAAAATCAGCACAAGATTTTAATTTGACACTTGATAAAGCACAAGAGGCGGTTGGAGAAAAACAGCAACGAGAGGAATTGCAAAAAGCGATGGAAGATTTAAAGCAAGCTTACGATATTCTAAAAAAAGAAGATGTTGAAGAAAAAATCGAAAAGCAAATAAAATTACTTAACAGTTAAAAGTTTGCTCAACTAACAAGCCGGTCAAAATCCTCTTGTTTAGCTGGGATTTGCCTGCTGAAAATTATTTTTGTTATGGTTAATCCATCCTGCTGCGCCATAAAACGAAATAAATTCCTGCCCAGATACTTTATCATGCTGGCTTCTGACATTACTTGTTGGGAAGATGTCCGAAGATACCGGAAACTGGATACTGATAGTTTATCTCCATAATTCAGACACAGCATCTGGATAATTCCCATAGCAATGCTGGCTAACAGCACATAACCTTCCGTTGCTTTTAATGTCCGGATAATCCGTGCCCTTTCCTCTGTGTCCTTCACCAGGGAAAGCGGATCTGGACTGTTTTTCCTGCGGTAACGGTCAAGTTTCGGGACAGCTTTTTTCCAAAAGTGGTAAAACAGGCCGCCGAACTGCTGCTTAAACTCGCGGAACATGGTTTCGATCTTAAACCGGCAGGCATAGGCTATGATGATATCTTCGGCAGACATTGTTAAATCTGTGCTTACCAGGATGACCTGCTTTGCTTCATATTCCACCAGGACAAACCGCAGGGGCTGGTAAAGTTTCTGTCCCCACAGATAAATCCATGACTGGTAACGTGCTTCCTTATTGCCCCCATACATGGGAAGTTCTGCAGAGGTAAAAGATGCACCAGCCGAATGAAACCGTTCATGGACATGGACAGCTTTTCCCTTAANAGCAGGTCCCAAGGGTTGGGCTGTTCGCCCATTAAAGCGGTACGCGAGCTGGGTTCAGAACGTCGTGAGACAGTTCGGTCCCTATCCGGCGCGGGCGTAGGATATCTGAGAGGGGCTGTCCCTAGTACGAGAGGACCGGGATGGACTGGCCGCTGGTGCACCGGTTAGGGTTTCCAACCCTATGGCCGGGCAGCCAAGCCGGGAAGGGATAAACGCTGAAGGCATCTAAGCGTGAAGCCCCCCTCAAGATGAGATGTCCCATCGAAAGAGTAAGGCCCCTTGCAGAAGACGAGGTGGATAGGGCAGGGATGGAAGTGCAGCAATGCATGGAGTTGGCTGCCACTAATAGGCCGAGGGCTTGGCCAAGAGAGGCGGGTTTGGCTAGGAAGGGAAGAGGCGGATGTGTTCAGTATGCGGTTTTGAGGGTACGTGGTGCAGAGTATCGGAAGCCAGGCAAGCCTGGCAGAGGAAGAATGCGCGAGTGGCTCAGTTGGTGGAGTACGACCTTGCCAAGGTCGGGGCCGCGGGTTCGAGTCCCGTCTCGCGCTCTTTAAAGCCCTTGATTTTTCAAGGGTTTTTTGTTTTTGTGCTACATTTCGTGCTGCATGATGAAAATCACTGCATGAAATTTATCAATTAAGGTGCATGAATTTATCAATTAAGGTGCATGAATTTATCAAATAAGATGCATGAATTTTTTATCATCATTGCATTGAATTAAGGGGGTTTTATGAAACGGGAACATCTTTCATCGCGTTTGGGGTTTATTTTGATTACGGCAGCCTGCTCCATTGGTTTAGGGAATGTGTGGAGATTTCCTTATATTACCGGGAGATATGGGGGTGCATCCTTTGTTCTTTTGTATATCCTTTTTCTGGTAATTTTAGGGCTTCCTATTGTGGTTATGGAATTTGCCGTAGGGCGGGCCAGCCAGCGCAGTGTCGCCTTGTCCTTTGATGTGCTGGAGCCAAAGGGGAGCAAATGGCATTGGTATAAGTATATGGCAATCGTGGGAAATTACCTGTTGATGATGTTTTATACCGTAATCAGCGGTTGGCTGGTTTGGTATTTTGTGCAGATGGCCATAGGGAGATTCCAGGGCCTTGCCACGGAAGAAGTGAACGGTGTGTTTGAGGGTTTGCTGGCAAGCCCAGGCACAATGGTTATCTGTACGGTAGTTACTATTGGGATTGCAGTTGGCGTATGCTCCCTGGGGATACAAAAGGGCGTGGAGCGGGTTACGAAGCTGATGATGCTGTTTTTGTTTTCCCTATTGATTGTTCTGGCAGTGAAGGCCATTTTGCTGCCGGGGGCGAAGGAAGGGCTGCGGTATTACCTTCTTCCTGATTTTCGGGCAATGGTGGAAAATGGGCTGCCGGAATGTATTTTTGCGGCTATGGGGCAGGCGTTTTTTACCTTGAGCATCGGCATCGGAGCATTGTCCGTATTTGGGAGCCGTATTGATAAAAGCAGTTCCTTAACGGAAAATGCGCTGTATATGGGAGGGCTGGACACGCTGGTGGCACTCCTTTCCGGGCTGATTATTTTCCCTGCCTGCTTCAGCTTTGGCGTAGAGCCGGGCAGCGGCCCTAATCTTTTGTTTATCACCCTGCCGAATATTTTTAATATCATGGCAGGCGGCCGGTTTTGGGGAAGCTTATTTTTCTTGTTTATGTGTTTTGCCGCTATCACCACCCTGATAGCCGTAATTGAGAATATTATGACGTTCTTTATGGATTTAACAGGGTGCAGCCGGAAAAAGGCGGCCGTAGGCAATTTTATTGGGATATTGGTTTTGTCCCTGCCCTGCGCTTTCGGGTTTAACTTATGGCAGGGAATCCAGCCGTTAGGGCCTGGAAGCACTATCCTGGATTTTGAGGATTTTATCCTGAGCAATAATCTCCTTCCCCTGGGGAGCCTGGTGTTTTTATTTTTCTGCACCAGACGATACGGCTGGGGATGGGATAAGTTTTATGAGGAAACCGCTGCGGGCAGCGGTATGCCCTACCCTAAATTTGCGCGGAACTACGTGACATATGTGCTTCCGGTGATTGTGCTGATCGTGTTTATCGGGGGGTATCTTTCCTGATGGTTTAAGGATGCTCGATTTTACGTGGCTGCGGCTTATGCTGCTGCATTAAGCTTTCGTGTGTGTTTAAGCACACTAAGCTTAGTGCAGCAGCTTTTTTATTTTCTAAAAAACCATGGGTTTTAAGCATAAAGGGGCTGGGTTGTCCATATATTGCGGTAAAGGGGGCGAAGGCATGGAAGAGATGGAACAGGTGATACGGATATTCCCGCAGAAGCTGCGCAGGCTTTTAAAGCAGGCGGAAACGGATCGGTTTCAGGCAGAAGAGATGCGGCTGAGGGCAGGGCGGCCGTTCCTTATGGCGGCTGAGGGGAAAGACTGGTTTCTTTTATCGGACGGCAGCAAATGGATGCCTGCGGCGGGGAGGGGAGGGCAGGAGATTTACGGGGAGGCTTATTTAACTGCGCCGGAGGATATCCGGGATACCTTGGAATACATGAGCCGGTATTCCCTTTACGCTTACGATGGGGAGCTGCGGCAGGGATTCTTAACGATCCAGGGCGGGCATCGGATCGGGGTAGCCGGGCAGGCGGTGACGGAGGGAAACCGCATTAAGACTATCCGTCATATTTCCTGCTTAAATGTGCGGGTGGCAAGACAGGTGCTTGGATGTTCCAAGCCGGTTCTTCCAAGGCTTTATGAAGGGGGAAGGCTTTGTTCATCGTTAATTATTTCCCCTCCCGGAGGAGGCAAGACGACGCTGCTGCGGGACTTGATCCGGCAGGTTTCTAATGGATGGGAAAATGGGGAGGCTGGAGGGCGCGTTTTTAGGGCATTAGGGCTTTCGGTCGGCGTGGTGGACGAGCGGTCGGAGCTTGGGGCCTGCAGCCAGGGAGTGATGCAGAATGATCTGGGGATCCGGACGGATGTGCTGGATAACTGCCCGAAGGCAGAAGGGATTATGATGCTGATCCGAAGCATGGCGCCCCGGGTGGTGGCAGTGGACGAAATTGGAGGGGAAGAAGATTTGGAGGCCATCCGTTACGGGAAGAACTGCGGCTGTAAGCTGCTGGCTACCGTCCATGGCTGTTCCCTGGAGGATATCTGCCAAAAGCCGGTTTTAGGAGAGCTTGTCCGGGAAGGGGCTTTTGAACGGTTTGTTCTCTTAGGAGGCGGAGGCAGGCCGGGAACCGTGATGGCCGTTTTCGATGGGAAAGGGGGCATTTTGCCATGAAATGGCTGGGGGCATTTATGGTAACGTTTGGATGTGCCGGGCTGGGGCGCTATTGGGCCCGCCAATGGAGGCTGCGCCTAAGGTGGATGGAACAGCTCCGGCAGATGATGTATTTCCTGAAAGGGGAAATCCTTTACGGACACGCTTCGCTGGGAACCGCCCTGGATAATGTGGGAAAGCGCTGCCAGAAGGCGGCGGGGGAAAGGGGCTATACGGCGCTGCCTTCTTTTTTCCAGGCCGTGGCAAAGCGGATATGCAGGCAGGAAGGGGAAGCTTTCGCGGATATCTGGAAGGAAGAACTGGCATTCCTTAAAGGGACGCCCTTAAAGGATGAGGACATTTCTGCCCTGGAAAATATGGGATTCCATCTGGGGTATCTGGATTTAGCCATGCAGGAGCGGAATTTGCTGCTGTATATTGAACAGCTGGACGGCCAAATCGCATATTTGCAGATGCATTTAAGGGAAAGGACAAAGCTTTACGCCAGCTTAGGGATTATGGGCGGATTATTTTTGTCTGTGGCCATGCTGTAAAGAAGGGATAAGGAGGCGCTATGGAAGTCAATCTGATTTTTCGGATTGCTGCGGTGGGCATTTTGGTGTCAGTGATCTGCCAGGTGCTAAAGCACAGCGGAAGGGAGGAGCAGGCATTCCTTACCAGCCTTGCCGGCCTGGTGCTGGTGCTGTTCTGGATGGTTCCCTATATCTATGAGTTGTTTGAAACCATGAAACGTCTATTTTCATTGTAGGGGAGGCGGATAGGGTGAGCATCATAGCGGTTGCTGCGGTAGGAGTGATTGCGGTTTTCCTGGCGGTGCAGCTAAAGGGCATGAAGGGGGAGTATGGGTTTTACCTGTCTGCGGCGGCAGGGCTGTTTATCCTGTTTTACGGGATACGGAAGCTGGAAGGAATTCTAACGGTAATCAATGAGATACGGGAGGCCATCCGGCTAAACCAGATGTATTTTATTACGCTGATGAAGCTGGTGGGCATTACTTATATTGGAGAATTCGCCTCTGGGATCTGCCGGGATAATGGGTATGGCTTTTTGGGGAACCAGATTGAAATCTTTGGGAAGCTGTCAATCCTGGCGGTCAGCGCCCCAGTGGTGCTGGCTTTGTTAAATACGCTGGAACAGTTTATGGTATAGGAAGGGGAAGAGATGGGAAAGGGAAAGCGGGTGTTTTTTTTTCTCTTTTTTTGCGGGCTGATGGCTGTCCCTGCCTGCCTGGCCTGGGGCGGGGGATGGGAAACGGCAAAAGAGGGGGAGGGCCTGGGCCTGTTAGATTTCGGGGACGAAACACTGGTTCCGGAAGCGGAGCTGGAGGAGATCCAGCAATTTTTGGACAGGCTGAATGAGGCGGGGGGCCTGTCGTTTTCCGCTCTGATGGGGGATTTGGCAAAGGGGGATTTATCCGGAGCAGCGAAAAAAGTGCTGGATGCGCTGCGGGAAGGCGTGATATCGGATATGGGAGACAGTGCAAAATTTTTAGCCCAGGCTGCGGCGCTGGGGATCCTGGGGGCGGTATTTGCCCGTATAGGGGCGGTGTTCCCGGAAAGCCGGATCGCAGAAACGGGGTTTTTCATTACCTATTTATTATCCTTTACTTGCCTGACGGCCAGTTTTTTTACCAGCGTAGAAACGGCTTCCTCGGTGGCAGGGCTTATCCTGGATTTCATGAAGGTACTGCTTCCCGCGTTTTTTTTGGCGGTTGCCCTGGCCGGGGGAAGCATATCGGCGGCAGCCTTTTACAGCAGCATTTTAGGAGCGGTGGCCGGGGCACAGGTGATTTGCGGGAGTGTGATTATCCCTTTCGTTAAAGCCTATGTATTATTTGTCCTGGCAGGAAACCTTTCCAGGGAAGAATTGATTTCCAAGCTGACCTCCGGGCTGGAGTCAGGGATACGATGGCTGTTAAAAACCATGGTAGGCGTATTTTTAGGGCTTCAAGTGATCCAGGCGATGATCCTTCCCTTTGCAGACAGCGTAAAAAGGGCTGGGCTTCAAAGGGCAGTTTCCTTGATTCCCGGGATCGGAGCCGGGGCGGAGGCGGTGATTCAGGTAACGGCAGGCTCGGGAGTGCTGCTGAAAAATACGGTGGGAGGAGCTGCGGTGGCAGCGCTTGTGATCCTGGCTGCAGCCCCTATGGCAAAGCTTTTGTTTTTCCTGCTGCTGTATCGGGGGGCAGCGGCCTTTATGGAGCCGATCTGTGACAGAAGGCTGACGGCCTGCGCTGACGGCATGGGAAAGGCTCACGGCCTTTTGCTCCAAACCGTGCTGACGGTTTTGCTTTTGTTCGCTATTTCTATCGGATTAGTCTGCGGCGCGACCAATGCGGTATATTTTGGGGGATAGGTTTAGGGCGTGTTTTAATGGGTTAAGGAGGCGCTTGCGGCATCGGTGTTTGGAAGCGTTAAGAGCGGAGGGGCGTTAACATCGGTTAAGGAAGGAGGCGGTTAAGTGGAGGCGGTGATCCAATGGGTAAAGAATATCGTGTACTACTTGATCTTTATCAGCCTGGTATTTAATCTTTTGCCTAAGGGAAAATATGAGCAGTATATCCGGCTGTTTTCTGGGGCAGTTTTCCTTTTGGTTGCCTTAGCGCCTTTGACGGGCGGATTAAAGCTGGATGAACAGCTGGCCTTTGCCTATGAACGGCTTCGGTTCCGGCAGGATGCCAGGGAGTTTGAGGAGAAACTTTGGGGGATTGAGGACAGGCAGATAAGCCAGGTGATCCGCCGGTATGAGGAGGCGGTTTCTAAGGATATCCAGGAAAAGGCCTGGGCGGAAGGGTTCGCCTGCAGGGAGGCAAGGGTAGAAATAGAAGGCCGGGAAGGGGAAGAAAGCTTTGGCAAAATTACCAGAATCCAGCTGGTTTTAGAAAAGCGGGAGGAAGGGCAAAGTTTAGGGGGCGGCTTTCAGGTATGGGAGGATGAGGAGGAAGCGGTGATTGTAGCGGCGGGCCGGGAGGGAGGGATTGCCCCGGTGGAGATTAAGGTGGAGGAAGCTTCGGCGGGCCAGGAAGGATACCTTGTCAGCCAGTGGGGGAAAGGGAGGGATGAGGATGGAAGGAGCTATCCGGCGGGAAGCAGACAGGAGGAGTTGTATGGATTTCAACGAAAAGTGGCAAAGTATTACGGGCTGGAAGAGAAAAATATCCAGATTGCCTGGAAAGATGAAGAAAGAGAATTGGATTCTTCTGCTGTGCCTGGGGCTGATTTTGATGATCGTCGCAGCGCCCCTTAACGGAAAAAAGGCCGGGGGATGGCAGGGCGGTGGAGGGGAGCAGAAAGAAGGGACAATGGAATATGGCGGAAGCGGCGGACAGCCGGAAACGGGGGCATTTGGCGTGGGGCAGGCGGGGAGAAAGGATCAGGGGGAGTTAGGGGCTTTAAGCAGGCAGCCGGAGGATTTAGGCTCCGAGGCGGATTCCTATGAGGTTTTTTTGGAAAACCGGGTAAGGGATATGCTGAAAAGGGTAGAGGGAGTGGGGGAAGTAGATGTGCTGATCGTGCTGAAATCTTCGGAGCAGAAAGTATATCAGACTGATGGGAGGACTTTACAGTCTTCCACTAAGGAGCAGGATTCTTCCGGAGGAATCAGGGATATTGCCCAGCAGGAAGAGGAATCAAGCACGGTGATTGTCCAGGGAGGCGGCCAGCAGGCGGGCAGCGGGGGAGAGCCGCTTTTGGAGAAGGAGCTGCGGCCGGAAATATCCGGAATTGTGATCAGTGCCCAGGGCGGAGGCCTGCCTTCGGTGAAGGCGGAAATTACCGATGCCATGGCGGCGCTGTTCGATCTGCCTGCCCATAAAATAAAAGTGCTTAAGCGGACCCAGTAGGGTATTTTTCGCGGCAAAGGGGCATATTTTTAAGCTGCCCGAATAAGATTAGAATATGAAAGCGGGTGGAAAAAGGAGCGAGGATGATGTTAAAACCGAAAAAAGAATTAAACATGAAAAAATTGTTTCGCCGCAACCAGGTGATTATTACCGCTCTGGCGGTGATGATTGCCGCCGCCGGATATTTGAATTATGCCGGTAAGCAGGAGCTGGCGGCAGGCAGCCAGGTGTATGAGGCCGGAATGCTGGAGATTTCCGATGAAGATATCCTGGCGGAAAACCAGGCCAGCCCCAATTATGGGGATGTGCTGCCAGAGATTGGAAGCTTGGATCAGGATTTCCTGGACGAGACGATTGCGGAAGCTACCATGGAAGGTGAAGGGAACCAGTATGCCCAGGGAAATGCTGGAGAAGAAGGCGTGGCGGCCGGAGCCCAGGGAGAAGGGCTGGATGTTTCCTACGGGGATGAGGACGCTTCGGAAACGGGGCTGGAAAATCCAGGGGAAGCTGTGCTGACCAGCGGCATGAGCGTGACGGACTATATCGCAAATGTGCAGCTGAGCCGGGAACAGGTACGGGCAAAAAATAAGGAAACCTTGATGAATTTAATTAACAGCACCGGAATCGAGGAAGGGGCCAAGCAGCAGGCCATCCAGGATATGATTGCCCTTACGGAGGTCGCGGAAAAGGAGAATGCCGCGGAAACCCTCCTGATGGCAAAGGGCTTTGCGGATCCGGTGGTCAGCGTTTCCTCCGGCCAGGTTGATGTGGTGATCAACGCCCCAAGCATCACCGATCAGCAGCGGGCACAGATTGAAGATATCGTGAAGCGGAAAACGGAAGTTCCTGCTGACCAGATTGTGATTTCCCTGCTGAATTTGACGGAATAATGGGAATATGGCCGTGAAATTTGGGGGCGGGGCTTTAAAAAGTTTGCCGGAAAACGAGAAACCACCTTTGCAAAGCTTTTATCTTCTGATATAATGAGGAATATAGCAAATCAGAGCGTGCTTGTACATTGCCTTTCCTAGCCGGCAAAAAACGGCGGAAAGGATGTTCAGACACGCTCCAGGAAAATGGATTATGCAGGAGGTATCATAGTGGCAGAGGTTGAGAATAGAAGCACCCATAAGGTATATGAGAAAGATAAGCTGGGGGAGGTGCAGATTGCCGACGAGGTAGTGGCGATTATCGCAGGGCTGGCAGCCACGGAAGTAGAGGGCGTGGATTCCATGGCCGGGAACATTACCAATGAGCTGGTAGGCAAGCTGGGGATGAAGAACCTTTCTAAGGGAGTGAAGGTGGATGTGACGGAAGAGCACGTGTCCGTGGATCTTTCCCTGAATTTAAAATACGGGTATAATATCCCTGAGGTTGGGGAAAAGGTGCAGGATCGGGTAAAATCGGCGATAGAGAATATGACCGGATTGTCGGTGCTGGATGTGAATATTCGGATAGCCAGCGTGAATATGGAGAATGCGAATTAATTGTAACTGTTCAGACAGCGGGGGATTTGACATGAATTTGGAACGTCAAGCTTACTTGTAAGTCCAAATTCATGTCAAATTCCACATTGGATGGACATAAGAATCTTCTTGTCCGATGCAGGAGGACAAGAAGAAGCTCCGTCTGAACGGTTGCAATTAATTTTATAGAAGGTTTGGTGAAGCAGGAAGGAACTGCCTGTATGGGGCGGGGGATTCCTGCTTTTTATATTTGGGGGGTAGTTAGGTGGGGATGATGTTGGGGAAAGATGATGCTTTGTCAACTTGGATGGCTGGTTAGGTGGATTTTGACGCAGGGTTGTTTCGAATGCGTTGAGGGCGGATGGAGTTAGCTGCGTTTCTTACGGTGGGTTTGCTGGATTAGAGGAAACACGTAGGCTTGCGAGTTCGCAGCGGAAAAGCACTAATGAATATGGCTTGATACAGCGAAAAAGTAAAAAATTTTTTAAATTTCCCCATAAATTCGCACCCCCAAATACGTATAGTAAACAGAGCTTGATAAAACAAGCAGAGCAGAGAGGATTAATTCATGAAGGAGCAGTTGTTTAATGAAAACATCAAACGGATCTGCCGGAATGATAAGGAGGGATTAAGGCAGATTTATGAGGATTACTGTCCGATGGTTTATTCGGCGGTGTGGGAGGTGCTTTGTAACCGTCAGGATGCGGAGGATGTGACCTCGGAGTTTTTTATCCGGTTGTGGGATATTGCGGATACATACCGGTCGGGAAAGGGACATCGGGCCTGGCTGCTTACTATTGCCCATAATATGGCTATTGATTATTTAAGGAAACAAAAACGGGAGGTTCCCACGGAAAGCGCGCCGGAGGAATTCCATCCCGGACAGGCTTCTCATGAGGATCAGCTCTGCCAGAAGATTAGCCTGGAACAGGCGATGATGATGTTACAGCAGGAGGAACGCCAGATTGTCAATTTAAAAATCATGGGTGAATTAACCTTCAGGGAAATTGCGGCGATCCTGAGGAAGCCTCAGGGAACGGTGGCCTGGTGCTACCGGAAAGCGATTGGGAAATTAAGGGAGGTGCAGCTATGAAAGGGGACAGGCAATTTGAGCGGGAATACCGGGAGTGGAAAGAGAAGGAAACCCCGGATCTTTGGGGCAGGATTGAATGCCAGTTAAAGGAACATCCTGAGCAGAAAAAGGCGAAGGCACGGCCTGGTTTGCGGCGGGTTTACGGCTTCGGGCTGGCGGTGGCAGCGGCAGCAGTTTTTGTGGCAGTGCTGCCGGGATTGCCCGGAAGGCTTTGGCAGAGAGGCATGGATAGGGAGGGGGATGCCGGGGTGGCGGAGAATACCTGGGAAGAACCGGAAAACGGCCAGGTGATGCAGGAGGAAGCTGGCCAGGCGGTGCAGGAGAAAACCGGTCAGACGATGCAGGAGGAAACCGGGGAAGGGGAGGCTTTCCTGATGGAAGAGGGGGGGAATTTCCCCGCCCAGGAGAAGGATATAGCGGCCCGGACGGAAGGATTGGACGGGGGAATGAATCCTCAGCTCTTGGAGGCGGGGACGGATGGACGATTGCCGCTTCCAAAGGGAGCCGTTACCGTTCCGGAGGATGCCAGTTACTTTTCTGAGGCCATATTGGCGGATGCAGAGCTTTTGTGCAGCGGTACGGTAGAGGGGGTTTCTTTGGAGTATGACGGCCAAGGCAGGGCGGTGAAGGTGGTTTACCAGGTTTTGGCAGGGGAGATTCATTACGCCCAGGATTATCTGGACAGCCAGGAAAGGATCCTGGTGAAAAGCCCGATTGTGAAGACGGAGGGGGACGAGGCGTATATTTTGTACCAGCTTAAGGAGGGAAGCGCTTACCTTCTTCCCTTGAAGAAGGAGAAGGGGGAGTGGGAATTGATTTATCCTTTTGCGCCCCAGGTGGAAATCCTTCAGGATGGGGCGTATTTGTTCCATTCCGGGTATGCCAGTTTAGTGAATCAGGAAACCAAGGTGGTTGCAGGGAAAAGGGAAGGGGAAAACGATTATTTTTACGACCGTATGCTGCTTAGGCAGGATGAGGGCTTTCTTTCCCAATTCCTTTCCCTGATTAAAGAATAGCGTTCAGAGGATTCTGGAAGCTTGCAGGAAGAAAGCCGCAGGAAGAAAGTTGCAGGAAGAAGCTTGCGGGAAGAAAGTTGCAGGAAAAGGGAGGAGAATAAGGATGATGAGGAAATGGACGAGGAAATTCAGGATGAAGAACAGGCGGACGGCCAGATGGGCCAGCTTAATCACCGCGATGGCGCTGCTTGCGGGGTGCGGGGGAGCGCCTAAGAGTACGTCTTCCGGCGGGATGGCGGATGGGGCAGGCCCTGCGGCGGCTACTACGGCAGCTGCTGTGACAGGCGACATGGCAGGAGCTGCTCCGGCAGCCCCTCCTGCCAGGGGGTGGGAAACTGCCGCGGAAACGGAGGCGGCCAGGGAGGAAATGAAATATGAGGGGGTTGCTGAAGATATCCCGATGATGGAGGAGGGGGCTGCCCTGGCTCCTCAGGTGACAATGGGAACGGAGTATGGCAATGCAGATATGGGAGGCTACGCCCCGAATATGGCGGACGGCTACCAGGAGGTTTACCGGCAGGAGGATTGGAATACGGAGGAGTATGCCTATATTTCGGAAAACGGCTTTAAGCACGTGGCCGAGGAGCCTCTTTCTACCTTTTCCGTGGATGTGGATACGGCTTCCTATGGGAATATCCGCAGGATGATCCGGGATCAGGCGGAGATCCCGGCGGATGCGGTGCGGATAGAGGAAATGATCAACTATTTCTCGTATGATTACCCGGAGCCTAAGGGGGAGGAGCCTTTTTCCGTGACCACGGAGTACTCAGACTGCCCGTGGAATGAAGACAGCCGTCTCCTGCTTATCGGCCTTCAGGCAAAGGAGATTGATTTTTCCGGCAGGCCGTCTTCCAATCTGGTATTTCTGCTGGATGTGTCCGGCTCCATGTACGGGGCGGATCGGCTGCCTTTGGTGCAGAAAGCTTTTACCATGCTGACGGAAAACCTGGATGAGCGGGATAAGGTTTCTATTGTCACCTACGCCGGGTATGAATCCGTGGTTTTGGACGGCGTTTCCGGGATAAAGAAGGCGGAGATTGCCGCCGCGCTGGATGATCTGGAGGCAGGGGGCAGCACTGCCGGGGCGGCAGGGATTGAGAAAGCTTATGAGCTGGCCCAGAAAAATTTTATCCCTGGCGGGAATAACCGGGTGATCCTGGCAACGGACGGGGATCTGAACGTGGGCCCAAGCAGCGAGGGGGAGCTTACCCGGCTGATTAAGGAGAAGAAGAAAAGCGGAGTCCATCTGTCCGTTTTAGGCGTAGGGAGCGATAATATTAAGGACAATAAGATGGAAGCCTTGGCGGACAATGGGGACGGCAATTATAATTACTTAGACAGTCTTTATGAGGCAAAGAAAGTGCTGGTGGATGAGATGGGGGGAACCCTGATCACAGTGGCAAAGGATGTAAAGATCCAGGTAGAGTTTAACCCGGAAAAGGTGGCAGGCTATCGGTTGATCGGCTATGAGAACCGGCTGCTAAACCAGGAAGATTTTGATAATGACAAGGTAGATGCAGGCGAGATCGGCTCCGGCCATTCGGTAACGGCGCTGTATGAGATTATCCCGGCGGGAAACATTATGGCGGAAAAGGAATTAAAGTACCAGACGGCGGGAACCACTACGGGGAGCAGCGAGCTGCTGACGGTGAATCTGCGGTACAAGGCTCCTAACGGGGATACCAGCAGGCTTTTGGAGTATCCGGTAGAGGCGGACAGCTACAGGGAGCAGCCATCGGAAAATCTTACCTTTGCGGCTGCGGTGGCTGAGTTTGGCATGGTTTTGCGGGAAAGCGAAAATAAGGGGACGGCAGACTATGACAGTGCGGCAGCTTTGGCGGAGTCCTGTATCCATCAGGATTCCGATGATTACCGGAAGGAGTTTTTAAGGCTGGTGCAGGCGGCAAAAGCGTACCAGTAGGGAAGAAAAAGACAAAGGCTTGCGGGCCGTTTAAAAATATTGTAAAAATTTGGGGGAAACGGTAAGGAAAGCCGTTTAAGCATAGGGGGAAAGCACTGCTGAAAATGGGCGGTGCTTTCTTAATTTTACCGGAGAGCGCTTTCTATGAAACTATCCGTCAAACTGTCCGTCAAACTGTCCGCCAGGATATCCGCCAGACTATCCGCCAAATCAGCCGTTAAACCAGCCATCAAAGTGATTTCCGGTTGTATAACGGTTTTAAATTTGCTATAATAGCTCCAAACAATCGTGTAAGGAGAGCAGCCATGACCAGGAGAGAGCTAAGGGAGCATTGCTTTAAAATATTATTTTGCACCGATTTTTATCCGGCGGAAGAGATGGGGCAGCAGCTGGAAAATTACTTCCTGTCCCCTGAGGAGGAGGATGTGACGCCGGAAGGGAAGGAGGAGATCCTCCATCAGGCAGGCTTAGGGGAGGAAGACCGCAGGGTGGTAAAGGAGCGGGCAGAGAAGATGATCCGGCTGGTTCCAGAGCTGGATGAGAAGATTAACGGCGTGGCTGAAGGGTGGAAAACGAAGCGGATGGGCAAGGCGGAGCTGACGATCCTGCGCTTGGCCAGCTATGAGATGAAGTATGATGATGAGATTCCGGAGAAGGTGGCGATCAATGAGGCAGTGGAGCTGGCAAAGAAATTTGGCGGCAAGGATTCACCGGCCTTTATCAACGGAATCCTGGCAAAACTGGTGTAGCCATGGCAAATGTATATACGGTGTCCCAGGTAAATGCATATATTAAAAATATGTTTGTGCAGGATTACGCACTGAGCCGGATTTCCATAAAGGGAGAGGTTTCTAACTGTAAATACCACAGTTTGGGCCATATCTATTTTACATTAAAAGACGGAAAGGGCGCATTATCTGCGGTTATGTTTGCCAGGCAGCGGATGGGCCTTTCTTTTCGGTTAGAGGAGGGGCAGCAGGTAATCGTTACCGGGACGGTGGATGTGTATGAGCGGGACGGGAAGTACCAGCTCTACGCTAAGGAGATTGCCTTAGACGGGGTAGGGGATTTGTTCCTGAGGTTTGAAAAGCTGCGGGATGAGCTGGAAGAGATGGGGATGTTTGCCAGGGAATATAAGCAGCCGATTCCCAAATACGCCTGCTCGGTAGGGATCGTCACGGCTCCCACCGGCGCGGCTATCCGGGATATCATGAATATTGCTTCCCGCAGAAACCCTTATGTGCAGCTGGTGCTTTACCCGGCCCTGGTGCAGGGGGAGAAGGCCAAGTACAGCATCGCAGAAGGGATCGAGGCTTTGGACAAGCTGGGCCTGGACGTGCTGATCGTGGGCCGGGGCGGCGGTTCCATCGAAGATCTGTGGGCGTTTAATGAAGAGATGGTCGCCAGGGCGATTTTTGACTGTGAGACTCCGGTAATCTCCGCTGTAGGCCACGAGACGGATGTAACCATAGCCGACTACGTGGCGGATTTGCGGGCGCCTACCCCTTCGGCGGCGGCAGAGCTGGCGGTATTTGACTATATCCAGTTCCAGCAGGATATGTCCGGGTATGGGAACGCCCTGTGTTCAAAGATGGATCGGATGCTTTGGCAGAGGAAAAACCGTCTGGAGCGGTATGCCCTGAAATTAAAGCTGAAGGATCCAGCTTACCAGCTAAATGAAAAACGTCAGCGGCTGGCTGAACTGGAAAAATGTATGGAACGGGCCATTGGCGGAAAACTAATGAGCAGGAAGCATAATTTGGCGCTGCTGGCGGAAAAGCTGGAGGGCTTATCTCCCTTAAAACGGATCAGCAAAGGTTTTGGTCTGATCACAGGCGGGGACGGCAGGCGGATTGTTACGGTAAGCCAGGTAAAGCCGGGGGACAAGGTGGAAATCCGCATACGGGACGGAAAAATCTTGGCCCAGGTTCAGGGCTTGATGGAGGATTGAGATAAGATGGAAGGAAATCAGGCGGAAAGCCTAAAGGATCCGGTTAAGGAACCGACAATCGAGGAAACGTTTGAGGAATTAGATGGGATTTTGGAATTGCTGGAGGACGACGGGCAGCCTCTTGAGGAAGCATTCCGCCAGTTTGAGCGGGGGATGAAGCTGATCAAAAGCTGTTCCGCCCAGATCGATCAGGTGGAAAAACAAATCTTGGTGTTAAGCGGGGGAGAGGGGCATGAGTGAGTTTAAGGAATTGCTGAAGGCAAGAACCAGGGAAGCGGAGGAGATTATCCGTAAATACCTTCCTGAGGAAAAAGGCCATCAGCGGCTGATTATGGAAGCCATGAATTACAGCATGAATGCAGGGGGGAAGCGGTTAAGGCCCTTGCTGATGATGGAGTCCTGCAGGCTTTTCGGCGGGGATATCCGGGAAGCGGAGCCGTTTATGGCGGCGATTGAGATGATCCACACCTCTTCCCTGATCCATGACGATCTTCCCTGCATGGATAACGACCGGTTCCGCAGGGGAAAGGAGAGCACCTGGGCGAAGTTCGGGGAGGATTTCGGTGTATTGGCCGGGGACGCCCTGATTGTGGAAGCCTTTGCTGCTGCGGCAAAGGGTATTTTGGCAAGCGCGCACCCGGAGCGAGCCGGGCGGGCTATGGGGATCTTGGCTGAAAAGACCGGGATTTACGGCATGATCGGCGGCCAGGTGGTGGATGTGCAGCTGACGAACCAGCCCATCCCAAAGGATAAGCTGGATTTTATTTACCGGCTGAAGACCGGGGCGCTGCTGGAGGCCTCCATGATGATCGGCGCGGTTTTAGCCGGGGCCGGGGAGGAACAACAGGAAAAAATGTCGGGGATTGCCTTAAATGCGGGTCTGGCTTTCCAGATCCGGGACGATATCCTGGATGTAACCAGCAGCCAGGAGGTGTTAGGCAAGCCGGTGGGAAGCGATGAGAAGAACTGCAAGACCACCTACGTTACTTTAGAAGGCATTGACGCGGCAAAGGAGGAAGCGGCCAGGCTTTGCGAAGCGGCGGTTTCGGCTCTTGGTTCTTTGGGCGGAAAAAATGAATTCTTAGAGCAGCTTTTGTTAATGCTGGCGGCCAGGGAAAAATAAGGTGTGAGGAAAAGATGATTTTAGAGAAGATTCAAAGCCCGGAAGAGGTGAAAAAGCTGGATCCGGAGGAGCTGGAGCTGCTGGCTCAGGAGATCCGGGAATTTCTGCTGGAAAAGATCAGCCATACAGGCGGCCATCTGGCATCTAACTTAGGGGTGGTGGAGTTGACGATTGCCTTGTTCCTGGCGTTTGATCTGCCGAAGGATAAGGTTGTCTGGGATGTAGGCCATCAGTCCTATACCCACAAGATCTTAAGCGGAAGGCGAGGGATGTTTGAAGGGCTGCGCCAGTACGGGGGCTTAAGCGGTTTCCCCAGGAGAAGGGAAAGCCCTTACGACGCCTTTGACACCGGCCACAGCTCCACCTCCGTTTCTGCGGGGCTGGGCATAGCCCAGGGACGGGATCTTTTAGGGGAGGATTACTGGGTGGTTTCCGTAATCGGAGATGGCGCTCTGACCGGCGGGATGGCTTATGAGGCATTAAATAACGCGGCCAGGCTGAAGAAAAATTTTATTATCGTGCTGAACGATAATAATATGTCCATCTCGGAAAATGTGGGCGGGATGTCCAAGTATTTAAGCGGGATCCGCACGGGGGATGGCTACAATGACCTGAAAAAAGGCGTTGTGGATGTGCTGGAGCGGATTCCCGGGCTGGGTTCCCAGATGATTGATCGGATTAAGCGGACGAAAAACGGGATTAAGCAGTTGTTCATCCCCGGGATGCTGTTTGAAAATATGGGCATTACCTATTTAGGCCCGGTGGACGGCCATAATATCCGGATGCTGCAAAAAACGCTTTTGGAGGCAAAGAAGCTGGATCATGCGGTGCTGGTTCACGTAATTACGAAGAAAGGGAAGGGCTATCCCCCGGCGGAGAAAAATCCTTCCAAATTCCATGGGGTGGATCCTTTCGACCTTGCAACCGGGCAGCCCCTTAAGGAAAAGAAGTATCCCAGCTACACGGAGGTATTTTCCCGGGCACTGTGCCGCCTGGCAAAAAATGATGGCCGGATTGTGGCGGTTACGGCAGCCATGCCTGACGGAACGGGGCTAAAGGAGTTTGCCAAAAGGTATCCGAAGCGCTTTTTTGACGTGGGGATTGCTGAGGCTCACGGTGTAACCAGCGCGGCGGGGATGGCTGCCGCAGGCCTTAAGCCGGTGATCGCCGTGTACTCTTCGTTTTTGCAGAGAGGGTTTGACCAAATCCTTCATGATGTGTGCATCCAGGAGCTTCCGGTGGTTTTCGCTATTGACAGGGCGGGTCTGGTGGGAAGCGACGGGGAAACTCATCAGGGGATTTTTGACTACAGCTATTTAACCTGCATTCCCAATATGACGGTGATGGCGCCGAAAAACCGATGGGAGATGGAGGATATGCTGGCTTTTGCCGTAAGCATGGGCAGGCCTGTGGCAGTCCGCTACCCCAGAGGGGAGGCTTACCGGGGGCTTAAGGCCTTCCGCGCCCCCATCCAATACGGGAAGGGGGAGCTTTTATATGACGACAGCGGCCAGGGCGCTTCCCAGGCAAGGCTTGCCCTGCTGGCTGTGGGAAGCATGGTCAGCACGGCGGAGCATATCCGGGAAAAGCTTAAGGAGCGGGGGATTTCCTGCAGCCTGGCTAACGGGCGGTTTGTGAAGCCTTTTGACCGGGAGCTGACAGAGCGTCTGGCAGAAACCCATGAGGTTTTGGTGACGCTGGAGGAAAATGTGCTTCAGGGCGGTTTTGGCCTGGCGGTGGCGGATTACGTCCACCAGAAATTCCCTCAGGTAAAGACTTTCCAGGTAGCCCTCCCCGATGCTTATGTGGAGCACGGGAACGTGAGCATTCTGCGGGAAAGCCTGGGGATAGACAGCGATTCGGTGATCCGTGCCCTGGAAAGGGCAGGCCTTTTGGAGGCGGACTGCGGCTCCCTAAAGGATGGGCAGGGCGAAGGAGTTGGAGGGCAGAGGGAATGAAGGAGCGGCTGGACGTGCTTTTGGTGAAAAGGAACCTGGCAGAATCCAGGGAAAAAGCGAAGGCGGTGATTATGTCAGGCATCGTGTACGTGGACGGGCAGAAGGAGGACAAGGCCGGATCGGTTTTCGCGGATACGGCACAGATTGAAGTGCGGGGCACGGGTCTAAAGTATGTAAGCCGGGGAGGCCTGAAGCTGGAAAAAGCCATGACCCATTTTTCTCTTGAGCTTTCCAGAAAAATCTGCATGGACGTGGGGGCTTCCACCGGGGGCTTTACCGACTGTATGCTGCAAAACGGGGCGGCCAAGGTTTACGCGGTGGACGTGGGCAAGGGGCAGCTGGCCTGGAAGCTTCGGAACGATCCCAAGGTAATCTGCATGGAAAAGACGAATATCCGCTATGTGACCCGGCAGGAGATCCCGGACGGCATTGATTTTTCTTCCATTGACGTATCCTTTATCTCCCTGACGAAGGTGCTTGGGCCGGTAAAAGCCCTTTTAACGGAGGAGGGGCAGATCGTCTGCCTGATTAAGCCGCAGTTTGAGGCCGGCCGGGAAAAGGTGGGGAAGAAAGGGGTCGTGCGGGATAAAAAAGTGCACTTAGAAGTGATCCAGACGGTGATGGAATTTGCCCAGTCCCTGGGCTTTGGGGTGCTTGGCCTGGAATTTTCTCCCATCCGGGGGCCGGAGGGGAATATTGAGTATCTGCTGTATCTGCAAAATTACAGGGAGGGGGAGGACGTACCCAGCCGCGCCATTGACGCTGCATATGTGGTGGAGGAATCCCATAGAACTTTACAAGGATAGGTTACATCAGATGAAGAATTTTTACATTGTGGCAAACCTGGGGAAGGAGAGAGCCGGGGAAACGGCAGAGGAAATATCCTGCTACCTTCAGGAAAAAGGGGCAAAGTGCCTGCTCCACCCTCAGAAAAGCGCCCAGGAGGGCGGCTATACCAGGGTTTCCCAGCTTCCTAAGGATACGGAGTGCGTGATTACCATTGGGGGGGATGGGACGCTGATCCAGGCGGCCAGGGATCTGGCAGGCTGCCGGATCCCGTTTATCGGGGTAAACCGGGGACATTTGGGGTATTTAACCCAGGTTAATGACAGCCAGGAAGTGAAAAAGATGCTGGATGCGCTGCTGGAGGGGCGCTACTGGCTGGAGCCCAGGATGATGCTGTCCGGCCAGGTGGTGCGGCAGGGGAGGAATATTTTCCAGGACATTGCGTTAAATGAGATTGTCCTTAGCAGGAAGGATACCTTAAAGCCTCTCCACTTCCGGATTTTCGTCAACGGCGTGTTTTTGAACGATTATACGGCGGACGGGATGATCTTTGCCACGCCCACCGGCTCTACCGCTTACAATCTCTCGGCGGGAGGACCTATCGTGGCGCCGGGAGCCAGGATGATGATCTTAACCCCCATCTGCCCCCACGCCTTAAATGCCAGGAGCATTGTCCTTCCGGAGGAAGACCAGATTGCCGTGGAGATTTTGGACGAGGGGCATATGGCGGCTTTTGATGGGAACTTAGGGGATGAGGTGAAAAAGAAAGACGTGATCCAGATCCGCCGTTCGCGGCTGGATACGGTGCTGGTGCAGTTAAAGCAGGTGTCCTTCCTGCAGAATTTAAGCAGCAAGATGGCAGGCGTGTAAGGCGCGCCGGCAGGATGGGGGCAGATGGATGAATCAAGAAAAAGGAGGCGGGATATGAAAGTAGAACGCCACAGCAAAATAGTGGAACTGATTGGAAAATATGAGATTGAGACCCAGGAGGAGCTGGCGGATTACTTAAACCAGTCCGGCTTTAACGTGACCCAGGCTACGGTGTCAAGGGATATCCGGGAATTGAAGCTGACGAAAGCGCCTTCGGAAAGCGGGAAGCAGCGGTATATGGTGCTGCAGAACAACGGAAATTTCAGCGATAAATATATACGGATCCTCCAGGATGGGTTTCTGAGCATGGACATGGCCCAGAATATCCTGGTGATCCGCACGGTTTCCGGCATGGCCATGGCGGTGGCAGCGGCTTTGGACGCTATCCGTTTCCATGAGATCGTGGGCTGCATTGCCGGGGATGATACCATTATGTGCGCCGTGCGCAGCGTGGATGACACGATCCTGGTGATGGATAAGCTGCAGAAGCTGATCCAGAGGCAGTAGATACTGGGGTATGTGCCCTCAAAATCAGGCACAAAGAGATTTCGAGAGCACATGGATGAGCGGTCTCGGAAACTCCCTTGCACCCATCTTTGCGGATGATTTTCCGCCAGAAGAGCTCAAATTTAATCGACGTACACTCCATGTACGCCTCATAAATTTGTGCACTTCTGACAAAAAATCATCTCACAAATCTGGGCACAAAGAGTTTCCGAGACCGCTCTAGATAGGAAAAGGAGGGAGCGGATGCTTCTTGAATTACAGGTGAAGAACCTGGCTTTGATTGAACAGGCCCAGGTGGAGTTTGGCGGGGGCTTAAATATCCTCACCGGGGAAACCGGGGCGGGGAAGTCCATTATTATCGGGTCGGTGAATATGGCTCTTGGGGGGAAGGCATCCCGGGACAGCATCCGCCAGGGAGCGGACAGCGCCTATATCGAGCTGCTGTTTTCCGTGGACACCCCGTCCCAGGAAGAGGCCCTTAAGGCGCTGGATATCCAGCCGGGGGAGGACGGCACGGTGATTATTTCCCGGAAGATTACCCCGTCCCGCAGTACGGCGAAAATCAATGATGAGACGGTGACAGCGGCCAGGCTAAAGCAGGTGACAAGCCTTTTGATGGATATCCATGGGCAGCATGAGCACCAGTCCCTGCTAAATATCCACAAGCACTTAGAAATCCTGGATGCTTACGCCAAAAGCCAGGTAAGCCCGGTAAAGGAGGAGATTCGCCGGGAATATCACCGTTACCGCCAGGTAAAGGAGCGTCTTTCCTCGATGGAAGGCGGGCAGGAGGAGCGTCTTCGGGAAGCCGATTTCTGCCGGTTTGAAATTGAAAGCATTGAGCAGGCAGCGCTTAAGGAGGGTGAAGAGGAAGAGCTGACGGCCAGATACCGGAAGCTTTCCCATGCCCAAAAGATTATGGAAGGTTTGTCGGAGGCTAAGGAGGCATTGGATGAAGAAGGGATAGCCAGGGCTGTGCGGGCCGTGGATCAGGTTTCCGGCTTTGACAAGGAGTTAAAGACCATAAAGGATCAGATCTTTGATGTGGAGGCGCTGGTTAATGAGCTTGGCCATGCCATAACCGGATATATGGAAGGCTGTTCCTATGATGAGGGGGAATTCCGTCAGATTGAAGGGCGGCTGGATGTGATCCACGGCTTCCAGGCCAAGTACGGCAGCACCATTGCCCGTATACTGGAGGTTTTGGAAGAAAAAAGGAAACGGTTGGAAGAACTGGAGCATTTTGAGGAAATCCGGGCAGAATTGGAAAAGGAATTGGAAACATCCGCGAATCTGCTGGAAGGGTTTTGCACAAAATTATCCCAGATCCGAAAGAAAGCCGGAAAAGAACTGGCGGAGAGGATGAAAAGCAGCCTGATTGACTTAAATTTTTTGGACGTAACCTTCGTGATGGAATTCAGGCGGCTAAAGGGCTATACGGCGGATGGATTTGATGAGGCGGAGTTTTTGATTTCCACTAATCCGGGGCAGCCGGTAAAGCCTCTTAGGGCGGTTGCTTCCGGAGGGGAATTGTCCAGGATTATGCTGGCCATCAAGACGGTTTTGGCTGATACGGATGAGATCCCTACCTTGATTTTTGATGAGATTGACACCGGGATCAGCGGCAGGACGGCTCAGATGGTTTCGGAGAAATTAAATGAGATTGCCAAGTCCCATCAGGTGATCTGCATTACCCATCTTCCTCAGATAGCCTCTATGGCGGACAGCCATTTTGAAATTGCCAAATCCGTCCAAAGGGGGAAAACCGTGACCAATATCCGCAGGCTGGAAAAGGAAGAAAGCATCCATGAGCTTGCCAGGCTTCTTGGCGGGGCGCAGATTACCGACGTGGTTCGTCAGAATGCACGGGAGATGAAGGAATTGGCAGAGCGGACAAAATAAGTCGCCTTTGGTTTGATTTTCGCGGTTATAAACAGATAAATGAAGAATACTATCCGTGTAAGCAGATAGCCTTGCACGGGAATGGGAAAGCCGGTCAGCTTACAAAGCTGGCCGGTTTTTGGATCGCGGGGAAATGCATCTAATGGCAGAAAATGCCCGTTCACGTCTTGTACTAAAGCGGCATATGCTTACGGATTTATGGTAAGAATATAGTTAGCCTATCAAGAATTGCGCGGCAGCTCTTGATCAAAGGCGCGTTTTTTGCACCGTAAATCTAATGACAGGAAGCGTTGCTTGCTTCCTGGAATATGGAGGAATTGTACAGCGACTGAGGAGGTAAGGATATGCAGGAGACAGGACGAGGCAGCAGGAAAGCGGAGAAGAAAAGGAAGGGAAAAAAACACCGTCTGCTTAAGGCCGGGATGCTTCTCTTCCTTTTATCTGCCGGGCTTTCCTATGTTTACTTAAACCGGAGCGTCCCGGATCAGGTGAATATCGTGCAGGGGGAACAGGAGTTTATCCGTTTTCCGCTGCTGTTCCATTCCACATTGGAAATGAAGGATAAGGAAGTTTCCTTAGGAAATCCATCGGATATCCCTTCCAGCCAAATCCGGATATCCGGGAATGAGCCCTTCCAAATGCTGGGGATGAAGGAAGGCAGCTATCAGATGGAAGTGCGGCTTTTCGGCTTCCTGAAGGTAAAAGACGTGCAGGTGGACGTGGTGGATGAAAGCTACGTGATTCCCTGCGGCACTCCGGTGGGAATTTACTTAAAATCAGATGGAATCCTGGTGATTGGGACGGGAACATTAACGGGAGCGGACGGGATGGAGGTGGAACCGGCGTATGGAATCTTGCGTTCCGGGGACTATATCGAGGCCATCAATGGGAAGCCCCTTTCCAAAAAGGAGGAGCTGGTGGAGGCCGTAAACCAGGCAGGGACAGAGCGGGTGACGCTAAAGATCCGGCGGGGCGAGGAGGAGATGACCATCGCCATGAACCCGGCAGAGGATAAGGACGGAACGTATAAGCTGGGGGCTTGGGTCAGGGATGATACCCAGGGTATTGGAACCATGACGTACCTGGATCTAAACGGCAGATTTGGAGCCTTGGGCCATGGTATCAGCGACAGCGATATCGGCGGCGTGGTAGAAATTCAGGAAGGCGCCTTATATGAAACCCAAATATTAGGGATTGAAAAAGGCTCTTCCGGAAACCCGGGAGTAATGAGCGGGATCATCTATTACGGCCCCGGCTCTAAGCTGGGAGAAATCGATGCAAACACGGAAACCGGCATCTTCGGCACGGCGGGAAACAGCCTGATCTCCCGGACATCCGCCTCCCCCATCCCCGTAGGCTACCGCCAGGACGTAAAAACAGGCCCCGCCCTCCTGCGAAGCAGCGTATCCGGCCAGGTAAAAGACTACCAGATAGAAATCCGCAAAGTCGATTACTCCGCTAACCACAGGACGAAAAGCATCGTATTTGAAGTAACCGATCAAGACCTCCTAACCCTAACCGGCGGCGTCATCCAAGGCATGAGCGGCAGCCCCATCATCCAGGAAGGCAAACTGGTGGGTGCCGTGACCCACGTCTTCGTCCAAGACTCCACCAAGGGTTATGGTATATTTATTGAAAACATGATAAAGCATTGAGCCGGGCAGCCAGAGATCGGAAAAAGGGTGATGCAAGCTAGCTTGCAAGAGCCCTTTTTTTGATCTCTGGCTATGGGGCGAAAGCCCCCAACCGATGGGGCGCGAAGCGAACCAGCGGTTGCTGCCCGGCCAAGCAGCGTGGCGCACCCCCACCCCATAGCCAATACCTCCCCAATTTCCCCTCATTTCCCCCACAACCCATAGAAAAAATGTACCATGAAATTCCAATTTAGGTATAGCTATTTTCCTGCATTTGGTTTATCATAAATAAGAGCAAACTCACCAAAAAATGAGGCTGAAACAAGGGATATGTTGTAAAAACCTGA
Source organism: Lachnospiraceae bacterium (assembly GCA_910575565.1). GTDB lineage: Bacteria > Bacillota > Clostridia > Lachnospirales > Lachnospiraceae > Caccovicinus. Next base: position 298,524 of record CAJTFL010000002.1, on the reverse strand, counting down.
TAAATTTTTCACACATTTGCCGCATATCCCCATCCCTCATCCCTGCCCAACAAAATGAAAACCAGGAGGAGAAACAAATGGAATACCGCGTAGAGCATGATTCAATGGGCGAAGTAAACGTTCCCGCAGATCGGTACTGGGGGGCACAGACCCAGAGAAGCTTTGAAAATTTTAAAATCGGCATTGAAAAAATTCCCATGGAGGTAATCCGGGCATTTGCCATCTTAAAGAAATCCGCAGCCATCGCCAATAACCGCCTTGGCAAACTGGACGACAGGCGGATGGAGCTGATTGCCAAGGCCTGCGATGAAATCTTAGAAGGCAAGCTGGACGGCCATTTTCCCCTTGCCGTATGGCAGACCGGAAGCGGAACCCAGTCGAACATGAATGTAAACGAAGTGATCGCCAACCGGGGCAATGAGCTGGCCGGGGAAAAGCTGCTTCATCCCAACGATCACTCCAATATGTCTCAAAGCTCCAACGACACCTTCCCCACGGCCATGCACATTGCGGCGGCTACAGCCATCGAAGAGCAGCTGTTCCCCAGCATCGATCTGCTGGCAGGAACCTTTGGGCGGCTGATGGAAGAAAATAAAGGCATTGTTAAAACCGGGCGCACCCATCTCCAGGACGCCACGCCCATTACCTTTGCCCAGGAAATCAGCGGCTGGAAGAATATGCTGGAAAAATCCAAGGAAATGTTAGCCTTATCCTTAGACGGCTTAAGAGAGCTGGCATTAGGCGGGACGGCAGTGGGAACCGGTTTAAACGCGCCGGAAGGCTTTGATACGGAGGTGGCAAAAGCCGTGTCTGAGCTTACCGGAAAGACCTTTAAGACGGCGGAGAATAAATTCCACTCCCTCACCAGCAAGGATGAGCTGGTATTTGCCCATGGCGCGCTTAAAGGCCTGGCGGCCAATATGATGAAAATCGCCAACGATGTGCGCTGGCTGGCCAGCGGCCCCCGCTGCGGCCTGGGCGAGATCTTTATCCCGGAAAACGAGCCGGGAAGCTCCATCATGCCTGGAAAGGTTAACCCTACCCAGTGCGAGTCTGTAACTATGGTTGCCGTGCAGGTTATGGCAAACGACGTAGCCGTAGGCATGGCCGCGTCCCAGGGCAACTTTGAGCTGAATGTTTTTATGCCGGTATGTATTTATAATTTCCTCCAGTCCGTCCGCCTTTTGGCCGACTCCCTGGTTTCCTTTAACAATAACTGCGCGGCGGGCATTAAAGCCAACAAAGAAAAGATGGATGAAAACTTGAACCGCTCCCTGATGCTGGTAACTTGCTTAAATCCCTATATCGGTTACGAGAATGCGGCCAAGACGGCGAAAAAGGCGTATAAAGAAGGGATTTCCTTAAAGGAAGCCTGCATAGACCTGGGATTTTTGACGGAAGAAAAATTTGACGAAGTGTTTAAGCCGGAACAGATGGTGTAAATGGCGCAAAATCCCGCTTTACGGTGATTTTGCCGCCTGATTGATTTTAGGGAAAATAAGGGAAAAATAAGGCGATAGAAAATTTTGGAAAAAAGGTTTGCGGCAAAACGCTGCGTTTCCACAATATATAGCGCAGCTTATGGAAATATTCAACGTAAATCCAATCGAAATATATTGTGGAAATCCACGATTTTGTGGCAACCTTGAAACGGAAAGGAACAGAATATGGATTACAATACGCTTGCACTGCAGATGCATGAGTCACACAAAGGAAAAATCGAAGTGATTTCTAAAGTAAAGGTAGAAGATCGGGACGATTTAAGCACGGCCTACACGCCGGGCGTGGCGGAGCCGTGCCGGAAGATCCGGGACAATAAATCCGATGTATACCGCTATACCGCTAAGGGAAACCTGGTGGCCGTAGTTTCCGACGGGACGGCAGTCCTGGGTCTTGGGGATATCGGGCCGGAAGCGGCTATGCCGGTTATGGAAGGGAAATCGATTTTGTTTAAAACCTTTGCGGGCATCGACGCTTTCCCCATCTGCCTGGATACCAAGGATCTGGAAGAGATCATTAAGACAGTAAAATACTTAGCCCCCACCTTCGGCGGCATTAACTTGGAGGATATTTCCGCTCCCCGGTGCTTTGAGATCGAGCGCAGGCTGAAGGAAGAGCTGGATATTCCGGTGTTCCATGATGATCAGCACGGCACGGCTATCGTCGTATCTGCCGGGATCATTAACGCCCTGAAGCTGGTAGGGAAAAAGCCCCAGGAGGTTAAGGCCGTGATCAATGGCGCAGGCTCCGCGGGAATCTCCATCTGCAAGCTGCTTTTGCAGATCGGCATCGGGGATATTATCCTGGTGGATCGGGCAGGAGCCTTAGCGTCCGGCGAGGAGTGGATGAACCCAGCCCAGGCAGCCATGGCAAAAGTGACCAATAAGGATCAGCAGCATGGGCCGCTGGCTGAGATCATCAAGGGCAAGGATGTATTTATCGGCGTTTCCGCCCCCAACGTGGTTACTGCGGAAATGGTATCCACCATGGCGGAGGATGCTATCGTATTTGCCATGGCTAACCCTACGCCGGAAATCATGCCGGATGAGGCGAAGAAAGGCGGCGCAAGGGTAGTTGCCACCGGGCGCTCCGACTTTCCTAACCAGATTAACAATGTTTTGGTATTTCCCGGCATCTTCCGGGGGGCGCTGGACGCAAAAGCTACGGATATTACGGAGGAGATGAAGATCGCGGCGGTTTACGCCATCGCCGGGATTGTGGAGGAATCCGAACTGAAGGAAGATTATATTATCCCTGGAGCCTTTGATAAGCGGGTAGCCCAAAGGGTAGCAAAGGCAGTACGGGATAAGGCGATTGAGCAGGGGGTAGCAAAGCAGTAGTCTGCAAAGCTGCGATAGCAGCATAGGGATATGAGGAAGTAGCGGAGGGTCTGCCCCGCTTTACCGGGCATTCCGAATTTCTTTTGACTGTAGAGGAAAAGCCGGAGACTCCCTTCCTGGTGGATGATTTTGAATCCTATGGGGGAGTTTCAGAAATGCTGAACCGCAGCTGGACGGTGAATAAGGCCAGTGAATGCCATCGAGAGTTCTTCCGCCATTGATCAGGACGGCTGGGCAAGAATTAATCGGCGGAAGGCAGAGACAGAAAAAGATCCATCAGGTGCTGGCAGGCTAACTGACGGGTTCGGTGGCGGCTGTGCAAGCAATCGTTATACTTATGTTATACTTATGGGGTTGTCCTGAAAATGTAATTCAGGACAGCCCCTTTATTTTGTCACTACCCGGCTCACTGCCAGATTCCGGCAGGTTCTTTGAGAAGCTTCCGGAAAAAAGCCATAAAAAACACGAGAATCCGAAGAATATTATATCAATATGATATATTTTAGATTTAGCAACCCGCAAAAAATAGATATAATACATATAAAGACGGCCGACTTTATCTGAAAATAGGATAATTCACATAAAAAGCACAAACACAGACAGAATCACAAACAGAAAAACAAAGAGGGAGGTAATCAGAAAACAGAATGAAAATAGGGATACATTTTGGACACTGGGGTAGTTTCTATGATCAGTTGGGAGCGAGAGCATGTCTGAAGCTGGCAAAAGAAGCAGGGGCTGATGTCTTTGAGTTTTTTCCGACAGAAGAAATCTTCTCCCTGGAAAAAGAAAAAATAAAAGACTTACGAAAATACATAGAAGATCTTGACATCACCCCCACCTTCACATTCGGCTACCCCGCCGGCTGGGATATGTCAGGCGACGACGAAACACTCAGGGACAAGGCCATCGAACACTTAAAACGCGCAATCGAAGGAATGAGCCTTCTGGGAGCGGCCGATATCGGCGGAATCGTATATTCCAACTGGCCGGCAGACTATTCCCATCATATCATCGAACCGGATGAGAAGAAGAGAAGGATCGAGAACTGCATCAACAGCCTGCGAAAGGTCATGAAAACCGCCGAGGACAACCAGGTAACGGTAAATTTGGAGATTGTCAACCGGTTTGAACACTTCCTCATGAACACGGCGGCGGAGGGAATTGAGGTCTGCAAAGCCGTAGGCAGCCCCAACTGTAAGCTGCTTTTGGACTGCTTCCACATGAACATTGAAGAAGACGACATTCCCGAGACAATCCGCAGGTCAAAAGGATACATAGGCCATTTTCATGTCAGCGAGCCCAACAGAAAAGTGCCCTACCATACCAGCAGGATCCCTTGGAAAAAGGTGGGAGCGGCACTGAGGGAGATTGGGTATGACAAGTCCGTCATCGTGGAATCGTTCTATAAAACCGGCGGAGAACAGGGACACAATATGAGAATGTGGAGAGATCTGGCAGAAGACCTTTCCCTTGAAGGCCGGCTGGCGTTGGCTACTCAGGGGATCGGGTACATTCGGGATCAGTTTGGAGGAACAGAAGATGATTTTTGATAAGATGAGCCTGAAATCCAGGACGGCTTTTGTCACAGGAGCTGCCCATGGAATCGGAAAGGCATGCGCCATAGCCTTGGCGGAGGCAGGAGCCGATGTGGCGGTGGCGGATCTGAAAGATACGGTGTCCGCTACGGCAGAACAGATCCGGGAAATCGGAGGAAGAGCCATCTCCATGACCGCGGATATCACAGATGAAAAACAGATCCGGGAATGCATGGACAGGGTGGTCAGGGAATGGGGTAAGCTTGACATCTGTTTCTGCAATGCAGGCACATTCCAGGATGTCCCGGCGGAGGAGATGCCTCTGGAAGAGTTTGAGAGAGTGATCCGGGTCAATCTGACAGGAGCCTTTATCACGGCGCGGGCGGCAGGAAAGATCATGATCGAAAAAGGCATCCCCGGCTCCATTGTGCTGACGGCATCCATGTCAGGACATATTGCCAATATCCCCCAGTGCCAGTGCGCCTACAACGCCTCAAAGGCAGGCGTTATCATGCTGGGAAAAAGCCTGGCTGTAGAGTGGGCCAGATATGGAATCCGCATAAATACCATCAGCCCCGGATACATCCGGACCTGGAGTGACGAGCCCTTAAAACCGGAAGAGGTAGGAACCTCCAACTTTGAACAGTGGACGCCTCTGCGCCGTTTCGGACAGGCAGAGGAGCTGCAGGGACTGGTTGTTTATTTGGCAGGAGACACATCTGGTTTCGTTACAGGCTCCGACTATGTGATTGACGGAGGCTACACTGCGTTTTAAGGATATCTGCCGTTTCGCGAAAAAGCAGAGGCAGGAAGCCATAAGGATACTAAAAATAGCAGGAGGAACCATAAGAATGAAAAAGTATAACAAGAAACTGACAGGAATGATTTTGTGCGCCGCTATGGCGGCTAATGTGCTGGCCGGCTGCGGCGCTCCCGGGGATGCCGGACAGAGCAGCCAGGAATCCGGCGCCGCCACAGAAGCCCAGCAGGCCCAGCTCCAGGAGTCCCAGGAGACCCGGTCAGCCGCAGGAAGTCAGTCAGCCGGTGTGCCCAATATCCGTCTGGTAAGCTGGCAGACGCCGTCGGATCCCAAGACAAAACCGGTTTACGACGCCATCACGGAGTTTGCCAAGGCCCACAAGTCTGAATTCACCCTGGAGCATGAAAACATCCTGGGCGACGAGCTGAAGGCGAAGATCAAGACGGACGTGGCCAGCAATACAGTGCCCGACGTATTCCTCTACTGGGGAAGCGGCGGCAATTCCGCCATGCTGCTGGATGCGGATGTGATCATACCCTTCGACGAGTATCTTGAGGCTTCAACGGAGATAAAGAGAGAGCTGTTTCCTGCGGAGTCCTTTGACCGCACATCCGCAGGGGGAACGCTGGCTACCATTGCAGGCGGGCTGGAATACGGCGTCTGGTTCTGCAATCAGGAACTGTTCGATCAGTACCAGCTGGAGCTGCCCGAGACTCTTGACGATATGATCCAGGTGGGAAAAGTATTTTATGACAACGGAATCGTGCCCTTTGCCATGGGCTCAAAAGGCGGCAACCCGGCTCACGAGTTTGCAGCTGAGATCCTGGGCCAGATGCCGGACTGCCAGGAAGACTTCCGGATGATCAATGAGGAATACACGGTGGATACGCCCAACATAAGAAAGACCCTTGAGATCATTGAGACCATGCGGGAAAACCATCTGTTCCCGGCCGACACCATCTCCATCGGCGACTGGAACCAGCACTTTGCCATGTACAATGAGGGGAAGGCAGCCATGATCTATGCCTGGACATGGCAGCTGGCCAATATGTCCCAGGAAATGGCGGATAAGACGGTTATCATTCCGGCTCCCATTATGCCTGGCGGAACGAGGGACACCACGAATTTTGCCAGATCCGGCGGTGACATGGGCTATGTGATTTCCAGAAACGCGTGGGAGGATCCCAACAAGAGGGAGGCCATCATCACCCTGGTGGATTACCTCTATTCCAAGGAGATCCAGGAGCTGGTTCTCTACAGCGGCGGCGGAATTCCTTCCAGGCTGGATACGGACATCGATGCGTCCAGAGTGTCAACGCCGAAGCTGGCGGAGGTGATCAACTTTGCCAAGGGCAAGGAATCCTGCCCCAATCTGCCCCAAGCCTGCCCGAAGACGGAGTGCTGGACGGATTTTGCGGACGGCATCGATGAACTGATGGCTGGAATCAGCACGCCGGATCAGGTGATTGAAAATATAAACAACTCTCTTGCCACGGCAAAGGAAGAGTAAGTATGACAGTATCCGGGAGACCATGTTCCGTGTGGTTTCCCGGATTACATGGGAAAGGGATCGTATGAATCAGAAGAACAGAAGCAGAAACAGCGTGAAAAAGGGAAAGTGGATCTTTTCGTTGAGTTTTCATTTTCCGGCATTTGTTTTGTATACCGTCTTTTTGATCTTGCCAATGCTGGGATCGCTGTATTTTTCCCTTTTAAAGTGGGACGGAATCACAACTGCCAGATTCATAGGGATCAAGAATTTTGTGGATCTGTTTACCAGAGACCGGTATTTTAAGAAAGTAATCTTCAACACCGTAAAAAGCATGGTGGCCGGCGTCTGCATTCAGCTTCCTCTGGCCATGGTTCTGGCCTACCTTGTCTACCGCACGACCCGGGGATTTCACTTTTTCCAGTCCGTGTATTTTGTGCCGGTTGTCATATCGGCTACGGTCATCGGTCTGATGTTCTCCCTGTTTTTTAACCCGTCTTTTGGGCCGGTCAACGCGTTTTTTCAGGCGGTGGGGCTGAAAGGACTCATAAGGAACTGGCTTACCGACCCGGGGGTGGTTCTGTTCTCCGTGATTATGCCCGGGATATGGCAGTATATGGGATACCATTTCATCATCTTTTTAGCGGGAATGCAGTCCATGCCAAAGGAAATTATGGAGAGCGCCTACATAGACGGAGCCAATTCCGTCAGCGCCTTTTTCCATATTGTAATTCCCAACATAAAAGGGATGATTCAGGTATGCCTTGTCATCTGCCTGACAGGCGCCATCAAAACCTTTGATATTCCGTATCTGATGACCCAGGGCGGGCCGGGGGCGGAGAGCACCTTTTTGTCCATCTATATGTATAAGGAAGCGTTCGTGGATTCTTCCATCGGAAGAGGAACCGCAGTGGCTGTCTGTATGCTGGTTCTGGCTCTTATGGTTACGTTCGTGGTAAACGGCATATTTGCATTTCTCAACAGAAAGGATTAGGAGAGGCTCATGAAGAGAAAATGGAATCCTTTTTCAGTCCTGCGGTACGCGGTACTGATATTTACAGCCGTATTGACCCTGTATCCCCTGTTCTGGATCGGGATCTGCTCCCTTAAGTCAAGCGAGGAGATATACGGTTCGCCTTTCGGACTGCCGAAAAATCCGGAGTGGGAAAATTACGCTGAGAGCTTCCTGGCAGCGGATATTCCGGTTCATCTGTTTAACAGCGTCCTGTATGCGGCTGTCAGCCTGGCAGTGGTAGTGATCCTAAGCTCCATGAGCGCCTATATCATTGCCAAGGTCTGGAAACATAAAGGCATTTACAATTATTATTCCCTGGGGATCATGATTCCCATCAATGCCATTATCATCCCGTTTATTCTTATTTTCAGAAAAGTGGGGATCCTGAACACGAAAGTAGGGATCATTCTGGCATTTATTGTCACCAATCTGGCCTTCAGCATATTTATTCTAGTGCCCTTCATGGAGGGATTGCCTGACGAGCTGGAGGACGCCGCAAGGATAGACGGATGCAACCGTCTGCAGACCTTTGTGAAAATCATGCTGCCCCTGTCCAAGGCCGGCCTTTCCACAGTAGGAACCTTTGTGCTGATCAACTGCTGGAATGACCTGTTTTTAAGCCTTCTGATTATTTCCAAACAGAATCTGATCACCTTAAACCAGGTGTGTTACAACATGAGATCCCAGTACGCTGCGGACTATGGGCTTATCACGGCCACGGTTATGATTATGGTGATACCGGTGATTATCTGTTATGCCGTATTCCAGAAACAGATTGTGAAGGGAATGACGGCAGGGTCCGTAAAGGGATAGCAGGCAGAAGAAAAAAGCTATGGGAGAGGAGTGTAAAAGAATGCTTCAATATGATAAAAAGCTGGCAGATGAGGGGTTCTTTGTGACCAGATATGAGGATCGGTTTTTCTGGGACACGCCGGAGAATCTGGCCCTGTATCCCTATGGGACAAAGGACGGATGGAAAAAGTATGAGAACAATCCGGTGCTGGGGGGAGAATATGGAACCTGCTTCGACCTGTCAGTCTTAAAGGATGAGGGACTCTATAAGATGTGGTTTTCCTGGAGGCCTCACGAGTGTATCGCTTACAGTGAGAGCAGGGACGGCTTCTCCTGGACGCCGCCGGTTGAGGTGCTGCGGCCTAACCCGGAATCAGAGTGGGACGCGGATGAACTGAACCGCCCCAGCGTCATAAAAAAGGACGGGATCTACCATATGTGGTATTCCGGACAGATGAAGCCCTATACTAATGAAGGGCGTTCCTGTATCGGCTACGCAAAAAGCATGGACGGAATCCACTGGGAGCGTTTTACTTCCCCGGTGATGATGCCGGATCAGCCGTGGGAGAAGAACTCCATCATGTGCCCTCATGTGATCTATGAGGAGGAAAACGGACTTTATAAGATGTGGTACAGCGGCGGAGGCAACCATGAACCGGATGCCATTGGGTATGCCAAGAGTAAGGACGGGAGGACTTGGAAGAAGGAAGCCGGCAATCCTGTAATGGCAAATACAGAGGAACCCTGGGAGAGGGACAAGGTTGCGGCCTGCCATGTCCTTAGATGGAAGGACTGGTACTATATGTTTTATATCGGCTTTATCCATGTGGACCGGGCTGCCATCGGGCTGGCCAGATCAAAGGACGGAGTCACAGGATGGGAGAGATATCCCAGGAATCCCATCATAGCTCCAGATGTGGGAGGCTTTGACGAAAAGGCAGTGTACAAGCCCTATGTTATGAGAGTGGGAAACCGATGGATGATGTGGTATAATGGTGCAAAGTACCTGCCGGATGGAGAGGATCTTGTGATCGAGCAGATCGGAGCAGCTTGCCTGGACAGGGAGGAACTTTGGGATATCTGAGGATCAGCTGACAAAAAGGAGGCCGCATTATGGGGAAAACAATAAAGTCTCATATGATTCGGTGGAATCTCATGATGATTTTACTGGTTACTGTCTGCATAAGCGGCCTCCATATGTACCATATTTACCGTTATACGGTGCGGATGAATCAGGAAGAGATGGCGACCATGTCAAAACAGGCTCAAAACAGCCTGAACCATATGCTGAACCAGTTGGATGTGCTTCAGTATCAGATCACGGAGAGCCTGACCCGGTCGGCGGAATATGAGAAAGGCGGCTCGGGATGGACCAGGGAGGGGCTGGCGTTTTTAAAAGATGCGGAAAATCAGTTTCAGACATTCCGGCGAGCCGTGCCCTTTGTCACGGATATCTACTGGCTGGACGATTACGGAAAGCTGTATACCACGGATTCCTCCGTAAACCGGGAACTGTTTGAAGAGAACCTGTCCCGGTGCAGGCTGGATGGAGACGCCGGCTATGTTCTGCCGTTTCGCCCTGCCTATCGGACCGAGGGGGACAATGCTCTTGTATTTTCATACCTGAAAAATCTTTACCGGATCAATAAGGGAAGGGGAAAACGGGGGATTCTTCAGATCGATATGGACGCTTCCTACATGGAAGAGTTTCTGAAGCCTATCAACCGGGATCCCTATTGCCTGGCCTATATTGCCAGAGAGGACGGGACGTCGGTGTGGCTTCCCCGGCAGGCAGAAGGGGAAGGGTCTGGAGAGGGAGCTTCCAGTGCCCTCTTGTCAGAGGGAAATAGGCACTGGGATTATGGCCTGGTGTGCCCGCTGGATAACGGATGGCAGCTCCATATCATATACAACAATGATTTTGCCCTTAAAAGCCTGAAGGACAATCTGGCATCCCTGATTATTCTGCTTCTTATTCTGATTCCTCTATCGATTCTGGGGGTTTACAAGTATTCCGGTTACTTGACAGAACCTTTGCAGAAGCTGACGGAACGGATGAAACAGCTGGAGTCCGGTCGGCTGGTGGAGATCCGGACCGTCAGCAGATTTGAGGAGATACGCATTCTGGAGCAGGGATATAACTCCATGATCGCAGAAATGGATGATATGATGACAAAAATGACAGAAATCAAAACAGAGAATATTCATGCCAAGCTGTTGGCATTGCAGGCTCAGATCAATCCTCATTTTCTGGCCAATTCCTTTGAACTGATCAGAAGCCTGGCCATTCAGGGACACAGAAACGATATCGAGACCATTGCGGAGGCTCTGGCCATGATGTACCGCTATATCCTGAATGACAGCCAGGAAAAGGTTACTTTTGAGGAGGAGTTGGACTATGTGAAAAACTATATCCGGATTCAAGAGTACCGGTTTAAGCGGTCCATCCAGGTACTTTACCGGGTGGATTTCCAGGCACTGAAATGCAGGATGGCTCGTCTTCTGATCCAGCCCCTGGTGGAAAACGCGTTTATCCACGGCTTGGAGCTGAAGGAGGGGATACGGTGGATCATGCTGACAGGGACGGTGAGAGAGGGAAAGCTTTATGTGGAAGTAAAGGATAACGGGATCGGGATGGAGCCGGAGCGGCTTTCCCTGCTTCTGGAGGACATTACCGATTACGCTAGGAGAGACCAGGTACAGGCCAGAAAACCGGAGGGCGGAGGCAGCAGCATCGGCCTGAAGAACATCAATAAACGTCTTTATCTCACCTATGGGGAGGAAAGCTGCCTGAAGGTTGCCAGCAAGCCGGAGGAGGGAACTGCCGTTTCGTTTTGCATCACCGCAGAAAAGGAGGAGGCCTATGGGGGAACTGAAAGCGATTGTGGCGGATGATGAGGAGAATGTCCGGTATCTTCTGATTGATCTGATCAAGTCCTTCCATCTGGGAATCCAGGTGGTGGCTCAGGCAGGCGGAGGCGAGGAAGCCATGAAGCTGTGCCAGAGCCTGAAGCCGGATATTCTGATTTCTGACATACGGATGCCGGGATGTGACGGAATCCGGCTTCTGGAAGCCCTGAATAAGAAGAATCTGGAGATCGCCTGTATATTTGTCAGTGCCTATACGGATTTTGAATATGCAAAGGCAGCCATTAAAAACGGCGCCAGAGGGTATATCCTGAAGCCGGTTCAGCCGGATGAGATGTACAACCTGTTAAAGAGCGTGAAAATCCAGTGGCTGCAGAAGCAGAAACACCGCCAGAAGGTGAGACGCATGGAGAAGGAGATACGTAAATTGAAGGCGGAGGTCATATCATCGGAGATGCCGGTGGACGAAAGCGGATATAACCGGGTGATCCGCAAGGCGCTGAACTATATTGAGGACCACTATCATGAGGATATTTCCCTGGAGTCTGTCAGCGAGGTGATATTCCTCAACAAAAATTATTTTTCTGAGCTGTTTAAAAAGGAGACGGGAAAGTCCTTTGTCCAGTATCTTACGGAATACCGTCTGGAGAAGGCGAAGCTGCTGCTTTCCATCGACGGCCTCAAGGGCAGCGAGGTGGCCGACATGACAGGATTTCAGAATGACAGTTATTTTATTACCGTATTTAAAAAATATGAGGGCTGTACCCCCAAGGAATACAGTGCTTCACTAAAAGGGGAGCGAAAAGGAGATAAAGCATGAGTGAGATGAGGATAAGATCCGATTTCTGGGAACGGTATCTGGATATTGTCAGAGACTGCCTGATTCCGTATCAGTGGGGAGTCCTGACGAACCGGATTGTCTGCTCCACCCCCAGCTACGCCGTGAGAAATTTTAAGATTGCTGCGGGAGCGGAGGAAGGAGAGTTTTCCGGATTTGTTTTTCAGGACAGCGATCTGTACAAGTGGCTGGAGGCTGTGGGAAATCTTCTGGCATACGAGAAGGACCCGGAACTGGAGAGGAAGGCGGATGAGATCATCGGCTACATTGCAGAGGCTCAGGAGGCGGACGGATATTTGAACACCTATTTCCAGCTGAAGGAGCCGGAGAAGAAATGGTCCAACCTGCTGGAATGCCATGAGCTGTACTGCGCGGGCCATCTGATGGAGGCGGCGGTTGCCTATGCCAGAGGAACCGGAAAGGACAGGCTTCTGGGGACGGCATGCAGGCTGGCAGACTGTATCCACAGGGTGTTCGGATGGGAGGAGGATAAGCTTCATGGCTGTCCCGGCCACCAGGAGATTGAGCTGGGACTGCTGAAGCTGTACGATTGGACCGGGGAAGACCGATACCTGAAGCTGGCCTCATACTTCCTGGAGATCAGGGGAACCAACTCCTATTTTGAGGAGGAGTTTGAGAGAAGAGGGAGGATCAGCCACTGGACCCAGGGTCCGGTGGAAGAGCCCAACCGGCACTATAACCAGTATCCCTATTCCTATTACAACCAGTTTCATGCTCCGGTGCGCTGTCAGACGGAGGCGGTGGGACACGCGGTGAGAGCCGTATATATGTACACCGCCATGGCAAAGGCGGCGGTACTGTGTAAGGATGAGGAACTGCTGCGCACCTGCAAAAGCCTGTGGAAGAACATTGCGGAAACACAGATGTACATAACCGGAAACATCGGATCCACTCCCTCCGGGGAAGCCTTTACCAGGGCTTACGACCTGCCTAACGATACCAATTACAGTGAGACCTGCGCATCCGTAGGCCTGATCCGCTTTTCCATGGAGATGCTTAAGGCGGAGTTGGATTCCTGCTATGGGGATGTGATCGAAAAGGCTTTGTATAACACGGTTCTTGCTGGCATGGCTGTGGACGGCAGGCACTTTTTCTATGTGAATCCCATGGAGGCAGTGCCGGAGATCTGTGAGGCTAATCCGGAGCGCAATCACATTAAGACCGTGCGGCAGGAATGGTATTCCTGTGCCTGCTGTCCTCCCAATATAGCCAGAACCATTACGGATATCCGCAGCCTGATCTGCTCCGTATCCGGAAGCCGCATCTGCATCCATCAGTACATCGGCAGTGAGCTGGAGGCAGAGACCGGGGAAGGAGCCATAAGATTTTCCCTTGCGTCCGATTTCCCCTGGGACGGCAGGGCGAAGATCCGTATTCTTCAGGCGGACGGCGTTTACGGGGAGTTTGCGCTGAGGATACCGGGCTGGTGCATCGGCTGTCGGCTGGCCATAAACGGGCAGAAGGTGAGGCCAGAAGATTTTGACACGGAGAGAGGTTATCTGATGGTGAAGCGGGTCTGGAAAGCGGGGGATCTTCTGGACTGGGTTATGGACATGGAGCCTCATTTTATCCAGGCGGATCGGAGAGTATACTATAATGCGGGAAAGGCGGCTTTGGTCAGAGGGCCTCTGGTATACTGCATGGAGGAGGCGGACAACGGATCTTGTCTCCATGAATGCAGGGTTGACGCCGCAGGGGATATCCGGGAGAAGTGGGAGAAGGATATGGGAGGCTATTGTTCCCTTTTCATAGCCGGGGTGCGGTATCGTGGCCGGATCCAGGAGAAGCTGTATGACAGGCTGGCTGTTCAAAAAGAGGATGTCTGCCTGAAGGCAGTTCCCTATTTCCTGTGGAATAACCGGGGGCAGGGAGAGATGGTAACTTGGGTCAATGTGGTGTAAATACGGAATCATAAATAAAGGGTTGCCGCCACGTCTTTTATGCTGGATACCTGCTGCTGGGTGCCTGCGGCTGTTCCTTGATTCCATACGCCGTTTGCGTCCACGTAGTAACCGTCGGGGGTGATCAGTGCCGCTGCCGTGGCTAAAGCGGCCATTGTTCTTAGTGCTTTTTTCATCTTGTCCTCTTTTCCCAGGGAATCCTTGTTATTTTAACCTATCAAGGTTCCCACGCTTTTAAGTCGTAAAGACGAAAGCGGTGGGTTGGGGGACTTGCCCCAGTCAGGTGGGGTGCAAGCCCTGAATTTCCGGGAAATGTTTTGGAATAATTGATTTTACCCATTGATTTTTGTTGATATTGCTTTATACTTATGGTGTTAGGCTCAGGAATATTGAGGAAATTACCGCAAAATAGTTTTGCTGGATAAGTTTGTTTGCGGATGAGCCGGTTAACGTTAAAGAAAGGAAAGGAAGAAAAGATGAACAAAAGGAAAAAGATGAGCAAAGGAAAAATATTGCTGGCGGCAGTTGTGGGAAGCTGCGTAATGGCGGGAAGCGCATTTGCGGGAGAATGGAAAGCATCTTCCGGCGGATGGTGGTATCAGAATGATGACGGCAGCTATTTTGCCTCCAGCTGGCAGTGGATCGACGGAAAGTGCTACTATTTCGATCAGAACGGCTATTGCCTGATCAATACGGTTACGCCGGACGGGTATTACGTGGATGAGAGCGGAGCCTGGATAGTGGACGGGGTGGTGCAGACGGCAGGCGAGACAGCCGGTTCGGAAACCGGGACGGATGCTTTGGGCATCTTTGCCCAAAGCGCCGGGACGTATTACTTCAGCAGCGGCGCAGGCGGCTGGGGCACAGCCCTGACCCTGAACGCGGATGGAAGTTTTGAGGGTTCATACCACGATTCGGATATGGGCAGCTCCGGCTCCGGATATGTAGCTACCGTGTACTATTCCGAATTCCAAGGACGGTTTAAAAATCCGGTGGCGGTAAACGATTATAGCTATAGAATGGAACTGGATGGCGAAGTGGCGGTAGACAGAAGCAAGGGAGATTATATCGAAGATGAAGTGCGTTATAGGCTTGCTGATCCTTACGGCATGGAGGTGGGGCATGAGTTCTACCTTTACCAGCCGGGGGCGCCTATGTCTGCGCTGCCGGAAGATTTTATCAACTGGATCAGGATGCATGCAGGAAAGTCATCTGGAGATTTGCCGTTTTACGGGATTTATAATGTAGAAGGCGGATATGGGTTTGCGGGGGAGAAGTAGTAAACAATGGGGCTGCTGCAAAATTTGCAACAGCCCTGTCTTTTCGGCGACACATCGTTTTGTCTAGAGCGTGTCTAGATCCCGCTTACCATATAATTCAGAAGAAGCTTTACATCATCAGGATCAGAAGCAATTAATTCCATTTCATTGATTAGTGTATTATCGGTAAAGAGCTTGCTGAGGGCAAGGTATTTTGTCAGTTCAGACTTTAAGTTCAAACGGTCTCCCTGCTTGGAGATTAATTCTACGGTTCCTTTGCACTGCTGGATGATTTCCAGGAATCTTGCAGGATTTTCCACATTATAAATTTTCATGGCAATATCCTCCCTTCTGCCGGACTTTGCGGCATATTGCGTTTATCATTATCAACCTTTAACGCCACTTATTCTAGCAATCCGGCCAATGATTTTCAATATTGAATTTATACAATGTTTTTGGATTTCTGGAGGATAAATATAAGGATTATACAGGAATATTATGGAAATAAGGAATATTGGTTAAAGCTTAAGGAGAGCATGGCGAAAATTAAAACGTATGGAATAAGGAATAAAACGCCCCCGGCAAAGGCGGTAAGCAGGAATAAATGAACAGGACAAAACGATCAAGCAGAATAGCCGTTGCCATTTACCCGTCTATGAATTACAATAGAAGTATGTCTTAGCTGCAAAATAAAAGCAAAGGAGGATGAAAATGAAGGTATTAATGTTAAACGGCAGCCCTCATGCCAACGGCAACACTTATACCGCTCTTCATGAGATGGAGAAGGTTTTTGCCGATCAGAAAATTGAGACAGAGATTATCCAGGTGGGAAACCAGGCCGTCAGAAGCTGTGTGGCCTGCGGCTCCTGCGGGGAAAAGGGAGCTTGTGTGTTTAATGATCTGGTCAATGTGATCGCCCCCAAATTTGAACGCTGCGACGGCCTGGTGGTGGGAAGCCCGGTGTATTACGCATCGGCCAATGCCACGCTGGTGGCCTGTTTGACCCGTCTCTTTTACAGCACCCATTTCGATAAAACCATGAAGGTGGGAGCCAGTGTAGTGGCGGCCAGGCGGGGAGGCTTGTCGGCCGCCTTTGACGAGCTGAATAAGTTCTTTACCATATCCGGGATGCCGGTAGCGTCAGGGCAGTACTGGAACAGCATCCATGGCCGGACGCCAGGGGAAGCCAGCCAGGACGCAGAAGGCCTGCAGGGAATGCGGACGCTGGCAAGGAATATGGCGTTCCTGATGAAGAGCATTGCTTTGGGGAAGGAGCAGTACGGCCTCCCGGAAAAGGAAGCGCCCCAAAGGACGAATTTTATCCGGTAGCAGAAAAAGCTTAAGGGAAGGCTTGAAGGCAGGTTTAAGGGGATAGCTGAGGTTAGGAAAATGTAAGATGATAGAAGGATGATTGCGGGAGAGATGACCCATCTGGTGTGGCTGCAAGCTGCATCAGATGGGTTGTTTCGGATGATATGGGGGTGAATGGAGTTAGCGGGTGTTTCTTGCGATGGATTTGCTGGTTGGAATGAGACACTTAGGCTGACGAGTCCGCCGCCTGTGGCGATGATGGAATATGGCTTGGCGCAGCGGAAAAGCAAAAACAATTTTAATAAAAGCAGCACGATTAAGGAGCGGAAAAGATTCTATGGAAATGAACGAAGAAATGAACCCTGCAATAAAACGAGTAAATTACCACACCCACACCAATTACTGCAAACACGCGGCGGGGACGGCGGCGGAGTATGCTGCGCAGGCCAGGAGGCGGAAGGTGGAAATCCTGGGGTTTTCCGACCATCTTCCCTTTCCCGGGAATCCTTACGGATACCGGATGGACATGGAGGATCTGGAAGCTTACTGCCGGGATGTGGGGAAGGAAAGGGAGCGCTACCAGGGGCAGATGGAGGTTTTCTGCGGTTTTGAGGGAGAGTATGTGGAGGGGCAGGAGGATTATTATGAATGGCTGTATAAGGAAAATTTCTGCCAGTATATGCTTTTGGGCCAGCACTGGTTTGCGGATGGGAAAGGCCAGGTATGGCAGACTGGGGGCGTGCCTTCCACGGAGTATTATCCCCTGTATGTGGATTGGCTGCTTAAGGGGATGAGGACGGGATTTTTCCGCGCCATCGCCCACCCGGACTTGATTTTTATGAATTCGTATGCCTGGGACAAATACTGTGAAATTGCCTGTGACCGTTTGCTGGAGGGCTGCACGGCTCATAATTATCTGCTGGAATTTAATGCTAACGGCTACCGCCGGGGAATCTGCCGGTTTGAGGACGGGGAGCGCTTCCAGTATCCCCACCGGAAGCTTTGGGAGAAGATTGCCCGCACAAGCCTTCCAGTGATTATCGGTTCCGACTGCCACCACCCTAAGCAGGTGTATGACGAGACGGTTCTGGATGCTTACAGGGAAGCAGAGGAATTGGGGCTTTGCCTGGTTACGGAATTGTTTTAGCGGATCAAGCATGACTGCAGCAAGATTTGTGTGATGATTTAGCAGCCTATTAAGGAGGGAGACATGAAGCAGTTAAGCCGTTTTTGGAACCGGCAAAGCCTGCGGGAAAAATTCCTGCTGATCATTATCCCGGCGTCTATGCTTTCCAGCGTGCTGATTATGCTGCTGGCCTATATGATTTTCGGGGAATATGAACAGAAGCTGTACCAGGTGGCGCGGCAGAACCTGCGTCTGATGGTGGGGAAAATCGAAAAGGAGCTGATGGAGGCGGAGGATTTCGGCGTGGATTTAGCTACCGATGAAACGGTGCAGGAGGCATTGAAAAGCGAGCGGGCAAATATCCGCACCAGGCGGGTAAGCATGGACTATATCCGCCTGGCCCAGCAGGTCTATAAGGTGCTGCAGAAAGGGCTGGCCCAGAACCGGAATATTCTCTCCATCTCGATTTTTGTGGAAGATGAGTGGTACTATGCGGGCGCTCCTAACCGCACTTATGATCGCTCCCTTTTGTCGCAGATGGAATTTGATTCGGCAAAGGCCTCAAACCAAATGCTTTGGTGCGTGTCCCAGTCCCCCTCTTCCAGCCTTTACGGCATCCGCCCCATCAAGGATATGTACTATGGGACATTTAAAAATGAAGCGGTATTGGTATTGGAATACGATCTGGAAGGCCGCCTAAACAGTATGCGCCAGGATCCGGAGGACGTGCACTTGATGCAGGAGTTTGCCATTTACAATGGGGAGGAAGTGATTTACTCGGATATCAGCCCGGATTCCCGGCTGGAGTGGGAAAAGGATCTGGATTATAAGATCGTGACGGCGGATAACCGGACGTTTTTTGCTTCTTATTTTCATGAATCGGCTTACGGCTGGAAGTACGTATTCCTGGTGGATTATGATGATCTGTTTGGGGCGATGCGGGTATTGAAATACCTGTTCTGCCTGGTTGCCGTTATCGTGGTGGGGATCTCCATCCTGTACTGCCGGAAGCTTTCCAAATTGATCACCGATCGGTTTGGCTGGCTGTTAAGCCGGATGAAGCGGGTGGAGCAGGGAAGCTTTTCGGTGGAACAGGGAAGTTTTTTGACGGAACAGGGGGTCAGTCCCTATCCCCAGGATGAGATTGATTTGCTCTGCCAGCAGTTTGAGGACATGGTGGGGGCGCTTGATAAACTAATCCAGGACAATTACGTAAAGCAGATGCTGCTCCAGGAAAACCAGCTTAAGGTACTGCAGAACCAGATAAACCCCCACTTTCTGTTTAACACGCTGCAGACGATCAATTGGAAGGCGAAGGCAAACCGGCAGAAGGAAATCTCTGAGATCACGGAAAGCTTAGGGAAGCTTTTGCGCTATACTCTGGAAAAAGAGGATGATCCGGTTCCTTTATCAAAGGAGCTGAATGTCTTAAAAAGCTATGTGCTGATCCAGCAGGTGCGGTATGAAGAACGGCTGGTGGTTAATTTAGCCATTCCGAAGTCCATGGAATCCAAGCCGGTTCCCAAGCTGGCTTTACAGAATCTGGTGGAAAATTCCATCAAATACGCCCTGGAAAATATGCTGGAGCCTTGCGTGATCACGGTGGGAGCCAGGCAGGCGGAGGATGGCTACCAGATTTTGGTGGAAGATAACGGCCCAGGGATCGACATCCCGGGAATTGGAAAGGGGCAGGTGGGGATAAGCGGCGGAGCCGGGCAGCCAGGAAAGATCCTGGAAAAAGACAGCAAAGCCGGGCAGCCGGAAAAGATCCCGGAAAAAGACAGCGAGGCCGGGCAGCCGGAAAGGATCTTGGAAAAGGACGGCCAGGCCGGATTGGGGATTGGCCTTAAAAATATCCGGGAAAGGATCCGGATTTTGTTCCCTGAAGGTTCTGGTTTGGAAATGATTAATACGGGGCACGGAACATTGGCGCGGATAACCGTTAGGGAAGCTTGCCCCAAGGCAAAGGGAAGATAGGGATGGAAGAATGGGAGAAGAGAGGAAAAAGGTAATCCTGGTGGATGATGAAAAGGCGGTGGTGGAAAGCATCAGCCAGATTGTGGATTGGGAATCGGAGGGGTTTGCTTTGGCGGCAGCGTGTTTAAATGGGTTCCAGGCGCTGGATGCCATACGCAAGCACCAGCCGGATATTGTGATCACCGATATTAAAATGCCGGTAATGGACGGAATTGAACTGATCAAAAAGACCAGGGAGTTTGATCGCCAGGTAACGTTCATTATCTTATCTGGATATGGGGAATTTGAATTGGCAAAAAGAGCCATGAAGGAAGGGGTGCGGGAATTCCTGTTGAAGCCCTGCAGCGAGGGGGAGATTATTGAGGCTTTGTTAAATTCCCTAAAAGTCCGGGACAGCCAGGGGACGGGAAATGAGGAAATGGCTGGAAGCAGGGAGTGGGAAGAGGCGGGCGGGCAGGATGGAAGCAGATGGCTGGGGGAAAGCCAGGATTTTGTGGAGCTGATGCTTGGCTACGTGGAGGAGCATTATTTTGAGGAAGGCTTAAACTTAAAGTGGATTGCCAAAGAGCTGGTGTTTTTAAATGAAGATTACGTGGGGAAGTGTTTCCGGCGGCGGACAGGCAGCCGGTTTACGGCTTACTTAAACGAAGTGCGGATCCGAAAGGCCAAGGAGTATTTAGGACGCCACCATGAGGCCAGCAATGAGCAGATCGCGGTTAAGGTAGGGTTTGGAAACAATCCGAAATATTTTGAAAAAGTGTTTAAGAAGTATGCAGGATGCACGCCGAAGGAATACAAGAAGACAAAAAAGTAGTAAATATGACGGATATTTACCCTCCAAATGTCGGATATATAAGTTATTTGCATAAAAAGTCTGGTTTATAATGGTTGTATCTTGGCAGACGTGGGAAATGCCGCATGGCTGGGCGCAGAGGGAGCTTTCGTTGGCTGCCGCTGCTGCGGATTTAAGGCGCAGGGCATTTTAAGGTTCTGCCGTAACCACAGGAAAACAGGAGGGCAATCATTATGAAGAAAAAACGTGTAGCATTGATGCTGTCGGCGGCTTTGGCTGCGGGAGTTTTGGCCGCGGGATGCGCAGGCAAGGATCAGGGAGGATCCGGGCAGGCCGCGGATGCACCGGCGGCTCAGGGAACCCAGGCAGCTTCCGGGGAAACCGCAGCCGCAGGCGGCGGGGCTGATTCCGGGCAGTCCGGGGGGGGTGACTACCTTTACCTTTTCTAAGGTATCTTACCCTAGCGTAACCCTGCCGGAAGGGCAGACCTCGGATAAGAACGTGGTAATTGATTATATCCGGGATAATTACGGGGTGGATATGGTGATGGACTGGCAGGCGGAAAATTCCGAGTACAATAATAAATTATCCTTAAATATCGCTTCCGGCAGCCTTCCCGATATCTTTTTCTGCAATAATTACCGTACATTTTTGCAGCTTGCCCAGAACGGCCTTCTGGCGGATTTGACGGATATTTATGACGACAATATTTCCGATACCATTAAGGGAATTGACAAATCTTATAACGGAAGGAATTTTGAGCCGGTTACGATCGACGGCAGGATTATGGCTATCCCGGGAGGAAACTTAGACGGACAGCAGAACCTCCTTTGGCTGAGGAAGGACTGGCTGGATAATTTAGGCCTGGATGTGCCGGATACCTTTGAGGATTTGGAAAAAGTCCTGTACGCTTTCGTCAATGATGATCCCGACGGAAACGGGGTAGACGATACGGTGGGGCTGGTGGTGTCCGCTACGGAGGCGGTAAAGGGCTATAACCACAATTATGGCTTAGAGCCGATTTTCTATGCCTTCGGCGCGTATCCGACTTACTGGATGGAGGATGAGAACGGCCAGGTTTATTACGGCTCCACCGGGGAAAAGATGAAGGATGCATTGGCACTTCTTCAGGATTGGTATGCTAAGGGCTTAATTGACAAGCAGTTTGCCACCAGGATTGGCTCAGGAGAGACGGAAGCGGTGTTTACCTCCGGCCAGGGCGGCGCGTTCTTTGGCCCGGTTCATGCCACCAGCATTATCGATGCGTATACCAATAACCCGGATATTGAGCTGGTTCCGGTGATCGGCCCCCTTTCGGCTGACGGCAAGCTAAACTATGTGCTGCCATCCCCCATGGATTCCATGCTCTGCATCAGCTCCAAGTGCTCCGATCCGGCTAAGGCGGTAGAGATCATCGGCATCGGCAACGACTTATACCGGGGCTTTAATGAGGAGGCAAACAAGATTTTTGAGGAAGCTAAGATTGCCCCGTCCAGCAGCGGACGCCGCGCCATCTTCCCCCAGGGCGCCGTTACCTATGACTACTTTGACATTATCGAAACCTTGGGAAAGGCCACCAAAGATCAGATTGAAACCGGTTCTTATACGCCGTATGAAGGCATTACCCAGTACGATAAGGATCAGATTGACCTGGCAAGCGGCTTTGCCGACGGCTCTGATACCAGCGAAGTGGCCTTTAAGGCTTACTATTACCGCTATGTGGCCAGCCAGCTTTTAAGCGATGACAAGATGAACCCTATTGACGCTGCCTACTACTACACTACCGATTCCAGCGCTTCCCTGCAGACGGAGCTGGATACTTTGGAGCAGGAAATGTATTTGAGCATCATTATCGGCGACAAAGAGGTAAGTTATTTTGACGATTTTGTAAAGCAGTGGAACAGCATCGGCGGCGAGACCTTGTTGAATGAGGTGAAGGATATCCTGGGCAAATAAAGCGGAAAGGGGAACGGAGGATGAAGAGAAGCAGTGCTGCTGCGGCCAATAAACGCAGACATAAACAATGGCCCTATCATCTGATGATGCTGCCTGGGATGATTTTCCTGATTATTTTCCATCTGGTTCCCATGGGCGGCCTGCTGATGGCATTCCAGGATTTCATGCCGATCAAGGGATTGTTCGGATCCAGATTCGTGGGCCTCAAAAATTTTGAGCGGCTGTTTAAGCTGCCCACGTTCTGGAGGGTTTTGCGCAACACGGTGGTTATTTCCGTGGGGAAGCTGGTGTTAGTCATGGTGGCGTCGGTTATCTTTGCCCTGCTGTTAAATGAGTGCCGCCATGTGAAGTACAAGCGAATCATCCAGACCACCGTATATCTGCCCCATTTCCTTTCCTGGGTAATCCTGGCGGTTATGTTCAGCAACGTATTTTCCTACACCGGGATTGTGAGCCAGATCGCCCAGATGTTCGGCGGGGAGCCTACCATGTTTATGATCAGCAACAGCTGGTTTAGGAAAATCCTGATTGGCGGGGAGATTTGGAAGGAGTTCGGCTATGGGGCCATCGTGTATGTGGCGGCCATCACCGGCATCGATCCCACCTTATATGAGGCGGCGGGAATTGACGGGGCCGGGAGATGGAAGAAGATGTGGTATATCACGCTTCCAAGCATCATCCCCACGATTGTATTGATGACCACGTTAAATATCGGCAAGCTGTTAAAGGGCGGCTTTGACCAGGTGTTTAACTTATATTCCCCGCTGGTATATGAGACGGGCGATATTATCGATACGTATGTATACCGCATGGGCCTTGTGGATTTACAGTACAGCAACGGTACGGCTGTGGGCTTGTTCCAGTCCCTGATCGGCTTTATCCTGCTGGTGATTGCCTATAAGCTGGCGGATAAGCTGGTAGGCTACCGGGCATTTTAGAGGAGGGGCAGATGAAAAAATTTAAAATTTCGGACGTGCTGATTTACTTAGCCCTGCTGTTTTGCGGGCTGATCTGCCTGATTCCTATCTTAAATACGGTGGCGATCTCCCTCAGCGATAAAACTAGCGCGGCCTTGGGGTTAGTGCGGCTGTGGCCGGTGAATTTCACCACGGTTTCCTACGGCAATATGCTGGAGGAGACGCAGTTTTGGGTGTCGTTCATGGTTTCGGTAAAGCGGGTAATCATCGGCGTATCCTTGAACATGGTGGTGACGATCCTTACGGCTTACCCCTTGTCCAAGTCCAGCAGCCAGTTCCGTACCAAAAGCATTTATATGTGGATCGTGGTGTTTACCATGCTGTTTAACGGCGGCCTGGTTCCTACCTTTATGGTGATTAATAAGCTGAACCTGATGGATACCTTCTGGGCTCTGGTACTTCCGGGGGCAGTGCCGGTATTTAATGTGATTCTGCTAATGAACTTTTTTAAGGGCGTTCCCCAGTCCCTGGAGGAATCGGCCAGCATGGACGGCGCAGGCCCCTGGACGGTGCTGACCCAGATTTATCTGCCACTGTCTAAGCCTTCCCTGGCCACCATCGGCCTGTTTTCGGTAGTGACCCACTGGAATTCGTATTTCGACGGGAAGATTTACATTAACTCGGTGAGCAAGCTGCCGCTGCAGACGTATATCCAGTCCCTGTCCAGCTCCTTAAATGCGGAGATGATGGCGACCATGACTGCGGAGGAAGTGCAGGAGCAGTTGGCCATGTCCAGCCTTACCTTTAATTCGGCTAAGGTTGTGGTATCCATGATCCCGATTTTGCTGATTTACCCGTTTTTGCAGAAGTATTTCGTTACCGGCATGGTTGTGGGCGCAGTAAAGGAATAAAAACAGTGAAGGAATAAAAGCAGTGCGAATAGGGGGGCGGCAGTTTGATGCCGCCTCCTTAAGCAGGCTAAGTATGGATGGTAAAAGGAGGTTAATATGAAACCGGAAGATAAGATAAAGGTACATATTTTGGGAAGCTGTTCCGGCACGGAGCCGTATGAGGGGAGGCATCATACCTCGGTGGCGCTGGAGACGGAGAAGGGCCTTTACTGGCTGGATGCGGGGGAATGCTGTTCCTACACCGCTTACTTAATGGGACTTGATTTGCTGAAAACCAAGGGGATTTTTATCTCTCACTGCCATATGGATCACGTGGGGGGCTTAGGGAAGCTCCTCTGGGATATCCGGAAGCTGACCGTGGTGGAAAGCCGCAAGCTTTTGGCGGATAATCTGCCGGTGTACGTTCCTTATGAGGAAAGCTATCAGGCGGTGATGCAGCTTTTGGCTCATACGGAGGATGATTTTAAATGCCCCTACACCCATGAGGGCCGCGGCGTGCAGGATGGGATCCTGTATGCAGGCGGGGATGATGAGGACGGGATTACCGTGGAGGCAGTCCATAACCATCACTTAAAGCATGAAGAGGGAACGCCATGGCGATCCTTTTCCTTCCGGATCCGGATGCTTGGGAAGACCATCTTTTATTCCGGGGACACGGAGAGGGAGGATCTGGAGCATACGGTTCCCGATGACTGCGATCTGCTGATGATCGAGACCGGGCATCACCAGATTGAGCAGATCTGTAACTGCCTGAAGGCTTATGGGAAGAAGCCAAAGCAGCTTTTATTCATCCACCACGGGGTTAAGATTTTAAATAATCCCAACTGGGCAGAGGAGGAAGTGAAGCGCCAGTGGGGAACTGGCGGCATGATTTCCCATGATCGGATGACCCTTACGGTGTAAGAAGTAAAATAAGCTGTCCTGCTTAAAAAGCGAAAGCTTTTTGGCAGGGCGGCTTTTTTCGGTTTTTCCGGCTTTTTGGGGAATCTTGTTGTCAAGTATTTTTCGGCAATTTTTTTTCCGTGGGAAGATAAATTGACAGCATAGGGGCTTTGCAAAGGAAATTACACTTCCTTTGTCGAATTATGCGGTGAGAACCCATTGCGCGGCGGAAATCCCAAAGTCTATAATGACTTAATGAAGGGAAAGAAAGCGGCTTCCATGCAGATCGTGCCGGTTTATGCCAGTCTGTAAGTTGAAGCCGCTTGGTTCCCCTTTGGGGGCAGGCACACGGTGTCAGGATGCATAAAAGGCAAAAGGAGGAATGAATTATGGGTGAACTGAATATTGCGATTGCAGATGATAATCCGCAGACTTTAGGGAGGTTACAGGAAATTTTGGAGGCTGAAACGGACTTTTCCGTGGTGGGAAAGGCGGAAAATGGGGAAGATGCATACAATATGATTGTAAAAACAGTCCCGGATGTGGTTCTGCTGGATGTGATCATGCCAAGGATGGATGGGATCGCGGTGATGGAAAAGGTCAGGAAAAACCATACCTTAAAGAAGACACCGGCTTTCATCATGGTGACGGCCGCCGGGAGCGAAAATATGACGGCAGACGCCTTTCGGATGGGAGCCAATTATTATGTGATGAAGCCCTTTTCAAAGGAGATTATTGTCGATAAAGTCCGCAAGGTAGGGCGGATAAAGGAGAAAAATAAGGAGCGGGCGGAGCTTAGGATGGTTAAGCCTTATATGGATAAACAGGAGTACATGGAACAGAACCTGGAAAATGATGTTACCCATATGCTGCATGAAATCGGGATCCCCGCACATATTAAGGGATATCAGTACCTGCGGGACGCGATTATCATGTCCGTGGAGGATCACGAGATGCTTTCTTCCGTGACCAAGATCCTGTATCCGGCCATTGCAAAAAAGCATCAGACCACGGCCAGCCGGGTGGAGCGGGCTATCCGCCATGCCATTGAAGTCGCCTGGGGCAGGGGGCGGCTGGAAACCATCAATGAGCTGTTCGGCTATACGGTAAGCAATGGGAAAGGCAAGCCTACGAATTCTGAGTTTATCGCGCTGATTGCTGACAAGATCCGCCTGGACTACAAGCGGATGCAGTAAAGCGGAGGCGGGCAGGAGGACGCCCCGTCCAAACTGCCGCAAAAAAACGTCAATTCCTGGCAAAAAACTTGAGAATCTACTTCCTAAAAAGAGAAAAGTATTGTATACTAGGGGTATGGATTTTTGAGAAGGATAGTGACAAGGGAGGTTTTTTCATGAAAAAGATTCTATTCGTAGCGTCGGAAGCAGTTCCTTTTATCAAGACGGGAGGGCTGGCGGATGTGGTCGGTTCCCTTCCCAAGTGCTTTGACAAGGAATACTTCGATGTTCGCGTGATGATTCCCAAGTATCTTTGCATCAAGGAACAGTGGCGGAATGGAATGCAGTATGTAAATCATTTTTATATGGACTACTTAGGGCAGAGCCGTTATGTGGGAATACTGCAGTATGTGTACGAAGGGGTTACATTTTATTTTATTGATAATGAAAGCTATTTCTGCGGAGACAAGCCTTACGGCGACTGGTACAACGATCTGGAAAAATTTGCCTTTTTCTCCAAGGCCGCCCTTTCTGCCCTTCCGGTCATCGGGTTCAGGCCGGATGTGGTGCACTGCCATGACTGGCAGACGGGGCTTATCCCGGTTCATTTAAAGGATAAATTCCATGACGGCGAGTTTTTCGCCAGCATGAAGTCGGTAATTACCATCCATAACTTAAAGTTCCAGGGCGTATGGGACGTGAAGACGATCCAGAGGCTTTCCGGCCTTCCGGATTACTACTTTACGCCGGATAAGCTGGAAGCGTACAAGGACGGCAATATGTTAAAGGGCGGCATCGTGTTTGCCGATGCCATCACTACGGTCAGCAATACTTACGCGGAAGAGATTAAGATGCCCTTCTACGGCGAGGGCCTGGACGGCTTGATGCGGGCCCGTTCCAACAGCCTGCGTGGGATCGTAAACGGGATTGACTATGATGATTTCAATCCGGAGACGGATCGCCATATTGTCCAGCCCTATAATGCAAAGAATTTCCGCAAGGAAAAGATTAAAAATAAAGCTGCCCTCCAGGAGGAGCTGGGGCTGCAGCGGGATGATCATAAGTTTATGATCGGCATTGTGTCCCGATTGACCGACCAGAAGGGGCTGGATTTGATTCAGTGCGTGATGGATGAGATCTGCACCGAGGATGTGCAGCTGGTGGTGCTGGGAACCGGCGATGAAAAGTATGAGAATATGTTCCGCCATTATGACTGGAAATATAATGACCGGGTGTCGGCGTTAATCTACTATTCCGAGCCTATGTCCCATAAGATTTACGCTGCCTGCGATGCCTTCCTGATGCCTTCCCTGTTTGAGCCCTGCGGCTTAAGCCAGCTGATGGCTCTGCGGTACGGCACTGTGCCCATTGTCCGGGAGACAGGCGGCCTAAAGGATACGGTAGAGCCTTACAATGAATACGAGGGCAGGGGGACCGGCTTTTCCTTTACCAATTACAATGCCCATGAGATGTTAAACAGCATCCGCTACGCAAAGCACGTTTATTATGAGAAGAAACGGGAGTGGAATAAGATTATTGACCGGGCGATGGCGCAGGATTTCTCCTGGCACACTTCTGCCATGAAGTACCAGGAGCTGTATGACTGGCTGATTGGGTACTAGGCCATGGAGCGGGAAGATAGGAAGATATGTCCTTCTGCCGGCGAGCAGAAGGGGGAGGGAAGGCATCTGCCTTTGCTTACCCGGGAGGAAAGGAGAGCGGCGGCCCGCTGGGCCGCCGATACCACCTGGGCCAACCAGGAGGCGTACTTGGAGGATCCAGTTTATATGGAGTGCGTGGCGGATATCTTGTCCCATCCGGTATTCTGTTCCATGGAGAGGTTTATCCAGCACGGCTCCACCAGCTGTAAGGCTCACTGCATCCAGGTATCCTATTTAAGCTACTGCATCTGCCAAAAATTTGGCTGGGATTTTCGCACGGCGGCAAGGGCGGGGCTTCTCCATGATTTGTTCCTGTATGACTGGCATACCCATGCGCGGGAGACCGGTGATCATTTCCACGGATTTACCCATCCCAGGACGGCTCTTAGGAATGCCAGGGAGCATTTTCTCCTTTCCAAGGAAGAGGAAGAGGTGATCCTTCGCCATATGTGGCCGCTGACTCCGCTTCCGCCTATGTCCGGGGCGGGGATCGCGGTAGTATACGCGGATAAGCTGTGCAGCCTGACGGAGACGGCTCTTAAGGTGCGGGGCTGGTTTGCGGTGAATTTCCTTTATCGGAGGAAATTCCTTTAGTTTCATTGATTTACGGCAAAGAAAGTAGGAAGGGAATGGGTGTTTGGCAGCAGATCTTGGAAAACCAGGTATTGGTAAGTTCGGTGATGGGCTGGACGGTGGCTCAGGCGTTAAAGACCGTGATTGACTGTGTGCTCAATAAAAGCTTTAATGCGGAGCGGATATTCGGTTCAGGGGGGATGCCCAGTTCCCACGCGTCTACGGTGTGCAGCTTAACGGTTGCCTCCGGCCTGTGTTACGGCGTGGGTTCTTTTGAGTTTGCCATTAGTTTTGTGCTGGCTATGGTGGTGATGTATGACGCCATGGGGGTGCGCAGGGAGACAGGGAAGCAGGCCAAGCTTTTGAATTCCATTATTTTGGAAAACCCGCTGAAATTAAGCGGTGAAGTGCTGCAGGAACGGCTGAAGGAGTATGTGGGGCACACGCCATTCCAGGTGATTGTAGGGGCGCTTTTGGGGATTGGCCTTACCTTTGGTCTGGACTGCCTGCTTTATTCGTGATTGATGATATGATGCCAGGGGCAAAAGGTCGGAAATCCGATGCAAGCTTGCAAGAGGATTTTTGAACTTGGGATCCGCCAAAAACATGAAAAAGCAGCCCGATCAGGGCAGATTACTATACGGAAAGCAAGATGTAAAAAAATGGAATTTTTCATCTTGCTTTTTTTCGTGATCTGTGGTTAAATGAAAGCAAGAAGTATTTGACATTTGCAGGATCCTGAATTATAATGAGAAAAACGAACATTTGTTTGCATGGAGGACGGTATGGAGAGAGATGAGAAGTTAAAGGCCCTTGACGCGGCGATCACACAGATTGAGAAGGCTTACGGGAAAGGCTCCGTGATGAAGCTGGGGGATTCCGGGGCGAATATGAATATTGAGACGGTTCCCACCGGCTCCCTGAGCCTGGATATTGCTTTGGGGTTAGGCGGAGTTCCGAAGGGGCGCATTGTGGAGATATACGGGCCGGAGTCCAGCGGCAAGACCACCGTTGCCCTGCATATGGTGGCGGAGGTGCAGAAGCGGGGAGGCATTGCAGGCTTTATTGACGCGGAGCACGCCTTGGATCCGGTTTACGCGAAGAATATCGGGGTGGAGATTGACGAGCTTTACATTTCCCAGCCGGATAACGGGGAGCAGGCTTTAGAGATCACCGAGACGATGGTGCGCTCCGGGGCGGTGGATATCGTGATCGTGGACTCTGTTGCGGCGCTGGTTCCCAAGGCGGAGATTGACGGGGACATGGGGGATTCCCACGTGGGCCTGCAGGCCAGATTGATGTCCCAGGCCTTAAGGAAGCTGACCGCCGCCATCAGCCGCTCCAACTGCATCGTAATTTTCATCAACCAGCTTCGGGAAAAGGTAGGGGTGATGTTTGGGAACCCGGAGACCACCACCGGAGGCCGTGCGCTGAAGTTTTATTCTTCCGTCCGGCTGGATGTGCGCAGGACGGAGACCTTAAAGCAGGGCGGGGAGATGATCGGGAACCACGTCCGGGTAAAGGTAGTGAAGAACAAGATTGCCCCGCCCTTCAGGGAGGCGGAGTTTGATATTATGTTCGGCAAGGGGATTTCCACGGAGGGAGATATCCTTGATCTGGCGGTTAAGGAAAATATTGTGGAGAAAAGCGGCGCCTGGTATGCGTATAACGGCGCGAAGATCGGCCAGGGCCGGGAGAACGCGAAGAATTACCTGCTGGCGAACCCGGAGATTAGGGATGAGGTGGAAAAGAAAGTGAGGATCCAATACGGCCTGATTCCCGGGGAAGGACAGCCGGAGGAGGCAAAGCCGGCAAAAACCCCTTCCGGGGATAAGGAGGAAGGACCGGAGGGCGCTTTATGATGGTGCTGTCCGTCACGAGTTTAGATAGGAAGAGGAGCAAGGTTCTGTTTGATCAGGGCCTTGCCCTTATTTTGCATCCTGGCGAGCTTAAGGCCTTCCATATTGAAGAGGGGCGGGAGCTTTCCCGGGAAGGCTATGAGGCTCTGGTAAGCAAAGCTTTGCTTCCCAGGGCGAAGGAGCGGGTGTTAAGGGCACTTATGGTTTCCGATAAGACGGAGGAGCAGCTTCAGAACTTGCTTTCCCGTGAGGGGTATCCCGTGGAGGCAAAGGAAGCGGCCATAGCCATGGCAAAGGAGTATGGGTATGTGGATGATGAGGCATACGGGGCCAGGTATGTGGAAAGCCAGGCAGGAAGGAAAAGCAGGCGGCAGCTGGCCTTGGATATGCAGAGGAAGGGCTTTAGCCACAGCCTGGTGCAGGAGCTTTTGGATGGATGCCCTATAGATGAGGAGGCGCAGATCCGGGCGATTTTGGAAAAGAAGGGATACCGCCCAGAGGACCGCCTGGATCGGAAGACCTTGGGGAAGCTGGCGGGGATGCTGGCAAGAAAAGGGTATTCTTATGAGGCTATTGGTGGAGTGCTTAAAGTAACGGGGCAGGATTTCGACTGATTTCATCAAAAACACCGGATTTTTTTTGGTAAATTGTTCAAGATGTCCGAATAGAACGGAATACTTTTTAATATACTTGACATAATACCGAAAAGCGTTTAAAATTATATTTGTTGTATCCGTACAATGAAAATTAAATAAGGAGGTGCTCCTGTGTCACCGTTAGTAGCATTGATTACTTTCGTTATCGTTGCTCCTATTACCTGGCTTGCGGCTACCGCTTACCATAAAAAGACGTATGAAAGCAAAGTTGGTTCGGCGGAAGAAAAGTCCCGGGAAATAATAGATGAGGCGTTAAAGGTAGCAGAGACAAAGAAGCGAGAAGCTCTCCTGGAAGCGAAAGAAGAGTCCTTAAAGACAAAGAATGAGCTGGAAAAAGAAACCAAGGAAAGAAGAGCGGAACTTCAGCGTTATGAACGGCGCGTACTGAGCAAAGAGGAAAACGTAGAAAAGAAAGCAGATTCCCTGGAGAAGAGGGAAGCAGGTTTACAGCAAAGAGAGGATGCCCTGAACAAGCGGAGTGCGGAGGTGGACGCACTTTACGACAAGGGGATACAGGAACTGGAGAAAATTTCAGGACTGACCTCCGAACAGGCGAAAGAATATCTTTTAAAATCTGTTGAAGACGATGTAAAACATGATACCGCAAAATTAGTAAAGGAACTGGAAAACAGGGCGAAGGAAGAAGCAGACCGGAAGGCGAAGGATTACATTGTCACCGCGATCCAAAGGTGCGCGGCGGACCATGTTGCCGAGACTACCGTTTCTGTGGTACAGCTTCCGAATGATGAGATGAAGGGCCGGATCATAGGACGAGAAGGCCGCAATATTCGTACATTGGAAACGATGACCGGTGTGGAGTTGATTATCGATGATACCCCGGAAGCCGTTGTTTTATCCGGATTTGATCCGATCCGGAGGGAAGTGGCAAGGATTGCATTGGAAAGACTGATCGTGGACGGACGTATCCATCCGGCCAGGATTGAAGAGATGGTTGAGAAGGCGCAGAAGGAAGTGGAGTCCATGATGCGGGAGGAAGGCGAGGCCGCTACCTTGGAGGTAGGCGTCCACGGCATCCATCCGGAGCTGGTGAAGCTTCTGGGAAAAATGAAATTCAGGACCAGTTACGGCCAGAATGCATTAAAGCATTCCATCGAGGTAGCGCAGCTTTCAGGCTTGCTGGCTGCGGAGATGGGGCTGGATGTGCGGGTAGCCAAGCGGGCTGGCCTGTTACATGACATTGGGAAATCCGTTGACCATGAGCAGGAAGGAACCCATGTACAGTTAGGTGTGGAATTATGCCGGAAGTATAAGGAATCGGCAACCGTAACCAATGCAGTGGAGTCCCATCATGGCGACGTTGAGCCCCAGAGTTTAGTAGCCTGCATCGTACAGGCGGCAGATACCATATCTGCGGCAAGGCCGGGTGCGAGAAGGGAAACTCTGGAAACATATACCAACAGATTGAAACAGTTAGAAGATATTGCAGTTGCCTTTAAGGGAGTGGACAAGTCCTTTGCCATCCAGGCAGGGCGCGAGATCCGCATTATGGTGATTCCGGAACAGATTAGCGATGATGATATGGTATTGCTGGCGAGGGATATCTCTAAGCGGATTGAGAATGAACTTGAGTATCCGGGGCAGATTAAGGTAAATGTAATCCGGGAGTCCCGGGTTACGGATTACGCGAAGTAAGAACATTAAGAAGCTTTATGAACAGCAGGTTTGTAGGGCTTCTTTTTTATCCGGCAAAGAACTTTTGGAGATATTTGGAATCCAGAAAGGAAGATGGAATGGGAAAAATTGGGTTTATCGGGATGGGGAACATGGGGAGCGCTATCCTAAGGGGGCTTTTGGGGCATGGGTTTAAGCCGGAGGAGCTTCTGTTTACCGATGTAAGGGAAAGCCGGAGAAGGGAGATCTCCAGTGAGACGGAGGTGGAGGCCGTCTGCTCTGACAAGGAATGCGCCGCTGCCTCCTCCTGCCTGGTGCTGGCAGTGAAGCCTCAGTATTATCCGGAGGTGTTGGGAGAGATTCGATCAGTGCTTAAGCCCGGACAGATGGTGATCTCCATCGCCCCAGGGAAGAGTGTGGGGCATTTGAAGGAGATGCTGGGGGAGGATAAGCGGATCGTGCGGGCCATGCCCAATACCCCGGCTCTTCTTGGGGAGGGGATGACCGGGGTGTGCTACGATCCGGCGGAGTTTTCCCGGGAGGAAGAAGAGTTTATCGGCCGTTTCTTTGCGTCTTTTGGACGGATGGAAGTGGTGGAAGAGCGGCTGATGGATGCGGTGGTCTGTGTCAGCGGCAGCTCTCCGGCTTACGTATACATGATGATTGAGGCCATGGCGGACGGAGGGGTAAAGTATGGTCTTTCAAGAAGCCAGGCGCTGACCATGGCGGCCCAGGCTGTCCTTGGCAGCGCAAAGATGGTTTTGGAAACCGGGAAGCATCCAGGCGAGTTAAAGGATATGGTATGCTCCCCAGGGGGGACGACCATAGCGGCGGTAAGCGCACTGGAGGAACAGGGTTTTCGGAGCGCGCTGATTAAGGCGGCGGATGCCTGCATTGAGCGGTGCAGGGCATTATAGATGGAGGAAAACATGGACGAGATGAATAAGGAAAACAATAAGGGGGAAATCCCCCCAGTGATCCGTAAAGGGCGGGAATTAAAGTATCAGGGAACGATCTTAAAAATTTATGAGGATCAGGTAATTGCCAATGGACATGAATGTAAATGGGATTTCATCCACCATGACGGGGCGGCGGCGGTGATCCCGGTTACGGCGGACGGGAAAATCCTTATGGTCCGCCAGTACCGCAATGCCTTGGATCGGCTGACATTGGAAATTCCGGCGGGAAAGCTGGATGAGCCGGGGGAGCCTACCTTAGCCTGCGCTACCAGGGAACTGGAAGAGGAGACGGGCTTTCGCTCGGAAAACATTGAATTTTTGCTTAGTTTAAATACCACGGTGGCATTTTGCGATGAACACATCGATATTTACCTGGCCAGGGATTTGGTTCCCAGCCACCAGCATCTGGATGAGGATGAGGTGATCCAGGTGGAAAGCTGGGAGTTAAAGGATCTGGAAGATCTGATTTATGCCGGGAAGCTTACGGATTCTAAAACCATTGCCGCAATCCTGGCATATGCCCAAAAGTACGCAAGCCGCTGACCGGGAGCCTTTTAGCCTGCAGGGCGCAGGATGGGCGACAAAGCGTCCTTTTGTCAATTTGGGCAAAAGAGGAATGAACCGTAAGGCCTGCTGCATAGGCTATCCGTAAGGGAAGGGGAAGTCCATGGAGGAGGCTTTTATGGGACGGATTACCAGATGGGGGATGGGAGAAACGGCGAAGACGGCAGGAAGGGTATTTGTTTTCTGCTTTTTCTTTGGGATCCTGGCAGGGACGGTTGTGGGGAACCTGGGATTTTTGGAAATTCCCCAAGCTTTGGAAGGCGGCGGACGGGCTTTTTGGGGAGGCAAATCCCTCCTGGATTTCGGAAACGCCGTGATGTTAAACCGCCCTTGGCGGATGGAGGGCGGGAGCGCGGAAAAATTTTTTTATATCGGCAAGGAACGCCTGGGGGAAGGGCTTGCCGCCTGGCTTCTCGGCCTGACCGTATGCGCCGTTCCCTTTTTCTGGGCGCTGGCGGTTTATATGGGGTTTTCCTTAAGCTGGGTGGTGGTTTGCTATACGGTTCAGATGGGCTTTTTGGGGCTTTTTGGATTTTTTTTGTCCTGTTTTCCCCAATGGCTGTTTTATCTGCCGGCCTGGTATCTGTTCATTTGGCAGGGTCTAAACCGGCCTGCCAGGGTAAGGTTTTTGCCGTCCCTTTTGGGCCTTTTGCTGTTTTGTTTGGGGGCGGGGGCTGAGGCGTTTGTAAACCCAGTTTTTTTGCGGATGCTGTAGCGATTAGATGAGGGATAAATTATGTTAAGCGATATATCAAGCTTTGTGGAGTACTTAAGGGAGGTAAAGAAAACCTCGAAAAATACGGAGATTTCCTACCAGAGGGACTTGCATCAGATGTGTGCCTACCTGGAGGGGCTTGGGATTAAGGAGGTAAGCAAGGTAACGAGGACCAGCTTAAACTCATATGTGCTTTATTTGGAGCGGGAGGGAAAAGCCACCACCACGATTTCACGGGTGCTGGCATCCATCAAGGCATTTTTCCATTACGAGTTAAGCATGGGGAACATTAAGCGGGATCCGGCGGAGCTTCTCAAAGCGCCGAAGATTGAAAAGAAAGCGCCCACCATCCTTACCGTGGAGGAGGTTGAGCGGCTGATGGCACAGCCGGCGGGCCAAAATGCCAAGGAGATTCGGGACAAGGCTATGCTGGAGCTTTTGTATGCTACCGGCATCCGGGTTTCGGAGCTTATCCATTTGGAGCTTACGGACTTGAATATGCAGGTGGGATATATCACTTGCCGGGACGGGCAGAAAGAAAGGATGGTTCCCTTTGGGAAGCGGGCGAAAAAGGCCTTGGCAAAGTATTTGGAAGAAAGCCGCGCCATCCTTTTGAAGGGGAATGAATCCGCCTGCCTGTTCTCCAACTGCAACGGGCAGCCGATGAGCCGCCAGGGATTTTGGAAGATTATCAAGTATTACGGGGATAAGGCGGAGATTAAAAGCGATATCACGCCCCACAGCCTGCGCCATTCCTTCGCTGCCCATCTGTTAAAAAGCGGCGCGGACGCCCATGCTGTGCAGACTATGCTTGGTCATTCAGATTCTGCCGCGATCCAGATGTATACGGCCTATTTTGGAGGGCATATAAGGTAGCCGTAAGGGGATTTCATAAAAAGCGTGTTCAAAGTAGTTTTGGAGGAGGAATGAAGATGAAGCGTATGGAGGATTACGTAAGAAGCATACCGGATTTTCCGGAGCCGGGGATTATTTTCCGGGACGTGACCACGATTTTGCAGGATAGGGACGGTTTGCACCTGGCCATTGATCAGCTGATTGAGATGCTGAAAGGGATTGATTTTGACTTGGTGGTGGGGCCTGAGTCCAGAGGGTTTATCTTTGGCGTTCCGGTAGCCTATATCCTGCATAAGGGCTTTGTGCCGGTGCGCAAGAAGGGAAAGCTTCCCTGCGAGACGATTTCGGCGGAGTATGAGCTGGAGTATGGGAAGGCAGTAGTTGAGATGCACAGGGATTCCATTAAGCCAGGGCAGAAGGTGGTGATTGTTGACGACCTGATTGCCACCGGTGGAACCATCGAGGCCATTGCCAGGATGGTGGAGCAGCTGGGCGGCCAGGTGGTGAAGATTTGCTTTGTGATGGAACTAGCCGGGCTTGAGGGAAGGAAAAAGCTTTCGGGCTATTTAGTGGATTCCATTATCACTTATGAGGGGCATTAAGCGGCGGTTTATACGGCTTATCTTTTGAGGGCTGATGCGGGGGCATCAGCCTTTTGTTTTGGCGGGAAATGTTTGGGGGAGGGGATCTCTGGGAAAGATATGGGGGAAGAGGATTTTCCCATAAAAAGGGGCAACATTCGCGGCGTTTAAGCTTTTGCTTGCATTTTTGGACAAAAAAAACTATAATGTGTAATAACCATTTCCTGTTGCAGGGATGAGAGCAGCAAAGGCGTAGATCTTAATGGAGAGGACAGGCAGGTATTCAAATGGCAGAAAAAGAGATTAAGGAGAAACTGGATATCGAACTGGAAGCACCGGCTTCATTTACCAGTCCAGAGACATTATATGCGGATTTAATTAAAGGGATACGCCGGTATCACCCTTCCGATGATATCAGCATGATTGAGAAGGCATACCAGGTGGCGGCCCAGGCCCATAAGGAGCAGAAGCGCAAATCCGGGGAGCCTTACATTATCCATCCGCTGTGCGTGGCCATCATATTGGCGGATCTGCAGATGGATAAGGAGACCATCGAGGCTTCCATCCTTCATGACGTGGTGGAAGATACAGTAATGACCTTGGAGGAGCTGCGCAGTGAGTTTGGGGACGAGGTGGCGCTTTTGGTGGACGGCGTGACGAAATTAACCCAGCTTTCCTGGTCGGCGGACAAGGTAGAGCTTCAGGCGGAAAACTTAAGGAAGATGTTTTTGGCCATGGCCAAGGACATTCGGGTGATTTTAATTAAGCTGGCGGACCGCCTCCATAATATGCGCACCCTTCAGTTCCAGTCCCCGGCCAAGCAGAAGGAGAAGGCCAGGGAGACGATGGATATTTATTCGCCCATCGCCCACCGGCTGGGAATTTCCAAGATTAAGGTAGAACTGGACGATCTGTCCTTAAAATATCTGGATCCGGAGGTTTACCAGGATCTTTCGGAAAAGATTTCCATGCGCAAGGAGATAAAGGAAGATTTCATTACCCAGATTGTTAATGAAGTAAAGTGCCATATGGAAGACGCGGAGATTGTGGCCAAGGTGGACGGCAGGGTAAAGCATTTTTTCAGCATTTACCGGAAAATGGTAAGCCAGAATAAAACCTTGGAGCAGATTTATGATTTGTTTGCGGTGCGGATTATCGTGGAGTCGGTAAAGGACTGCTACGGGGCCCTTGGGGTGATCCATGAGCTGTATAAGCCTATCCCCGGGCGGTTTAAGGATTATATCGCCATGCCCAAGCCCAATATGTACCAATCCCTTCACACTACCTTAATCGGCGGGAACGGCCAGCCTTTCGAGATCCAGATCCGTACCTTTGAGATGCACCGGACGGCGGAGTATGGCATCGCCGCCCACTGGAAGTACAAGGAGAGCGGAAGCGGCCAGGCGGCTGCTGCCAGCGAGGAGGCAAAGCTAAGCTGGCTGCGCCAGATTTTGGAGTGGCAGCGGGAGACGGACGATTCCAAGGAATTTTTGAATTTAATTAAAAGCGATTTAAATATGTTCTCGGACACGGTCTATTGCTTTACGCCTTCCGGGGACGTGAAGGATCTGCCCAGCGGCTCCACGCCTATTGATTTCGCCTACGCGATCCACAGCGCCGTAGGGAATAAGATGGTGGGGGCCAGGGTGAACGGCAGGCTGGTGAATATCGATTACCAGATCCAAAACGGGGATCGGATTGAGGTGATTACCTCCCAGAATTCAAAAGGCCCCAGCCGCGACTGGCTGAAGCTGGTGAAAAGCACCCAGGCGAAAAATAAGATCAACCAATGGTTTAAGACGGAGCTTAAGGAGGACAATATCCTTAAGGGCAAGGATATGATTGACCGGTACTGCCGGGCTAAGGGGATCAATTACCCGGAAATCAGCAAGCCGGAGTATATGGAAAAGGTGATGAGCCGGTACGCTTTCCGGGACTGGGATTCCGTGCTGGCCTCCATCGGCCACGGTGGCTTAAAAGAGGGCCAGGTCATTAATAAGATGTTGGAGGAGCGGGAGAAAAAGCGGAAGAAGGACATTACCGACACCACCATCCTCCATGAGCTTACCGACATGGCCGGGAAGCCGCCGGAGCTGGCAAGGCGGGCGGGAAGCGGGATTGTAGTGCGGGGAATCCACGATCTGGCCGTCCGGTTTTCCAAATGCTGCAGCCCCGTTCCCGGGGACGAGATCGTGGGCTTTGTTACCCGGGGAAGGGGGATCTCCATCCATCGGACAGACTGCATCAATATGCTGAACCTTCCGGAGGAGGAGCGTTCCCGGCTGATTGACGCCGAGTGGCAGAAAACGGAGGCGGAAAACCCAAGCACCACGTATTCCACGGAGATTAAGGTGTATGCCAATAACCGGATAGGTCTGTTTGTGGATATTTCCAAGGTGTTTACGGAGCGGCAGATCGACATTACCTCCATCAATGTGCGTACCAGCAAGCAGGGGAAGGCCACCATCACCATGACCTTTGACATCCATGGGGTGGAGGAATTAAACCGTTTAACGGATAAAATCCGGCAGATTGAAAGTGTGCTGGATATTGAGCGGTCTGCAGGCTGATGATGCAGCCGGCAGGGCAGCCTGGGCGCGGCGGCAAGAGCCGGTAATGACTGGGCGCAATAGAAGTTTTGCAGAGGCAGAGAATAGAAAAGGCTTTCCGGGTTTCCGGGGAGCTTTCCTTGTGTATTGTCTACGGGTCTGCGTGAAGAAAAGCGGGCGCTAAAGGACAGGATGGCCAGCTTTCACCGGCGGCTGGTGAAGCGTCAAAAGCTGCGTGAATGTTTCGTGAAGGTGCAGGGAGGTTAAGATGGGAAAATTAAAGATGGTAAGCCAGGAACTGGGCATGGGGAGGACAAACTGCTACCTGGTCTTTGATGAAGAGACGAAAGAGGGGGCAGTGATCGACCCGGCAGGAGAAGCATCATGGATTTTAGACTGGTGCGGCAGGCTGGGGATCAGCCTTAAGGCGGTCTTGCTGACCCACGGGCACGGCGATCATACCGGCGGGGTTTTGGGGCTTTCGGACAGGCTGGGGATCCCAGTGTATGCGGGAAAACAGGAGAAAGAGCTGTTAGCCAGTCCTTCCATGAACCTTTCCCCCTATTTCGGCGGCGCCGTATCCATAAAAAAGGTGTGCCTGCTGGAGGATAACCAGGAGCTTTTCCTGTGCGGCCACAGATGGAAGGTGCTCTGGACTCCTGGCCATACGGCGGGCGGAGTGTGCTACTACCTGGAGGAGGAAGGGCTTTTATTTTCCGGGGATACCTTGTTTTGCGAGTCTTACGGGCGGACGGACTTCCCTACGGGGGATATGGGGGCGCTGCGCAGCTCGATCCGGGAAAAGATCCTTTCCCTGCCGGATGAGGTAAAGGTATATCCGGGGCATGAGGGGGAAACCACCATCGGGAATGAAAAACGGAACAATCCCCTGGCAGGATACTGGAGGGATTAGGGTGGGACAGATGATGATCGGGCTGCAGCTGGAAGATAATGCATTTGAACAGGATGTGCGGGAGCTTTTGATGGCTTTTTACCCAGGGGCGGTTTTTGGCTGCCAGGATCCGGAAGCAGAAGAAGGGGAACTGCGGGTAACAGGCCGGTTTCTGGACGGAGGGGCAAGGTATGCCCTTAAGGCGGAGCGAAAGCCGGGGACGGAGAGGAATAGGGCAGAGATTAAGCTTTCCTCCCCGGTGTTAAAAAAGGGCCTGGAGGAGGCCAGGGAAAACCGGCCTTTTCCCATTGAACCAGATAACCGTGTGGAGACGAAGAACCGGATCAAGCGCAGGCTGTATTTCCTGCTGATGCTGGATACGGGAAAGCAGCTTCCCTGGGGAGCTTTAACCGGGATCCGGCCAGTAAAGATCCCGGAGGGCAAATTAGCCTTGGGATGGGATGAGGAACGGATCTCTTCCTATATGGAAGAGCATTACCTGGTAGGGGAGGAAAAAAGGAAGCTAAGCTTAGAGATCGCCGGGGAGGAGCGGCATCTTTTGGCCGGGCGAAAGGTAAAGGAGGGCTACAGCCTGTATGTGGGGATTCCCTTCTGCCCCACTACCTGCCTTTACTGCTCTTTTCCCTCCTACCCCATAGAGAAATGGCAAGAAAGGCTGGGGGAATACTTAAATATCTTAGGGCAGGAGCTGGCAATCGTCCGGGAGGCGGTTTCCGGGAAGCCGCCCCAGACCATTTATATCGGGGGCGGAACGCCCACTTCCCTTCCGGAAGAGCAGCTGGGGCAACTGATGGAGATCCTTGGCGGCACATTTGATCTGGGGAAGGCAGAGGAATTTACCGTGGAAGCCGGAAGGCCGGACAGCATTACCAGGGGGAAACTTAATCTCTTAAGGGATTACGGGGTGGGAAGGATTTCCATTAATCCCCAGTCCATGAACCAGAAAACCCTGGACTTAATCGGAAGGCGGCATACGGTTTCCCAGGTGGAGGAAGTGTTCTGGATGGCAAGGGAGCTGGGATTTGACAATATCAATATGGATATTATCCTTGGCCTTCCGGGGGAAGGAGAGGACGAGGTGGGCGCTACCTTAAAGGCCATAAAGGCTTTAGGGCCGGAAAGCCTGACGGTGCACTGCCTGGCCATAAAGCGGGCGGCCAGGCTGAACTTAGAAAGGGAGCTTTACCGGGGCTATCCCATGGCTTCCGGCCAGCTGATGGATGCTTTGGCCTGCCAGGCAGAGGAAGCGGCCAGATCCATGGGGATGAAGCCGTACTACCTGTACCGGCAGAAAAATATGGCGGGAAACTTAGAAAACGTGGGTTACGCTGCCAGGGATAAGGCCTGCCTGTATAACATTTATATGATGGAAGAACGGCACACGGTAATGGGGTGCGGGGCCGGAACCACCACCAAGGTGGTATTTCCGGAGGAAAACCGGGTGGAGCGGCTGGAGAATATTAAAAATATCCAGGATTACCTGCCCCGTTTCCGGGAAGTGCTGGAGAAAAAGCGAAAATTTTTGCAGCAGTGCGGTCAGTGCGCGGCAAAGGAGGTTAAGGAGGCATAGATGGCATTAAAGAAAAAGCCAGTAACTGGCATGAGGGATATCCTGCCTGCAGAGATGCAGATCCGGGACTATGTGATGAACCAGATTAAGGAGACATATAAGCAGTTTGGCTTTTCCCAGATCGAAACGCCCTGCGTGGAGCACATTGAGAATTTGACCAGCAAGCAGGGCGGGGACAATGAAAAGCTGATTTTCAAGATTTTAAAGCGGGGGGATAAGCTGGATGTGGGATCTGCCCAGACGGAAGCAGATGTGGTGGACGGAGGTCTGCGGTACGATCTGACCCTTCCCCTTTCCCGGTACTACGCAGCCAACGGGGCAAACCTGCCCTCGCCCTTTAAGGCCTTGCAGATGGGGAGCGTT
This sequence comes from Lachnospiraceae bacterium, assembly GCA_910575565.1. Taxonomy (GTDB): domain Bacteria; phylum Bacillota; class Clostridia; order Lachnospirales; family Lachnospiraceae; genus Caccovicinus. The sequence continues at coordinate 256,705 of CAJTFL010000002.1, read as the reverse complement.
TGGCGGGCGGATCGCCCGCAGAAAGGGCGTTTCCGCCAGTTTGTCCAGTGTGATATCGATATCTTAGGGGATGCCACCAGCCTGGCGGAGATTGAGCTTATCCTAGCCACTACCACGGCCTTGGGGAAGATTTGCCCGGACAATGCCTTTACCGTCCGGATCAATGACCGGGGGATCCTAAAGGGGATGGCCGCCTACTGCGGCTTCCCGGAGGAAGGGTACGACCAGGTGTTTATTATCCTGGATAAGATGGATAAAATCGGCGAAGAAGGGGTGAAGGCGGAGCTTTTGGAAGCCGGCTACAGGCAGGAGCAGGCGGAAAACTACCTGTCCTTGTTTAGCCGGTTCGGGAAGGATGCCGAAAGCGTCCGCCAGATGGGAAAGCTCCTGGCGGACGCGGGAGCCCTGGATGGGGAGGTTTGCGAAAACCTGGCTTATATTATGGATACGGTCAGCCAGGCGGCGGAAACCCAGTTTGCCTTAGCCTTTGATCCTACCTTGGTGCGGGGGATGTCCTACTACACGGGAACGATCTTTGAGGTTTCTATGGAAGGCTTTGGCGGCTCTGTGGCAGGCGGCGGCCGCTACGATAAGATGATCGGGAAATTTACGGGGAACGAGACGCCGGCCTGCGGGTTTTCCATCGGCTTCGAGCGGATTGTGACGATTTTAACGGATCAGGGCTTTACGGTTCCCGGATCGGGCTTAAAGAAGGCGTATCTGTTTGAAAAGGGGATCAGCCAGGAGACGCTAAGCCAGGTGATCCGGGAAGCGTCCAGGGAGAGGAAGGAAGGCGTCCAGGTGCTGGTGGCCCAGATGAACAAGAATAAAAAGTTCCAGAAGGAGCAGCTCCAGAAGGAGGGCTACAGGGAATTTAAGGAATTTTACCGGGAGGGCCTGAAAAAGTAAGGCCAAAGGGACTGTTCAGCAGGTCTGCGCACTTGCTGCGCTGACCGTAAGAAAGCGTAGAATAACAGGCAAAAATCCCATCGCCGCAGGCGATTTTCAATGGATTTTTGCTCGTAACGGTGAGGGTATTGAACCGTTACAGGCCGGATGGAAAAGGAGAAACGATTATGGCAGAGTCAATGACAGGGTTAAAGCGCTCCCATCGGTGCGCTGAGGTGTCCGGGGAGAATGTCGGACAGGAAGTTACGGTGATGGGGTGGGTGCAGAAAAGCAGGAATAAAGGCGGGATTATCTTTGTGGATTTGCGGGATCGTTCCGGCATTTTGCAGCTGATTTTTGAAGAGGCGGACTGCGGGGCAGAGTATTTTGCCAAGGCGGAAAAGCTGCGGAGCGAGTTTGTTATCGCGGTTACGGGAAAGGTGGAGGTGCGCTCCGGCGCGGCAAATCCCAATTTAAAGACGGGAGCCATTGAAGTGCGGGCGAAGAGCCTGCGGATTTTGGCGGAATCGGAGACGCCGCCCTTCCCCATTGAGGAAAATTCCCGGACGAAGGAGGAGGTGCGGTTAAAGTACCGTTACCTGGATCTGCGAAGGCCGGATATCCAGAAAAACATTATGACCAGAAGCCAGGTGGCCATCTTAACCCGCGCCTTCCTGGCGGAGGAAGGGTTTTTGGAGATTGAAACCCCGACGCTGATTAAAAGCACGCCGGAGGGAGCCAGGGACTATCTGGTTCCCAGCCGTGTCCATCCCGGCTCCTTTTACGCCCTTCCCCAGTCGCCCCAGCTGTTTAAGCAGCTTCTGATGTGTTCCGGCTATGATCGGTACTTCCAGCTGGCCAGGTGCTACCGGGATGAGGATCTGCGGGCCGACCGGCAGCCGGAGTTTACCCAGATCGACATGGAGCTTTCCTTTGTGGACGCGGAGGATGTGATGGACGTAAACGAGCGGCTGATCCAAAGGCTGTTTAAGGAAATCTGCGGTGTGGATATCCCTCTGCCCCTGCCCAGGCTTACCTGGAAGGAGGCCATGGATCGTTTCGGCTCGGATAAGCCGGATATGCGGTTTGGCATGGAGCTTAAGGATGTGTCGGAAGCGGTGAAGGACTGCGAATTTGCCGTCTTCAAGGGCGCTTTGGAGCAGGGCGGCTCCGTGCGGGGGATCTGCGTGGAGGGACAGGCAGGGATGCCCAGGAAGAAGATCGACAGCCTGGTAGAGTTTGCCAAGGGCTACGGGGCTAAAGGGCTGGCATACTTAAGCGTCCAGCCGGACGGCAGCTATAAGTCCTCTTTTGCGAAGTTTATGACACCGGAGCAGCTTTCGGCCCTAACGGAGGCCATGGGCGGAAAGCCGGGGGATCTGCTTTTGTTTGCCGCGGATAAGACCAGCTTGGTGTACAATGTGCTGGGGGCGCTCCGCCTGGAGGTAGCCCGGCAGCTTGACTTAATCCCCAAGGATTCCTGGAAGTTTTTGTGGGTGACGGAATTCCCCCTGCTGGAGTATTCGGAGGAGGAAGACCGTTACGTGGCGATGCACCATCCCTTTACCATGCCCATGGATGAGGATCTGCCTTTGATTGATACGGATCCCGGAGCCGTCCGGGCGAAAGCCTATGATATTGTGTTAAACGGGACGGAACTTGGCGGCGGTTCCGTCCGGATCCATCAGGCGGATATCCAGTCAAAAATGTTTGAAGTCTTAGGTTTTACCCCGGAGCGGGCAGGTGAGCAGTTTGGCTTTTTGCTGGAGGCCTTTAAGTACGGCGTGCCGCCTCACGCGGGCCTGGCCTACGGCCTTGACCGGGTAGTGATGTGGATGGTGGGCGCGGACAGCATCCGGGACGTGATTGCTTTCCCGAAGGTAAAGGATGCCTCCTGCCTAATGAGCGAGGCGCCTGCGCCGGTGGAGGAAAAGCAGCTAAAAGAGCTGGGAATCGCTGTGTCCTGGACGGACGGAGAGCAATGAGACAAAATATTGACTTACTAAATGGAAAAATCCTCCAATCCCTTACGGCCCTGGCCGTGCCCATCATGGCTACGTCCTTGGTGCAGACGGCCTACAGCCTTACGGACATGGCCTGGATCGGGCGGGTGGGAAGCGGCGCGGTGGCCGCGGTGGGGGCAGCCGGGATGTATACCTGGCTGTCCTCCGGCTTAGTGACCATCGCGAAAATGGGCGGCCAGATTAAGGCGGCTCATTCTATTGGGGAAGGAAACGGGGAGGAAGCGGGGAATTACGGGGCAGGCGCTATCTGGCTTACCTTGTTTTTCGCTGGGGCTTTTGCCCTTTTAACGAATGCTTTTGCCAGGCCTCTTATCGGCTTTTTCGGCCTGACCAGCCCAAAGATTGTGGATGACGCCGTCCTTTACCTGCGGATCGCCTGCGGCCTGATTGTGTTTTCTTTTTTAAGCCAGACACTTACCGGACTTTACACGGCGGCGGGAAACAGCAAGATCCCGTTTTTGGCCAACTGCATTGGGATGGGGGCGAATATTATCCTGGATCCGGTGCTGATCTTTGGGGTGGGGCCTTTCCCCAGGCTGGAGGCGGCAGGGGCGGCCATTGCCACGGTCACATCCCAGGGGATTGTGGCCTTGGTGCTTATGGCCGCCTCTGGGAAGGATGAGGTGCTTTTCCCCCATATCCGGATGGGAAAACGGATTCCCTCCCGTTTTTTCCGGGTGATTATCCGCATAGGTCTTCCGGCGGGGATCCAAAACATGATTTACTGCATGATCTCCATGGTGCTGACCCGGTTTATCGCGGCCTGGGGGGATGAGGCGGTGGCGGCCCAGAGGGTGGGAAGCCAGATTGAATCCATCTCCTGGATGGCGGCGGAAGGCTTCGGCTCGGCCATCAATGCCTTCATTGGACAGAACTACGGCGGAAAAAAGTACGGCAGGGTAAGGCGGGGATACTTAACGGCGGCGGTGATTATCGGGGTGTGGGGCGTTTTTACCACGGCTCTTTTAGTTTTCGGCAGCCGTCCCATATTCTCCCTGTTCATCCGGGAGGAGCAGGTAATTCCTTTGGGAATGTCCTATCTCCAGGTGCTGGGGGTTAGCCAGTTTTTCATGTGCATCGAGCTGATGACCGTGGGAGCCCTTTCCGGCCTGGGGAAAACCTTCCAGTGCTCGGTGATTACCGTTATCCTTACCTCTGCCAGGATTCCCCTTGCCATGGTTTTAGGCCAGGTGCTGGGGCTTGAAGGGATCTGGTGGGCATTTTCCTTATCCAGCATCGTAAAGGGAGTAGTGTTTTTCCTGTATTATTTGGGAGAGCTTAAAGGGTTGGAGAGGAGCCCTTAAGGAAGTAGTTTCGGCATCGCGGCGTGGGATTTTGAGGGCGTAGAAAAAGGCTGGCCGCCAGGGCATGATCAGGCCGCTGTTTTTGGCGTATATTTTTGGCGGCTGTAGGTTTTGACGGCAAATTTATGTGTATTTTATGCAAAATAAATGTAGACGAAAAAGGAATTTTATGAGAAAATAGGAAAGGGTATGATGTGATATATTTAACGAACTGCTGGGAGGAAGCAGGGGATATCACTGCCATACGAAAAGCATCATAGAAAATCATACATTTGAAAGGAGTTTTAACACATGATTTATTCAAAAGAAGTTGAAGAAATGTGTACGGTAGCGCAGGGCGTGCATCACGGCTGTGCTCCGATCCCGGAAGAGGCAAAATGGGTTCAGGCCAAGGAAGTTAAAGACATTTCCGGCTTAACCCACGGCATTGGCTGGTGCGCTCCTCAGCAGGGCGCCTGCAAGCTGACTCTGAACGTGAAAGAAGGCATTATCCAGGAAGCATTGGTGGAAACCATCGGATGTTCCGGTATGACTCACTCCGCAGCTATGGCAGCAGAAATCCTTCCTGGCCTGACCGTTATGGAAGCATTGAATACCGATTTAGTATGTGATGCGATTAACACCGCAATGAGGGAACTGTTCTTACAGATCGTTTACGGACGTACCCAGAGCGCGTTCTCTGAGGACGGCCTTCCTGTAGGCGCCGGGCTGGAAGATTTAGGAAAGGGCCTGCGCAGCCAGGTTGGCACGATGTACGGAACCTTAAAGAAAGGTCCTCGTTATCTGGAAATGGCAGAAGGCTACGTAACCGGCATCGCCTTAGATAAGGACGACCAGATCATCGGTTACAAGTTTGTAAGCCTGGGCAAGATGACTGACTTCATCAAGAAGGGCGATGACCCCAACACTGCATACGAGAAAGCTTGTGGGCAGTATGGCCGTGTAGAAGATGCAGTTAAGATTATCGACCCGCGGAAAGAATGATAGAGGAGGACGAAAAGATGGCTTTATTTGAATCATTTGAAAGACGTATTGATAAAATCAATGGCGTATTAAACAGCTATGGCATCGCTTCCCTGGAAGAGGCTGAGAAGATTACCAAGGATGCCGGTTTAAATGTTTATGACCAGATTAAGAAGATCCAGCCAATCTGCTTCGAGAATGCCTGCTGGGCTTACACCGTAGGCGCAGCCATCGCCATCAAGAAGGGCTGCAGGAGGGCGGCGGACGCAGCGGCAGCTATCGGCGAAGGCTTGCAGGCGTTTTGTATCCCCGGTTCCGTGGCAGATACCCGTAAGGTTGGCCTTGGGCACGGCAATTTAGGCAAGATGCTTCTGGAAGAAGACACCGACTGCTTCTGTTTCCTGGCAGGCCATGAGTCCTTTGCGGCTGCAGAGGGGGCTATCGGCATTGCGGAGAAGGCAAACAAAGTCCGCAAGAAACCCCTCCGCGTTATCTTAAACGGCTTGGGCAAGGACGCAGCTAAGATTATTTCCAGGATCAACGGCTTCACCTTTGTGGAGACTGAGTATGATCCTTATACCAATACCGTAAAGGAAATCGAGCGCATCCCTTACTCTGAGGGTCTTCGCGCCAAAGTAAACTGCTACGGCGCAAACAGCGTTCCGGAAGGCGTAGCCATCATGTGGAAAGAGAACGTAGACGTTTCTATCACTGGAAACTCCACCAATCCTACCCGTTTCCAGCATCCGGTAGCCGGTACATATAAGAAGGAAAGAAATGAAGCAGGGAAGAAGTACTTCTCCGTAGCTTCCGGCGGCGGCACTGGCCGTACCCTTCATCCCGACAATATGGCGGCAGGCCCGGCTTCCTATGGCATGACCGATACCTTGGGCCGTATGCATTCCGACGCACAGTTTGCAGGATCTTCTTCCGTTCCGGCTCACGTTGAGATGATGGGTCTGATCGGCGCAGGGAACAACCCCATGGTTGGCATGACCGTGGCTGTGGCAGTTTCCATCCAGGAAGCGGCTGAGGCTGGAAAATTTTGATTGAGTTGCACCAAAATAGAAAAAAATAATATGTAAAGACAGATAAAACGCCATAATTCATTTGAATTATGGCGTTTTAAGATATAATATTATAGTGAACGACAAATAATTTTGGCGTAAATAGCAGAAAATCAAAGGCTTTCGCAGATAAGGGAGGTAAGCAAAAGCCCTTGAATTTCAACGATTTCCCAGTAATTCCGCCAATATCTGAATTAACAGCTCCACATCTACAGGCTTGGCGATATGCCCGTCCATGCCGCTTTCAAAGGCAAGCTTCCTATCTTCCTCGAAGGCGTTTGCCGTCATGGCAATGATGGGGATATGGGCGTAAGGGGAGCCTTTGAGGGCGCGGATGCTCCTGGTTGCGGTGTAGCCGTCCATAATGGGCATCTGAATATCCATTAGTACCGCATCATACCGGCCCGGCGGCGCGTTTTGGAGCAGCCTGACCGCCATAGAGCCGTCTTCGGCCTCATCAATTTCAAAACCGTACTGTAAAAGGATCTCGGATGCGATTTCCCGGTTTAACGCATTATCCTCCACCAGGAGGATTTTTTTGCCCTGAAAGTTTGCTGCGGCAGCTTCAAAATCTTCTGCTTTGGCAGCCTCCATATTCTCGGTTTCAGCAGCTGCTGTATCTTTTGCCTTAGCAGCTGCGGTATCTTTTGTTCCGCCTTCCAAAATCTGTTCAGTTGGCGGCTGCTTTAAGGGTCTTTCCGCGGCGGAGGAAGAGCCGCTTTGCAGCTTAAATTCCAGCTGGATAATAAATTCCGATCCCTGGTTTAAGGCTGTTTCCACCCGGATGGATCCGCCCATTAGATCAATGATATTTTTGGTAATGGCCATTCCCAGCCCCGTGCCCTGGATGCCGCTGACGGTGGAGCTGCGTTCGCGCTCAAAGGGTTCAAATACCCTTTTGGCAAATTCCGGGGTCATGCCGATGCCGTTGTCCTTTACCCGGAATTCGTAAAAGCCGCAGCCTTCTCGGGCAGGGCTTATCTGGGAAAGGGTTACAAGAATATGGCCTCCCTGGGGCGTAAATTTAATGGCATTCCCCAGCAGGTTTAAGAGCACTTGGTTTAAGCGCAGCTTGTCGCAAAGGATATGTTCCTGGTTTAAGTTCACGGTTTTGATTTCCAGGGTCTGTTTATTTTCCTGCACCTGGCCGTGGGCAATGGTTTCCATATTGGACAGGATTTCAGAAAGGCTGCAGGGAGCGATATGCAGATGCATTTTCCCGCTTTCAATCCGGCTCATGTCCAGCACGTCATTAATTAAGTTCAGCAAATGGATGCTGGCTGTGCGGATCTTCATCAGGTAATCATGGATGCGCTTAGGATTGGCATCGCCTTCATGCTGGATGGCTAAATTGGTAAACCCCACAATCGCATTCATGGGCGTGCGGATATCGTGGGACATATTGGAAAGGAACTGGCTTTTGGCCTTGCTGCTTTCCTCTGCCTGGATTTTTTCAATGCGCAGGGTTTCCGTTTTCAGCCGCTGCCGGAAATAGGTAATCAGCACAGCCAGGATCACGGATAAAACCAAAAAGAGCTGGATTAGGCTGTTCCTGGTAATGGCGGAATGGACGGTTTCGATGTTTGTGCTGACCGTATCATAATGGATGGTGGTAGTAAGATACCAGTCCGTGCCTTCTACCGGGGCGTAATAGGTGTAGTGTAGAAGGTTTTGCAGATAATAAGCCGTAATGCCGCTTTTCCCTGCCTGAATATTTTCCTGCATCTGTTCTGGGGAGCAGCCTTCCTGAAAGGCTGCCTGGGTTTTCAGGGCGGAAAATACATTGGCGTTATTTTTTAAATGGCTGTGATCCGTGCTTACCACGTAAGAGCCGTCCCTTAAAATAATATTGGAAAAAATCTGGTTGGCATCGTTTTTTAAGGAAAGCTTGGCCAATACGGCGCTGGCGTTAATGCCAATCATCCCCCCGGACAAAGGCTTTCCCTTAAAGGTTAATCCCTGGACAGGCGTCGTGATCATCACCATGCTTTGAGGCGGGCGCGTCTGGCTGATGGAATTAACCGGCTGGCAAAAATTGATCCCGGAGAAGAAATCAAGGTTAAAAGCTTCGGAAAATGTGCCGTCTGCAGCGTAGACCGTCCCTTCTTTGTCGAAGAGGGCATAAAAATCAAAGCCGAAGATATCTGCGGCATCCTGTAAGCAGTCTTGGAGGGAAGAGTCATCTGCCAGATCCTGCGGCCGGATAGTCTGGATGGCGTTTTGCAGATTCTTTGCCAGGTAATCCAGGTTGCTCTGCAAATGATCTCCCGTTTGGGTGGAAAGTTCCTGGAGGTAAAATTCGCTTACGTTATGGACGGAGGTTTCAGTAACTTTTTGGGAAGAATCCATAAACCATCCGGCGGAAGCCGTCAGGATCAGCAAAACCGTAAGGGTCAGTGCCGATATGCGAAAGAATGTCTTTTTCGGATCCGCCACAAGGGTTTTTCCATGGAATTGCGTGTCCATAGGATGGATATCCCTCCTTTGCCGTGATGGTGAAGGTACTGAACAGTTGCGAATGCATAAGAATAATGCGTCTGAGAGGAATCGAACCTCCGCACGTGGCTCCGGAGGCCACTGCTCTATCCACTGAGCTACAGACGCATCTCCTTTATTATACCGTAAAGATAAAAAAATGCAAGTACTATTTCAAAAAAATTCTGCAAAAAATTCAGCAAAAAAGTTCTGCGGCCTTGATTTTCCTTCATTGATTTTTCCATAAGTTTTTGTTAAAATAAGCGAAGGCGCTGGCGCTGTGTGTTTCCTGGCGGATATCTAAGCAGGCAGCGAAGGCGGATGGCAGTGTGCGGCGGATAGCAGCGTGCGGCAGATAGCGGCGTGCGGCGGGAAGAGATTGCCAAAAAATCGGTATGATGGCAGGCGGGATAGACATGGAGGATTTTGGATGAAAAGAGTGAATGACAATAAATACGGATACCGTTCCTGGACGGAGGAGGATATTAAGCGGTTTGCCAGGTTTTTGGTGCTGCCTTTGCTGGTGCTTATCCTGGTGATTGTGATTTTGATTGTGGACAGGAAGAACCATCCTAAGCCGGAGGAGACGGTTTTGGAGACGGAAAGCAGCTCGGCGGCGGAGGCGGATTCCGGTGAAACCGAGGAAAGCAGCCAGCAGGAGTTTACCGTAGGCAGCGTGCCGGAGGTGGAAGCGCTGGTAAACCAGTATTTTGCCGCCAAGCAGAATGCCGATGCGGAAGGGATCTACCAGATGTTCGGCTGGACGGACACGGCTGGCATTGACGAGCTGAGGCGGCAGCTGCAGTATGATGCCAGGTATACGGAGGGCTATCGGAACATTGTCTGCTATACCAGCCCGGGAGCCGCGGAAGGCGCTTACCTGGTGTACGTTACTTACGATTTGAAATTTAAGGATTCCCTTACCTTGGCTCCTGGGATCTTGTGGAATTACATTAAGGCAGGGGAGGACGGCGTTTTCCATCTGACAGAATCCGGGAGCCTGGATGAGGCGGAGCTCGCCTTTATCGCGGAAGCGGAGAGGAAAGATGAGATTGTCCTGATGAAGACAGAAATCTATGCCAAGCTGCGCCAGGCGCTGGAAACGGATGAGCTGCTGGCGGAAAGCTACAGCATATTGGAGCGGCAGGGAGGCGCTGCCGCGGATAAGGCCGAGGAGACGCAGCATGAGGTAACGGTTCAAATCGGCCAGTAAATGCTTATGCCGGGCACGGGGAAAGGATACGGAGTGCTCCGGGATCAATATGGAGGATAAGATGGACGTAAAAGATTTTTATTTTGATTTGCCCAAGGAGCTGATTGCCCAGGATCCTTTGGAAGACCGCTCCTCGTCCAGGCTGCTGGTGCTGGATCGGAAAACTGGAAGGATAAGCCACCAGGGATTTCGGGATCTTCCCCGCTACTTAAGGCCGGGGGACTGCCTGGTAATCAACGATACAAAGGTAATCCCGGCCAGGCTGTTTGGGGTGAAAAAGGATACCTTGGCAAAGATTGAGGTGCTTTTGTTAAAGCGGCGGGAAAAGGATGTGTGGGAAACGTTGGTAAAGCCGGGAAAGAAGGCCAAGCCGGGGACGGAGATTGTTTTCGGGGACGGCCTGCTTACAGGGACGGTCCTGGATACGGTGGACGAGGGGAACCGGCTGATCCGGTTTTCCTATGAGGGGATTTTTGAGGAGATTTTGGATAAGCTGGGCCATATGCCCCTGCCCCCGTATATTACCCATCAGCTGAAGGATAAGAACCGCTACCAGACCGTGTATGCCGTCCACGAGGGCTCGGCAGCGGCTCCTACGGCAGGCCTGCATTTTACCCATGAGCTTTTGGAGCAGATTGAGGAGATGGGGGTGAAAATCGCCAAGGTGACGCTTCACGTAGGCCTTGGAACCTTCCGTCCGGTGAAGGCAGAGCATATCGCGGATCACCATATGCATTCGGAATTTTATCAGATTGGAGAGGAAGCGGCTCAGGTAATCAATGCCACAAAGGCGGATGGGAGCCGGGTAATCTGCGTGGGAACTACCAGCTGCCGAACGGTGGAATCGGCGGCTGATAAGCAGGGAGCGGTCAAAGCGGGGAGCGGATGGACGGAGATCTTTATTTATCCGGGATACCGTTTTAACGTGTTAGACGGCCTGGTGACAAATTTCCATCTGCCAGAGTCCACCTTGGTCATGCTGGTTTCCGCCCTGGCCGGAAGGGAACAGATCCTAAAGGCTTATGAGGAAGCAATAAAAGAGCGATACCGCTTTTTTTCTTTTGGGGATGCCATGCTGATCCTGTAATGATCCGATAATCTTAAGGGCTGCCGCGCAGCAGGAAAAGCGCGGGCCAAAGGCAGCAAGGGGAATAGCTTATGGAAGAAATCCGTTTAAATAAATGGCTAAGCCAACTGGGCGTCTGTTCCAGAAGGGAAGCGGATCGCTTAATTGAATCCGGAAAAGTAACAGTGGATGATAAAATAGCCCAAATGGGACAGAAGGTATCCAAAGCGCAAAAGATTATTTGCGGAGGAAAGCTGGTCTGGGAGCCGGGAGGGAGTGATGTGCCGCCTTCAAGGCAGCCGGAGCCAGTTTGGCTGGTGGTCAATAAGCCAAAGGGGATCGTCTGCACCACATCCCCGAAAGACCGGGCAAAAACGATCGTGGAGCTGGTAAGCTGCCCGGAAAGGGTGTACCCGGTGGGGCGGCTGGATAAAGATTCACGGGGCCTGATCCTGATGACGAACCAGGGGGAGCTGGTGAATAAGATGATGAGAAGCGGCAATGCTCATGAAAAAGAATATGAGGTGCAGGTGGATAGGCCGGTGACGGGAAGGTTTTTAGAGGCTGTGGCCGGCGGCGTGGAGCTTGCGGGCTTAAACCAGCGAACCAGGCCCTGCTGGGTGGAAGCCATGGGAGAGAAAGGGTTTCGCATTATCCTGACCCAGGGCTTAAACCGCCAGATCCGGCGGATGTGCCAGGCTTTTGGGTATCAGGTGCTGGATTTAAAGCGGACGCGGATTATGAATATCCGTTTAGGAAGCCTTGGGGAAGGAAAATTCCGCCAGATGGCCGAGGATGAGTACAGGGAGCTTTTGCGCCTCCTTGAGGAGTCCGGCTCCAGCAATCTTCCCTATGCCCAGAGAACCTTAAGCGGCGGATGAGGCAGCCGCCCAATACGATGTTGGGGTCAAAAGGTTTTTGCCCCTGGTATGAAAATATGAATAGAGGGAGTTTTTGGAATGGAAGAAAAGATCCGCCGGATAAAAGAATTGACCGCCCTGCTTACGGAGGCCGGAAAAGCGTATTACCAGGAGAGCCGGGAGCTGATGAGCAATTACCAGTACGATCAGCTGTATGACGAGCTGGCGGGGCTGGAGAAGGAGACAGGGGTTATCCTGTCAGGAAGCCCCACCCAGAAGGTAGGGTATGAAGTGTTAAGTGAGCTGCCTAAGGAAGCACACGAGTCCCCCATGCTTTCCCTGGACAAGACGAAAGATGTGGAGGATTTGGCTCAGTGGCTGGGAGATCAGGCAGGGCTTTTATCCTGGAAGCTGGATGGCCTGACCATTGTCCTCACCTATGAGAACGGCAGCCTGGTTAAGGCCGTAACCAGGGGGAACGGGGAGATCGGGGAGGTGATTACCAGCAATGCCAGGGCGTTTTCCAATGTCCCCTTATCCATCGCCTACAAGGGCCAGCTGGTGCTGCGGGGCGAGGCGGTGATTTCCTATTCGGATTTTAAGGCCATTAACCAGGAAATCCAGGACGGGGATGCCCGGTATAAAAATCCCCGGAACCTTTGCAGCGGTTCCGTGCGCCAGCTAAACAGCCAGATCACCGCCCAGAGGAATGTAAAGTTCATGGCCTTTGCCTTGGTAAAGGCGGACGGGGTGGATTTCCATAACCGCCGCAGGGAGCAGTTTGCCTGGCTGGAAAGCCAGGGCTTTGAGGTGGTGGAGCATTGCCTGGTGGACAAGGACTGCGTGAGGGAGGCGGTGAAAGGCTTTTCGGAAAGGATAGAAGGGTATGACATTCCTTCCGACGGCCTGGTGCTGCTTTTTGACGATATCGCTTACGGGGAGTCTTTGGGGCGGACGGCCAAGTTCCCCAGGAATGCCATCGCCTTTAAGTGGGCCGATGAGGTCAGAGCCACCCGCCTGACCATGATCGAGTGGAGCCCTTCCAGGACGGGCCTAATTAACCCGGTGGCGATTTTTGAGCCGGTAGAGCTGGAAGGCACGACGGTAAGCCGTGCCAGCGTCCACAATATCAGCATTATGGAGGCCTTAAAGCTGGGGGAAGGGGATGAGATCACCGTCTATAAGGCAAATATGATCATCCCTCAGATTGCCGACAACCTAACCCGCAGCGGCAAGGTGCAGATCCCCAAGCACTGCCCGGTGTGCGGCGGGGATACGGAGATCCGGCAGATGGATGAGGTGCGTTCCTTGTACTGCACCAACCCGGACTGCCAGGCCAAAAAGATCAAAAGCTTTACCCTTTTTGTCAGCCGGGATGCCTTAAACGTGGACGGATTGTCGGAGGCCACTTTAGAAAAGTTTATCGGAGCCGGGTTTATCCATGAGTTTTCTGATATTTTCCATTTGGAGCAGCATCAGGAGGCCATCGTGGAGATGGAAGGCTTCGGACAAAAGTCTTACGACAATTTGATGGCCTCCATAAAGAAAGCGTCCCATACGACTTTGCCCAGGGTGATCTACGGCCTGGGGATCGCCGGGATTGGCCTGGCTAACGCCAAGGTGCTGTGCAGGAAATTCCGCTTTGACTTTGACGCCATGCGCCATGCCTCTTATGAGGAGCTGCTGGATATTGACGGGATTGGGGATGTGCTGGCCAAGGCCTGGATGGACTATTTTGCAGATGGGAAGAATAACGGCCAGGTGGATCGGCTGCTGGCGGAGCTGGAGCTTAAGAAGGAGGAGGCGGTTTCTGAGGAGGAGGCCGTATTTGCAGGAAAGACCTTTGTGATCACCGGATCTCTGGAAAAATTTTCCAACCGGAAAGCCCTTCAGGCCCTGATTGAGTCAAAGGGCGGCAAGGTGTCAGGTTCCGTTTCCGCAAAAACCAGTTACCTGATCAATAACGATACAGCCAGCAATTCGTCCAAAAATAAAAAGGCGAAGGAGCTGGGGATCCCTATCTTATCGGAAGAGGATTTTACAATGCTTTTGGCATCCGAAGAAGAAAGGCTTTGGCAGGCACAGGGAACGGAGGAAGAGGAAAATGCCGATTAAAATACAGAAGGATTTGCCGGCGAAGGCGGTGCTGGAGTCGGAAAACATATTTGTGATGGACGAAGACCGGGCTCTAAGCCAGGATATCCGCCCTTTGGAGATTTTGATTTTAAATTTGATGCCGGTTAAGGAAGAGACGGAAACCCAGCTTTTGCGCGCCCTTTCCAACTCTCCCCTCCAGGTGGACTTAACGTTTTTGATGATGTCCAGCCATGTGTCAAAGAATACGTCCATGAGCCATTTAAATAAGTTTTATGTGGAATTTAAAGAGATCCGGAAAAAGCGGTATGACGGCATGATTATCACCGGAGCTCCGGTAGAACACTTGGAGTATGAGGAAGTGAATTACTGGGAAGAGCTGAAGATGATGATGGAGTGGAGCAAAACCCATGTGACCTCCACGCTCCATATCTGCTGGGGAGCCCAGGCAGGGCTTTACTACCATTACGGCATCCCCAAATACCCCAGGAAGGAAAAGCTTTCCGGCATCTATGAGCATCAGGTGCTTAAGAGGAAGGTTCCCCTAATCCGGAGCTTTAATGATACCTTTATGGCCCCCCACTCCCGGTTTACGGAGGTGCGGAGGGAGGACATCAGGAAGCACCCAGAGTTAATTATCGTGGCGGAATCCAGGGAAGCGGGGGTTTTTCTGGCCATGAGCCGGGATGGGAAGCAGATTTTTATCCAAGGCCACCCGGAATATGACCGGATGACCTTAAATAACGAGTACAGGCGGGATCTGGGAAAGGGGATGAATCCGGCGATTCCCCGCAATTACTATCCGGACGACGATCCCAATGAAACGCCGGTATTAAGCTGGAGGAATACGGGAAATACCCTTTACAGCAACTGGCTGAACTTCTATGTGTACCAGATTACGCCTTATTTGCTGCAGGAGGAAGAACGAGATGAAAAGTAACCAATATTTATTTGAAGAAGCGTCTGTGCCGAGAGCGGTGGCCACCATGGCAGTGCCTACCATCATTTCCATGTTGGTGGTGGTCATTTACAATATGGCCGATACCTTTTTTATCGGGAAGACGAATGATGCCATGCAGGTGGCGGCTGTTTCCCTGGCAACCCCTGTGTTTATGGTATTTATGGCTCTGGGGAATTTGTTCGGGATTGGCGGAAGCTCCGCCATTTCCCGGGCCTTGGGGGAGCAGAGGCAGGAACGTGCCAGGCAGCTCTCCTCTTTTTGCTGTTATGGGTCCTTGGGGCTTGGCCTGATAGTGGCGGCGTCATTCCTGCTGGGAATGAACGGAATCTTAAAGATGATCGGGGCAAGTGAAAATACCTTTCAGTATGCCAAAGAATATTTAACGTACATTTCCTTTGGCGGCCCCTTTATCATGTTTGGGACGGCTTTCGGAAATATCCTAAGGGGCGAGGGCGCGGCCAAGGAGTCCATGATCGGGAACCTGATCGGGACAGTGACCAATATCATCCTGGATCCGGTTATGATCTTATGGCTTGGCTGGGGCGTTACCGGGGCGGCGGTAGCCACGGTGATTGGAAATATGGCGGCCTGCCTGTTTTACTTAATGCACTTTTTGAAAAAGAAATCCAGCCTGTCCATCCGCCTTAGGGATTTTAAGATGGGGGAAGGCATCGCCGTGGGCGTGATGGCTATCGGGATCCCGGCATCGCTGAACAATATCTTAATGAGCTGCGCCAATATTGTCTTAAATAATGTGCTGGCAAAGTACGGCGATACCCCGGTAGCGGCCATGGGGGTAGCCATGAAGGCAAATATGCTGGTGGTGCTTTTGCAGATCGGCTTGTGCGCCGGGATCCAGCCGCTGATCGGGTATAGTTACGGGGCGCGCAACAGCAAGCGGTTAAAAAAGGTTTTTGGCTTTACCGGCCTGTGTGCCGTGGTTATGGGAACGGCACTTACGGTGCTGATGGTAGCCGCCAGGCAGGCGGTAATCCAAGCGTTTATCAATGACAGCCAGGTGATCCGGTACGGCATCCAGATGGTGATCGCCCTGCAGCTGACCGGCCCGGTAATCGGGATCCTGTTTCTGTGCATTAATACTATCCAGGGCATGGGGAAGGCGCTGCCGTCCCTGGTGCTGACCATCTGCCGCCAGGGGCTGGTATTTATTCCCCTGGTGTTTCTTTTAAACCGGCTTTTCGGCTTAGACGGGGTAATCTATGCCCAGGCGGCGGCGGACGTGGTTTCCATTATTTTGGCCATGCTGATCTGCTGGAGGATTTTTGCGGCGCTGGATCGGCAGCTTAAGGCGGAGCAGAGCCGGATAGCCCAGGAGTAGGGGCTATCCGTGCCTGACTATTTCCGAAAAAGAAATCAGCGCGTCATTTTTTTTCATAAACAGCAGCCCAAAAGAACCCGGGCCGCAGTTGCTGGCAATGGCGGCGGAAGCTTTTTGGATATAGACCCGCTCAAAGGGGCAGTACTGCTGTACCACATCCAAAATGTACCGGACGCTTTCTGCCTCCATCCCGGCATAGGTAATGAACAATATCCGCCGGTCAATATTTCCTGTATTGGTAAGCACCTTCCGGATATAGGCTTTCGCCACATGGGCAAAGCTTCCCATCCCCATTCCGCCCACCACCATCCGGCTGTTTCTAAGCAGGATAATGGGATGCAGCAGCAGGGCATCGCAAAGCACCTGCACCCTTTTTGCCAGCTTTCCTGCCTGGCACATCTGATGCGTGCTGTTGATGATAAAAGCGGATGAAACGTAACGTTTCAGGGATTTCACGGTACTGATGATATCCTCTTTCGCAGCATGGTTTTCTGCCATAAACGCCGCATGGAGGACAATCAGCCCCAGGCTGCTGGAGAGATGGCCCGAATCCAGTATGGTAACGTTTTCAAAGGATTTGGCCGCTTCCACCGCATTGTCATAGCCCTGGCTGGCGTATTTTGCCATGGTAATATGAATTACATTCTGTGCTTCCGTCAGCCGTTCAGCGAAAAAGTGCTCATAGTCCGCAACGCTTGGCGGCTGGGAATAGCCTTCCTTTCCTGTCGCCATATAGGACAGCAGCTCGTCTGCCTTTAACTCCGTCTCATCCAAGAAGCGTCCTTGTTCGGTACAGATATAGTAAGGACACACCTTAATCCCAAATTCTTTTTTCAGGGGCTCGGGAAGATCGCACACACTGTCTGTCGTCACCATAAGGAAGGTTCTCTGGGTCTGCTCGAAGATTAGGATATCCTTGTTTGCCTCCAGGGAACTGGCTTCCTCACTGAGCTTAACCAGTTCCTTGGGCAGGATATTTAAAATGGCAGCTTCCAGCAGGGCGCCGCTCACCGGTTTTGCCAGATAGCCGCTGAAGCCTTCCTTCCGGTAAAGGGACTGGCTGTCGCTTCCTGCATTGGCGGTAAGGGCGATTACCGGAACATCCTGGCATAATCCTCCCGGCTGCGTCCGCAGTGCATGAAGGCACTGTATCCCGTTCATCTCCGGCATCAGGTGATCCATCAAAATCGCGTCATAATGCTGGATCTGCGTGAGCCGCAGGCACTCGGCGCCGCTTAGTGCGGTATCCAGGTGAATCTTTGTGGCGGAAAGCAGCTTTTTTACCACCATCAAATTCATGTCATTGTCATCCACAACCAGGATATGGGCATCCGGCGCTTCAAAACTCTGCCGGTACTGCTCCCCTGAGCGGCATCTTACATGGGAATCCAAGGTAAATTTCCCCAGCTCTTTATCATCCACAATATCCTGCTCAAGCCTTACGACGAAGGTAGATCCCTTGGTATAGACGCTGTTGACGCTGATTTCCCCGCCCATCAGTTCCACTAACTGATGGACGATGCTAAGCCCCAGGCCCGTACCTTCGATATGGCGGTTTTTCTCTTCATCGACCCGCTTAAACGCATTGAAAATATAGGGAATGTTTTCTTTTTTCACTCCCTGCCCCGTATCCTGGACGGAAAACCAGACCCGTACCCGATTTAAGTTCAGCCGTTCACAGCGGGCGGAAAGGGTGATAACCCCCTCGCTGGTATACTTTACCGCATTGTTTAAAAGATTAATCAAAATCTGCTTAATGCGCACCTCATCGCCGCAAAGCATACTTGGGATCGAAGAATCTACATGAAGCTTGAACTCCAGCCCTTTTTCCCTGGCCTTAATCCAAATCATATTGACAATTTCCGAAAACAATGCACCGGTTTCATAGGAAACGTTGACGATTTCCATTTTTTTCGATTTGATTTTGGACAGATCCAAAATATCGTTAATCAGGGTCAGCAGCATCTTGCTGGCATTCTGGATATTTCTGGCATTTTCCGCCACATCTTCAGGAATATCCCCCCGCAGGATAAATTCATTTAACCCGATAATCGTATTAATGGGCGTGCGGATCTCGTGGCTCATGCTGGAGAAAAAGTTATTCTCCGCCTTGTTTAACTCCTCAATCTCCTTTTTCTGCCGCCTGGAAAGTTCATTTTCCTTTTCATAAAGCCGGTTTAACAGCATCAAAAGAATGCTGGTCAGCAGCCCCACCAAAATAATGGAAGCTGCGGAACAGAAAAAATAATGTCCCGGTGTATTCTGGGTCACATATTGGGGATAATAAAAAGCAACATAATAGCAAACCAGTGTTTCCAGCATCCACAAAAAGTAAAAGACAAACTTACGCCTTCCCTCCAGAGTGATGCTGATATAGATAAAGCAGATAACAAACCACTGGGGCAGTCCGCTGTAAAACCCGCCTGCGGTAAAAAAGCTTATGGGAAAAAGCAGAAACTGCAGGATGGCAATCGCCGTTGCCCCGGTATCGATACATTCTTTCCGGATGCTGAACTTTACAATCACCACCATCAGGATAAGGCTTGCGGCCAGGAGCATCAAATTGACCTTGTTCCTTCCCATGATCAAGGTTAAGGTCATGGCAACCATGCTGATCCCGGTAGCTACACGGAACATACGTTCCCTCAAGCTGACCTTATGGTCAAAAATTAATTGAAACCACTTTTCCAACACCACGCATATCCTCCTGTCTTTATTGCGTACTCTATAATATTTGTTTGATCGTCTTGCAGACCTCATCGTACAGGCGCAGTAATTCGTGGTGGCTATGTCGGATATATTCCATATTTCCTTGTTTTCCGGCCTGTTCTAACAGTTTTGCCTGCTCCGCAAGCCGTTCTGCACCAATCGTCAGCGACGTGCTTTTTAATGCATGAACCTTAACCGTATAATCAGCCCAATTCGCAATTTCATAGAGAGAAATAATTTCCGCTTTCTTCTCTGCAGCCTGAGAGCAAAACATACTCAGCATTTCCGTATAAAAATCATCTTCCCCGCAGCAGTATTCCAGTCCAAGGCTTACATTTACGCCGATTTTGGCCAGGGCTTCATAATGGGGTTTCCCATTCTCCGCCTTGTCTGCCGTGTATTCTTCCGGGGCATCCTGCACCATCGTGTTTTTCTTTGGCGCAGGTTCTTCTGCCATGCCTGTCCGGCCAGTATCCTGATTATCCTTATCTGGCACAGAGGCCTTAACAGCCTCTTTATTTCCGGATGTTTCTTCCGTCTTTCTGACCGCTTCTTCCCTTTTGGATTTTCCCTGTACATTTTTTCGCAAGGCTTTCTTTTTCAGCCGGGCTTTTTTCACCAGTTTCTTCCTTGGCGCGGTATCTTTGGAAGCTTCCTTATCTAAGGGGGATTCTTCCGGCGGCGTTTCTTCCCTGTTTTCCGGCAAGTCTTGGGAAAGGGCGGCCGTCTCGTCATTCTGCACCTTCCCCATTGGCAGCACCTTGCGCAGCACACGTTCCAGAACGGCCCGTTCAATGGGCTTCGGGATAAATTCCGTAAAGCCTTCATTCTTAAACATTTCCCTGGCGCCGCTGATGGTATTGGCCGTCAGGGCAACCACAGGAAGATCCTGATACATTCCGTTATTCATCTCACGGATATGTTTCAATGTCTCTATCCCGTCAAATCCTGGCATCATATGATCAAGGAAAATAATATCGTAAGCCGTGGTTGCACAGCGCTCGATGGCCTCCTTGCCGCTAAGGCAGGTATCTACCTGGATATTGTAGCTGCCTAAAACGCCCTTGGCTACCTTAAGGTTCATCTCTTCGTCATCGACGGCCAGAACTCGGACGTTGTCGTACAAAAACGGTTTGCGTCCTGCAGCCTGCGCCTCGCCGAATCCGTTTTCTTTCACCTCACCGTTAAGGAGGTTTACCACCGAAAGGACGAAAAACGGCTTGTGAATGACCAGAAGCCTGCTGCTTCGGCTCAGCATAAATTCTCTTTCTGCAATCACCACCACCTTAAGGGTTTCCGCCAGTTCCTCATAATAGTCCTGGTTTTCCAGATATTCCGCCTGGGCGATAAACACATGGGTCAGATGGCGGTTATTCATCAGTTTTAACAGGCTTTCAAAATTATGAACCTGATAGCCCTGAAGGGAGAGCCCCTCCATCATGTGCAGGATCATACGGTCGTAATAGCTTCTTACCTTGTCGCTGCTGTATTTCTCCGGCCGGAAATAGCAGGCAATGCTAAGCTGCAGCGGATCGTGGATGGAAATCACCGGTGAGGCATTCTCCACCCCCTGGGGGATGGTAATATGAACCTGAAGCCCCTGCTGTTCATTGCTTTCAAAATTAATAAATCCCCCCATGGCATGGAGAAGCCCGCGGGCGATGGGAAGGCCCAGCCCCAGCCCTCCGGCAAAACGGCTGCTTCCGGAATCCGCCTGGTAAAAATCATCGCACATCTGCGTAATCTGGTCATTCGTCATGCCAATTCCCGTATCATCGATATTGATAAGCAGATTAGCCCCGTAATTTTCCTGGCGGAAATCAATATAGACGTAAATCCCGCCTTCCTCGGTAAACTTAATGGAATTTTCCAGGATAATCTTTAGGACATGGGAAATTTTTTCCGCATCCCCCAGCAAAACTGCCGGCACTCTGGGCGCAAGATCAAAGACCATCTCCAGCTGATGCTTGCTGCTTTGCATGGCGGTCATGGTAATGATATCATTAAGGATCGACGTGATCGTGTAAGGCTCTTTCGATGGGGTCAATGTCCCCTCCACAATCTCCGTATAATCCAACATATTGTTAATCTGATTAGACAAACGCTTGCCTGCTAACTTTATCGACTCGATATCTGCCCGAACCGCAGGGGAAATATCCTTTTCCAAAATCACTTCGCTGATCCCAAGCACCATATTGATGGGAGTCCTGAGTTCATGGGATACATTGGACAAAAACTCTGCGTTTTGTTTCCCTGATTTTTCTAATTCGATTAAGGTTTGATCGTACTTCTTTCGTGATGTCAGCCTGCGCTTAATCCGGTAAATGGCGATTGCCATGGCTCCTGCCACTACCGAGGAACCAAATCCCAGGCGTATCCCATCCTGCGGATGCATCGCCCTTGTGATCGTATGCAGCAGGAAAACATGATACAGCAATAGCAGCAAATACAGGGCAACGGTCATATACAGCAGCCGCTTTTTATCGAACATAGAAAAAACAAGAATCAGCATACAGGCAATCGCAGGAATATCAAAAAGAATCTCTTTATGTACGCCAAAGAAGAAAAAACCAACCATTAACAATCCGACGCACAAATTTTCATAAAATGTTTCTGAGCCAGTCCTTGTGATATGAAAAATCCACACAAGGGTATTTCCAATCAGAATCACCGGAACCATCCATGGCTCCCATGCCATCGCCAGCGTCAGGAGAATCAGCATAATGCCAACGATGGTAACGATGCTGGCCAGAAGTAAATGTATACTGGTCTGTCCTTTTGTTCTCATTCTTTCTCAAGCCCCATAGCAACACGTTTCAATAGTTCGTCTGGAAAAAAAGGTTTCTTTAAGTAGTTCACGGCTCCCAGGCTGATAGCTGTCCGTACATCGTCCTCATAGCCTGAAGCCGTCAGGAAAATCACGGGAATCTCCACATTAGATTCCTTCATCCTCTTAAAGGTTTCCAGCCCATCCATCATGGGCATTGCAATGTCTAAAAGAATCAGGTCTATTTTCTCGTATTTAGTCTTTTCCAGCGCTTCCCTTCCCGATTCCGCAAGAAGTACATTATAATGCTTCTCCAGAATCATCCGGGTTCTTTTTAAGTTCATTGCGTCATCATCCACCACTAAAATTCGTTTTCTCATTGCAATCTGCCTCCTCAATATGTTCTTGGGTCTTTTTAAACCCCTATGGAAATTATTTTAAAGCAATATTACAATAAAATCAAGTATAAGAGAATCGGCTATTGCCTATTCTCTGCCTAGAAAATGGCAGATCAGCAGTCCGCTTCCGTACAGCCCGCAGAGGGTAAGGATTTTCATTGCCGTGCCCAAAAAGGACCAGGCGGCTCCGGGTTCTAAAGCAGAAGGAAGGAAAGTCATGAAAAGCAGCCAGAGCTTTTGGTTGAGCCAGATCCCAAGAAACAGGACGATAATGGGTTTTCCCACCATATCGGCAGCATTCCAGGTAAAAGAGGCCAGGCGGCGCAGGGTTGCCATATGCCAGAAGGCCAGAAACATTTCGCTGGCTAGGATTCCCCACAGGTAGGCTTTCATGCCCAGGACAGGGATGCCCGCCAGGACGAAGACTAAGCGCAGGCAGAGGGCGCAGACATTTTGCAAAAAGGTCGCCGAGGTTTTTCCAAGGCCGTTTAGGATGCTGCCAAGGGTGGTCGCCAAATACATAAAGGGGCAGAGCCAGCCCAGGATGCGGATGTAGGCTCCGGCGGAGGGGCTTTGAAATACGCTGCTTCCCAGGTTAAAGCCATACAGGCAGAAAAGCCCGGTGCACAGAATCCCCATGTACAGGCTGTAGCGCAGGGCCATGGAGATGGTGGCGGAAATTTGGTTTCGCTTGCCTTCCGCCTGGGCCTGGGCGACAGAGGGCAGAAGAAGCACCGCCATGGAATTGGTAATGGCGGAGGGGAACATAATAAAGGGCAGAGCCATCCCCGTGAGCACCCCATAGACGGAAAATGCATCGCTGACGCTTAACCCGTAGGCGGTTAGGCGGTTGGGGATCCAGATGGCCTCGGCGCTGGCTAAAAGGTTAAGCACCAGCCGGTTTCCCATTAAGGGAAGGGCAAGGGCAAGAAGGGGGAGGGCAAAGCCCAGGGGATGGGACGGCACGGTGATCGCCGTGCCGGGCTTGGCCGCTGCGTCAGAATTTGCGGCTTTGGCGGCATTTTTCCCCGGAGATTTGCTGCCGGGCGCTTGCCCGGGCGTCTCTGCCATCCGGGTTTTGGCCGGGGGAAAGAGGATCAGGCAGATAAAGGTGAATGCGGCGGAAGCCATTTCCCCGATTAAGTGGCCGTAGACGGCCAGGGATACGGTGATTTCCCTTCCGTTTTGCTGCAGGAGCTGCACGATTCCAAAAACCGCCCCCATACGGACAACCTGTTCGGCAACTTGGGAAAAGGCGGGGACGTGGGACTTCTGCATCCCGTAATAATAACCGTTAATGCAGGCATGAAGGGCGGCAAAGGGGACGGACAGAGCCATGATCAGCAGATATGGCTGGCAGCGGGGCTCTAGGAGAAGGTATGTGGCGATAAAGGAGGAGGCTTTGCAGATTCCGGCAGCCAGGAGCAGGGATAAGGACAGGGAGATAAGCAGGCCGGTGCGAAAGACGGCACGGCCTTTTTTTTGGTTGGCGGCCACATACTGGGAGAGGGCGGTCTGGATGGAACCGGCGCATAAGGCAAAGCAGATGCCAAACACCGGATGAACCATGTTATAGATGCCAAGTCCTTCCGCTCCGATGGTTCTGGACATGAAAATACGGTAAAAAAAACCCAGGATCCGGCAGAGGAAGCCGGTTCCGGTGAGCAAAAGGGTTCCGGTCAGGAAGGCCCGTTTTTTGGGGGAGAGGGAGAAGAAGGTCTGCTTCATGGAGACTCCGACAAAGGGGAATTAGTATAAGTTTATGGGGCGGGATGGGGGGATAGAACCGGGAGACAGAGCTGGGGGAGGGTTTTTCTGCGTTTGCTTTGGGCTTAAAAATCCGTGCTTTCGATTAAGGCTGAATTACTTTTCTGACAAGGTAAAATGAACATCCTTAATGCTCGCAAACAAATGCCAGATGATTTTAGCCAGATGATTTTTGCCGATAAATGCTTGAACAAAGGCAGAATTAAGAGTATAATTATTCCAGCTGTTAGATTAAATCAAGGAGGACAGGATTATGATCAACTGGAGCAATATGGACACCCTTGCCTCGATCCAGGAGCTTTCCAAGGCGGAAGCGGTGGATCTGGTTCAGGCGATGGCTGGGGAAAGCGGGGCAGAGAGGGTAAAGAAGTACAGCGTTCCCATGGCTGAGGGGATGGTTTACAATTATGCGGCAAAGCAGGTGGATGATGAGGTGCTGGCTGGCTTGGCAAAGCTTGCCCAGGAAGCGCAGCTTGCCGATAAATTTGAAGCCCTCTATAACGGAGAAGTGATCAATACCGGTGAGAAGCGCCTGGTGCTTCACCATCTGACCAGGGGGCAGCTTGGGGAAGACGTGGTGGCGGACGGCGTGAATAAGCGTGATTTTTATGTGGGCGTACAGGAGAAGGCAGCCCAGTTTGCCGGGAAGGTGCACGCTGGCCAGATCACCAATGAAGCAGGGGAGAAGTTTACCACGGTAGTGCAGATTGGCATTGGCGGAAGCGACTTAGGCCCCCGGGCTATTTACCTTGCGTTGGAGCAATGGGCGAAAAAGCAGGGCACGTTTAAGATGGAGGCGAAGTTTATCAGCAACGTGGATCCGGATGATGCGGCAGCAGTGTTAAATTCCATTGACGTGGCCCATTCCCTGTTTGTGCTGGTATCCAAGTCCGGGACAACCTTGGAGACGCTGACCAATGAGTCCTTTGTGAAGGATGCCTTAACGAAAGCGGGGCTTAATCCTTCCCGCCATATGGTGGCTGTCACCAGCGAAACTTCCCCGTTAGCAAAAAGCGACGATTACCTGGCCGCCTTTTTCATGGATGATTATATCGGCGGGCGGTATTCTTCCAGTTCTGCGGTAGGCGGCGTAGTGCTGTCCTTAGCTTTTGGGCCGGAAGTATTTGCCCAATTCCTTGAAGGAGCAGCCAAGGAGGATAAGCTGTCGAAAAATAAAGATATCTTTAAGAATCCGGCCATGCTGGATGCCTTGATTGGCGTTTATGAGCGGAATGTGCTGGACTACCCGTCCACGGCTGTCCTTCCATATTCCCAGGCGTTAAGCCGTTTCCCGGCCCACTTGCAGCAGCTGGACATGGAATCCAACGGCAAGTCGGTGAACCGTTTCGGCGAGCCGGTGGATTACCAGACCGGCCCGGTGATCTTTGGCGAGCCGGGAACTAACGGGCAGCATTCCTTCTATCAGCTGCTCCATCAGGGCACATCCATCGTGCCGCTGCAGTTCATCGGGTTTAGGGACAGCCAGATCGGCACGGATGTGGTGATCCAGGGCAGCACCAGCCAGCAGAAGCTGTGCGCCAATGTGGCGGCTCAGATTGTCGCTTTCGCCTGTGGGAAGCAGGATGAGAACCGGAACAAGAACTTTGCGGGAGGCCGCCCGTCCAGCATCATTATCGGGGATCAATTAAATCCCAGGACGCTGGGGGCGCTGCTGTCCCATTTTGAGAACAAGGTAATGTTCCAGGGCTTTGTATGGAACGTGAACAGCTTTGATCAGGAAGGGGTACAGCTGGGGAAGGTTTTGGCGAAGAAGGTCCTGGCCCATGAGACGGACGGGGCGCTGAAGGTATACAGCGATCTGCTGAATATTTAACAGGCGGGGGAAGCATACGGTTTTTGCGGCTTGCAGCGGTATGCTTCCCCTTTTTCTATCATGGGAAAGCGCGTTCGGTGATATAGAAGCGTCCTGCATGGGATCACGTTTCGGAAGGGAGAATGGCGTTGGAAAAATGGCTGGACAAATGCAAAGATGGAAAATTCCCAGCAGGTGAATGCAAAAGCTGGCGCAGATAGAGGCGATGACCGTTTCTGTCTTAATCAGAATATATGCCGAAAGAGTTAGCTGCTACTTTTCCCTCCCCGTATTTTTCCGGTATAAAATCAGCAGCCCCTTAAGCAGCAGCGCGTCGTCATAGACGATTTTGTGCCTGCACAGGGGGACGATGAGCCGGGCCTGCCCTCCGGTGGCTACCACGGAGGCGGTTTCCCCTAATTCTTTTTCCATTCGGTCGATGATTCCGTCGATTTGATCCACATTTCCGTAAATAATCCCGCTGCGCATACAGTCAATGGTATTTTTCCCGATAACGTTCCCCGGGCTTTCCAGGCTGATGTAGGGGAGCTGGGCGGTTTTGCCGCTTAAGGAATCTAAAGATACCTTCATGCCAGGCAGGATCACGCCGCCGCAGTAATTGCCGGATTTATCCACCACGGAAAGGGTGGTGGCGGTTCCCATGTCCACGATAATCACCGGCTTAGGGTATTCCTGGATAGCGGCCACCGCGTCTACAATCATGTCGCTGCCTACGGTTTTCGGATTGTCCATTAAGATATTGATCCCGGTTTTCATGCCGGAGCCCACTAAAAGGGGCCTTTTGTCCAGGATTTTTTCCACTGCCCTGAGAAGGGTGGTATTTAAGGGGGGCACAACGGAGGACAGGATGGCTCCTTCGATTGTTTCCGGGGCAATCTGATGGATTTCCAGGATATCTTTAATGTTTACTGCATATTCTAAATCGGTCTTTGCCTGGTTTGTGGTAATCCGTTCCACAAAATAAACGGTTTGCTCGTCAATGCCGCCCAGGACAATGTTGGTATTGCCCATATCAATCGCTAAAATCATCTGCGAAACTCCTTTCAATAGCTCTTTCCATAAAAGGGATTTTATGCTATACTAAACTTGCTGTGCGCTTTTTTGCGCTTTGGACTGGAAGGGGCGAAAGGCTGTTTTTGCCCCTGACGGATGATCGTTTAGGAAAAAGGCTTAAAATCCATGTATCATAGGGGTCAAAAAACTTTTGACCCCAACATCATCATATCATACCATGAATCAAAGGAAAACTCAAGGAGACAATGAACAGGGGGCGGGACTTGATGCTGAGAGGAAAAACGGTTGTGCTGGGAGTGACCGGCGGGATTGCCGCCTATAAGATCCCCAATCTGGCCAGTATGCTGGTAAAGAACGGGGCGGATGTTTATGTGCTGATGACGGAGAATGCGGCTAAGTTTATTACGGCCCTTACCTTTGAATCCCTCACCGGGCATAAGTGCGTCATCGATACCTTTGACCGGAATTTTGAATTCCATGTAGGGCATGTGGCGCTGGCGAAAAAGGCGGATGTGCTTTTGGTGGCTCCCGCCACGGCCAATGTGATTGGGAAGCTGGCCCATGGGATTTGCGACGATATGCTGACCACTACGGCGATGGCCTGCCAATGCCCAAAGCTTGTCGCCCCGGCCATGAATACCCGGATGTATGAAAACCCTATCCTCCAGGATAATTTAATGGTATTAAGGCGGTACGGGATGGCCGTGATTGCACCGGCTGAAGGGCATTTGGCCTGCGGGGATTGCGGGGCAGGGAAAATGCCGGAGCCTCAGGAATTGTTTGAAGAAATCTGCCAGGCGATCCAGTACCCTAAGGATTTGCTGGGGAAGAAGATTTTAGTGACGGCAGGGCCTACCCGGGAAAAGCTTGACCCGGTTCGGTTTATTTCCAACTACTCTACCGGGAAGATGGGGTATGCCATCGCTAAGGCGGCAGCCAGGAGAGGGGCGGACGTAACCCTGGTTTCCGGGCCGGTGGCCTTAACGCCGCCCAGGTTTGTGAACACCATCCAGGTGGAGAGCGCAAGGGAGATGTTCCAGGCGGTGACAGAGCGTGCGGGCTTCCAGGATGCCGTGATTAAGGCGGCGGCTGTGGCGGATTACCGCCCGTCGGAGGTTTCTCCGGAGAAAGTGAAAAAGGGGGACAAGGATATGGCGATCCCCTTGGAACGGACGGACGACATCTTGTCCTGGCTGGGGGAGCATAAGAGGGAAGGCCAGTTTCTATGCGGATTTTCCATGGAAACCCAGGATATGCTGGAAAATTCCCGGAAGAAGCTGGAGAAAAAGCATATTGATATGGTTGTTGCCAATAATTTAAAGGTGGAGGGAGCCGGGTTTGGGACGGATACCAATGTAGTGACCATGATTACCAGGGACGGGGAAGAGGAGCTGGAAAAAATGAGCAAGGATCAGGTGGCCCACCGGATCCTTGACCGGATTTTTGCCGCCAAAAGCATGAAAAAGCAGCCCGTTCAGGGCGGATTTTGAATGTTTTTGAGAATTGCGAGAGCACAAAGTGCGGAGCAATCCGGTATCAGAGGGGGCAAAAGACTTGTTGACCCCAACATCTTGATAGAAAAATGCGGTGGACGGCTTGCTTGGTTATGGCATAAATCCGGCTTCCGGGAGTGCTCTTTTTGGTGGATAGGAGGAAATGATGAAGTTACAGCAGTATCCCATTGTTGTGCCGGGGCAGAAGACGGGGCCGGCAGTATTGACCGTATATCAGCTGGATAAGATCAGCGTGGCTCCCCAAAAGAAGCGCCCGTTTGTGATAATCTGCGGGGGCGGGGGCTACAGCCGGATCTCTGACCGGGAGAAGGAGCCGGTGCTCCTTCAGTTTTTGGCCTGGGGCTGCAGCGGAGCCTTGCTGGAATACAGCGTGGCTCCCAACGAATTCCCGGTGGCGGCTCAGGAGCTGGCGTCGGCCGTGGCCATGGCAAGAAGCCATGAAAAGGAGTGGCAGATTGACCCGGATAAGATTGTCACCTGCGGTTTTTCCGCCGGCGGGCATCTGGCAGGAAGCCTTGGGGTTTTCTGGAACCGGGAATTTATCTGCCAGCCATTAGGCCTTGAGCCTAAGGAGGTAAAGCCAAACGGCCAGATCTTATGTTACCCGGTGATTACTTCCGGAGCCAAGGCTCACAGGGGATCTTTTGAGATGCTTTTGGGGAGCAGGCTTTCGGAGAGGGGGCTTTTGGAGGTGGTGTCCTTGGAAAACCAGGTGACGGCCCAGACGCCGAAGACCTTTCTCTGGCACACTCTGCCGGATAGTACTGTGCCGGTGGAAAACAGCCTTCTCTTCGCCCAGGCCCTTACCCAGGCGGGGGTGGACTATGAGCTGCATATTTTTCCCGTAGGCGGCCATGGCCTTTCCCTGGCCGTGGAGGAGACTGCGGGAATGGAGGAGCGGAATCTGCTTCCTTACTGCGGCAGATGGGTTCCCATGATGAAGGAATGGATGGAGCTTAATTTCCAGTGCTGTTCCATGAGGGCGTGACAGCCGGGATTTTTGGCGCTGTTGAATGAAGGCGTGGCAAGATTCCGAAATAGAGTTGTCTGAATGAAGAAATATATGGAAATTAATGTAAGACAAGCGTTTGCTTTGGAAATCGGAGGATGAATTTTGGCTAATTTAGCAGATGAGATAAAAACCAGGAGGACTTTTGCGATCATTTCCCACCCGGATGCGGGAAAAACCACATTGACGGAGAAATTTCTGCTGTACGGCGGAGCCATTAACCTGGCCGGCACGGTGAAGGGGCGGAAGGCGGCCAAGCACGCGGTATCCGACTGGATGGAGATCGAGAAGGAGAGGGGAATTTCCGTCACCTCTTCCGTGCTTCAGTTTAATTACGGCGGATACTGCATTAATATCTTGGATACCCCGGGGCATCAGGATTTCTCGGAGGATACCTACAGAACCCTGATGGCGGCGGACTCCGCAGTGATGGTTATCGACGGTTCCAAGGGCGTGGAGGCTCAGACCATCAAGCTGTTTAAGGTTTGCGTCATGCGCCATATCCCGATTTTTACCTTTATTAATAAAATGGATCGGGAGGCCAGGGATCCCTTTGAGCTGATGAGCGAGATTGAAAATGTGCTGGGAATCCATACCTGCCCGGTGAACTGGCCTATCGGCTGCGGGAAGAACTTTAAAGGGGTTTACGACAGGAGCACGAAGACCATCACCACCTTTACGGCGGCTATGGGCGGCGCGAAGGAGGTGGCTCATCAGGAGTTTGATTTGGACAGCACGGATGTGGATGGGCTGATTGGCAGCGACTTCCATCAGCAGCTTAAGGATGAGATTGAGCTTTTGGATGGAGCCAGCGATGAGTTTGATCAGGAGAAAGTGAGCGCAGGAAAGCTGTCCCCCGTATTCTTCGGCTCGGCGCTGACGAATTTCGGGGTGGAAATTTTCCTGAAGCATTTCTTAAGGATGACCACATCGCCTTTGGCCAGGAAGACGGATCAGGGGGAGGTAAACCCCTTTGATCCCCATTTCTCCGCCTTTGTGTTTAAGATCCAGGCCAATATGAATAAGGCCCACCGGGACAGGATTGCCTTTATGCGGATTGTGTCCGGCAAGTTTGAGGCGGGGATGGAAGTGAACCATGTCCAGGGGGGCAAGAAAATCCGCCTTTCCCAGCCCCAGCAGATGATGGCCCAGGATCGGAAGATTGTGGAGGAGGCCTGCGCCGGGGATATTATCGGGGTATTCGATCCGGGGATTTTCTCCATCGGCGATACCTTGTGCGCGCCGGGGGAGCAGATCCAGTTCGAGGGCATTCCTACCTTTGCCCCGGAGCACTTTGCCAGGGTGCGCCAGATGGATACCATGAAGCGGAAGCAGTTTTTAAAAGGCGTATCCCAGATTGCCCAGGAAGGGGCGATCCAAATCTTCCAGGAGTTTAATACCGGCATGGAGGAAATTATCGTCGGCGTGGTCGGGGAACTGCAATTTGAAGTGTTGACCTATCGCCTGGAAAATGAGTATAATGTAGAGGTAAAACTGGAAAAGCTGCCTTACGAGCACATCCGCTGGATTGCCAATAAAGAAGAGATTAACGTAAGCCAGATCCAGGGCACTTCCGACATGAAGCGGATCAAGGACTTAAAGGATAATCCCCTGCTTTTGTTTATCAACAGCTGGAGCGTCCGCATGGTAGAAGAACGCAACCCCAACCTAAAGCTTCGAGATTTTGGAACCAACTAAGCAGTGCAAAAGATTCCAGAAGCGGGAGCGTTGTGCTAGCACAAAAGCGCCCGGTTGTGGAATCTTGCGGAAAATGGAGGTAATCATATGAGCAAGATTGATATTGTAAGGGCTGCCATGGTGGAGGCCATGAAGGCCAAGGACAAGGGGCGGAAGGATTCTCTTTCCATGCTCCTTAGCGCCTTAAAAAACGCGCAGATTGACAAGAAGGAGCCTCTTACCGAGGACGAGGAAAATGCCGTGGTGAAAAAGGAGATTAAGTCCACGAAGGAGACTTACGATTTGGCTCCCGCCGACCGGCAGGATATCCGGGATGAGGCGGCGGCCAGGATTGCGGTATACCAGGAATTTGCTCCCCAGGACATGAGCCCGGAGCAGATTAAGGAGGTAATCGAGCAGGTGTTGTCTGAGCTTGGGCTTGATCATCCTACCCCTAAGGATAAGGGGGCGATTATGAAAGTGCTAATGCCCAGGGTAAAAGGGAAAGCAGACGGAAAGCTGGTCAATGAGCTTTTATCTAAGGCCTTTACCTAATCGTTCCAAAGAAGCGATTAAGGTTTTTGGCAGTTACCGCGGAAAGAAGGCATTTGAGGTGCTCTTTTAGACAGCAGGAGGGAAGCGCTAAGGCTATAGCGCGTGGCTTTTTCAGAAAGAGAGGAAATTTCATGTATAAAGAAAAAATCGAAGCGTATATTGACGGACACCGCCAGGAAATGATTGACGATATCTGTGCTTTATGCAGGATTAACAGTGAAAAGATGTCTTATAAAAGCGGCAAGCCTTTCGGGGAAGGTACATTTAAGGCCTTGGCAAAGGCGTTGTCCATGGCGGAGGATTATGGGTTTAAGATTAAGAACCATGATAACTACGTAGGGACTGTAGATTTAAACAGCGGCGTAAGGAATTTGGATATCCTGGCGCATCTGGACGTAGTGCCTGCCGGGGAGGGGTGGACGGTTACGGAACCTTTTGCCCCGGTGGAACGGGACGGGAAGCTTTATGGGCGGGGAACCGCCGATGATAAGGGGCCGGCAGTTGCCGCTCTCTATGCCATGCGTGCGGTAAAGGAATTAGAGATACCGGTGACGAAAAACTGCCGTTTAATCCTGGGGACGGATGAGGAATGCGGAAGCTCTGATATTGCCCATTACTATGACGAAGAGCCGGAAGCGCCCATGACCTTTTCTCCGGACGGGGCATTCCCGGTAGTGAACATCGAAAAGGGAAGGCTTGAAGGGCGGTTTGCCCGGGAGTTTGCGCGCTCGGAAGCTTTCCCTAGGATCCTTTCCATTGATGGGGGGATTAAGGCGAATGTAGTCCCCGGAAAAGCAATGGCTTCGGTACAGGGTCTGGATTTATCGGATTTATGCGATCTTGCCCGGGAAATGGAAAAGGAAACGGGAGTGGAGTATGAGATAAAAGCCCGGGAGGACGTGGCGGATATCACCGCCATAGGAAAGGGAGCCCATGCTTCCACGCCGGAGGAAGGGGTAAACGCATTAACCGGCCTTTTGGCGCTGTTGGTGAAGCTTCCCTTCGCGCCTTGCGGCCAGGTTGAGGCTATCGGCGATCTTTTGGAGCTGATTCCCCATGGGGATACCCAGGGCAAAGGCCTTGGGGTGGATATGGAAGATGAGCTGTCCGGCGGTCTGACTTTGGCATTCAGCCTTCTGCACGTGGATGAGGAATCCCTTGAGGGAACCTTTGACAGCCGGTGTCCCATTTGCTCCAATGAGGAGAATACGCTGCAGGTTATTCGGAAGAAAATGGAAGTGAAGGATTTTCATTTCCTCACGAAATCCATGATTCCTCCCCATCACGTAGATGGCAGCTCCGTATTTGTGAAAACCTTGCTGGCGGCTTATGAGCGCTACACGGGAAGAAAAGGGGAGTGCCAGTCCATGGGCGGGGGGACGTATGTCCATCACTTGAAAAACGGCGTGGCCTTCGGGGCGTCTATGCCGGAGACGGATAATAAAATGCACGGCGCGGATGAGTTTGCGGTGATTGACGAGCTGCTGACGGCAGCGAAAATTTTTGCCCAGGCAATCGTGGATCTGTGCCAGTAGATGAAAAAAATCGAGGATAAACGATCGAAAAGAATAAATCAAGAAGAGAAGAGCGGAAATAAACGATCGGAAATGAACGATTGAGAATAGGAAAATCGGAAAAAGAAAATATACGGCCCGCGGGATATCCTTATCCCCGGGCCGTAAAGACTATTTATAGGAATAATGGGGTTTGCCAAGTTAAATGTGTAAGTTTTTCTAAAAATATTTCAGAAAGATGATCTGATGGGATGGAGGAGAACCGATAAGCCGGGTATAATGAAAGCTTCCTTTTGGTGTCAAGATTGTCCATATTCTACCATGCCCTTCCTGAAGCCGTGCGCTGCCGTTTCCAGCAGCGGCAATATTGGGACTTTTTCTAATTATGGCTTCTCTCTACGGCTTCGGATACCGGTATCCGGAAACCATCATCTTCTGCTCCAGATCCGGCACAGTAATTCCCAGACGCTTTGCCGCACGTTCCGGGGATATATCTCCGTCCTGAACCATGGAGCATAATTCTAAAATACGCCCTTCTGCCCGTCCTTCCATGCGCCCCTCTGCCCTTCCTTCCTCGCGTCCCTCTTCCCTAAGCCTTTCCGACCTTAACACCAATATCTGCCCGCCCATAACATCACCGATCCTTTCTCTTGACGGATTGTCCCCAGGTATCACATAATCTGCAATCCTGTTAATCAATTCAATTAAATCCACATAAAGCTGAGCCTTCTCCTCCCCGTCCTGCAGCGCTGATAAGCGGCCGTTGATTTCTTGGTAATCCGCCAATAACTGCTCCATCTTCTGTTCATTTGTCCCGTTTGACTTTAAAAATGATTCATACCTTAAGATATGGTATGGCAGAAGAATCAGCAGGCGCTTTTCAAAAATCCGATCCACCGTATAATCCTGTGCTAAGATCACGGGGACACTATACACTATGCTCTGGCCGTCCGCAAAACGCACCCGGACTTTATGCTGCTTTGGCATATTTTTGTGGTTTCGGATATACAGCACGCAGGATTCCGGGAAAGTTATCTCCATTATCCTTTGCTCAGAACCGTCAGGCTGCGGGCAAGGAGCGTTTTCCAGGATATCGACATCCATATCACTGCCTGACTGGGAATAGCGTTCCAATGCAATGGCAAAATCATACTCGATCATCCTGACTGCCATGCTGCCATCCCTCCCAGACTGGCACTCGATATGGTATAAATGCCCGCCTATCCGTATGATGGAATCCGTTACTACCTTGCCAAATTTTTCATAATGCTCATTCCTTAGTTGTTCAAATTCCTGCTTATCCGAGTACTCCGTCCCGAAAACTTCGTTAATCAGCGGGATTAGCAAAAAGGGCATTTTCTGGGCAATTGTGCGGAACACATCATCAAATATCGTGCTGTTTTGAGCCTCATTTGGCTGCCTTAAGTCTTCGTAATTTCCATTTTCCATGAACAAATTCCCCTTTACCCACATTATAACTTTCGGCCTAATGTTTGTCAATTGACCAAAACTTGTGAAGTAATAGTTTGCTTTTCCGCTGCTGTATTGGCTAGCGTAAAATAGTATTCCACTAAGGTAGCTGGATAAAATTTATTGCCAGTCAGTTAATTTAGATAAAATTTGTTATCAGACAGGCGGCGAACTGGCCAGCCTACGTGTTGCCTCTAAGCCAACAAACTCATCGTAAGAAACGCAACTTCCTCCATCCACCCCCAACATCATCCGAAACAACCCAGCATCAAAATTCGCTTTACCAGCTATCCAGGTTGACAAAGCATTAATTCTCCCCCAGCTATCCAAATAAACAAAGCATTAAATTTTCTTGTTGTAATAGTTCAGCCATCACGCCCCTCTGCTTGTGCAATCTTCTTAAGCATTTTTCCAAAACACTAAAAATCCCCTTCCTTCCGCTTAAAAAAATAAATACAATTTGCAAAAAAACCACAAAAACCCAATGCTAAACCTAAGAAAATAAGTTTTTGAATTTCTTTTTTGGGGAAATAAGTTGGAAAAAATGTGGAATTACCATCTGTTTTCAACATAGGGAAAAGGTATGGCCGTAGCGGCGTTCCTTTGCAAAATGCAGGCCGCGCCGATTAACGTAAAGGCGGCCTTCGGCACATAGGTCTTTCCTGTGGAAATGGGTGGCCTCCCATCAATTTGATGTGGAAAAGTTTTGGAATTCTACACAAAATCACAAATTTTAGTTGCAAAAATGAAATAAATTCCTCGAAAAGCTGTCAATTGGTGAAATTGACAGCTTTTATTAGATTTGATAAGATGAAATCAGATAAAACATACAAGAAAACTAAGCAAATGTGAGGAAAATGGAATGGAGAGCGGCAGAAAATTAATTGTTAACGGCAATGTGGTATTTCCAGACAGGGTATCCCAGGTTTCTTTGTTGGTGGAGCAGGGGAAGATTAAGGGGATATTGGAGAAGGGAATGCTTCCTCAGGGGGACTGCCAGGTCATTGACGCTGGCGGGAAAATGGTGATGGCGGGGATGGTGGATACCCATAACCATATGGGGGATCCGGGGCCGTATAATTTCCGGGAGGACTGGTATCACGGCTCCTGCAGCGCGGCATCAGGCGGCATTACCACCATCTGCGATATGCCTCTTCCCTCAGAGCCGGCTACCATCAACCGGGACGGGTTTATGAAGAAAAAGGAAAAGGCCCAGGCCGAATCCGTGGTGGATTTTGCTTTCTGGGGCGGCCTTATCCCTTCCGGCATCAAGGATATGGCAGAGCTTCACCGGCTGGGCTGTGTGGGGTTTAAAGGCTTTATGTGTTTTGCCACGGAGGACTATCCCAGGATTTCAGACGGATATCTGATGGACGGGATGAGGGAAGCGGCTTCCTTTGGCGGCCTGATTGCCCTTCACGCAGAGAACGCGGAGGCGGCGGATCTGGGCTGTAAGCATTATTCGGAGATGGGCTGCAAGGATGAGGCTAAGTTTGACGAAGCCAGGCCCTGGTGGACGGAGTATGATGCCATCCAGCGGGCGGTACTGTTTGCCAGGGCGGCGGGAGCCAGGGTTGAGATCTGCCATACCACCATAACCCAGGGAGCGGAGCTGTTAAAAAAGGCAAAGATGGAGGGGGTGGCAGTTTACGTGGAAACCTGTCCCCATTACCTGATTTTTGACCATCAAATCCTGCGGGAGAAAAAGTCCTTTGCGAAATGCACCCCGCCTTTTAGGAGCAGGGAGAACGTGGAGGAGATGTGGGAGTATGTGAAGGATGGGACGATCGATGTGCTTGGCTCGGATCACGGCCCCTTTACCGATGAGGAGAAGGTGGCCAAGAAGGATTTCTGGAAGGAAAACTGTGGCTTCGGGTGCAATGACGTGATGCTGGCGGCCATGGTGTCGGAGGGCGTGCATAAGCGGGGGCTGTCCTGGAGCCGCCTTACCCAGCTGACTTCGGCAAACGCGGCAAAAATGCTGGGCATATATCCCAGGAAAGGCAGCCTGATGCCGGGGGCGGATGCGGATATGATCTTTATCGACCCGGAGCTTTTATGGACGTATGACGGGAGCAAGTCCTTCTCCAAGACGAAAACCGTAAAGGGGCCGTATCAGGGCATGGAGCTTAGAGGCCGGGTGACGGATACCTTTGTGCGGGGAGAGCGGGTTTATGGGGACGGGCAGATAAAGGCCGGGCCGGGATATGGAAAATTCGTAGGGCGCGAAGGATAAATTAGGGAAAGGAGCGCATGATGAATAAAATAGAAGGTTTTCCGGGGAGGGATTTTTTGTCCCGCTCGGTATTTAGCCATAACGGAATGGTCTATGAGCTGATTCCAGAATACGGGAATTTTCCGCCGGAGTTTGAATTTGCCATGTATTCCGGCGGCAGCTGTGACCGGGAGGATAACTTATTTTTGCTGTGCCGCGATCCGGAGCATCCGGTAGTGATGCTGGATAAGGAAGGGAATTACCAGAAAAGCTTTGGAAAGGGGCTGTTCAAGGAGGTGCACAGCATCTGCGTGACCCCGGAGGATACCCTGCTCTGTGTGGACACCGGCCTTCACGTGGTCCGGGAGCTGACGAAGGACGGGGACTTGATCCGGGATTTGGGAAATCTTGGCGTTCCCAGTGACAGCGGTTTTGAGCAGGATCGGTGGCGCAGACGGCAGCGCCAGGGAAAGGTGGTTCCTACGGACGTGGCCTTTGACAAAGGCTGGTCCTTCTGGATGGGCGTGGAAAGCATCAAACGGGCAGCGCCTCCCTTTAACCGGCCTACCGGGGTGTGCGTAGGGCATAAAGGGGACATCTTCGTAAGCGACGGGTATGGGAATGCGGCCATCCACCGCTTTGCCAGGGACGGAAAGCGAATAAAAACCTGGGGCGGGCCGGGGGATGAGCCAGGGAAGTTTTACGTTCCCCACAGCTTATGGGTGGATAAAAAGAACCGTGTGTGGGTGGGGGACAGGGAAGCCAACAGCCTCCATGTGTTTGATGAAAACGGGGAAATCCTTGGGTATATGAACGAAAACTTATACCAGCCTACCGGCATCTGGGCCGATGAAGATTTTGTTTACGTTGCGGAGCGGGGCGGCGGCCTGACCATCATCAGCATGGACATGGAGGTGGTGGCCCAGCTTGGGTTTTATAATTCTCCTATCCGCGCCCATGGGATGTGCGGGAATTCTAAAGGGGAATTATTCCTGATGCCGCTGTCCACTTATGACCGGCACTTCCTGATGAAATTAGTGCCCTGCCCATCCAATGGATGAAGCAAGGGATGGAATGCTTTGCCGGGAAGATAGTAAGTTAAGGTTTGGAGCTCTTTGGGGATTCCCCAGTTGCAGTAGCTTAAACAATGAAAAGAAAGGAAGAGTGTTATGAGGAAAATGAAACGATTAGTATCCGTAGTGTTGGCGGGGGCAGTGGCCTTTACCTTAGCGGCCTGTTCCGGGAGCAGCCCGAAAACATCAGGGCAGGAGAGCAGTACCACGGCCCAGGGGACGAAAGCAGAAGAGGCAAATGCTCCTAAGGCAGAGGAAGAAGGGCCGAAGGATACAGAGGCCAAGGCATCTGAGGACGGGCCGATCATCATTGGCTTTTTGGGCTGGTCTTCCGGTGCAGACGCCATGTACGGCTTGGTTCCCCAGCACCTTTTGGAGACGTATTTTAAAAAGGTCAACGCGGAAGGCGGCTGGCTTGGACGGGAGATTGATTTTCGGACTTACGATATCTCCGGCCTGGATGGAGACTTTTCCGAGGCGGTAAACGCGGCCAACAAGCTGATTCAGTCCGGGGCGGTGGCTATCCTTGGGCCAAGTAATTCTACCCAGGGGGCGGCGGTTGCGGAGCTTTGCAACCGGGCGGGGGTTCTCCATATTCCGTCCAGCGCTTCCCAGCTGGCTACGGTGGACGATGCCGGAAATGTCCGTCCATATACGTACCGCAGCGGCCCGGTGAATACGGATCAGGTGTCCACCATGGCGGCGTACACTTACTATGAGCTGGATAACCCGAAGGTTGCCGTCCTTTATGAGACGACCCAGGTAGATACGGTGGATATGGCAAAGGCTTTTAAGGATACCTTTGTCGGCTACGGCGGGGAGATTGTGGCGGAGGCCACCTACCAGATCAATGACGTGGAGTTCAGGGCGCAGCTTACCAGCCTGGCCCAGTCTGATCCAGCCTATATCTTTATGCCGGTTATGGGCTACAAGGAAGCAGGCTATGTGGCAAAGCAGCTGTCCGAGCTGGGTCTTGGCCATATTAAGCTGATTGGAAATTATGTGTATGACACGGAGGATCTGCTGACCCTCGCAGGAGCGGAGCTGGAAGGCTGTATCTTTGCCACCGACGGCGACATTGACGCCCCAAGGTTTGCCGAGATCAAGGAAGAGTACGAGGAGTACCGCCAGGCCACAGGGATGTCCCTCCATATGCCGGGCCTTAAGGCATTCAACGAGGCAAAGATCCTGGAATATGCGGTTCTCACCAGCGGTTCCACCGATCCGGAAAAGATGTGCAAGGCGTTAAATGAGACCACGGGGTTTGAGATGATCACCAGTCCCAATAAGGGATATGATCCGGACACCCACAACCTGTTAGGCCTGGAATTTACCATCAAATCCGTAAAGGACGGGAAGTTTGAGATTATCGGAAGCTATGCGATTCCCACCGAATAGGTGGCTTACGTCCTGCCGGGAAACCCTCCCGGCAGGCCAAAGGAGAAGATAGGAGCGGCAAATGATTATTCAGCAGTTAATAACGGGGATTTCCATCGGCAGCGTATATGCGCTCCTTGCCGTGGGATATGCACTGGTATTCAGTGTGTTTAATTTCTCTAATTTTGGGTTTGGGCCGGTTATGATGCTTGGGGCCTTTGGGGCGCTGTTTGCCATTGAACGGACCCATATGGCATTGGTTCCGGCGATCCTGGTGGCTTTGGCGGTGGCCGGCCTGATTTCCCTTTTGATGGAAGTGACCATATATCGGCCAATGCGGCAAAAGAAGGCTCTTAAGGTGTACTTGATGATTGCAGCGCTGGGGATTAATACCTGTGTCCCGAATTTCTGCATCCAGCTTTGGGGCGGGGCAGTCCGCCCCTTCCCTTCTGACTGGGCGAAGGCGGTTATCCGCATAGGAAACGTGGTGATCCCCAGGGCGGATGTGCTGGCGGCAGTGCTGTCCGTGATTATGCTGGCGCTGCTGTGGTGTTTCCTGTATAAAACTAAGGTAGGCTTAGGGATCAGGGCCAGCGCCTTTGATTCCAACACCGCAGGACTTATGGGGATTAACGTAAACCGGGTGGCGGCGGTGATCTTTTTGCTGTCGGGAGCCACGGCAGGCCTTGCCGGGTGTTTTTACGGCATGAAATATTCGGTGTACCCGAATATGGGGGTGGTGGCCACGAAGGGCTTTGTGTCGGCCACCGTAGGCGGGCTGGGAAGCCTGCCCGGGGCGGTGATCTCCGGCCTTCTTTTAGGCTTTTTGGAGACGGTGATTTCCGCCTATGTTTCTACCACCTACCGGGATCTGGTGGCCTACGGCCTTTTGGTGGTGGTGCTGATTGTCAAGCCTAACGGCCTTTTAGGCCAGGGCGCTTACGATAAGCTGTAGGAAGGAGGGGAAACATGGGATATATTGAAGGAATTATGATCAGCGCCTGTATCAATATTGTCTGTGTGGCGGGGCTTGCCATACTGACCGGCTATACGGGGCTTTTTTCCATGGGACACGCCTGCTTCCTGTGCCTGGGCGCTTACACGGCAGGAATTCTGACGAAATTTTACGGGGTTCCCTATTTCCTGGCCCTGCTGGCCGGAGGCGGGGTAGCCGGGGCGTTCAGCCTGATTATCGGCGTTCCCACCTTAAGGGGGAAAATGTCGGCGGACTGTTTTACCATCGCCACCTTTGGCTTTGGGGAGGCTACCAGGGTAGTCATGGCAAATATTAACCATCCTTACGTGGGCGGGGCTCTGGGGCTTTCGGGGCTGAAAACCCTTACCACCCTGCCAAAGGCCATTATCCTGGCGGCAATCGCCGTGTACTTTGCCAGGAATTACACCAAATCCCAGCACGGGAGGCTTGCCATCGCCGTCAGGGACCATGCGGATGCATCCGAGCTGATTGGCGTGAATATCTTCCATGAAAAGCTGAAGGCATTAGTGATCAGCGCCTTTTTCTGCGGCGTGGGCGGAGGGATGATGGCCCATTATTATACGTATATCGTTCCCAATATTTTCGGCGGAACCATGTCCACGAACCTGCTGACCGCAGTGGTTTTAGGCGGGGTATGTTCCGTCACCGGGCCGGTGCTGGCCACCTCGGTGCTTACGGCGACCCCGGAGGTTCTCCGGTTTATGTCTAACTGGCGGCTTCCCATGTACGGCTTAGTGCTGATCCTGACCATGCGGATCCGGCCAGAGGGGCTAATGGGGTATAAGGAGCTGTCCCTTAAGCCGGTTATCCGCCTGGCAAACCGGATAAGGAAAACAGGAAGGGAAGGGGAGGTGTAGCTATGGCTTTGCTTGAGGTAAAGGATTTGTCCATACATTTTGGCGGCGTAAAGGCCGTCAGCGACGTTTCCTTTTCCCTGGAAAAAGGAGATTTCATCGGCCTGATCGGCCCAAACGGGGCTGGGAAGACCACCGTATTTAACGCAGTTACCGGTGTGGTTCCTCCCACAAAAGGGGAGATCTATTTTGACGGCCACAGGCTAAACGGGATGCGTCCCGACAGGATTTCCCACTTAGGGATAGCCAGGACCTTCCAAAATATCCGGATTTACCCTAAGATGACGGTGCTGGACAATGTGGCTATCGGCTTGGACAGCCATGCCCGCTACCACACGGTTTCCGCCATGCTGGGCCTGCCCCATGTGCGGAAAAGGGACAGGGAAATCCGGGAAATTTGCTTAGGGTTCCTGGAACAGGTGGGGATCGCCGGGCATAAGGATGCGGAGGCAGGCTCCCTCCCCTACGGCCTGCAGCGGAAGGTGGAGATTGCAAGGGCCTTGGCTGGCAATCCCGCCCTGCTGTTTTTAGACGAGCCGGCGGCGGGGATGAATACGGCGGAGAGCATGGAATTAGTAGGCTTCCTGCGGGGGCTCCATGAACGCACGGGGATTGCCATCGTCCTGATTGAGCACCATTTGGAAGTGGTTATGGAAGTATGCCAAAATATCCATGTGCTGAATTTAGGCCGG
Source organism: Lachnospiraceae bacterium (assembly GCA_910575565.1). Lineage (GTDB taxonomy): Bacteria > Bacillota > Clostridia > Lachnospirales > Lachnospiraceae > Caccovicinus. Next base: position 215,015 of record CAJTFL010000002.1, on the reverse strand, counting down.
ATGCTGGCCAGCGGCACGCCGGAGGAGATCCAGAAAAACCAGGATGTGATTACTGCATACTTAGGGGAGAGGAGGAAGCGTGGTGGGAGAGAATAAGGACGATATTTTGCTGTCCGTAAAGGACTTAAATGTGTTTTACGGCGGCATCCAGGCCCTGCACGGGATTTCCTTAACGATCAAAAGGGGCGAGATCGTATCCATGATCGGCGCAAACGGCGCGGGGAAATCTACCCTGTTAAAAACCATAGCCGGTGATAAGGAAATCGGCAGCGGAACCATTACCTTTGAGGGAAGGCCCCTGCCGGGGGCAATCCACCAGTTTTCCAGGCAGGGCATCTGCCTGGTTCCGGAAGGCAGGAAAATCTTCGTTAACCTGACGGTTATGGATAACCTAAAGGCAGGTGCTTACGCCGAAAAAAAGAAACAGGTAATCCAGGAAAGGATGGAGGAAGTGTTTGATTTGTTCCCGCGGTTAAAGGAGCGCTGCAAGCAGATGAGCGGCACGCTTTCAGGAGGGGAACAGCAGATGCTTGCCGTGGGCAGGGCTATGATGGCGGCGCCTAAGCTGATGATGCTGGATGAGCCTTCCCTGGGGCTGGCGCCTATTATCATAGACGAGATGTTTGAAAAGTTTAAGCAGATTAATAAGGCTTATGGGACGACCATGCTGATTGTAGAGCAGAATGCCCAGCTGGCCTTGGAAACGGCAGATACCGGCTATATTTTAAACCTGGGGAAAATCCAGATGGAAGGAAAAGGCAGTGATTTGCTGGACAACCCCTATATCCAGGAAGCGTATCTGGGGTTTAAATAAAGTGGAAAAACCCATTCCCAGCCATAAGGGGTTTGGGAAGCACCTAGAGCGCTCTCGGAAAATCAGCTGCAAAGATGGGTGCAAGGGAGTTTCTGAAAGTGCTCACCTAAGAAAATGGAGGGAAAGATGACGCTAGATTGTATCATCCATGGCGGCTGCGTGGTGACGATGGAAGGGCCGGGAACCGGCGTGATCCCCCGGGGAGCCGTGGGGATAAAGGCTCAGAAGATTGCGGCTGTAGGGGAAGAAGAGGAAGTATTAAGCCGCTATACGGCTCACCGCTATATTCCGGCAAAGGGAAAGGCAGTACTGCCCGGTTTTGTGAATGTGCATATGCACACCGGCGATGCCATAGTGCGCAGCTGCGCCCAGGATATCCCTGGGAAAATTTGGCGGTTTAAGGGGATCCTTCCCCTTTTGGGGGTAGCCGGGGAGGAGGATTTCCTGGCAGCTTCCCGGTTAAACATCATGGAAGCTATCCGATCCGGGATCACCACCTTTGGGGATTATTACTCCCCCATGGCAAGGATGGTGGAAAACCATGTGAAGCTGGGAACCAGGGCTGTGGTCAGCGGGATGGTAAATGAGCTTCCCCCGGATGTGTCGGTGGTGGAGGTAGACCAGCTGATCCCCTTAGAACCTGCCGTGGGGGAAAAGAAGCTTTCCGATAACCGGAAACTGGTGGAGCAGTACCACCAAAGCTTTGGGGGGCGGATTACCTGCAGGTACGGTCCCCATTCGGCAGCCATGTGCTCTAAGGAAATGTTGGAAGAGATTAAGCGCCTGGCGGATCAGGCAGACGTGGGCCTGTTCATCCACCTGGTGCAGACGAAGGAGGAGATCACCCAGACTGAGCTTAGGACCGGGATGAGACCAGTGGCCCTTTTGGATTCTTTGGGATACTTAAACCGGAAGCTTTTGGCGGCCCATATGACGTATGCTTCCATGGAGGAAGTTAAAAAAGTGGCGCAGTCGGGGGCGTCCCTGGCTCTTTGCGCCACCAGCATATCCATCGTCCGGGGGGCGCTTCCCCCTGCCCAGGAGTTTGCCTCCTTCGGGGGAAGGGTTGGCCTGGGAACGGATCAGGTCTGCAATGGGACAAATATGTTTGATGAGATGAAATACGCTTCAATGATCCATAAATATAAAAACCACGACGCGACCATGATGCCTTCCTGGAAAATCCTGAGGATGGCAACGATTGAGGCGGCGGATGCCCTGGGGATGGCAGATGAAATCGGCTCCTTAAGGGAGGGGAAAAAGGCCGATCTTTTGGTGATGGATTTGTCCGCTCCCCATATGAACCCCATCTACGAAAGGCCAATCCGCAATTTAATCCCTAACCTGGTGTACACCGCCAGAGGCCATGAGGTAGAATCGGTTATGGTGGATGGGAAATGGATCATGGAAGACCGCCAGATACTTACTGGCGATGAGAAAGAAACCATAAAGGAGGTTAACCAGGCGGCCGATAGGATTGCAGGAGAATTAGGGAAGCTTCCCTGGGCGAAGGAGCTTCCGCTGGTGCAGTGGACCAGGGAGGGATACTATTAAATGAAATGGGAAAAATTTAAGGGAAAGCCGTTGCCGGCCCAGGAGGCATACGGCTTTATCCTGGTGTCGGCTATCCTGTGGGGGAGCATCGGCATTTTTTACCGGAAACTTTCCTCCCTGGGATTTGCCCCCATGGAGATTGTGCAGATCCGCGTAACGGTGGCGGCAGCGGGAATGGCTGTCTGCTTTATGGCAACGGATCGGAAAAAATTAAGGATTTCCATAAAAGATTTTCCTTGGTTTGCAGGCACGGGCATCGGCAGCCTGATTTTTTTTAACTGGTGCTATTTCCATGCCATGGAGGAAAGTTCCCTGGCCGTAGCTGCCGTGCTGTTATATACGGCGCCCATGTTTGTATTTTTCCTTTCTGTCCTGTTTTTAGGGGAGCGGGTAACGAAAAGGAAGGGGGCGGCCATCCTGGTGGTGTTTTCTGGGAGCGCCCTGGCATCCGGCTTAATTGGCCCAGGCGTGCTTGGGGCGTCTGGAGGCGGGGGGAAGGCGGGCTGCCTATCCCCGGCGGGGCTTCTTTACGGGCTTGGAGCCGGGTTTGGCTACGGCCTGTACAGCATTTTAGGAAAAGCGTTGTTAAAGCGGTATGGGCCGGAGACGGTCAGCATATACACATTTATTTTTGCGGCAGCCGGCGCTGCTCTTTTTGCCCCCTTAGGCCGTTTAGGGGAGAGGATGGCCCATATCCCCTCAGCGTGGCTCCCGGCTCTGGGCATCGGCATAATGTGCAGTATGCTGCCTTTTTTGCTGTACACGAAGGGCTTAAAACAGGTTCCTGCCAGCAAGGCGTCGGTTTTTGCGTCGCTGGAGCCTGTGATGGCAGCGGCAGTGGGGATATTGGCTTTCGGGGAAATGCCGGATGGGGGGAAATTTTTGGGAACAGCAGTGACTTTAGGAGGGATTGTTTTGTTGGAAAAAGAAGCTTAACCGAGCGGTCTCGGAAACTCTTTGTGCCCAGATTTGTGAGATGATTTTTTGTCAGAAGTGCACAAATTTATGAGGCGTACATGGAGTGTACGTCGATTAAATTTGAGCTCTTCTGGCGGAAAATCATCCGCAAAGATGGGTGCAAGGGAGTTTCCGAGACCGCTCTAACCTAGAAATGGAGGGGTTGTCCTATGTATAATGAACGTCAGCGGGAATTAATCCGCTATCTGTCAGAGGTAAAGTTTGCCAGGGCGGAGCAGCTGGCTGAACGGTTTAAGGTTTCCCTGGAAACGATCCGCAGGGATTTAATGGAGCTGGAAAAGGATTCGTCCATTCGGAGGATTCGGGGCGGCGCGGTTTACAGCAATATGCGGGCAAAAGAACTGGAATTTGCCAAGAAGATGGAGAGTAACCAGAAGGGGAAGAATGCCATTGCAAGGCTGGCCATGGAATATATCAATGACGGGGACGCCATCGCCATGAATAACGGGATTACTACCCTGGCATTAGCAAAATGCCTGCAGTACGGCAAAAACCAGCTGACGGTAGTGACTAATTCCCCGGATATCGCCTTGATTTTAAGCGATAATGAGAGCCATCAAATATTTTTAACGGCAGGATATCTGCGAAAGCACAACAAAAGCTTGATTGGAAGTATGTGCAGCGAGAGCCTGGGGTTTTTCAAGGTAGATAAAACCATCCTCAGCATAGACGGCATATCCATCCAGGACGGGGTGACGGAGTTTAACACGGAGGAAGCGTCCATTTTGCGGAAAATGCTGGAGATCGGCCACACCAGGATGGTACTTTGCGAGTTCAGCAAGTTCAGTGAGGTGGCATTTAATAAGGTGTGTTCAGCGCAGCAGATTGACTACGTGTTTACGGATCGGAATGTACCGGCAAAGGATGTGAAGGCCTGGGGGGATATAGGGGTGAAGATTTGTTTTTCCTCAAAAATCACGGAATAGGTGAGGCAGCGCACCAAAGGAAGCTTCCCTTGACATTTTCCTGAAAAACATAGAGATATAGAAGAAAAAACGGCGGTGGAAGTGCCGATCGATTGTGAAAAAGGAAAGGGAAGTGACAGGGTGAGCGAGGGTGAAAAGGGCTATACGGCTGAACGGATGGTGATGATTTATGAATCCGTACTAAATCAGGTAGAAGAGGGCGTAGTTATCTCGGATGATAAGAATCGGGTGATTTTTATTAACCGAGCCGCGGAGGTGATAGAAGGAGTTGACGCGAAAAAGTCCTTAGGCAAGAGCATGGAGGAATTGTATTCGCCAACGGAGAATACTCCTTACCACAGCCAACATTCCGTGGTGCTGGATACGGGGATCCCGGCTAATCAATACTACAACCAATATATGGTAAAAGAAAGCCATAAGGTGATTAACGCTATTGAGCGGATGTTCCCGGTCAATGTCAGGAAACAGACGATTGCTGTCTATTCCTTGATTAAGAATCTTCCGGTAATCAAAAAATCCATGGATCAGAGCCTGGAGCTGTACAGCCATTTTGAGGAGGAAAAGCCTCAAAACGGGACAAAATATACGTTTAGCAGCATTTTGGGGAATGATATCCGCTTTGTGGAAACATTATCGAATGCCAAGCACGTGGCGAAAAACCAGACGAATGTGCTGATTTACGGGGAAACCGGCACGGGAAAAGAATTGTTTGCTCAAAGCATCCACAATTGCAGTGTTTATCAAAACGGCCCGTTTATTTCCGTTAACTGTGCTGCCATACCGGATACATTGCTGGAAAGTATGTTTTTTGGGACAGTGAAAGGTTCTTACACTGGGGCGGCGAATGCCAAGGGGCTTTTTGAGCAGGCGGAAAATGGGACGATATTCCTGGATGAGATCAACAGTATGGATATCGGCCTGCAGGCAAAAATCCTGAAAGTAATCGAAAATAAAAAAGTGCGGCGGATCGGCTCGGACAAGGAGACGGATATAGAATGTAGGATTCTCTGTGCATTAAATGAAGATCCTATGCTCTGCATAGAACAAGGGAAGCTTCGGAGGGATTTATATTACCGGCTTTCTTCCTGTATTCTGCAGATTCCACCTTTGAGGGAAAGGAAAAGCGACATCCCGCTTTTCTGTAGTTATTTCCTGAAAAAATTTAACCGGGAATACTATCAGAATATCCGGCGGGTGGACGATAACCTGCTTGCCTGTTTTTTCCGCTACCAATGGCCGGGAAATGTAAGGGAACTGCAGCACGTGGTGGAAAGCGCCTATTCTGTGGCGGAAGAAAATATCAGTATACTTAAGCTCGAGCACATTTCTCCTTATTATAAAAGCGCATTTTTAAAAGACGGATCCGGGGAGACAGGGCTGCAGGAGGATGGCTTCCAATACGGGCAGGGGGTGGCGGATGGAGCTGATGGGAATGCCAAAAGGGAGGGGAAGGTTTGGCCGGGAGGGGGCCCGATCCAGGAAGTATCCCCGCCCGCAGGCACAAAGGCCGACGGCGCAGGTTTGAAGGAACGTATGGAAGCGTATGAACGGGAGATCCTGGCTAAGGCATTGGCAGAAAATCGGGGAAATGTGACCGTGACGGCAGGAAAGCTCCAGATCACCCGCCAGGCGCTCCAGCATAAGATCAAAAAGTACCATTTATAAAAAAGCAGATTAAAAACCATAGAGAAAGCGACAATTTTATTGGCAGTGTAAAAAATATTTGCGCCAATAAAATTGTCACTTTTTATTTAGCTGGGTAAAAGCATCCGGTTACAAGGAAGGACAGGAAAAAGAATTGCTTGATTATCCTGCATAAATAAAAAAATAATCCGGATTCTTTTAAATTGGCACAGGAAATGCTTTATAAAAAAAGTGTACATGTACAAAAGGATTGCCGGGAGAATTTTACCGGCGGAAAAAGAAATGAATTAGGAAAGTGGTAGACGGAAGGAGTTAAGCATGAAGAAGAGTTTGAAACAATGGGCAACCCTGATTGCCATCTGTATGGCAGGAGGAACGATTTTTAAACTTGCTTATCTGAGAGATGTGTTTTATGTGGCTATGCAGGAGGCGTTTGGTTTTACCAATACGCAGTTTGGACTGATGATGACTGCTTTTGCGGTGACACAGTTTATTGCGTACCTGCCAGGCGGATGGATCACCGATCTAGTGCCGGTTAAGTACCTGATTCCGGTGTCGCTGATTTCCACTGGATTGTGCGGTTTTTGGATGGCGACTTATCCGCCTTTTGCCAGTATGCTAATTATCCAGGCAGTTCAGGGCATTACCATTACGCTGCTGTTCTGGGAAGCTATGATCAAGGGGACAAGGATGATCGGGACTGCAGAGGAACAGGGAAGGATGTTCGGCCTTCTGGAAGGCGGACGGGGGCTGTTTGCAACAATCATTTCTTTTGCCGCATTGTGGATGTTCAGCACCTTTGGGGAAGGGCGCATGGGGCTGCGGGCAACAATGCTGTTTTATGGTGCGTCCCTTTGTCTGTTAGGGGTGGTTTGTTATTTCCTGATTGAGAAAAACGAAGTGGAAGGCAAGGTAAATGCCAAAGAAGCCTTGGACGGGCTGGTGCACGTGGCGAAACTGCCAAGGGTATGGGTAGCAGGCGGGATCGTGTTTTTTGGATATTCCTTCTATAATGGGCTGAGCTATTTCTCTTCTTATTTGACGGAAATTTGCGGAATGTCCGTAAGCATGGGTGTGGCGGTGAATATTGTTCGCCAGTACCTGATTGCCTTTATCGCAGCTCCGATAGGAGGCGTGATTGCCGATAAAATGGGATCCTCAATTAATTTCTTAAAAATAGCGTTGACAGTGGGAACCGTTTTAACCGGAATTTACCTGATGATCCCCACCAGCGTAGGGATTGCTGTCGTTATCGGCGTTATGCTGGTATTGGCAGCGGTTATGATGACAATCCGGGGCACTTATTATGCGACTACGGATGAGATTAAGATACCCCTTATGATGTCAGGGGCGGCGGCAGGGATCCTGTCTATCGTGGGAAATACGCCGGATTTGTTTATTTTTACCCTTTATGGGCACTTTATGGATGCTTATCCGGGAATACAGGGATACCGTTATATTTTCATTACCATGATGGTATTTGCCGTGCTGGGGATTATTTGCTGCTTCGTGCTTTCTCACATGAAGAAGCAGATTAAAGATTGAGCAAAGATTAGAGAAGCGTAGAGAAAAGAAAAAGGGGATGCCCCCCAAAAGAGGTAGAAAGGAAAAAGCTATGGCTAGAATACATAATTTTGACGAACCGATTTGCCGCGTAAACACAGATTCCTTTAAATGGGATTATGAGGGAGAAAGCGGAAAATACATTCCATTAGGAGTGGCAGACACGGATTTTAAAGCACCTCAGGAGATTATCGATGCAGTACGGGAAAGGGTGGACTTCGGCGTATTTGCTTATGGATATCTGCCCCAGCAGCGTTTTGCCAATGCCGTCTGCGGCTGGTATAAGAAACGCTATGATCTTAAGCTGGATCCAGAGGCAGTGCGTCATTCCCAGGGGCTGATGACCGGTGCGTTGTGGATGATCCTGAATGCATACACCCGCCCAGGCGATAAGATCTTGATCCAGCCGCCGGTTTACAACACGTTCAGCGTGGTGATCCAGGGAGCTGGCCGCTTTGTAGAGAATAATAACCTGATCTTAAAAGATGGGCGCTATGAGATTGATTTTGAGGATCTGGAAAGAAAAACTTCCGATCCTAGGGTGCGGATTCTTCTGGTATGCAATCCGGCTAATCCGGTAGGACGGGTGTGGACCAGGGAAGAGCTGACAAAGATGTATGAGATCTGTAAAAAGAACAATACCCTAATTGTCAGTGATGAGATCCATGGAGATATTGTCTATGCGCCTCACAAGCATATTCCTTATTTCTCCTTGTCTGATGAAGTGGCGGACAATGTAGTGGTTATGGGCTCTCCCAGCAAAACCTTCAATCTGGCGTGCTTTTACTCTGCCTATGTGGTGATCAAAGATAAGGCCTTGCGGGATCAGTACAATGTGGTTTATGACAATTACCATTTTGATTATAACTATATTGGGATAGAAGCGCTGATCACGGCTTATGACAAATGCGAGTATTATGTCGATCAGCAGAATGCGTATTTCCTGAAGAATATTAACCTGGTGAAGAATTTCATTGGGGAAAATATGCCGGAGGTAAAGGTAATTGAGCCGGAGGCTTCCTACCTTCTGTGGCTGGATTTCCGGGCATGGAACATGACTCCTTTTGAATTGGTGAACCTGTTTATGGAAGAAGGGGTAAAGTTAAACAGCGGCGCTAATTACGGAAAGCCGGGCAACGGATTTATCCGCCTGAATGTGGCTACTCAGACAGCTGTATTAGAAAAGGCGCTGGCCTCGATGAAAAAGGCGGCCCAGAACCGGGTAAAGTAGGACGGCTGTGGGAACAGGGCCGTGCTGGGCTGCCGCCTGCAAGGCTCTTCCGTTTTGAGGCAAAACCGGCGGCAGGGAAGACGGGATTTTTGCCTGTAACGGTGAGAGTGCCTGGCCGTTATGAAAAGACAGGAAAAGGAGCCGTACTGCCTGCCGAAAAGGAGAAGAGAATGGATGATCGAGAGATAAAAATAGCAGAAGCAGAGGAAGAGGTGGGGAAGCAGGAACTTTTGGCGGGAGACTGTAAGTATCCCGTTTCAATGGGCTATGCAGCGCTTGTTACCGGATGTGTATTCGGGTTTGTGGCTCTGGGGCTGATTTTGTTTGACGCACCCTTAGAGCTAATGTTTTTGCTGTCTTGGATCGTGGTAGTCCCGCTGCTGATGCGTCTGGGGTACGCTTATGGGGAGTTGCAGCAGATGGCCTGGGATATGGCGACGGTATCTTTTGAACCGAATGTGGTACTGATCGTAATCGGGGCGATGATTGCGGTGTGGATTGCCAGCGGAACGATTCCCTATATTATTTATTTGGGGCTGAAATTTATTTCCCCCAGGATTTTCCTATTGTCTGCCCTTTTGCTGGCTTCCTTTACTTCCCTGGCCACAGGAACGTCATGGGGGACGCTGGGAACGGTGGGGCTGGCGTTGGTGGGAATTGGAAATGCCATGGAAATTCCGGCGCCGATGACTGCCGGGGCGATTATCTGCGGCGCGTATTTCGGAGATAAAATGTCGCCTTTATCGGACAGCACAATTCTGGCAGCCTCTGTGGCTGGAACGGATGTAATCACCCATATCAAGCATATGCTGTGGACGACTGTTCCGGCGTATTTGATCAGTGCAGTCCTGTTTGTGGTTTTGGGATTTTACCATGCGGCGGCGAACTATGATATGACGGTAGCGGGGGAAATCATGGAAACCTTTACCAGATATTATCAATTCTCGGTGATTGAGCTTTTGCCGATTATCGCAGTGCTGTTTTTGCTGGTGAAAAATACTCCGTCCATCATTGCGCTGATGATCGGGACACTGGCGGGGATAGCGGTTGCTGTCGGGCATCAGGGAGTGGTGTTAAAGACCCTGCTGGATTATATGGTAAATGGCTTTTGCATTGATACGGGCAGTTCCTTTGTGGATATTTTGCTGAACCGGGGAGGCATTATGAGCATGATGAGCGCGTTTTTAGCGATTTTTCTTGCCCTTTGCATTTCTGGGATGCTGGATAAGACAGGGGTTTTAAGTATGCTTGTAAGGCCGTTGATCCAAAAATGCGGGGACTCGGTTTTTAAAATTATCGCTTGTACGGCAGTGCTTACATATATCACCAATGCGATTGGCTCTTCAATGCTGTTTGCATCCATTGTAACAGCGACCCTGATGAAGGGCGCATTTGTGAAGAATAAAATAGCGCCGGAAAATTTATCCCGGATACTGGAGGACGCAGGGACTTTTGGGGCAGTGTTGATTCCCTGGAATTCTAATGCCATTTACGCCTCCCAGATGCTGGGCGTGGCTCCGCTGGCGTTTATCCCCTACTGTTTTTTGAATTACCTGACTCCGCTGATTGACCTGATCTATGCCAAGACGGGCTTTACTATCCGAAGGGAGGCCTGATGCTTAAAAATATTTTGGACAAAAACCTCCCATTTTATGGGGAGGTGCGAGATAATAGAAGTGGTAAATAAACTATTTTTTCGCACCACAGTGACGTTTTATAAAAGACTTTTTAATCATATTATTTTAAAATTTACATTTCAGGGCAAAAAATAGAGCCAGGAACCTGTTTTTTAGATTCCCGGCTCTATAACTCTGCCTATGCACTTCTATCAGCTTTCAGCTGTTTGACTTCCTCAAGGGAAAGTCCTGAAATATTAACGATTTCCTCTAAAGCATATTTGCCAGCCGCCAACATACGGAGTGCAACTTCTTTCATTCCATCTTTCAATGTCTGATTCCTCATATCTTCCATAGCCCTGCACATAATCTCGATTCCCTCCTTGCTCTCTTTGAAAAATCTCACCCTGTCCGCCAGTGTCCCATAGTACATATCCGCTGCATCTGTGCAGGAGAAGTCATGCATTAACTTCCCGATTGGCGTATCGCTACGGTAAGCGCCATTTACATACAGTATGTGCGAACCGTCCTCAAATCTTTCCCCGGTTCCTAAAAAGCACCGCTCAATCGGATAGAGCGGCAGCCCTTTTCCCATTACGTCATTCTCTGTGATAAAGATTACCCACGTTTCCGGCAGCTTGTCGAAGTCCTCGCCTTTCTTCAAAAGGTTTGCGTCCATCATGCTTGAGTTGTACCTTGCTCTTTTTCTCCCGGCTCCTTTGTCGGAGCGCTGTACTTCCACATTCAGTTTTGCCCCTGTGCTGTCTGTAGCCAGGATATCTAACCTCACTGAACGGTTCAACAGGTTCTCCACAAATACCTGGGTGCGGACATCCAGCACCTTTAAATCCGGCTTTTCCAGTACAATCTGCAATACCAGTTCTATGCTTGCCGTATCTCCCTCAAAACACTTTGTGAGGAAATCATCATCAAGCAGGCGAAATCCCATTAGTCTCTGTAAATCTTCCTGATGTTTCTGGTCTATCTGTTCCGTCACGGTCAATCTTCCCACCTGCTTCCCCTTCTGTTTTCGTATCTCCATACTACCATAAACCTCCTGATTTTACAAGCCGGGAGCCAGTGCATTTCTGATTCCCAGCCTGTTTCTATTATCGCTTTTTCACATCTGCCATATATCATTTTTCAGCATACGCTTGATTTTGTCGCTCATGGTTTCCCTGCTGGTCTTGCTGAAATGAATCCGCACAATGTAGGTAGTCGGGTCAATCTCCTTCGCCGCCGCTTTGGTTGCCCTGGCTCCTTCCTCCCGGAAATATCGTCAATGACAAGCAGGCTGTAATCGTCCAGACTGGCGATAAAGGCCGCCTTGTCCTCGGCAAACACGCCCCACAACATTTCGCGGTGCGCCAATATAAAAAATACAAAATGGCCGCCGGCAAGACAAAAGGATTTCTTAATTATAGAAGAGCTGGCACATAGTAATCCAGTGGAGGCGAAAGATGTGCCCCATTGTCACAGGTATACCTTTACTTCCCGCCCTATTCGTTGTATACTTATTCCTAAAGAATAACAGAAAGCCATCCAGGCATATTCATTTATGGGCAAGGCGGATTTTCAGGCCTTGCCGCCGGAAGGCTTGAAGAGAATCGGGAGGATATACGATGAGTGGAAAGAAGTATGATGTTGTAGCACTTGGCGAGCTGCTGATTGATTTTACGGAAAACGGGGTAAGCGGCCAGGGAAATACGATTTTTGAGGCCAACCCCGGCGGGGCTCCCTGCAATGTGCTGGCGATGCTGAACCAGCTAGGCCGCAAGACTGCCTTTATGGGGAAAGTGGGTGTGGACATTTTCGGAAACAAGTTAAAAGGCGTGCTGGATGAGGTGGGGATTGACACCAGCGCCCTCCTGATGGATCCGGACGTGCGTACCACCCTGGCCTTTGTCCAGACCTTTGCCGACGGGGATCGGGATTTTTCCTTTTACCGCAATCCCGGGGCGGATATGATGCTTATGGAAGGGGAAGTGGATGGGGAAATGCTGGCTCAGTGCAGGGTGTTCCATTTTGGAACCTTATCCATGACCCATGATGAGGTGAGGAAGGCCACGAAGAAGGCCATCGCCATTGCTAAGGAAAACGGGGCGGTGATTTCCTTCGATCCCAATCTGCGCCCGCCTTTGTGGTCTTCCCTGGATCTGGCGAAGGAGCAGGTGGACTACGGCTTAAGGCAGTGCGATGTATTAAAGATTTCCGACAATGAGATCCAGTGGTTTACCGGGAAGGAAGATTATGACGAGGGGATCAAGGTTCTTCAGGATACGTACCATATCCCGCTGATTTTGCTTTCCATGGGGAAAGAGGGAAGCCGGGCTTATTACCGGGATCTGCGGGTGGAAAGGGCTCCGTATCTCCAGGAAAACACCATTGAAACCACCGGTGCGGGGGATACCTTTGGGGGAAGCTGCTTAAATTTCGTGCTGGAATACGGCCTGGACGGCTTAGATGAGGAAAAGCTTTCCTATATGCTTTCCTTCGCCAATGCCGCGGCATCCCTGATTACCACCAGGAAAGGCGCCTTGCGGGTAATGCCAAAACCGGAGGAAGTAGAAAAATTAATGCAAACTACTTGACAAACCGATTAGATGGGGTTACAATCATGTCCATAAAAACCTACTTGCTTTATAGGGAAGAATGGCAAAGTGATAAGGAGAAAGCAGATGAACCCCGTTAAACTGATGCAGATGGACCAGGATAGGATGCGCGCTATGGAAATGATGTGCGGTATATTTTGCGTGGAAAATTAAATGTTCAGGTTCATTTGTGTGGAATGTGATGATAAAGGATTTCCGGATTGGCAGGCGTTAAGTTTGCAAGAAACGGACAACGGGTCGCAGGCTCATACAGCCCTGCGGCCTTTTTGCGTTATATGGAAGCGTTTCTTGCAGGGGGAATACCTATCTGCCGTGCAGGCTGGGCATTCATTTTGCGTGGTTTGCCCAGTGCCAAGGGGCTGGCGGGTTAACCGTTTAATGGAATTAAGGAGTAAGACGACAGGAGAGTAAGGAATGGGAGAAAAGACGGAAGGGAAGACGACAGGAAATACGGCAGGGGGAAAGGGAGAGCCGATTATCCGCCTGGCTGGTCTGGGAAAACAGTTTAAGACGGCTGGCGGGGTGGTAACGGCCCTGGAGGATATTAACCTGGAAATTAACCATGGAGAGATTTTCGGCATCATCGGCCTGTCCGGGGCGGGCAAGAGCACGCTGGTGCGCTGCATTAACTATCTGGAGGTTCCGACTTCCGGGGCCGTGGTGTTTGAGGGGGTTAACCTGGCCGGGAAAAATGAGAAGGTGATCCGGAAGGCCAGGCAGTCCATGGGGATGATTTTCCAGCAGTTTAACCTGCTGGCTCAGAGGAATGTGCTGCAGAATGTGTGTTTTCCTATGGAGCTGGTAAAGGTTCCGAAAAAAGAGGCGAAGAGGCGTGCGGAGGAGCTTTTGGAGCTGGTGGGTCTTTCGGACAGGATGAAGGCCTACCCGGCGCAGCTGTCCGGCGGGCAGAAGCAAAGGGTGGCCATTGCCAGAGCCATGGCCACTAACCCCAAGGTGCTTCTGTGCGACGAAGCCACCAGCGCCCTGGATCCCAATACCACAAAGCAGATCTTGGATCTGTTAAAGAAGATTAACCGGGAGATGGGGGTTACGGTGATTGTGATCACCCATGAGATGGCAGTCATTGAGGCCATCTGCGACCGGGTAGCCATCATTGACAATAGCCGGATAGCGGAGTACGGGGCGGTGGCGGATATTTTTTCCAACCCTTCTACGCCGGTGGGCCGCCGCCTGATCTTGGGCGACGCGGCAAAGCAGGTGGCTTTAGGCGCGGATCGCCAGCTTAGGATTATTTTCGACGGAAGGGAGTCCTCGGAGCCGGTGATTTCTAACCTGGTGCTGGCCTGCAAGGTTCCGGTGAATATTATGTATGCCGCCACGAAGGATGTGGGGGGCAAGGCCATGGGCCAGATGATGATCCAGATCCCGCAGGATGAGGTGGATGCTAACCGGGTAATCAATTATTTAAAGACTATGAAGATTGCGTTTGAGGAGGTGCGGTAGGATGGTTTGGGATGGGACGACGATAACAATGTTAAAAGACGGGATTATTGAGACGCTGTTTATGGTATTTGGTTCTTCCCTGATCGCCTATATGATTGGGATTCCCCTGGGGATTATCCTGGTGGTGACGGACAGTGACGGCATCCGGCCAATCCCCGGCCTCCAGAAGGTGCTGGGCCTGGTGATTAATCTGCTGCGTTCCGTGCCTTTTATTATCCTCCTGCTGGTGATGATCCCAGTGACCCGTTTTTTGGTGGGGACTACCTTGGGGGCAAAGGCGGTGATCCCGCCCCTGGTAGGGGCTGCTGCGCCCTATATTGCCAGGATGGTGGAGTCTTCCTTTAAGGAAGTGGATGCAGGGGTGATTGAAGCGGCGAAATCCATGGGGGCTACTACCTGGCAGATTATCTGGAAGGTGCTTTTGCCCGAGGCCAAGCCAAGCCTTTTGGTGGGGGCGGCCATCTCCATTACCACCATCCTTGGCTACTCGGCCATGGCCGGGTTTGTAGGGGGCGGGGGTCTGGGGGCTATCGCCATTAATTACGGTTACTACCGGTATCAGACGGACATGATGCTGGTGACGGTGGTAATCCTGGTGGTGATCGTCCAGATTATCCAGGAAACCTGGATGAAATTATCTAAGATCAGCGACAAGCGGATCCGGTAGGCAGTTTGCCGTGTCCGTTTGTTTATGATAAATCAGCGCTTTCTGCCCTGAGGCCGCAGGCATGGCCTATGGCGGATGGAAATTCAGGCAGGCTATTTGGTGAAATGTAATCGAGACAGTACACCAGACCGACAGGGAATCAATTGGCCGGGCTGCCAGAGGGCGGTGCATCAGGAGCGGGGCGCAACAATTTAAGGAGGAGAAACATTATGAAAAAACAACTATCGATTCTCGTGGCAGCTTCATTGGCTGCATGGACGCTGACGGCCTGCCAGGGCCAGCCAGACAACGGGACAACTGCCCAGGCGGCAGAATCTTCCAGCGAAGCGGCAGGAGAAACGTCCGGCGAAGCGGCAGAAGAAACGTCCAGTGAAGCGGCAGGGGAAACTTCCGGCGAAGAAGCAGGGGAAACCACAGAGGAAGAAGCAAAAGGCTCTGCAGACGGAGAATTCCCGAAGATCTTAGTGGGGGCAAGCCCGTCTCCCCACGCGGAGATTTTAAAAGAGGCTCAGAAACTGATGCTGGATAAAGGGTATAACCTGGAAATCAAGGAGTATACCGACTATGTACAGCCCAACAATGCCCTGGAGGCCGGGGATTTGGATGCTAACTATTTCCAGCATTATCCTTACTTAGAGCAGTTCAACGAGCAGTATGGGACGAAGCTGGTCAGCGCCGGGACGATCCACTATGAGCCTTTCGGCATCTATGCGGGAAAGACGGCGGATCTGTCTGCCCTGGCAGATAAAGCAAAAGTGGCGGTTCCTAACGACGTGACGAATGAGGCCAGGGCGCTCCTTCTGTTAGAGGCCCAGGGGCTTTTGGTGTTAAAGGAGGATGCCGGGTTAAATGCCACCAGGAATGATATTGTGGAGAACCCGAAGAACCTGGAAATTATTGAAATTGAAGCGGCTCAGATTCCCCGCTCCCTTCAGGATGTGGATATCGCCGTAATCAACGGCAATTACGCTATCGCTGCCGGGCTAAAGGTATCGGAAGCTTTAGCGGTGGAGGCTTCCGATTCCATGGCGGCTACCACTTACGGAAATGTGGTTGCGGTGAGAGAAGGCGATGAGAACACGGAAGGGATCAAAGCGCTGGTAGAGGTATTAAAGAGCGAAGAGATCCGGAAATTCATGGAAGAAAAATACGAAAAAGCAGTAGTGCCCATGGATTAAGGCTCTGGCTGCAGGGAAAGGCACGAATACGGCTCGATCAAAAATCCGGCAGGCTGCCGTCAGCAAAAACGCTGATGGCAGCCTGCCGGATTTTTTGATCTTGTGGATGAGGCGGCGCTTATGGAGGTAAGGATAAATTTTTTGGCGGATGCCGGACATTCACCAAAGCAGGGATCTTCGCATAGGGTAATGGTAAGAACCTTTTGGCATGGGGTGGGATTTGCGGATCTGTGAGTTAAAATACCGGGAAGTGATCAATGTCCGGGACTGTAAGCGGCTTGGGTTTGCCGGGGATATTGATTTTGATTTAGAGACAGGATGCATCCTTGCCATCATCGTTCCGGGGCCGCCGACTATCTGCGGCTTTCTAGGGCGGGAAAAGGAATATGTGATTCCCTTTAGCTGCATAAGGCAGGTGGGGCCGGATATTATCTTGGTGGATGTGGATGAGAAGGAGGTGGCGGGGAAGTGTAAGGCGTAGGGGGAGGGGGGAATGCTTTGTTTATTTGGGTAGCTGGGGGAAGGATCAATGCTTTGTTGGATTGGATAGCTGGGGGAACTTGATGCTTTGTCAACTTGGATAACTGGGGAGGGGATTTTGACGCTGGGTTGTTACGGGAGATATTGGGGGCGAATGGAATTAGTTGGTGTTTCTTACGATGAGTTTACTGGCTTAGAGGAAACACGTAGGCTGACGAGTTCGCCGCCTGTGGTGGATGTACACACGAAAACGCGCTCTCGCTCGACATAAAACGGAACGGACACTAAGCTCGAAAAGACCTCGCTAAGTGCCGCCGTTTTATACGGTTTTCTTAGTGTACACGCACCACAGACGACTAGTCTTGGCTTGTGAAAGCGTTTCTCGGATAGAAGTAATTGGCGGGATGCCATTCTCTGCTGGCCAATACCGCAGCGGAGCCAGGCCATATTCCATGAGGAACCCCTCCTGAAACGTCGGCGCTTAACGAGGTCTTTCACGAGTTTAGCGTCCGCTACGTTGAAGGCGGAGCGAGAGCGCGGTGACGATGGAATATCGCCTGGCGCAGCGGAAAAGCAATAGTACATATCGCCTGGCGCAGCGAAAAAGCACAACGAGAGCCAAAATAATCCTATCACAGGAAAATTCAGCCAACAAAACCCTCAATAAACTTTTGTGTGAAAATAAGTTGACAAAAAGGAATTCTCTTGTTAAAATGAAGAAAATAATTCGTTTTTAAATAAAAAGAAAAAAATAAAACATTAAAAACGAATGAAACAGCCAAGAAGGAATGCAGGAACTTTTTGGGGAAAAGGAAAAAACAGGAGAGGAGAAGTCCGGGCGGATCGCCTGCCAGATGTCCGGCGATGAAAAGATGAGGAAGGGGATTGCGTTTTTATTATGTATTGCGGCGAGCATCGGCGTGGTGGCCGGATGCGGACAGAAGAAGGCGGGGGAGCCTTCGCAGAAGGGGGAGACGGCTGCCAGGGAGTCTGTGGCTTTGGAGGCGGCTTATAAGAAGGAGATTACCGTGGGAACCCAGGGGCCGATTAAGACGGTGGATGTGCAGAGCGGGAGCAACGTATACCACAATGTGTTATTCCGCCTGACCCATGATTCCCTGGTGTATCCCAATGAGGAAACCGGGAAAATCGAGCCAAGGCTGGCGAAAGAATGGACGTGGGTTGATGACCGGACGATTGAGTTTAAGCTGAGGGATGATGTGGTTTTTCATAATGGGGAGAAATTAAAGGCTTCCGATGTGGTATTTACGATGGAACGGGGGAGAGATTTAGGGACGACCATTTCCGTTAAGCTGGTTGGCCTGACCGCCTGCGAGGCCGTGGATGATACGACGGTGAGGATGGAGCTGGAGGCTCCGAATGTGGACTGGCTGTATACCTTAAGCGTAGCCCATATGGGAATCGTATCGGAAAAGGCTTTGGCGGATGATCCTGAGGAAGGCGGGAAGATCGGCACGGGGGCATGGATGGTGGATTCCTATGTGCCTAGTGATTATGTAAAGGTAGTCAGAAATGATCAGTATTGGGGTGAGCTGCCTAAGTCGGAGAGCATTACCTTAAAGTATATGCCAGAGAATTCGGCGCGTTTGATTGCCTTGCAGAACGGGGAGATTGACGTGTGCCTTAACCCAAATAATAATGAGCTGCACTTTATTGAAGAAGATGACAATCTTTCCCTGGTTCAGTATGACGGGACGAATGAGGTGTTTTTTGCCTTTAATAATCGGACAGGCCCTGGAACGAATAAAAACCTCCGTCTGGCCATAGCCCATTGCATTGATACGGACAGCATTATTGCGGCGGCCATGGATGGGTATGCCAAGGAAGGCTTGTCTTACTGGGGATGGAATACGTTTGGGTATTATGATGGCTTTGGCAAATATGAATACGATTTGGATCAGGCAAAGGCTTATCTGGATCAGGCGGGGCTTGCACCGGGGGAAGCGAAGATCGAGGTTTATGTAAGCACGGCGGAGCGGAAGATTGCGGCACAGATTATCCAGGAAAGCGCAAAGAAGATTGGCCTGGAGATTGAGATAAAGGAAATCGACGATGCGGGACTGACCAGCTTATCCCAGTATAAAACCGCTTCCCATGAAGCGATGATTAACGGCATTAACTGGGCGCCCCATGGGGATGACGTGAGAAGGGCTTACGCGCCGAACAGCAATACCAATAAGGGCGTGATTGACAATGCAAGGATTAATGAGCTGATGGATTTGGCCATTGCGGAGATGGATGAGGATAAGCGGCTGGAGTATTACAAAGAGCTGCAGGAAATCGTCCATGAGGAGGCGTATGTGATTCCGATTTATTATCCTATAGCCAGTATTGGAATTAATAAGAATGTGGAAGGGGCGGTTTTCTGCCCGGACGGGAACCATGATTTCAGCCAGTTGCGCGTGAAGGAGTAGGACGAAAGAGGACATGGGGAGATATATTAGGAAAAGAATATTGATGTTGATACCGGTGATTATCGGCGTTTCGTTTTTGATTTATTTTATTATGGATTTGGCTCCGGGAGATGTGATCTCGCAGCTGGCTCCCGATAATGCAACCACGGAACAGATTGAGATGCTGCGGCATCAGTATGGGTATGATCGATCAGTGTTTTACCGTTACATGATGTACATGGCGGGGCTGGTCAAGGGGGATTTGGGAACCTCTTACCTGACTGGGAAGCCTGTGTGGGAGATGTTTATCCAGCGCCTTCCCGCTACCTTGGCGTTAAGCCTGGGAGCGATTATCGTGTCAATGATCATTTCCATCCCTCTGGGCGTTTTTTCGGCGATCCATAATGGCTCGCTGGGGGATAACGCGGCTATGGTGGTGGCTCTTTTAGGCTTGTCCATGCCGAATTTCTGGCTGGGATTGCTGTTAATTATCGCATTTTCCCTTCAGCTGGGACTGTTTCCTTCCGGGGGAATGGATGGGATCCGCAGCGTAATCCTTCCGGCAATCACCATAGGGACAGGATATACGGCCATTATGACCCGTACTACCCGTTCCAGTATGCTGGACGTAATCCGGCAGGATTATCTGCGGACGGCCAGGGCGAAGGGAGTGCCGGAAAAAGTGGTGATCCGCAAGCACGCCTTAAAGAATGCCCTGATTCCGATTATTACCGTAATCGGAACCCAGATGGCCGCGTGCATCGGAGGCTCCGTGCTGACGGAGACGGTGTTTGCCTGGCCGGGGGTAGGACGGCTGATTATTGATTCCGTGAACCAAAGAGACGTACCGGCTGTGACTGGGAGCATTATTATGACCACCATACTTATCAGCATTTTGCTGCTAGTGATTGATCTTTTGTACGCATTTGTGGATCCTCGGATTAAAGCCCAGTACGCAAAAAGGGGGAAATAGCAATGGCAAAAGAACGGAAAGCGGATATGATTTCAAAAAAATACAGGAAACGCAGCAGGGCAGGGGAGATATGGCATCGCCTTAAGAAAAATAAAGGAGCCATGGCAGGGCTGCTGATCATTTGTTTATTGGCCCTGACGGCGTTATCGGTGGATATGATTTTCGATTACGATACGCAGGTGATCGGGCAGAATATCACCGAACGGCTTCAGGCTCCCAGCAAAGCCCACTGGATGGGCACGGATGAGCTGGGGAGGGATATTTTCTGCCGACTGCTTTACGGATCCAGGTTTTCCCTTTCTGTGGGAATCGTAGCGGTGGCGATTGCCCTTGCGGTGGGGGTGATGCTGGGAGCCTTTGCCGGGTATTACGGAGGCGGGATTGAAGATTTGATTATGAGGGCTACGGATATTTTCGCTTCCGTGCCCAATATGCTGATGGCGATTGTGATCGTGTCCGCCTTGGGGGCGAATACCCTGAATCTGATGATTGCGGTGGGGGTGACATCCATTCCCCAGTTCGTCCGGATTACCAGGGCTGCCGTATTGACCGTCAGGAGCCAGGAATACGTGGAGGCATCCAGGGCGATTGGGCTGTTGGAGCCGTTTATCATCTTTTACCATATCCTTCCAAATTGCCTGTCCCCGATTATCGTCCAGACGACGCTCCGCATCGCTTCCGCCATTATTTCCGCATCCAGCTTAAGCTTTTTAGGCTTGGGCGTGCCGGCGCCGGCGCCTGAATGGGGGAGTATGCTGTCAGGCGGGCGGAATTATATCCGGGGCTATGGGTATATGACGATTTTTCCGGGGCTTGCCATTATGATTACGGTGCTGGCATTTAATATGGTGGGCGACGGCCTGCGGGATGCAATGGATCCAAAACTGAAGAAATAGGAGAATGAATATGCCGGATCGAGAAGATGCAGTTTTAGAGATAGAACATCTGACTGTACATTATGTGCTTGAGGAAGAAACCGTAGAAGCGGTCAATGATATAAGCTTAACCGTAAATAAAGGGAAGACGCTGGGACTGGTAGGGGAGACCGGGGCAGGGAAAACGACGGCAGCGCTGGCGGCAATAAAGCTGATCCCCGATCCTCCCGGAGTGGTTAAAGAGGGGAAAATAACGGTCTGCGGCCATTCCATATTAGAGATGAGCGCCGGCCAGCTGGAAAAGATACGGGGGAAGGAAATCTCCATGATATTTCAGGATCCGATGACATCGCTGAACCCGGTATTTACGGTAGGCGAGCAGATTGCAGAGAGCATTGAGTTCCATGAGGGGCTGGATAAGGGGGAAGCCTATAAGAAGGCAGAAGAGATGCTGGAATTAGTAGGGATACCCCGGGAAAGGGCGGGGGAGTATCCCCATCAGTTCAGCGGCGGGATGCGCCAAAGGGTGGTAATCGCAATCGCCCTGACGTGCAATCCGAAACTGCTTATCGCCGATGAGCCTACCACGGCTCTGGATGTGACGATCCAGGCGCAGGTATTGGAGCTAATGAATGATCTGAAGAAAAAGTATAGCACATCGATGGTTTTGATCACCCATGATTTAGGCATTGTGGCCGAAACCTGTGATGACGTGGCAGTGATGTATGCAGGGAGGATTGTAGAAAAGGGGACGCTGGAAGAAATCTTTAACCGGACGAAGCATCCTTATACGGAGGCATTGTTTAATTCCCTGCCCAATATCCGATCCAGGGGGGAGCGGCTTAAGCCCATACCGGGGCTTATGCCGGATCCTACCGCCCTTCCGCCCGGGTGCGCATTTGCCCCGCGATGTCCTTATGCCACCAAAGCCTGCGAGGAAAAAATGCCGGAAATCCGGCAGATAAGCGGTACGCATTTTGTGATGTGCAGGGCTTATGCGTCACCTGGATTCCAGATAGAAAGGGAAAGACGGCAATGAGCGATGTGATCTTGGAGGTAAAAAATTTAAAAAAATATTTTCAGACCCCGAAAGGAACGCTTCATGCGGTGGATGATGTGAGCTTTTCCATCGAAAAAGGGAAAACCTTGGGAATCGTAGGCGAGTCCGGCTGCGGGAAATCCACCACTGGACGCTGCATATTGAGGCTTTTAGAGCCTACCGCCGGGGAGATATTGTTTGAAGGGGAGGATTTGCGCAAGCTTAAGCTGGGAAAGATGCGCAGGAAAAGGAGAGAGCTGCAGATGATTTTCCAGGATCCCTTTTCCTCCCTGGATCCCAGGAAAACGGTTAACCAGATCATCAGTGAGCCGATAAAAGCAAACCGGCTGATGCGCAGTAAATATGATTTGGAAAACCGGGTACTGGAGATTATGGAGACGGTAGGTCTGGCGGAGCGGTTAATCAATGTGTATCCCCACGAGCTGGACGGCGGGCGGCGTCAGCGGATTGGCATCGCCAGGGCTTTAGCGATGTCGCCGAAGTTTATTGTTTGCGACGAGCCGGTTTCAGCCCTGGATGTGTCCATCCAGGCGCAGATCCTGAATCTGCTGAAGGATTTGCAGGAACAAATGGGGTTAACCTATATCTTCATTACCCATGACTTAAGCGTGGTGAATTATTTTGCGGATGATATTGCCGTGATGTATTTGGGGCAGATGGTGGAGAAGGCGCCAGCGGCAGAGCTGTTTGATAATCCGCTGCACCCTTATACGAAGGCGCTGCTGTCGGCGATCCCGATTCCGGAGATTGGAAGAAAACCGCAGCGGATTTTATTAAAAGGTGAGATTACTTCTCCGATTGATCCGAAAGATGAATGCCGTTTTGGCAGAAGGTGTAATTGTGCTTTTGAACCGTGTGGGAAATGCAGTCCAAAGCTTAAAGAAGTTTCACCTGGCCATTTTGTGGCTTGCCACAGCTGCGGCTGACAGGAGGAAAAATGAAAGCACTAGTATTGGATGAATTAATATGGCCGGACTTAAATGCGGTTCTGCCGGAGATTAAAGCCGCCGTGATACCGGCAGGCTCCTGCGAGCAGCATGGGCCAAACACCACATTTAATACGGACACGGCCAGGGCCTACAGCTTTTCCAAAATGATCGGGGAGCGGTTTGGAAAGCAGCTGTTAATCTGCCCGCCTCTTTCTTATGGGATTTCCGTGCACCATATGTCCTTTCCGGGTACGATTACCCTGCGATGTGAAACGTATATCCATATGCTGATTGACATAGCAGTGGCCTTGGGAAAGCATGGGATAAAGAGGATTATCTATTTAAACGGCCACGGGGGGAATACCGGTTCCTTAAACGTGGTGATTAATACCCTGAAATATGAATACGGGATTGACGCGTATTATTCGGGCATTGGGCTAAACGTATTTGAAGAAGGGATTACGAAGGAGATGGGGTGGACAAAGAGGCACGGGCACGCCAGCGAGAGCGAAACATCCCAGGCAATGGCTCTTTGCCCCGAGGTGGTGCGGGAGGATCGGAAGCAGGGGGAGATCGTCGAAGAGTTTATCGTGCGCGGAAAGGATTCGCCTTTCCGCTATGGGGGCTGCGCCTGGGATTGGAAAACGGATGCTTCTGCCAACGGCGCATTAGGGGATGCCAGGCTGGCGAATCTGGAGGACGGCATCCGCTTAAACCAGATTGCGTTAAACAAAGTGGAAAAGATGATCCGGTACATTATTGAAAAACGGTAGATTTTTGCTGAATGGTTCAGCCAATGGTTTTGACAGATGAATGTTAAAGCCATTGGCTCTTTTTTGCCAAGGGTTGCGCAGGCGGTACAGGGCGGCGTTTTATAAGCTTGTGAATTGACAAGGAAGCAAAGGTGTGGCAAAATATGATTGAATTTAGAGTATACATACGGCTGATGGGAGCCAGAAGGCAGAGTGGATAAGGATGCAATTTGAAATTTTGGTAAGAGAAAAAATAACGGATTTATCATCTGGACAGAAAAAAGTTGCACAGTATATCTTGGGGCATCTGGAGGAATCCAGTTATTTGACGTTGACAAAAATCAGCAGGGAGGCCGGGGTTAGCGAGACGACGGTGGTTCGTTTTGCTTACGCCATAGGGTTTGAAAGCTTTTCCTCCATGCAGGCGGCATTGCAAAAGGAAATTTTGGGTCAGGATGGTTTAAAGGCGGAAGCGGCGGATCAGGAAAGCGCCTTTTACGATCATATATTAAATAAAGAAATCATGATTATTGAAAAAAGCCGAAAGAATTTGCAGAAGGAAGTTGTGAATACGGCGGTAGAAAAGCTGCATATGGCGGATTATGTCTTTTCTGTGGGAAGCAGGACTGGGTATCCAGCGGCGCTGTGGTTTGGGATTGTGTTGGGGCGGTTCCGGGAAAACGTGCAGTCGGTTAATCCGGTGGGCGAGGAGTTTTTCTCCAATTTAATGAAGGTTACGGAAAAATCGGTTGTGGTAGCCATATCGATGGCAAGGTACTCTAAGTCTACGTACCGTTTTATCGAATCGGCGAAAAACAGGGGAGCCTATATTATTCTGGTGACAGACAGTTCCATCTGCCCGCCTGCGCTTTTGGCGGATTTGCTGATCTTTACGGAATCTAACCGGGATGAGACGGGGATCAATACGGTTTCATCCATCACGGCAATGCTGAATATCCTGGCCGTAGGACTAAGGAAAAAGGATCCGAAGAGGGCTATGGAGCGCCTTAAGGTATTGGAAACGCTGTACCTAGAGCGGAAGGATGTGATCTTTGAATAGCAAATCCCTGGAATCTCTTGCCAAATTCACCTTGCTGGGGTAAAATGGAGGTATGCTGTAACTGTGAGGGTACTGAACAGTTACGGTATGTTTATGTTCGTGTGTGCCCAAAAGCGGGCGTATGACAATGACGGTGGATACCCAGGAGGAAAAAGACGTGAAATGCCCATATTGCAATGCAGTGGATACTAAGGTAATCGATTCCAGGCCGGCAGATGACAACAGCTCTATCCGCAGACGCAGGCAGTGTGAAAGCTGCGGGAAGCGGTTTACCACTTACGAAAAGCTGGAAACCATGCCCCTGATGGTCATTAAAAAAGATAATTCCCGGGAATCCTATGACCGTTCCAAGCTGGAAGCAGGGATTATCCATTCCTGCCATAAGCGGCCGATTTCCATCCAGCAGATCAAAGGTATGATTGATGAAATTGAAAACGAGATTTTTAATAAAGAAGAAAAGGAAGTCCCCTCGTTTGTTATCGGCGAGCTGGTGATGAAAAAGCTGCAGGATTTGGATGAGGTAGCTTACGTGCGCTTTGCGTCGGTGTACCGGGAGTTTAAGGATGTAAATACGTTTATGGAAGAAATTGGAAAATTGCTGAAAAAGTAAGAGGAAAAGAGTGCCGTAAAGCATGGTTTGCTTCAAGATTAATGCCACTTTAGAGCGCAGGCTAAATAAACGGTAGAGTTTAAGGAGAGCGTATGACATTTAACTGGTTTACCCCTTTTTATCCCCGTGTGTGGGCGGACAGCGCTTACGGCCTTCCTTATGAGCGGATGGCCGAAAAAGGAATCCGGGGATTGATTTTTGATGTGGACAATACCTTGGCTTTCCATGATGTCCCGGCGGATGAAAAAGCCGTGGAGCTGTTTGCCAGGCTTCACGGCCTGGGCTTTAAAACCTGCCTGCTGTCGAATAATCAAGAACCTCGGGTGAAGGCCTTTGCCCAGGCGGTAGGCGCTTCTTATGTGTTTAAGGGGGGGAAGCCAGGGGTAAAAGGATATCAAAAAGCCATGGAGCTTTTAGGGACGGAAAGGAAAGACACGGCAGCGGTAGGCGATCAGCTGTTTACCGATATCTGGGGAGCTAACCGGGCTGGCATTTACAGCATACTGGTGACGCCTATGAACCCAAAAGAAGAGATTCAGATAGTGCTAAAGCGTTTTCTGGAACGCCCCATCCTGCTTGCCTACAAGAAAAGCCATCCCGGGGAGCCGAAGGCAGGAAAGGGATAAGGAGAGATTATGGTTACGACAGTAAAGATACGGAATTTGGTTCTGGGGCAGGGAAGGCCTAAGATCTGCATCCCCATTGTGGCTCAGTCCAGGGAAGGGATAAGGCAGGCGGCAGAAGAGATAAGGGCGCTTCCCGCCGATCTGGTGGAATGGAGGGCGGACTGGTATGAAGGCTTAAAGGAGCCTGAAAGCCTGGCTGAAGCCCTTAAGGCATTAAGGCAGGCGCTGGGGGAGGAGCTGGCCCTTTTGTTTACTATCCGCACGAAAAAGGAAGGGGGTCAGGCGGAGCTTTCCCCTGCCGAATACGTGGAGGCAAACTGCCAGGCGTTGGAGTCCGGTTTTATCGATCTGGTAGACGCAGAGCTTTCCGCCGGGAAAGAGGACGTGGCTGTGATTGTGGATAAAGCCCATCAGCTGGGAAAAAAGGTGGTGATGTCCAGCCATGACTTTTACCGCACTCCCGAGGTGGAGGAAATGCTTGCCGCATTAAAAAGGATGCAGGAGTGGAATGCGGATATCCCCAAGCTGGCGGTCATGCCCAAAAGCCGCTGGGATGTGCTTAAGCTTTTAGAGGCCACGCTGACTATGCGGGAAAGGTATGCGGATCGCCCTATCGTCACCATGTCCATGGCATCGGAAGGCGTAATTACCCGTCTTTGCGGGGAAGCCTTTGGTTCCTGCATGACCTTCGGAAGCGCCGGACAGCTCTCGGCCCCAGGGCAGATGGAAGCCAGGGAGCTTTGCCAGGTGCTGGAAGCCATACATAAGGGGATGAGCGTTTAACCTTAAGGCTGCGCCGCGTTTTGCCGAAATCGGCGGGCCGCCGCCATTTAACCTCCATCAGGAAATTAATTTTTGCCAACAAGACGAAAAAGGTTGAAAATACAGGAGATATCGTTTAGAATAGAAACGAAAATGAGAGATGAACGAAGTTAAGGAGGAATATCTTTATGATATCAGCAGGTGATTTCAGAAACGGCATTACGTTGGAAATTGATGGGCAGGTAGTTCAGATTTTGGAGTTCCAGCACGTAAAACCGGGCAAGGGCGCGGCATTCGTCCGCACCAAATTAAAAAATGTCATTAACGGCGGCGTGGTAGAGCGCACCTTCCGCCCCACGGAAAAATTCCCGGCAGCCAGGATTGACCGTGTGGATATGCAGTATCTGTATGCAGACGGTGACTTATATAATTTCATGAACGTAGAGACCTACGATCAGGTTGCCTTAAACTCCGAGTTAATCGGGGACGCATTAAAATTCGTAAAGGAAAATGAGATGGTTAAGGTATGTTCTTACAACGGCAGCGTATTCTCCATCGAACCTCCGCTGTTTGTAGAGCTGGAAATCACGGATACCGAGCCGGGCTTTAAGGGCGATACGGCAACAGGCGCATCCAAGCCGGCCACCGTGGAAACCGGTGCGCAGATCAATGTGCCGTTGTTTATTAATGTAGGCGATAAGGTAAAAATTGATACCAGAACCAGCGAATATTTGGGACGAGCATAAGATAAGGTATGCGTGAATCGCGGCGTGCAGAGGGAAGGCTGTTTGTTAGGGCATTTTAAAACACATTCTGGGCTGCCGTGGTGAGGTAAGTTGGTTTTTAGGGCCTGTGTCTTCGGACGCAGGCTTTTTATCTCAGTGGAGGGCGCTGCGGGATGGCAATATTAAGGAAAAAAACCAGGAAACATCGATAGCTTTAATTTGGAGGAAATCATGGAAAAAATTCTAGAACGGATAGAAGGGGAACTGAAAAAAGCCTTTTTGGCCTGTGGCTATGAGGAGCGGTTTGCCAAGGCAGTTTTGTCCAACAGGCCGGATCTTTGCGAATACCAGTGCAATGGCGCTATGGCGGCGGCTAAAGCGTATAGGAAAAAGCCTATGGAAATTGCTGCCCAGGTGGTGGAAAATCTGGGGGAAGGGGAGGTATTTTCCCTTTGCCAGGCAGTGATGCCCGGGTTTATTAATTTAAAGCTGGACGAAGGCTTTATGGCGGATTATTTAAACCGGATGGCGGTGGATGGGCGGCTGGGACTTGAGCGGCAGAAGGAGCCGAAAACGATTGTGGTGGATTACGGCGGCCCGAACGTGGCCAAGCCCCTCCATGTGGGGCATTTGCGCTCGGCGGTGATCGGCGAAAGCATTAAGCGGATGGGCCTTGCCCTGGGCCACCGGATGGTGGGCGATATCCATTTGGGGGACTGGGGGCTGCAGATGGGGCTGATTATCGAGGAGCTTAGGGATCGGAAGCCGGATCTGCCTTATTTTGACGAAGGGTTTGAGGGAAATTATCCCGAGGAGTCTCCCTTTACCATCAGTGAGCTGGAGGAGATTTACCCCACGGCAAGCCTGAAGGCCAAGTTTAAGGCGGAGGATGCCAGGAAGGCGGGGATGGCTGAAGAGGAGGTTGCCAAAAGGGAGGCGGAGTCCGCGGCTTTTGCCGAGAGGGCCCATCTGGCTACCAGGAAGCTGCAGGAGGGCTACAAGCCGTTTATGGCGATTTGGCAGCATATCATGAGGGTTTCCCGGGCGGATTTGGAGAAAAATTACCGGAATCTGAATGTGTTTTTCGAGCTGTGGAAGGGGGAGAGCGATGCCCAGAAGTATATCCCCGGTCTGATTGAGGATTTGAAAGCAAAGGGGCTTGCCTATGAGAGCCAGGGAGCCTTGGTGGTGGATATCGGCCAGCCGGGGGATTCCAAGGAGCTTCCTCCCTGCATCGTGCAGAAGTCGGACGGGGCGGCTTTATATGCCACTTCGGATCTGGGGACGATTTTGGAGCGGGAGAAGGAGCTTCATCCCGACGCCTATATTTATATCGCGGATAAGCGGCAGGAGCTTCATTTTACCCAGGTGTTCCGGGTGGCGAAAAAGGCCGGGTTTGTGGCTCCGGATAAGCCCATGAGCTTTTTGGGGTTTGGCACGATGAACGGGAAGGACGGGAAGCCCTTTAAGACCAGGGACGGGGGCGTGATGCGCCTTGAGCATTTGATGGATGACATTAACCAGGCCGGATACCAGCGGATCATGGAGAACCGGACGGCCACGGAGGAGGAGGCCAGGAATACGGCTAAGATCGTGGGTCTGGCTGCCTTGAAGTATGGGGATTTGTCCAATCAGGCGGCTAAGGATTATATCTTTGACATTGATCGGTTTGTCTCTTTTGAGGGGAATACGGGGCCGTATATCCTGTATACGATTGTTCGGATTAAGTCTATTTTAAATAAGGATAAGGAACAGGGAAAGGATGCAGGAAAGGGTCTGATTCTGCCTGCCGCATCGGATGGGGAGAAGGAGCTGATGCTTGAAATTGCCCGGTACAATGACGTGATGGAAAGCGCTTTTGAGGAGAAGGCTCCCCATAAGCTATGCCAGTATATTTATGATTTATCCAATGATTTTAACCGCTTTTACCATGATACAAAGATTCTGTCGGAGGAGGATTTAGGGAAGCGTAAGAGCTATATCAGGCTGATTACCTTGGCGAAGGATGTGCTCTGCGCCTGCATTCAGGTGCTGGGGTTTGAGGCGCCGGAAAGGATGTAAGCCAGCCAGGGGGGAGCGTTTTGAAGATCAGGAATATCACCGTTAGCCATTTTTGGAAAGGGGAAGATAAGATCCAGGCTGTGGCGGAGGAGGACAGGGGGGAATACCAGGTGAGGCTGCACAGCCGGGACGGGAAGGTTTGCGGCTATGCCTGCTCCTGCGGGGGACAGGGCGGGGGGCAGGAGCTGTGCCCCCACGCTGCCGCCTCCTGGGAGGCTTACCGGAAGGAATATCCCGTAAAGACCGGGGCAGGCTCTTTCCTGGTCTATACCTCCCCGGAGGTCCGGGCCATGATCCGGGAGTATACGAACCGGGAGGTGGAGCAGATTAAGCTGGAGGGGCAGGAGGCTCAGGTGGCCTTTATCCCCAAGCTTATTTTATCCTCCGGCGGCCGGGAGGTAAGGGTAAGCTTTAAGCTGGCTAGGAAACGCCAGCTCCCGGTGAAAGATCTGGCGGCATTTGCCCAGGCAGTGGCTGGGGGCACGTTTGTGGAGTACGGAAAGGATTTTGCTTTTCACCACAGTTTAGATGTGTTTAAGCCGGAGTGCCGCCCTTTGGTGGAGTTTGCCGCAGAGCTTGCCAATACATACCGGGAGTATTTCGCCCAGTTTTGCCGTTCTTCCTTTGAAACCCAGCCTCCCCTAAAGGAGCTTAGCTTAAACCGGGAGAACCGGGATCGCTTTTTTGCCATTGCGGAGGGGACGGTTCTGGAAACGGAAGCGGGCGGCAGGGTGAAAGGGATGCTTTATGTGTGCCGCCAAAATCCACGATTTCGCATATCCGTCTGCCGCCGGAATGAAACCGGCCTTTTTGTGGCCTTAAAGGAGAATTACATTGCCTTTTTTGGGGAGCGGAGGCTGTATGTGGCGGACGAGGAAAGGCTTTATCTCTGCGATGAGCGGTGCAGCCGCACATTAGGCGTGTTTATGGATCAGATGAACCGCAGCAGGGATTTCCAGGTAACGGTTAATGAAAAGGACATCCCGCTGTTTTACCAGCGGGTGCTAAAGAAAATCGAAGAATTCTGCATTATTGAAGGGGATGAGATTGACTGGCTTAGCTACCGCCCGGAGCCTTTAAAGGCTTGTTTCCGGTTTGATTCCAAAGGGCCGGGGGAGGTGGAGTTGGAGCCGGTTCTTTCCTATGGGGATTTTTCCTTCCACCCGGCGGAAGATGAAACTTTGCCGAAAACGGTGTGCCGTGATGTGCCGGGGGAATTCCGGGTCAATCAGTTAATTGCCAAATATTTCTATATCCAGGAAGGCAGCCAGAAAAAGTTTGTGATCCGGGACGATGAGGAACTGATGTTTAAGCTGTTTGACCAGGGGATAAAGGAGTTTTCCAGGCTGGGTCAGGTTACGGTGTCAGAAAGCCTTAACCGGTTTAAAATCCGCCCCCAGGCCAAGGTGACGGCCAAGGTATCCATGGGTGGCGGCTGGCTGGATATCCAGGTGGACATGGAAGGGCTGAAGGGAAGCGATTTTGCCAAGGTTTTGGAAGCTTACCAGCAAAAGCGGAAATTTTGCCGGTTAAAATCCGGGGAATTTTTAAAGCTGGAGGATGACGGGCTTTTGGCGGTGCTCCGCCTTGGGACAGGTCTTTCCTTGTCCGGGGAGGAGCTTTTGGATAAAGGGGTGCGCCTTCCCGCCTGCCGCGCCCTGTACTTGGACAGCCTGTTAAAAGAGGGGCCGGGGATTGCCTTTTACCGGGATCAGCTGTTTAAGGCCATGGTGCGGGGAATGAAGGCCGTGGAGGACAGCGATTATGCCGTCCCCCCGGTTTTGCAGGACGTGCTTCGGGGATACCAGAAAATCGGCTACCGGTGGCTTAGGACGCTGGATGGCTGGGGATTTGGCGGGATCCTGGCGGACGATATGGGGCTGGGAAAAACGGTGCAGGTGATTGCACTGTTTGCGGACGAGTACCGGGAAGGCAAAGAAGTCGGCGGGAAAAGCAAGCCTTCCCTGATCGTATGTCCGGCGTCCCTGGTGTACAACTGGGAGAACGAATTTAAAAAGTTTGCCCCGGGCATCCGCATCCGCACCATAGCGGGCAGCGCCGCCCAGAGAAGGGAAGCCTTTGAAGCGCTGGATAAGACGGAGATGCCCTGCCAGGTGCTGATTACCTCCTATGAGCTGCTAAAGCGGGATATGGAGCATTACCAGAAAATGTCCTTCCGTTTCCAGGTGATCGATGAGGCACAGTTTATCAAGAACGCTTCCACCCAAAGCGCCAGGGCGGTGAAGGCCATCCGTGCCCAAACCAGGTTTGCCCTGACGGGGACGCCGGTGGAGAACCGGTTAAGCGAGCTTTGGAGCATTTTCGACTTCCTGATGCCGGGGTTTTTGTTTTCTTACGCAAAGTTTAAACGCTCTTATGAGACGCCCATCGCAAAGGACGGGGACAGGGAAGCCCTTGCCACCTTAGGCAGGCTTACAGGCCCATTTGTCCTGCGCCGTTTAAAAGCGGATGTGCTTAGGGAGCTGCCGGAAAAAATGGAGATGGAAGTTTATTCCAAATTTAAGGAAAAGCAGAAGGAGCTTTATATGGCCAATGCGGCAAAGCTTAAGGCAGAGCTTGAGGATGGGGAGCATCCGGCGGCCAAGCTGCAGATTTTGGCCGGTCTTACCCGCCTAAGGCAGCTTTGCTGCGACCCGGGGCTTTGCTATGAAAACTACAAGGGCGGTTCGGCCAAGCTGGAAACCTGCATTGATTTGGTGCGCAACGGGATTCAGGGCGGGCATAAGATCCTGCTGTTTTCCCAGTTTACCTCCATGCTGGCGATCATTGGCAAACGGCTTTCGGCAGAGGAGATTCCCTATTATACGCTGACCGGAAGCACGCCCAAGGAGGACAGGATGCAGATGGTTCAGGCCTTTGAAAACGGCGGCGTGCCGGTGTTCCTGATTTCCTTAAAGGCCGGGGGAACGGGTCTTAACTTAACGGCGGCGGATATGGTAATCCACTACGATCCCTGGTGGAACGTAGCGGCACAGGATCAGGCTACGGACAGGGCGCACCGGATCGGCCAGGAGAAGCAAGTGACAGTGTTTAAGCTGATCATGAAAGGGACAATCGAGGAAAATATCCTTCATCTCCAGGGGTTAAAGAAGCATCTGGCCGATCAGATTATCGCCAGGGGAACCTTGGATTTTGCAAGCCTTGGGAAGGAAGAGATCCTTAAGCTGCTGGAGGATGGCTGAGTATGGATAAGGCGAAAAAATACTATTCCTTAAGAAAAGTGTACTACTTTAGCTTTGCCGCCATGGTGGTGGTTCCTATCCTTTTGGTCTTTGTCCTTTCTTTAAGCGTTATCCGGCTGATGATGCAGAATTCCGCCATATCGGCCATTAAAAGCAGGCAGAATACGGTGATTTCCAGCTTGACGGAAAGCGTGCAGGATGCGTCTTTGCAGCTTTCCCATATGGTTTACGTGAATAATAATGAATTGGTGGAGACGGCGTCCATGACGGATACCGCAGACCCGAAGGTGCGCAATAAGTATGCAAGCCAGTTAGATCAGCTGTTCCAGGTAGCCATGGCTCCTAAGCAGACGGTGATCTCCGGCATGGTTTATATGAATGACGGCAGATATACGTATATTAAGCAGGAGCTGGCCATCCCCCGGGAAGAGGTGATGGCCTCCCGCTGGTACGAAAAAGCCCAGGAAAAGCCCAATACGGTAACGGTAGGCTGCTACGACACTTCCCATAAGAAAGTAACCCTTACGGGGGGAAGGAGCAGGGAATTGGTGATTGCGGTAGCCCTTTCCCCGGATATTGGGGTTGACCGTTCGGAAAAGATCGATATGATCGTGCTGTTTTTCCGCACGCGCATAGGAAGCCTGCTGGCTGATAAGGCCTACAGGGAGGGCCTGGGGGATACGGTGCTTTTGGATGAAGAGGGAAACCTGATTTTTCGCGGAGGAAGCGGGGATACGGCACAGGATTTTCTGTCCCTGATGGTTTCCGGGAAGGAAAAAGGAGGAAGGATGGGCGGCAAGGTATCTGCTGCCATTTTAGAAGAAGTACAGGCCGGAAGCGTGAAATACAGCCCTGAGCCTGCCGCCGGGGTGTATCAAAGGCGGCTGCCTGGGAATGGGCTAAGAGGCGGCGGAAACTATACCTTGGTGATCTCAGACATCCCGGAAATGGGCTGGAAGCTTGCCTCCTGCGTGAAAACCCATTCCCTGACGGCAGGCTTTAACCGGGTAGCCAGCCTGATGCTTGCGGTGATCGGCGGCCTGTTCCTTTTGTACGCTTCCTTCTCCCGGTTCTTTTTGCAGAGCATTATCCGGCCTGTCCATACCATGGTGGAGGGGCTGCGCCAGGTGGAGGAAGGAAATTTGGAAACCCATATTGAGCCGGCAGGGCAGGCGGAGATCCGCCAGATGATCCATTCCTTTAACCGGACGGTGCGGCAGCTGAAAACCTCGGTGGAGGAGAGGGAAAAGGCTCAGGAGAAAAAGCTGGAGGCACAGGTGCGGGCCCTGCAGTCCCAGATCAATCCCCATTTTTTGGTGAATTCATTGACCTCCATCCGCTTCATGGCTCAGGTATCCAAATTCGACGGCATCCGGCGGATGGCGGAGGCGCTGATCCAGATTCTTACCTGCTCCTTCCGCAGCAACAGCAGCTTTTATACGGTCAGGGAGGAATTGGAGGTTTTGGACAGCTACTTATACCTGATGAAAATCCGGTATTCTGATGGGTTTGAGGTGTCTTATCAGGTGGATCCGGCCTGCCTTGATCGGATGATGCCCCGCCTGGTGCTCCAGCCGGTGGTGGAAAATTCCATTGTCCATGGCTTTGCCGACATGGGAGAAGGCATTGGGCAGCTAATGATTCGGGTGTCCATGGAGGAAGAGAGATTTTGCCTGGAAGAAGAGAGGCTATGCCTGGAGGTGGAGGACAACGGGGCAGGGATGGGGCCGGAAAAGATTGCCCAGATTTTAAAAGGGAAAGTGCGCAGGCCGGATGACAATTACAGCATTGGCATAGAAAACGTGTTTAGCCGCCTGTCCCTTCATTTTAAGGAAGCGTTTCAGATGGAGATGGAAAGCGAGCCGGGGGTTTACACGAAAACACGGATTTTAATCCCGGCTGAAAAGAAGCAGGAGGAAGGCCATGAATCGGGTGATAATCGTTGATGACGATATGATCGTCCGCGTTACCTTGCGCTCCCTGGTGAAATGGGAGGATTTCGGTTTTGCCGTGGGGGCGGATTTCAGCGGGGGGAAGGCGGCTTTGGAGTATTTTAAAAGCCACAGGGCGGATCTGTTGATCGTGGATATGAAGATGCCGGATCTGGACGGGATTTCCCTGATGGAGCAGCTGCAGGCTGCGGGAAAGCTTCCGGTTACGGTGGCTCTGTCCGGGTACAATGAATTTGCCCTGGTGCGCCAGGCTTTCCGGCTGGGAGCCTTTGACTATCTGCTAAAGTCGGACTTAACCGCTGGTTCCCTGGCAAAGCTTTTGGAAAAGCTGAACGGGCAGATTTTTCTGGAAACAGCCGGGGAAAAGAAGGCGGCGGCAGGGGGAAGCCATCTGTTTTGCTTAGAAGAGCTTTCCGGACTTTACGGCATTTTGCTGTTCGAGGTGGACGACTGGAAACGGCAGACGGCGCGGTTTGGGGAGAATTTGGCGGAACAGCTGGAAAAGCCCGTGGTGGAGCTGGCCCGGCAGCTTCCCCGGGTAGCGGCCAGGGGGCGATTAGAAGCCATCGATCCCCTTCATTATCTTTTGGCTTACCAGGTAGGGGATAAACGTCAGTACCACCATACCATCTGTTCCATTGTCCGCCAGCTTCAGTCAGTCTGGCGGGATTACATGAACCTTACCCTTTCGGCGGCGGTAAGCGAACCCTGCGAGGGGGAAGGGATGTATGCGGCTCTCCAGAAAAACAGCGATATGGTAAAGCTGTCCGTGCTGTACGGGCGCGGCGCAGTGTGCACGGAATGGGAGCAGGAAAAGGAGCTTGAGGCTTTCCTTGCCTGCAGGCGTGAGGAGAACGGCCTGGCCTCCGCCCTTTATCAGGCCGATCCGGTATTTTTTCAGCAGGAAAGGAAGCTTTTTTTTACCAAGCTTTCCAGGATGGAGTTCCAGGCGGCTTTCCTGTACAGCCTGGGCTTTATCGCCCTTTTGGCGGAGCGCTTCCGCCAGTATGAGGATGATTTTTCTGCCCTCTTTGCGGAAGAATTTTCCTACCGGGAAAAGCTTGGCAGGCTGAAATCCTACCGGGAGCTGGAGCTTTGGCTGAATAATTACTTCCGCTGGGTGATGGATTATACGAAAAACCGCAGCGCAGGCGGCCAGGCGGCGGATGCAATCGTAAAGGCCAGGCAGTTTATGGCAGACAACTATGCCAACCCGGAGCTGACCTTAAAGAGCGTGGCGGATTTTGTGGGCCTGAATGAAAAATACTTCAGTTCCCGGTTTACCAAGGAGTCCGGGATGACCTTTTCCTCCTGCCTGACGGATATCCGGATGCAGCAGGCCAAGGCCTTAATGGCTTCCACGGATTTTAGGATGTATGAGGTGAGTGAACGGGTGGGCTATCACAATGTGGAGCATTTTAACCGGATGTTTAAGCGTTCCTTCGGCGTCAGCCCTGGGGATTACCGCAAGTCCCTAACCAAACATCAAGAAATCTAACGGTATTTCATGGAAGTTTCCCCGCCGTTTTGTTATGATTAAGCCATCAAAAGGAAAGCCTGCCGGAAGGTAAGGCGAGGCTTAATGATTACGAAAGGACGGGGGATTTTTATGAAGAAAAGAATTTTGGCTCTTACTTTGGGAACGGTTATGGCAGCCGGGACGCTTGCAGGATGCGGGGAGAAGGCTCCGGCGCCGACAGCAGGAGCGGGAGAGCAGACCACAGCGGCAGCGCCGGCTGGAGAGACGAAAAGCGACGGAGGGCAGAGCGAGGCTTCCGGCGGGGATGGCGCCGAGTTAAGCGGCGATCTGGTTTTTGCCATTTGGGACAATAACCTGATGGATTATATCGATGAAAACGATATGGTTGGGAAGTTCCAGGAAAAATACCCGGATGCCAATATTGAAGTAGAGAAGATTAAAGACGATTCGGAGTACTGGAACGCCATGAAGATGCGTGCTTCGGCAAACCAGCTTCCGGATGTTATGTTTAACAAGCCTTTTACCTTATCCCGGTTTAAGGATTACCTGCTGGATTTATCCGACTTGGAGGCGGCGAAAAATAATGAGCTGGCATCAGGCTATGCACTGGACGGCAAGGTTTTAGGCGTGCCCATGACCGCAGGCTATGAGTATGTGTACTACTGGAAGGATATGTTTGCGGATGCCGGGGTGGAAGTGCCGGATACCTGGCAGGAGCTTCAGGATGCGGCCACGAAGCTGCAGGAATTCTACGGCCAGGAAAATCCTGATTTTATGGCCATTGCCTTAGGGGCAAAGGATGAGTGGCCGGATTACCCCTTTATGGAGTTTATGCCTGCCCTGGAAGGCGGCAATGGGCAGAACTGGAATGATATGGCGAAGGCGGACGAGCCTTTTGCGGAAGGGACAGACATTTATAAAGCGTATAAGAAGGCCAACAGCCTCTTTACCTCCGGCGTATTCGGAAAGGATCCCTTAGGCCTTGGCAATGACCAGGTAACGACCCTTTTTGCCCAGAAGGAAGCGGCTATGATTGCCCTGGGGGACTGGGGGCTGCAGAACATCCAAAGCGGCGCGGACAGCGTGGATCAGCTGGGAACCTTCTACCTTCCCGCCAGGGACAGCGAAAGCGATCCCTTCCGGGTGATTGTGCAGGGCGATTCCTTTATGGGCATAACCACCCACAGCAAAAACCCGGAGCTGGCAAAGGCGTTTGTGGAATGGTTCTACAGCGAAGAATGGTATCCCGGCTACATTAACTATGTAACCAGCGCTTCTTCCATGACCAATTTCCCCAAGGAAAAGGATCCTATACTGGCAGAGTCTGACCAGGCACAGCCAAATATGGAGCTGGTAATGTATGATGGCGGCGGAGATGATTTCCAGGCGATTCAGAATGAGACGGCATTTGACTATAAGAAATTAGGAGCCGAGATGTTTACGGACGGGTTCGATCTGGACGCAAGGCTGGAAGAACTGAACGGAAAGTGGAAGGCAGCCAGGGAAAAGCTGGGCATCCAGTAATCTTTCCTGCTTTACCTTAATATGATGTTGGGATCAAAAAGTCTTTTGGCCCTGGTATCTTAATATTGAACTTAGTAGATCGCCGCACCAGGGATCGGAAGGATTCCCGGTGCGGCAATTCTGAATCAGACGCAGGCGTTTATCGCAGAGAAAGGAGCCGTTATGAGTTCTCTGGCAAAGAAAAGAAGGCAGTTTATCATGCTTTCCTTAATCGTCCCTACCCTGCTGCTTATCGGGTTTGTGGTATTTCCGGCCATCGACCTGGTGCGCATGAGCTTCACCAACTGGGACGGCTATTCGGAAAGCAGCCAGTTTATCGGATTTGGCAATTACATTTCCATGTTCCAGAATAAGGATTTGTGGCAGTCCCTGATGAACAATGCCGTGTATTTCGTGGTGCATTTATGCATGATTCCCATTGAGCTGGCATTTGCCGTGCTGCTGGTGTCTAAGCTTAAAGGGGCAAAGTTTTATAAGACCATGGTGTTTATGCCTTATATCATCAATGGCGTGGCCATCGCATACGCCTTCTCCTATTTTTTCTCCCCCATTAACGGCGCATTCGACGCCATATTGGAGCTGCTCCGCCTGGGGATGTTAAAAAGGAACTGGCTGTCTGACCCGAAGATCGTTAATTTTGTCCTGTCATTCGTGTCGCTATGGCGGTTTTCCGGCTACCATATTATCCTGTTTATGGCGGCTCTCCAGTCCCTTCCTCAGGATGTGCAGGAAGCGGCAAGGGTGGATGGAGCCAATGCCTGGCAGATGTTTAAGTATATCCAGATCCCAGCCATCATGCTGATGGTGGATTTTATCCTGTTTGACAATATCCGTGGGGCGCTGCAGGTGTTTGACATCCCCTTTGTGATTACCGGCGGAGGCCCCGGGTACGCCTCCTCCACCTTTACGCTGTACACCATAAAAACGGCCTTCACTTTTTCCAATTTCGGCCTGGCTTCCACCATGGCGGTGGCGATTATGGTGATGATTGTGGTGATTTACGTTATCCAAAATAAGCTGATTCACGGGATCGTGCTGAAGCAGGATAAGGAGGGGAAAAAATGAAAAGACGGGCGATGCTCCAGGGAGTAAAGCAGGTTATCTGCATCGGCATGGTGATTCTGGTGCTGCTCCCCATACTCCTGACCTTGTTTGCCGCTTTTAAGACCAAGGGCGATATGGTGAAAACTTCTCCCCTGCTCCTTCCTCCCATAGGGCGGATAACCTTTGAAAATTTTGCCAAGGTATTAAAGGATAAATACCTGCTGATCGGCTTTAAAAATACAGGGATTATCCTGGTGGTCAGCATTTTCTTTAACGTCATGTTCGGAACCATTACCGCCTTTATCATTGAGCGGTTCCAGTTCCGGTTTAAGGGTGTGATCGTAGGGCTGTTTTTCGCCGGGATGCTTATCCCTACTTTTGTGACGGAAATTGCCCGGTTTAAGATTATTAACGGGCTGATGCTGTATAACAGCTTAGGGGCGCCCATTATCATCTACGTGGCTTCCGATTTGATGCAGCTTTATATTTACCGGCAGTTTATCTCTACCCTGCCGGTGTCCTTAGACGAAAGCGCCCTGCTGGACGGGTGCGATTACTTCAGCTTGTTTGCCCGGATCATCTTCCCGCTGTTAGCTCCGGCTACGGCTACGGTGGTGATCATTAAAGCGATTAATATTATTAACGATATGTATGTGCCTTACCTGTATATGCCGAAGAACTCCCTCAGGACGCTGACCACCTTCCTGATGAATTTTGCCAATGCCCAGCAGGGGTCGTGGCAGAAGCTGGCGGCAGGGATTATCATTATCATGCTGCCCACCATAGTGATTTATGTGTTTTTCCAGCGGTATATTTTGGCTGGAGTGGCTGCGGGGGCGGTGAAGGAGTAGGGCGGTTGA
This sequence comes from Lachnospiraceae bacterium, assembly GCA_910575565.1. GTDB lineage: Bacteria > Bacillota > Clostridia > Lachnospirales > Lachnospiraceae > Caccovicinus. The sequence continues at coordinate 175,378 of CAJTFL010000002.1, read as the reverse complement.
TTTTGCAGGAGTGGCAGGTTTTGCAGAGGGGTTAAAAGGGTGTAGGGAATAGGGGAAATGGGAAACGCCGGATGCCGATAGTAGGAGGTATGCGGCGTTTCTTTGGGTGGGGCGTGGTTAACTTTGGGGGGAGGCGTTGTGAATTTTTGGAGGGTTAAGAGGTTGGAGGTTTTTAGGGAATGGATGGTTTGTCAACTTGGTGAAGCTGGAAGGTGCTGGTTAGTTCCAGTTAGTTCCAGTTAGCTTTCGGTATGCTGAGGCAGTTCATTGGCGAAAGTGCTACACTACTGACAAAATCATCCCATGAATAAACTTTATCTGCATTAATATTTATCCATTTAACTGATCATAACATTTATCCAACGAATAGTAATGTTCGTCCATCTAACAGATAATAACGTATATTCATTTTTTTTATGTGGAAAATCCCGCAAAAAATTGATATACTATATGCACTTAAATGTTTATCTGCTTTAGCGGCCATTCAGGGGACGGACAGCAGGGAAATCGGGTCTAGTGTATCGTTGATATCTGTCAAAACTCCGCTGAACAGGGTTTCAGCGGCAAGGCGCCTGAAGGAGGCGATACCCTCGCTTCGCTGGGGCAGGCTCTGCGGTGGCATCGTTGAGTGAAGGCAACGCAGTCCGACGGAAGCCTGGGCAAGGAGGTTTGGCTGAGTATCAATGATACAGTACACTAGTGTACTGTCTCGATTATATTTAGCTAAACCAATTTCCTTATTTACCAATAAATTATATGTGCTATTGATATGATAATTATGCTAAATATAATCAAGTCGGTGCACTAGTGGCTTGACTAGTGAAGGAAAGAGAGGAACGCGAATATGAAAACGGCAGAATGGGATTATGGCTGGCTGGAAAATCCGGAGGTGTTTCAGGTAAACCGGATTCCGGCACATTCGGATCATCTGTATTTTAAGAACATGGAGGAGCTTAAGGAGGGGCAGGGGATGAGCCTGCGCCGTTCGTTAAACGGAACTTGGAAATTTGCCTATGCCAAGCTTCCCTCCCAGCGTCAGGCAAAGTTTTATCAGGAGGATTACGATCTTTCCGGCTTTGGGGAGATAGAAGTGCCGGGGCATATGGAGATTCAGGGATTTGGGAAGCGCCATTATGTTAATACCATGTATCCCTGGGACGGGGAAGAGGAGCTGCGTCCGCCTAAGGTGACGGAAAAGGAAAGCCCGGTGGGAAGCTATGTGAAAGAGTTTACCCTGCCTGGGGAGTGGGAGGGTAAACGGGTTTACATTTCTTTCCAGGGCGTGGAGACGGCTTTTTATGTGTGGTGCAACGGGCAGTTTGTGGGCTACAGCGAGGACAGCTTTACCCCGTCGGAGTTTGAACTGACCGGGCTGGTGAAGGAAGGAAAAGTTAACCGGCTGGCTGTGGAGGTTTATAAGCGGAGCAGTGCCAGCTGGATTGAGGATCAGGACTTTTTCCGGTTTTCCGGCATTTTTCGGGAAGTATATCTGTATGCGGTTCCGGATTTCCATATTTCCGATATCTTTGTGAAGGCGGGGTTAAAGGATGATTACCAGACCGGGACGCTGGATCTGGAAATTACTGCCTCTGCGTCTTCCTGGTGGCAGGAAGATCTGGAAAAGAAGGCGGCCGCCGCGGGCGTTACGGAGGAAGAATGGGAGCGGCAGTGCTGGGAGGGATTGCCGGATAATTGGGAAGGCTGCGTTTACGGGGCGGTGATCCGAGCCGAGCTTTTGGACGGGGAGGGGAAGAAGGTTTGCGAGCTTCCCACCAAAAAGACGCTTTGCCGTGGAGACGGGAAGCTTGCCGTATCCTTTTTGGAAGGGGGCGGATTGGAGAATGTGCTGTCCTGGAGCGCGGACAGGCCGTACTGCTATACGCTGATGCTTACAGTGATTGACGGCATGAGTGGGGAAGTGATGGAGGTTATTCCTCAGAAGGTAGGGTTCAGGCGCTTTGAGATGAAGGACGGGATTATGCAGTTAAACGGCAGGCGGATTATGTTTAAAGGCATTAACCGCCATGAGTTTAACCTTCGCCGGGGGCGGGCCGTCACCAAGGAGGATATGCTTTGGGATATCCGTTTCATGAAGCAGCATAATATTAATGCAGTCCGCACCTGCCATTATCCCAACCAAAGCCTTTGGTATGAGCTTTGCGATACCTACGGCATTTACCTGATTGATGAGACGAATCTGGAAAGCCATGGATCCTGGCAGAAGATGAGCGTGTGCGAGCCTTCCTGGAATGTGCCCGGAAGCCTGCCTCAGTGGAAAGCGTGTGTGGTAGATCGGGCGAAATCCATGCTGGAGCGGGATAAGAACCACCCCTCCGTTCTGATTTGGTCCTGCGGCAATGAATCTTACGCCGGGGAGGACATTCTGGCCATGAGTGAATTTTTCCATGAGCGGGACAATACCCGCCTGGTTCATTATGAAGGGGTGTTCTGGAACCGGGAGTTTGACCGGATCTCCGATATGGAGAGCCGGATGTATGCCACTCCGGCCCAGGTGGAAGCGTATGTGAAAGAAAACCCGCCCAAGCCCTATATTTCCTGCGAATATATGCACGCCATGGGGAATTCCCTGGGTGGGATGAAGAAATATACGGATTTGGAGAGGTATCCGGCTTACCAGGGCGGCTTTATCTGGGATTATATCGACCAGTCCCTGGTAAAGATCGATTGCGATGGGAAGGAAATCCATGGGTACGGCGGCGATTTTACGGATCGGCCTACGGATTACCAGTTCTGCGGAAACGGCATTGTTTACTGTGATCGGACCGTATCGCCGAAGGCTCAGGAAGCGAAGTTTTTATACCAGGATTTAAAGCTTTCGGCGGATGAAAGAAAAGTGGGAATCCGGAATGAAAGCCGGTTTGCCGACACATCGGCGTACAGTTTTTGCTATCTGATCCTGAAGGAGGGGCAGCCGGTTTTCCAGGCGGAGTTTGACGCCCAAGTGCCAGCCATGGAGGAAAGGGAGTTTAGCCTGGAGGAATTAGGGATCAAGGCAGTCGCCGAAGGCCCGGGGGAATATACCTTCCGCTTGCTGGCTTTGCTAAAGGAGGATACCCTTTGGGCAAAAGCCGGGCATGAGGTGGCTTTTGGGGAGGAGACGAAGGTTTTGAAGGGTGGTTTTAACGCATCTGGCGAAGATGCTTCTTTTGGCGAGGCAGATGTAAGCCCTGCGTCTTCCCTGACGGTAGTCCACGGGGATGTGAACATTGGCATTCACGGGGAAGGCTTTTCCGTCCTGTTTTCCCGGGCGGAAGGGGGGATGGTTTCCCTGCGCTACGGGGATAAGGAATGGGCCACCAGGCCGCCTATGCCGGTTTACTGGAGGGCGACCACGGACAATGACCGGGGAAATCATTTTAGTGTGTCCAGCCATATGTGGCTGGGGGCAGGGCTGTTCTGCGGCTTTAAAGGTGCAAAAGTCCAGCTTTCGGAAAGCCCGGACAAAGTTACGGTTTCCTATATTTACCATTTGACGGTGACGCCGGAAACGGAAACCAGGGTGACGTATACGGTGACGGCCAACGGACAGATCGAGGTGGAAGCCCATTACTTTGGGAAGAAGGGCCTTCCCCAGCTTCCGGCCTTTGGGATGCGTTTCCGCCTGCCGGGACGGATGGAGGGCTTTTCCTGGTATGGGTACGGCCCGGAGGAATGCTATGTGGATCGGATGGAAGGGGCAAGGCTGGGCGTCTATACGTCCACGCCGGAGAAAAATGTGTCGCCTTACCTGATGCCCCAGGAATGTGGAAACCGGACGGGCTGCCGCTGGCTTAAGGTGGATGACGGCGAGGGGAACCGGCTGGTGTTTACGGCAGGCAATCCTTCAGCATTCCAGGCAGGGGTGCTTCCCTATACGGCGGAGGAGCTGGAAATGGCGTACCACTGGGATGAGCTGCCTTCTCCTCAGTATACTAATGTGTGCATTTATTCGGCTATGCGGGGCGTAGGCGGGGATGACAGCTGGGGAGCGCCGGTTTACCCGGAGTACTGCATCAGCGGGGAAGAGGATCAGGTGCTTAGGTTTACCGTGAAGAGAGGGTAAGGTTTTACGGGCGGGGAATCGGCTCGTGCTTCGGAAGGGAGGCAGCGGGAATCCGCCTTCGCTAAAAATGAAACGGAGCGGCACAAATAGAATGGAGCAGTACAAATAGAATGGAGCGGCACAAATAAAACGGAGCGGCACAAATAAAACGAAGCGGCACAAATGAAGCGAAGCGGCACAAAAGGCGCGTGAAAGACCGCGCCTCATGTGCCGCTGGTTTAAATTTTGAGAAAGCATGGGTGAGAGTCCTTATGGAAAAGGAGAGGCAGCTTGTTCATTATAATCTGTTGAAGATCCTGGCGATTTTTATGGTGGTTGCCGTTCATATGATGCAGGAGGTGGAATTGGTCCCTTTGGGGAATGAAGGGGCTTTCCGGCTTCACGAGGTAGTAAGGACGGTTCTTTTGACCAGCAACGGCCTGTTTTTTATGGTTAGCGGCAGGTTTCTTTTGGAGCGCTATGATGGAAAGATGGGAAGGTTTTACTGGAAAAGGCTGGTGAAGATTGGGATCCCTGTTTTTGGGGCGTCCCTGTTTTATTATACTTATGTGTATGGAAGGAATGGGATGAATCCGCAGTTTTGGAAAGGGTTTGCGAGGGATTTTCTTCAAAGCCGTATCCAGGGATATTTTTGGTTTGTCTATGCCTTGGCTGGGTTTTATTTGGCTGTCCCCTTTTTAGCCAGGATGTTTTCTTCCATGGGGAAGGGGGAGAAAAAGGCGCTGATTGGCATATCCCTGGCCTATTTTTTTGTGCAGAACCTTTACCAGATCTTTGGGCTTGAGATGGTGCTTACGGCTTACCCCTTTTACAGCTGGATTTTTTACTGCGTATGGGGGTATCTGCTGGACAGCCTGGAATTATCTCCTGGGAAGAAGAAGCTTGCCATTTTGGCGGGAGCGGGGGCGTTTTTGGTGTCTTCCTGGGAAACCTGCTTTTGGGGACGGGAGAACCCGGCGCTCCATAATTATTCGGTGACGATGATCTTGATGACGGGTGGGATTTACCTGGCGGTGACATCTTTTGGGAAGGCGGCGGCAGAGCGGTTTTCTAAAGGGATTCAGTTTGTGGCAAAACGCTCGTTTTATCTCTACCTGATGCATGGGATTACCCAGTTTATGCTTTCCGCCAGGCTTAAAGGACGGGCAGGAATTCCTTTGCAGGGGGCAAATATGCCCCTTGGGGAAATGGGGATTTGGGTCAGATGGGTCTGGTGGCTGGGGCTGTCGGCGGTTTCCTTTGTGTTGGCCTTAAGTGTCGGGTGCGTTCTGGAAGCGGCTTACCGGCCTGTGGCGGGGCGGCTGCTGGGGGCGGGAAGACGAAAAAGGGGCTGACGGGGAATGGGAAAGCAAAAAGGCAGCCGCTGGGGGAGAGAAAGCAAAAGGGCGGCTGCTGGGGAATAAGAAAGCAAAAAAGGCAGCTGCTGGGGGGAGAGAAAGCAAAAGAGGACGGCTGCTGGGGAATGAAAAATGGCGAATTGGTAAGGATGTGAAAAAATCACAATATAGTATTTATTTAGTAAAGATAAATCGGCAAAACATTGACATTATGTGAATGAAACGGTATATTTAATGGAAATCATGATGTTGAACGCTTGAGTGCCATATATGTGGCATTGGGCGGGGAAGTGAAAGAAAGTGTGGTCATATGCTGATAGGGGTTTTCGGTTAGCAATTTCAAAACAATTTTGAATGATATTGCGCAAAGGAGCAATGAGAAAAGCGGTGTTTTTGCAGAAATCTATCAGGTTTTTCAATGGTTTGTGCGGATGATCATTGTTTACCCTGCAAGCAGATATGGCGGTTTAGGAGAGATTGCGGAGGATAGGTTAAAAAGAAATTGGTTCTCATTAATGATGAATTATTTTGATACAGGAATTAAGGCAGTAGAAAGCCAAAAGGAAGAAATAAGTTTCGATGAAATAATAAGGCGCCTGCCGGATGATGAGGCAAATGAAATTAAAGTGGATGTTTTAAAGACGCTTCGGGATGAACCGGTTATGTTTAGGGTAAATGATTTTATCTATTCGTTAAAGAAGGATAAACACGGAGACATTATATCCACAAAAATGGTATTAAACCATGGAAATGAGATGGATTTATTTGAATATGCAGATGAATCGGATGGGACAAAACGGCTGTTTCATTTAATTCCACTCTTTTATGAAAGCGAAGAAGAAAGCACAGTTTTGATTGATGAAATTGAGCTGTTGGAAGAGTATATCCAGCTGAGGGAACAGGATGATAAGGATATGTTTCTTGATTTGCCAGAAGAATTTAAAAGGCAAAATGAAGGCATTTACTTCATAGGGAGAGGAAAAGCAAATGATCTACCTTAAACCATTTACCTTCCCCCAAGGCTGCGCCGGGAAGGGAAAGCATGAGGCGGAGCATGAGGCGGGGCTTAAGCTTCTTCGTGAGGCGCTAAAGCTGGAATACGGCCTTCAGGTGGACGATATTTCCACCCTTATTCAGAAAGGTGAGCACGGCAAGCCCAGGCTGGAAGGCTTTCCGGAGATTTCCTTTAATATCAGCCACGGCGGGAACATGGCGGCCTGTGCCCTGGGGCGCAAGGCCCTGGGGGTGGACGTGGAGTTTGTCCGGCAGGTTAAGGAGACGGTTATCCGGCGGGTGCTGACAAAAGGGGAGCAGGCTTATTTGAGCCGATGTCCGGCCAAATGCCGGGACAGGGAATTTTTCCGGTTTTGGACATTGAAGGAGAGCTACGGGAAGGCTTTGGGGGTAGGTCTGGCTTTAGACTTTTCCAGTGTGGAATTTACCCTGGGGCAGCCTTGGATGCTGGGGGAAGGCGAAGAAGGGCTTACAGTGCGCCTTGGGGGTAACGGCGGGCGGTCTGTGCCCTATCGGAAGTCAAAGCCCGCATTTCGGATACTTGGACAGGCAGAGGAGGGCATCCGCGGCTGCCTTCTGGAATCCGGGGAAGGTGGCTGTGGCCTGGAATCCGGGGAAGGTGGCTGTGGCCTGGAATTTGGAGAAGGTGGCGGCGGCTGTGGCCGGAAATCTGAAAAAGGCGGTGCGCCGGACTGGCAGTTTCTTCAGTTCATGTTTGGTGACGGAAGGGGCGGGCAGATGGACGGCCTGGTGGTGTCCTTTTGCGGCCTGGAGCTTCCGGAAGAACCGTATTTGCGGATAGATGCAGGATGAGGGGCATACGATGCTTTTTGTCCGGCACAGGCGGGCAAAATCTGGAATGTCCGTCTGATGGAGAATCCGGAAATAAAATTAGGGAAAATTGCCGGAATTGTAAAATTTATCTGGACTTTTGGACGAGGAAGTGCTATAGTAAGCTTCAGCGCAAGGGAGCGTTTACTAAGTTACGCCGCCTTTGCGCTTTTTTGTTTTCCGAAAGGATGTGCCGGTATTTCGGCGCATGAAAACATTGCTCCAATGTGCTTTGGTTCGGAAGGCAAATCATTTTCGTTACAAGGAGGATACGATTATGAAAAAAACGAAAGCTGCATTAGCAATCCTTACCGCCCTGTCCATGATGGCAGGCCTTGCAGGCTGCGGCGGTTCTGAGCCTTCGCCCACAGAGGGGAGCGGGGCGGCTTCTGCCGCCGGTGAATCCCAGAACCTGGCCGAATCCGCGGACGGGGGGGCAGATAAGGCGGAAGGAGCGGGAACTTCCGACTTAAACATTATGCTGGAAACCCCGGTTCAGTCCTTGGATCCCCAGCAGGCTACGGACGGCACGTCTTTTGAAGTGATTGCCGGCTATACCGACGGCCTGATGCAGATGGATGCAGACGGCCAGGCGGTTCCGGCTATCGCGGAAACCTATGATTTAAGCGATGACGGCCTTACCTACACCTTCCATCTGCGGGATGCGAAGTGGAGCAACGGCGAGCCGGTCACTGCGGCGGATTTTGTCTTTGCCTGGCAGAGGGCGGTTGATCCTGCGGTCGCTTCTGAGTACGCGTATATGTTAAGCGACATCGGTCAGATTAAAAATGCGGCGGAGATCATTGCGGGAAGCATGGATAAGGGCGAACTGGGCGTAACGGCGGTGGACGACAAGACCCTGGAGGTTCAGTTAAACGTGCCGGTCAGCTATTTCCTGTCCCTGATGTATTTCCCTACCTTTTACCCGGTAAACCAGGCGTTCTTTGAGTCCTGCGGCGATACCTTTGCCACCAGCCCGGAGACTACTTTGTCAAACGGTGCGTTTATCATGGATGCCTATGAACCGGCGGCAACGGCGTTCCACTTGACGAAGAACGAAGATTACTGGGATGCGGCCAGGGTGAAGCTTCCAGGCCTTAACTACCAGGTAATCCAGGATTCCCAGCAGGCCCTGATGAGCTACCAGACGGGCGATCTGGATATGACGCTGGTAAACGGCGAGCAGGTTGATCAGGTAAAGGAGGATCCGGAATTTATTACCATCGGCGCGGGCTATTTGTGGTACGTAAGCCCCAACGTGGACGCGGTTCCAGAATTGGCTAACTTAAATGTGCGCCTGGCGCTGACCTCGGCCATTGACCGGGAGGCTATCACTGAGGATGTGCTTAAGGATGGCTCCGCGCCTACTTATACTGCCGTTCCCATGCAGTTTGCGGCAGGCCCGGACGGTTCTGATTTCTCGGAGGATCAGGCTAAGTTTTCTGATGTATGCGCATTTGACGCGGCGAAGGCGGCTGAGTACTGGACAAAGGGCTTAGAGGAATTAGGGATTACGGAGTTAACCTTAGATATGATTGTAGATGCCGACGACGCGCCCCAGAAGGTAGCCCAGGTGTTAAAGGAGCAGTGGGAAACCACCCTTCCAGGGCTGAGTGTTAACTTGACGGTAGAGCCGAAGAAGCAGAGGGTGGAGGATATGCAGAACGGCGACTTCCAGCTTGGCCTTACCCGCTGGGGCCCGGACTATGCGGATCCCATGACTTACCTGGGGATGTGGATTACGGATAATCCTAATAACTATGGTTTATGGAGCAACCCGGAGTATGATGGCATTATCGCTGAATGCACTACTGGGGAGCTGTGCACCGATCCGGAAGGTAGGTGGGCGCGTCTGTACGATGCAGAAAAGCTGGTGATGGACGAGGCGGTAATTTTCCCGCTGTATACCCAGTGCAATGCGGAGATGATGTCTGCTAAGGTAAGCGGAGTGGAATTCCACCCCGTCGCGTTGAACCGTGTATATAAGAATGCGGCCAAGGCACAGTAGCGGCCAAGGCTTACGGGAAGGGGCGGCAGTTTCTGCCGGACGGCGCACATTTGGCGCCGAAAATTAGATAAGGGATGCTGCAAAACCGTTTGCTTACGGAATATAGGGCACGTCTAACGATTGCCGCCGTATATTGGGGACGCAATAGGTTTTGTGGCATTCCCCTAAAGGGGGCGGGCAAGGGCACTGCCCCCTTGCCCTTTGCAGCCATCAGATAATTTGGCCCAACGCAAAAAAGGAGGCAAAACGTGAAAAAATATACCCTTAAGCGGATCCTCACATCCCTGTTTACTTTGCTGGCTATCCTGCTGGTGCTGTTTATCCTGATGCAGATGATGCCGGGTTCGCCCTTTAATGACGAGAAGTTAAACCAGGATCAGCGCATGGCTCTTTACGCCAAATACGGTCTGGATCAGCCTGTTGCGGTTCAGTTCGTTAACTATGTCAAAAACATGATGAAAGGCGATTTTGGGGTAAGCTACAATATTTCCAAGAACACCCCTATCTCCCAGCTGATTCAGACCAGGCTTCCGGTTTCTATCCGGATCGGCGGGCTTGCCGTCAGTGCAGGGGCGGTTTGCGGACTGATCCTAGGGCTGGCAGCGGCTTTGAAGCATGATACCATATGGGACTCTTTGGCAACGGCGATTTCCGTGATCGGCGTGTCTGTCCCTTCCTATGTGTTTGCCTTAGGGTTAAGCTATAACCTGGGCTTTAAGCTGGGGTGGTTCCCTATGCTTTACAAGGAAAAGCAGGCCCTAAGCTCTGCCGTCATGCCCAGCATAGCCCTGTCCATGTTCACCATGGCAAACATAGCCCGGTTTACCCGCAGCGAGATGCTGGAGGTTTTGGGCAGCGACTATATGCTGCTGGCGGAGAGCAAGGGGCTTATGGGCTGGCCGCTGATTATGCGCCATGCCCTTAGGAATGCCCTGATCCCCATCATTACCGTGCTGGCTCCCCTGATTGTGGATCTGATGACCGGATCCTTAGTGGTGGAAAAGATTTTTGCCATCCCCGGGGTAGGGAGCCTGCTGGTCAATGCCATCCAGTCCAATGACTATAACGTGGTAATTGCCCTAAGCTTCATTTACTCGGCGATGTATATCGGCATTATGCTGGCGGTAGATATCCTTTATGGGATCATTGATCCCAGGATCCGCTTAGCCAAGGAAGGAGATTAAGTGGGAAAATTTGACAAAATCTTCGCGGTTTATTTCCGCGAGCAATGAGCCGAGTGCCGTGCTTGCACGAGCATTTGGCGAATGCCGCGAGGGTCAAATACCCCGCAGCTTGCAGCGGGATATTTGACTTGTGCCTTGGAAAAGAATGGTGAAAAAAGTGAAAGAATTTGGCAAAGTTTTCACGATTTGTTTGTGCCTTGGAAAGGAATGGTAAACAGGATGAAAATAAGAAAATCTGCTTCAGGCGGGGCTGCCGCCGTCGAAATGCCTTCCGTGTACGTTCCGGAGGATACGGATTTCCGGTTTAAGGATAACGCAGGGGAAATCGCCATTGACACGAATTTTGCCGCCCAAAGCTTCTGGAAAGATGTGCTGATCCGGTATGTCCGTAAAACCAGCGCCCTCATTGGGCTGGTGCTGATCCTTTTGATTTCAGTTATGGCGGCAGTGGGGCCGGGGATGAACGATTACACCTATTCGGAGCAGTCCCTAAGCCAGAAAAATTTCGCTCCCCGGGTAAAGGGGCTGGAAAAACTTGGGATATTTGACGGCGACGAGGCCATGAAAACTACCACCGGGTCGAAAATCGTCAACCAATATAAGGAAAAGAACCTGGAAAATGTGTACTACTGGTTCGGGAGCGATAACTTTGGCCGGGATATCTGGACCAGAACCTGGTCAGGAACCAGGGTTTCCTTAATTATCGCGGTGGCCGCCGCCGTCATTGACATGGTGATCGGCATGAGCTACGGCTTAGTTTCCGGCTATTTCGGGGGACGGACGGATATGGTGATGCAGAGGATCCTGGAGGTGGCAAATGGGATCCCCCGGCTGGTAATCGTGACTCTGCTGCTTTTGGTGCTGAAGCCGGGGATGCTGACCATTATTTTTGCCCTGATGCTGACGGAGTGGGTTGGAATGAGCCGGATTGCCCGGGCAGAGATGCTTAAGTTAAAGGAGCAGGAATTTGTGCTGGCATCCAGAACCCTGGGGGCGGGAAGCTTTTTTATCATTTTCCGGGAGATTCTGCCGAATATTATCGGGCCGATTATCACCCAGGTGATGTTTTCCATCCCTACGGCAATCTTTACGGAGGCTTTCCTAAGCTTCGTGGGCCTTGGGATCCCTGTTCCCCAGTGTTCCTTAGGCTCCCTGATCTCTGAGGGCTTTAACAGCTTCACTACCCACCCTTACCAGATTATCCCGCCGATCCTGGTGATGGCTCTGCTGATGCTTAGCTTTAACCTGGCGGCGGACGGGCTGAGGGAAGCCCTTGACCCGAAATTAAAAGAAATGTGAGGTGGCCGATGATGGGGGAAGTAAAAGGACAAAGGACAGGCGCGCCAGATGCCATAGCAGAGGGAAGATGGCAGGATGTTAAGGAAAAAGAAGGGCAAAAGGCGGGTGCGCCAGGATCTGGCAAGGCGTCGGATCCTTTAAAAAAAGAGCAGATTTTAAAGATTCGGGATTTGGATATTATCTTTAAAACCACAGCCGGGCCGGTGCACGCTATCCGGGGAGTAAATCTGGATCTGATGAAAGGGGAGACGGTGGCTGTCGTAGGGGAATCCGGCTCGGGAAAATCGGTGACGATGAAGGCGGCCATGGGGATTCTGGCGGGGAATGCCGTGGTGGGAAGGGGGAGCATCCAGTTTTCCTACCGCCATGCAGACAGCACGCCGGAGACGGTGGATATCCTAAAAAAGGATAAGAAATGGATCCGGCGGCATATTAACGGGAAGCGGATTGCCATGGTTTTTCAGGATCCCATGACCAGCCTGGATCCCACCATGGCTATCGGAAAGCAGATTATGGAAGGAATGATCTGGCATTTTAAGACGCCGAAGAAAGAGGCCTGGGACAAGGCGGTGGATCTTTTGAGGGAAGTGGGCATTGAGGATGCCGAAAAACGGATGAAAAATTATCCCCACCAGCTTTCCGGAGGGATGCGCCAAAGGGTGGTGATCGCTATTGCCCTGGCCTGCAATCCAGATCTTTTGATCTGCGATGAGCCGACCACGGCTCTGGATGTGACCATCCAGGCAAAGATTATCCAGCTGATCCGCCGTATCCAGAAGGAGAGGGGGATTTCGGTGATCTATATCACCCATGACCTTGGAGTGGTGGCAAAAGTGGCGGATTACGTCAATGTGATGTATGCAGGGAAAATTGTGGAAAAAGGCCGGATTGATGAAATTTTCTACGATCCCCGCCATCCCTATACCTGGGGGCTTTTATCCGCCATGCCAGATCTGGATACGGAGGATGAGCGGCTCTACACCATCCCCGGCTCTCCTCCAAGCCTTCTTAAGGAACAGCCAGGGGATGCTTTTGCACCCAGGAATAAGTATGCCTTGGTGGCGGATGATAAGGCGGAACCGCCGATGTTCAAGGTGACAGACACCCACTATGCGGCCACCTGGCTTTTGGATCCCAGGGCGCCAAAGGTGGAGATGCCAAAAGAGCTTAGGGCCAGGATAGAGCGGATGAAAAGGGAGGCGAGGGAATATGGCAGCGAATAAGCAGGCAGAGCCTCTCCTTAAGGTAGAGGGCTTAAAGCAGTATTTTCGGCTTAATGCAGGGTATATGGTCAAGGCGGTGGAAAACGTATCTTTTGAAATTTATCCAGGGGAGACATACGGCCTGGTGGGGGAATCCGGTTCCGGCAAGTCCACCATAGGACGGAGCGTTATCCGCCTGTATGAGCCTACGGCAGGGACTATCCGCTTTAACGGGATGGATATCAGCAGGAGGATGAGGAAAGATGTAAAAAGCGTCCTGCGCACCCAAATGCAGATGATTTTCCAGGATCCCATGGCTTCCTTAAACCCCAGGAAAAAAATCGGGGATATTATCGGGGAAGGGCTGGACATCCACCACGCTTACCGCTCCAGGAAGGAGCGGGAGGAAAAGATTAAAGGGATCCTGGCCAAAGTGGGTCTGGCTCCGGAGCACGCCCTGCGCTACCCCCACCAGTTTTCCGGCGGACAGCGCCAGCGGGTGGGCATTGCCCGTGCGCTGATTATGGAGCCGAAGCTGATTATCGCCGACGAGTGCATCTCGGCCCTGGATGTTTCCATCCAGGCCCAGGTGGTGAACTTAATGAAGGATATCCAGGAAGAAACAGGGACGGCGTACTTATTTATCGCCCACGATCTGTCCATGGTGAAATATATCTCCCACAGGATTGGGGTGCTCCATCTGGGGCATCTTTTAGAGACTGGGACGACGGATGAGATTTTTAGCCATCCCATCCATCCCTATACGAAAAGCCTGCTGTCCGCCATCCCCGCCCCGAACCCGGCAGTGGAGAAAAACCGGGTGGCGGAAAGCTATGACTACAGGACTTCCGGGATAGATTATGGCAAAGGGAGCTATCATCTGGCGGAGGGAAGCCATTATGTGAAGTGTACGGATGAGGAATTTGGGGAATGGAGGCAGGGCGGCTGATTAGGGGATTGGGCGTCAGATTTAAAAAGCAAGAATCATGGGTTAAATATCAACCTAAAAGATGAAGAAAAAGAATCATAGGTTAAATATCAACTTAAAAGATGAAGAAAAAATGATTGCAATTAGGTATGCATAATTGCCTAAATAAATTGGGCTGGCCTGAAAACGGATAAGGGAAACCCCATCCAGGAAAGAATTGGGAAATGACAATCCTTTCCTGGGTGGGGTTTTTTGCGCTCTAAGAGGTGATGGCAGCGCTGCCATTTAAATCGCTGAAAAGTTACCTGTTGTAAATGCTTACAATTTGTCCGATATTTCTGCCAAGGCCTTGATGATGCGCAGGTAGCGCTCGTACTGTAAGGAACCAGATTTTTTCACTTCGGATATGATGTTCATAATGATGGGGTCTGTGTCCGGTAATTCATCTAACAGGATATAGTCGGGGCTGATTTGAAGAGCCTGGCAGATATCTACGAAAGTATCTAAAGACATGATTTTTGTGCCGCGTTCGATGTTGCCGTAAAAGGAAGCGGATATGTCGCATAGCTCGGCGGCCTTTTCCTGGGACAGCCCCCGGTCCAACCGTCGCTTTTTGATCTTTTGCCCAATGGTGTAGTAGTCTAAATGATGCATCGAAAAGTCTCCTTTTTACCCCTATTTTATAAAATAATCTATGCGGTTTAATATTCTATAAGAATTAAAACTTGCCCATAAGGATTTTTTGGAGTATAATATGAGGCAGAGAATGACAGGGAATGAGAGGGAAGAAAATCTTATGGCAAGACGGAAAATGGTTATGGCGGATGGGGATGAGTTGTATTTGTTGAATATTTCCAATTATATTATGGAAAAAGCGCCGCAGTGGGAGTTGAATATTTTTACAAAAGTTGAAAAATTGATTAAATATTTGGAAAATTCGGACAATATTGATATTTTGGTTGTTGATGAAAGTTTTGTAAATCATGAATTGGAAGTTTTGGCAAAAAATACCGTCCGGATTGTCTGGTCAGGCAGCATGGCTCCGGTGAAAGGATTTGAAACTATCCGGAAGTATCAGAAAACAGAAAATATGCTTCGGGAAATTTTGCTGAAATATTCAGAAAGAGTCGGTTCTACCGAATCGATCCAGGGCAGCAGCCGTACAAAAGTATCGGTGTTTTACAGCCCTGCCGGAGGAAGCGGGAAAACAACATTATCTTTGGCAATGGCATCTGCTGGTGCGAAGAAAGGTTTTTGTATCCTTTATTTAAACCTGGAGGAAATCGATTCGGTAAAAGATGTGTTAACCTCGGCTTCCGGGGGACTTTCGGATGTATTTCTTGCATTAAAAACCAAAGGGATGAATGTTGGGATAAAGCTGGAAACTTGTGTGGAAAAAGAAGGTAATTCTGGTTTTTTCTATCTTTCTGGTGTGGAGAGTATATCGGAATATGAGGAAATTACCAAGGAGGATATCCAAAAATTAATTCAAGTCGTCCGGGGTCTTTCTAAATACGATCTGGTGATTATTGATATCACGTCTGGATTTTCAGATCGGATAAAGACGGTCTTGGAATGTGCGGATATTATCTTTATGCCTGTTATTTCCACAGAAAATGCAGTAGCAAAAGTAAATCGTTTTTTAAATGAAGAAAATATCCATGAAGGCTATCATTCTATTATTAATAAATTAAATATGGTTGTTAATTGTTCTAATGGGTCCAATGTCGGTAAGGAAATTATCGATAATAATCTTTTGGCCAAAGTGAAGTGCAATTCTATAGTGCCTTCTTTACCAAGTTTTGTAAGACGGGCAAATGTCCTGCGTTCGGGAGAAGCGGTTTGGCCGGTTTTGGAACCGCTGTTTCAGCTGATAAGCCAGGTATAAATTTGGGGGATGGAGTATGTCTGGGAATCTAGAGGAATTGATGAAGGAAGTTCGGGAACAGGTTTCCCAAAATCTTGATTTGACACGCAATGTAAAAGACGATGAGATACGGGAAATGATTGCCCAGGTTGTTATGCAAATATCACGGCAAAGATATTTATCATTAAATGAAAAAAAGGAAGTTATGGAAGGAGTATTTAATTCCATGCGGGGATTGGATGTGCTCCAGCCTTTAGTAGATGATCCTTCCATTACTGAAATTATGATTAATGGAGCGCATCATGTGTTTGTGGAGCAGAATGGCCGCCTTTACCGGAAAAATGTCAGTTTTGGAACTAACGAAAAATTAGAGAATGTTATTTTAAATATTGTGGCAAAAGTCAATCGTACAGTAAATGAATCCACACCGATTGTTGACGCAAGGTTGCTTGATGGATCACGTGTAAATGTGGTGCTTCCTCCTATTGCCTTAGATGGCCCTACAATGACTATCCGAAAATTTCCTGAAGATCCGATGACGATAGAAAAGCTGATTGCTTACCAATCCATTACTCCGGAAGTAGCTGAAGTTTTGGAACGGATGGTAAAAGCCAAGTACAATATTTTTATTAGCGGAGGAACCGGTTCCGGAAAGACTACTTTTTTAAACGCGTTATCTAATTTTATTCCTAAGGATGAGCGTGTAATTACCATTGAAGATTCGGCTGAACTGCAGATTAAGGGAATAGGCAACTTGGTTCGTTTGGAAACTAGGAACGCTAATATTGAGGGAAAAGGGGAGATTACTATCCGGGATCTGATCCGTTCTTCCCTTCGTATGCGTCCGGAGAGGATCATCGTAGGTGAGGTGCGTGGGGCGGAAGCATTGGATATGCTCCAGGCCATGAATACTGGCCATGACGGTTCACTATCCACTGGCCATTCAAACTCTACAAAGGATATGCTGAGCCGTCTGGAAACTATGGTTCTATCGGGAAATTCCATTCCCATAGAAGCGATCCGGCAGCAAATTGCTTCGGCAATCGATATTATTATTCAGCTTTCCAGGCTGCGGGATAAGTCCAGGAGGACTTTGGAGATTACGGAAGTAATCGGATACCAGAATGGGGAAATCTGTTTAAATCCTCTTTATCAATTTCGGGAAGAAGGGGAAGAGGAAAACGGAAGGATTATTGGCAAGCTGGTGCGGACAGAGAATCCGATGAGCAATATTGATAAATTCCATATGGCAGGTTTGCCGGATAATGTATAAGAGGGAGCGAGTATGTTTGGAAGGAAAAAAGAGAAAGAGGGGGCGACTCCATCTGGAAATGGGCTTACGGATTACGATGTGTATATAATGGGAAAGCAGGAAAAAGCCCTTACCGTTTTGGCGGCGGCGATTGTGTTGTTTGGTGTAGGATACGTATTTTACCATAATATTATTCTTTCAGCGGTTGTAGCGTTATTTGCGGTAAAATTCCCGAAAATAAGAACACGTCAAATTATTAGCAAGAGAAAGTCCCAGTTAACCCTTCAGTTTAAAGATATGTTGTATTCCTTATCTTCTGCACTTTCTGTGGGTAAATCAGTGGAAACCGGAATCCGGGATTCATTACAGGATCTGAAGGTAATTTATCCGGATCCCAGGACGGATATTTTACTGGAACTAGAATACATTTTAAGGGGAATTGGGATGAATCGGACGGTGGAAGAAATGTTCAGCCAATTTGCAGCGCGTGCACATTTGGAGGATATTGAAAATTTTGTGGATATTTTTGTTACTTGTAAAAGGACAGGCGGGGATTTAATCGAAGTAATGCGCTCTACTTCTAACACTATTGGGGAAAAGATAGAAGTAAAGCAGGAAATTGAGACAATGATTTCCGGGAAGAAGTATGAGTTTAATCTTCTAATGGTTCTTCCTGTAGTAATGATTTTATTTTTGACAGTGACTTCCGGTGAATATATGGCTCCGGTGTTTAATTCAGTGGCAGGCTGGGCAGCCATGACTGTAGCAGTTATGATGTTTGGGCTTGCGTATTTGGTAGGTTCTAAAATTATGAAAATCGATATCTAGATAAGGGGAATGAGAGAAGTAAGGGGGATACGAAAAAGTCTTATGGTGGTAAAAGTTATTTGCGGGATTATTTGTGTGATATTTGTGGGAAATTTTTTTCTCTGCTATTTTATGTCTAGAAACCGCTATGAAGATAGCATGGAGTATGTAGATAAAGAAGAATATGGGTTGAAAGATTTTATCCCTATGGGACTTTGGATGAGCGGATGGCAGTGGCAGCAGAAGTTTTTTCCTATTCAGATGAAGTCATTTATGGCACAGCATAGGAACCAGGTTTATCAAAAAATCTTAGAACTAAAAGGGCCAAGAAACGCTGCATTTTTTCATTATATTCATAATGGATACCGGTTAGCTGCCGCAATGATAACCAGTGCAGGGGCATCAATCGTAGGGCTGATTATGGCTTTTCAGGGAGATCCGGCTAACGGCTTAATATTAAGCATAGTGGCTGTAGTAGCTTTCTTTGCGGTTCCTTTTTTGGTAGACAACAGCTTAAAATCCCAGATTGAAAAACGGCGGCTGGAGATTCGAATGGAATTTCCTGAATTCGTAAACAAGCTGACGCTTCTGGTAAATGCGGGAATGACAATTTCACGGGCGTGGGAAAAGATTATTAATGAGAATAAGAAAAATCATATTTTATATAGTGAAATGCAGTACGCCTTAATGGAAATTAAAGCAGGAAAGCCGGAGAGGATAGCTTACGAGGAATTTGCAAGGAGATGCCGGGTAAAAGAAGTAACAAAGTTTGTATCAGTAATTGTAATGAATCTGCGCCGGGGCGGCGGAGAGGTAATTCCGGTTTTACGGGAACAGGGAAATGAATGCTGGGAAATGCGGAAAAATGCTGCAAGGCAGTTAGGGGAAGAAGCTGGGACAAAGATTTTGATCCCGCTGATGATTATGTTTTTAGGAATTGTGCTTGTAGTGGCCACGCCTGCAGTTTTGGGAATGACCAGCGGGATGTAAAATAAAAAAAGCTTTGTTAGCGCTGGCGCTTTTAAATAGATTGAATTAAGCGGTCAGGCAATGAAATATTGCTTGAAAATAAAAAGAAAAAGGAGTGCAGGAGTATGGAGTTGTTAAAGAAGTTTTATGAAGAAGAGGAGGGAATGGGAACAGTAGAGGTTGTCATGATCATTGCCGCATTGATGTGTGTTGCGTTGCTGTTTAGAAAACAAGTGTTTAGTTTTGCTAATAGCATTATGGAGAAAGTTTTTAAGGCGGATACAATCAAGGATGTAAATGAAAATGGCTAAACAATCCTGTCCGCCGGAATATCTTTATGGATATCCGGCGGATGTTCCACAAAAATAAAGAAAAATTAGCGGAGCAGTTCACAATGAATCAATTAAAAAATAAACTTCTTCGATTAAAAAGACAAGACGGATATATGACTATTGAAATTACCTTGATTTTTCAAGTATTATTCTTTTCCCTGCTATTAATTTTATTTATCGGCATAGTGCTTTACCAGGAAGTTAACTTTCAAAGCCTGGCGGTAAAAACATCAGAGAGAGGATCGGTAATTTATAGTTCAAGAGTGGCGGATATGGACGCAGGCGTTAAAACATTGTCTGATTTTAAGTACCGTGATCCTTACCGAAATGTCCCCTTTATGGATGGAGGGAGCAAAGAAGATTATAAAGGATTATTAAACGCATACGTGGCAAAGAACCTTGGGAAACGTGATGTAGTTACGGGAGAGATAAAAAACAGCGGTAATTACGTTACCGTAGAAGATTATCTGATTGCAAAGAAGATCCGGGTAAATATTCAAAGTGATTATCAGATGCCGGTGGATTCGATTGTGAAAATGTTTGGGAAAAACGGCCCATTTTCAGTAAATACTACAGCAGTTTCCGCAGTAGCAGATTCACCTGATTTCGTGCGAAATGTAGACTTAGCTACAGATATCGCAAAGCAAAGTAAAATCTTTGGAAAAGTGGAAGAGGGGTACGGTAAGATAAAAGATGCGATAAAGCAAGTGGAGGAATGGCTAAAGTAAGGGAAAAAGCAGTTAAACAAAACAGGGACGAAAGAAGTGGGATGAAGGGGATTGGTATGAAGCTTTTTCGGAAGAAGAAGGTCAAAGGCGCTGTTTCGATTTTTTTGGTGATTATTTTGCTTCCTGTAATGCTGCTGTCAGCAGTTTTAATTGACGGCAGCCGCATGGCCAGCGCAGTTGCTATGACACAGGAAGCTGCAGATTTGGCTGTCGCCAGTGCGCTGGCATCTTATAATCAAGACTTGAAAGATGATTTTGGTTTATTTGCAATTAAGGATAACAGTAAGCTGGAAAGCATATATAAGGAAAGCCTGGCGGCTACATTAATGGCCTCCGGACTATCGGATGATGAAGGTTATTCCGAGCAGATTTGGGAAATATTAAAATCATATGCTGGTATGGAAAACCCTTATAAGGGAAAATCTTTTTTAAACCTTTATGATTTTTCTGTAGATAAATGTGATGTAACCCCATTATATAGCCTTGCGAATAAAGATGTGTTGGAATCTCAAATGGTGGAGTATGCAAAGTTTCGGGGACTCTATGTGATGGCGGATCGTTTTAACCTGCTTGGTGAATTGGAAAGTTTAAAGAAGGAAGCAGAGGAGCAGGAAAAAGCATCAGAAGTGATGGAAGATAAAATGTCAGTGGATGAAGCAAATGGACGAGCAGATAAGGAATTGGCAAAATTACGGGATTGTATAGAAGAGTTAAACTGTACGGTTGCTGATATTTTCGAACACAAAGAACCGGAATACATTGAAGCGTTAAAAGCAGAGATGGAGGTAATCCGGGTGAATCATATAGATACCGAAGAAAGCTTAAGCAGGGATATAATCCAGAAGTCGGGAGAATACGGACAAAGCAGGAAGCAGCTTCAGGAGGAATTGAAGAATGCGAATTCCCAGGCAAAGGGCGTAAAAAATTCGGCTATTTCTGCTAAAAGAGAATTGGATCGTGCAATCGACCGCCTGCGCAGGTTCCAGCAGGAAAATAAGGATAATGATTCAAACGATGTAATTAAACAGTTAGTGGAGGATGCGAAAAGAGATCAGGATATTTATCAGCAATGCATGGAAAAGATAGAAACGCTTTTAGCAGAACCTATATTAAATAAATTGGCAAACGATAATCAGTTAACCAGCGATGTGGGTGATCTTCTGGAAGATATCAATGAGGCGATTCATTTATATGAAGAGGAGCTTGTGGAAATGGAAGCAGAAGATGAAGAGGAAATGGATGAGGAAGGCGAGGGGGGAGGCGGAGAGGAAGAAGACGAGGAAATTACGGAATATTATTTTTATTATCTGAACCTGACAGACAGCAGTACGGACGTGGATGAGGTGGTAGAAGGCGGTTCCAATAAATGTTATCGGAATGCGGTTAATAAGGAAATAGAATATTTTAAGGGAAAGCAATGGGAAGGGATTATTCCTGCTTATAGCGGGGAAGGGCAAAATGCGCCAGATGAAGCGAAGAAAAAACTGACAGAAGATTTTGCTAAGGAGCAATCCCAAAAAAACGGGAGTACGGAAGATGGGCAGAATCCGGAAAGTTCCCGGGGAGAGGTGGATCAGGGAGTATACGATGCGCGTCCTTCGAAAACCTTTGACGCGGCAGCAGAGGCAAACTCTTATGGAGAACAGGTTTCCGGAGATATTCAAAATCTTGTTGAGGAAGTTCAGCAGAATCAGGCTCAGGATTTTTATAACCGGGAAGGAGATTTATCGGTATCCAGAGATATATTAAAAAATGGAAGACACAGCATGATTTCAGATATGGGAGAAATGGCAAGAGATGATATTCTTTGCTTGTCTTATCTGTTTGGCACGTTTAAAACACGACTTACCGGTGTATCTAAATTTTCGAAGGAGAAAATGCCTCAATCAGAACAGGATAGCTTCTATATGCCAAAATGGCGGTATGTCCATGAAGGCGGGGAAGTGGATATGCGCTTTTCTCCCAAAAAAGAACGGAAAACCGTTTTGCGCAGTGAAATTGAGTACTTGATTTATGGAAACCGAACAGATCAGGCGAATGAAGATGCCGTGTATGCGACGATTTATGGGGAACGGCTGGCAAATAATTTACTGGCGTTATATTTGGAGAAAAATGTAGTTAATCCTACCTGCCATGCTGCTGCAGCTGCCGCCAGCGCAGCTACTCTTGGGGTGGTTCCTGAAATTGTTTTTTTCTGGATTTTTCTTACAGCCTGGGCTGTGGCGGAAACGTATTTGGAGATGAATTTTTTGATCTCGGATGGATATCGGGTTCCATTGATCAAAACGAATAAAAATGTGCTGTTAAAGGAAATTCCGGAACCGGATGAGGGATTGGTTTCTAATTATGGGGAGGATGGTGCATTTGTCACCTATGAAGATTATCTTTTAATTCTTTTGGTAATTAAAGGTGAACAAAAACGAATAATGCGTTCAGCAGATTTAATTGAAATGAATATGAAGTTAAAACAAAACGATTTTGCCATGTCTCAGGCATTTACCTATTTGCGTGCCCAGTCCGATATGTCGATCCGGTATCTGTTTGGAAGTGTACAGCCGTTCCAGGGGGATTATGAACGGAATGGTGTAACAGGCCGGATGAAATTTAAAAATACAATTTACCAGGGATATTAAAGGAGAAGCAGGTTATGCGACAAAGAAAATCAGGGTGGAAGTGCCTGCAAAAAGAAAAGGGCGTATTAACGATTGAAGCCAGCATTTCCTACTCCATTTTTCTGATGATTATTGTCACCATGCTGTATATTATGCGGATTGTTTATGCTTACGGGCTGATCCAGCACGCGGTAGGGCAGACGGCAAAAGAATTATCCATGTATACTTACTTGTACCAGGTTTCAGGAATGGAGGAGATCCGTTCTGGGGTACAAGGGGCGGCGGCAGGGCGAACAGAGCAGTTTAATAAGGACGCGGAAAACGTGGTATCTTTGTATGAGGCATTTTCCAGCGGAAATTATCATGGGGAAGCGTATTCCGGCACGACGGATCCCGTAGAAATATTAAAAAATGTAGGAGGGGCATTATTAGGCCAGGCTGCTAAGGAGGTTAACCAGCAGATGTTTGAGGCGATTGCCCGACCTATGGTTTCCGGATATATCGGAGTAGACTCGGATGGAGCATCGGCGGATGAGCGGCTGCGGGCGTTGCAGGTTGTAGGAGGGCTTAATGGCCTGGATTTTTCCGGCTCCAGTTTTTTTGAGGATGGAGTGACCGTTGATTTGGTGGTATGTTACACCATTGCTCCCATTATGCCAATTAATATTATGCCGGATTTGAATTTGTCTAACCGGGCATATGTGCGCGGGATGAGCGGAAAAACTGTATTTACCCCAAAACAGGAATCCCAGAAAAAAAGCGTTTGGGATATGGATAGTGATACAAATCGGGGAAAGGCTATCCAGGAGCAAGAAGGAATAAGGAACCTTCCTGATAATTTTTCCGTGTATTCCGCTTTTGAGCCATCTACCGGAAAGGCTACGGCAGAAGTTTCCATTGATTTAAATGAAAAAAGTTACCAGGATCAAAAGGGAATCGAAAACTCAATTCGGAGAAAATGCAATAAAATAGAAAACTACAAAAAAACGACTTATGGGGGAGTCACTTTAGATCCGGCGGAAATCAAGGAAAAAGAGCTGATTATTTATATTCCGTCTTCGATAAAAGGGAGGGATGTTGACCGGAGCAAATATGATGAGGCAGTGAAAACAATAAGAAAATCCTATCCGGATATCCGCATTGTAACGAAAGAGATCGATTAGAAAGCAGGCTTAGAGATGGCAGGGATGACAGTATTGGTTTTAGCGGCAGAATCCTTCCTTGTGGGGATGAGGATTATATATGCAGTAAATCGGATTTCTGGAAAGGAATATAAGTTAAATGAAGTGTGGAGGCAAAGATGGTTTTATAGAAGTGTATTCCTATGTATGGCTTTTTTAGGGACTATTGGGGTTTTTCTTAATGCAGGGTTAAGCAGGATCCGTTTGCTGGATTTAATTGGGACATATCTTATGCTGGCGGCAGTTGATTGGAAATGCAGGGAGGTTCCGGATCCGGTTGTCATATGTTATTTTGCGGGTCAAGTTCTTTTAGGGGTAGGAGATAAAGGATGGCCAATGGTATATGAAACAATGGTACATGGATTAGTATTTGGCGTTATTGTCTTGCTGTTTGCTGGGTGCTCAAAGGGGCGGTTTGGCATGGGTGATGCAAAATTATTAGGGATTACTGCCCTGACTACCGGGTGGAGATATGTATTTCAAGTAATGTGCCTGGCGTTTTTTCTGGCATTTTTGTATAGCATATGGCTTTTGGGTGTTCGAAAATCAGATAAGAAAACGGAATTTCCGTTTGTGCCGTTTTTATTCGCTGGTGTAGTCATTCAATTACTTTAATTAAAAGGATGGAGGAAGAGATGATAAAGCAGTTGAGTATTTCGTATGAAAGTGTGCAGCAGAACAGTTATTTGGCAGTTGCCTGTGGGAATGAGCAAAATGTTATTCATTATCAGCTGGAAATGATTACCAGTAATGAAGTTAGCCATTTC
This sequence comes from Lachnospiraceae bacterium, assembly GCA_910575565.1. Taxonomy (GTDB): domain Bacteria; phylum Bacillota; class Clostridia; order Lachnospirales; family Lachnospiraceae; genus Caccovicinus. Next base: position 150,997 of record CAJTFL010000002.1, on the reverse strand, counting down.
CTAAATTCTAGGAAGCAGATAAGGAATGGGGAGATTATCGTTTATTATCAAATCTCTTCGAAAATTCCTTTAGGACAAATGCTGGAAAGAAACAAGATACAGAAGGCTCAAGTGCTGTGCATCATGGAAGGAGCCATCCAGGCCATGAAAGATGCATTGGAATATCAGCTGAATCTTAAAGGCTTGGTTATGGACGCGGACTACATTTATGTAAACCCATCTACGTTTGAACCGCATTTTATCTATTTGCCGCTGGTTTCCGCTGATGAAACAGATATTTGCAGTTTCCTGCGTAATTTGGTTATGCAGGGGAAAATTGCCATGACCAATGATAATTTCATTCAAGTGCTTCTAGACATGATCAATTCACCGTCATTTTCATTGGAAGAAATGGAAGCGTTTATAAAACGGTTTCGAGATGCGGGGCAGGAAAAAGCGGGAAGCTGCAACTTTCAAATATCAGGAGATCTTTCTCTAAGAGGGCAAGGCAACATATCTGCGGTGCAGCAGCAAGGCACGCCTCCTAGTATTCAGAAAGATGATCAGGAGCCGACTATTTTGGTAAATCCCGATGAGCCGCAGTTAGAGTATCCCAATATTCCGTCGATACTGCCTCAACCGCCGATTTATGAACAGCCTCCCATTCCTCCTGCATTACCAAAAAGTGAAAAGAAAAAGAAGAAAGAAAAACCAGTTAAAAAGGGAAGCCAAGTTCCCGGACAGGAAGATGAGGGGGATTTTGATCGGGAAAGGGCAAAAAAGATATTTCTGCTGCCCCAGGCATTTGTTATGGTAGGGCTTGCTGCACTGATTTCCTTTGGCGCATTTACTGATAATGCTGGCCATATTGTGTTGAATAATATTTTGGCAGCATTGATCATTATCGCCGTAGCTGAGGTGGTTTTGTATCGTGAAGCCTATGTTAATAATAAGAAAAAAACGGTAAAAGGCAGCGGAAAAGGAAAGAAAAATTTGCCTGACCCGTCAGTACAGCCGCTGGTTATGCCAAATCATCCTAAGTACAGCAAACCGGTAGCGGTACAGCCAATGCCCCCGAAGTTTAATGGGGTAGAGTCAGGGTCGCCAATACCTCCAAAATTTAATGAGCCGGTTTTGGGGCAGAGGGAAACGCCTATGTTTAATGGGACGGCATCACAGCCAGTACAGTCTCAATTTAACGGGGCAGTGGCAAGTTCGATAGCGCAGCAGCTTGAAAATGGAAATGCTATGGCTAAAATACCAGTTTCTATGGCTGATGATTCGGATGATCCACAGGTAATGCAAAATACGGAAACAGAAATATGGGATGAAAGCCCGGCAGACGGGGAAATATATTTGGAATATTATGAGAATGGTATGTTTACCCGCGTGATATTGAATAAACCAAGGTTTTTGATTGGAAGGCTAAAAGGCCAGGTGGATTTTGTTGTTTCAAACACAAAAGTTGGAAAAATTCATGCGGAATTTTTGGTAGAAAATGGTGTGGTTTATGTTAAGGATTTTAATTCCAAAAATGGTACATATATTAACGGGAACGGAGAACGGATCCAGAGCAATATCCCATATCCCCTTAAGGATAAGGATAGGGTGTCCTTGGCCAACAGTGAATTTACCCTTCGCTGCCCTGTAAATTAAATTAGGTGGAATATGGCTAGAATTCAATACGGAGTGATTTCCGATCGGGGAGACAAACGAGAAGAAAACCAGGACAGCATTTTATGCCTGGATGGTCTGGCAGGGAAAAGGCAGGCGGCGCTGTTTCTCGTGGCAGATGGAATGGGCGGATTATCCCATGGTTCACAAATAAGTCAATATATTATTCATCAATTTCAGTTATGGTGGGAAAGCGATTTTTTGCAAATCACTAAAGATAAGAGAGTTAAGGAGGAAGATATTCGGGAAATTCTAGAACAGGAAATTTGGGAGATTAACCAGTCGGTTTTGCAGTTCAGAGAAAAGATGAGATGCCGGGCAGGTTCAACCATATCACTGCTTTTACTGTATGGGAGTAAGTATTATCTGTTAAACTTAGGGGACAGCCGGATCTACATTTTTCAAAAAGGAAAAATTTTCCTTCTGACAAGAGACCAGACGCTGGCAGCGCAGATGGTAAGGGAAAAACGAATGACTGAGGAAGAAGCAAAGCATTCTTCCAAAAACAGTGTGCTTACCATGTGTATAGGGATGTTTCCCATACCCCGCAGCTATTTTTTATCTGGAACGATAAAGCGGGACGCTTTGTTTCTTTTGTGCAGTGACGGATTATACCACCATTTAGAAGATAGGCAAATCCAGGAAGTATTAAGAGATAAACAGTTGGATGTGCAGCAAAAAGCAGAAGTTTTGCGGAGGTTGATCCGTCCTGGAACGGCTTCGGATAATGTATCTGTAATTGTGGTTTCAGTAAACCAGAGAGAAAGGTTTTTGGTTAGGAGGGGAGGATGGCTGGAGTGAGGAAAAGATAATGTTACATTATGTTATTGGTGATATCGTAAGCGCAAGGGCAGATATTATTGTTAATGCAGCAAACGGCATAGGATGGATGGGTGGATTTTTAACGAGAAAATGGAAATTTTTCGGTATAGCGGAAAGCATTAATTACGTAACTGATGGAAATGTTGAGAAAGAAATTCATCGAAACTATAAAATTTATTTGCCAGGGAATGTATTTTTCACCAATGGGTATGGAGTGGGAAGCATCGGAATTATCCATGCCGTAACGATGCTGATTCCTGGATGGTGGACGACAGAAAAAACAGTGGTTAAGCTTTTGCCGAAAGTAATTCAGATGTCAAAAGAAAAAGGAGCAAGGACAATTGCAATTCCTTTTCTTGGATGTGGGACAGGAAGATTGAAGAAGAAAAAGGTACAGAAAATTTATGAAACTTTTTTTCGTGAGTTAAGGGAAGATATCGATGTTTACGTGTATGATTTGAAAGAGTGAATTGAAATGCAAGATTTAGGGTTTATCATGCGGTTACTTGCAGTAGCAGTTGCTATAGCCGGGGCATATACAGACTTGTCGGTAAGAAAAATTCCAAATAAGTTAACGATGTCAGCAACTTTGCTAGGATTTGGGAGTAATTTGCTATTTTATGGATGGAATGCTTTTGTTAATAGTGTGTTAGGCTTTTTGTTAGGATTTTCCTTTATTTTATTATGGATATTGGGAGCGCTGAAAGCAGGAGATGTGAAGCTGTATATGGCTATAGGTGCGGTTGGCGGATGGAGATTTTGTTTGAGTGTAATGATCATTTCAGTTTTATTAGGAGGGATTGTATCATTCTTTATTTTGTTGATCCGAAAAGAAGGAAGAATTGCTTTAAAAAATGTATGGAATTATATTGTAAATATGTTTTTATTACGGAAATTTTATCTATATAAGCCAATATCAGAATCTTCTTACTTTAGTTTTGGAATATATATTGCAGTTGGGGCGATGATAACAATATTTATAGGAAATAAAAATGGCTTCCTATAATTCGATTGACGGAGCAAAAGATGTTATGACAAGTGAAATTATGAGGATAAGATTACAGTATGCAACAGATTTTGGTGGAAAGGGGGTATTAACTGATTTGCCAATCTTTATCTTCATACACTTTATGTTAATAAAATTAAGAAGGGAGAACGTATGGGTATAAAAAAGAAATTAGCAAATTTGTTAATCTTAACAATGATGTTTGAGTTGTTATTTTCCAGTCCGGGCATAAGTAGTTTGTGTCTATTTGATTTTGGGTTCGGAATTAATGCAGAAGCCAGCCAGGAGAATAAAGCTTCCAATTCAGAGATAATTCCTGATCAGGGCAAACCAAATGATGGACAAGGGAAAAACGACCAGGAAGAATCTGATAAAAAAGAAACTGGAGATAATGCAAAAGATAAAGGTAAAGACAAAGAAACAGACAAAGATAAAAATACTGCATCAGTAACCGCTTCTTCATCCCAAATTACAAAACCGAAGAGCCAGCAGGCAGAGAAGCCGGAGGAGGAAGGCGAGGATAATCAGGAACATATTTTGGAATTGGACAAGTCCCAGATTATACATGGGGAGGAAATCTGGTTTAGCATCACAGGTCTGGGTTGGAAAGATGAGTTAGTTTTTAAAGCGACAAAGCAAGATATATCTTCAGATACGGATAAAGAAAAAGAAATTGAATTGAAATATTGGATACGGATCAGTGACGGAGTAAATTTGAAAGAGGAAGGGAATATATATACCGATAACCTACCCGTAGGAAAGTGGGTTGTTTTCGCTTATATCAAAGGTGAAGATGAGCCTATAGCAGAAGCGGAATTGGAAGTTAAACATAAAGAATATTCCGTTACCTTCCTGAAAATGCTGACCAAACAGCTGGGAGAGAAGGATCCGGTAAACCTGCCCTATGGAGAAATCGCTGTTGCCGATAAAGATGGGAAGCAGATAAGTTCTTATTTGAACGATATTGAACTTCAGCGGGAGCCTGGTGAGGATCCCGGCATTTATAAAATTACCGGGATAAAGGGCAAACAGGAAGAAATTAAGTATACGGTTGTAGATAACGAATTCGCAAGATTAGAGATCCAAAAGTTAAAATCAGTAAACCGAAATGCTGCATATTACATGGATGCCAATGTTAGCCGGGAATTGTCGGTTGATTTAATCGGCCATAAAGATGTAAAAGGGGAGTTCAGTGTCCCGCAGGATATTAAGAATCCCAAAATAACTATCGGGGCTATCGGGGAAGATGTGCAAAAAAATCTGGATGGAGAACCGGCAATCAATGGAAATCAAGTATTGGTTAAGCTCCGCACGCCGATTACGATGAAAAAACTCCCTATTCCGTTTATTATCCAGTCAGATAATTATCAGGATCTTACCTTTACGTTAGATTTGCGTGTGGACTATCTGGAAGAGCATAGCAAAGAAGAAATCAAGAGTTTCTATCAGGCGCATCCATTTCGGCTGAATGGAAAGGTTACGTTTGAAGATGAGCCCAGTTTTTCACCGTATAAAGCGGGACGGGTGTCAAAAAACAGTGAGACGGACGGATTAAATGCGTTAAATTTCGTCCGTTATGTCGCTGGGATTTATCCGGAGGTAACGGCTAAGGATGAACTGGTAAACTATGCACAGACAGCCAGTGTAGTTCTTGCAAGAATTGATGAGCTGACCCATTATCCTCACCAGCCATCGGATATGCCGGATGATTTCTATAATGTAGGCGCAAAAGGGGCAGGAAGTTCAAATCTTGCATGGCACAGTGCAGGGATGAGCTTAAGCTATACCATAATTGAAATGTATATGGATGACGGAGACTCTAAAAATATTGACAGTGTAGGACACAGGCGCTGGTGCTTAAATCCGGCGATGCGCTTTACCGGTTTTGGGTATTACAAAAATTATAGCGCACTTTACGCCTTTGATTCATCTGGATATGCGGAAGCGACACCAGGATACGTTCCATGGCCGGCAAAAACTATGCCTTATGATTATTTCCGTGGGCCATGGTCGGTGCAGTTTTCCCCGGATTCTTATTCCGTAGATGACAATGTGAAAGTAACGCTTACCACATCTTCCGGAGAAACTATGGTATTTAGCTCGGGAGAGTCGGATGGCTATTTCTCTTTTAATGAAGTCAATTATGGTGATGGGCCGGCAGTGATTTTTAAGCCGTCTTCTAATATTGGAAGAAATGAAACTGTCCAGGTTCAAATTACCGGTCTGCACCGCCCGGATGGATCGGAAGCCGAGATTAATTATACAGTAGAATTTTTCTCCATGTCTGGCTCTGGCGGAAGCGGTGGTTCTGGTGGCGGAAGTTCCGGCGGAGGCGGCGGTTCTGGCGGAGGAAGTTCCGGCGGAAGCGGCGGTTCTGGCGGAGGAAGTTCCGGTGGGAGCGGTGGTTCTGGCGGTGGAAGTTCCGGTGGGAGCGGTGGCCCTGGTGGCACAACTAGCAGAACTGGGAAGGGCGTAACACATACCGATTCGTCTGCTTTTACGCTGAAAACAATAAGCCCATATGTATATAGCGGTATTTGGTCATATGACGGGTTAAAATGGCATTTGCTTTTAGATAACGGTTCATTTGCAGCGAGCAGATGGGCTTGCCTGAATGGCTGCTGGTATATATTCGATCAAAACGGCTGTATGCTGACCGGATGGCAGAATGTGGATAATGCCTGGTACTATTTGAATGCAGACGGAGCGATGGCAACTGGATGGATATTAGATAAAGGGAAATGGTACTATTTGGGCGGCAATGGCGTGATGCTTTCCAATACAACAACCCCAGACGGTTACAAAGTAGGAAAAGATGGGGCATGGATATATTAATTGTTTTGATCTCTGCAAGTAATGAGCCAAGTAGATGTGCTTGCATATATACGGTGAATACCGAGAGTGTCGTATACCTCGTTGCTTGCAGAGATATTGTTGGCTAAGTTTTTAGTTTATATTTTGACGGATTTAATTTGCAGGGCACTACGGAGATAAAATAATGAAAAAAGTGTTGTTGGCCGCATTATTTGGAACTGTCCTATACAGTTTACCTGTTTTTGCCGGGGAATTTGTGTATAGCGGAGAAGGGATTTCCTACATAAATGAAGACGGCAGTTGGGAAATTGGATGGTTCCAAGATGAGAATGGCAGTTGGTATTATTTCGGAGAAGACAGGTATGCGAAGACAGAATGGTATGAGGATAATGGGAATTACTACTATTTTCGTGTCGGAAGCGGGAAAATGATTGCTGATCGGACGATTACGTTGGAAGGGAAGATTTATTGGTTTGATGAAAACGGCGTTTGCACCAGGCTTCCTAAAGATTATTCAGGTTGGATGAAAGATGATATCAGCAGATATTACCGGTTAGCGGATGGGAGTTACCTTGATAACGGATGGAATAATATTGATAATGATTGGTACTATTTCAACGAGCAGGGGTATGTCCAAACCGGTATGCTGGAATTAGATGGGGTGCTTTACTATTTAAAGGAAAATGGGGTAATGGCTCAGGATGAAACGCTGAAGATTGATGAGAAAACCTATGAATTTGACAGCACAGGAGCAGGGACGGAGATATGGCCTTATAAGCCGATTACGGTAATTCCTCCTGATGATCAGAAAAGTGATCTCCATAAGACGCTGGATCGGATGTGCGACCAAATTTTGGCGGGGATTACCAATGACGGGATGACTAAACGCCAAAAAGCGGAAGCGATATACCGATGGATCCGAAGCAATTTCCGCTATGCTGGAAGTTCGGCAAGCCGGGATTGGGTACAGGAAGCGTATGTGGGGCTGATTAGGCGCAGGGGAGACTGCTACACGTATTACTCGGTTTCCCAGGCGCTCCTGACCAGATGCGGGATCCAAAGCATTGAGGTTATCCGCTGTACGGATAACCACCACTATTGGAATCTGATTAATTGCGGGGACGGATGGTATCATTTTGATGCTACACCAAGGGCTTCGCCGGGGTATTTCTGTATGTGGACGGATGCTCAGATGCTTCAATATTCAGCTATTTACGATAATTGTTTTTTATTTGATCCGCTGTTGTATCCACGGACTCCAGAATAAAGATGGGCACGTTTGATGTGCTTTAGGTTTTGATTGTAAAAAGATAAAATATCACTGCCCGGGAAATTAATGATTAAAAAATACGGGCAGTGATAAACCTAATTAAGATGATTAAGTGAGGAATAAAGAAATGGATGAGCTGCTGGAAATTTTGGAGGAAATAAACCCGGATATCGATTACCATACTTGTACCACGCTGGTTGATGATGGGATTTTTACTTCGTTTGAATTAGTCAATGTGGTGACGCAAATTGATGATGTGTTTGGTGTTCAGATTTTGCCGGGGCAAATTATCCCTGAAAATTTTAATTCTGCATCAGATATATACCGGCTGATTAAGATGTTGGAAGAGGATGACTGAAGATGATGTTGATTTCTTATCGGTTCGCTGCCTTTCTTTTCATTTTGCTTATCCTTTATTATTGGATTCCGGGGAAACATCAATGGATAATTTTGCTCTTGGCAAGCTATTATTTTTGCCTGTGGGGTGGGATTGCAGGAATGTTCTGCCCGATGTTTACTGCCATGACAACATGGTTTTTGGCAGGGCGGATAGGAAAATTGACGGTTCATGCAAAACAGCAGATACGAGAGCAAAAATTAGACAGCCGCCAGAAAAAAGAATATAACCAATCGGTGAAGCAAAAACAACGCTTCCTGCTAAAGCTTGGGCTTATTTTAAATTTTGGAATTTTAGCAGCTTTGAAATATGCCAATGCATTTTTTTTGAAATTTAATTGGTGGATGGGTATTGGACGTACATTTAACTGGGTATTGCCAATAGGGATTTCTTATTACACATTCCAGGCAATGGGATATTTGATTGATGTGTACCGCAGAAAATATGAACCGGAAAAAAATATAGCCAAGTTTTCTTTATTTGTTTGCTATTTCCCGCAGCTGACAGTAGGGCCGATTAGCAGATATGATCAGATAGGAAAAGAATTATATGTTCATCACAGATTTAATTTCAGGGAAGTAAAATTCGGCGCAGAGAGAATGCTGTGGGGGTATTTTAAGAAATTAGTGATTGCGGATAGGTTAAAGCCGATCATTGAAGGGATGACGGGTCAACCTGATATCGATCAAGGAGTATATGCATTGCTTGGGATGGTTGGCTATGGTATTTGGCTTTATATGGATTTTTCAGCGGGAATAGATATGGTGGTTGGAATATCACAGATGTTGGGAATTCGTTTGCCGGAAAATTTTAATCATCCGTTTTCCTCCAAAACATTAGGTGAGTTTTGGAGAAGGTGGCATATGTCGCTGATGCAGTGGTTTAGGGAATATGTTTTTTTCTCTGTTTCAACCAGCCAGATCAGCAAAAAGGCATCGGGCGTGGTACGGAATTTGTTCGGAAAAGAGGCAGGAAATAAAGTTCCGGCATATGTGGCCGCGATAACGGTATGGCTGATCACCGGAATTTGGCATGGAATATCCTGGAATTATCTTATATGGGGAATGGCAAACTGCGTAGTAATTTTGCTTTCCCAGGAACTGGAAAAGTATTATTGTGTGTGCCGTCAAAAGATACCATTTACCCGTTCTCCCTTGTATCAATATGTTGAGATGTTCCGCACTTTCCTGCTGTTTTGTGTTTTAACCGCGTTTCAATACTGGCCCGTCAGAAAGGTGTTTCAGATGCTTTGGAGCATTATTACAGATTTTGATATTCTCAGGCTTTGGGATGGCGGATTGGCACAGGCAGGCCTGGGATGGAAGGATGGTATGGTTCTGTCTGCTGGAATATTCTTGGTGCTTGGCGTTTTGGCGGCGGGGAAATCCGGGGGAGTCAGGAATAGGCTGGAGCATTGGCCTGCTACAGTGCAGTATGGCATCCTATTTGGTTTTACCGTATTTGTTTTGATAACGGGAGTGTACGGCCAAGGTTATGATGCAAGCCAGTTTATTTACAACAAGTTTTAAAGGATGAGGCAATGAGGAAAAAGCATATTTTTCGGACAGTTTTTTGGCTGGCGGGATCAGTGATTATTTTGGCGTCTGTCCAGAGGCTGCTGATGCCAAAGTATATGGGAATGGTAGTTGAAGGAAATTTCACCCAGGAATATTATCAGGATGCAGGAAATCATGATGTGCTTTTTTTGGGAAATTGCGAGGTTTATGAAAATATTTCGCCGGTTATTTTATGGCAGGAATATGGCATTACCAGTTATATTAGGGGAAATGCCCAGCAGCTGATTGCCCAATCGTATTACCTTTTGGAAGATACTTTGCGTTATGAGATACCGAAGGCGGTTGTATTTAGCGTTTCGTCGATGAAGCAGTTTGAGCAGGATAATGAAAGCTATAATCGGATGACATTGGACGGAATGCGGTGGTCTGGCTGTAAATGGAATGCTATTGCGGAAACCAAAATGGAAGATGAACATATGCTGGAATATTTGTTTCCTTTGTTGCGTTTCCATTCCAGATGGAAGGAATTAAGCATTGAAGATTTCCGGTATTACTGGGCTAGGGATCGGGTATCGCATAATGGCTATTATTTGCGTGCGGATGTGCGCCCGGCGGGAGAATTTCCGGCAGAGCGGAGGCTGGCAGACTATTCTTTTGAACCTAAGGCATGGGAGTATCTGGATAAGATACGGGTACTTTGTGAAAGGTATCAGATTCAGCTGATTTTAATGAAAGCGCCTGCGTTATATCCGGCTTGGTATGGACAGTGGGAAGAACAAATTATTGATTATGCAAAAAAACATCATTTAACGTACATTAATGGGATCCAAAAGGCAGATGAAATAGGAATAGATTTTTCGGAAGATACCTATGATCAAGGGCTTCATATGAATGTTTATGGGGCGGAAAAGATGGCAAGGTATTTTGGGAAAATTCTATTAACGTTTCCGGGGATCGAGGATAGAAGGAATGATCCATGGCTTTCTGCCATATGGCAGGAAAAATGTGCGGAATACGGTCAGGAAAAAGCACAGCAGGAAGCGGAATTTGCGGAATTTGGCTATTTAAAGCGGTTTTATCAGGAATAGCCTATACTACAGCATTAGCAGGGAAATTGGAGATAATACGATGAGAAAAAATGTCCTGGAATATCTAGAGGATGCAGCGAAAAAATACTCGGAACGGTGTGCATATAGAGACCATTTATCTAGCTGGACTTTCGCTCAGGTGATAAAAACAGCGAAAGCGATAGGAAGCAGGATTGGTGCGTTAGGACAAGGCAGAAGACCGGTTGCTGTGCTTATGGAGAAATGCACAAAAATGATTGTCTCTTTTTTGGGGGTAGTATATGGGGGCTGTTATTACTGTCCGATAGATGTGGATATGCCTTTAGAGAGAATTAGAACAATCTTTGCGCAGTTAGCCCCGGCTGCCGTGATAACAGACCAAAAGCAACTGGAACGGATCCAAGAATTAAAACTAAGCTGTCCGGTGATGTTATTTGAAGAAATATGCCAGGCAGGTGAGAATAAACAGCTTTTGGAACAGATACGAAAAGGTTCGGTAGATACAGATCCTTTGTATGTTCTGTTTACCAGCGGATCTACAGGTATACCAAAAGGAGTGATAGCCAGCCACCGCCTTATTATGAATAATATAGAATGGCTGGAATCGGAATACCGGTTTAATCCAAATGACGTTATGGGAAATCAGGCCCCGCTGCATTTTGATATTGCAAACCATGATATTTACTGCCCGCTAAAGTTTGGGTGCAGCACGGTGATTATACCGTATGAATATTTTACGTTTCCAGTGAAATTGATTCCGTTTTTGAAAAAGGAAAAGGTAACGGCAATATTTTGGGTTCCCTTTGCCCTTTGTGTAGTGGCGAATTTAAGGGCATTGGAAATAGAACAGCCGGATCAGCTGCGGTATGTGTTTTTTGCCGGTGAGGTAATGCCGGTTAAGCAGCTTAATTATTGGAGAAAATATGTACCGAATGCCCAGTATGTCAATATGTATGGTTCCACGGAAACCCATATATGTCTGTATTATCAGTTGAAACGGGAATTTCGGGATGATGAAAAACTGCCTATTGGGCAATCTTGCGGGAATGTTGATGTTTTGGTATTGGATGAAGAAAAACAAGTGGTTGTTCCGGAAAGCGGGAAAACAGGTGAATTATATGTCCGTGGGGGAGCGGTTGCTTTAGGATATTTGAATGATAAAGAAAAAACCGAAACTCGATTTATCCAGAATCCGCTGAACCATCATTATCCGGAACGCATTTACCGGACTGGCGATTGGGTCAGTTATAATGAATTTGGCGAATTAGTATACCATGAACGGATGGATTTCCAGATCAAGCATTTAGGATATCGGATTGAGTTAGGGGAAATCGAAGCGACGGCAAGAGGAATGGAAGAGATTGAGGAATGTGCCTGCAGTTATGATACGAAGCATCAGGTGATTGTCTTTTTTTATACGGGAGTAAAGCTGGAACGAAAAGAAATAATTAAATATTTAAGCAAAAAGCTGCCTAAATATATGCTTCCGGGGCGGTATGTGCATCTGGAAAAGATGATACGGAATGATAATGGTAAGATTGACCGTAGGAATTTGTTGGATTGGGAGATGAAAGAGAAAAAGGGAGGATATTTTGCATGAAAAAAGTAACTTTTATTTTATAAATTTTTTAATCGTCCTAGGCATGAGCAATAGATGGTTTGTATTTTAACGACAATTTTGTAAGGATGTGGAGTGCGCTATGTTGGCGGTAAATGAAATTTTCAATCAAAAATATAGAATCATAAAATCTGTTGGCCATGGTGGTATGGGAACTGTTTATCTTTCGGTAGACGTTTCAAATCAAACAACATGGGCTATAAAAGAGGAATTGATAACTGAACGGAATAAAAGCCTTCTTTTTTCAGAGGCAGAAATAATGGCAAGGGTTTCTCACCCGGCGTTTCCAAGGTTCCTTTCGAAGATAGAGTTAAACGGATTCCTGTATATTATTATGGAATATGTAGAAGGGATGACGTTAGGAGATATCATTGAGGAAAAAAGCGTTATAGAAGAACCTAAAGTTATAGATTGGTTCAAGCAGGCTTGTTTAGCTTTGCAATATCTTCATGGATTGAAGACACCTATCGTTTATAGAGATTTTAAGCCATCTAACATTATGTTGGATACAAATGGGAGAATTCGAATTATTGACTTGGGAATAGCACTGGAATATAGGGGCGATGGAGCTAAAGCGGAAATAGCAGTTTTAACAAAAGGCTATGCAGCACCGGAGCAATATAATAAGCGTTATAAATTGGATGAAAGAACAGATATATATGCTCTTGCTGTCACAATGCACTACATGATAACAGGAAAGAATCCGAACACTCCTCCGTATGAATTTGAACCAGTACGTAAATTACAAAAAAACACCTCACGTGCTATTGAACGTATATTAAAAAAATGTTTGCAGCCAAATCCAGACAAGAGATACGCGAATGTTGGATTGCTACTAAATGATCTAAATCGAATAGATGAAATGCAAAAGCAGCTTGTTTCACGTATTAAAAAGCAAAGGATAGCTGCATCAAGTATTTTGGGGATGATAATTGTTATAGCTGTTGTTATTTATGCAATTATTTTAAATGTCCAGATGAAAACGATTGAAAAATACTACTCGTACTTAGAACAAGCGACGGGAGCGAATACATTGGAAGAAGCTCAGGCTGCAGCTTCGCTTGCTATAGACATATCACCAGAAAATCCTGATGCCTATATTGTATATGCGTCTTTATATATAGATTATGATGATATTGATGATGCGTATGCATATATAAACGATGTGATTATTACAAAATTTCCAGAAATTTATAGCAATCAAAATTTTTTGAGCCTTCTTCAAAAAATTGAAAATTATCAATGAAATCCAGGAGGTATCGATGAAAAGGATTAAATTCTTGACAATTGGAAATTTAATTTTGGGCTTTGTTGCAATAGTGGTTGGCGCATCATTCCTAATGACTGGAACTACTGCAACTAGACCTCAGAAGACTTTTGATGATTATATGGCAGATGCTGAAATATATTTAGATGGTGGTGATTATTATAAAGCGGTTGTGTCATATGAAAGTGCCTTGGACGTAAAGGAAAAGGACTTAAATGCGTTACATGGTTTGGCAGCTGTCTACTCAAGGCAGATGAATTATAAGAAAGAACAGGAAATCAGGAAGCAGATAGCAGAGTTGATTCCGGATGATATTGATAATCAAGTTCGTTTAGTAGAAATTGAAATAAACCTAGGTCAACTTGGCATGGCAAAAGCTATGACAGAGGGGCTGATGGATGTTTATGACTCGGAAGAACTGAAACTATTATATGCTGAAATGAACATAGATACGCCCATATTCAATATTGCATCTGGTGTATATGATGATTATCAGTTGCTTTTATTAACGAATACATATAGCAATGCCTATGTGCATTATACAACAGATGGAAATGAGCCAACAATAGATTCTCTGCTTTATAGAGATGGGATAGTTATTTCCTATCCTGAAACAGTAATCCGTGCTAAAGCCTTTGGGGTTTTAGGATATACAAGCGAAGAGGTTCGCTTAGATTTTACGATAACAAAGCCAACAGAAGTTGTATCTTCAAATAATTATAATAGATATTCGGATACGCTATATCGTATAGGTGATAGTATTTTGAATAAATCTTGGAGTTCAGATATATATAATTACGAAATGGCTCAAATAAGAGAATTGTATATGCTGGGTAATTATAATATTTCATCGGAACCTATGACGGCTACTTTCTGCAATGGATACTATAATATGGATGAAAGAAGATATACTGAGATGGGTAACTTTAATTTAGGTTTTGTTGTGTACACTCCTTTTTTGAAGACTCTTTCGGTTGGTTATCAAAATGAGTTGGATATATCACCTTTGTCTAACTTGAGTTATCTCGAAAATCTTTCATTGCTTAATGATGGAATAGCAGATATATCACCTTTGTCTAGCTTGAGTACATTAAAAATGTTGGCGTTAGGATGGAATTCAATATCCGATATATCCCCATTATCAGCACTTAGCGAATTAGAATCGCTTGGGTTATGGAATAATCAGCTTTCCGACATTAGTAGATTAGAAAGTTTATCACGATTGACTTATTTGGATATCGCTTATAATGGGGTTTCCCAGATCGATTGTGTAGCACAGATGCCAAATTTGAATGAATTGTGGATAAATAATAATAGAATCACAAATATTTCTTCTTTGGGAGACTGCACAAAGCTCAAGGTGTTAATACAGAACAACAACCAGATTGATGACTATACCCCGATTGAAGGTATTGCTAATCAATTGTATAAGAGCGATGTGAATTGGTGAGGTGTGAGATGAAGATATTTTTGATTTTGTTTGTAATAGTAGAGTGCTTAATATTGATATTACTGACCATATTAAAAAAGTGGACGAAAAAGGCGTTCATAGTTGTCTCCGCCTTTACCGTTATTTCTTGCTTGGGATTAGGTGTTACAAGCTGCCAGTTACAGGTATCTGATGAGTTCGTGGATCAAAGGGGACAGCTGTATATAGCAACTCGGTTAATTGAGGAGAATTACTTTGGGGAATCATTAGAGGTTTTGTCTGATGTTTCGGATGAAACGTGTTTTGAAATGAACAGTCGTACAATTAGAGCACTTTCTTACAATTTAAATGCGGCATATCAAACAGTAGAAATATATTTAAATTCTGGCCATGATAATGTATTGGGAAAACAGGATCAACTGATTTTAGATGCGTCTATTGAAAACAGGGAAGTTGGTTTGGATGAGAGGGATAGTATTATATCTTCTGCTTTAGAATTGATAGATGCCTCAGAATCAGAAATCCAGCAATGGGAAGCGGAAATGAAAGTTCGTTTCATGGGTTTTCATTTGAGTGATGATGAAAAAGAAGATTTGTCGAGCGATATTGCTTTGTTGCGCCTTGCAATTTCTGAAAAACGGTTTGAGGATGCGTATAATGCGCTTGCGAACAATAGAAGAAAAAATGTTCGTGATGCTATAATTTTATCAAATATGTATGTAAGAAATTATGATCATAGAGTTATGTCGGATACGGATAATGAGTATGCTCAACTATGGAATGAGGCTGTAAAATTGCAATCAGAGCTAAATATAGCGGCTCTATCGATGCCAAAGAAAGATGATGGCAGTAAAGAAAATGAGGCAAAAGACAATTATCAGCTTTTGGAGGCAAGATACAGTTTGGCACTGATAGAACTGGCTCAGGAGTCGATTAAAAGAGCGATTAATTATCTTAACTCAATAGATACGGAAAATTCTGAATATCAGTTTGGATACCAGCTTCAGCTTGCGAGACTGTATTTCATGAGTAATCAGTATGATAAATCAAAGGAATTTATATATAAGGTTTTTACTTCTGATTCGCTTAATGATTCCATGTGGCTAGGAAAGGAAATAGAAGCATTTAAGGATGCTTATATAAATTATATTTCAAATTCTACGAGCAATGAATATAGTATCCTTTTCGACAAATTGATGATGAGCGTATACCAAAGCGTTTTTGACGATGAAAATTTTGCATCGTTTAAAGAATTTGTGATGGCATATTTGCGAGAAATATTTGGAGGAATAGTTATACGGAGAGTTAATGTTTCAGATTATCCGCAGATAAGTGCTGAAATTTCTATATCGCGTTCAGATATAAATATTGATAATAATTCAATATTATTGACTGATACATCTGAGGAGATCCAAAATTTTTCTGTAGAAATGATAGAAGTTAATGATTTGAGTTTATCTATTGTTTTGGATATAAGCGGAAGTATGCAGGGAAACAGGATTGTAGATAGTAAAAATGCTATCAGAGACTGTATATCTCAATTAGAAGACAATACTTTTGTTAGTTTTGTGACATTTTCTAATTCAGCCAATTTGGAATGTGCACTGACGGATTCAAAATATCTGGTTATGAATTTAGTTGATGTCACTGATTCTGATGGAGGAGGCACATACATTTCTTCTGGATTATCAACAGCTATAGATTCTTTAAGAGATTCAGGCGGATCAAGGGTTATAATACTTCTTTCTGATGGAGTTGATTTTGATAAATCAAAAGCACTTATAGAGGGTGTGTTGACGGAGGCAGTTACAAATAATATTGCTATTTATACAATTGGTTTGCAGGGATGTGAAGAGGAATATCTTCAAATGATTGCAGCTAAAACAGGTGGACAATTCATTATGGTTACAAATGTTGCCGAACTAGGCAGAGTTTATCAAGAAATTCAAAACGCTATGATAAATAATTATTTGATTACCTATTTTGCTGGAGATGAGCAGAATTTACGATCTATTAGAATAGAAGATGTGAGTTCTTATGCAGAAGCCAGAAAAGAATACTTATTATCTGGTGGTGAAAATGATTCGCATACATACGAAAATGGTTTGCAGGAGGCTGGATATTATAAACAAATTGGTGGAACTGATTTGGGGAGGTGATTGGGATGGGGAAACTTATGAGAGTAGTTTCCACGATTATGGTCGTAATAGGATTAGCATTTCTTTTTGTATATATCCAGTCACTTGAAACCGATAATGCTGATATCTTAAATAGGCCAAGTTACTATATAGTCCGCGATTATTGGTTTATGTTTGTGGCAGGAATTATCACCATTGTATTTAGCATTTTAGGAAGTTTCTTTTCTTGGTTTAAAACAATGGATCCTGCTAAAGAAGCTTTGCCCAATGCAGGATATGTTTCGTCTAGCGAGATTAATACATGGGTCAGTGGAACCACAGCTGATACGAGAGCAGAAACAGAGGTTCTTACTGAAAACAATGAATTATTAGGCGAGCGGACAGAGACTTTATATGATTTAGAAGCATCCCTTAAAGACACGGAAATCTTGATGAACGAAGACAGTTCCGGAGATTCAGACACAGAAATTATGTGAAAGGGGGATGACACGTTATGAAAAAGATTTTATTCATGTTTGTCTGCATATGTTTATTATCCTCAGGTTGTAGGAGCGATGCTATAGAAACAGCAATTGCATATAGGAACGTTGACGACATTAATGAGGAAGCAATTAAACTTTATGATGATGGTGATTTTGCAGCTTCTCTCACAAAATATTCAGAAGCCATTAGGAAAAATCCGACTGATATTGATGCTATGATAGGTGTTGTGCAATGTCAAATTGCACTTGAAAATTATTCAATGGCAAGTATCAACCTTTCAGCTGCAATAAGAGTTGATCCTACTGACCATAGAATTTATGATTTATATGTTCAAATGAGCGAAAAGAGTGAAAATATAGATTATGCTCGAACGGCTGTTACGTTAGCCCAAACATATAATGTCACAGATTTTTTGAATAAAGTGCCTGACGTACCCGAAATAAATCATTCGGATGGTTCGTATGATTCAAAGTTTGAAGTGGAAATTTCTGCTTCAGCTGGTTCAGAAGTTTATGTTACTGAAAAAAAAGGTAATTCATACATTTCTTATAAGTATTATGAACCAGTGACTATTACTCGTGGAAATACTGATTTAGAAGTTTATTGTGTAGTTGAGGGTATCCCGAGTGATATAATTACAGCAAAATATGTATGTGACTATCCACCGGCAGAGGTATCATTTGTTGATCCGATTATTGAACAATTAGTTCGTATGAACTTGGGGAAAGAGTCTGGCGCGATTACGGATGTGGACTGTGAAGGTATTACTCGTATTCAGCAATATGATTTTCGTAATAATGGAATGTCTTGGAATGAGTATAAAGAAATTCGCGTAAACTCTCTTAATGATATGAAATTATTTCCAAATCTTCAAGAGTTATACCTAGATAATTTGGAAGGTGTGAGTGATTTTAGTGCACTAGCTTCGTGTAAAAATTTGTCGTCAATAGATTTTTCGAATAGTGATATTCAGAATATATCCTTTGTTGAATATTTGCCAAGTTTGGGGTATTGTGAATTATCAAACAACAAAATTTCAGATTTAAGTCCGTTGACGAATTGCAAAAATTTGTATGGATTATATGTTGATGGTAATCCAATTGATGATTTAGGTGTTTTGCGGGATCTTGACCTTGAATATATTTCTGTTTCAGCAACATATATAGATGATTTGTTAGTTTTTGATAACTGGGAGAAATTAACATATCTTGCCTTGTATGGATGTGGAGGTAGAGATTTAAGTCCTATTGGTAAGTTAATAAATTTAGAAAGTTTACATTTGTATGCATGGGACTATGGGCAAGGTAATTGGAATGATGAACCTCTCTCAATTGGAGATATTAGTTTTCTTGAGTATTTGACAAAATTGAAACGACTTTATCTTGATGGATTGTCTGATTATTTGCAACTAGAAGTGGTTAAGTCTCTGACCAATTTAACGAATTTATCTATACAGATTATTGATTCTTCATCGATTCCAAATAATGTTAGGCAGGAACTTCAAAATGCTCTTCCGAAATGTTCCATACAATAATTTGTAATATTACAAACTGTAAATAATAATAGTATGGGCAAGAGTTAAAAGAATATTCTATTTGTAGTGTCGCTGTTATCTGGTAATTATGGAAATAATTGAAAACTATTTATACATAAGCCAAGAAAATACAAATAATGAAAGGATTTATCAATGAGATGGATAACGGATGAGTTATTGTTTTACGGAGGTATCGCAGTCGCAGCCAGTTCGTTGCTGTTTGCATCTGTTGGACTTCTTATTTTGCAGATTAAAAGAAAGTACTTAAATGCCCAGTTGGATATGGAATATGGGGAAAGGGAAAATCGGAAGTGAAGAACAAAAAAGGTGGAATGGCAGAGAAATGAGGAAATTGAAAAGAGGAAAAGAGGTAGAGTATGGGGGAGTTAATTGCCTCGACATATAAAATAGAGAAAGAATTAGGTTCCGGCGGTGGAGGAATCGTTTATCTGGCATATCATATGCGGTTAGGCAAGCAGGTGGTATTGAAAGCAGATAAACGAAAAATCTCAACCAGCCAGGATTTGCTGCGCCGGGAGGTGGATGTATTAAAGGATCTCAACCATCCGTATATCCCCAGGGTATATGATTTCTTTGTTGAAGGAGAAACGGTTTATACGGTAATGGATTATATAGAGGGAGAAAGCCTGGATAAATTGCTGAAAAGAGGTGTGCGGTTTTCACAGCCCCAAGTAATTAAATGGGCAAAGCAATTACTAGAGGCGCTCTCTTATTTGCATAGTGAGATTCACGGTTCTCCTCCCAGAGGTTTTGTACATAGTGATATTAAACCGGCAAATTTAATGTTAACACCAAGCGGTGATATTTGCCTGATTGACTTTAATATTGCCTTGGCATTAGGGGAAATCCATACGATTGGCCGAAGTGCCGGATATGCATCGCCAGAGCATTATGGGTTTGATTTTACATCGGAAGATGAATTATCCGACACAGAAAGCATAATTCCTGAGACGGAAACCATGGATATGGAAGGAGAGATGTATGGCGGACGGACAGAGACAGATGTAGAACTAAAAATAAATGGATATTCAGCATCCGCTCCAGGAAATGCCCATGCAGGCAAGGAAAGAAAGAAGGTCATTATCCCTGATGTAAGATCGGATATTTATAGTACTGGCGCCACGCTGTACCATTTTTTAAAGGGCGAACGCCCGGCAAAGGATGCAAGGATGGTGGTTCCATTATCAGATAGGAAAATTAGTCCCCAGATTGTGGCTATTATTACGAAGTCCATGCGACCCAATCCGGATTTACGGTATGGAACGGCAGCAGAAATGCTGTATGATTTTGTTCATCTCCGTGAACATGATCCGCGGGTAAAAAAACTGAGAAGGGGTTACTGGATTTCCGGAGCGGTGTTTTCGGTAATGTTTGCAGCTGGGGCGGCATCGGCATTTATTGGGTTAAAGCGTATGCAGGCAGCAGAAAGCTGGCTTAAGCTGGCAGAGTATTCTAAAAATGCGCTGGCGGAGGGGGATTCGGCATTAGCAATCCGGTATGCACTTTCAGCCCTTCCGCAAAAAGGCGGCATATTGGAGCCTGGATGCAAGGCGGAGGCGCAGCGGGCACTTACCAATGCATTAGGCGTGTACGAATTAGCAGATCAGTATCAATCCTGTGGTATGGTGGAACTTCCCTCGGTTCCGTTTTGCCTTGTTATTTCGCCAAATGGAAAGACGGCATCCGGTGTGTATGCGTATTCTGTGGCAGTTTTTGATACGGCTTCTGCCAAAATACTGGCAGAACTTCCGGCGGAAAAATCTGCCTTATCCGAAGTTAAGTATTTGAACGATCACACGATTATTTATGCCGGGGACGGCGGCATAAGTGTTTACGATATTGAGCGGAAAGAGGAACTATGGAAGGGGAAACCGGCCACGTCGATCTCGGTTTCAGCGGATGGAAAGAGCGTGGCGGCTGTATATAAGAATGAAGGTTTTGCTACAGTCTATGATGTATCAAACGGGAAAATAAAATGTACTGTGGATTTTCATGGGAAAAAGCAGAAAGTGACGGTAAATGACAGTTTTGCCAATCCCAATGATAATTTACTGGCATTAAACTCTGATGGCACGATGCTGGGAGTTAGTTTTGAAGATGGTTCCTTGTGGGTTTATCACCTGGAAGATTCTGAAAAGGATATCGAGCTTTTTGATAATACTTCTGGCTATACCCATTTCGAAGGCGGGTTTTATCAGGAATATTTTGCTTTTTCGGCAACCAGGCAGGGAGAATCTGTTTTTGCAGTAATTGACACCATTCAGGCAGAGCAGACTGGCGGGTTTGAATCGAAGAATCCATTCAGCGTCCAAGCGGATGGACGGGGGATATACGTTCAAACAGAGAATATTCTGGTAAAGATCCATCCGGTTACTGGAGAGCAGACTCCCCTTGTCACTACTGCAGAGAATATTTTAAGTTATGCAATAGGAGGGGCGCAGACGCTGGCTGTATCCCAAAAGAAATTTATGTTTTTTGACGAAAATGCAGAACTAATATCCGAAGAGGAAAAGCAGTACCGCGGTGATTTACTGCAGCTTGCAGAGGGGACAGCTTTGATAGGGAACAGAGATTCTTCTGCTGTCCGTATCTTAAACTTTGAGAGCCATCCGGATGCAGAGGTATTTTCTTACGATCCATCTTACGTACATGACGAAGCCAGGATAAGCCAGGATGGAAAAACAGTAATGCTTTTTGATTATGAAGGGTTTCGGTTGTATGGCATAGGGGGAGGGCTAATCCAGGAAGTTTCCATACCAAATGCGGAACAGGTATATGATCAGCAGTATATCCGGGATGAGGAAGGTTCGCGGCTTGAAGTGGTTTATAATGATGGGACGGTTTTGGTATATAGCGCAGAAGATGGAAACGTGCTGGATGAAGGGATGCGGGAAAAGCCAGATCCATCCCTTGATGAAGAGTTTTTTACCGATAGGTTGAGGATAGATTCGCCCCTTCATGGGACACCGACGGCGTATGACCGGAAAACAGGGCGGTTAGCCTGGCAGTTAGGGAATGAGGATTACCTTACTTATATTACGCAAGTGGGAGAATATATTGTTGCACAGTATGTAACAGCAGATAGCTATTATTATGGGCAGCTTTTAAATGGAAACGGTGAAGTGTTGGCAGATTTGCCTTATCTTTGTGATGTGGCTGGGGAAATATTGATTTTCGATTATCCTACAGGTAATATGCGGAAATCCCGCATTTACAATATAAATGAGCTTACTGAAATGGCTCAGAACAAAAGTAAAGGAGGTAATTAAAAATGAGAAAACTCAAAAAGAGGCTATCACAATTTCTGGCAGTGACATTAATAACATCGATGCTGGCACAGCCGGGATTAACTGCGTTTGCCTCAACAAGCCCAAGGAATTTGGGAAGCCCAGAGAGGTTGGCTGTATCGGAAAGGAAGGATGTAGCGACAGGATCAGATGTTGTTCGGGAAGAGGGAATGCCGGAAGATAAGAAAAATCCTTTTGATGTGGATGAGGAAGAAGAAAAAAGAAGTGCAACAAGATCAGATGCTATAAAAAGAGCGGGAGCAAAAAGACAATTAGAAGATGGTGAACTAAATGAACCGGGAAACGGCGATATTGCTGCTCTTTCTATGTTGCCGCTTATGGAAGTAAGGGCATATCTGTTCTTAAATGATTATTCTGATGAACAGATTAAAGCTATGCCAATAGAAACTATTTTGGAATTGCTTGTAGATGGTTGGGGTGATCCAATTGAAATACCGGAAGACGCAAAAATAGTTTGGGCTTATTTTAAAGATGAAGATGGAGACATTAAAGAAGATGAATATCATGTGATTGAACGTGGAGAAACGGTGGATTTATCTGAAGCCCGAAATGAAAATTCTATGTACTTTCAAATGGAATTAATTGTTGGCAGTGGCAATCAGTTAGATGCTGACAGTATACGTTATATTGTGAATGTGTATATTTCAGATACAATTGAAGATAATCTTTATTTTTATTTATGGGATAGTAATGACTCATCCGTTTCAATACGTGAAATAGCGTATAGGCATTCAACAAAACTTGAGGATATTGAAATACCAATAACTTCAGTATCGATAGTTCCAGATTCATATGATTCGGAAGAGGATTATTCTTGGTTGGTATATTCTAGTTCTGATGCTGTTGGAATGCCGGGAAATATTATTCAGGGCATAAATTTACCGATGAAAGATTTTGTAGACAATTATCAAAATGGTAAGTCTATAGAAGATATTGTGGATATTTCAATGTTAAATCAAGAAGCTGTGAATTACGAAGATAAATATGAAGAGATACATAGGAAACAAAGAGACTCTGAAGAAGATTTAGATATTGATGATATTCGGTGTATTGTATATTATAATCCTGAGACAGGTGATATAATAGGATATCATGGATTAGAGGTTAATGTTTGTCCAGAGATTGAAAGAATAAGCGGAAATCTTTTTTCGTATGAAGATGGGCAAATGAAAAATGTTACAGAAAAAATTTCTTGTTCAAGTGTTGGTGATTTGGATTGGGAAATAAAACTACATTCAGAATCAAATGGAGTAGTGGCACGATATTCGAATGATTCTTATGATTATTTTTTAAAAGAAGGTTATTCTTCTGATGCAGAATATTATTATGTAATAGATGCCGGACAGCCCATAAAGAAAATTGTTGAAGGCTCATTTAATACAATGCAAGAAGCAGAAGAGGCTGGTGCAGAAGATATTACAAGCCAATTGCTGCCTGTAGAAACAGATCAGATGCCGTATGGGTATTTGATTTCCGATCATAGTCGCAGATTCACTGTGCTTTTTGATGATGGCATAGTAATGAAATATTACTTATACATTTCTGAATCTACGACAAGCAAATATGCTAATGTTAAATATGACGAAGCTCCTATTTCAGGAAAAGAAGATCCCTATTTTAGGGTAACAGGTGCAATGGGTTATGAAAGTAGTAAGCGCTATGTTGTTAAAAACAGTAGTTATGGAAGAACGCTAGATACTTTGTATGGATACGGATATCAAACAATATTACTTAATGATGAAAATGTGGATTTGACAGCGTTGAAGCCTGTTTTCTATAAGCCGGATAATGTAAAAGTTCATGTGGGAGAAGAACAGAAATCGGGTATTTCTGAACAAGATTTTTCTAATGGCCCAGTTTTTTATGCAGCACATATTGATGATAAGTTGAAAAATTATCAAGTAACATTTGTAAAAAAGGAAAACGGGGCAAAATTGTTTGTAAATGGTCCAGAGGAACGGGAAATTTTCTTGGATGAATATTTTGAAAATAGGCATGATATTTTAATTGCTAATGTGGGTGACGCTGAATTAACTGGTTTGAATGTAGAATTGTTGGATGCTGTCCATGTAAGATTGGACGATTATTGGACTGTCGGCGGTGAAAAAAATGATTCTTTAGCTGCGTTTACCAATGCGTATTCTTCTGGTTCTTATCACGAATTAGCCAATTTAGCAAAAATTCGTTTACTTCCTGATGGTGAAGGAGAAGTTAAGGGCACATTAAAGATTTCTGCAGACGGGCAAGATGATGTATATATTAAATTGACTGGTCATGCCGGAAATCCAAGGATCATTACAGAGAGTTTAAGCGAAGCTGTTAAATATGTTCCATATTCTTATGTGGTTGCCACAAACAATATGCATGATTGGAATAAAGTTACTTTCAGCATTAAAAGCGGAAAGCTTCCGAATGGTCTTCAGCTGTATCCTGATACTGGTGAAATCTATGGTGTGCCGCTGGAAACGGGTGAATTTCCTATCACTGTAGAAGCAAAGTACAGCAGAAAGGAATATACACCTTCGACAGTAGAGCTGGTATTAACGATAAAAGAAAATACAAATGAAAATGTTTATACATCGTCAGATGAAGGATATGCGATTCAGGAACACATTGGTACTGAAACAGGTGAGGGCACACATGAGTATGTATTGCGTTCCTTTGGTGATCAAACATTTGTATCTTCAGGTCAATATGATGAATTTGTTGATTTCTGGATGAATGGTGAGAAACTGGTTGATGGAGTTGATTATACAAAGGAAAGCGGAAGTACAAGAATAACAGTAAAGAGTCAGACATTTAAAGATAAAGCAAAGAATGGTTCTAACACAATAGCAGCAGAGTTTCGTGTAGATGGTGATAAGAGTAAGGAATTGAAACGAACCGCGCAGAACTTTACAATGAACGTTTCGCACACGAATAATAATCAATTAGGTGATAACAGTAATCCTGGAGGAGGAAGTAGCTCAAGTAATAATGATGCTGGTAACAAGGGTACATCCAACAATAATATAAGCCAAAATAGTAATCCGATCGATCCTAACCGCGATATCACCCGCTACAATGATGATTCCTGGGTAAAAGATGACATTGGCTGGCGGTGCAAGATGCCGGATGG
This sequence comes from Lachnospiraceae bacterium, assembly GCA_910575565.1. GTDB lineage: Bacteria > Bacillota > Clostridia > Lachnospirales > Lachnospiraceae > Caccovicinus. The sequence goes on along the minus strand of CAJTFL010000002.1, from coordinate 125,535 downwards.
GAATTGGATCACCAATACTTGGTTCCGGCTTCCATATCAGGGAACTGTAGAGTGGTACTATTTTAATGAGCAGGGATATATGGTGACGGGGCTTCTTGCCCACAATGGTTTACTGTATTATTTGAATCCCATATCCGATGGAACACAGGGGAAGATGATCACTGGATGGAAAATGATCGATGGCAAGTGGTACTATTTTAAAGAAATTGATGATGGTACGATGGGGGCGATGATGTCTGATATATGGATTGGTGAGTATTATGTGAATTCCCAAGGGATTTGGGAGGAATAAGTAAATACTTAGGAATTTTTTGAATAGGTCAAATTTAGTGATAAGTTAAAGAGAATTGATTGAAAGGAGATGGCCGATAATGCTGTCATAAACATTATCGGCCATATTTTCCATATAAAGTATGCGGCAATTTTGTATATGTTCTTGATTTCATCTATCCTAAATGAAGCCGTGCTTTTAAAGCATCCTGCAATACCTGGGAGAAATTAACATTTTGTTCTAAAGCCGCCTTGTTAAGCCAAGCTGGAATAGAAAGAGTCTTTTTTACGGATTTTTCAAAATGGTTTTTCGCATATTCAGCCACATCTACAGTGATAATATTGATAAAGGCTTGCTTAGGTGATACTTCTAATTCTTCAGTAATTTTAGCTATGTTGATCTGTTCAATAGAAGAGGCTTCTGGTATGGCATCCCCGTCTTTTTGGAGCCAGTACAAGTAACCGGCTAGGCAGTCAACTGCCATGGCAAGGGCTTCATCTAAAGTATCGCCACAGGTGGATAAATGGTTCAGATCAGGGAAGATGACAGAGTATCCATTTTCCTCCTTGAGAAAGCAGGCAGGGTAAGCAGATAACATATAAATACCTCCAATAAAAGATAAGATTTTTTAAACAGCAAGGCTCATTTTAATCCGGCTTGTTTTAAGATTGAATTTTCAGTACCCTTAGGAATGTCCTTGCAATGGAAAGGGATAGTAACTTTTCCTGGTTTAGATGGATGGAAATAGTGTTTATGGGAACCTTCTTGGGATTTGAAAACCCATCCATCAGAAAGAATGATTTTCTCCAGTTCTCTTGGCTTTTTTGGCATTTTTGTTTTACCTCCCATGCATCTGTATTATAACATAGAATACGTAAGATTACAACACGTATTAAAAATGGGATGAGATAAATTGGAAATAACCTGGAGGTATGATAGATGTGTTGGGCCTAAATGCTACCAAATTAAAATTCTTTGGAACGGTTGTTATATAAGAGGGACTGTATGATGAGAAAAGGTAAATGTGATCATTGAATCATAAAGAATGAAAAAGAAATTCAAATAAACACAGGAGGGAAGAACAGAATGAGTAAAGAAAAAGTGAATCAAGCAACACTAAAGCGACTGCCATTTTTAACTCGGAAATCATCAAAACGATTAAAAACAGCAATCGCAGCGACATTAATCGTGGCAATATCCACGGCGAATCTTATACCAGTCTCAGCCACAACTGTAGGAAGGCCATCCAAGAAAAAGAAAGCCATCGAAATAACATTTCAGGCTGGTGAGGGAGGATATTTTGCAGGAATTTCCGATGAGGATTTGGTTTCCAAAAGTCTAATGCGTCAAAATCAAATGGGTTAAAATCCGGTACAGATCGAAAGGAATGGGTACAATCCTTTTATGATTTAGAAAAGGATGACGAAGGATATTTTACCAATCTGCAGTTAGCGGCAAAGGAAGCGGAAGATGCCGGAAATGAACCTGTTTGGCAGTCAGTTAAGAACCAGGCAAATTCAGCTGGAAATGATAAGCATACAACTGACAAGGAAATGGATGTAGATGCCGATGAAAGTGAAGAAAATCACCTGGCATTTGCCGGATGGTATTACTACAACCATGAATATCCAATCCTGGTAAGTGGGTATAAGGAAATCTACAGTGATTCTACATTAGTTGGGGAATGGTATAATCCAAATCAAATTGAAGGAGAAATTGCGGATAATTACCAATTAGCTGCTATTGGTTTAAATGATAGGAAATTAACCATCAGCAAAATAGAAGATGGACAAAGTTCTGATGAATTGGCACAATGGATAGATAAAGCGCTTTCTGCAAAAAGCTTGGAAATGGACGGTAATGGCATATTTACCTTTAAAGGCTTAATTACCGGAAAGGGAAAACCAGTAACCATTACCATGACGGTTCCTGAGGAACAGTTGGATCCAATGGCATCCATTTCGGTAATTCATGAGAAATCCAACGGGAATCTGGAAGTGCTTCCTACAGATATTGTCAAGGCGGACAGCGGTGATGAATACAGGATGACCTTTGCGGTGAATGAGGGCGGTTCGTTTTATTTGGTCAATACCCAGGAGCGGCGCAAGGTCTTGGATTTTGAAGGTGAAGAAGTTTTTGATGATTTAGAGTTGGTGAACAATGAACCGCTGCAGGCGGCTGCAGAAACAGTTAAGAGCGGTGAATTTGGCGATGGCTTGTCATGGAAACTGGATGATGATGGGACGCTTACGATTAGCGGTAAGGGGAAAATGCCTGATTGGGATCACACAGAATCAGAAAAGATTCCGTGGAATGCTTTAAAGCGGGATATTGAAAAAATTGTGATTGAAGAGGGGATAACGACAGTCGGCAGATGGGCATTTTATTTTTGCATGAACCTGGTTAGTGTTGAAATCCCAGGGAGTTTAACCAGTATTGGCAGTGGTGCGTTTTATGGATGCGTGAGCCTGGCAGATATTAATCTTCCTGACAGCGTAATTACTATTGAAAGCGGAGCATTTACGGATTGCAGTAACCTGAAAAATGCAGTGCCTTTGGCAAGAGGAGTTTGTGACGGCGGATTAAAATGGGAGTTAAACCAGGAGAATGTGTTAACCATCAGCGGTGAGGGGCTAATGCCCGATTGGGACTCTTTTGCTACTCCATGGTATTCGTTTTGGTCAGATATTAAAAAAGTTATTATTAAACCAGGAGTAACCAATATTGGAAAACGTGCATTTTTCGGATGTACGAATTTGGAAAGTGCAGAAATACCAGGAAGCGTAACGGATATTGGGGAAGCCGCTTTCCAAAGATGCGATAACCTGAAAAATGTAGAGATAGCAGATGGCGTGGCAAATATTGGAAGTTATGCGTTTTCTGTCTGTAAAAACCTGGAAAAGATAAAGCTTCCGGAAAGCATGGTAAATATTGGAAGCTATGCATTCAATGAATGTGTCGGCTTATCTTCTATGGAGCTTCCGGATCAGGTAGCTAACCTTGAGAGTTATGCATTTAATGGCTGCAGCGGCTTAACTACCATAAAGCTTTCGAAGGGTATGACAACCATAAAAAGCAACTCTTTTTCTGGCTGTACAGGTTTAACCAGAATAACAATCCCAGAGAATGTTGTTGATATTAATAGCTACGCATTTGATGGCTGCAGTGCTTTGGCAAATGTGGAATTATCTAATAATATCCGTTACATTAAGCGATATGCCTTTTGTGGGACAGCGATTACTTCTGTGGTAATTCCAGAATCTGTAGTTTTCCTGGGTCAGAGGGCTTTTCCAGAGGGGACAGACTTTACTTATCGTAAACTGGAAAATGAAAGCAGCAGCCCTATCCCTGGAACAGGGAAAACCAGGTTTATCAGTACAGAAAATGAACATGACCAAAATTATGATACATATGGGCGGGTGATTAATTCCTATTTATTTGAAGGTGGAGATGGGCGCTTTTACCGTGCAGAATATACACACGCCCAAGTGATTATTGAGCAGTATAATGCGGATTATACTTTTGCAAAAAGCTGGAGCGTTTCCAGGGAGATGTCAAAGTTTGGCGGTTTTTATGCGGGAGCAGATGCCTTTTACATGGTATTTGGACAGGATAATTTAGGGGAAAATGATGAGACAGAAGTAATCCGTATTGTAAAGTATAGCAAAGATATGGAACGCTTGTCTTCGGTGAGCTTGTATGGAGCGAATACCATAAGGCCTTTTGATTTTTGCAGCCTTCGTATGGAGGAAAAGGGGGATTATCTGTACATCCGCACTGCACATGGTATGTATAAATCAGGCGATGGAATAAACCATCAAGCTAATTTGACGATCATTGTGAATCAGGAAAGCATGATATTAGCCCATTATGGCGTGCTTGTAACAAGCAATGAAGTAGGGTATGTTTCTCATTCGTTTAACCAATTTATTAAAATTGACGGTGATGTTATGGTTACTGTGGATCAGGGAGATGCTTATCCGCGGGAGGTTGTAATGACGGTTTGCCCAGCTGATGACGTACTGTCTGAACCGATTACATCTACGCTTCTTTCAATACCAGGGGAAACAGGCGATAATTATACCGATATTAGTTTAGGCGGGATAGAATATTCGGACAGCAGTTATTTGGCGGCTGGGAATACTGTAGATATGGGCAATTTTGGTTACAGCGACACAAGGAATATATTCTTAATCGTGGTTAATAAAGATGATTTAACCGGGGAACCTGATTATATCCGGGTGACAGATTATGAGGAGGGAGGAACATACAGTGCATCCACTCCGCAGTTAGTGAAGCTTTCCGATAACATTTTTGCCGTAATGTGGGAGGAAATGACAGGTTCGTCGAGCACAAGCGGGAAGGTAAAGATAGCGTTTTTTGACGGCAATGGAAATTGGTTAAACGATGGAAATATTGATGATTTTACCGGGAGCTTGTCCGACTGCCAGCCGGTAATATTAAATGGCAATGTGACGTGGTATGTAACAGATGGGAAAGACCTGACGTTCTATATGTATCCTGCGGGATTACCTGATTCTGCACAAGGAATCCAGGTGGATAAAAAGACGCTGAAGGGCCCAAGCAGCAGTTCCGGCGGCGGTGGAAGCTCTGGCGGCAGCGGCGGTTCCGGCGGCGGTGGAAGCTCTGGCGGCAGCGGCGGTTCCGGTGGAGGTGGAAGCTCTGGCGGCGGTGGCAGAGTGAGTGGTTCATCAGGCGGCCCAGGCGCATCAGGAGGGAACTCCCCAGGCTTTGCTCCGTCACTTACCGGCAGATGGATAAAGGATAACATCGGATGGTGGTTCCAATTATCAAGTGGAGGTTATCCCAGGAACCAATGGGCACGGATCAATGATGTGATTTACCGTTTTAATGAAAAAGGATATATGGCCGAAGGCTGGTTTTTCTTGGATGGCAAGTGGTATTATTTGATGCCAGGCTCCGGTGCGATGGCAACAGGTTGGATCTATGTTGCCAATACATGGTATTACCTAAATATGGACGGTTCTATGGCGGTAGGCTGGATTCAGATTTCCGGCAAATGGTATTATTTAAGAAGTGATGGAGCAATGCTGGCAAATACCGTAACTCCTGATGGCTATGTTGTAGGTGTGGATGGGGCATGGATAGAATGAATGAAGCCGTGCTTTTAAAGCATCCTGCAATACTTGGGAAAAGTTAATATCTTGTTCAGTCCGGCTTGTTTTAAGATTAAATTTTCAGTGCCTTTAAGCGTGTCATTGCAATGGAAAGGAACCGTGGCTTTTCCAGGTTTAACTGGATGGAAATGGTATTTATGGGAATCATTTTGGCATTTTTGTTTTACGTCTCCTATGCGTTTTCATTGTGGCATAGAATATGTGCGGATACAACAGGTCTGACGCTTAAAAATATTTTATAAAAAACCCTCCTATTTTATGGGGAGATGTGAGATAATAGAAGTAGCAAACAAACTATTTTTTCGCACACCCATAGCAGGAAGGGCTTGCCAGGGGATATGCTTGACTTTGCGGTGAATTCCTGCTGCCTGGATCCGGATGTATTTACCAGGCGTCCCTATCCGCCAGCTCCAGCTGTTGGAGCAGCGGCAGCGGGATATTAACAAAGCCAGAGCCATAACCGTTTTTGCCTTGGCAAAGGCTCTGGGGTGCACGGTGGAAGCGTTGATGGAGAGGTAAAAGGGTAATGATAGAAGTATTATTTGCAGACAGTGAATCGGCATCCATGAAGGCAGCGAAAAGCACAGTCATATATAGTAAGGCAGATGGACCTACATCTGTCTTTATTGCAGGGAAAAAGAAACCGCCTAAAAAGGAACATTCTGGTTGGTTAGAGGGAAGTGCCGATGATGTTGTCTGTTTTGGATATATGCTGGATATTGGCAATATACAGAAAGATATTGAAGGACATTACCGGAAAAATTTAATTTTTTCTATGCTGGACATAGAAACTGAGGAAGAAATACAAAATTATGCAGATAGCTTTATGCAAATGCAGCGGCTAAAAATTTATTTAGAAGCTGGAGAATCTATTCGGATATGGTATAGCAATGCACCTTATTCCCGGTGCGGTTTGTATCATTTGTGCAATATTCTGCACTGCTATGAGAATGAGATTCATTTGGTAGAGCTTCCTGAATATGTGGTTCATGGAAAAACAATCGTTTTTTATCGAAACTGGGGAGAAGTTGCGGCAGAAGAATTTGCCGGTTTTCTGTCTGGCGAGAAGATTCTTTCTAAAGACGAAATCCAAATGTATGCGTTTTTATGGAATGAGCTGGTAGAAGAGAACAGCCCGCTTCGTGCAATGGTAAATGGAAAAATGATGGGTGTTCCTGAAAATTTCTATGACTTTATGATTTTTAACAGGCTTACAACAAAACCAGTAAAAGAATGCAGATTAATTGGCGATATTATCGGACATAATCAAATCAGTATTGGAGATTGGTGGTATGCAAAACGCATCCAGCATTTCATAGAAGAAGGGCTGATTAAGGTGTTGGAAGATGCTAAAAGACCTTATGCAAGATTGATATGTCTTGCAAATCAACATTTTTATACTAATGAAAAGCAGGAGGATGGGAGTTATAGGAAAACTATATAAGCGGGTGTTTGGGAAGTTTTTGAGTAGGCAAAAAGTGATAAGATAAAAAGATTTGATTAAAATATGATGGGGGCGCTGCAAAATTTGGCGTCTCCACAATATATAGCGGAACTTATGGAAATATCCAGCTTATATATTGCAGAGCGCTGTTGTTTTGCAGCGCTCCTATATTTTCTGTTAAAAGCATATGACAATATGTTTTTCCGTGATGAGAAAATTCGTTTGGTAGAGGAACCGGTAAAAGCTTCAGTACTAACCCTGTCTGCTGAATGTTGGGAGAAATCGGAAAAATACTATCTGTTTGATTGAGGATCCTTAGATATTTATTTTAATTGGATTTTGTCCTGTTTTTTGCTTTGGTAATATCCAAAACATATCATAGTCCAAATCCCAGGCACAACTGCATATCCGGCATTAACTTGTCCTTGATGATCAAGTACATAACAACCACCTATAAATGTTAAAGTCAGAAAAACAATTCCTAAAATCAAAGCTATTTTTTGGATCCGCCCTATCTTTTCTATAAGAATGACTTTTACTATCATACAAACTGCCAATAATACAAGCGTTAATAATCCATTTATCAAAATGCTAGTATACCATGGAGCAGATTGCATAGCATATAAATACGGATATTTTCTAAAATGCCAGTATTTATATAGACCTGAGCCAATGAATATACCAATAAACGAGCCCATGATAATATTTAGTATCTGATTTATCTTCTTTTTCATGGCTATCCTCCTCAAAAAAATCTTTTATATCATACTATATTTTACTGCATATTTCAATGTATGTAAAGTGGTTAGAGTGTATCTTTATTTATTGCAAACGTATATTTATAGGCTCGTTTTCGGTGGGTACACAATTTCGAAAAGGGAGTAAATTATTAAGGAGAGAACAAAGGGCTGGCAGAAACAGCCATGCGTCGGTAAGTGTAGGAAGCTGCTCATAAGGTAGCTTCTTTTTGAGCTTCTGCTATGTTATGTCGCCAGCCAACAGATAATGAGGAAGAGCAGCTATAGTATGAGTGCCCAGAGCAATAAGAGACGTTGAAATAGCTATGAGATATATGTAAGAGAATGGGAATATTATGAAACAGGAATTGACAAATTAAGGTAAATCTGATAAACTATCGCTGAGGCAAGTTAAACTAGAAAACAAAGTTTTTTGAAAAAAGTAAGTATTTGGAAATTTTAAGGCTGAATGGGAACACAGTGTGTATTTCAAAAGAAGTGTGGTGTGTGTTAATTACAATATATCAAAGTATGTATTTGAAAGTAATTGACATAAAGAAAAAAAGCTTCTATAATTAGCATATAGAAAATGATTGAACAAATTTTATAATCTAGGAGGAGTGTTATGCTATCCGCATTAAAGAAAATTTATACGGAAGAGGATTATTATCATCTTCCCGAAGGGGTTCGGGCAGAACTGATTGACGGCCAAATCTACGATCAGGCAGCACCCAGTAGAATTCATCAAAATATCCTAATGGAGCTTGCAGCGACAATTCGTGATTATATCAGGTTAAAAAATGGTTTCTGTAAAGTTTACCCAGCTCCTTTTGCAGTCAAGCTGTTTAATGACAGAAAAACCATTGTAGAACCGGATATTAGCGTTATTTGCGATCCAAGCAAATTGACGGCACAGGGATGTTCTGGCGCTCCTGATTGGATTATCGAAATCGTTTCACCAGGTAATCCAGAACATGATTTTATTTTTAAATTAAACTTGTATGCAAAGGCAGGAGTGCGGGAGTACTGGATTGTGGATCCGCGTAATGAAATCGTTTTAGTATATTATCTGGAACAAAAGGATCTTAGTGTAAAAACATATACATTTCAAGATAAAATAAATGTGAATGTTTATGAGGATTTTACGATTGATTTTCAGAAATTAGATCTTTAATTATTATAAAAAACGATTGCTTATGTGAGAAAGGAGCTGTGTAAACAGCGGGGAGTGCCATGGACACATTTTGCGAATGACGCGGCTGAACGGGTGGTAACTTTTATAACCTAAGCTTGCTTTGTGAATTCCGATAAGCCGCAATGCCGTTCGCAGCATAGCTGTTTGTCAATTTATAAAGATTGCTTTTAAATGATAAAATGTTGCAGCAGAATGGAGAAAATGATGAATGTTTTTCAGTTATATTTAAAAGTTTTTTTGATGCGGGAAATTAAACAAGAGTATTCTTTGATGGAGATTGCATCATTTATTGATGAGGTATTGGTTAAAAATCCTCAATGGGCAAAATTACATAATGAAAATTGTTATAAGAATTACTGCTTTAATTCGTTTTATAAGCCAGAGCCAGATGGCACATATAGAAAAGAACAAGTATATCAAATTATGATCAGAAGCGTTGATCGAAACTTGATGCAATATTTGGAGGAAAATTTGCCGAAACATGAAAATGCATCAATGAAGGGATTAGTATGTAGTGTTACCATAGTTAAGCAAAGACATATTAAAGCCTTGTATTCTATCACACCAGTTGTGGTTAAGGGGCCTGGACAAACTTACTGGCGCGACGAAATGGATTTTGCACAGTTTGGCCAGCAGATAAAAGTGAATTTGATAAAAAAATACCAGGGTTTGCTGGGAGGTGAAATAAATGAAAATATTGAATTGTTTACATTGTTAGAGCTTACAAACCGCACACCCATTGCAATACCATATAAGTCGGTTAAGCTATTAGCCGATAAGGTGCAGATGCAGATAGCGGATAATTTGGTAGCCCAGCAGTTGGCATTTATGTCATTAGGAACGGGAGCGGGGACGATGAATGCAAGGGGATATGGATTTGTAAACGCACATTTTATGTAAAGGGGGCAAAATGGGTGATTCGCGAGTGCCTTGGATTATTTTGTGAAAATTTAACGCAAAAGGGTGAACGTTACATTTTAGATAATTACGTTCCTAAAGATGGGACATATATGTTTATTACTATGGCTGATGAAATGTGGAATATAAGTGAGCCGTTGGATATTATTTATGACAAGAAAAAGGGGGTGTTAGACGGAAGAGATTCGCCTAAATATTTGGATTTTTGTTTTCTGGATTATTATAGCAAGTTGATTGATATGAATAAGCCTATTGATCAAAAGAAAATCATTCATTCAAATAATTACTATGCGTTTTTTATTAAAAAAGAAAGCTTATCTGATCCGAAGTTTACGCAAAGTGTTATTGATGAGTATTACTCGATTTTGAAGGAACCAAGAAAAAAGTATAAAGATGCGAAATCGTTGGAACTTTATCAGCAGTCAGAGGAAAGCTTGGGAAAGCTCGATGAAACGGCATTGGAGCAAATACATGATTGGATATCTCTGAATTTGCGCAGCATTCATATAGATGCAAGTCGTAAGGACTATCTGAAGTTATTCTTTGTTTATACGGATATGGGAAAGACAAAAGAATGTTATAAACGGGAAAGTCAGCGGTATGAAATTCCAAATATTTATAATAGCAATAAGTTTAATATGAACGTGGATGGGAAAATTGTAGGATTGCCTAATAATAACTTAGGGATGAACGCAAAAAAACCATATCTGGCGAATCATTCCAGGAAAATTGAGGTTCCATACTTGATCAATCAGGAAGAGGCTGTTCTTCAGGCAAGGTTTTACGATTTTCTTATGGGTTATGCCTCAAAAGGGAGGGTGAATCTTTACTTTGATTATTTGGAGGGCGAGATTCTAGCTTTTAGGCCTGGGGAATACCCGAAAACGAAAGTGAGCGGTTATTTTCTGCGGCTTAGAAAGGGAAAAAAAGAAGTTGAAATTCATAATGCAGATGTAGTGGTTTCTTATAGTCCTAATTTATGCCCCGCTTTTTATCATAAAAAGATATTAAGCGCGGATAGGGATGATTACGGAGTAATTAATGAACGATCGCAGTTAGAAAAGCTTATTGATGATATTTTTTTTAATAAAAGTTTGATATCTAATTATTTTACCAATCCAGGAGATTTGCTGATTCGTGACGAAAGGGTTTTAAACCAGTTAGTGGCGATTCGTGAACGATTGTTTTCTTGGTTTTATAAAAATAATGAGATAAATATTTGGCCAGTATTGAGAGATGCTGGAAAATTTTTGATTAAGAATTCTATTTGCAGAGGATTTTGGAAAAAAGCAAAATTTCAGATTAATTTATTATGGTCATTGGAGGATTTTTTTGCGGGAAATAAAAAGAAGGAGGAGGATATGAATTATCTGGAGGATCAATTTGAAAACTATATGGATGATAAAAATGGATGGAGGTTTAGAAGTGATGAAGAATACTACTTTGGAGTAGGGCAATTGGTATCTTATTTCATCAGTATAAGCAATTCGAAGAAAAAACCATTGTCGTTAATTAATCCATTTATGAATGCAGATAATGACAATATGATAAAAAAACATATGACATTTTTATTTAAAAAGTATAATTACCGGATTGATTATAATAATTTAAGGGTGAAAAGATTGTATAGTAATGTGATGCAGTATCATCCTAAGCAGCCGATGGTTGATGCGATTGTATTATCGGCAGGTTTAACATCAGATTGTTTTATTTTTAAGTGATATATGCTATTGCTAGTCGAGAATTATAATATTAATTTACAGGGGGAATGAAAGTGATGATGGATAAACGAGTATATGGTGTTTTGGGCATTTCTTCGATTATGGCAAATTGGAATGCTGATTTTTCTGGATATCCAAAAACTACTTCAGATGGGAGGACTTTTGGAAGTGATAAAGCATTTAAATATCCGATAAAAAAAATGTGGAATGATCAAGGTGAAAAGGTGCTGTACATTAAATCGATGTGTATGTTTGATAAAAAGGGAGAGGTTAGCCTTATTCCTAAAACGTTGAAGGAACGTTATGAGCAGCTTTTTGGAAAAATGGAAGGAAAGAAAAATGCAGAACAGGTATTGTCAAATTTATTTCAGGCGATTGACGTGAAAAATTTTGGGGCGACTTTTGCGGAATCGGGAATGAATATTTCAATTACCGGAGCGGTGCAGATCGGGCAAGGATTTAATCATTATGGGGATACTGAGCCACAAGAGCAGTCAATACTTTCTCCGTTTCGGGATCCATCTGCCAAAGAGAAGAGTAAAGAAGATGAAGAAGCAAAGAATTCTACCTTAGGAACAAAAATTGTCAGTAATGAAGCACATTATTTTTACCCGTTTTCGATTAATCCATTGGCATATAAAGAGTTTGTTGAACTTGGAGTTACAGAAGGATATACAGAAGAAGATTATGCTAAGTTTAAAGAAGCGGCATTGTCGGCAGCAACTTCTTTTGCAACAAACGCAAAAATAGGATGTGAAAATGAATTTGCACTGCTAGTGGAAACAGAGCCAATCCTGTATCTTCCTACGCTATCTGGATATGTGGATTTCATTAAAGGAAAAGATGGTGAATTAAACACAATCAAAATTGGAATTATGGAATTGCTGGAGAAGGTAATGAATCGGATTTATTCTATTCAAGTTTATTATAATCCATATACAACGCAAATACTGCCAATGAAAAAAGAAGGGATTAAATATTATAATATTTTTACCCGGGAAGAGGTTTAGGATGGAGATTTTGAAGTTTATCCTTGAAGGGAAAACCGCATTTTTTAGGGTTCCTGAGGTAAACACATATTATAGCTTTACCTTTGGCAATGTTCATAAGGTTGCCTTGCTGGGAATATTTGGGGCACTTTTGGGGTATGGGGGCTATGGTGGAATCGGGAAGAAAAGTATGTATCCGGAGTTTTATGAAAAGCTGCATCAACTAGAGGTAGCAGTTGTTCCAAAAAAAGATTCAAAAGGTTATATCGGGAAGAAGATTCAATCATTTAATAATTCTGTAGGGTACGCTTCTAAGGAACAGGGAGGGAATTTGATTGTAAAACAGCAATGGCTGGAAAATCCATGGTGGGAGATTTATTTGAAAGTAAATGATGGGGAGTCAGAAAAAATTAAGCTGTGTATGTTGCAAAAAAACGGCATATTTCTTCCGTATTTAGGGAGTAATGATCATCCTGCAGATATTACTAATGTGGAAATTTTTAAAGGGGAAATTGCGGATGAAGATGAGATAAGTCAGATTGATAGTTTTTTCCCGGATAGTTTGGTAGAATTGGATAAGGACGAGGATGAAATTATCCCATTCCAATATGCAGAGTTTTTGCCGGTAGGATTAGATAAGCAGACGCATATGTATCAATATGAAAAGTTTGTTTTTACCAATATTCCTATACTTTGCCATCAAGCGGAGGTGGTTTGCACAAATCAAAAAAATATCATATTTTTTTAACTTATCAAGGAAGTTCTCTGCTTCTAAGCCGTAAAGGTGAAAGTGGTGGGGGACTTGCCCCAGTCAGGTGGGGTGCAAGCGCCATCTGGCAAGTTGCGACAGCAGCATAGGATTATGAGGAAGTGGTGAAGCGGAGGAGCTGCCCCGCTTTATCGGGCATTCTGAATTTCCTTTGGCTAAATTACTTTGACAGTAAAGGGATATTGCAAAGGTTATTATAGTTTTGCAATATCCCTTTAGCTCTACAGGGAATGGGTTGGCTATTATGTTTCAATAAACATTCGATTAATACTTATTAAAAGCTATTGGGGATAATCGTGATTAGATAGAGGATTGAACAGGTTTAAGTAAAATGCAAGGTAAGAGGAGAAGGAATTATGGAACTAAATAAAATATTATGTAGCGAATACGAAATTTATGCACATATAACAGAAGGGAAAGAAGCAGAAACATTGCAGCAGCATATAGAGCGATGTAAAAAGTATTTGGAGCGTTTGCTTATGGCGAAAAAATTGGACTGCATTGTGGAAACATTCTTGCGTGAATATATGGAGACTGATTCCCAAATGAGTATGGAGTTGGCTAGAAAAATATGGAAAAGAATGATTACGTTTCATGATGTAGGAAAGATAAATCCGGAATTTCAACGAAAAAAAATGGGAAGAAAGGATTTTCGATTTGATTATTTGAAATGCTTATCAGGAGCGAATCATTCGTTTTTCTCATCGATTATTTATTTGGATTATTGCTATGATGAAATCGCAAAAAGTAAAGTAGAAAAAAAGGAGGCACGAAAATTAAAGATGTTGGCATATTCATGTGCATATCTGATATCCAGGCATCATAGTGATTTGGGAAATATGGAAGATTACGAAAAGCAGTTTATGGATGGAGGACAGGCAAGGATTATTGCTGAATTATTAGAAGAATGTGATTTTCCTGTTTATAAAGGTCTATTTTATTTTAATGCAGATAATATCGGATACGTTCAACGAGCGGGAAAAATAGTAAATAAGTTTTCGCGAGATTTAAAAATTTCTTATTATACAATTATGCGTCTCCTATATTCAATTCTTGTATCGGTTGATTATTATGCCACTTCGGAATATGTTAATGGAGTTGAAATTAAAAATTTTGGTGATATTTCTGATAGCGCTCAATTATCAAGAATATATGAATCTTGTGAATTAGTTCAGTCTATACGTGAGTATGAATCAGCATCTTATGGAAATTCAGATATTGGTGATATAACGGATATGAATAACTTGCGTAATGAAATGTTTTTAGATGCAGAAAAATGTTGGAAAGAAAAGTGCCGTGAATCATTATTTTTTTTAGAGGCTCCTACAGGAAGCGGAAAAAGTAATGTGGCAATGAATTTAAGTTTTCAAATGCAAAAAATGGGTCAAAATAAAATTTTTTATGTATACCCATTTAATACCCTGGTAGAACAAAACTTAAATGGATTAAAAGAAATTTTTGGGGCAAGTGAGGAAGTTTTTTCAAAAATTACAGTAATTAATTCAGTTACTCCAATTAAAACGGAGCAAAATGAAATTAGGGAAAAAGAAGAGGATGATTATGCATTTTATCAAAAAGCTTTATTAGACAGGCAATTTTTAAATTATCCGTTTATTTTAACAACACATATAAATTTGTTTGATATTTTATTTGGAAATCATCGAGAGTCTATTTTTGGCTTTTTGCAATTAGTTAATAGCATAATTATATTAGATGAAATTCAAAGTTACAGAAATCAGATATGGTCGGAAATAATTAATTTTTTGACGGTTATGGCGAAGTTAATGCAAATTAAGGTAGTGATTATGTCTGCAACATTACCAGATCTTGAATATTTGACAGATGGAAAAAAGGATGTAATACGGTTAATTAAAAATAGGAATAAATATTTTGAACATCCTGTTTTCTGTCAAAGAGTGAAAATATCTTATGAACTGTTAGAAAGAAATATTGATTTGGAAGAGCTGTATCATCATATTATTACTTATACAACAGAGGATAAAGGGATTTTAGTAGAATTTATTAAGAAGGATACAGCGTATCAATTTTTTGAACTGCTTTATTCCAAACAACAGGATTATTTAAGTGATCGTCAGATTTATTTGTTAACGGGTGATGATAATATAATAGAGCGAACGAAAATTTTAAAGAAAATAAAAATCAAGCGAAATGGGGTGGTTTTAATAGCAACTCAGGTAGTTGAAGCAGGAGTTGATCTAGATTTGGATGTTGGATATAAGGACATTTCTAAATTGGATAGTGAGGAACAGTTTTTAGGAAGAATTAATCGATCCTGCAAGCGAACAGGGGTAGTATATTTTTTTGATTTAGATTCAGCAGAAAAAATTTATAAAAATGATATACGCAAAAATGAAGAGTTTATATTAAAGAATAGTATAATACAGGATATTTTAATGAAAAAAAGCTTTGATAAATATTATAAAATGATTTTAGATGTGCTAATAAATCAATTTAATGAATCATTGGGGGAAGAAGGGATCGCATATTTTTTCGATCAAATTGTTGCGAAAGGAAAATTTGCTGATGTTTCTGAACGAATGAAATTAATTGAAGAAAACGATTGGAACATTTCGATATATTTGTCCAGAAGTATTGTTTTAGAAGATGGAACTGAAATAGATGGATGGGAATGCTGGAATGAATATCGGGAGCTGCTGGTTGACTCAAAAATGAATTATGCAAAAAAGCAGATATTGCTTTCCGAAGTAAGGAGAAAAATGAATTATTTTATTTATGAAATTAAGAAAAATTCAAATTTAATATATTCTGATCGAATTGGGGAATTATACGCGATCCAGGATGGGGAGAAGTATTTTGAAAATGGAAAATTAAATAAGAAAATGCTGGAAAAAGATGGCGGTGCTTTTATTGAGATTTAGGAGAAAACAATATGAGGGTAAATGGTACTTTAATCAATTATTATTTTCATTGTAAAAGACAATGCTATCTTCACGGAAATAGGTTGAATTTAGAAGATAATAGCGAAATTGTTAAAATAGGAAAAGCCCTTCATGAAGAGAAAGCGGCTAAGTCATCTAATTCAGAGATTATGATTGATAATATTTGTTTAGATCGTCTCACATCAGAATACCTTACAGAAATAAAAAAATCGGATGCGGATGAAGAGGCTTGTAAATGGCAGTTATTATACTATTTATTTGTTTTAAAGCAAAAGGGAATTGAGCGGAAGGGAAAGCTTGAATTTATTGAAAAAAATAAAAGTGGGAATCGTATAATGATTATGGAGCTGACAGAGGAACTGGAGGAACAATTACTTCATTATATAGATGAAATAGAAAAATTGCTGTTGGAAGAAGAAATTCCAGAAGCAATAAAAAAGAAATGCTGCAATCAATGTGCATATTATGAGTATTGTTATATTTAAATTATATTCAGTGGGTTGAAGTGAAGAAATATTAAAGAGGTAATAAAATGGGAAGTACAAGATATATTATGTCACCAGGAGAATTGACGAGAAAAGATAACTCATTATGTTTTAGAAAAGACGGAAAAAATGTTTATATCCCTATAGAGAATACAAAAGAAATTTATTGTTTGTCAGAAGTTTCTTTTAATACAAAATTACTGGATTTTTTGTCGCAAAATCATGTTGTGGTGCATTTTTTTAACTATTATGAAGGATATAGTGGTACTTTTTATCCGCGAAACCAGTATAATAGCGGAAAATTAATTTTGAAGCAAGCTGAAGTATTTAAAAATTCACGTGTGATTGTTGCAAAAGCTTTTGTTGCAGGGATTGGAATCAATATGGACGAAGTTTTATATCATTATTACAAGCATAGTAAGAAAGAAGTGAAACAGACGATAGATTGGTTAAGAAATGATTTTCAAATACGTATTCAAAAAGCGGAAAAAGTAGCAGAGTTGATGTCTATAGAAGGAGAAGCATGGATGCGATTTTATGGTGATTTTAAATATTTTCTTCCAGACGAATTTATTATGAATAAACGAGTGAAACGTCCACCGGATAATCCGATTAATGCAATGATATCTTTCGGAAATACGTTGCTGTATGCTAAAACAATATCCTCAATTTATCGCACTCACTTGGATCAAAGGATAAGTTATTTGCATGAACCATCGGAAGGACGTTTTTCTTTAAGCTTAGATATCAGTGAGGTTTTTAAACCAATTATTGTATATCGTACTATATTTGAATTAGTTAACAATCGGAGAATTCAAGTGAACAAACATTTTGACAAAAAAGTTAATTATTGTTTATTAAATGATGAAGGGAGGAAAATATTTATAGAAGCATTTGAAAATCGATTGGAAATGGTGTTTTTTCATGCAAAATTAAAACGTAAAGTTAGTTATCGGACAGCAATTAAGTTGGATTGTTATAAATTAATTAAATTTATTTTAGAAGATAAAGAATTTATACCTTTTTCATTGAAGGAGGGGATGTGATTTGAAAAAACAGGTAAACTATAATTATGCGTTTGTTTTTTATGATGTAAATGAAAAAAGAGTGCAGAAGGTATTTAAAGTTTGTAAAAAGTATTTGTCACATTTTCAGTATTCTGTATTTCGTGGTGAGATGACACCGTCGAAGTTAATAAAATTAAAAACAGATTTAAATTCAGTCATAGATCCTTTAGAAGACTTTGTTTGTATCATAAAATTAATGAATGAAGGAGTATTTGGTGAAGAAATTTTAGGAAAACAAGACAGACAAACGGGAGAAAGTTTGATTTTATAGCTATAAATGAGAAAACTTAAAAAATTGCATAAAAATTAAGATATCGTGTCTTTTGGCAGACACTGTTAAAAAACAGAAAAGGCTTATGAAAAAAGTATATGCTATTCTGAGTTGGTTTGCAACTGTTTTAAATGGACATTCGCAGGGCGCGTAACAACGGATTCAAGTACAACGAATATTAAATTGTTGATAGTTTAAATAGCTGCTACTTCATCGGGAACAATTTTATTCATTTTATATGTCCAATGATAGACAACTGGTTCTGCATTGATTTCATTGATATAGCGGTATATTCGTTCCGATAGTCCATCCTTTGAATTGACACGAATGCCCTTTAACATTTGTTTTGTCATTTTGCTAAAGAATCTTTCAATCATATTCAGCCATGAGGTATGTGTCGGAGTAAATACAAACACAAAACGATCTTCCGGTTTCGTTGCAAGAAACGGATGCGTTTCCTTTTAAGTATGGACTGGGTGGTTGTCCAGGACTAATCGGATTGTGTCACCCTCTGGGTATTTTGCATCGAGAATCTTTAAAAACCCGATAAAATCGGAACTTTTGTGTGTCTGGCTAACCAATGGGATTGCCTCACCTGTCAGAAGGTCAATGCCTGCAAGCAGTGACAGCGTTCCAAGCCGCGTATGCTCATAATTCCGACGGACATAACCGTTTTTCTCCGTTGGGTTATAGTCAGGATATTTGTTGGAAACAGCCTGAATGCCGGGTTTTTCATCATGCGAAATAGTATGCGTCAAATGCCCGCTGTCTGGTATGGTGATATCACCATTAGCATCAAACTGCATTTCAACCTGTTTATAAACAAGGAGGACATCGTGCATTTTATTCTCAAAATCAGGATCCTTCCGCTCAAGATAATACTTGATTTTGAACGGTTTAATCTTCATCTTATTGAGATATTTTTGAAGCCATGGTTCTGTAACTGTCTTTAAGCGTGGATAGCTAGCTTCTTCAGCATATGTCTGTATATGTTTATGCAGCGCTGCCAATGTTCATAATTCTGCGGCATAGCCAAGAACGCAGGACTTTTGGCAGGCTATAGCGACAATCCATGATTTTGCATCGTCGGTAATCTCAACTGGGCGGTTGGAGCGTTCATCATCAAAGATGACAAGGTTAATACCACTGTTGAGATAACGGTAAATACAGCGTCGGACGGTATTCACACTAATAGCAAGACTGTCTGCGATAGCTTTATCCGTTTTGGCTTCAGACTTCCACAATACTACGGGCACGGTCAACAATCTGTGCCCGGATAGTTCTGTTTTTAATCAACGATTTCAGATAGGCACGTTCCTCATCTGATATCGTAATACTGTAAGGTAATGCGGGCATAATTGATCTCCATAAATTATATTGATTAAATCCATTATACAAGATATCAAAATTATCAACAACTTAATTTATGTCATACTAGTCAAGGCTTATCCACAAATTCCAGTGTGATGCTTCAAATTGTACAGAATATTGTAATGGAATCGCGGTATCCCTCTGTTTTTCTCTAATTTTTATGTGACAGCGAGTATATTTTCAAAGCAATTTGTGGGGCTTTAATGGGGGACACTTACTGTCAGTGCGCTAAACCCTTAACAGATCATCTATTTAGTGGATATCCGAATGTTTACCTGTAGCGTTATTTCGCCCTGCGGATAAAAACTTGAAATTTCGCTTCGTGCTCGTGAATGTGAACAGATGTCGGTACTGTGTTTACTAAATATGAAAACAAGCTTGAGTGATGGTGAGGAAGCATTGCCTTGATTATGTGTTCAAAGGGCAGGTTGTTATGTTGATATAAATGACAGCTCAGACATTATATGGGATGTTAGAAGAGGTGATTAACACACTGCAATATTATCTTGTGAATGACATTTTACCAGGCGTAAAATAAAGCTAAGTGAAAAAATGCTTGATTTTGCTAAGGAAATTGATGTTTTGGAAAATATAGGGAAATGTAAAAAGAGGTTGGTAAAATATTTGGAAATACTTGATTTTTATGGGTAAATTTGATAATATTATTAATAGAAATGTAGGAAATACGTTGGTTGAATAAGAACAGATGCTGTATTTAAACTAAAAATGCTGTCGAAAACTGGCAACACGGAAACGTTGAATAAGAACAGATGCTGTATTTAAACAGACCAAGTACGGCTATGCGTTCAGCGTTGATACGGTTGAATAAGAACAGATGCTGTATTTAAACCTTTATCCCCTCCTACACCAGCAAGGGATTTCTCCGTTGAATAAGAACAGATGCTGTATTTAAACCCAAAAAAGATGCTTATGGATCTGCCGGAACTGGAGTTGAATAAGAACAGATGCTGTATTTAAACTAGTCTATCTGCTGGATTGGAACATCCAGTTCCGGCGTTGAATAAGAACAGATGCTGTATTTAAACGTCCATAGGTGTCAACGGTCGTCTTGTCATTATCGTTGAATAAGAACAGATGCTGTATTTAAACTGGCATGGAAGCGTGCCAGCACGGAGGGTTTTTCCGTTGAATAAGAACAGATGCTGTATTTAAACACTTCTAATTCAGTCCCACCCCGTTGCCGTACAAGTTGAATAAGAACAGATGCTGTATTTAAACTTTCCTGAATAAGTTCTTCCCGGTTCTTCAATGCGTTGAATAAGAACAGATGCTGTATTTAAACTGAACTGTAAATTGCGTGCCGCCGCGACCATGGTTGGTTGAATAAGAACAGATGCTGTATTTAAACAAATATTCCTGGAAGGAAAACGGGTAGGAGGCAGTGTTGAATAAGAACAGATGCTGTATTTAAACTTGTATTCTTCCAAGTCTTTTCCTAGCCGGACATAAGTTGAATAAGAACAGATGCTGTATTTAAACTGCTTTAAATATATTTCTTCTTCTGGGGTAAGGACGTTGAATAAGAACAGATGCTGTATTTAAACATGATATATGCTATGTCATGTATAACACCTACTCTCCGTTGAATAAGAACAGATGCTGTATTTAAACGTCCGCAGGTATAGAGTGTCCAACAAAGCGTTTGTGTTGAATAAGAACAGATGCTGTATTTAAACGCTTTGGAGCGGCTGTATTTACCAGGAAACAGATCGTTGAATAAGAACAGATGCTGTATTTAAACTACATTGACTTTTCGATACTTCTTGATATAATAAGTTGAATAAGAACAGATGCTGTATTTAAACCTCCTGGGCGTGAATGAAGCAGACGGAAGTGCTTGGTTGAATAAGAACAGATGCTGTATTTAAACTAAGGAAAGCCTGGGATGTCCACGCGGTGCATGACAGTTGAATAAGAACAGATGCTGTATTTAAACCGTTCCCATTTCGTGACTTGCCTTGTCGTCCCCTTGTTGAATAAGAACAGATGCTGTATTTAAACTTACGCTAGTAGTCTGCTTTGAGTACCCTAGGTAAGTTGAATAAGAACAGATGCTGTATTTAAACTTGACGACAAGCCGCTCTTTCTTGTCCTGGTTGCGTTGAATAAGAACAGATGCTGTATTTAAACCCAGCTGTATACGGCGGCCAACTACGACGAATTCGTTGAATAAGAACAGATGCTGTATTTAAACAAGGCGGAGCTTATCGGTAGGCAGATTGCGGTGGACAGTTGAATAAGAACAGATGCTGTATTTAAACCCGTAACTGAATGCATCCCTTGGGCTTCCGTCTTTGTTGAATAAGAACAGATGCTGTATTTAAACGAATACCCATGCGATATAGACCAGTTATGAAAATGTTGAATAAGAACAGATGCTGTATTTAAACGAATACCCATGCGATATAGACCAGTTATGAAAATGTTGAATAAGAACAGATGCTGTATTTAAACTGGAAATTGTAGTTGCGGATGTGATTGAGGATTTAGTTGAATAAGAACAGATGCTGTATTTAAACACGGCAATAGCGAAAGAAAACGCTTTAAAGGAAAGTTGAATAAGAACAGATGCTGTATTTAAACCGTCCTCCTGTGAGGGCGTGTAAGGCTCACGCTTGAGTTGAATAAGAACAGATGCTGTATTTAAACACCATAGACGTTTTGCACTTATCCCCGGTTGCCCGGTTGAATAAGAACAGATGCTGTATTTAAACTAGATAATCCTTTCCGCCTTTTTCCTTATGGCAAAAGTTGAATAAGAACAGATGCTGTATTTAAACAATATAACTCTAAGGATGTTGGCAAGTGCGTGTATGTTGAATAAGAACAGATGCTGTATTTAAACAACAATTCGCACGCAAAGAGGGAAAGAACGTTTTGTTGAATAAGAACAGATGCTGTATTTAAACTTTAAAATGTTGCTAAATTCCTGCTGAGTAAATCCGTTGAATAAGAACAGATGCTGTATTTAAACAAAAACATTTTATTGCTGGAGTCCCTGGTTTCCTCGTTGAATAAGAACAGATGCTGTATTTAAACGTAAAGCTTTCTGGTGAAACGGGAGATGTAAAAAGTTGAATAAGAACAGATGCTGTATTTAAACCCAATTTGCAATATTAACTCATCTGGTGCTTTATTGTTGAATAAGAACAGATGCTGTATTTAAACAGGTTACAAAGCAGTTGCAGAAAATAAAGTTTTTGTTGAATAAGAACAGATGCTGTATTTAAACGATGGAGAAATTGGAGATGAAGATTAGGAGGGCAAGTTGAATAAGAACAGATGCTGTATTTAAACGGTGAAGCCGACAAAGAACGCCATTCTGGACCGGTTGAATAAGAACAGATGCTGTATTTAAACTTTATTCCCCTGGATAAGCGCCGGGAGCGTCTGTGTTGAATAAGAACAGATGCTGTATTTAAACATATCGTGAGTATTAATTTGCACCTGTCCCTTAAGTTGAATAAGAACAGATGCTGTATTTAAACCGATATCCCCGTTATTGTTTGCAATCCAGCCTTCGGTTGAATAAGAACAGATGCTGTATTTAAACTTAACAACAAGCCGCTCTTTCTTATCCTGGTTACTGTTGAATAAGAACAGATGCTGTATTTAAACTGATTTATGATAACTTCGTTAAAATGACTGAGGCTTAGTTGAATAAGAACAGATGCTGTATTTAAACTGTGGAATAATACCGTGTACGGAAGCAAGTGGTTCGTTGAATAAGAACAGATGCTGTATTTAAACACGCATCCTCCGCCATAACCTGGACAATTATCATCGTTGAATAAGAACAGATGCTGTATTTAAACCAATATGCTGTTTTGGGATTGATTTCTTTTATGCGTTGAATAAGAACAGATGCTGTATTTAAACATCTTTTCTGCTGTCTGGGTTATACGGCTGCTTAGGTTGAATAAGAACAGATGCTGTATTTAAACCCCCGAGCCTTATGGTGGAAACTGGGAGCAAGACGGGTTGAATAAGAACAGATGCTGTATTTAAACTGTGTTTTGATCCGCTGGCTTTCGTCTGCAATAAGTTGAATAAGAACAGATGCTGTATTTAAACTGGATTATTACGGGGATTATATCCACGTAATAGCCGTTGAATAAGAACAGATGCTGTATTTAAACACAGAACGGCATTTATATCCTGTATTTCGTGCGTGTTGAATAAGAACAGATGCTGTATTTAAACCTGTCCAAATGGATAGATGCCAACTTGATTACCCTTGTTGAATAAGAACAGGTGCTGTATTTAAACCTCTTCCATCTGCCACGCCATCACCCCCCCTAAAAAAAGTTGAATAAGAACAGATGCTGTATTTAAACCACATTACCCCGATTACTTACGGAACCCCGGATTTTGTTGAATAAGAACAGATGCTGTATTTAAACAACAAAACCAAAAGAAAAGACAGATTGCTATTTTGTTGAATAAGAACAGATGCTGTATTTAAACCCCTGAGAAAGTTACAAACGCCCTATCAGTCGCACAGTTGAATAAGAACAGATGCTGTATTTAAACAATAATCTATTTTCTACGCGATTTATCCATCTAGCGTTGAATAAGAACAGATGCTGTATTTAAACTCTATCGTGCAGTCGGCACAGATGTTCCATATCTTGTTGAATAAGAACAGATGCTGTATTTAAACAGCAATAAGGGAGAGGATTTCCGGCGCGTCCTGGAGTTGAATAAGAACAGATGCTGTATTTAAACAACCTGGACTGTGACGTGCTGGCAAGGTACATAAGTTGAATAAGAACAGATGCTGTATTTAAACTTTGACGGCCTAAACGGCGCACCGGTGCGGGACGTTGAATAAGAACAGATGCTGTATTTAAACTTGCGCTAGGAACCCAATTAGGGTACGCCATGACAGTTGAATAAGAACAGATGCTGTATTTAAACGATTATGGAAAGTTTATGGGAAATGTAGTTACATACGTTGAATAAGAACAGATGCTGTATTTAAACTTTAATGGACAGTTTCTGGACAAGTTCTTTGATTTGTTGAATAAGAACAGATGCTGTATTTAAACTATGTAAATGATAATTTCCCTTCTTGGTTGGCTTGTTGAATAAGAACAGATGCTGTATTTA
Source organism: Lachnospiraceae bacterium (assembly GCA_910575565.1). Classification (GTDB taxonomy): domain Bacteria; phylum Bacillota; class Clostridia; order Lachnospirales; family Lachnospiraceae; genus Caccovicinus. The sequence goes on along the minus strand of CAJTFL010000002.1, from coordinate 101,084 downwards.
AACGCAACAGATTGAACAGGTAAACCAAATGGCGCAGATGTTGAATAAGAACAGATGCTGTATTTAAACGACGTTCCACGGCTTGGCTTTCCGTCCTCGGCTGGGGTTGAATAAGAACAGATGCTGTATTTAAACCAACCTCCTGTATTTTTGTAAACGGTAGATAGGTTCTTTCCGTTATTTGTTGATTTTAATGTATTAAAGTGCTATAATATGGCCAAATCTAGGTAAAAGGATATGATTGCCATATGGATGAATTTATAAAATCACTTAATCAGGATTACGAATTAGTACAATACCACATTAAGAATAAAGAGGTTGTTTTTCATATAAGATCCAGTAAAAAGGAATTGGTATGCCCATTCTGCGGCTCAAAAAGCATATATGTCCATTCAGCATATCAGAGGGAAATTCAGGATTTGCCAATCCAGGATAAACAGGTCATTTTATTAGTGGATGCACGAAAACTCTTCTGTTATTATCCGGACTGTCCGCATAAAACATTTGCTGAAAAACATCCTTTTGCTGCACCAAAAGCAAAGAAGACAGACCGGCTGGTCAAAAACATTATCCATACTTCGACGCAGTTGAGTTCATTGAATGCCTCAAAGCTTTTGAAAAGCGAAAATATCATTGTGTGCAAGAGCAGCATCTGCAGTCTGCTTAAAAAAATGCCCTCCATTGTGGATAAAGCTTCTGTAAAAAAGAACTGTGTGGATGATTTTGCACTTCGGAAAAGGTTCTCTTATGGTACGGTTATGATCGACCTTGAGAGCCATAGGATAATCGACATGATCCCTTCCAGAGAGACTGCTGATGTCAGCAGCTGGCTCGCAACATTTCCGAACATACAGGTCGTATCCAGGGATGGGGCGTCCACTTATTCGTCGGCAGCAGTGGATTCCCATCCGGAAGCAGTACGGGTCAGTGACCGGTTTCATCTAAATAAAAGGGCTTTCGGAAGCCATAAACAAATATATCATCAGGGAATTTCCCGCCAGGGTAGAGATTCCGTTGGCTGAAGCAATTTCAGATGAGATGGCGGCGCTGTATAATACTGCAAACAAATCGCTCCGGATCAGGTTTGCCCATAAGAAACGGAATGAGAGCCTAACAATATCTGACATTGCACGGTTGCTGCATTCGTCTCCCACAACCATCCGAAAATATTTTGCCATTCCCGAGGAAGAGATTCCAGAGGACAAAAAAGAAAGATCTCGAATGCGGGAGCAGGAGGAGCAGGACAAACCCCAGTCTGAATTCATTCAGAGGAAATCACTGTGCCAGCTGATTTATAAGAAACTGGAAAATATCGCAATAATCACTGCTGGTCAGTATAAGCAAGCATTGGAAACGTATCCATTGCTAAATACCCTTTATTCTTTGGTGAAAGAATTCCACGCTGCAATATTTTCCAAAAAACCCGAGAAAGTAGACACATGGATAGAGTCTGCCAAGAAGCACGATATATCTGAACTACAGTCATTTGTGGAGGGGATATTGAAAGATTCAACAGACATCAAAAATGGAATTATCTTTCCTTATAATAATGGTTTGGCAGAGGGAAGCGTGAATAAAATCAAGGTAATAAAACGGATTATGTATGGCAGAAACAGATTTGAACTGTTAAAAGCCAAAGTATTGTTTCATGAACTTTTTCACGTTGAATTCAACTAAGAGCGGAAAGAACCTATCTACCATTTACATAATTAGAGCCATTTTAGAGCCAACAAGCATAAAACAATCCCGAAAACGCCCATTTTATCAGCATTTCCGGGATTTTATCCGTTACTCGAACTCGGCGTGTTCTTTGTTGTTATTAACTATATTTATTTAAGTTTTATGCAAATACACACCTATTTTTATATCAATTACATCATTTATTATGGCTTGCTGATTTTCTGTTGCCAAAATGTTGCCGCCTTTATTTATCTCTATAATGAGAACCACATTGAACAATCTTTATCACATTATCTTCTATACGATATCTTCTATACGATAAACAATACGATTTGCGTCATCAATTCGCCGGCTCCAATAGGATGCCAAATCACCGCTTAACCTTTCCGGCTTTCCAATCCCTTCATATCCATTCCGGTCAATATCCTTCAATAGCTGAAGAATACGTTTTAATGTCTTTTTATCCTGTTTTGTCCAATATTCAAAATCTTCCCACGCCGCATCTGACCATGCCTTAATCATCAAAGTCCACCTCATGCACCGTACCGCCTGTGGCTTCCATTTGCGCTATAGACGCCTTAAGCCTGGTCATATTTTCCTGCGAATAAAAGGGATCAACAGATACTTCAAACGGTATCCTTTTTTCTCTTCCCAGTTTTTTGAGATAAATATTTATAGCCGTAGATAAAGACATACCAATATCAGCACAAGCCTGCTCTGCCATTTTCTTTACATCATCCTCTATACGTAAACTAATTTGAGCCATTATATCACCTCTCTCTTATGATATATCTAATATACTCTATAACGTAGCATTTGTAAAGCATTTTGCTATACATATATTTGTTAAACACGGCTTGTTCTTTGGTGTCATTAACTGTATCTATTCATGTCAAAATGTTGCCCTGCTATATTGGTAAAACCTCCTTCAAATCTTCTATCTGCATAGGCAATGAAAGATAACGTCCATAATCTAATGGAACTGCCGTTGCATGAGCTATAAAATCCGCTAAATTATGGACAAAAAATTAAAAGCATATTGATTATCCCAGAACATCTATCTTTAATGAAGTCACTCCATGGCATGGCCTGTGCAGGCTCCCAGCTGATGATGTTTTCCACGGGGAGAGGAGCGCCCCAGGGCTTCCCCATCATGCCGGTGGTCAAGGTTTGCGGCAATCCGGTGACGTACCGCCATATGGAAGGCGATATGGATATCAATGCAGGCTTGATTGTGGAAGGAGCCAAGACCATCGAAGAGGTGGGGGAAGAGGTTTATCGGAAGATCGAGGAAGTGTTAAGTGGAGGCATGAGCAAGAATGAAAGCATCCAGTACTACGGCTCCATTGAGATTTATACGAGAGGGCCTGTGATTTAACGGTATGTGGGCGGAAGGGAAAATTTTATTTCCGCGGGCAATGAGTCAAGTGCCGTGCTAGCACGAGCATTTGGCGAATGCCGCGAGGGTCAAATACCCCGCTGCTCCGCAGCGCTGCAAGTTTGATGCCCTGTTGCTTGCCGTGGGGTATTTGGCTTTTTCTCAGGAGGAGCTCCTGCGTTTGGTTTTGGCTTTTAGGGTTTTTAAGGGGAAGAGGTGGGTTGGGAGCCTTAAGAGAATTACTCGATTTTAAGCATCCGGTAGCCGATGCCGATATGCGTTTGGATATACTGGGGCGAGTCGTGGGGCTTTTCCAGTTTTTTGCGGAGGGTGGCCATAAATACCCGGAGGGAGCCCACGTCGTTTTCCCAGCTGTTTCCCCACACGCTTTGGGTAATGAATTTATGGGTCAGAACCTTTCCGGTATTTTGGGCCAGCAGGCAAAGCAGTTTGTATTCAATGGGAGTCAGGTGCATTTCCTTGCCATTTAAATAAGCACAGCCGGAAGCGTAGTCGATGCGCAGCTGGCCGTTAACGTAGACCGCCTGGGGGCTGCCGTTTTGCATCAGAGCCAGGCGGCGCTGAGTTGCCCTGAGCCGTGCCAGCAGCTCGTCCACGGAAAAGGGTTTCGTTAGATAGTCGTCCGCCCCGGCATCCAGGGCGTCGATCTTATCGCTGTCTTCGCTTCTGGCGCTGATGACGATGATGGGCACTATAGACCAGTTGCGGATTTGCCGGATAACTTCTACGCCGTCTATGTCCGGCAGCCCTAAATCCAAAAGGATAATATCCGGGTTATGGGAAGCCGTTTCCATCACGGCAGTGTTCCCGTTTGCCGCGATAATAAAGCGGTAATCATGTGCTTTTAGTGTGGTGGTAATCAGGTTGCGCACAGGGGCGTCGTCTTCTACGACCAGGATCAGGAATTTATTCATGTAGCTTAACCTCCTCAAGGGGAAGCAGGAAACGAAACACAGTTCCATGGGGCTTGTTGTCAGCCACGGATATGGTTCCTTTGTGGGCGTTTACGATTGCCTTGCAAAGGTACAGTCCCAGTCCCAGGCTGCGTCTGTTGTCTGCAATTTTATTTGTGCCGCAGTAAAACTTTTCAAAAACCATTTCTTTTTCGTTGTCGGGAATGCCGCTGCCGTTGTCAGCAACCTGGATTTCCGCCATGTTGTTGTTTCGCTTTGCGGTAACGGTGACAGAGGAACCAGGCTCCGTATATTTTATGGCATTGTCCATCATGTTAATGATCACCTGTACTACCAGCTTTGCGTCTGCCCGTACCAGCAGCAGTTCATCCTGGCAGTCTGCCCGCAGGCAGTGGTGTTTTGCCTTATGCCGCATATGCCTCATGGCTTCGTCTACGATGTCGCTTAAAAGCTCCGTGGAGGTATGCAGCACCATGCGTCCGTCCTCAATGCGGGTGGCGTACAGCAGGTTTTCCACCAGGTTGATCAGCCACATGGAATCGTCGTAGATATCGGAGTAAATCTGCTTTTTCGTTTCCTCGTCAAAATTGTCCCCATTGCCCATTAAATTGCTGGCGTTTCCGGAAATCGTGGTAAGGGGAGTGCGCAGATCGTGGGAAATGGTTCGCAGCAGGTTTGCCCGCAGCTGTTCATTTTGTGCCAGGATTGCCGACGCTTCTTTCTCGCGCACATTCTGCTCGTTCTCCAAGGCCAGCGCACATTCTCCCAGGATAGACAGGAGGATGCCGTGCTCCTGGGCTTCCAGGGGATTATTCTTTGCCGCGATTCCTACGACTCCGTAAATTTTTTCATTGACTCCCAAGGGCAGGTAGAGGTATTTGGCATTGGAAAGGGTGTCGGTGGTAGCGCCGGCAGAATGGTTATTTTTCAGAACCCATTCTGCTGTTTCCAGCTCATGGCCCAGCTCATAGGAAGGCATGGGGGTTCCCTCAGGCCAAAACAGGCGGGGCGGCGAGAGCTGGCCGTTTGCCGCGGTGAAGATAACCATATCCCGGTTTAACAGCTTTACGATCTGTTCTGCCGCCGCATGGATGATTTCCGGCTTGCTCCTGGCCTTGGACAGCAGCTGATCGGTATCAAAGAGGATTTTCGTCCGGTGGGCGATTTTTGCCGATTGGCCTGCCTGTTCTTTGTAACGGAGGGCAAAAGTTCCGGTGACATAGGCGGTAAGGAACATGATAATAAAGGTCACTGGGTATCCGGTTTCATATGCCGTGAGGGAAAAGCGGGGGTGGGTAAATAAAAAGTTAAAGATAAACACGCTGGCAGCGGAGGAAACAAGGCTGTATATCTGGTGGGAAGTGGCGATGGAGGTCAGCAGCACGCCAAGGATATATACCATGATAATGTTTGCCTCGGTAAAGCCTAAACGATAAAATCCAAGGCCAAGAAGCGTAGCGCCGGTTAAGATGGAAACGCTTTTAGCCGTGTTTTTCAGGATGGCGGGCAGGCCGTGGGGGTTTGCCTTTTTCGGCCGGTAAGAGGCTTCTGCGCTTTGATCCGGGATAATGTGGATATCGATTCCCGGCACATAGGAGATCAGCTGCTCCGTCAGCGTCTTTTTTTCCAAAAGGTGCTTCCGGGTAATGGTGCTTTGCCCCAGCACGATCTTGGTAATGCCGGAAAGGCGGGCGAATTCCGCGATCTGATACGGCACATCTTCTCCGTAAACGGTTTCGATATGGGCGCCAAGCTGCCCAGCCAAGCTTTGGTTGTCCCTAAGCCTTTGCCGGTTTTCCTCAGAGGCTACGGCAAAGTCAGGGGTTTCCACGAAAAGGGCGGTAAATTGGCTGCTGAATGCCCATGCCATCCTGGCGGCAGTGCGGATGATTTTCGCATTGGATGGGGCGGAGGATAAGCAGACTAAGATATGCTCATCGGTGCGGAAACTGTTTTTGTGCTGCTGGTCAGACAGCCATTTTACCCGGTCGGCGCAGCGGCGCAGCGCGGTTTCCCTCAGTGCCGTCAGCTGTTGGGCAGTAAATGGGGAAGCCTGAGCGCCTGGCCTGCCCAGCCGTTCAATCAGCTCAGACGGCTCGATATCAATCAGCTCCACCTGATCGGCCTGGTCGAAAACCGAATCCGGAATCCGTTCCCAGGAAGATATGCCGGTAATTGTGCTTACGGTATCGTGAAGGCTTTCGATATTTCCCACATTTACGGTGGTGTATACGTCGATCCCGGCTTTTAACAGTTCATGGATATCCTGATACCGCTTGCGGTGGCGGCTGCCGGGAATGTTGCAGTGGGCCAGCTCGTCAATTAAAAGCAGATCGGGCTTCCGCTTTAAGGCAAGATCAAGGTTGAATTCCTTTTTGCCGTTAACCAGGAGGGGGTTAAGGATTTCTAACCCATTAATCTCAGGCTCGTCTCCAGAAAGGTTTGGGGCAATATAGCCGATCAGGACACTTACCCCTTGGGTTTTGGCTTCTTGGGCGGCTTTCAGCATGGCCAGCGTTTTCCCGCTGTTTTTTGCATAGCTGAAGAAGATTTTTAAGTGTCCCCGCCGCGTCTGCCACATAGCGATCACCTCCCGGCTTAAAAGATTAGGCAGCATGGTAAGATAAATTATGTAAGGGATTTTACCACAAAATGGCATTTTAATCCAGTGGGTTTATTCCCGCAGGCAATGAGCCGAGCATCGTGCCCAGATGCCATTTGGCGGATGCCTGCTGAAGCGGCTGGGGGATTTACGCCCTGCTCCCAGAGGTTAAATATGGAAGCATTTCTGTACGGCCTTTTGTTTCCCTAAAACTAATATGGATTTGTCCCGGCTGAGGGCCATATCCGGGATAATGTTCATGTTTAGCTTTCCGTTTTCCCGGATTCCCAGAATATTAATCCCGTATTTTTTCCGGATGTCCAGCTGGATGATGGTTTTGCCGTTCCAATCGCTGGGGATGGATAATTCAATAATGGAGTAATCCTTATCCAGTTCCACGTAATCCAGGATATGCTCGGAGGAGCAGCGGGTAGCCGTCCAGGCGGCAAGCTGTTTTTCTGGGTAGACCACCTCATCTGCGCCGTTATGCAGCAGAAATTTTTCCTGCACGCCCCTGGATGCCCTGGCGATCACTTTTTTCGCGCCCAGTTCTTTTAACAGGGAAACGGTTTCCAAAGAGCTTTGGAAGCTTTCGCCGATGGTGACGATACAGGTGTCAAAGCTGCTTACGCCCAGGGAGGAGAGGAATTCCTCATTTGTGCTGTCGCCGATTTGTGCGCTGGTTACATAGGGAAGCACTGCGTTTATCCGATCTTCCTGGATATCCACGGCCATTACCTGGTGGTTTAAATCATTTAGTTTCATGGCGATATGTCTGCCAAACCGCCCGATTCCAATCAATAATATGTTTTTCATTGCATCTTCCTCCTTATCCAACGGTTAATTTTTCCTGGGGCAGCCTTGCGGTATTTCCAAGCCTGCTGCCGGATACGGCGGCAAAAATCAAGGTCAGGCCGCCCACTCTGCCAATGTACATCAATAAGATTAAAATGATCTGGGAGATTAGCCCCAGCTGTGCGGTTATGCCAAGGGTCAGCCCCACGGTGGCGACGGCGGAAGCCGTTTCAAACAGGCAGGCCAGGAGGGGCAGATGTTCTATGCGGCTGATGGCAAAGCCGCCGAAAAGGAACAGCAGCATATACAGCGTTAAAATGGCCGCCGCGTTCCGCACGGTTTCATGGTCGATCCGGCGTCCGAAAAAGTGGGTGTGTTCCCTTCGGCGGAATACGGAAACGGCTGTGGAAAGAAAGACTGCCGCAGTAGTGGTTTTCATGCCTCCGGCAGTGGAGCCGGGGGAGCCTCCGATAAGCATCAGCAGGATAGTGACGGCAATCCCTGTTTCGCTGAACCGGGTCAGGTCAACGGTGTTAAATCCTGCCGTCCTTGGGGTTACGGACTGGAACAGGGAGCTTAATACGCGCGTCCCCAAAGGGTTGCCGGAAAGCTCGAAAAAGAAAAAATACAAAGCCGGGAAGAAAATCAGGAAAGCTGTTGCGGCAAGGATAACCTTGCTTTGCATCCTGTATCTTCGGATGCGGAATTTATTGGCCTTTATATCCTCCCAGGTGATAAAGCCGATGCCGCCAGTGATAATTAACGCCATGATGGTCAGGTTAATGGCCGGGTCGCTGGCAAAATAAGTGAGAGAGGAGAACGGTGTCTTCTTTCCCATTAAGTCGAAGCCTGCATTGCAGAATGCCGAGACGGAATGGAACAAGGCATACCAGATTCCTAGGGGAAATCCGAATTCCCGGCAAAAGGGGAAGGCCATGGACAGTGCGCCCAGGAGCTCAAAGATAACGGTCATTTTTATGATAAACCCAGTCAGCTTTACGATGTCGCCTACCTTATGGGCGGAAATGGCCTCCTGCATGGTGCTGCGCTGCTTCAAGCTGATTTTCTTCCCGGATACGGCAGCGATGGCTACTCCTATCGTTACCACGCCCATTCCGCCGATTTGAATTAGGGCAAGGATAACTGCCTGCCCGAAGCCGGTCCAGTAGGCCGCGGTATCTTTGAGGATCAGCCCGGTTACGCACACTGCCGAGGTGGCGGTAAACAGGGCGTCGGTAAAGCAGGCTCCCCGGCCGTCCCTGGTGGAGATGGGGAGCATAAGCAGCAGGCTTCCGAAAAGGATTGCAGCGGCGAATCCAAGGATGATGATTTGCGATGAAGACAGTTTCCTGCTGAGTCTTCCCATAATTTTCCTCCTTTGTCGGATTGTTTTATGATGATGTTGGGGTTAAAAGGTCTTTTGACGCTGGTATCTTATGATTATATTATGGCAAAACGGATGTGAAATGTGTGTTAATGTCCGGCGCTTCATATTAAAATTGTATTAAGATATGCGGCTTCCACTGGCTGAACTATTATGACAAAAAATATTCCTTTTCTTGAAGACAGGGAATATTTTTGCTATAATGGCCGGAGGATGAAAGGATATTAGGATGGTGAAGGAAATGATTGACCTGGAAGAAGCGAAGAGGATATTTGACCAATATTTGGATGATTACGATCGGACGGATGACAAGATTCATTTAAAGATAGCCCATACGTACTGTGTGCTGAAGGCGGCGGATGAGATCTGCCGGGGGGAAGGGTTTGGAAAAGAGGATCACCAGCTGGCCCAGCTGATTGCCCTGCTTCACGATATCGGCAGGTTTGAGCAGCTAAAGCAGTTTAATAGTTTTCAGGACAGTTTATTTGATCATGCAAGCTTTGGGGTAAAGGTATTGTTTGAGGATGGGATGATCAGGCGGTTTATCCAGGATTCTCAGTATGACGGGATTATCCGCAAGGCCATCGGGTGTCATTCCCTGTATTCCCTTGATGAGGTGGAGGGCTTGACGGAAAGGGAGCTTCTCCACTGCCGGATTATCCGGGATGCGGATAAGCTGGATAATTTCCGGGTCAAGGAGACGGAGCGGATTGAGACCTTATTTGACACGCCTAAGGAGCAGGTGGCCATGGAAGAGATCACCCCTAAGATTATGGAACAGGTGCGGAGGGAAAGCTGCATTTTGTCAGGGGAGAGAGTGACCCATATGGACTGCTGGGTTTCCTATTTAGCCTTTATCTTTGACTTAAACTTTAAGGCAAGCTTCCGCTGGATTTTCAAGCGGGATTATATGAACCGGAACATTGACCGGATGGAATACCGGAATCCGAAGACGAAAAGGGACATGGAGGAAGTCCGGGAAATCTGCAATCGGTTTATCCGGGAAAGGGCTTAAGGAAAGATGGCTTGGGAAGAAAGGGTTTAGAGGAGAAACGCCTTAAGGAGAAACGCCTTAAGGAGAAATGGACTTAAGGAGAAACAGTTAAAGAAAAATCGAGGTAAAAATTATGTTAGCGGTTACGGTTTTTTTGCAGATGCTGTCCTTTGTGATTATGATTGGTGCGGGCATGGCGGCGGCGAAAACGAATTTGCTGGATGAGACGGCTAACCAGCGGATGTCGGCGCTGGTGCTAAAGCTGTTTGGCCCGATGCTGACCATATCAAGCGCCGCGTCTGCGGCGGGGAATATTTCCTTAAAGAGCTTTGGCCTGACCAGCTTAACTGCCCTGGGGATGTTTGGCGTTTATATCCTTATTGCGGCGGTGTCCGCCCGGCTTTTTGACCGGGATAAGGAGCAGCAGAAGCTGTATAAGATGATGTTTGTCTTCTCTAATCTGGGATTTATTGGCATCCCGGTGGTCAGCAGCGCCTTAGGGCCGGAGTATGTGATTTACGTTACTGCCTTTATGCTGATGTATAATGTGGTTTTTTATACGTATGGCATCGTGGTAGCTGAAGGAAGCTTTTCCCGGAAAGCCTTAAGAGGGATGGTGAATTCCGGCACGGTGTTTTGGCTTGCGGCCATGGTGATTGTGGTCTTCCAGATCCGCCTTCCGGAATTTATCCTGTCGGCAGCCTCCTATATCGGGAATGTAACCACGCCCCTTGCCTTGATGGGGGTGGGGTATACAATGGTTCACATGAAGGTGAAGGAGCTGTTTGGGGATGTAAGGCTTTATCTGTTTACCGTGTTTAAGATGCTGGTGCTGCCGCTGATCCTGCTTAAGATGCTGCGGCTGTTTCCGGTGTCCGGGGAGTTTGCCGCGGTCTGCCTGGTGATGTTTGGTATGCCAAACGGCAATATGCCCTTGGTCATGGGAACCCAGCGGGGGATGGACGTAAAGACCTGCACGTCGGCCATCGTCCTGACAACCCTGCTGTCGGTGGTGACGCTGCCAGTGCTCCTGGCTGTCTCCGGGTTTTAGTATCCGGGGTACAAAAATAAGGCTTTATTTTCAGATTACCAGATTATGGACGAAAATCCTCCGGCTGATTATACTATAGCTATAATCAATGAAAGAACGTGACCAAAGAACGATTGGATGCTGCGAGAAAATAGGATTTCAGCCGTATGGCACAGGCCAAAAAAGGGAGGTATCAGTAATGATCGGTAATGAATTGAACTTTATTTATTGGGATAAGCAGGTTTGCCCCCAGTGGATTGCGGAAGATCGGTTTTATAATTGTGAGAATTTCTACCAAGTGGTTTCTAAGAGCGGCCTGCATCTGGGGCAGCTGTTCCACCGTACCATTGAGTTTTTTCATAGTATTTAGGATACAAACACACTCCGCCTGAGACGGACAGCCATAAATAGCGGGAAACTGCCGCGCCATGATGGAAAAACATCGGCGCGGCAGTTTTTTTATAATTAGGAAAGAATGTTCTGATTCGTTTCTTTACAGATCAAACCGCTTCCCGCCAATCAGCCGCACATCCTCTTCCTGGTGGGTGGAGAGGATCAGCAGCTTTCCCCTGCTTTTTTCCAGGATGTACTGGATAACCTTTTCCTTTGTCCCTTCATCCAGGCCGGTAAAAGGCTCGTCCATGACGATCATTTCGGCGGGGGCTAAAAGGGCGCGGGCGATTGCTGTCCGCCGTTTCATGCCGCCGCTTAAGGTGGAGACAGGACGGGTGAGGCATTCTTCCGGCAGAAGCCTTGAAAGCTGGCGGATAATTTCCTCCCGGGAAAGACCAGGCACGGCCAGGCGCATATTGTCGATGGGGGAGAACTGTTCGCACAGCCGGTTTTCCTGAAAGACCGCAGCAGCGGGGAGAGCCTGGACAGAGCCGGTATCGGCGGCTTCTAAGCTTAAAAGGATCCGCAGCAAGGTGGTTTTCCCGGAGCCGGAAGCTCCCATGATGCAGCATGGCTTAAGGGAGGTAAAGGAGAAGCTTGCCTCTTTTAAGACGGGAAGGCTGCCAAAGCTTTTGGACAGCCGGGTGACGGTAAGGGTTTTGCCATCCGGACTTTTGCCATCTAGGCTTTTGCAATTCGGGTTTTTGCCATCCGGATTTTTTGCCCCGCCAAGGGGCAAATCCTCTGGAGGAAGAATATTTCCGGCGCTGGGCTTTGGGGGCAGGAAAAGACGCCCCTTTCCCGTCTGGTTTAGCAGGCTTAAAAACAGCTTTTCAAATGCCGCGCTTACGGCAATGATTACCAGCGTCCAGGCCAGGAGCCCGGCGGTGTCTAAGTAAATCTTAGACAGGTAAAGCTGTTCGCCGATTGTGTGTTCCGGGACGCCGATTACCTCTGCGGCGATTCCGGATTTCCAGCTCATGCCTAAGGCGATCTTGCAGCCGCTTAACAGGTAGGGGAGAAGGGCAGGCCAGTAAAGGCCGGCAAATTTCCGCCAGCCCTTTATGCCAAAAACCTGGGCCATCTCCAAAAGATCCTTATCCGTGCCTGCCAGCCCGGCGATGGTATTGGTGTAGATAATGGGAAAAACCACCAGGAAGCTAATCAAGACGGAAAGGTTTTTTGAACCCGCCCAGATCAGCGCCAGAATCACAAAAGATGCCACGGGGACGGATTTGACAAAGGCCATGGCCGGGGCCAGGAATTCCTTAAGGACAGGCAGGGAAAACGCCAGCCTTCCCATAAGGAGCCCGGCAAAAAACGCAGCCAGAAACCCGGCGGAGATTTTTTGGAAAGACATCAAGATGGAAAGCCAAAAGGCCTTTTGGGGCAGGAGGGAAACCAGTTCCTTAAATACCTGGATAGGCCCGGCTAAAAGGATATAGTTTCCTACCCCAAAGGCGGCGGCCTGCCAGAGGCAGAGCCATAAGAGGATCATTAAGGTTCTTTGCCCGCCTTGGCGGCCAGGGGGAAAATGCTTCATCGCTGCCCTCCTTGCACAGTTCACAATCGAAATGCTTACGGCTCATTAAAAATGTTTACAGCTCATTAAAAATGTTTACAGCTCATTAAAAATGCTTACGGCTCAATAAAATAAAAATCATCTTCAGGCATTTTGCCGCCTACGGATTTTGGATCCCGGTCAAAGAGTACCTGTAAGTAGCCGCTTAAGGCCGCCTTCATCTCCTGGCCGGTGATGCAGGTAATGTTGCAGTAGGGAAGAGCCTTTTTAGCTACAGGAGCTTTTTCGATAATGCCCGCTTTCACGATTAGCTCTGCGGCCTGGTCAGGCTGTTCCTTGGTATAGGCGGCGGATTTTTCGTGATCCTTCAGGAAAAGGGAGACGGCGTCCGGATGCTTTTCCAGAAATTCTTTGCGTACCAGGGTTACGCCAGTGACCATTTGGCTGCCTTTTTCCTCCTGTGCCTTATCCCATTCCGCAGTTAAATCCAGGGCAATGCCCAGGGCTTCATTCTGGGCGCAGGCAACGGTCACAAAGGGCTGGGGCAGAATGCCGATGGCTTCCGGCTGATTGGCCAAAAGGGCGGCCACTTCCCCAGGCTCCGACTTAAACTCCAGCGCAACCTGATCCTGGATGCCATTGGCTTCCAAAAGATACTGGAATACGTAATCGGGGGTGGTTCCTTTGCCGGTCATGTAAACGGTTTTCCCTGCCAGGTCGCCTATGGACTGGATGGAATTATCTGCCGTTACCCCGTAAAGAACCCCCAGGGTGTTAATGTCGATTACCGCCACCTGGCCTTCGGTGCGGCCATACAGCACGCTTGCCACATTGGCCGGAACTAGGGCGATATCCAGATCGCCGCCGATTACCTTAGGCAGAAGCTCATCGGCGGAAGTAACCATGGTAAAGTCATACGTCTGCTCCGTCTTGCCGCCTTCGGCCATTTCCATCAAAAACACCAGTCCCATGGAGGTGGGGCCTTTTAGGGAACCTACCCGCAGGGTGATATCCTCGCCGTCGGTATCGCTGCCTGCCGCCTCCTTGCCCTCTGCATCGCCGGTGCTTTCCGGTGAGTCGGCCTGGCTGGCGGATTCTTTGGCGTCAGCATCAGGGCCTTTCTCGTTTTCGGCCTGGGATTTTTCGCCGTTCTCATCCTGGGAGCCGGAGGAATCCAAACCTTGGGACTGTTCCTGGGAGTCAGCCTGCCCGGCAGTGGTTTCCGTGGCGGAAGTGGCGGCGTTTTCGGAGCCGGCGCCCCCGCAGCCGGTCAGCAAGGTGACGGCCAAAAGGCCGGATAAAAGAAGTGAAATCGATTTTTTCTTCATCATAAAGTCCTCTCTTTAAGATAGTGATAAATTTTCGATGGCTTGCAGGCACTGTTGGGTACGCTTGGGAACGCCATGCACAGTCCCGGCGTCTGCCTTAAGCATCTGCAAAAGTCCAATCCTTATGCATTATAACCTGGAAGACTTTATTTGGCAATCTTGTGGCATGAAATATTCGGATTAATAGCGAATAAAAAACAGGAGCGCGAAAATATCCACGAATAAGACAGCATTCCCTCAGTGGAAATTTTCACGCTCCTGCTTTGCCATTCTGCTATTTTTTCCAGCGCTTTAATGTAGGAAACCATTCCAGCATGGCTTTCCTTGCATCGTCTTGTGTCATATTTGGGTTAGCGGCGGCCATATGGGGCACGCATATCTCAACCATTTCTTCCATTGTGCCTTTAAACGTAAATTCCCCGTTTTCAAAGCAGTATTTGCAGTAGTCCGCATTTTTGCTGCCATCGGCGTTTGTGCCGAAAAGTTCATCCGTATCGCCTATGGGCATACCGCAGCATTGGCAAAATTTCTGGTTCATCGCATTCATTTGATTCCCTCCGTTTTTGGCTGATTTAAGTTTCTGCCCATAGTGTAGCACATATATCTTGACATCTTCTGTCAAGGTTTGTTTTTTTGATAAATTTTTAGTGCCTGTTCCGCCAAGGCTTCCTTCAAATACGCCGGTTCAAGGATTTCAACCTGTGTCCCAAAGGAAAGCAGATACCCCATAAGCCACGGATCCACCGGCATTTTGGCAGTAGCGATCAGGCTGCCGTTTTCCTGCCGGCGGATCTGCGGTTGGTCAAATTCATCATAAACCCGGTAGGCCATTTCTTTTGGAAATAAAAGGACTATCTGGGGGAACGGCGGCGGCAGGCCTTCCTCCGGCTCAGGATACGGCCTGGGCACGAAGGTTTTTGCCGACAGCTTCAGCCTTAAAATGCGGTTCAGCTTAAATATGCGGAAATCCTGCCGTTTAAGGCAGAAAGCTTTTAAGTACCATTCCTTAGACTGGTAGGTTAGCTTTAGGGGCTGGACGGTTCGGGCGCTTTGCTGTCCCCTGGTGCTTTCGTAGACAATCTCCGTTTCCCTGTGCTGGATTACCGCCGCCTTTAACTGTTCAAATTTTGCATTATCGTAAACGGATTTTCCCCAGCGGGAAAAATCCACCTCAAGCCAGTTTCCCATATCCACATGAAACAGCGCAGACAGCTTGGTCAGCGTTTCCTCGCCGGAAGAATATCCGGTAGCCGAGATGCTTTGGACTGCCGCCAATATTTCCTGCTGCTCATGGGCGGACAGTATGGCCTTGTCCAAAGTAAACCCAGGCAGCAAGGATATTCCCCCATTCCTTCCCGGCTCCGCGTAGATGGGAATGCCAGCAATGCTTAATGCCTCCACGTCACGGTAAATGGTTCTGGGGGAAACCTCAAACCTTGCCGCCAGTTCCGGGGCAGTGGCCCGGCCTTTGTCCAAAAGGTAATATAAGATATTAAATAAACGGCTGTCTGACACTGCGAAACTACCAGTCCTTTTCCAGCGTTATTCCCCAATCGACAGAAAACGGGCCGTTTGCCTGGGCTTCCAGCTCTTTAATAATGGATGCCCGCTCCGCGGCGCTGCTGTCCGGATCCTCTAAGCTTTCTTCCGACCAGTAAGCGTAGCCCAGCAGATAGCTTTGGTTAAACTCTTCCCATGAGCCGAAGGACTGCTGGGCGATTTTGGCGGCTTCCAGCATCCCGTCTAACGCTTCCTCATAAGTGCAGTATCCGGCGGCATAGCCAAAGCCCATAATCGTTCCTACCCGGCTCAAATCCCAGGCCTTGATCCCCGCTTCGCCAAAAGCCGCCCTTGCGTCATAGGCCGCAAGCAGGCTGATCTGGTTAGGGTCATTTTGGGTTTTTTCTATCAATTCCTCCCGGCTTGCCTCTGGGCCGATTCCGTATTCCTGTTCAAGCAGCTCTATGGCGTTCTGGTGATGCCCTTCGGTAATCAGCCAATCTTTCATTTCCTGTAAGGAAGCTTTATCCTCTACCTCCCAGCTGCTGGACAGGGAGTTCTTTGCCCCTGCTGCCACCTGCCCAAGATCGGAGCCTGTGTCATTAAGCATCTTAGCCGTATGGATCACGCTGCCTCCGTTTACGGAATCCAGCACAGCCGTCATGGCAAATAAGAAATCCTTCGTGCCAAGCTCCAGTGCGCCTTCCAATTCCTTGACGGCCATTACTTTTTTCGCGTCTTCAACATCGGAAGGCTTCCCCATCACCAACAGGGCATAGTAGCCGCTTTCGGATTCGCCATAGATGGAATAAGCGCTCCCCTTGCTTCTGGAATAAGTTGCCTCCCCTTCTTTTGCCAGTCCCCGCACCATGCCGTCCATGGCCAGCTCCTCTGTGGTTTCCCAGTTAAAGGTTACTTGATTGTCGGACTGTAAGATCTCGCTAATCCGGTCGGCATAATCTTCCAGGCTGGTTAATTCCCCCTGATTTCCTGGTACGCCTGTCTTAGCGCCGCCTAAGGCTATGCATGACAAATTAGGGCCGCCTTCCGGGCTTTCCAATCCCATCATGCTGTAATTTGCCTGGATTGACATTTCACTTTGCTGGAAGCCGTCCAGCATGGTTATGCTGTACAGGCCGTTTTCTGATACATACTCCTTTGATTGAGGCAGCGCCTCCTGGCCGCTTTCCTTCCCGCCGGTTAAGCCAGGGATGCCGCTTTTGGATCCGATATCTCCCTGGCAGGCCGTCAGCATTACGCATAATGTCAGTGCTGCTGCTAAGTATTTGTGTTTTTGCAATTTTAACTCCTCCGTTTCCTCTGGTACTTTGCTGCATCATTTATCTTACCATATTTTATGGTGATAAACCATCATGTTTTAAGGAAAAATTAATGCTTTGTTGACTTGGGTAGCTGAGGGGGGATTAATGCTTTGTCAACTTGGATAATTGGGAGGGGATTTTGATGCGGGGCGTTTCGGGGGGATATTGGGAGTGGATGGGGTTAGCTGGTGATTCTTACAGTGTGTTTGTTGATTTAGATGAGACACGTAGGCTGGCGAGTTCGCCGCCTGTGGTGGATGTACACACGAAAACGCGCTCTCGCCCGGCATAAAACGGAACGGACACTAAGCTCGAAAAGACCTGGAGTAGCGGGAAAGCACACAAACTTTTTAGGTGGAATCTTCCGTCCGTTCAGCCCGCGCCATTCGCAAAGCCGTGCCTAACGGCACTCCCCGCTGCTTACGCAGCTAACTTTGCTCATAAACGGGCGCTCCCTCAGTGGGAAACGATGGATGAAAATTCGTGCAAGCACGATTTTCACCCATACATTTCCCACTGGCTGAACTGGATATATAAAATTGTAATAAAAATCATATTGATAACAAGTTCACAATATGCGATAATATAACCAACAGTGCCCAAAGGGCCAAAGTAAAGAATACATATTGCGGAGGAATTACGTATGAAGGTAACGATTTGTATCGGAAGCGCGTGTCATCTTAAGGGTTCCAGGGAGATTATCCAGAAGATGCAGCAGTTAGTGGCAGCCAACCAGGTCAGCGATAAGGTGGATTTAAACGGTGCGTTCTGCAGCGGCAACTGCGTAAACGGCGTGTGCGTCACCGTTGACGGGACGTTATATTCCGTATCACCGGAAACCACGGAAGAGTTCTTTAAAAAGGAGATCATGGGGAGGCTGTAGCCGATGAAAAAGATTATTGATTTTAAGGCCACAAAATGCAAGCATTGTTATAAGTGCGTAAGGAACTGTGACGTAAAGGCGATTACCATTAAGAATGAGCGGGCGGAGATCATGCAGGATCACTGCATCCTGTGCGGCCACTGCCTCCAGGTATGTCCCCAGTCTGCCAAAACCCTGGTAAGCGATCTGGATGCGGTCAGGTATATGATTAAGAGGGGGGAGACGGTAGTGGTCTCCATCGCGCCCTCTTATATGGGACTGTTAAAGCATCATTCCATCGGCCAGGTAAATACCGCCTTAAGGAAGCTTGGGTTTGCCGATGTGCGGGAAACCTCGGAAGGGGCTGCCGTGGTGACGGCGGAGTACGACCGGCTTTTGGCGGAAGGCACTATGGACAATATCATTACCACTTGCTGCCCCAGCGTCAATGATCTGATTGAGATTTATTATCCTCAGCTTGTGCCGTTTATGGCTCCGGTGGTGTCGCCTATGGTGGCTCACGGCATGATGCTCAGGAAAGAGTATGGCAGGAATGCCAAGATTGTATTCCTTGGCCCCTGCATTGCCAAAAAGAAAGAAGCGGCGGATGAGCGGCATCCAGGCTATATCGATGCCGTGCTGAATTTCAACGATATCAATAAGTGGCTGGAAGCGGAAGGCATCGATATCGATTCCTGCGAAGATACGCCCTTTAAGCAGCTTGATCCCAAGGTAAACCGGCTGTACCCGGTGACGAACGGCGTGGTAAACTCTATCCTGGCTACCCAGAAAAAAGTGGATCATTACCATAAGTTTTACGTCCACGGGACAAAGAACTGTATCGATCTGTGCGAGAGCCTGGTGCGGGGAGAACTTTCCGGCTGCTTTATCGAGGCGAATATGTGCTCCGGCGGCTGCGTGAAAGGCCCCACGGTGGAAGACGATCAGTTTATTTCCCGGTTTAGGATTAAGCTGGAGATGGAGGAAAATATCCCCAGGGAAGCTGTGGATGAGGACGGCCTGGCAAAAGCCATGGAAGGGATTGATTTCGGGAAGAAGTTTGAGAACCGCAAGCCTAATGATCCTATCCCTACGGAGGCGCAGATCCGGGAAATCTTATCGGAGATCGGCAAGACCAAGTCGGAGGACGAGCTAAACTGCGGCGCCTGCGGGTATCCTACCTGCCGGGAAAAGGCGGTTGCCGTATTCCAGAAGAAGGCGGAGCTTGGGATGTGCATCCCTTATATGCATGAAAAGGCGGAATCCCTGGCGAACCTGGTGATGGAGACATCCCCCAATATGGTTCTGATCGTTGACCGGGACATGAGGATTAAGGAATATTCGGCGGTTGGGGAGAAGTTCTTCGGAAAGACCAGGCAGGAAGCCCTCCAAATGTACTTATATGAGTTTATCGACCCATCGGATTTTGAATGGGTATTTGAGACGAAGAATAATATCCACGGGAAGAAAGTTACCTATTCCGATTACAATAACCTGTCCACCCTCCAAAACATCGTTTACGTGGAAAAAGAGGATGTGGTGCTGGCGACGTTTATCGACATTACCAAGGAAGAGCAGCAGTCGAAGCAGGATTATGAGATGAAGCTGGAAACCATTGACCTGGCGCAGAAGGTAATCCATAAGCAGATGATGGTAGCCCAGGAAATCGCAGGGCTTTTAGGGGAGACGACTGCGGACACGAAGACCACGCTGACGAAGCTGTGCCAGTCCTTACTGGAGGATGGAAGTGAAAGCGAGGTTAAATAATGGGCGTTACGGTAGATGTTGCTTATAAGAGCTTAAATAAATTTACGGAGATCCTGTGCGGCGACAAGGTGGAGATCCTTCAGACCAAGGATTCGGATATCATGATTTTGGCCGACGGCATGGGAAGCGGCGTAAAAGCCAACATCCTTGCCACCTTAACCTCCAAGATCCTGGGGACGATGTTTTTAAACGGCGCTACCCTTGAAGAGTGCGTGGATACCATTGTCCAGACCCTTCCGGTGTGCCAGGTGCGCCAGGTGGCGTATTCTACCTTCAGCATCCTGCAGGTGTACAATAACGGCGACGCATATTTGGTAGAGTTTGATAATCCGGGCTGTATTTTTATCCGGGATGGGAAGCTGGTGAATATCCCGAAGAATATCCGCGAGGTAGAGGGAAAGAAGATTAACGAATACCGGTTCCAGGTGAAAAGGGGAGACGCTTTTGTCCTGATGAGCGATGGAACGATCCACGCCGGGGTAGGGGATCTGCTGAATTTCGGCTGGCTGTGGGAGGATATTGCGGCGTATGCGGTGAAGCAGTATGCCATTACCGTTTCCGCTGTCCGCCTGGCCAATGCCTTAAGCCAGGCCTGCGACGAGCTTTACGGCTTCCGTCCCGGCGACGACACCACGGTGGCGGTTATGCGCATCATCGACAGCAAGCCGGTAAATATCATGACCGGCCCTGCCAGGGATCCGAGTGACGATAACCGCATGGTTCACGATTTTCTTAGCGATCCTTCGGCAAAGACGGTAGTGTGCGGCGGAACCAGCGCAACCATTGTGTCCCGCGTGCTGGGCCGGAGGCTGGACGTGTCCCTGGATTACGTGGATCCGGAGATCCCGCCTATCGCTTATATGGACGGGATTGATCTGGTGACGGAAGGCGTGCTGACCTTAAACCGCGTCCTTCAGCTTCTGCGCAGGTATGTGAAGAATGAGACGATCACAGAGGACTTTTTCCTGGAGCTGGATAAGCCTAACGGCGCCTCCATGGTGGCGAAAATGATCGTGGAGGACTGCACGGAAGTACATATGTATGTGGGCAAGGCCATTAACAGCGCCTACCAGAATCCGGGCATCCCCTTTGACTTAGGCATCCGCCAGAATCTGGTGGAGCAGCTAAAGCATACCATCGAGGAGATGGGGAAAAAGGTAGTGGTGACATATTATTAGATAAGCGGTTTGGCAGTAAGGCTTTTATAGTACGAGATGTTTATAGTACGAGATATGAGGAGGAAAAATCATGATAACAAATGACGCGACAATCTTGCGGCTAAAGCATGAGGTTTTGTATGAAGTGGCTAAGTGCGCCTGGGAAGGCACTTTGGAGGAGAAACGGGATGAGCTTCCTTATCAGATGATTCCCGGCCCCCAGGCGCAGTACCGGTGCTGTATCTATAAGGAACGGGAGCTGATTAAGCAGAGGGTCCGCCTGGCAGAGGGCAAATGCCCTACCGGCAAGGACAGCCGGAACGTGGTGCAGGTGATTAACGCGGCCTGCGAGGAGTGCCCTATCGCATCCTATGTGGTAACGGATAACTGCCGCAAGTGCATGGGAAAAGCCTGCCAGCAGTCCTGTAATTTCGGGGCTATCAGCATGGGCAATATCCATGCCCATATTGATCCGGCTAAGTGTAAGGAGTGCGGGAAGTGTGCCCAGGCCTGCCCTTATAACGCTATCGCCCATTTGGAGCGTCCCTGCAAGAAGGTATGCCCGGTGGATGCCATCACCTATGATGAATACGGTATCTGTGTGATTGATGAGGATAAGTGTATCCAGTGCGGCGCCTGCATCCACAGCTGCCCCTTCGGCGCAGTAGGGACGAAAACCTTTATGGTAGATATCATCCGCCTGATTAACGCAGGCCAGAGGGTGGTTGCCATGGTAGCCCCCGCCACGGAAGGACAGTTTGGCAAGAATATCACCATGGCCAGCTGGAAGCTTGCCTTTAAGAAGATGGGCTTTGCGGATATGGTGGAGGTAGGCTTAGGCGGCGATATGACGGCGGCTTACGAGGCGGAAGAGTGGGCTGAGGCCTACAAGGAAGGCAAGAAGATGACTACCTCCTGCTGCCCGGCTTTTGTCAATATGATTAAAAAACACTTCCCCATGCTGGAAGGGAATATGTCCACTACCGTTTCCCCCATGTGCGCCGTATCCCGGATGTTAAAGTCCCAGGATCCAGGTGTGATTACCGTTTTCGTAGGCCCCTGCATCGCGAAAAAGAGCGAGGCCCTGGACTTAAATATCCAGGGGAATGCAGACTACGCCTTAACCTTTGGCGAGGTTCGGGCCATGATGCGGGCTAAGGGCGTAGAGCTGGAACCGGCGGAAAACGATTACCAGGAAAGCTCCGTATTCGGCAAGCGCTTTGGAAACGGCGGCGGCGTGACCAATGCGGTGCTCCAGTGCTTCAAGGAAATGGGAGAGGATATCCAGCCCAAGGTGGCTCGGTGCAGCGGCGGCGCGGAGTGCAAGAAGGCTCTCCTGTTAATGAAGGTTGGGAAGCTTCCCGAGGACTTTATCGAAGGCATGGTATGCGCAGGCGGCTGTGTAGGCGGCCCCAGCAAGCATAAGGCGGAGATGGAGGCAAAGCGCGACAGGGATGCCTTGATCGGCGAGGCGGATGACCGGAGGGTGCTGGATAATTTAAAGAAGTATCCCATGGATCAGTTCTCCATGCACCGGCATTAACGGACGGTAGATTTTAGTTTAACAGTTCAGCCAGTGGGAACCGCATGGGTGAAAATCGTGCTGGCACGAAGTTTCATCCATCGGTTTCCACTGAGGGAGCGCCCGTATATGAGCAAAAGGAGCTGCGTAAGCAGCGGAGAGTGCCGTTAGGCACGGTTTTGCGAATGGCGCGGCTGAACGGACGGTAGATTTTAACATAACAGTTCAGCCAGCGGGAACCGCATGGGTGAAAATCGTGCTTGCACGAAGTTTGTTTTGGAAGGCGGTTAAACCTTGAGGAGAATCTTAAAATTCGATGCATTGATGAAAAAAGGAATGGCGGCTGGGGCAGCCTTAGGGGTGCTGACGGCAGTAGCGGTAGGAGTGGGGAGTTCTATGGGTGCGGAATTGGTAAGCATCCCAGGGCCAGAAGAGCCTGGGGCGGCAGAAGGAAATATGGGCGGCTTTCCTGGCGGCAGCGGAAGCGTTTTGTCTGAGGGTCTGTCCGATGGCGGAGGCAGTGTCCAGGCGGGGAACGGCCAGGGGATAGCGTATGGCTGGCGGCTGGACTTTGATGGCTATCGGCGTTATTACGGCCAGGATGGGATGGTGCTGACCAATACCATAACCCCGGACGGCCAGTATGTGGAGGGAACCGGGGTCTGGATCCCGCCGCAGTACGATGTATCCCAGTTTACCAGCATTCCTGCCGATGCCAAAAGCCTTTTGGTGATTGAGGGGCATGGAACCTGTGCCAGGGCATCCTTTTATGTGAAGGAAGAAGTTTCCGCTGGGACGGGCGGGGAAGAAGGAAATCTGGATCTGTCCCAGGGGCCGGGAGCGGCAGGCCAGGCCAAGTCCCAGGGAAAGCAGGAGGCGGATATCCAGGCAGCTTTAAGCTATCGGTGGAAGAAGCTTACGGATACCGGCGGCTACGTGGGAAAGCAGGGCATTGGGAAAGAGCGGGAGGGGGATGAGAAAACCCCCAGAGGCTTGTATACCTTGGATGAAGCCTTTGGAACGAAGCCGGACTTAGGGAATTTTAAGGTTCCTTATCTGCAGGTAAATGACGGCCATTATTGGGTGGGGGACAGCAATTCTCCTCTTTATAATACCATGGCGGATATCCGCCAGACAGGTCAGGTATTTGACACGGCGGCTTCCGAGCATTTAAGCACCTATGGGGGAAAGGCCTACCACTACTGCATGGCGGTTGGGTATAATAAGGAGCGGACGCCCTATAAGGGTTCAGCGATTTTCCTCCACTGTACCGACGGCCCCGGGACTGGCGGCTGCATTGCAATCCCGGAGGAGGCCATGGTGACGGTGTTGCAGAATATCGAGATGCCGGCGTATATTTTGATTGACGACGGGGAAAATTTGAAGGGGTATTAAAGAGAAAGAAAAAGGGGCTGCTGCGGCAGCCCCTTTGCAATTTTCCTTATTTTGGCGCTATTGTGCCCCATACATCCGGTCATAGATTTCCTCGGATAAATAATCTACGTAGTCCGGATCGGGCAGGTCGTTTTCCGTCACCAGGTAATCCTGGATCAGGGCATACCGCTTTAGGGCTAATTCCTCCGGGCGGCTGCCTTCTGGGGCGGCGGCCTGCCCGCTTGTCCCCTCTCCAATGCTGCCCTGTTCCCTGGCTAAACGCCCGTCGATCTCTTCTGGTGAATGGCTGGCGAGAAACAGGGCGATTAAGCTTTCTGTTTCCTTGTTTTCTTTTGCTGCCTCCTCCTTCATTGCTGCCGCCGCCATGTTCGTTTTAGCGCTGATAATCATGCAGATAAGGCTTAAGATGACGAATAGTACCGAGCGGGAAGCTGCCATAAGATTGACGGAAACGATATAGCTGCTGATTTGGTACAGGCTGACGCTTTCCGGGGCGGTGGACGCTAGGTGGATAAAGCTGATGACGGCCACGGCCAGGGCGGCGCACCCGATAAGCAGGAAGGCCAGGGCGGAGGATTTCATGTCCTGGTAGCGGGCAGACTTTTTTACATAGACAGAGGGAGCGGTGGCTTTCCGCTTCTTTTGGCCTGACGGGTCGTAATCCGCGGGATTTTCTTCGGCATTTCCTTCAGCATCCCAAAAGCCATCGTCCATGGCTTCTTCCAGGTCTTGGGCATTGCCCCCCATGGCTTCTTCCAGCTCTTTTCTTGCTTTTTCCATGGCCTGTTCTTCGGCCTGTTTTCTGGCGGCTTTAGCCGCCTCTTCGGATTCATATAAAGGGGCGCCGCAGTCGGAGCAGACGGTAATCCCTTCGATGAATTCCATGTCGCATTTTGGGCAATATGGCATAATGATTTTCTCCTTTTTCCTTCCATCTTTACACGAAAAAAGATATTTGTCAAGAACTCATTTTGCCTCTTCCCTTTCCGGGGAAAATAGGCTAAAATGGGTACAGTACTTAAAGGAGAGAAGGATACAGACAGACATGAACCAAACGAACCAAGTAAACCATACCATGAAAACAGGGGTGCTGTTAAAGCGCTTTTTGCCTTATTACCGGCCATATTGGAAAATTATGGCATTCGATATGTTTTGTGCGGCCTTGACCATTATCTGCGAGATGATCCTGCCGCTGATTTTGCGCTACATTACGAACCAGGGCCTTAATGATCTTGCTTCCCTTACGGTTCGCCTTGTGGTGGGGCTGGGATTGTTTTACTTTTTTTTGCGGATTATTGACGGGCTGGCCAGCTTTTATATGGCCTATACCGGCCATGTGATGGGGGCTTCCATCGAGACGGATATGCGCAAGGATGCATTTGCCCATCTGCAGAAGCTTTCGGACAGCTATTACAGCAATACGAAGGTGGGGCAGATTATGTCAAGGATCACCAGCGATTTGTTTGATGTGACGGAATTTGCCCACCACTGCCCGGAGGAATTTTTTATTGCCTTTTTAAAGGCGGTGGTTTCCTTCGTGATTTTATCCCGCATAAGCCTTTTGCTTACGGTGGTGATTTTCCTTTTCATCCCGGTGATGGCGGTGTCCTGCACTTATTTTAACTTAAAGGTGCGGGCGGCGTTTAAGGAGCAGCGCAACCATATCGGGGAGTTAAACGCCAGGATTGAGGACAGCCTTTTGGGGAACCGGGTAGTCCGGGCTTTTGCCAATGAAGAAGTGGAGCTGGAGAAGTTCCAGAAGGATAACCTGCAGTTTCTGTCCATTAAGCGGAAGACTTATTTTTATATGGCGGCCTTCCAGGATACCATCCGGATGTTTGACGGCCTGATGTATATGGTAGTGATTATGGCCGGAGGGATCTTCATGGTGAAAGGCCTGATTGTGCCAGGGGACTTGGTGGCTTATACCTTATACGTTACCACCTTGTTAGCCACGATCCGGCGGATTATCGAGTTTGCGGAGCAGTTCCAGCGGGGGATGACCGGGATCGAGCGGTTTATGGAGATCATGGATGCCAGCGTGGATATTTTTGATGACCAGGGGGCGATGCCCCTTAAAGAGGTGGAGGGAGCCATCACTTTTGACCACGTTAGCTTTGAGTATCCCGACGATCATAACCCGGTATTGGAGGATATCTCCTTAACGATTAAGCCTGGGGAAAAGGTGGCCTTAGTGGGGCCGTCAGGGGGCGGGAAAACCACCTTGTGCAATTTGATTCCCCGGTTTTACGATGCCACCTCCGGCCATATTTATATTGACGGGAGGGAGCTTAAGGGGATTACCTTGCAGAGCCTGCGTTCCCATATCGGCGTGGTTCAGCAGGATGTATATTTGTTTTCCGGCACGGTGCTGGATAATATTTCTTACGGACGCCCCGGCGCTTTGAAGGAGGAAGTCATTGAGGCCGCCAAGCTTGCAGGCGCCCATGAATTCATCATGCAGTTAAAGAACGGGTACGACACGTATGTGGGAGAGCGGGGCGTAAAGCTGTCCGGCGGGCAGAAGCAGAGGATCAGCATTGCCCGGGTGTTTTTAAAGAATCCGGCGATCCTGGTTTTGGATGAAGCCACGTCGGCTTTGGATAATGAAAGCGAGCACTTAGTCAGCAAATCCTTAGACCAGCTGGCGGTGGGGCGCACCACCCTGACCATTGCCCACCGGCTGACTACGATCCAAAATGCGGACAGGATCCTGGTTTTGTTTGAGAACCGGATTGTGGAGGAAGGGAACCATAAGGCATTGATGGAGAAAAAAGGAATGTATTATCAGCTTTATACTTCTGCTTATGGGGAAGAATAGGGAGAAAGAAGCAGATTATCCTAGGATAAAAAGGCTGCAAGCCGGTGCGTTTGAGGCTAAAGATGCCAGTGCCGGGCAGTCCAAAGGAATGGAAAGGATTAAGGAAAATGAAGATTGCGGTGATTACGGACAGCAACAGCGGCATTACCCGGAAGGAGGGGGAGGAATGGGGGATTTTTATCCTTCCGATGCCTTTCATGATTGATGGGGAAACGTATTTTGAAACGATTGATTTAAGCCAGGAGCAGTTCTATGAGCGGCTGGCGGCAGGGGCGGATATTTCCACCTCCCAGCCTGCTCCCGCTTCGGTGACGGAGCTGTGGGATCAGGTTTTGCAGGATTACGATGCCATTGTCCATATCCCCATGTCCAGCGGCTTAAGCAGCTCTTGCCAGACGGCGGTTATGCTGGCGGAGGATTACGGCGGAAAAGTCCAGGTGGTGAATAACCAGCGGATTTCCGTGACCCAGCGCCGGTCGGTTTTGGATGCCTTAGAGCTGGCGGAGAAAGGCCTTACGGCGGCGGAGATAAAGGAAAAGCTGGAAGCGGTGAAGTTTGAAAGCAGCATCTACATTATGGTGGATACCTTAAAATACTTAAGAAAGGGAGGGCGGATCACCCCTGCCGCCGCTGCCCTTGGGACGCTTTTAAGGATTAAGCCGGTGCTCCAGATCCAGGGGGAGAAGCTGGATGCCTTTGGGAAAGTCCGCACCTTAAAGCAGGCGAAGCAGACCATGCTTACGGCCATGCAGAGGGATTTGGAGACCCGTTTTTCGGATCCTGAGGGGAAGGATACGTACCTTCAGATCGCCCATACCCAAAACCAGGCGGCGGCGGAGGAATTTAGGGAGGAGGTTTTGGCCGTTTACCCGGACAGGGAGATTGTGATCTGCCCGCTGTCCTTGAGCGTTTCAAGCCATATCGGGCCAGGCTCCCTTGCCCTTGCCTGTTCGAAAAAAGTGGAGTGTTAAGGAGGCCGTGTTTTTGTTTCACAGAGATTGGTTGACGGATATTTTGGGGAAGGGGCGGGTTAGCTTCCGCGTGCCCCTGGTGATCCTTTTGATGGCGGTGGGGCTGCTGCCCATGGTGATCCACGGCAGCGTCCTATCCTCCTATGTGGAGCAGAGCCATGTAAGCAGCCGCAGCGTGGATGTGCAGAATCAGTGCCTGATTTTAAGCAGCAAAATGTCCAGAGCCGGATATATGGAAGGGAACGCCCAGGATCTCTCCATTGACACGGAGCTTAATGTTACGGCGGATCTGTACCATGGCCGGATTGTGGTGGTGGATAAGAATTACCGGGTTGTGCGGGATACCTTTGGCCTGGCCGAAGGGAAATTCGTGGTTTCCGAGGAAGTGATCCGCTGCTTTAAAGGGGAAAACAGCAACCACTACAATAATGAAAAAAATTATTTTATCCAGACCTTCCCCATCTATGAAAATACCCCTGAGCGGGAGATCAGGGGCGTGCTGGTGATGGCGGCTTCCACCGGTTCCATAAGCCTTTTGGCTGAGTCGGTAAAGGAAGAATCCCGTTTCCTAAACCTAATTACGTGGGTGGTTCTTTTGATGGTTTCCCTGGGAGCCATCGGGGTGCTTTCCAGGCCTTTTTCCATCCTCCAGGGGATGTTAAATAAGGTTTCGGAGGGGGATTTAGAGCAGGATATCGATGAGCATACATACCGGGAAACCAGGGAGATTTCAGAGGCGGTAAACCGGACCATAACGAAGCTGAAGGTGGTGGATCAGTCCAGGCAGGAGTTCGTTTCCAATGTGTCCCATGAGCTGAAAACGCCCATTACCTCTATCCGTGTGCTGGCGGATTCCCTGATGGGGATGGAGGGTGCTCCAGTGGAATTATACCAGGAATTTATGGCGGATATTTCCGATGAGATTGACCGGGAGAGCAAGATTATCGACGATCTTTTGTCCCTGGTAAAGATGGATAAATCCTCGTCAGATCAGATCAATGTAGCCACAATGTCCATTAACAGCTTAATGGAAGTGATTTTAAAGCGGCTGCGGCCCATTGCGAAAAAGAGGAATATCGAGGTGATTTTTGAAAGCATCCGGGAGGTAAGCGCTGATGTGGATGAGGTGAAAATCTCCCTGGCCTTTAATAACCTGGTGGAAAATGCCATTAAATATAACGTGGATAACGGCTGGGTTAAAGTGACTTTGGATGCGGATCATAAATCCTTTTCCGTGACGGTGGAGGACTCGGGGATCGGTATCCCGGAGGAATTCCGGGAGCATATTTTTGAGCGGTTTTACCGGGTGGATAAGGCCCGTTCCCGGGAAACGGGAGGAACCGGCCTGGGGCTTTCCATTACCAAAAGCGTGATTTTGATGCATAAGGGCACGATTAAGGTGGAAAGCCGGGAAGGGGAAGGAACGACGTTTGTGGTTCGGATTCCCTTAAGCTATATCCCCTCGGGCCCGAAAAAGGGAGGGGCGGCCATATCCGGCACGCCGAAAAATTCCCCGGCTCTTAAAGGCTTTTGGATAGGCGGAGGCCTTTCGGCAAAGAAAGGCCAGCCTGGAGCCGATGCCCGCATTTTAGGAAATCCGGCTGCAGAAAGGAAGGAGGGCAGGGAATGAAACGAAAGAGAAAATGCCCGGCGTTCTGCCTGGCAGCCTTGGCGGCGCTCCTTCTTTTCGGCTGCCGCCAGAAGGAATATCTGGATGAAAACGCGGGAAAGGGCCAGTATTCCATTTATTACCTGAATACGGGAATGACGAAGACGCTTCCGACAGAGTACATTACAGAGACCAAGGAGCCGCTGGAGCTGATCCAGGAGCTGTACGGCCAGCTGGTGAATGTGCCTACGGATGTTGACGCAAAGTCGCCCCTTCCGGCAAAGACGGAGCTTTGGCGGTTCCAGTGGGATTCCAATGTGCTTTTTCTGTATTTTGACGCCAGCTATGGCCTGATGGATCCCAGCCAGGAGATTTTGTGCAGGGCGGCCCTGACAAAGACCTTGACCCAGATCGAAGGGGTGGAATTTTTAAGCATTTACAGCGGGGAACAGCCTCTTATGGATGCTTTGGGAAACCCGGTGGGCATCATGAGCGCCGGGGATTTCATGGATAATATCAGCGATGTAAATGCCTTTGAAAAGTCGGAGCTGACCTTATATTTTGCCGACGAATCCGGGGAGTATCTGATCGAAGAGAAACGGGAAGTGATGCATAATATCAATACATCCATGGAGCGCCTGATCATCGAACAGCTTTTGGAAGGCCCCCAAAAGGCTGGGTGCGTGCCGACCATCCCGCCGGAGACGAAGCTTTTAAATATTTCCGTTACCGATAATGTATGCTACTTAAATTTTGACTCGGCGTTTTTAACCAACAGCCTGGGGGGAAAGGAGGAGCTTCCCCTGTATTCCATTGTGGATTCCCTGACCCAGCTTACCACCGTTAACCGGGTGCAGTTTTCCGTCAACGGCTCGCCTGCGGTGATGTTTCGGGACACGGTTTCCCTGGATACGCTGTTTGAACAAAATATGGATTACGTGTTAGGAGGAGAATAAAATCAAACGACCGCTTTTTGCAGCAGCAATGGGCTTCGTACTTGGAGAGGTATGCGCTTGGTGGGCAGAGAGTGGAGATATGGGAAGGATAAGCCGTTTGGCAAACGTCGGGCTGGCGGCGTTGGCGGCCATAGCCGTATGTGTTTTTGCGCCGGCCGTCTTAGGGACAAGAAACGGAAAACAAACAGGAGAAAGCAGAGGCGTGCGCCAGATTTTGCGGATGCTTCTGCTTTTGTGCGTATTTTGGCTGGGATATCTGCGGATGGAGGGAGCTTTTGCCTTATGGCATAAGATGGAAAAGAGCCTGCCGGAGGATAAGGAGCTTATCAGGCTGTCTGGCCAGGCGGCGGATATCCGAGAGAAGGGGAATTACCAGGTGCTTACCGTAAAAACGGAAAAGATGGGGAAGGTGCTGGTTTATGTGGAGGAGCCTAGGGAGATTGGTATTGGACAGAAGATCGCCGCTGTAGGAAAGGTCAGCCGCCCAAAGCCAGCCACGAATCCGGGGCAGTTTGATCTTCGGAAGTATTATCGTTCCCAGGGAATTTCCATGATGGTTTTTGCCAGCAAGCTGGAAACGCCAGAGGAAGGGAAGGGCTTTATTTCCCCATATTTTAACGGCCTGTACCGGTTCCGCAGAAAATGCAGCCAGATTTTAGGAGGGATATGCCAGACGGAGGATGAGGGGGTTTTCCGGGCGGCCATCCTGGGGGAGAAGGAAGGGATGGACGGGGAGCTTAAGGATCTTTACCAGAAAAGCGGCATCGCCCATCTGCTGGCCATCAGCGGCCTTCATTTATCCATGCTGGGAATGGGGCTTTACGGCCTGCTTAGGAAAATGGGCTTAGGCTATGGCTGCTCCGGGGTTTTTGCCGGGGCGGCGATGGTCAGCTACGGCCTGATGACCGGGGGTTCCGGCTCAGCCCTTAGGGCAGTCATTATGCTTTTGGTTTCCTTTCTGGCAGCTTACTTAGGAAGAAGCTATGATTTGCTGTCCGCCCTTTCCCTGGCGGCTTTGCTGCTGGCGGGAAGCCGGCCCTTTTCCATCGGGGAAGCCGGCTTCCAGCTGTCCTTTGGGGCGGTGCTGGGGATAGGCCTTTTGGGGGACAAGCTTATCCGTGGGGCAGAGGTTAAGGGCGGGTGGCAGAAGAGCTTGGTTTCCAGCCTGTCTGTCCAGCTGATGACGGCTCCGGTGATTTTTTGGCATTATTTCCGGTATCCGGTTTACGGGATTTTCTTAAACCTTTTGGTGATTCCCCTTATGGCCTATGTGATTCTCTCCGGGCTTCTGGGCATAGGGCTGGGATGGCTTTTTCCTGTGCTGGGCGTGGCGGCAGTGGGAAGCGGCCATTATATCCTGTGGTGGTATGAAAAGCTGTGCCGGATCTTTGCCGTCCTCCCGGGAGGCCAGGCCGTATTCGGAAGACCCGGGTGGGGGCAGATGGCGGCGTATTACCTGATATTATGGGGGATGATTGGAATTTTGGGATTGAGTGGGGGTAGAATAAGAAAAAAGCTGGCAGATATAAGAGATAGTGGGGAATTGTGTTGGAAAAATAGGGATGAAAAAGGTAAAAGTGGGACAAAAGATGAGGGCGAGGAGGAAGAGAAGGGGAGGGAAGATGCTAAAATTGATTTATGGATAAGGCGCGGGAAACGGATTTTCCTGCTTGTTTGTTCTTTGTGCTGCTTTTTCATCCTCCGCCCCCTTCCCCAGAAGGGCTGTCATATTGCCTTTTTGGATGTGGGCCAGGGAGACGGGATTGTGATCCGGTGGGAAAGGGACGAGAAGGGAAAGGACAGGAGAAAGGGGCAGAAAAGGGCGTGGACAGTGCTGGTGGACGGGGGAAGCACCAGCGAGAAGAAGCTTGGTGAAAACAGGCTGGAGCCTTACCTGGAATTCTGTGGGATTACCTGGATCGATGCGGCCATAGTCAGCCACGGGGATGAAGATCACATAAGCGGTCTGCGGTATCTTTTGGAAGAAGGCGAGATTCGGATAGGCCAGCTGATCCTGCCGGAGCTTGGGCGGCAGGATCCAGCCTATGACCGGCTGATTAGCGCTGCCGGAAGGCGGGGGACTAAGATCGCCTATATGAAAGCGGGGGACTGCATAGAGAAAGGGAAGGGCAGATTGACCTGCCTTTATCCGGAAAAGGAGGAGAGGATAGATCCTTCGGACAGAAACCAGCAGTCCTTGATCATCAAGATGGATTACGAGGATTTCCATCTGCTCCTTACCGGGGATGCGGACGGGGAAGGAGAAGGGCGGACGGCGGCGAGGTGGGGGCAGGCCGGGCTTTCAGATATCCAGGTGCTAAAGGCAGCCCATCACGGATCGCGTTTTTCCAACAGCAAAGCGCTTTTGGAGGCGGCTTCCCCGAAGCTTGCGGTAATTTCCTATGAAAAAGGGAATTCCTACGGCCATCCCCACCAGGAAACGCTAAAGCGCCTGGAAGAGGCAGGGGTTCGGGTATTGGGAACCGGGGAGAAGGGGGCGGTGTTTATGCATATTGAAGAAGGCAGATTAAGCTGCCGCACATATTTGCCGTAAGGGGATTCGGCAAGGCAGGCTTTACGCGTTTTTACCGGAGGCTGGAAAATATCTGCTGGCTGTGGTACACTAAGAATAAGCGCAGAATGCTGTGCATTGCGCTGGCTGGACGATTAAATGATGTTGAGCCAAGATATCTTTTGGCTCTGGTATCGTTAAATTAAAGTTTAAGAAGATGAGAAATGTAATCAGGTCTAGTGCTTTAAAGGAGTGTGTAGCATGAGAAGCAGCATGAGAAAAAAGCTTCCGATTGGTATCGATGGATTTGAGAAGATCCGAAGGAATGATTTTTACTATGTGGATAAAACCAAATTTATCGTGGAATTGCTGCATAATTGGGGGGAAGCGAATCTTTTTACCCGTCCCCGCCGCTTTGGCAAAACGCTGAATATGAGCATGCTGAAATCCTTTTTTGAAATCGGCAGCGACAAAACATTATTTGAAGGATTAGCCATTGCTGAGGAAGAAGAATTATGTGAGAAATATATGGGGAAATTTCCGGTGGTTTCGATTACCTTAAAGGGGATTGACAGGCTCTCTTATGACGGCGCGTTTCGGGCGTTGCAGGATGTCATTGCTACGGAAGCCGGACGGTTTAGCTTTTTAGAGGAAAGCTGTAAGCTGACGGCTCAGGATAAGGCGGCATATCGGGCATTAACCGATATGCGAAACGGGGAATATACCATGTCCCCCCAGCTTTTGATGACGAGCCTGCAGAAATTATCTTATCTTCTTTCTAAGCATTACGGCAGCAAAGTTATTCTCCTGATTGATGAGTATGATGTGCCCTTAGATAAGGCATTCCAGGCCGGATATTATGAGGAGATGGTTTCACTGCTTCGCAATCTCTTTGGAAGTGTATTGAAAACGAATGAACATTTATATTTTGTGGTTTTGACCGGATGCCTGCGGATTTCAAAGGAGAGCATATTTACCGGGCTGAATAATTTGAAAATCCATACCATTACGGACAGCAGATATGATGAGTATTTTGGGTTTACCGACGCGGATGTAAAGGAAGTATTGAATGCTTACAATTTAGAAAAATATGCCTATGTTTTACAGGAATGGTATGACGGATATTGCTTTGGAAATGTGAAGGTTTATTGTCCGTGGGATGTGATGAATTATTGCGATGCGCTGTTGGAAGATTCGGAGGCGGAGCCGGAAAACTATTGGGCAAATACCAGCGGGAATGCCATGGTGCGGCGTTTTATCGGGAAAGCAGACCGGCAGACCAGAAGCGAGATTGAGCGGCTGATTGCGGGGGAATGTATAGTAAAACCGATTAACCAGGAGCTGGCTTACAGCGAACTGGACATATCCGTCGATAATTTGTGGAGCGTGTTATTTACCACCGGGTATCTAACCCAGAGGGGGAGGAAATCCGGCGGGCAGTGGCAGTTAACTGTTCCTAATCAGGAAATCCGGGAACTGTTTGTGCGGCAGATTCAGGAATGGTTTAAGGAGGAAGCCAGGGCGGATGAAGGGAAGCTGGAGCGATTTTGTCAGGCGTTTTATCGTGGTGATGCATCAACCGCGGAGGAGTTGCTGAATGGGTATTTATGGAAGTCCATCAGCATTCGTGATACTGCGGTTAAGAAAGAAATGAAAGAGAATTTTTATCACGGTATTCTCTTAGGCCTTTTGCAGCATGAGAATAACTGGGAAATCCAGTCGAATGCGGAATCTGGGGAGGGTTATTGTGATATTCTGATAAAAACGCAGGACAGGATTGGCATCGTTATGGAAATGAAATATGTGGAGGACGGCGGCTT
This sequence comes from Lachnospiraceae bacterium, assembly GCA_910575565.1. Taxonomy (GTDB): domain Bacteria; phylum Bacillota; class Clostridia; order Lachnospirales; family Lachnospiraceae; genus Caccovicinus. The sequence continues at coordinate 66,829 of CAJTFL010000002.1, read as the reverse complement.
GGAAACAGGCTGCAAAAAGGCATTGAGGCAGATTGAGGAAAGGCAGTATGACGCGGCGCTTTTTCGGGATGGCATGGAGAAAATCAGGAAATATGGGATTGCTTTTTATAAAAAGAACTGCAAGGTGATGCTTGGCTAGTGGGAATTGCATGAAAGAATAATGGCCGGGCATCAGCTCCCAGGTATCCTTGAAAAGCCGTATCGGCACTGACCTGATGGTTTACAGTAAAGAAAAGATAAGGTATAATGATTGCAAAAGCGAAAAAGCAGGAGGATCCAAATGAAGAATTTTGATTGCAGTATCCCTACAAGGATTATTTTTGGTGAGGATGGGGAAAAGCAGGTGGGAAAGCTGATCAGGGAGTACGGCTTCCATAAGGTGCTTATCCATTACGGCGGCGGAAGCGTAAAGCGCTCCGGCCTTTTGGGACAGGTAAAGGAGCTGCTGGATAAGGAAGGGGTAGGCTATGTAGAGCTGGGCGGCGTCCAGCCTAACCCTACCTTGAGCCTGGTGCGGGAAGGAATTGAACTGTGCCGGAAGGAAAGGGTAGATTTGATTTTAGCTATAGGCGGCGGAAGCGTATTGGATTCTTCCAAATCTATCGGCGACGGTGCGGGAAATCCGGATCGGGATGTATGGGATTTCTTCCTGGGAAAAGCCGCTCCGGCGGGCCATATTCCAGTGGCCGCTATCCTTACGTTGTCGGCTTCTGGCAGCGAGATGAGCCAGTCGGCGGTGCTGACCAATGAGGAAACCGGATTAAAGCGGGGATTTAACAGCCCTACCCATCAGCCGCTGTTTTCTATCTGTAACCCCAAGCTGACCTATTCCGTAAGCAAATTCCAAACTGGCTGCGGCACGGTGGACATTATGATGCATACCTTGGAGCGGTATTTTGGCTGGAGCAAGGACAGTGCCATAACGGATCGGATTTCCGAGGGCCTTTTGAAGGCGGTTATTGAGGCAGGGCGGATTGCGGATCAGAACCCGGAAGATTATGAGGCCAGGGCGACGCTGATGTGGGCAGGAAGCCTTTCCCATAACGGCCTGACCGGGTTTGGCCGGGAATTTTTGATGCAGGTTCATCAGCTGGAGCATGAGCTTTCCGGGATGTACCCCAGGATTGCCCATGGAGCCGGGCTGTCTGCCTTGTGGGCTTCCTGGGCCAGGTACGTATGCCCTGCGTGGCCTGAGCGTTTCGCCCAGTATGCATCCCGTGTGTGGAATGTGGATGGGGATTTTGAGCATCCGATGAATACTGCCCTGGCCGGAATTAAAGCCACGGAGGATTATTTTAAAAGCTTAGGGATGCCGGTTTCTTTGGAGGAGCTGGAAGTGGAGCCGGAGAAGTTCGAGGAAATGGCAGAAAAATGCACCAATTACGGCAGGCGAACCTTAGCCGGGATCCGGAAGCTGGATAAACCGGAAATGATCGAGATTTTTAAGCTGGCTTATCCCAGGCGGTAGCTTCTGGAAAAATCAGGGATAGGCAGCGTGTTCGGGAGAAATGGCCGGAAGGGAATTGGCGGTGCATGAAAATTATCCTGGAAAGCAGCTGATGGAAAGCCAGGGATGCCTGGAAAAGGGAGGCGCGGTTTCATGATTGCGGCAGACAAAAGAGAATATCGAAAAGGTTATACCAGACATTATGCTGCGTTAAAGGTTTTGGATGATAAAAGGTTTTACAGCCGCAGGTTACTGCTGTTTTATGGGGTTGAATGTGGACTTAAGTATCTGCTGATGGATATGTGGGGAGTGATGAATACCCGGCAGCTAGAGGATGACCAGGAAAAGCTGGATGTATTAAAAAGCCATAATTTAAACCTGATGCTAAAAGCATTAGGGCAGCAGGGAATGGTAAAATTCTCCCCATTTCAGACTTGCCATGGAGATACGGTAGATGCCAGTACTTATCATCAGGCTTACCGATACGGTATTGGGATTGATAAAAGAGCGGGGAATAAAGAAATTCAATTTGAACAGGAACTTGCTCTCGTGGCGCAGTGGATTGATGGGAGGGTGTGAATCGGTGAAAATCAGAAAGCTGTTTTCCTGGAAAGATGTTGAGCGGGTATTTTTGCTGAATGAAGAGAAATGGAGCCCTTTTGCTAACCGGATAGTTGTATATGGGGATTTAGTGGAAATTTCTCTGAAACGCTTTCAGGATAAAGGGGATATGGAGCAGCTCTTATTTGAACTGTTTGATGGAAGCTATGACCAGAAAGAAGGCCGGATTGTACTGGATATTAACGATGAATTTCTGGATATGGATTTTTCGGGGGAAGAGGAACCGGTGAGTCGGGTTGCTGTGCCGCTGTTCAGAAAAATGCTTTATCAGCATTCGGCGTATGATGAGCGTATGTTTGGCAAAGCGTTAAAAGGGAGGCCGGTAATCGCGTTTCATTCTTATAAAGGAGGCGTGGGAAGAACGTTGTCTTTGCTGGCGTTTGCCAAAGCCTGGGTGGCAAGGCAGCCAAAGGATAAACGGAAATTGCTGATTGTGGATTCGGATATCGAAGCCCCGGGACTGACCTGGCTTCAGCATGAGGAGAGCGAACAGCATTTTAGTTATCTGGATGTGCTGGAAATGATCCAGAACCGCAAAAACGATTCTTATTTGAAAGAAGCAGCAAAAGAAATTGAGAAATCCACGCTCCAGATTTCCACGGCAAAAGAAACTTCCGCGCAGTTTTTTATTCCGGCTTACCGTTATCAGGAGCAGCTTCTGGATGTGTATTCAAAGCCAGAGGCAATTGTCACTAATGTCCGGCGGGAATATATTATTCCAGAAGTGCTGTCGGAACTGGGAAAGGAGTTAGGGGTAAATGCGGTTCTGGTAGATCTGCGCGCCGGATTAAGCGAGTATTCCGCGCCTTTCCTGTTTGATCCGAGGGTGAAAACGTATTTTGTCACATCAACCTCTTCACAGTCTGTTCAGGGAATCAGCCTGGTATTGGAGCAAGTGACTAAGGGGCTGGCGGTTAAGGAAGATACACTTTTGCCGGAAGTTTTGATGACGATGATACCGGATACAATGGATTATGAGGAAAAAGGGGACATATTAAGTGAAGTTGAAAGTTATTTTTATCGTGAAGAGGATGATGGAAATACGCTGACGGATCACGTGGTTTCGGAACTCCCCTTTTCAAATGAATTAATTCATTTAAGCTCATTGTCCCAGATCATGAGGCTGTTAAATAATAACCCCTTTTACCGAAAGATTGAAGAATTGGTTGCCAATACTTATGTAATGCCCGATAAGCAAATAAAGCAGGATATTTTAGAAATGCGCAGCAAGGTAATCGAGAATATCCATCGGTTTACGGCAAAACAGGTGACAGCGGAAGGAAACTATCCCCTGGATATGATGATTACCCAGGCTATTAGTAATTTGAAGAAAAAGTACAAAAATGAAATTCCATGTACGGTTTTACTGGGAGCCAAGGGATCTGGAAAAACGTTTTTATACCGGGAGCTGCTGAAACAGAGGACATGGCAGGATTTCTGCGGGGTTTCGGAGCAGAAGGAAGGCAAGGAAAACGATACATTTTTTATCCCGATATTAGCGCCTGGAAATTCTATGGAGATTTCCGTGCCCCTTAGGCAATGTATCTGCAATGTGAACCTGCATTTAAATGGATATGCGTTACCGGAGCTTATCTGGCATGAGAATCGGGAGAAACTGATTCAATTCATTGAACAGAAACATGAGACAAAGCAGTGGAAAGAATTTTGGGAAGCATTTATGGTACAATCCGTAGATGCACGGCTGCGCAGTTTCAGTGAATTAAATGAAATGTTGGCTGCTCAGGAAAAAAAGATCGTGTTTTTAATGGACGGGTTAGAAGAAGTTTTCCAGGAGACCGCTGCAGATGAATCCCAGCAAAGGGCGGTTTCCGTGCTATGCCAGGATATCGTAAATACACTTGGTTTGCGGTATCCGAAAATTGGATGCATTTTCTTTATGCGAAAAGATTTGGCGCGTGATTCAATCCGGGTTAACTTTGAACAGTTTAATCAATTGTATTATTCTACAGAGTTAAAATGGACTCAGGAGGAAGCGTTAAAACTAGCTTTGTGGCTGGCGGCACAGGCGCAGAAAGATTTTTACCGCGAAGAAGTTCCCATTGAAAATGCATCGCCTGAACTGGTGGAACAGTATTTGCAGAAGCTGTGGGGAATAAAATTAGGAAAGGCTTCCTCCAGTGAAGCGTATTCTTCCAGGTGGATACTTGCGGCGCTGTCTGATTTTAACGGGCAATTACAGGCAAGAGATATGGTTCGTTTTTTGCAGTATGCTACAGCTAAGGCGGGAAACCCAAGTTATGGGGATCGTTATATTATGCCTGCCGAGATTAAAAATGCTGTTCCTGAATGTTCGCGGAAAAAAATTGAAGAAATTAAACAGGAAATCGTTTCTTTGCGCCCTATATTTGAAAAGCTTGAGCGGTTAAAGGAAGAGAAAAAAGTGCTGCCTCTTCCGGCTTCGGATGTTGAGCTGACAGCTAAAGAAGAATCGTTAATGGTGCGGGAAGGCTATTTGAAGGCGGAAGGGGAAAATTATTTTATACCGGAGATACTCCGGCATTCCCTGGGATTCCGGTACAAAAAGGGGGCGCGGCCTAAGGTGTTGTCTTTGCTGGGGAAACCTTGAAAAGTTAGGAGGCGGGGAATTCATGCAGACATTAAACCAAGATATCCGCACGGGGAATTTTAAGCGGGTCTATCTGCTGTACGGGGATGAGCGGTTTTTGGTTAACCGCTACAAGAACCGATTAAAAGAAGCCGTCTTAAATGGGGATGCCATGAATTTCCACAGCTTTGCCGGGAAGGGTCTGAATTTAAAAGAAATTATCGGTTTGGCGGATACCATGCCCTTTTTCGCCGAAAAGCGGCTGATTTTAATTGAGGACAGCGGCCTGTTTAAGGAGAAGGCGGATGAGCTGGCGGATTACCTTCCCTCCCTTCCGGAAAGCACCTGCATGGTATTTGCCGAGTCGGAGGTGGACAAGCGGAGCCGGATGTATAAAGCGGTAAAGAAATACGGCTATGGGGCGGAGCTGTCCCGCCAGGACACGGCCCAGCTTGCCAAGTGGGCGGCTGGTATTTTGGGGAAAGAGGGGAAAAAAATCGCCGGTTCCACTATGGAGCTTTTCCTAAGCAAGGCCGGGGATGATATGGAAAATATCTCCTCTGAATTGGAGAAGCTGATTAGCTACACCTTGGGAAGGGATGTGATCACGCCCCAGGATGTGGAGGATATCTGCACGACACAGGTGACGAATAAGATTTTTGACATGGTGTCCGCCATCACCAGCCGCCGGACGAAGCGGGCCATGGAGCTTTATGAGGATCTGCTGATCTTAAAAGAGCCGCCTATGCGGATTTTATTCCTGATTGCCAGGCAGTTTAACCAGCTTCTTTTGCTTAAGGATTTGTCGGCGAAAAATGCAAGCAGGGCGGAGATGGCTTCGGTTTTAAAGATTCCGCCCTTTGCCGTAGGGCGGATGATGCCCCAGGCCAAAGCTCTTTCCAGGGAAAAGATACTATCCTGCGTCCGGCTGTGCGTGGATGTGGAGGAAGCGGTGAAGCAGGGGAGGCTGCAGGATCGGCTGGCGGTGGAGCTTTTGGTTTGTGATGGGTTTTCCGCATAAAATTTTGAGATAAAATTTAATGCTTTGTTGACTTGGGTAGCTGGGGGGAGATTAATGCTTTGTCAACTTGGATAACTGGTAAGGTGGATTTTGATGCTAGGGTGTTTCGGATGGTATTGGGAGTGGATGGGGTTAGCTGGTGTTTCTTACGATGAGTTTACTGGCTTAGGGGAAATACGTAGGCTGGCGAGTTCGCCGCCTGTGGTGGATGTACACACGAAAACGCGCTCTCGCTCGACATAAAACGGAACGGACACTAAGCTCGAAAAGACCTCGCTAAGTGCCGCCGTTTTATACGGTTTTCTTTGTGTACACGCACCACAGACGGCTAGGTGCTGGCTAGTTCTTAGTTAGTATGTGGTATGCTAAGGAGTTTTTCAAGTGGGAATGTTTCGCTATTGACAGAATTTTAGCTATTCTAACTGACTGATAACAGCTTTTATCCATTACCTAACGGGAAGTCATTTTAAGCTTGCCAGTAAGGCAGCGGAGCCAGGCCATATTCCATGAGGAACCCCTCCTGAAACGTCGGCGCTTAACGAGGTCTTTCACGAGTTTAGCGTCCGCTACGTTGAAGGCGGAGCGAGAGCGCGGTGACGATGGAATATCGCCTGGCGCAGCGGAAAAGCAATAAATTTTATATAAATATTTTAACATAAAATCTACCGTCCGTTCAGCCCGCGCCATTCCCACTGGCTGAACTGTTGAATTAAAAAAACTCCCATTCACCGCCACACCTGCGGGAAGGGAGTTTTCTTATGGGTTAAATAAAATGAATCCAAGGATTCAATCGTTTAAACGTCTATAAATTAAGCCAGGCTGTTAACCATCTTAGCCAGACGGGATACCTTGCGGGCGGAATTGTTCTTATGATATACGCCCTTGGTAGCAGCCTTATCAATTTCGGTAGTTGCAGCAAGTAATGCAGCCTGTGCAGCAGCCTTGTCACCGGCAGCAACTGCGGCATCTACCTTTTTGATTGCAGTTTTCACTTTAGAACGAATGGCTTTGTTCCTGGCAGCCTTGGTTTCGTTTACTAAGATTCTTTTCTTTGCAGATTTAATATTTGCCATCTCTCACACCTCCATTTCATTTCCATTTCTTTGTGTTTTCCATCAAAGCCTGGACACGGACAGTTCAATGTTAAACATACTTTAATATCATACTCAAATTTGGGACGGATGTCAATACATAATTCCAGGAATTTTTGCAGAAAATAATCATAAAACGGTTTAGTCAGTGAAAGGATGGGATGCAAAGATGGCAGGGAAGATGGATCGCATGATGAAAAAAAGCGCCAGGAGATGGAAAAGGAGCTGGCGTAGGTGGGTAAAAGGGATGAAGAGAATGGAAAGCCAGAAGACGGCTAAAGGCAGGAGGGAGATTAGGGCAGCAAAGCAGCTGGCGGCAAGGAAAATCCAGGAGACGAATAAGGAGCTGAGGACAGATATCCGAAGCAGGGTGAGGAAGAAGCAGGAATCAGCCAGGAAAGCTGCAGGAAAGATGAAGGGCATAAGGGAAGCGATAAGGCCTGAAATGGAGCTGCGGACGGACTTGGCGCTGGAAGAGAAGGAGCGGTTTCCGGGAGACGGCGGGGAAATCCGGGGGGTATCCCTTAAGGAGTGGCATGGGAATGAGCGGCAGATTAAGATCACTGAGGTAAAGATTTTAAATGCCCAGGGCGCTAAGGCCATGGGGAAGGAAAAGGGCACATATTTAACGATAGAGGCTAAAGGGATTGGGAAAGGCGGGGAGGAACTGGAGCAAAAGCTGGCAGATGAGCTGGCCTGCCAGATCCGGAAGCTGGCAGGTTCCTGTATGGCGGGGGAACCTGGAAGTCAGCCGGGCTTTTCCGTGGCAGGAAAATCGGGAAGGCAGGCGGAGCCATCTGGATGTACAGGCTCATCTAAGCTGCCGGAGCGAATCCTGGTGGTAGGCCTGGGGAATCTTTATGTAACCCCGGATTCACTAGGCCCCAGGGTGCTGGAGCATCTGCAAGTTACCCGGCATTATGACAGCCAATTTGGGGAGGGTTTTTTAAAACAGCATGGTATGCCGGCGATCAGCGGCCTTGTGCCCGGTGTGATGGCCCAGACGGGGATGGAAACGGCTGAGATCCTTAAAGGCGTGGTTAAGGAAACGAAGCCTCAGCTGGTGGTTGCCATCGATGCCCTTTCAGCCAGGAGCGTCCACAGGCTGGGCTGCACCATTCAGCTTTCTGATACAGGCATCCGCCCCGGTTCCGGGGTGGGGAACCATAGAAACGGCCTGGTGGAAGAAACCCTCGGCGTTCCGGTGCTGGCGGTAGGCGTGCCTACGGTGGTAGGCGCTGCGGCGATTGTCCAGGATACTATGGAAGCCATGGTGAAGGCTTTGGAAATGGGAAAGAATACCAGGGAGGCAGGGCAGTATTTAAGCGGCCTTAACTCAGATGAACAGTACGCGCTGATCAGAGAGCTTTTGGAGCCGGAATTCGGCCCCATGTTCGTCACGCCGCCGGATATTGACGAGCGGGTGGAACAGTTAAGTAAGGTGATTGCAGATGCGGTTGAGCTGGCATTTGTGTGATTTATATTTTCTAAACCGGCGGTATCCAGCATAGGATAGGGATAACAGGGCTTGGCGGGTGGTCGGGTGAAGAAGGGACAACGCTGGTTTCGGTTAAGGAAAACGCTAAGGTTAAAGGCGATACTGGCAGCGATGGTTCTTCTGGTGCTCGCAAAGGCATGGTGTGGGCTGGTTCTGCCAAAGCTGTCAGGAACGGTGCGGTCAGGAGCCAGTCAAATTGCAAAGGAGGCAGGTGAGGGCCTGTTTCGGCATATCTGGGAACAGTTTTATCCTGCCCCCGATTTTTTCGGCCAGAAGGATAGGGGGAACAGCCAGGAGCAGGATCCATCCTACCGGACTGCCCGGGAGGTGGAGGCATTTTTCCGGGAGCATGAATATCTGGAAATCTATGGGGATGAAGAAACCTGGGAAATGGGAAGGCCGGGGAGCCAGCTGGCAAAGAAGGATGAAGGGGCAGGGGCAGAGGAAGGCCGTGCAGAGGAAGGCCGTGCAGAGGAAGGCCGTGCAGAGGCGGCAGAAAGCTTAGGGGAAACGAAAAGCAGCCAGGACGGCTCCCAGAGGGAAGATGCTTTCTTGGGCAGCCTGAGCGAAGAGAATCCTTCCGGATTTTCCGGGGAAGGAAAGGCCGCCCCGGCAAATTCCCTGCCCCAAAAAAGGTATCAGCTGGCCCAGCTGGAGGATTACGATTTCCTGATGAGCCATTTTTATAATGTCCATACATCCACTACGGCGGATCGCCAGCTGATGGACGTAAAAAAGCTGCTGAAGAAAAATTTTGCCCTTTACCCAAAAGGGCAGGCAGAAGAAGGGCAGGCGGAGGAAGGACAGACAGAAGAAGGGCAGGCAAAGCCGCAGATTTTGATCTACCACACCCACTCCCAGGAGGCGTTTTCTGATTCGGGGGAAGGGGAGAATATTGTGGAGGTGGGGACGTATCTGGCCTGGCTTCTGAAGGAAAAGGGATTTTCGGTGTACCATGACCGCTCTGTTTATGATGTGCGGGAAGGGAAGCTTGACCGGAACCGGGCTTACACCTATGCCCTGGAGGGGATTACCAAGATTCTGGAGGAAAATCCCTCCATCCAGGTAGTAATTGACCTTCACCGGGACGGGGTAAAGGAAGGAACCAGGCTGGTTACGGAAGTAAACGGAAAGCCTACGGCCCGGATTATGTTTTTTAACGGATTAAGCCAGACGCCGGATGGGCCGGTTCCCTACCTGGAGAATCCTAACCGGGAGGACAACTTAGCGTTCAGCCTTCAGCTTCAGTTAAAAGCGGAGGCTTACTATCCCGGTTTTGCCAGGAAAATTTATTTAAAGGGACTGCGGTATAACCAGCATGTAAGGCCCTGCTCCTGCCTGGTAGAGGTAGGAGCCCAGACAAATACATATGAAGAGGCCAGAAATGCAATGGAACCCTTGGCAGAACTTTTCCAGATGGTGTTGCGCGGGGATTAAAAAAATGATATATTATAAAGAAGCTGTTGGGGGCAAAAGGTCTTTTGGCTCCCCTGAGAATAGAAAGTTTTCTCACTGCTTTTGGCATATCAGATATCAGTTATGAAGAGGAGAAACAGCATGGCAAATATAGAACAAAAGAATATCCGCAATTTCTGCATCATCGCCCATATTGATCACGGAAAGTCCACCTTGGCAGACCGGATCATTGAGAAAACCGGACTGCTGACCTTAAGGGAGATGCAGGATCAGGTATTGGACAATATGGATATTGAGCGGGAGCGGGGCATTACCATCAAGGCTCAGACGGTGCGCACCGTGTATACGGCCAAAAGCGGCCAGGAGTATATTTTTAACCTGATTGACACCCCAGGCCATGTGGATTTTAACTATGAGGTATCCCGGGCGCTGGCTGCCTGCGATGGAGCCGTGCTGGTAGTGGATGCTGCCCAGGGGATCGAGGCTCAAACCTTGGCGAATGTGTATATGGCCTTGGATCATGATCTGGATGTATTCCCGGTGATTAATAAGATTGATCTTCCCAGCGCGGATCCGGATCGGGTGGTGGAGGAGATCGAGGATGTGATTGGAATTGAAGCCCATGACGCCCCCAGGATTTCCGCAAAGACCGGCCTTAATGTGGAAGATGTGCTGGAAGCGATTGTGGAGAAGATACCGGCTCCCACAGGGGATCCGGACGCCCCCCTAAAGGCGCTGATTTTTGACTCCCTTTATGATCCATACAAGGGGGTAATCATCTTTTGCCGCATTAAGGAGGGGGCAGTGAAAAAGGGCACGCCCATTAAGATGATGGCTACAGGGGCGGAGGCCGATGTTGTTGAGGTAGGCTATTTTGGGGCGGGCCGGTTTATCCCTTGTGAGGAGCTTAGCGCCGGGGCGGTGGGCTACATTACGGCCAGCATTAAAAATGTGAAGGATACGGAGGTGGGCGACACGGTGACGAACCGGTCAGATCCCTGCAGCCAGCCTCTGCCCGGCTATAAAAAGGTGACTTCCATGGTGTACTGCGGCCTTTATCCGGCGGACAGCGCCAAATACCCGGATTTGCGGGATGCCTTGGAAAAGCTTCAGTTAAATGACGCGTCTCTGTTTTTTGAGCCGGAAACTTCCCTGGCCTTGGGCTTTGGGTTTCGGTGCGGGTTTTTAGGGCTTTTGCATCTGGAGATTATCCAGGAGCGTTTGGAGCGGGAGTATAACCTGGATCTGGTGACTACTGCCCCGGGGGTTATCTACCGGGTATACAAAAAGGACGGCCAGATGATCCAGCTTACCAATCCGTCCAATCTGCCGGATCCTACGGAAATCGACTATATGGAAGAACCCATTGTCAGCGCGGAGATTATGGTGACGACAGAGTTTGTGGGGGCGATTATGAAGCTTTGCCAGGAGCGGCGGGGCGTTTACCTGGGGATGGAGTACATGGAAGAAACCAGGGCGCTGTTAAAGTATGAGCTTCCCTTAAATGAGATCATTTACGACTTTTTTGACGCGTTAAAATCCAGATCCAGAGGCTATGCTTCCTTTGATTACGATTTGAAAGGGTATGAGCGCTCGGAGCTGGTAAAGCTGGATATTTTGGTTAACCGGGAAGAGGTGGATGCCTTATCCTTTATCGTGCACGCGGCCTCCGCCTATGAGCGGGGAAGGAAGATGTGCGAGAAATTAAAGGAGGAGATTCCCAGGCATTTGTTTGAGATTCCTATCCAGGCGGCCGTAGGGGGCAAGATCATTGCCCGGGAAACGGTAAAGGCCATGCGCAAGGATGTGCTGGCCAAATGCTACGGCGGCGACATTACCCGGAAGAGGAAGCTTTTGGAAAAGCAGAAGGAAGGGAAAAAGCGGATGCGCCAAATCGGAAATGTAGAGATTCCCCAGAAGGCATTTATGAGCGTGCTGAAGCTGGACGAGGAGTAAGGCGCGCTTGAAGGCTAAGGATAGACGTTAATATGGCAAGGAAAAAAAGTTTGGAGCTGTATATCCATATTCCGTTTTGTGTAAGGAAATGCCTGTACTGTGATTTTCTCTCTGCGTCCTGTTGCGGCCAGGAGCAGGCGGAATATATGGATCAGCTAAGAAGTGAAATCCTGGCTTCGGGCCCCTGGTATGAGGGCTATGAGGTGGAGACGGTTTTTATCGGCGGCGGGACGCCGTCCATCCTGGAGCCAGAGCAGATCACCCTGCTTTTGCAGGCGGTAAGGCGGGCGTTTGCGGTGGCTGAGGACGCGGAGATTACCATCGAAGCGAACCCAGGGACGTTTTTGGGAAAAAAGCTTCCTATATATAAGGAAGCGGGGATCAACCGGCTGAGCTTGGGGCTGCAGTCAGCCAGCAATGATGAATTAAGATGGCTGGGGCGGATCCATACCTTTGAAGATTTTTTGAAATGCTACCAATGGGCCAGGATGGAGGGGTTTTCCAACATCAATGTAGACTTAATGAGCGCCATCCCGGGGCAGACCGTGGAATCCTGGCGGAATACCTTGCGGAAGGTCATCATGCTGAAGCCGGAGCATATCTCGGCCTACAGCCTGATGATCGAGGAAGGGACAGCCTTTGGCCGCAGATACGGGGCGATGCCGGGGCAGGGGGAAGACAGCCTGGCCTTGTGGCCGGAGCTTCCCGGTGAGGAGGAAGAACGAGGGATGTATTACCTGGCCCAAAGCCTTTTGGGGGAGGCCGGGTATGAGCAGTATGAGATTTCTAATTTTTCCAGGGCAGAGTGCCGATGCCGCCATAACGTGGGCTACTGGACAGGGGCGGAATACCTAGGGCTGGGACTGGGCGCTTCCTCTTGCGTAAAGGGCCAGCGGTTTTCCAATGAGACAGATAGGGAGAAGTACCAAAAGCTGGATTTTTCCCTGGATGGTCTGGAGCTTCTCCATGGCCATATTCACCTTCAGAGCCGGAAGGAACGGATGGAAGAGTTTATGTTTCTGGGCTTAAGGATGCTGGAAGGGGTAACGGATATGGCGTTTACCAGGGAATTTGGGATCCATATGGAATCGATTTACGGAAAGGTCATGGAGGATTTGACAAAGAAAGGCCTGTTAAAGCAAAAAGGAACCCGGATTGCCTTAACTGGCCTGGGAATTGATGTAAGCAATTACGTATTAAGCTGCTTTTTGCTGGATGGGGAAGGATGAACATTGTTTCTGCTGAAGGTCTGATGGGGAAAAGGGGGGTGAAGGCACAGACGCTTTTCGGGGTTATTCGGACGAAGGGAATATGCCAAGTGAGATGGAACAGAAGAAGAAAACAGGACAGCCGATTATCTATGCCATTCTTTTTCTGGCAGTGGTGCTTGTTTTGTTTTTGGTATATACAATACAAAACAGGACGCGGATCCAGGAGCAAAACCGGATTTATGCGCAGGACTGCGCACGCCAGACGGCAAAGCGCATTGAAAGTGAGTTTGACAATGCCTTACAGCGCATACAAAACGCTGCCTATTTGGTGAGCAATAACGGAAACAGCTGGGAAATTACCGCCCAGCTGCTGAAGGATTTGGAAAATAATACGACTTTCGATGCGATCCGTTTTACCAATGCGGATGGGGTGAATCTCGCTTCCAGCGGGGCGACGAATGACAGCTCCGACAGGGAGTATTTTGCCCGGGGAATGCGGGGGGAAAGCGGCCTGGAAGCGGTGAAGGAGTCCAGGATTACCGGAAAGCCTATGATGGTATTTTATGCGCCAGTGTACCGGGAGGGGACGGTCGCCGGGATGTTTCTAGGGCTGTATTTCGCTGAGGATTATTTGCGGGATATGCTGGCCGCCAGCTATTTTGGCGAAGCGGCCGATGTATTTTTGTGCACGAAGGATGGCAGGGTAATTGCCGGCTCTGCTCTTGAATCTTACGGAAGTGATCTTCTTGATCTTCTGGTTGAGTCAGGCGTAGTTGACTCCCCCGCGGCCAAGGCGGCGCGTACCGTGCTGGAAAAGGGCGGTGAAGGGGCGTTTCTGTGCGGTGAAGGCTGCAAAACCGATAATCTCTGTGCTATGCACCTGCCGGGATATGATTATACCCTTATCCAGACATTTCCCAAAAATGTCACCCAGGCAATGGTGCGCAGGGCGAATGGTGCGGGGGTTATCTTAGAAATCTGCCTGCTGGTTTTGTTTGCGCTTTATCTCTTTGTCCTGGTGCTCCATGCAAGAAGGCAGAGAAAGGAGCTGGAGAAGGAAAATAAGGCCTTTGGGGATGTGCTGCGGGGCGTGAATATTCTTTTTTCTTCCCGTTACCTGATTGTGGATTTGAAGAATGACCACTATGTTTATACGGCAGGAAGCAAGCCGCTGAATGCCGCCATCCCGGTGGAGGGTGTATACGGCGAGTTTATTGAAGTGCTGATGAGCGATATTATCGAGGAGGATGGAAAGAAAGAACTGGCTCGGTTTGCCCAGATTGATACCCTTAAGGAGCTTCTTGGCAGGAAGGATTCCGCTGTGCATGAATGCCACGTCCTGCGCCATGGGAAAGAGGAGTGGGAACAGCTTCTGGTGGCGTGCCTGGAACGAAAGGATGGGGTTCCTGTGCGGGTTTTATATGTCCGCCAAAATGTAACGGAGCTGAAAGTGCGGGAACTGAGCGAACAGCGGGAGAAGGCCATATTAAACCGGAAAGAACGGCAGTACAGGATTGCCATTATGTCCAACTCATTTAACACATTTGAATGCAATTTAACAAGGGATCAGATTGAGCAGGATATTATCCGGACAGACCATGGAAAGGAAATCCCGCTGCTGGCACGGGCAGGGCTGTCCGCTCCTTGCAAGGCTTCGGTGTGCTTTGAGAAGTGGACGCAGTTTGTCCTGGCGGAATCACAGGAGGCTTATGCCGCCATGGTAAATGTAGATTACTTAAAGTCCCAGTATGAGCAGGGAAATATGGAGGTAGATGTTGACTATTGGGAAAAGTCGGATGAAGAGGTTCCCATGTGCGTCCGCCTGTCCTTTTTCATGACACAGGATGAGGACACTGGCGATGTGATTGCCATGGTGGTGTCTAAGGACATTACGGAGCAGGTAAGGAAACAGAGGGAACAGACGCAGGCGCTGCAGGATGCCTTGATGCAGGCGCAGCACGCCAATCAGGCGAAAACCACCTTCTTATCCAACATGAGCCATGATATACGCACCCCGATGAATGCCATTATCGGTTTTGCCACTATCGCGGCCAGCCATATGGAGCGCACTGATCAGGTGCGTGACTGCCTGCAGAAAATCCTGTCCTCCAGCAACCACCTTCTGGGCCTGATTAACGATATTTTGGACATGAGCCGAATAGAAAGCGGCAAACTGCAGATCCATAACCAGGAGTGCAATATTTCGGAGCTGATGCATAACCTAGTGAATATCATCCAGCCCCAGGTAAAAGCCAAGCAGCTGGAAATGTTTATCGATACCTTCGGGGTGACGAATGAAGATGTGATTGCCGATCCGCTGAAGCTGAACCAGATATTTATTAATTTAATGGGGAATGCCGTTAAATATACCCCTGCAGGGGGGACGGTGAGCTTTCGGATTATGCAGCACACCACCTTCCGCCATGGATGGGGCGAATATGCGTTTATCATCAAGGACAACGGGATCGGGATGTCGCGGGAATTCGTGGAGCATATTTTTGAACCCTTTGAGCGGGAATCTACCGCCACCAGGAGCGGCATACAGGGCGCTGGCCTTGGCATGGCGATAACCAAGAATATTGTGGACATGATGGGGGGAGAGATTACCGTAGAAAGTGAGGTGGGCAAAGGAAGCACCTTCACGGTAAAGCTTTCACTGCAGCTTCAGGATATTGAAAAAAGCGCGGAGCAGATCAAGGAGCTGGAGGGGCTGCGCTCCCTGGTGGTGGATGATGATCTGAACGTTTGCGACAGCGTGAGCAAGATGCTAAAAAGCATTGGCCTGCGTTCTGAGTGGACCACCTCCGGCAGGGAAGCAATATACCGTGCCAAATCCGCCTGTGAAGAAGGAGATCCCTACCATACGTATATCATTGACTGGCAGATGCCGGAAACCAGCGGGATTGAAACGGCAAAGAAAATCCGTGCCGTTGTGGGGGATGACGCGCCCATAATTATTCTGACTGCCTACGACTGGGCGGATATTGAAGAAGAGGCGAAGGAGGCAGGCGTTACGGCTTTTTGCGCAAAACCCCTTTTTATGTCGGACTTAAAAGCAGCCCTGCTGTCAGCCAACAATCCCGGCCTTTCCGGGAAGCCTAAGGAAGTGGTGTGGATGCGGGCGGATTACAGCGGGAAAAGGATTCTTTTGGTGGAGGATGTTGAGTTAAACCGGGAGATTGCAGAGTTTATCCTGGATGAAGCCGGGTTCCTGGTTGAAGCGGCGCCGGACGGAACAGATGCGGTTTCGATGGTGGAGAAGTCCCCGGAGGGTTATTATGACGCGGTGCTGATGGATGTGCAGATGCCGGTGATGAACGGATACGAAGCCACAAAGGCAATCCGGGCGCTGTGCCGCAAGGATGTGACGAATCTTCCCATCATCGCCATGACGGCCAATGCCATGGATGAGGATAAGGAAGCGGCCTTAAAAAGCGGCATGAATGCCCATATTGCCAAGCCGCTGGATATTGAATTGTTTATGAGCGTTTTGCAGCAGTTCATCCGCTGAAAGAGAAAGGGATGCTGAAAACTGCTGTATAAAAAAGAGGATGTTGCAAAAACTGTGGTTTTGCAGCATCCTTTTTATTTCTGCGAGCAATGAGCCAAGTGCCGTGCTTGCACGAGCATTTGGCGAATGCCGCGAGGGTTGCTAAGCGCCAGTGGCGCTTGTTTAGCAACGACCGAAGCGGAGCGGAGACCAAATACCCCGCTGCTTACGGCGGGGTATTTGGCTGTGTGCCGAGCATGGCGCTAAATTTCCCTATGGTTCTAAGAGGAATACCTCTGCGTATTGGACGCCCTGGATGCGGGATTCGCTGTGGGTGTCAAAAAAGATATCAATATGCCTGCCGCGGACGCCGCCTCCCTTATCCTCGGCAGTGTAGATAATGCCATTGATCATTACTTTCGTTCCATAGGGGATCACGCTTGGATCCACGGCGATGGTGTGGTTGGAGACGGCTATGGCTCCAGTGCTGGTGCTGCGTCCCCATCCGGCCGAACAGGAGCGGCAGGGGCAGTAGCCAGTGGTTTTAAAGACACCTAAGGGACGGAGCCCGGGAAGCTTTAGCAGCTGTCCGGGGACTGATGCTGCGCCTTGCGGGGCTTCCCCTTTGGAGTTTCCTACAATGGCGTTTACCTGATTGGACAGAGCCATGGCGATATTTGGGGTCTCCATAATGGGCTGTTCCTCCTGGGTGCAGTCCGCAACGGCTTCCTCACGGACTTCGCTTGTATTTTGGTAAACCTGGGCAGCCATGGCAGTCATGGCTGTGCCAGGCACAAATGCTGCGGTAAATAATAGATTTATCAGGTGTTTCTTAAAATAAGCTGCTTTCATCAAATCATCAACCTCTCTTTCCAATGCCGCTGTGTTGTGCCGGAAGGTAAAATACAAAATATCAATATATTCGACACATAACAGCAATTAAAAGTTAACACAATAATAAATAATGTAACACTTTTGTAATAATCACTGGCATTGCCTATTTTACCTCATTTTCAGGATTTGTCAAGGGTTATTGGAAAAAAAGAGGGGGGATGGGAGAATTTTCCTTGGGGGAGGGGGATAATTAATGGTTTGTTAACTTGGATAGGTGAGGGGAGATGAATGGTTTGTCAACTTGGATAGGTGAGGGGAGATGAATGGTTTGTCAACTTGGATAGGTGAGGGGAGATGAATGGTTTGTCAACTTGGATAGGTGAGGGGAGATGAATGCTTTATCAACTTGGATAACTGGTAAGGTGGATTTTGATGCTGGGTTGCTTCAGATGGTGTTGGGAGTGGATAGAGTTAGCTGCGTTTTTTACGATGGGTTTACTGGCTTAGAGAAAATACGTAGGCTGGCGAGTTCGCCGCCTGTGGTGCATGTACACACGAAAACGCGCTCTCGCTCGACATAAAACGGAACGGACACTAAGCTCGAAAAGACCTCGCTAAGTGCCGCCGTTTTATACGGTTTTCTTTGTGTACATGCACCACAGGCGGCTAGGTACTGGATACCTGAGAGTGCCATTCTCTGCTTGCCAGTAAGGCAGCAAAGCCAGGCCATATTCCATGAGGAACGCTCCTGAAACGTCGGCGCCGGGCGGGGGCTTTCACGAGTTTAGCGTCCGCTGCGCCACCGGAGGAGCTGCGCGTAAGTGACGATGGAATATTGCCTGGCGCAGCAAAAAAGCATTAATGATATAAATATAAAAGTTTTGAAACTAATGGTTTTAAATAATAAAAACTGCCGCAAACCCCAAACGGCCTGCGGCAGCTCTATCTGACTGTTTGTAAATATTTCCCATTTACTGGACTAAATATGCTTCCTGCTGTGTACGCCCATGAGCCATGGCTTCTTCGTGGCTGTTATAGTAGATATCCAGCATTTTTCCCTGAATGCCGGATCCCATGTCTTCCACGGTGTAGATAACGTTTCCTACCCGGACCTTGCTGCCCAGGGGAAGGATGGATAAATCGGCGGCGATGGTGTGGTTTGCTTGGGCAATGACGCCGGAGTAGGTAAGGCCTGTGCCGCTTCCGCAGGCGTCACAGCCGCAATAGCCGCTGATGGAAAAGATGCCCAAAGGCGTTTCTGTGTTGGAAATGGGCACAAGCTGGGGGGAAGCCCCTGTAGGCGCGCTGGAAGGCGGCTGCACCATAGTTACCTGGGCCGCTGGCTGCGCGGCAGGCTTCACGGAGGAAGCCGGCGCTTTTGAGGAGCTGCCGGAGGTGCGGCTGTAGCTTACGGCATCCCCTAAGAGGTAATAGGAGCCATCCTTGACCACATAGGCTTTTACCTTGAAATCGGAGCAGTTAAACTGGGACCAGTTTACCTCTGCCCGGAAGCCGTGCCAGCCGTCTTTTAAATCGGCCACCAAATCTTCCCGGTATTTATCGGCGGTAACGTGCAGATACTGGATTGGTTCTGCTTTACCGGCCTGGAAAATGTGGATTTCAACATTTTGGACATCATTGGTATTGTCCGGATTCCAGGCCCATCCGCTTATGGAACCGGAATCAATACTGGTGATTTTCCCACGGACACCAGCGGCGCTTGCCGGAAAGGCCATCAAGGCGATGGCGATAAGGCATAAAATTAAATGTTTTACTTGTTTTGCTATTGGATTTTTCATCATGCAGTACCTCGCAATTACATAAAACCAGACCATAATCGTTTCATGAATAATTCATCTATGTAAACCATCATGCGTCCGCGGCAGATATGCACTGCCAGGCTAGTACTGCGTTGCGTAAATAACGGTGCATATTCACTGGAATTTATGCAACGCAGTACTAGAGCGTATTTGGAAATTCATGCCCGCCATCTGCATCTTACGCAAGAGGGAAAGCACATCTGGCGGAAAGGAATGTTCAAACACACCTTCGGGCGCATCTGGAATTCCTGAATCAAATCGCCTGTAGGGCGATAACATTTTCATGGAAAATTCACATTGCTGTATATGGCGATAGTAATGGGCAATATTACAATTGTTATGGCACATTTACTATTATATTACAAAAATATTAAATGTCAAGATGATAAGTCGCCAGAGCGTGTTTGAAAAATCATTCCTGCCATCTGTACATCTGACAGAAAGCAGTTTTCAAACACGGTCTGGCGGAACTTTTTCAAAAATAGTATTGACAAATAATATAGATTGTAATATATTAACTTATGTGGAAATTAGCACTCGTTGTTATTGAGTGCTAACAAGATTAAATGATGCCAGGCTCAAAAGGATTTTGACTCAACATCATTAAATATTAAATCGGAAAGGCGGGATGAGATGGGGTTAGATGGACGGAAAGTTACCATATTAAAGGCAATCATCAAAACTTATTTGGAAACCGGCGAACCAGTAGGCTCCAGAACTATTTCAAAATATTCCGATTTGAAGCTAAGTTCCGCCACCATCCGAAACGAAATGTCGGATTTGGAGGAGATGGGGTATATTATCCAGCCTCATACCTCTGCGGGGCGGATTCCCTCGGACAGGGGCTACCGGTTTTACGTAGACCAGCTGATGGAGGAAAAAGAACAGGAGATGAACCAGGTGCAGGAACTGATGTTCCAGCGTGTGGATCGGCTGGAGCTGGTGCTGAAACGTTTGGTGCAGATGCTGGCGTCCAATACGAATTACGCGGCGCTGATCAGCGGCCCCAGGTATCATCAGAATAAGCTGAAATTTATCCAGCTGTCAAAAATGGAAGAAGAGAAGCTGCTGCTGGTGCTGGTGATGGAAGGAAACATCATTAAGAACAGCGTGATTCCATTATCAAGCAGCCTGCGGGATGAAGACATCCTGAATTTGAATATTTTGCTGAACAGCACATTAAACGGCCTGACGGTGGAGGAGATTAATTTAACCATGATTTCCAAGTTAAAGGAACAGGCCGGATCCCACAGCAAGGTGGTGGAATCCGTGCTGGATCAGATTGCGGAGGCTGTCCGGACGGATGCGGAGGAACTTCCGATTTACACCAGCGGGGCGACGAATATTTTTAAGTATCCGGAATTAAGCGACGGGGAGAAAGCCAGCAGGCTTTTAAGCACTTTTGAGCAGAAGGATATGCTCCGGGAGCTGATTTCGGATGTAAATTCTTCCCAGGAAGATGCAGGCACGGGAATCCAGGTGTATATCGGGGATGAGATGCCAGTGCAGTCCATGAAGGATTGCAGCGTGGTAACGGCCAATTATGTATTAGGTGAAGGATTAAGAGGAACCATAGGGATTGTAGGGCCAAAGCGGATGGATTACGACAAGGTAGTAAGCACGCTGCGGAGTGTGATGAGCCAGCTTGACCTGGCGTTTAACAAGCCGCCTGACGGCGGCGGGAGCTAAAAGGAAAGGTGAGCAGATGGAAGATACAGCGAAAATGAAGGGCCAGCCAGGGGAAGAGGAAAAGATGGAACCTGACACGGTTAATGAGGAAGAGGGCAGGGAATTCTCCCAGGGCGAGGAAGGTCCGGGAGGCCAGCGGGAAAATGGCGAACCGGCGGAGGAAGCCTTAGGGGAAGCTGTGGAAGGCGAGAAGGAAAAGAAAGGATTTTTCCATAAAAAGGACAAAAAGGATCCGAAGGATGAAAAGATCGAGGAGCTGACGGATCGGCTGAAACGCTCCATGGCGGAGTTTGACAACTTCAGGAAACGGACGGAGAAGGAAAAGTCTGCCATGTATGAGATTGGGGCAAAGGATATTATCGAAAAGATCCTGCCGGTGGTGGATAACTTTGAGCGGGGGCTGGCGGCCATCCCGGAGGACGCTAAGGGAACGCCTTTTGCGGAAGGAATGGAAAAAATCTATAAGCAGTTTGAAAAAACCTTAGAGGAAATCGGCGTCACCCCAATCGAGGCCGCAGGCAAGCCCTTTGACCCCAATTTCCACAATGCGGTAATGCACGTGGAGGATGAAAATTACGGCGAGCAAATCGTGGTGACGGAGCTGCAGAAGGGCTATCTTTACCGCGACAGCGTAGTCCGCCACAGCATGGTACAGGTAGCAAACTAACACCCTGGTTCAGCCGGCGAAAATCGCGCGTGCTGAACGATGGCATACGTTATCGTTACTATTTAGTTATTGATGGCTATGGATTTTAGGAGGAAAAAATAATGAGCAAGATTATTGGTATTGATTTAGGTACGACAAACAGCTGCGTAGCAGTTATGGAAGGCGGGAAGCCAACGGTTATCGCAAACGCGGAGGGGATCCGAACCACCCCGTCTATCGTTGCATTTACGAAAACAGCGGAGCGTTTGGTAGGCGAGCCGGCAAAACGCCAGGCTGTAACCAACGCAGACCGCACCATCTCTTCCATTAAGAGGCATATGGGCACGGATTATAAGGTAAGCATTGACGACAAGCGCTATACCCCCCAGGAAATTTCTGCCATGATTCTCCAGAAGCTGAAAGCGGACGCGGAGAGCTATTTGGGCGAGAAGGTAACGGAGGCGGTGATCACCGTTCCTGCGTATTTTAACGATGCGCAGCGCCAGGCCACCAAGGATGCGGGAAAGATCGCAGGCCTGGAGGTAAAGCGGATTATCAATGAGCCTACGGCGGCTGCCCTTGCTTACGGACTGGACAATGAAAAAGAGCAGAAGATCATGGTTTATGACTTAGGCGGCGGCACGTTTGATGTTTCCATTATTGAGATTGGGGACGGCGTAATCGAGGTGCTTTCCACCAACGGCGACACCCGCTTAGGCGGCGATGATTTCGACGGAGCCATTACCCAGTGGCTGATTAATGAATTTAAGAAGACGGAGGGCATTGACCTTTCCAACGATAAGATGGCGCTCCAGCGGTTAAAGGAAGCGGCAGAGAAGGCGAAAAAGGAGCTGTCCACAGCCACAACAACCAATATCAACCTGCCCTTTATCACCGCGACACCGGAAGGCCCCAAGCATCTGGATGTGAACTTAAGCCGTGCGAAATTTGACGAGCTGACCCATGACCTGATCGAGCGGACGGCTATCCCGGTACAGAACGCTTTAAAGGATGCAGGCATTACCGCTTCAGAGCTTGGCAAGGTTCTTTTGGTAGGCGGTTCGACCCGTATGATTTCTGCGCAGGAGAAGGTAAAGCAGTTAACAGGCAAGGAGCCCAGCAAGTCCCTTAACCCGGATGAGTGCGTGGCTATCGGCGCGGCTATCCAGGGCGGCAAGCTGGCAGGGGATGCCGGTGCAGGGGATATCCTTCTTTTGGATGTAACGCCCCTTTCTCTGTCCATCGAGACCATGGGCGGCGTGGCAACCAGGCTGATTGAGCGCAATACCACCATTCCCACCAAGAAGAGCCAGGTATTCTCCACGGCAGCTGACAACCAGACAGCAGTAGATATCCATGTGGTGCAGGGCGAGCGTCAGTTTGCCCGGGATAATAAGACCTTAGGCCAGTTCCGCTTAGACGGGATCCCGCCTGCAAGGAGAGGCGTTCCCCAGATTGAAGTTACCTTTGATATTGATGCCAACGGCATTGTGAACGTATCCGCTAAGGATTTGGGCACAGGCAAGGAGCAGCATATCACCATCACCTCCGGCTCGAATATGTCCGATGATGATATCCAGAAGGCAGTGAAGGAAGCCGCTGAGTACGAGACCCAGGATAAGAAGCGCAAGGAAGGCATCGATGCCAGGAACGATGCGGATTCCCTGGTATTCCAGACCGAGAAGGCCATGGAAGAAGTAGGCGACAAGATTGACGGCGCAGATAAGTCTGCCGTTGAGGCGGACTTGGCGGCACTTAAGGAAGCCATCAACAAGGCTCCCGCCGACCAGATGACCGACGCCCAGATCGATGAGATTAAGAGCGGCAAGGAGAAACTGATGAACAGCGCACAAAAGCTGTTTGCCAAGGTTTACGAGCAGGCTCAGGCGGCAAGCCAGGCAGGCTCGGGCCCGGATATGGGCGCAGGTGCAGGCCAGGGCAGCGCAGGCGGCGCAAATTACGGTGATGATGTAGTTGACGGCGACTTTAAAGAGGTGTAAAATAGCAGATCGGCTGGCAAACGGGGTTCCCGGCGTCGGCTAGTAGAAAAGGGGATTTGCGGTTTTTTTCCGCAAACCCCTATTTGCAGGTTGAGCGTGCCCGCGGCTTCCTTCTGCCAGGGGCGGGAGAGATCATCGGGCACGTTCCGGAAAGGACTAGGATATGGCAGAGAAGAGAGATTATTATGAGGTCTTAGGCGTCTCTAAGGATGCCGACGAGGCCGCCATAAAAAAAGCGTACCGTGTGCTGGCCAAAAAATACCATCCCGACGCCAACCCTGGGGACGAGGCGGCGGCCGAGAAATTTAAGGAAGCCTCAGAGGCTTACGCAGTGTTAAGCGATCCCCAAAAGCGCCAGCAGTATGACCAGTTTGGCCACGCGGCCTTTGACGGCGGCGCAGGCGGAGGCGGCTTTGGCGGGTTTGATTTCTCCGGAGCGGATATGGGAGATATCTTCGGGGATATTTTCGGGGATATTTTCGGCGGCGGAAGCCGCAGGGGCCGGGCAAGCAATGGCCCTATGCGGGGAGCCAATGTAAGGAGCGCAGTGCGGATTACCTTCGAGGAAGCCGTGTTTGGCTGTGAGAAGGAAATCGAGATTAATTATAAGGAAGAGTGCAAAAGCTGCCGCGGCAGCGGCGCGAAGGCAGGGACTTCGCCAGTTACCTGTAGCAAATGTAACGGAAAAGGGAAGATTACGTACATCCAGCAGTCCTTCTTCGGCCAGGTGCAGAATGTGCAGAGCTGCCCGGACTGCGGCGGCACAGGCAAGGTCATCAAGGAAAAATGCCCGGACTGCTACGGCACAGGGTATAAGGCCACCAGGAAGAAATTTAAGGTATCCATCCCCGCAGGCATTGACAACGGGCAGAGCGTCCGCTTAGCCGGAGCCGGCGAGCCGGGGCGCAATGGAGGCGAGCGGGGCGATCTGCTGGTAGAGGCAGTGGTATCCCAGCATCCTATCTTTAAGCGGCAGGATACCAGCATCTTCTCCACCGTGCCCATTTCCTTTGCCAAGGCGGCATTAGGCGGCCCTATCCGGATTAAGACGGTAGACGGGGAAGTGGAATACGAGGTAAAGGCCGGAACCCAGACGGACACCAAGGTGCGGTTAAAGGGCAAAGGCGTGCCTTCCTTAAGGAATAGGAACCTTCGCGGCGACCACTACGTAACCTTAGTGGTGCAGGTTCCCGAGCGGATGAACGAAGCCCAAAAGGAAGCCTTAAGGAAATACGACGAGGCCATGACCGGGGTATATCCGGAGCACGAGCGGACGAAGAAAAAAGGCTTGTTTAAGTAAGGGAAAGGCTGCTGCATTAAGCAAACATTCGGTTTAGGCTTGGTGCGGCAGCTTTAATCATGCTTAAAGTATATCATGCTTAAGATATGTCATGCTTAAAGTATATCATGCTTAAGATATGTCATGCTTAAGATTTCCGATAGCGCGGCCAAACGTTCATGGTTAATCGTTCAGCCGGCGGAAAGTGCGTGGATGAAAATCACGATTGCATAAACATTAGGAACTGAGAGGAAGAAAAGCCATGGCAAACAGCCAGGATAAGCCGCAAAACCAACAGCAAAGCCAACAGCAAAACCAGGCGCAAGGCCAACAGCAAAGCCGGATGCCAAACCGGCAGCAAAGCCAGCCGAGAAGCGCTCTCCAAAGTCGGCAGCCGGGATGCTCCCGGATCCAGCAGCCAAACCACGGCCAAAGCCATCCCCAAAATCATTTCCGGAGCCAGCCGGGAAGGCATCTGGCAAAGCTTTTCCTTGTCCTTATCCTTATCACGGCTTTCGTCGGCTACGGCTATCAAAAGCTCCGTAAGGATCCCATCACGAAATCCGATTTCCTGTTAAATACTTTCGTTTCCGTCACCATCTATGACAGCCAGGATGAACGCCTTTTAGACGGCTGCATGGAGCTGTGCCGGGAATACGAGCGGATTTTTAGCCGAACCATAGAAAACAGCGAGGTTTCCCGGCTGAACAATCGGAAGCCGGGGGAAAATAAGGTGCAGGTTTCGCCTGCCGCTGCAGAGCTGATTCAAAAGGGCTTGGAATACTCCGCCCTTTCCGGCGGAGCTTTTGACATTACCATTGAGCCGGTCAGCTCCCTGTGGGATTTCTCCGGGGGAAGCCAGGCCGTGCCGGATGAAGAAGCCCTGAAAAAAGGAGCCAGCCTGGTAGATTACCGCCAGGCAGCCGTGGAAGGGAACTGTGTTATCTTTTCCTCGCCGGATACCCGGATAGAGCTGGGTGCCATCGCCAAAGGCTACATCGCCGATAAAATCAAGGAATACCTGGCGGGAAAAGGGGTAAAAAGCGCTCTGATTAACTTAGGGGGAAATGTGCTTTGCATCGGGGAAAGACCGGATAAAACCCCGTTTAAAATCGGCCTGCAAAAGCCTTTCCAGGATCGGAGGGAAACGGCGGCCATTTTAAGCATCGCCGATCAGTCCGTAGTTACCTCCGGCATCTACGAGAGGTGCTTTGAAAGGGATGGGAAATTTTACCACCATATCCTAAACCCGGCTGACGGCTTTCCATATGATAACGGCCTTTTAAGCGTCACCATCGTCTCCCCCTGCTCTGCAGACGGTGACGCCCTAAGCACCGTCTGCTTTTCCTTAGGCTTGGAAAAAGGCATGGCTTTAATCAACCGTATCCCTCAAACTTACGCCTACTTCATCACCAAGGACTACCAAATCCACTGCTCTAACGGCGCAGAAGCATTATTGGAATCCCTCCCTGCCGGAGCGAACCCATAACTAAACGTAACAGTTCAGACGGGCAAGAAGATGCCCCGTCTGAACTGTCACAACGAAACTTTGCTGACCCTCCCATCTCTCCTGGAAACTCCTTTACTTTTTTTCAACTTTATACTACAATGAAAAAAGTTTGAAACCGAAAGGAAAAGCAATGATTGAAAAATTATGGAAAAAATGCGTGAACTATGAAACCATCAGCTACCTGATCTGCGGCATCCTTACCACCTTGGTGGACTGGGTAAGCTTTTGGCTGATGAATGAACAGTGGAATCTGGATTACCGGCTGTCTACCGCCCTTTCCTGGCTTGCCGCCGTCGTGTTTGCCTATGTGGTCAATAAGCTGATTGTATTTCGGAATTACCAGTTTAAGCCTTCCCATCTTTGGAAGGAATGGTGCAGTTTTTTTACGGCCAGGGCATTATCCGGGGTGCTGGTAATGTTAATGATGATTGCCATGGTGGATATGCTCCACTGGGGAGAGTTTCGCATAGGGGAGATTGAAGCAGGGCTTTACCTGGCAAAGGCTGTAGTTTCCGCCGTGAATTTGGTGGTCAATTATGTGTTCAGCAAGCTGTGGATCTTTAAAAAATAGATATCCTAAGAAATTTACACAGGGATTTTGAGTATGGAGTCTGGAGTGTGTTTGAATATTCATTCGCATCAAATTCCCATAATGGGTGATGCGCATCTGACAGAAAGCGGTGTTCAAACACGTCTCAGGATTGGAGGAAAACGTGTTACCGATACAGGATCAAAACGAAAAAAGAACCGGGGAACCAGCCAGGACGCCAAAGGTTTTGGCAGAAGGCAGAAGGAGCCTGATCCGCCCGGCGGACGGGACGGCGGCAGCATTTCTAGTGCCGGTGCTGGTGATGGTGATTATCTTTATCCAGAGGAAGATTTTCCCCTTCGGGGAAGAAAGCTTTCTGCGGACGGATATGTACCATCAGTATGCGCCCTTCTTCTCGGAGTTCCAGTACAAGCTGCAAAATGGGGGCAGCCTGCTGTATAGCTGGGATGTGGGAATGGGGATTAATTTTTCCGCGCTGTATGCGTATTATCTGGCCAGCCCCTTTAACTGGCTGCTGCTTATCTGCCCCAAAAAGCTGGTTATCGAATTCATGACCTATATGATTGTGGCAAAAATCGGCTTGTGCGGCTTAACCATGCATTATTATTTAAGGAAGCATTACCGGACAGACTCCTTTGGGACGGCGTTCTTTGGGATCCTTTACGCCTTGTCCGGGTATCTGGCCGCCTACAGCTGGAATATTATGTGGCTGGACTGCATTTTCCTCTTCCCCATCATTATGCTGGGCCTGGAAAAGCTGGTTCATTATGGGGAATGGAAGCTTTACTGCATTGCCCTGGGGCTGTCCATTTTGTCCAACTACTATATTTCCATCATGATCTGCATCTTTATGGTCATTTACTTTGGTGTGCTGCTGGTTTTGGAAGGCTGGCGCGGGTTTCGGCAGCTTTTCCTTTCCGGCCTGCGGTTTGGCGCGGCTTCCCTGGGAGCGGGAGGCCTTTCCGCCTGCGTCCTTTTGCCGGAGGTGCTGGCGCTCCAGTCCACAGCCTCGGGAAGCTCCACCTTCCCCAAAACCTTCAGCTCTTATTTTTCCATTATCGATATGGTGGCCAGGCATATAGGCAATGTGGACGTGGAGATCGGCCTGGATCACTGGCCGAATATTTACTGTGGCGTGGCCGTGCTGATGTTTTTTTTGCTGTATCTGGCCTGCCGCAGGATTCCCGTCAGGGAAAAGATCGTATATTGCAGCCTGATGCTGTTTTTCTATCTGAGCTTTTCCGTAAATGTGCTGAATTTCCTGTGGCATGGCTTCCACTATCCCAACAGCCTTCCCTGCAGGCAGTCCTTTATCTATATCGCGCTGCTGCTGAGTATGTGCTGCCACGCCTACTTGAAGCTGGATGAAATCCCCTGGAAGCATATCGTCCTTGCCTTCTGGGGGGCGGTAGCCTTTGTGCTGGTGGCGGAGCAGACGGTGGAGGAAAAAGATTTCCATTTTATTGTTTTTTACGTGGCGATTTTTTTCCTGGCCTTGTACATGGGTCTTTTGTATCTGTACCGACGCGGGGCGAACCGGAATGTGCTGGCGCTTTTGGCTTTAGGCCTGGTTTCCATGGAAGGAGCCATCAATATGACCACCACCAGCATTACCGTTACCAGCCGCACCAGTTATCTGCGGGACAATGAGGATGTGCGGATCCTTTTAGATGAGATTGCCCCCAAGGATACCTTTTACCGGATAGAAAAGATGACCCGGAAGACGAAAAATGACGGAGCCTGGAT
This sequence comes from Lachnospiraceae bacterium, assembly GCA_910575565.1. Classification (GTDB taxonomy): domain Bacteria; phylum Bacillota; class Clostridia; order Lachnospirales; family Lachnospiraceae; genus Caccovicinus. The sequence goes on along the minus strand of CAJTFL010000002.1, from coordinate 38,438 downwards.
GAATTTCCCCACGGTGTCCCTGTTTTCTTCCGTGGCCAATGCGGATCTTTCCAAGCTGTTTAAGCAGTTTGGCTGTGAAAGCTCTACCAATGCCTACAGCATAACCGGGAGCACCCCGTTAATCAATTCCTTGTTTTCCGTCCGTTATGGGCTGTACACAGGGATACCGGATGATTTCCCCCTCCTTTCCTATATGGGGGAATCGGGGGATACGTACCTTTATGAAAATGCCTATACCCTTCCCCTGGGATTTATGGTTCCTATGGAGCTGGAATACGACCTTGCCCCGGAGAACGGAAATCCGGCGGAGGTGCAAAACCGCCTGGCCTCCATCCTGGGCGGCAGCCCGGTGCTGTCGGATGCCTGGGGGGATGTGAACGGGCAGACCTTCCGGTTTACGCCGGAGAGGGACGGCGACTATTACATTTACGTGATCAATAAAAATGTAGATGAAGTGACCATTAACCGGGACGGGGAAACGAAGAAATTCGACCATGTGAAGCGGGGATTTTTCCTGGAGCTGGGCTGGTGTCTGGCCGGGCAGGAGATTACCGCCAGCTGCACGGGCAGCGAGGTGATGGATGCCAGGGCCTACCGGTTTGAGGAAAATGCCCTGGGCGAAATCTATGAACAGGTGAAGGATGGCGGCATGACGGTAACGCTTTGGCGGGACACGGCCATTGAGGGAAAGGTTTTGGCGAAGGAGGACGGGCTGTTTTTCACCAGCATTCCTTATGACAAGGGCTGGACAGTTACGGTGGACGGGCAGGAGGTTAAAGGGCGCAAGCTGATGAATGCCTTCCTGGGCTTTGACCTTCCGGCAGGGGAGCATGAGCTGTCTTTCCGCTACTATCCCCCGGGCCTTAAGGCAGGCATGGCAGTCAGCGCCTTTGCCGTGCTGGCAGTGGCCTTTGCGGCATGGCAGGATAAAAAAAGGCCGAGGCCAAAGGAAATGGGCTGGGAAGAAGGCCAGAAGGAAGAGGAAAAAGAGGAAGGCTTTAAGGCTTCGGGAAATCTGAAGGAAGGCTTTGGGGAAACGGAAAAAAGCCGGGGAAGGAAAGCATCCCAAAAAAAGAGCCGTTTCCCGGAGCTGGACTGGCTGGATGACGAGCCGGAAGAAGGCATTGAGGATGAGGAAGATTTAGGGGAAGAAGGCGGCTGGGATAACTGGATCCTGGAGGATGTGGAGCCAGGGGATGAAGGAAAGAACGGCCGGCAGGAAAACCAGAATACAGGAAAAGAAGAAGCAGGGAAGGAGAACAGGCTATGAAGCTTTGGGGCGGACGTTTTACGAAGGAGACAAATCAGCTTGTCCATAATTTTAACGAGTCGCTGTCGTTTGATCAGAAATTTTACCGCCAGGATATTGAGGGCAGCATTGCCCATGTGACCATGCTGGCAAAGCAGGGGATTTTAAGCCGGGAGGATAAGGAGGCGATTGTCTGCGGCCTTAAGGGGATCCTTAAAGATATTGAAGAGGGGAAGCTTGATATAGGGCCGGGAGCGGAGGATATCCACTCGTTTATTGAGGAAACGCTGACCGAGCGGATAGGGGAGGCAGGAAAGCGCCTCCATACCGGCCGGAGCCGGAATGATCAGGTGGCCTTGGATATGAAGCTTTACACCAGGGATCAGGTAAGGGAGCTGGACGGCCTTTTGTACCGGCTGTTAAAGGAGCTGCTGACGCTGATGGAGGAGCATATCCATACGTATATGCCGGGCTTTACCCATATGCAGAAAGCCCAGCCCATTACCTTGGCCCATCACCTGGGGGCGTATTATGAAATGTTTTCCCGGGACAGAGGGCGGCTTCATGATCTTTACCAGCGGATGAATTACTGCCCATTAGGCTCTGGGGCACTGGCAGGGACCACCTATCCCTTGGATCGGGAGTATACGGCAGAGCTTCTGGGCTTTTACGGGCCGACCTTAAATTCCATGGATTCCGTGGCGGACAGGGATTACCTTTTAGAGCTTTTAAGCGCCATGTCCATGATTTCCATGCACTTAAGCCGGTTTTGTGAGGAGCTGATTATCTGGAACAGCAATGAATACCGGTTTGTGGAGCTGGACGATTCCTACTCCACCGGGAGCAGCATTATGCCCCAAAAGAAGAATCCGGATATTGCGGAGCTTATCCGGGGAAAGACCGGGCGGGTGTACGGGGCGTTTGTTTCCCTGCTGACCACCATGAAGGGCCTTCCTTTGGCTTATAATAAGGATATGCAGGAGGACAAGGAGCTGGCTTTTGACGCTATCGATACGGTAAAGGGCTGTATCCTGTTGTTTACCGGCATGATTTCCACCGTAAGCTTTAACCGGGACGTGATGGAAAAAAGCGCGAAAAACGGCTTTACCAATGCCACGGATGCGGCGGATTACCTGGTTAACCACGGGGTTCCTTTTCGGGATGCCCATGGGATCGTAGGGAAGCTGGTGCTGTTCTGCTTAGAGAAGGGGATTAGCCTGGATGATATGTCCCTGGAAGAATTTAAAGCCATCAGCCCAGTATTTGAGGAAGACATTTACCAGGCCATCAGCATGAAAACCTGCGTGGAGAAGCGGATGACCATCGGGGCTCCGGGGGAGGAAGCCATGAGGAAGGTAATCGGGATTTATAAAAAGGCTTTGGAAGAAAAGCCTTTATAATTGGAGCCAGTCAGTCGATATAGGAATAGGGATGTTTATGGTGCATCATTATCTGTTGCGATGGGAGGAAGTAAAATTGAACAGCAGCTTAACCAGAGAGGAAGCCCTGGGGCTTTTAAGAAAATATAATCAGGAACCGTTCCATATCCTTCACGGCCTGACCGTGGAAGGGGTGATGCGCTGGTATGCAAAGGAGCTGGGCTACGGGGAGGATGAGGAGTACTGGGGGATTACCGGCCTTCTCCACGATATTGATTTTGAGCAGTGGCCCCAGGAGCACTGCAAGAAGGCTCCAAAGCTTTTGCAGGCGGCAGGGGTAGGAGAGGATATGATCCGCTCCATCTGCAGCCATGGTTACGGGATTTGCAGCAATATCTGCCCGGAACACGAGATGGAAAAGGTGCTGTTTGCCGCGGATGAGCTGACCGGGTTAATCGGCGCGGCGGCAAAGATGCGTCCTTCCAAAAGTGTTATGGATATGGAGGTTTCCAGCCTGAAAAAGAAATTTAAGGATAAGCGTTTTGCCGCGGGCTGCTCCCGGGACGTGATTAAGGAGGGGTGTGAGCGGCTGGGCTGGGAGCTGGAAACGCTGTTTTCCAAAACCATAGAAGCTATGCGCTCCTGCGAGGCGTCGGTAAACCAGGAGATGGAAGAGCTTTAAGTTGTGTGAAAATTTATTGGCGCTTCTAAATTTAACAGGATGATTAAGGAAATTTCTATTTTTTGTATATGGTTATGGGTAAAAAAATACACTGATGACAGGTATCATGCAAAATGCTACAAGAAGACGAAAAATTTCAGCTAAAATGACAATGGAAATCTTGGCAGGAGTGGTATATTATAGTCCGCGAGGGGAAACAATAATTGAAAAGCTGATAAGGAGGTACAGGATATGAGAACCTATCCCGTAAATTTACGAAAGACAGAAGATGTTTTAAATTTTGTAAATATTGTAAATACCTTTGACGGCGATGTAGACTTAAGAAGCGGCAGTATGATTATTGACGCGAAATCCCTCATGGGTGCGATTTGCATGACAGGAAAGAAGACGCTGGAGATGGTCGTGCATTCCAGCGACTGCGATAAACTGGTTGATCAGTTGGCAAAATACCTTTGCGCTTAAAGATGGAAAATTTGATTAAAGAAGCGGCAGCCTATCCCCTCCCCCACACAGGCTGCCGCTTCTTTTTATATAATGTGTTTGCAAAGCATTCCGTTATATGCTATCGTTGTATATTAGTAACAGTTCAGACGGCAAGAGGCAAGGATAAAGCGAAAGCCTGACAGAGGAGGAGCTTAGGATGTTGACCATAGGGAGAGCGAATGTGACGGATATGCTAAAGGCGGATCAGCCTGCCGCGGCCTGCTGTGAAAGCGGCGATACGGTGGCCTTTGAAACAAGGGATTGCTACGATGACAATGACATTACGGAGGAAAACCCTTACGGGAACGTAAAGGACGGGCTGGAAAACCCGGCCACGGGGCCGCTGTACGTAAAGGGGGCAGAGCCGGGGGATGTGCTGAAGGTGGAAATCAAGGAAATCCGCCTGCGGGAGTACGGCATTATGCGCACCTCCCCCACGGCAGGGGCGTTCCATCACTTGTACCGGGACAAGTCGGCCAGGCGGTTTTATTTTCAGCAGGATAAGGAAAGCGGCAGGGAAGGCTTTTGGTTTGACGATCGGCTGTGGCTGGACTGTGATACGATGATCGGGGTGATAGGCACGGCTCCTAAGGGGGAGGGGGTGCTGACCATCACTCCAGGCAGCCATGGAGGGAATATGGACTGCAATAAAATCAAGGCAGGAACCACCCTTTACCTTCCGGTGAACGTGCCGGGAGCCTTGCTTTCCATGGGGGATCTCCATGCCCGGATGGGGGACGGGGAGGTGCTGATCTGCGGCCTGGAAACGGCGGGGGTAGTGACTGTCCGGGTGAGTGTGCTTAAGGGAAAGGAGCATCAGCCTTTATTTGCGGCCCTGCCTCTCCTCCATGCCAAGGATCGGCTGATGACCATCCAATCCGGGAAAACCATGGATGAGGCCGCCGTCCTTGCGGCGGGGAAAATGCAGCAGCTGGTGAAGGCGGTATGCGGCCTTACGGATGAGGATTCCGGGATGCTGATGTCCTTGCTGGGGGATTTGGTGATTTGCCAGATAGTTAATCCGCTAAAGACCGTCCGCTGTGAATTCCCGGTATCGGTATTGGAAGGCTATCGGAAAAATCGTTGAAAAAAGCAAAGGAAAGCTTATGATTACGTTGAATGCAATACGTTCCAGGTGCAGCGCACCGGCCTATACCAGGGGAAACCAGGTATATAAAGGTGGCAAGGTAGGGGATTGGCGCTCGGAGGAAGACCGGGACAGGATCTGGATAAAGGCGGAGGTGGAAGGCTCCTACGGGAACCAATATGCCGTCAGCATCACTTACCATAAGAAAAAGGACAGCATTGAGGATTACCAGTGCGAGTGCGAGGCGTATTATACGTATTCCGGGATGTGCAAGCACTGCGTGGCGGTGGCTTTGGAATTATATTACGGGGAAAAGAAGGACAGCCAGGAGCTATCCGGCAAGGGCGGCAAAAAGCCGGGAAAAATCCGTGCCCAGGCCACCGATGAAGTCTTGGCCAATATTATTTACGCCAGCTCCATGAAGGAGAAAGCCCGATACCTTCAGCCGGATCTGACCGGGAAGGTGGAATTAATCCCCAGTTTTGAACGGCTGAATAACCGGTGGAGCGTGGAGTTTAAGATTGGGTCATCCCAGAAATACGTGGTAAAAAATATTTCCCGGCTGATTGAGGCGATGGAACAAAACGAGTGGGTGGAATATGGGAAAAAGCTGGCTTTTTTCCATGAACGGAGCGTATTTACCCCGGTTAGCCAGAAGCTTTTGGCGCTCATCGAGCAGTATATTACCAGTGAAAAGAATGTGTTAAGCGCCTATTACGGACACAGCAGATATTCGTACTGCTCTTATATGGAATCCCTGACCAAGCGGAATATGGCGCTTACCGAAGAGTGGATGGTGGAGTTTTCCAAGGTGCTTTTGGGGGAGCGGTGTGAGGCGGTGATTGCGGGAAGCAGTAAGGAGCTGGAATTCGTGGAGGGGGATCCTGTCCTGAAGGTTCAGGTTCAGTCCAAGGCGGACGGAGGATATAAATTAGTCCTCCCGGCTGCGGAGACATTTTTGGGGCGGCAGGGCATCTGCGTTAGGGAAGGCGGCAGGGTGTACGTCTGCAGCAGGGAGTTTTCGGAGAAAATGGAGGCTATTGGCTCTCTATTTCAGGGAAAGAAGGCAGAGTATTCCATCCACCCCAAGGATGCTAACGCCTTCTGCGCCTCCGTGCTCTTAGCCTTAAAGCAGTGCACCAGATGCCAGGTGGATGAGGGGCTGGAAAAGTATGAGCCCCAGCCCTGCCGGATTGCCGTTTACTTAGACCGGCAGGACAAGGAGATTACGGCAAAGGCCGTCTGTTCCTACGGGGAAACAAGCTATAACCTGCTGGAAGACATTACCGTCAGTGAAATGCACCGGGATTTTGAGAAGGAGTACGGCTTAAACCAGGCTCTTTGCCAGCTGTTTCCCATCGTCAATCCTAAGCGGGAGCTGTTTGTGCTTTCAGAGGATGACGACGATGGGGTGTACCGCCTGGTTGGCGAAGGGATCCCTAAGCTGCAGCAGATGGGGGATGTGCTGGTTTCCGACAGCTTAAAGCGGCTGCAGCTGATGCAGAAGCCGAAGGTGCGGGTAGGGATTGCCATAAAGGCGGGTCTTTTGGATATTGATTTAAACGCGGAACAGATTCCCTTGGAAGAGATAGAGTCCATCCTTCAGTGTTACCGGAGGAAGCGGAAATTTTACCGGCTGGCGGACGGGAGTTTTTTGCAGCTGGAGGATAATGCCTTGTCCGCGGTGGCGGAGCTGGCAGAGGGGCTGGAACTTAAGGGGAAGCAGCTGGCGGAAGGCCATCTTGCCCTTCCCGGCTACCGGGCGTTTTACCTAGATCAAATCCTGCGGGAGAATGAGGGAGATATCCGGGTTGACCGGGAACCGAAATTCAAAGCCCTTCTCCGGGAAATGAAAAACGTGGAGGACAGCGATTTTGAGGAGCCTGAGGGGCTGGCGGCGGAACTTAGGCCTTACCAGCGTTTCGGCTACCGGTGGATGATGACCCTTGCAAAGCTGGGATTTGGCGGGATTTTAGCCGATGACATGGGGCTGGGAAAGACCGTCCAGACCATCGCCTATTTCCTGGGCCAGAAGGAAAGGCTGGGAGAGGGAAAGGAAGAAAGGCTGGGAGAAAGGGAGGAAGAGAGGCCGGGAGAAGGGAAAGAAGAGGGGCTGGGAAAAGGAAAAGAGGAAGAGCCGGGAGAAGAAAAAGGCGGGATGGAAAATCCTGGAATGCAAACAGGGAAAAGGGAGTATCTAGGGCTGGTGGTATGCCCGGCTTCCCTGGTTTACAATTGGGAAAGTGAAATCCAGCGCTTCGCCCCTTTTCTGTCCGCGGTGACGGTGACGGGCGCGGCAGAGGCGCGCAGGGAGAAAATCCGGCAGGGGGAGGGGGATATCCTCCTTACCTCCTACGATCTGCTAAAGCGGGATACGGAGCAGTATAAGGACGTAAGGTTTGGGACGGTGGTGATCGACGAGGCCCAGAACATTAAAAACTATACCACCCAGGCGGCCAAGTCGGTAAAGGCCTTAGAGGGCACAAAGCGGTTTGCCCTGACTGGGACGCCTATTGAAAATTCCTTAAGCGAGCTGTGGAGCATCTTTGATTTCCTGATGCCGGGCATCTTAAGCTCCAATAAAAAATTTCGGGAAAGCTACGAGGCTCCTATTGTCTCCAATCAGGATGAGCGGGCTGCGGCCAGGCTGAAAAAGATGATCCGGCCCTATATCCTGCGGCGGGTGAAAACGGAGGTATTAAAGGAGCTTCCAGATAAGATAGAGAAGCTTATTTACTCCCGGATGGGCGATGAGCAGAAGAAGATTTACGATGCCACTCTGCAAAAGCTTTTGGATTCCTTAAGCCGCCAGAGCCAGGAGGAATTTAAAACGGGAAAGCTGCAGATTTTGGCGGAGCTGACGAAGCTTAGGCAGCTTTGCTGCGACCCGGCCATGGTGTATGAAAATTATCAGGGGGAGGCGGCCAAGGTAGAAACCTGCATGGATTTGATCCGCAGCGGGGTGGCCGGGGAAAACCAGGTTTTGGTATTTTCCCAGTTTACCACGGCTCTTTCCATTATCGGAAAGCGGCTGGCTCAGGAAGGGATCCCCTGCTATACCTTAACCGGAGCCACCTCCAAGGAAAAGCGGGCCAAGCTGGTGGCGGACTTTAACCAGGATAAGACGCCGGTATTTTTAATTTCCTTAAAGGCTGGGGGGACGGGGCTGAATCTTACCGCTGCCAGCATTGTGATTCATTTTGACCCTTGGTGGAATATGGCAGCCCAGAACCAGGCCACCGACCGGGCTCACCGGATCGGGCAGAGGCAGGTGGTGACGGTGTACAAGCTGCTGATGAAGGATACGCTGGAGGAAAAGATCCAGAAGCTTCAGGAGCAGAAGGCGCAGCTGTCCGATGAAATCATCTCCGAAGGAAGCATACGGGATACGCTGGCTACCAAGGAAGAACTATTGGAAATTCTTAGGAATTAATGTTTTGGCTTTTTTGGGCGGCGCAGGGCAGGGTCACGGTAAAGCAGCACCCTCCGCCGGGAGCCTCGGACAGGGAGATGGTTCCCTTGTGCAGGAGGGTCAGCTCCCTGGCGATGCTAAGGCCCAGGCCGAAATGCTGCTTATGGCTGCGGGCGTTATCCGCCTGGAAAAACCGGTCGAAGACAAGGGGGCGCAGCTTTGGGGGGATGCCGCAGCCTTCATCTGTGACCTGGACAGATAAGGCGGGCAACGGGCGTTTTCCGGACAGGATGTTTCCGGCTCTTCCGGGAAGGATTCCGGGGACGGAGGCTTTGGCATCTGCCGACAGGAGGATGGAGCGCCCGGAGGGCGTGAAGGTTTTGGCATTGTCTAAAAGGATAAAGAAAAGCTGGCTAAGCCTTTGGGCGTCTCCCAGCACATGGGGGAGGGGATCGTCAGGGAGCTTTAGGGACAGGGAGAGGCCTTTTTCCCTGCACAGGGGAAAAAAGGCCTCGTATACTTCAATCAGCAGGGTATCCATATCCACATCCTCCTGCCGGATGGTCCAGGTTTTGGCATCGGCAGAGGCCAGCAGCAGCATATCGTCAACTAAACGAGCCATACGGGCACATTCTTTTTCCAGAAGGGGAAGGAGTGTGCCTTTTTGCGGTGCGAAAGCTTCGGGCAGGTCGGAATCCAGGGCAGCTATGGCGGAGCGGAGGACGGCAAGGGGTGATCGAAGCTCATGGGAAGCCGCAGCGATAAACTGAGCCTGCTTTTTCTGGCTTTCCTCTACGGGCTTTAAGGACCAGCCTACAAATTTCCAGCTGATTAACAACAGGCATCCCATCCCCAAAAGGGTTAGAAGGCATAAATAAGGGATGGTTTTCCCAAGGGCCTTGCCTAGCGGGGGGATAAAACCGATGGCGCATAGGCTTTTTCCGCCGTATTTGGCGGGGAGTACTAAAACCCTGGCATAGTACCGATCCTTGTTGTCCCCTTCGATGGTCATCAGGGAGGAGATATTGGCAGAGGAGGACACAGGAGCCTGATCCATCAAAACCCCTTCCTCCCCGGCCTTTTCTTTTGCCCGTTCAATCAAGGCTTCCCGTTTCGTTTCCGGCTTCCAGGAGCCGGGATAGAGGAAGGGGATGCCGTTTTCCTGGATATGGATGATCAGTTGGTATTCCGCCTCCGTTTGGGAAAGGTAGCTGTGGGAAAAGGCTTGGGAGGACTGGAAGCGCAGGCTTAGGGAATCCCAGATAATTCCAAACTGCTGGGCTTGCCCATTTTTCAATTCCCGGATGGAAAAGGCTAAGAAGGCGGCAGTGATTAGGAGAAGGATCAAGCCGGCGGTAGCGGTGTAAAGGCCGGTCAGGCGTTTTCGGAGTGTGTTCATTTGGTTTTTGCCTCCAATCGGTAGCCTACCCCGTGGACAGTGGAAAGCTTAACCGGTGCATCCAGCGCTTTTAACCGCCTGCGGAGGAAATAGACGTAATTGTCCAGGTTTCCCTCCTCCACGTCACAGGAGGAGCCCCATACGTAGGATAGGATCATTGCCCGGGGAAGGGTCTGGCTTGGGTTTTTCATGAAGTATTCCATAAGCGCCCCTTCTTTTTTGGACAGGTTGAGAGAGGTTTCTTTGTAATTTAGCTGGCGGCTGGCCGGATCTAAGGTAAGGCCAAAGGCCGTTAAGGTGGGAGAAAGGCTTAGGCTTCCCGGCCTTCTGGTAAGGGCGCGGATCCTGGCGGTCAGCTCCTCCATGGCGAAGGGCTTTACCAGGTAGTCGTCAGCCCCGGCATCCAGGCCGGATACCCGGTCAGGAAGGCTCCCTAAGGCGGTGGCCAGGATCACCGGGGTGTGGATTTTCTGACGCCTAAGGGCGGTAAGGACGGTAAATCCGTCGATTTCCGGCAGCATCCGATCTAAGATAATGGCGTCGTAGGCCTGGTTTTTTGCGTAAAAAAGGCCGTCGCTGCCGGTATGGCAGGAATCGGTTTCGTAGCCTGCCTGGTTTAAGGCTAGGCAGATTAGGCGGCATAGATCCTGGTCGTCTTCGATGATTAAAATGCGCATGGCGGGTCTCCGTTTCTAATTGGTGGTGTGGGGTGGTTGGTTTTTGTGGGGGTGTTTTGTTTATCGAGAGTTGGCAGTGCAGCTCGATTACGCTGCGCTCCATCTCGCTCACGGGCCTTTGGCCCTATGGAAAAGACTCAGCAAAAGGCCGCTTATGTGCAAGCACAACGCGGCCTTTTGCTGAGTCTTTTCCGCACTGCTTTTCGCTTTCGTGAACATTATACCATACAATTCTCTAAAAAATCTCGAAAAAGAGAGGGGGATTTTCCAGTTTTTTTCGAGAATGGTTTGGTATGATAGAAGGGAAGAAAGAAGGAAAGAAAAGAAGGAAAAGGAGCGGACTTGTATGGGCATTATGAGGAAGAGAAGTATAGGAAAGAGAGCGGCGGCTTGTTTTTTGGCGGCTGGGCTTGTTTTGGGGCTTTTAGGGGGCTGCCGGAAGGGAGAGGTTAGGGAAGAGACGGGCAGCTTGCCTGCGGAAGGGAGTACGCAGGCGGAAACGCCGGCTCAGGATAAGGGAGAGTTAAAGGCTATGGGGCGATACCGGGAGACGGAGGTAGGGCTGCCGGAGGAGATAAAGGATCAGTCTTATATCCGGTTTATGCGGGGAGAAGGGGGAAATTTGGAGCTTTACACGGCAGATCGGGAAATGCCCTCAGGAAAGCTTTTGGAGGCTTTCCGCTACGTATGCCGAGGCGGAAACTGGGAAAGGGATGAAGGCTGGGCCGGGAATGGGCTGGCAAAGGATATGGGCCTGGATCTTAGCTATGTGGATTACGGCGGAGACGGGAAGTATTACTTAGGCGGAACGGACGAGGCTTATCAGTACCATTTGTTTCGTATGGAAGAGGACGGGCGGGGAGACGAGCTTTTAGCTCAGGTTTTTGCGCCAACGGAAGGGAGAGATTACGGGATAATCCCGCCGAAATTTGAAGTTTTGGAAAATGGGAATATCCTGATTTACGATTATTACCAGATTGACGTATACGAGCCTTCCGGAAACCGCTTGTATTCCATCGCTAAGGATTTTTCCGGAACCACCAGCGATGCCAGGGGATTTTCCCAAGGGGAAGAGCTGGTTACGGTTCAGGAAGGCGTTATGGTAAAGTATAGTTTAAAGGACGGAAAGCTTTTGGAAACGATTCCCATAGATGAAGTGAAGGGTAATCGTGAGGGAATGGAGCTTTTCGGGGACGGAGCCGGAGGCGTTTATGCGGCTAATGAGGAAGGCTTGTCCCATATCAGCAAAGACGGAACGATGTGGGAGGTGCTGATTGACGGGAGCTTAAACCATATGGGGATGCGCAGTATGCATCTGCGATGCTTTCTTCCAGGGAAGGACGGGGAGTTTTACGGGGCTTTTACCGCGAAGGATGAAGGGTTTCAGCTTTTCTGCTACCAGTACGATCCCGATATGGAGGCGGTTCCGCCCCAGGCGATTACCGTTTACAGCTTAAATGATCATTCCACCGTAAGGCAGGCGGCATCCGTTTTCCAGAGCCAGCACCCGGAAGTGAAGGTAGATGTGCGGACGGCTGTGGAAGACGGGGAGGAGGCGACGGAGGAAATGATCCGGAGCCTGAATACGGAGCTTCTCGGGGGAAAGGGAGCGGATGTGCTGATTTTAGACGGCCTCCCGGCGGATTCCTATATAGAAAAAGGGATTTTGATGGATTTTGGCAGCCTGGCAAGGGAGCTGGCAGGCTCAGGTGCTTTGGCGGAGAATATTTTAGAAGGATTTATCCATGAAGACGGCGGAGTGTATCAGATTCCGGCAAGGATTGCCCTCCCTATAGTGCTTGGGCAGGAAAAGGCGGTTAAAGCTTACGAAAGCCTTGAGGCCATGGCAGGATATCAGGGAGAGAAGCCTTTGGTGTCTGCCGAAACGTATGAAAACCTGCTGCGGATGACGGCAAATTTGCGGTATGAGGAAGTGATGGGAGGAGAAAGCGGCCTTAGCCGGGAAAAGCTTATCCAATGCCTTAAGACGGTAAAGGCCGTGGGGGAGGCAAGCGGCGCGAAAACCTTTTTCTCCGAGGAAGAGATTGAACGGAACCTGTCAACCAATTATGTGGCAAAAAACGGGATTTTAGGCACTTCCATCTTTTACGATATGGGAAGGTGCGACAGTGGGTTAGAGTGTGTGGACGGCTTTGGAACCTTATGCATTCCTGTTCAGGTGAGGGTGCAAAACCCGGGAAGCGATATGGTTTCCGTAGGAGGAAAGTATTTTCCTTCCGTCCTGGCCGGGGTAAACCGTTCGGGGGAAAACACAGAGCTTGCCATGGAATTTATCCGCTGCCTGCTGTCGGATGAGGTGCAGAAGGAAGAGCTTTATGACGGATTCCCGGTAAACTTAAAGGCTTTAGAGGCGATGACGGAAGATGACCGGCCCGGATATTCCGTAAGCTCTGGTTTCGGCGATTACCAGATTTCAGGGGAATGGCCGAAGCTGGAAGTGAGGAGAGAGGTAATGGAAAGCATCAAGGCGCTGTCCGTGCCGGTTTGCGTGGACGAGACGGTGATGGAAATGATGGTGGAAGGCTCCAGGGATTACTTTGAAGGCAAGGAGACGGCGGAGGCCGCGGCAGATAAGATTATGCGGAAAATGTCCATCTACCAGGCGGAGTAAGGAGGATTTTTCCATTGGGAAAGATGAAAAAGGCAGTGGTTCCCTGGCTGTTTTTAGCGCCCAGCCTTGGCGGGGTAGCCTTATTTACCGGGCTTCCTTTCCTGGACGTGATCCGGCGCTCCTTTACGGATGCCATGGGAACACGGTTTGTGGGGATTAGCAATTACCAGGCGGTGCTTCACAATGAGGCCTTCCGCCTGGCGGCTAAAAATACGGCTTGCTTTCTCTTAACGTGCATTCCCCTGCTGCTGCTTACGTCGTTTTTGGCGGCTCTTTTGATCCGTGCAGGGGCAAAGGAGGGCAGAGAGGGGGAGAGCCAGGGATTTCTGGGGCTGTGCAGAACCACCCTGGTACTGCCCATGGTTATCCCTGCCGCCAGCATGGTGCTGATCTGGAAGATTATCTTTTGTCCCGACGGGGTATTGAACCAATGGCTGTCTTTTCTTACGGGAAAGATTTGGGAGACAGACTGGGCATTTTCCGGGTATGCATCCTCGGTGTTGGCGGCGACGTATCTCTGGAAGCATACGGGGTACGATATGGTTTTATGGCTGGCTGGCCTTATGGGGATCTCCCGGGAACTTTATGAGGCGGCAGAGATGGACGGGGCCGGGGTATTTGCCAGGCTGCGGCACATTACCCTGCCGGGCCTTAGGGGGACATTCCGGATGGTGGGGATCTTATCAGTGGCGGATGCTTTTCGGGTATACCGGGAAGCGTACCTTTTGGCAGGCCCTTACCCGGATTCCTCCGTTTACCTTATCCCCCATTTGTTTGCCCACTGGTTTTTAACCTTGGATGTGCAGAAAATGACTGCGGCGGCCGTTATGCTTACCGGAGTCTTTTTGGCAGCGGCGCTGGCGTTTATCGTTGGTTTTTCGCTTCGTTCCGGTCGCTGTTAAACAAGGGCTAAAGAAGGCTGTAATGAAATGAAAAGAAAAAAGCGTATAATTATGTTCTTTCTGGTGGGATTGTGCCTTTTGGTATGGCTTCCCCTTCTTTTGATGGCGGCGGCGTCGCTGATGCCGGAGGATGAGCTGTACTGGCGATACCTTTCTCCCTTAGGGATGGGAAAGGACAGGGTAAGGGCGGCGCTCCTTCCTGCTTACCCCTCTGTCCAGGCATTTGCGGAGCTTCTGATCCGTTCCCCAGGCTTTTTTACCATGTTTTGGAATTCCTGTATCCAGATTTTCCCTATGCTTTTCGGCCAGTTTCTGGTGGGGGCGCCTGCGGCCTGGGCTTTTGCGAAATTTACCTTTAAGGGGAAGAAGTGGCTGTTTGGGACGTATGTGCTTTTGATGGTGCTGCCCTTCCAGGTCACGCAGGTATCCAACTATCTGGTGCTGGACGGGATGAGGCTTTTGGACTCCCACCTGGCGCTGATTTTGCCGGGAATCTGGGCTACCCTTCCGGTATTTATCATGGAGCGATCCTTTGCCGCCATTCCCGATACCCTGCTGGAGGCCGCGTACTTAGACGGGGCGGGGGAGTGGGGAGCTTTTTTCTTAATTGGCCTGCCCTTAGGCTATCCTGGGGTGGTGACGGCATTGATGTTAAGCTTTATGGACGGGTGGAATTCTTTGGAGCAGCCGATTACCTATTTAAAAACCAAAGCTCTTTGGCCTCTTTCCCTGTATCTTCCAAATATCACGGAAGATAAGGCTTCGGTGGCCTTTGGAGCGGCGTTTATCGCCTGCCTGCTGCCGGTTTTGGTTTACGTAAACGGCCAGGAGGAATTGGAGCAGGGAGTGGCGGCTTCGGGAGTAAAGGAGTGAAAGAAAGATCGGACTGCCAGCGGGAAGGATTGTTGGTGGGAAAGATTGTCAGCAGAAGGTATTGCCGCGAAAGAAGGACGGAGAAAGAAAGGGGAAGGAGATGGAGCGGGAGAGGAAAGGGAAGGCAAAACGGAAGCTTTTGGGAGCGTTTTTTGCGTTGATGATGATCTTTACGGCAGTTTCCAGGATTTACGACAGCTTTACCGTGCCGAAGGTGCTGACTTCCGTCACGAAGCGGAAGGGGATAGAAACCCTGGTGGAGGGACAGGGGACGGTGAAGGTGCAGGAGAAGGCCTATTACCTTCCCCTGCCCGGTTTAAGGATTGCCCAGGCTGCCTTAATGCCAGGCAGCCAGGTGGAGGAAGGGCAGGTGCTGTTTAAGTATGATTTGGCTTCACTTAAGGAGCAGAAGGAAGAGCTGGAAAGGGAATTAAAGCAGCTGGCCTTTGACATAGCAAAGGAGGAGATTTCCCAGGAAAGCGTCCCAGGCATCACCCAGGCGGAGCTGGCCTTTAGGGAATGGCTTTTGGCCGGAGAGGAGCTTGCCCAGGGGCAGATAAAGTCAGCGGAAGCGAAAGAAGAATACGAAAGGGAAGGGCAGCGCTTAGAGCAGGAATACCAAGACGGCATGGATCAGCTTGAAGAGGAATTATGGCAGCAGCAGGATGCGGATGTGGAAGCTGCCAGGCAGAATTTGGAGTCAGCAAAAAATTCCCGGAACCGGGAGCTTAGGGAGGCTGAGAGAAAGGTGGAGGATTTAACGGAGCAGCTGGATCGCCTTTCCCAGGAAGACGAGGACGCTTACCGGGAGGCGGAGCGGAAGTTAGAGAGAGCCGTGGAGGATTTGGACGATCTGAAGGAGTCCTGGGAGGAGCAGATCGATTCGGCAAAGCTGCAGATAGAGGCGCTGGAAAGCAAGGAGGAATGGATCCGCTCCGGGAAGATGAGCGCCCAGGAGTCTAAGCGGAAGGCTTACGAAGAACAGGTAAAACAGCAGGAAGAAAAATTAAAGGCGGCTAAGGAGGCGGAAGAAGAGCTGGAAAAAGCCGTGGAACAGGCGCAGTGGCAGCTTTCGGCAGCCCAAAGGCAGGACGAAACGGCCGCGGTTTCCGAAAACCAGAAAAAACGGATAAGCGCGCTGAATATAAGGGGGCTGCAGTTAGCACAGGAGAAGAAAAGGCGGCAGCTAAACCAGCTGGAAGAGCTGATAGGCCAGGAGGGCATGGTGCGGGCTTTACAGAAGGGCACGGTGGCGGACATGGAGCTTCTTGCCGGAAAGACGGCCACAGGGGAAGAACGGCTGTCCATCGCCCTGGGGGAAGGCCGGTTTGAAGGAACGTTTATTAAAGAGGAGCAGAAGCTGGCCGAAGGGGATAAAATTCAGATTACTATCCCCGGGACAGATAAGAAGAAGGAAGCGGTGATTAACGCCATCAATCTTTTTGATGAGACGGAGGGGGTATTCCAGGCGGATTTATCCGGCCAGGAGCTGCCTTTTGGCGCGGTCTGTTCCTTTACCTGCCGGAAGCAGTCGGATATTTTTTCAAAGGTTATCCCCCTTTCCGGCCTGCGGAAGGATATGGAAGGGTACTTCTGCCTGGTGGCAAGAAGCCGCGCCTCCATCCTGGGAGAAGAGTTTGTGGCAGAGCGGGTCAATGTGGAATTGCTGTATGCGGGAAGCAGCGAGGCCGCCATAGAGGGAGCGGTTTTGCCGGAGGATGCCGTGATTGTGGGGGAAAATAAAAGCATTGGAAAAGGGGAGCGGGTGCGCCCGGTTTCCGGATTTTAGAGCATTTTTTAAACACGCTCTAGGAGGGGGAAGTGAGGTTAAAGGGAAGAATGGAGTTAAAGGAAAAAATAAGCTTAAAAGAAAAAGTAAAGTTAAAGGGAAAAATTGGATTAAAGGGGAAAATTGGATTAAAGGGAAAAATTGGGTTAAAAGGAAAAACAGCGGTAAAGAATGTGCTGATTATCCTGGGGGCGGCAGCGTTTATCTGGATTTGGGCCGGAACATACCGTCGGTATTTGTTTGAACAGGCCTGCCGGGTAAAGATTGACTGCCGGGGGAAGGGGATTACAGCGGAAACCGTTAAGGATTGGGAAAAACAGGGAAAAACCGTTTCCCTGGGCATTATGAATATGGCCGGATGGCGGGTGGCCGGACAGAGGGAGGTTTTGGCCATAAGCACAGGAAGAGCCAAGGAGGCTCAGGTCATCTGTGCCTTTGGCGCAATGGAGCTGGTGGAACCGGCAGAGGTTTTATGCGGACGCTATGGTCTGGCGGTGGAAGGGGATTTCTGCGTCCTCAGTGAAGCCCTGTCCCGTCAGCTGTTTGGCAGCACAGCTACGGCAGGGGAGTGGGTGCAGCTTGGCAGGGATAAGGTGCAGGTGGCAGGGGTGGTAAAAAAAGAAGAGGATTTTCTGATTATCCCCATGAAGGAAGGGGAGGCGGAGCAGCTGGCGGTGGAATTTAAGGGGAGGGTAGGGGCGGAGGAGAAGGTTAGGGGGATTTTGGGGGAGAGGTAGGTTAGGCTGGATAACGGAAGTGATATTAAAATGAAGATGAAAAGCAATGAATCGGGATAAATGATTCATTGCTTTTTATTTTTTTCCTGCAGTAGGACGAGCTGTCGTATTTGTTCTAATGCATAATCTTGAAATTCTGGCCGTAAAGATTGGAAAATTGATAATGCCTCATCTGCCCGTTTGTCAAGTTTTGCTTTGGCACAAAACATCTCACCTTCTCCTGTTTTTATCCATTGTTCATTTACACTGTATAGGTCACAAAGGTGTTTGACTAGCAGTTCTTTCGGCTGAACTCTGTCATATTCAATGTTGCTGATTACATCACGGCTGACTCCTAGCTTTTCACCGAACTCACGTTGAGACATTTGAAGGGCTTCTCGTATCATTTTGATTCTACCATTCAATGCCTGGCCTCCTTCCATACCGAATAATCCTTGTTTATCATACAACACACGGACAATGTTGTCAACACAACGAAGCATCGGTAATGTTGACAACACAAATAATGTGTGTTATATTGAGTTAATAACACAACAGAAAAATAGAGGAGAGGCGAATGCAAGCAGCACAGATGGAGAAGCAGGCTATAAAACTTAACGAATTTAAGAAACTATTTCTGATTCTTAATGATGCCGGACAGAAAAATATGATGGGTGTTTTGTATGCTTTACGTTTTGCAGAAACAACGATAAAGGATATGGAATCTTCTGGGAAAAACTAGACAGGCATATGGCACACACCACGAAAGGAAAGGAAGTAGGCGGTTTGGAAAAAGTTTTTGCTCAAAGCAGCAAATGTGAGCTGAAAGAGGGATGGATTGGAAAATTTATTGAAAATCAGGTAAAAGAGCGGAAATTAGATGGGCGAACGATAAAAGCGTATCGTTTAGATTTGGAGCATTTATATCGGTGGCTTCAGGAGTCAGGTATTAATGATTTGAATAACGAAGTGATAGAACAGTATTTGGAGTATTTAACTAATGAGAAAAAATTAAGGATTTCAACTATTACGAGAAAATATAGAGTATTTTGCTGTTACATGGAATATTTGTTTTCTCAGAATGTTACCCCGTCTTACTCTCATATTGTATTTCCTGCTTTGGAAACGGAAGAGAAGAAACCGGATAATGTTCTATCAAAAGCAGAAATAGATGCTTTTTTTATTGCATTAAACAGAGAATATCAAAGTTTGGATACTGAATTCCGGAGACGGATTTGCCTTCGGGATAGTGTAATGATGGAATTGCTTTTTTATCATGGTTTGGAAATTAGTGAACTTTTGCGAATGGAGCTTGGGGATTATGATAGGAAATCAGGAACGCTTGCGATACGGGGAAAGAGGAGAGGAAAACGGATAGTGTGCTTGTTTTCCAAAGATTTGCGGAAGAAAATGGAAAGGTGGCTGGAGCTTCATTTGTATTTTGAGATAGAAGAGAAATATGATAAATATTTATTTCTTTCTAAAATGGGTAAACCTCTTTCAATGAAAATGATAATTAATATTTTTGATAAATACAGGATTATGGCAGGAATTGAAAAAGAGTCTACGCCGAAAGATTTAAAACGTAGCATGAAGAGATATGCACATGAGTTAGTAATTGAAAAATGCAGTTAAAAAGAATATGGAGAAAATCAATGATTATTACAAAGACACCATTTAGAATGTCATTTTTTGGTGGTGGGACAGATACAGCAGAGTATTTTATGGAAAATAATGGGGCGGTATTATCGACCACATTTGATAAATATTGTTATGTTAATGTAAGGCATCTTCCAAGATTTTTTGATTATAGTACGGAACTTTCCTATTCAAAGACGGAACGAGTAACATCTATTGATGGAATTCTTCATCCGGCGATCCGAAACGCAATGAAAATGTTAGATATGCATGAAATACGTCTTACTTATGAAGCTGATTTACCGGCACGTTCAGGCCTGGGGACAAGTTCTTCGTTTGCGGTAGGAATGTTAAATGCTTTTTATGCTTTAAAGGGAAAATATGTGAGTAAAAAGAAATTAGCTGATGAAGCAATTTATTTGGAGCGTGTGTTATGTCATGAAGATGGAGGCTGGCAAGATCAAATAGCTACATCTTTTGGAGGGTTTAACCGAATTAATTTTAATGCGGATGGATATGAAGTTTTTCCTGTGATTATTTCCCCGGAGAGGAAGAAGCAACTTAATGATAATTTATTAATGTTTTTTACCGGTTTTACACGTTTTTCATCAGATGTTCAAAAGGCTAATAGGATATCGAAGGACGAACGGAAAACGCAGTTAAAAGAAATGCATCAATTAGTAGATCTAGCTGAACGTATATTGGTAGATAAAACTCAAAGTTTAGATGAGTTTGGACAGTTGCTTGATTATACTTGGAAACTGAAATGTAAAGCGAGTTCATCTGTCACCACAGAAAGCATTAATCAGTTATATGCAAAAGGTATTTCTGCAGGCGCACTTGGAGGAAAATTGCTTGGTGCTGGCGGAGGTGGATTTCTTGTATTTTATGTGCGGCCTGAGAAGCAGGAGGCAGTGAAGAAGGAAATGGAGAATTTGCTTTATATTCCTTTTAAGTTTGAAAATGGCGGTACAAGAGTAATTCACTATACGCCTGAAAGCTATATTCCAAAGGAATAGAGGAAAATAAAGTTTAGAGAGGATATGCTTATGGTGGGTAAGAAAAAAACAATTCTATTTATCATGCCAAGGCTGCCGTTTCCAGCGGTATCTGGCAGAAAAACATCTCTTTACCATTACTGCCGTATTCTCTCTGATGAATTGGGATATCGGTTAGTTGTTGCAGCATTTTTGGAAAAAGGAGACGAGCAAAAGCAAGTTCCTGGGTTTATTGATAAGCTTATTGTTTTACCGCAACCACGAATAAAGACTAAAGTAATGAATATTTTAAAGGATTCTATAATAAAAAGAGAAAAACCCTTACAAGTTTCATTATATTGGAATCCAGAGGCAAAGAAAATAGTTGAACAGCTTGTTAAAGAGGAGAAACCTCAGATAGTAATTGCTGACATGGTTCGCTGTACAGAATACATTAAAGACTTATCCGCTTTACGCGTTGCAGATTTGGATGACAGGATTTCATTGCGGTATCAAAGACAGCTTCAAGCGGATATCAATGGAATTAATCCATATGGAGCATTTATAAATGCTATACCTAAAATATTAAAAAAAATTTTGCTGTTAAAGCCGATTAAACTGTTTGTAATTAAAAATGAAATTGATTTGTTAAAAAATTATGAACTTAAAATTGGGAGAATTTGCGATAAGATAATATTTGTTGCCCAGAAAGAGGCGGAGGAATTTAATCGTGAACTTGGAGAACAAAAGGCAAAAGCAGTTCCTATTGGTGTCGATATTGATTATTTTTCTTATTGCAGACAAAGCAGTAGGTATAATTATATCGGGTTTTTAGGTGCGATGGACGTAGCTCATAACGAAAGTGCAATTCGTCATTTCGTGGCGGATATTCTTCCTTATATTTTGATTAAAGTACCTGATTTGATATTATTAGTAATTGGCGGCGGAGGATCGGAGAAACTGAAAAAATTGGAATCGGCTCATGTTGTGTTTACTGGAAAGGTAAAGGATGTCAGGGAATATCTGAAGCAGTGCAAGGTGTTTATTTGCCCATTAAGTTTTGGAAGCGGAATTAAGACAAAAAATTTAGAGGCTATGTCTATGGGAATTCCTGTAGTTACTACATATATAGGTGCGGAAAATATCGGAGCAAAAAATGGGCAGGATTGGATAATTGCTGAAAATGATAAAGACTATGTGCTGCAAATATGTAATTTATTAGAAAAACCTGAATTAAGAGAAAAGATAAGAAAAAATGGCAGAAAATTTATAGAAACATACTGGACTTGGAATGCTGCGAAGGAAGCGTTTATACAGATATTAAAATGGGAATAAAATGAATATATTATGGATTACATTAGAGTCTGTACTCCCTGCAAATTCAGGAGGAAGGCTAGGGGTATTTAAACGATTGGAGCAGGTGTCAAAGACAGAAAAAATTTATCTGTTTTATTTGTATGATGATGAAGAAGAATTATGTTATGCAAAGAATTTGAAAGAATATTGTGAGGAAGTTTATCCTTATAAAAGGGAAAGAAGTTTAATAAAAATTATGCATAAACTATTAAAATATCCATATACCGTTGCCTCCAGAGAAATAAGCCATATGCAAAAGGAAATTGAAAGATGTATCAAAGAGAAGGCTATAGATTTGATTAATGTTGATTTTCCGCATATGTGTGTAAATTTATTAAAAATCAAAACGACAATTCCAATCATTTTGAATGAACATAATATAGAATGGAAAGTTTATCAAACGATAGCCAGCAGTCAGCGGAATGTGCTAAAGAAAATAGCGTATTGGGTTGATTCATTTCGATTGGAAATATATGAAAAACAAATATCCTTGAAAATTAAATTTGATAAAATTACTTTTGTATCGGAAAAAGATATGCGCTTTGCGATCGAACATCATTTTTATTCACAAGAAAAATGCAAATTAATTCCAGTGGGCAGTGATAAACAAATCCTTTCTAATATTGAAAACCAAAGTAAGAGAAAAAATATTATTTTTGTAGGAAAAATGTCATATGCGCCTAATGTTGAAGCAGTTATGTGGTTTGTAAATGAAATTTTACCTAGAATTCAGGCAAGGTATGGGAATGTTAGGTTTTATATTGTAGGTAAAGAGCCGTTAGTAAAAGTTCAAAAGCTTGCTAAAGAGAATGTCATTGTCACTGGAATGGTAGATAACGTGAGGCAATATTATGAACAAGCAGATTTAGTGGTTTTACCGTTAAAAAATGGCGGAGGAGTAAAGGTAAAGTTATTAGAAGCTATAGGATATGGCAAAATGGTTGTTTCAACATCGGTTGGGGTAGAGGGAACAATTTATGCAGATGGCGAAACGATTACCATTGCGGATGAGGAGGCAGACTTTGCAGATAAGTGTATTGATTGTTTAGCAACCACTGCTGAAGCAAAAAAAAGAATGTCAGAAGCGTATAAAATTTATTGCGAAAATTATACTTGGGAAAAAATCGGTAAAGATTATGTGTCTGTAATGAAGGATGCAGTAAATGGAATGTTTTTCCTGAAAAATGAGGCGGAGGAGAAACAATATTGAAAATTGTAATAAATGGATATTACGGGGTTAAAAATTTAGGGGACGATTATATTTTATATGCACTGCTTAAATCATTTAAGAAAAAAGATTTTCGCTCCTTTGAAATTACGATATTGGCAGATGGTTCTCATTTTGAAGAATTTTATAGATTATTCCCGAAAATAAAATTTAATGTTATTTATCTTAATGAGAAAAAGAATTTTATGAATTATTTAAAAAAAATAAAATGTAGGATATTTGCTTTTTTTAAAGCCGATATGTATCTTTTGGGAGGAGGAGGTCTATTTCCAAATGATTCCTTCATAAGCTATTTGAAAGTTTTGGCAGACATTATATTGTGTAAGTTCCTTGGTGTAAAAATTATACAAGTGTACGGAATAGATTTATGCGATATACGGAAAAAGATATCAAAATGGATATGGAGACAAATATGCAAAAGGGCAGTTTATATCAATTTTAGAAACAAATTTTCTTATGATTTAGTTCATGAGTTTTATCCTTCTGAAAAAGTCACATATTTTCCGGATATTACATTTTCTTTAACTACAGATATTGAACGTAAAAATTTTTCGTTGGAAAATATAATTGCTGAAAAAAACATTAAAGAAAATAATTATATTATTTGGGCTTTGGCAAACCCGTGGTCGGATAGAGAAATGAAAGATGCCTATATTGGTCACAGGTATGAAAAACTATGCTTGCATATTTCCGGTATATGCAATTATTGCGCGGAATTAGGATATATCAATGTTTTTCTTCCTTTTTTTCATCTAAGTGATTGTAATTTGATTAATGATATAGTTCCCTGTTTAAAAAGCAGTTATTATGTATGTGAGGAAAATGCATTAAAACTTTCTCAAAAGCGAGCATTGTTTAAATATGCCAAAGCGTGTGTTAGCATGAGATTTCATGGGGTTGCTTTTTCCTTGTATCATGGTATTCCTGTGGCAGCGATTGCATATGCTCCAAAAACATCTAAACTTTTGGAAGAATATGGACTGAGTGAATACTGCACAAAATTTGGAATAAGAAAAACATCAGGATTTTTTGAAGAATTTGATTTGGATATGAGGGAATTAAATCGGATAATTGATTTGGCTGTTAAGGTGAACGATAAAGAATTATTTGAATGTATTTCATTAAGGTTAAAAAAAGAAGCGGCTATTAATGAAAAGCGAATGCTTAGTTATTTGTAGAGGAAGCAGGTGTGGGGGAACAGTAATGAAGAAATGGGTGTTGTCGAAGAATCAGGTAAGAATATATGGATTTTGTTTTTTTCTGGTGATTTTTCCGATTCTAAATGTGTATAAAATAATATTGCCGTTAGGTGATCTTATTGGAATATTAATTATGCCATTTCTTTGGTGCACGACTTCCCGTGTCTGTGCCATTCAACCAAACAAGAAAAAGTATATTTATTTTCTGATATATGTATTCCTCGTGCTGCCGGGCATCGTGTTATGCTTAAATAACATAGATTTGAAAAATGTTTTGTCAAAAAGTATCCATTTGTCTTTATATTTTACCTATTCTTTATTTTTAACAAAAAAACATTTTGAGATTCATGTTTTTGAGAAATGCATGGTGGCAGCCGGAAAAGTACTTGCGGTAATTGCTGTAATGCAGCAATTATTCTATCGTTTGTTTGATGCGGAAAGTTATTTTTTACTTCCTTTTATGAAATTAAATTATTCAATAGGAAATTATAATGATTATGTGACGTATTACCATCGCATGGCAAAACATTCAGGATACCGTGCATCAGCTTTTTTTTTGGAACCAGCACATTTTAGTATGTTTATGTTATTAGTTCTTTTAAGTGTACTTTTAAAACCAGAGAAAAGAAAAAAGGATTTTTTTTGGATTTTTATTTTAATTGCATCTATATTTTCTTCATACTCTACAGGAGGATTAATAGGGCTGGCAGTATGCATTTTATACTATATTTTCTTATATCATGGAAAGGGTATAAATAAATTTTTTAAAGCTTCTCTGATTGTTATTGGAATATGCTCAGTTTTAGCTGTCATTATATGTGACAGTCAGCTTGTATCGTATGTAACCGGACGCATTTTGGATATCGGAAATACTGCTTATGATACGTCTGGTAATCGCCGGATTCTAAGAGGATTTTTGGTTTGGTCTAGATTACCTATATTAAATAAGATATTTGGAACGGGAATAGGTGAATTGCAGCAATTTATTGTTGAGCATAAAATAATGGTGTTGACGGATAAAAGCTATTCAGACGAGATGAATACGATAGCGTGTTTGTTGTGCAGTTATGGAATAATAGGAACATTTATTTATTTTCGGTCTATTTTATCAAACATTAAAAAAGGAACGGTATTACAAAGGGGCGTAGTTTTACTGTTTTGTGTATATGGTTTATATACAAATTTTTTATATTCAGCGATTAGTGTTTTATATTTAATTTATATTTTTACAGGGAATGGAGAAAAAAATGCAGTTAAAGGATAGTTTTGTTGATCTTGTAGTATTAAATTATAATGATAGTGAATCTACCATTGGATTTTTGCAGTTAATGGAATCTCATTCTTGTATAAGATATATCGTTATTGTGGATAATTGTTCTACAGATGAATCTTATGGTAAGTTAAAAATGCATGAAAATAGCAAAGTAATTGTTCTGCGGACTGATTTTAATGGGGGATATGGATATGGAAATAACTTTGGTTGTAAATATTGCAGGGAAAAATTAGGCGGTAAATATATATTGATTTGCAATCCAGATACATATATTGAAAATCAGACAATTTTGGCTATGCTTTCGCAAATGATGAGTGAGAAGAAGGCAATTATCTGTTCTTGTGTTATGACGGACAAATTAGGAAACCGGTGCAAAAATACGGCATGGCGTATTCCTACATATTATCAAATAATTATGCATGATTTAATATTCCCTGAAAAATTTTTGGGGGTAGGTTATCAATATTACAATATAGAATCAAAAGAGAATATAAATGTTGAATGTGTACAAGGTTCGCTATATTTATTAGATGTGGATAAATTTATTGATATTGGTGGATTTGATGAAGAAGTTTTTTTGTTTAATGAAGAAAATATAATTGGACATAAAATAAAAACGAATAAATATGACGTGATTTTATTAACTGATTTTGAATACTGGCATTTACATTCGGTAAGCATTAATAAAAGTTACTCTTCAATAAAAGCTAAATGGAAGTTAGATTGGGACAGTCAAAAGATTTATTTGAAAAAATATCTGCACATAAATAAAATTGGCATATTATGTGCATATGTTATCATGATAATGCGTCTTTTGGAAATAGAAGTAAAATGTACCCTGGTAAAAAATGTGAGGTGAAAAATGAACAAAAGAAATAAAATATTTGTGTTATGTCCTTCTCATACGAAAACAGGAGGAACAGAATTATTGCATCAGCTTACCTATCAGTTAAATCGATTGGGAATAGAAACATATCTTGCATATACGAATTATGAAGGAGATGGAAAAGCAGCATTTCCAGATTTTCAAAAATATCTGGTTACTTCTGCTATTAAAGAAGAGGATATCCAGGATAATGTCAATAATCTTTTGATTCTTCCAGAAATATATTACAAGAAGGCAAAAAAATATAAACGATTAAAAATATATATTTGGTGGTTAAGCGTTGACTTTTTTCTGCAAGAGAGTAGTTTCTTTGCAAGGAAAAGGATAAAAGGATTTAAAAGTGCGTTAAAGAATTTATTAATGGGAAAATTAAGAAACAAATGTGGCTACATTAAATTAGCAGATATGCATTTATGCCAATCTTATTATGCAATGGATTTTTTGGCGCGTAAAGGAATAGGTGAAGATAATATACGATATCTGTCCGATTATATTAACGATGTTTATTTTGAAAATAAATCGGAAATGTTAAAAGATAAACGTGAAAACATTGTATTATATAATCCGAAAAAAGGATATAAGTTTACAAAAAAATTAATTGATGAATCACCGGAATTAAATTGGGTGGCATTAAAAGATATGACGAATAAGCAAGTGCAAGAGATAATGAGGAGCAGTAAGGTCTACGTAGATTTTGGAAATCACCCTGGAAAAGATAGGATTCCTAGAGAAGCAGCTATTTCAGGCTGCTGTATTATAACAGGAAGGCAAGGAGCGGCAAATTATCAGCAGGATGTGATGATTCCAGACGAGTTTAAATTTGATGAGCAAAAAGTAGAAATTCAATCAATTATACAAAAAATAAATATTTGCATTAAAAATTATCCGGTAGAAGCTAGAAAGTTTGAAGATTATCGCGAGTTGATTAAATCGGAAAAGGAAAAGTTTGTAAATGATTTAAGTTACATATTTTTATAGTGTTTAAGTGTAAATAAAGCAAAAATCAGATAATGAATTTAGGTGAATCATAGATGAGTAAATTGACGAGTAAAATTAAAAAAAGGCTAAAAGAAATTGACTATTTAAAAATTTTATTTTTGGCTGGGATTTATACAAGTTTTATAGCTAAGAACATAAAATAAACAAATTTTGTTTTTGTGTAAAAAATTACCATAGAATACGAATGATATCTTTTTCTGGCAATAAGGCTTTGCAATTTAAAAAATTAGCTGCTTCTATAGATATAACGCCAATTCAGGATTCAAGATTTTTTTATGCTATTGATTGTTTTAAAACAGTGGAGTTAAAAAATAGGATTTTGGATAATTATACGATAGAGTATGATATGGTAGTCAATTTTTCCATAGACGATTTATTGAAAATGGATACGCATTTGGACTCCGCCTATACCAATCAGGAAAAAGCAGTTGTTAGTGCATTGCAGATGTATTTAGAGTGAGTTAAGAAGAATGCTGGCCTTAATGTCCAATATGGGGAAGCAATTAAGGCGATGGAACCATTGATTGCAGGAAATAGCTGTGATCAAAATAATATCAAGGTAATTAATTTTGCCAAGCCTTTAGTTTTATTATTGTCTGAACATGGTATAGAAAAGATTGAAATGTTGTAGATAGTCAAACTTTGATTGTGGCAAAGAAAGCTCCAGCTATGTTTCCGAATTTAATCGTTCGAGTTTGGGGTTTAGTGCATATTTTAATGATTTGCCAGATGAATATAAAGAATTATTAATTAAAAGGGCATTAGAAAATGAAGCGGCAGCATAGCTTAAGAGGTATTTTATGATTCGCAAAAGTATTAAAAGAAATTATTTTTACAATTTAATTTATCAGATGTTGCTTTTAATTGCGTCATTGATTACGACCCCGTATTTATCTAGGATATTAGGGGCGAGAGGAATTGGCACGATAAGCTATGCAGAATCAGTGGTTTCATATTTTACTTTATTTGGCACATTAGGGATTACAACGTATGGGCAGCGAGAGATTTCCTATGTACAAGGCTCCCTGGAAAAACGCAGTCAAGTATTTTGGAATACGAAGCTTTTAGAGATTTGTACTGCGGGATTAGCTTTGGCTGCGTATTTAATATATGTTCCTTTACAAAAAAATGCGGCAATATTTAGTGTTCTCATGTTCAATATTATTGCAGTGATAGCGGATGCAACTTGGTTTTTTCGGGGGATGGAAGAGTTTGGAATTATTGTTTCGCGAAATATATTGTTTAAGATTATCAGTATAACGTACATTTTTATTTTTATTAAAGATGAAACCGATGTGGTTAAATATGCGTTTGGCTTATCATTTTTCTTGTTTTTGGGAAATTGTTCATTATGGAGATATTTATTTCGCTATATAAAAAAGGTAAATTTGAAAAATTTGCATCCATTTAGTAATATAAGAACGGTTATTTCCTTGTTTATTCCGACTATTGCAATTCAAATATATACAGTGTTGGATAAGACAATGATAGGGGTTATAACACAAGATGCATTTGAAAATGGCTGTTATGAACAAGCAATTAAAATTTCAAAAATGCTTTTGACAGCAGTTGCAGCATTAGGAACGGTTATGATACCTAGAATAGGAGCATTATTTCAAAGTGATGAAATTGAGAGAGTTAGGGAGTTGATGTATCGAGGTTATCGGTTCGTTTGGTTTTTAGGGATTCCTTTGTGTTTTGGATTGATTATGATATCCGATAATTTTGTCCCATGGTTTTTTGGGAGAGGATATGATAAGGTAATTCCTTTGATTAACATATTGGCATTCTTAATCCTATCTATCGGAATTAATAATGTGACAGGAATGCAATATTTAATTCCAACGAAACGGCAAAATTTATTTACGTTAACGGTAATTATAGGTTCTTGTATAAATTTGATTTTAAATTTAATTTTAATTCATCAGTATCAATCGGTTGGCGCGGCAGTGGCATCAGTAATTGCTGAGACAGTGATTGCTGGAGTTCAGTTAATTATAGTAAGGAAAGAACTTTCATTTTGGAGAATTCTTAAAACAGGAGTGAATTATTATATCTCTGGATTAGTGATGGCAGGGGTTTTATGGATTGTTCGAGGCTGCTTTTTTCCTTCAATTATTCATACATTAATCCTTATGTTTATTGGTATGAGTTCCTATTCAATGATGCTGATTTTTTTAAAAGATAGTTTTTTTATTGGAAATATGAAAATTATTTTACAGAAAATATTGATGAAGGTGTTGCGCTGATCTATGTGCAGACAGAGGATAGATAATGAGGAACAAAGATATTTTAATTACAAATATTCAAAGATTTTCATTGTATGATGGCCCTGGGATTCGTACAACTGTGTTTTTGAAAGGTTGTTCCCTGCGCTGTCCATGGTGCAGCAATCCCGAAAATTTGGTTGATAAAGTACAGAATTATACGAAAGATGGTGTTAATGGAATTTATGGAAAATATTGCAGCTGTGATGAACTCTATTTTGAATTAATGAAAGACAGGCAATTTTATGATAGTAAACCAAGAGGTCAACAACAGACTTGGGATTGTTTGAATAAAATTCCTGGTGGTGTAACATTTTCAGGTGGGGAATGCTTATTACAAATGAAACAATTAAAGCCTTTAATGGAAAAACTATATGCTGAATCTGTGCATATGGCTGTAGAAACGAGTTTATTTGTCGCTTGTAGTGATTTAAAAACAGCAATTCAATATATTGATTTATTTTATGTAGATGTTAAACTATTAATTAAAGAACATAATTTGGGAATAAGTAAATATAAATCATTAATTGATGCTGGAAATCAAGATATTCATATACCAAATTATCAAGGTATTTCAGAGGATGTGATTAATGGATATAAAGAAGCGTTGAAAAATATTGGAATTGCGGTAGAAAAATGCAAAATATAAAAATAATGATTTTCAAAAGTTTTTCTAGGATATGTCGGTTTGTTGTTTTTTCAATGGTATTTTTCAATAGATTGAGATGGGTATGAATTTATAAAGATTTCCTAGGAATATTGCAGGCAGTGCTTACATCATGTTATGGTAAAAAAATTTCTAAATACTATATATTGTACCATCAAGCTGTTTTGCAACATTCCCAGGAAAATGGTAGGCTTTTATAAGCCATACTCCTTATACAGCTGCGCCTGGTATTGCCTGTCGTTTGTAGCACGTGCCAAATCATCAAAACGTTTATCAGAAATGAGATGGAAGTTAAGCTGGTTTAGGCGGCTCTCTCCTTTTTCAATTCCCTTTTCAATCCCTTTTTCGATCCCCTTTTCAAATCCTTCCTCAATACCTTCATTCCGTATCGCCCTGGCAAATGCCTCCTGGTTAAACTCGGTCAATAGCATTAAATTCACCTCGGCTTTCTTTTTTAAGAGATAACTTTTCAGATGGTTTTCCCGGATGCATTGGTTGATGGCCTTTCCAATGGCTTCCTTCAGTTCAATGCCATTTGCCTGGAAATTGCGAGTATACTGCACCAGGAGGGCGTAGCCCTTTAACGGCGGGCACATATCCAGAAGTTCCAGGTTATGCCCTGCATTGATGTTCAGCATATGGGCTGTCCATTCATACCCTTCCTTCGGTGTGATGAAGGAATCCGAGAGCCTTAAGTCCTGCCTGTCGGGAGCTGTCTCCGTCCCGTTATAAAGGACGTAATAATCCGGCGAAGGGATTTTTACCAGCTTTTTTCCATACAGTGTAATGCCCCTGGACTTTAAGATCCCGTCAATGTTGCGGGCAAAATAGATCAGCCCGCGCAGTGGCATATTAAAGTTAAGGGTGCTTTGGTGCTCCCATAAGGTCAGAATATTTTGGAACATGATGGAAACATCGTTTTTCTGCTGCATGAAGATCACATCGGAAAGGGTGACGATTTCCAGTTCCTCCGCATTTTCATAGTGGGTGTGGTTAAGTGCATTATAAAGGGAAAGTGCGTTTCTTTTTTCGGAAAATAAGTCGCAAAAGACATTATTTTTATATTCGCGGTCTACATAATGCTCATCCAAGGGTCTGATCCTCCTGTCTGCTTATGGTTTTTATGGA
The DNA here is from genome assembly GCA_910575565.1 of Lachnospiraceae bacterium. GTDB lineage: Bacteria > Bacillota > Clostridia > Lachnospirales > Lachnospiraceae > Caccovicinus. The sequence goes on along the minus strand of CAJTFL010000002.1, from coordinate 7,540 downwards.
CAGCGGCTTTTGAATGTTTTTGAGGGCGCTAAACGTCCGGTGGACGTTTGTTCAGCGCCGACCGCAACGGAGTGAAGAAGCGGGATCACAGAGTGCGGAGCAATCCGGTATCAGCGGGGGCAAAAGACCTTTTGCGCCCAACATCATAACGATATTTTATCATAAAAAATCCCCCAAAGAAAGCCCATAAACCTCCTGATAAATTTCTTTTTTAAAAGGCAGGAACCTTTCCTCGCTTACCGCCTCCGGCCAACTCATAATCCACAGCAAAATGGGGCGATCGCCTTCCTTCAGGGGCATTTGCTGGTAAAAGAAATGATTCGTTGCAAAGCCGCAGCGGTGGTAAAAGCTTTCCCGCCTTCCGGTTATGGGATTTTCTGCTGTCACCGGCTCGATTTCCAAAAACAGCGGTTTCCCTTTTGCTTTTCCCTCGCCTAAGCATTCCTGAATCAACTGACGGCCATAGCCTTTTCCTCTGCATAGGGCCGTGGTAGCCAAGTGCTCCAGAAAAATACAGGAATCCAGCTCCCAATATCCTAGAAAGGCGATAATTTGCCCGAAATCTTTTTTGCCGTCACCGTCCCTGTCTTCACTTTCCCTGCCTCCATCTTCCTTACCGTTACCTTCCTGAATTACCCGAAGCCGGTATCTTGGATTTTCCAGCACTGCCCGCTGGCCTTCTTTCGTTCTTCGCTCCACATTCGGGAATGCTTCCTGGTAGATCTGGTAAATTTCCTCAAAGCAGGCCTCTGGCTGTTTCAACCGCATATGGTCTATCCCCCTAAAAGATTTTCTGCTTTATGATTGCGGGAGCGCAAAGCGCGGGGCAATCCGTGTATCATGGAGGGCAAAAGACTTTTTGGCTCCATCATTATTTTTATGGTAACATAAATAGATGTTCCTTTCAAGCCTTTAACTTTTGATATGAATAATTCAGGCAAACCCAGCATGACACGCTGTTTTGGTATGCAGATAATAAAATTTGAATACAAAATAAATAATTTGTATTAAAAATATGCCCAAACCCCTTGTTTTTCCATCCATCTTGTGATACATTGTAAGTAACAAGATAACCGTCCAGAAGACAAGGAGGAGATATTGACATGGAGATTCGTTATTCCTGCAACCAGAGAGATTTCAAGCGCTACACCACCGAGGAAATCCGTGATGAGTTCCTGATTGAGAACCTGTATGTGGAAAATGAAGTTACTGCAGTGTATTCCCATGTGGATCGCATGGTGACGTTAGGCTGTATGCCCACCACGGAGGTGGTATCCATCGATAAGGGCATCGATGTGTGGGCTAATTTTGGAACCAGCTATTTCCTGGAGAGAAGGGAGATTGGCATTTTTAATATTGGAGGATCCGGAACCATCAAGGCGGACGAGGAAACCTTCCATATGAATTACAAGGACTGCCTCTACATTACCCAGGGGACGAAGAACGTGACCTTTGCCAGCGATGATGCGGCCAACCCGGCGAAGTTTTACATGGTCAGCGCACCGGCTCACTGCGCATATAAGACCACTTACCTGCCCATAGAGAAAGCGGTGAAGCGTCCATTAGGAGCCATGGAAACCTCCAACAAGCGCACCATTAACCAGTTCATCCATCCGGATGTGCTGCCCACCTGCCAGCTTTCCATGGGAATGACCGAGTTAGAGCCGGGAAGCGTGTGGAATACCATGCCCAGCCATACCCATGAGAGAAGGATGGAAGTTTATATGTACTTTGAGGTTCCCAATGACAATGTGGTATTCCATATGATGGGCGAGGGCAAGGAAACCCGCCATATCGTTATGCAGAATGAGCAGGCGGTGATCAGTCCTTCATGGAGCATCCATTCCGGGGCCGGAACCTCCAACTATACCTTTATCTGGGCGATGGGCGGCGAGAACCAGGCATTCGACGATATGGATACCATCCCCACTACTGAGCTGCGGTAATCCATCTGAGGGGTCAAACCAGCGCAAATCAGCTTTACGGCCAGCAGGCCAGGGAAACGAAAATGAATCCCTGGCCTGCTTTATCATTTTCCGTCCCCTGTATATTTCCGCATAATATTAATTTTAATGGGGCGTTCCCATTTAAGCCTTGCTTAATATAGTCCTTATATTCCATGCTTGCCCTCCGTCAATTTAAAATTGCAAGTCTTTTATTCCATAAATTTCGTTTACAGCCATACGCCCCAATCGGTTTATCCGTAAGTTTACGGACTTCATCATATATTGGAAATCCCCAGCCCCGTGTCAATAAGCAGGCTTTTTTCTTTTCCATTCAACAGATAACAGTGGGTTTCTTCCCAATGCCGGTACTCGCTTATGATTATGGTTTCATTATCAATCTTGTCTATTGTAAACCAGTTATCCATCATCTCCAATCCCTTCCCGCTATGATTGATATGCCTGCATATATTCCGCTTTCACTTTATCAATCGTTTTACCGCCAATGTCACCGTCCAGCTCAATCACGTCCATAATGCCACAATCCAGCGTTTCACAAATGCGGGCAAGCATATCCATGCTGATAGAAGTGTGTCCATGCTGATAGGTTTCACGTCTTTGCCCATGCTGGCAATCATATTTGTGGTCAGGCCAGCGGCCCCTCTTTTTGCAGACCAGCAAAAAAAAATTGGCTTGGCTTCACAGCACAAAAACCAAACTGCGGATCAACGGCGGAAAAAGTATCTGGCGGTCGATTTATCGTTTCCATTTTCCAAACTCCTATGCTATAATGTGGTAATGTAAAGGAGGATAAGACATCATGGATAACCAGCTGATATGGAAGGATGAATATAATATCGGGGTGGATATTATCGACAAGGAACACCAGGAGCTTTTTGCGATTATCGGTAAACTTTTTGGACTGAAGGAAGAAAAGAAGAAAAATCCGAGAGTATGTCAGGAAGGTGTTAAATATTTAAAGGAACACACCATGGGGCATTTTGAAAATGAAGAGCTGTATATGGCTTCCATTGGCTATGAAGATTTGGAAATCCACAGACGCCTCCACCGGGGGTTTCGGGAGAATACCCTTCCCGCCCTTGAACAGGAAATGGAGCGGGAAGATTATTCCCCGGCTTCTGTGGATCATTTCCTAGGCGTCTGCGCAGGGTGGCTGATCGGCCATACCCTGACGGAGGATCGGGCGATCGCCGGCGAGAAAATGAGCAAATGGGTGGATCTTTTGCCGGAGGAAGAGCTTACGGCGATGAAAGTAGTGATAACAAATCTTGTCCATAATATGTTCCAGATGGAGGCGAAGGTAGTCAGCGATTCTTACAATGGCGAAAAGCTTGGCAAAGGGGTGTATTACCGGCTGGTATACGATATGGATCAGGGAGATAAGCAGTGGGAAGTCGTCATGGCTTTTGAAGAGAGGATCCTGGTGAATACCGTGGGGAAAATCATGGGGGTTCAGTCGGATAAGCTGGATATCGTCCTGATCAATGCGTCCAGGTATACGGTCCGGCAGTTTGTGTGGCGTGTTATGCAGCACTTCCCGTCCTTAAAGCTTCATGAGCTGAAGGAGGAAAACCTGCTGACTTATGATAAATTCCAGGGCGTGTTTGAAAAGAAAAAACCGCAGATCAGCCTGTTGTTTAACACGGATGAAGGGTATTTTTCCTACTGTGTGATTGCCCCCCATCTTCTGGAGGAAGGCATAGGAACGCCGATTGCGGCGGATAACGCCTTGTCTGAGATTGGGCGGTATCTGCGGAAACGGGAAAAGGCGACTAAGCCTAAGGTGCTGGTGGTGGACGATTCCGCGACCATACGCCAGGGGATAAAAAATCTGTTAAGCAGCAGCTATGAGGTCAGCGTAGCCAAATCAGGGGTGGCGGCCATCAGGGCGATTACGCTGGATCGGCCGGATTTAGTCATGCTGGATTACGAGATGCCTGTCTGCGACGGAAGGCATACGCTGGAGATGCTCCGCTCAGAGGAAGAATTTGCCGATCTTCCGGTGATTTTCTTAACCAGCAGGAATGATCCGGAAAGCGTGAAAAAGGTGCTGGATTTAAAGCCGGAAGGGTATCTGTCAAAGTATTTAAAGCCTACGGAGATTAAGAGCCGGGTGGATCAGTTTTTTATGAAAAAACGGAGTTAAAGAGATTGGTGTTTTACAGGCAAGGCTGCCGCGCTAAGGGGGATCTTAGCGCGGCGGCTTTTTGCATGGTCCGTTTAGACGCGCCATTCGCACTGCGCAGCGTCCCTTTAGGGGAAACCGCGCTTACGCGCTTTCCGCTGCTTGCGCAGCTTTCTTTTGCTTATAAACGGGCGCTTCCTCAGTCAAAATTGATGGATGAAAATTCGTACAAGCACGATTTTCGCCTATGTGATTCTGACTGGCTGAACTGTTATGTGAAAATAAGGAAAAAACAAAGCCCCATGGGATAATCTGTGAAATGTCTGTGAACTAGTAGATAATCCTTAAAAAAACTGTTAAAATAAATGGCAGGGATAAAACGTTAGGGGAGCGGCGTATAGGATTTTAAATGCTGACGGATACAGGAGATGTGGTGATATGGAAACATTAAGGATTTTAGTGGTTGACGATGAAGCAAGGATGCGCAAGCTGGTAAAGGATTTTCTGACGGTGAAGGGGTTTTCAGTGCTGGAGGCGGCGGACGGTGAGGAGGCGGTGGATGTTTTTTTCAACCAGAAGGACATTGCCCTTGTGCTTTTGGATGTGATGATGCCCAAAATGGACGGGTGGGAGGTGCTAAAGACTATCCGGAAGTTTTCCAATGTGCCGATTATCATGCTGACGGCCAGGGGCGAAGAGCGGGATGAGCTTCAGGGCTTTGGGCTGGGGGTGGATGAATATATTTCCAAGCCTTTCAGCCCCAAAATCTTAGTGGCACGGGTGGAAGCCATCCTGCGCCGGACGGGGAACATAGGCACAGGCGGCCTGGAAGCAGGGGGCATCCGGATCGATAAGGCGGCCAGGCAGGTGACGATTGACGGCCAGGAAGTGGACTTAAGCTTTAAGGAGTTTGAACTGTTAAGTTATTTCGTGGAGAACCAGGGTCTGGCTCTTTCCCGGGAAAAGATTCTAAATCACGTGTGGAATTACGATTATTTTGGGGACGCCAGGACGATTGACACCCATGTGAAGAAGCTGCGGAGCAAAATGGGGCCGAAGGGAGAATACATCAAAACCATTTGGGGCATGGGCTATAAATTCGAGGTAGATGCATGAGAAGCTTAAAGCATTCCATCCGGCTGCGGTTTACCCTGATTTTCATTGGGCTGACGGCCGCGGTGATTATCTGCCTGTGGGGGGCGAATACCTGGTGGCTGGAAGGCTTTTACATGAGGGAAAAGGTAAAGGATCTGGAGCTGGCCTATGCACAGGTGGATGGCCTAATTAAAGAAGAACAGGAGGCCGGCAGGGATATTGCCCAGCAGTTTAAGGCGTTAGATGAGCTGCGGCGCAGGGAGGAGCACAGCGCTTTTGCGGATAACGCATTGATTAAGCTGATCCAGGATTTGAATGAAAAATCCAACATCACGCTCCTGATCATGGACAGCGCTAACGGAACCCTGCTTTCTTCTGAGCGCAGGGGGGATTTTTTAAGCGAGCGGTTCCTGCGGAATATTTTAGGGCAGAATGAGCGGCCTTTTGAGCTGGTATCCCAGACGGCGGACTATACCATCCAGAAAAGCTTTGATCCGCGGAATAAATCCTATTATTTGGAGTGCTGGGGCTTCCTTTCCGATGACAGCACCAGCTTTATTATGTCCATGCCGGTAGCCAGCGTGCGGGAAAGCGTGGAGCTGTCCAACCGTTTTCTGGCGTATGTGGGGCTGGCGGCTTTGGCAGGGGGGAGCATCCTGATTTATTTTACCACAAAAATGGTGGTTTCCCCCATCCTTTCCCTTACCAATCTGTCGGAGCGCATGAGCAACCTGGATTTTGACGCCCATTATACGGGGAATGCGTCAGATGAGATCGGTGTCCTTGGCCACAGCATGAACCTGCTTTCCCAGCGGCTGAAAGAAACGGTAGGGGAATTAAAGACGGCTAATTTAAAGCTTCAGAAGGATATCGAGGAGAAAACCCAGATCGATGAGATGCGGAAGGAATTTATCGCCAACGTATCCCATGAGCTAAAGACACCGATTGCCCTGATCCAGGGGTACGCGGAAGGCCTGACGGAAGGGATGGCTCAGGATCCGGAGAGCAGGGACTACTACTGCGAAGTGATTATGGATGAGGCGAATAAGATGAATAAGATGGTTAAGCAGCTCCTTACCTTAAGCGCCCTGGAATCAGGCAATGATGCGCCGGTAATGGAACGGTTTGACTTGGCGGAGCTGATCCGGGGCATTTTGTCCTCGGCGCAGCTGATGATTGGGCAAAATGGGGCGGAGGTGGAATTTTTCCGGGAAGAGCCGTGCTTCGTGTGGGCAGATGAGTTTAAGATTGAAGAGGTAGTGACCAATTATTTAAATAACGCCATAAATCATGTCCAGGGGGAGCGGCGGATCCGGATTGATATAGAAGCGGCTCAGGATGAAGTCCGGGTGACAGTGTTTAATACGGGAAATCCTATCCCGGAGGAAGATCTGCCGAATCTCTGGACGAAATTTTATAAGGTAGATAAGGCCCGCACCAGGGCTTACGGCGGCAGCGGCATTGGGCTGTCCATTGTAAAGGCCATCATGGATTCCCATCACAAGGAGTGCGGGGCGGAGAATGTGGAGGGCGGGGTGGTGTTCTGGTTTACCTTAGAGCGTGTTTGAAAGTCCGGACTTTTGCTTAAACACGCTTTGGCGATAAAGAGGATGCTGCAAATGCAGCATTTCTGCAATATAGGACAGGCATTGGCCTGGCGTTTAAACCATTTATTGCAGAAATCTGTTATTTTGCAGCATCCTCTTTGCTTAAGCATAGGCCATACTGCTTATAAGTTTATAAATTTGCTAAATGCCGATAGGGCCGAGCACTAAGATGGCAGCCTTCGCCCCCTGGATTTCCGGAAACCGTTTTGCGGCGTGAACCGTAACGGCTAACGGCTCAATCATTGCCCGGATATTGGGAGTGTGCGGCTATGCGGCTAATCAGGAGCAAAATCCGTTAGTGTTGTCGGTGATTAAGCATTCATTTACCACAGTGCCCGGTATTTTTTGGATAGTGACGGCGGCGGTTTTGTTTTTCTATCGATTAAATAAACGGACGTACAATCAGATTGTGGCAGAGATTCAGGAACGGACGGAGCAGCAGTCATAGAGGCGCATGGAAGTAAATTTCAAAATTGCTTAAAATTAAAAAAATTGAAAAAATTGAAAAAATGTGAAAATAATGGTTGACTTTTTGGGAAAGGGGTGCTATTATAATCCTCGCGCCGCAAAAAGGCGCACCCCCTTCCCTAAGAAAAGGGAGGAAAATTGTTTGAAAATGTCGAAAAACATTGAAAAACAAAAAAATATAAAAAAATTTGAAAAAACCTGTTGACAAGCCTGGAAAGATATGCTATCCTATCAAAGCTGTCCGCGAGAGATAAGGAACAGGCTGGCAGCAAGTAAGCTAA
>CAJTFL010000001.1 GCA_910575565.1 Lachnospiraceae bacterium | reverse complement strand
AAGCGGTAGAGAATGCGTGCCTGAACGTCAGGGATACAAAAGGGATCATTTTGCACAGCGACCTTGGAAGCCAGTATACGAGCCAGGCATTTGAAGACTGTCTGGCCATGAAAGAAATCCTGCATTCCTTTAGCCGTAAGGGAAATCCATACGATAATGCCTGCATGGAATCCTTTCATTCTGTACTGAAAAAAGAAGAAATATATCTTCATACTTACCAAGATTCAAAGGAAGCCCGCAAAGCAATCTTTGAATACATAGAAGGCTGGTATAATCGTAAGCGGATACATAGCTCTATTGGTTATTTGACACCACAGCAAAAGGAGGATGAGGAACTTAAAAAAACAGCATAATCTTTCGACTTTTTTTGTCCAAAGTATTGACATAGATCCAAAATGCTCATGCTTGCCAAGCAGGAACTTCACAGCGCACAGTACGCAACGTACAAAAGTACGCAGATTAAAAATGCGGCGGTCAGCGTAAAGAATGAAGTCATGGAAATGATTGCAAAAGTGAGGGAGCGTAAAGGCAGACTTGACTTGCCGATTGTCAGTGGAAAGCACCTAAGAAGAATATCCGACAGAAGCGCCTTGCAGTCAGCCGACAATGCGGAGAAATTTATCACAACAAGGAAAATAGACAGCTTTGAGAGCCTTGCGAAATTCACAGCGGATAAGGAACAGAGATACCAACAGTTGGAAACGGTACATCTTTCAAAGGGGCAGAAACTAAACCGATTAAAGGAACTGTCAAAAATGTATGCCCTCTATGCGCCAATCCAAGCCATCTATAAGGAAAGCCAGTCACTAAAAGGATTTGCAAAAATGAAATTCGATAAGGAGCATAAAGACAGCTTATCGAAGTACCCCGAATTAAAGGAGCGTATGCAGAGCCTTTTACAGAACGGCGAGAAGATAACGCCGAAACAGTGGAAAGCCGAAATACAGTCTTTGCAAGGCGAGTATGACAGTATTGGCAAAGAGCAGAGCAAGACCGCCACAGAATTAGCCTATGCCGAGGTAATCAGCTATAACAGGAAGAACCTTGAAAGGGAACTTCAGAACGAGAGCCGACAGCATAACATAACAGGCAACAGAACAAAACGAAACGGAGGGAGGAAGAAATTTAATGAAAATCTGATAGAAATATGAGTGTGATTGTGGTACTCTATTAGAAATACAAATTGAGTTTGACGGAGGCATAGTATGGAGATAACAAATCAAAATATAGATAGCGGAAAACCTTTTGATTGGGGGAAAACCTCTTTAGATTATGCAAAATTTCGTGACATATATCCAAAAGAATTTTATCAAAAAATTATTGACCGTAGATTATGTTTGGACGGACAATCTGTTCTTGATATTGGAACAGGTACGGGTGTTCTTCCGAGAAATATGTATCAGTATGGAGCAAAATGGACGGCTACGGATATTTCAAAAAATCAAATTGAGCAAGCCAAAATTCTTTCAAAAGATATGGATATAGATTATTATGCTATATCAACGGAAGATATAGATTTTTCTGATAGTTCCTTTGATGTAATTACAGCCTGTCAGTGTTTTTGGTATTTCGACCATGAAATTGTTATGCCTAAGTTTTATCGTATGCTTAAACAAGGGGGAAGTATTCTTATCTTATATATGGCATGGCTTCCATTTGAGGACAAAATTGCGGGAGCCAGTGAAAAACTTGTATTAAAATATAGTCCTAATTGGAGCGGTGCAGGAGAAGCAATACATCAAATAGACATACCCGACTGCTACAAAGAAAAATTTGAACTTGTATACCATGAAGAATTTACCTTAAAAATACCATTTACCCATGAAAGTTGGAACGGAAGAATAAAGGCTTGTCGTGGAATTGGTGCTTCACTTACCGAAAAAGAGATTTCAATGTGGGAACAGGAACACAGGAAACTTCTTGAACTGATTGCGCCTAATGAATTTGATATTTTACATTATGGTGCGATTGCTGAACTTAAAAAACGATAAATTTTTATTTTTCAGAATTACACAATTAAACAAGTCACAGCGTCAGAGCGTATAGAAAAAGGTCTATGCGCACTATTTTTATTGTAAAGGAGCAGATTTATGAGCAAAGACAGCAATACACGACAAAGAACCAGCCGACAGCACCCACCCACAAAAATAATCGTGGAAAGGCACTATGTAGGCACTGAAAAAATGGAAACGGTATTCAGGCGGATAGCCGAGGAACAAATAACAAAAAGGGTTAAGGAGATAGCGGAAAACAGCGGAAATTAACACTGGAAACGGAAAAGGGAATATAGTATAATAGGAGTTGAGGAAGTCCCTTTTCATTAAGGAGGACGACATGAAAAGGGCAAAACTGAATAACGACAAAATCACTGCTTTATATTGCAGGCTTTCCAAAGATGACGGCACGAACAATGAGAGCATGAGTATCAGCACACAGAAAACCATGCTGAAAGATTATGCAAAGCGCAACGGTTTTCTGAACTGCCAGTTTTACGTTGATGACGGTTACAGCGGTACAAATTACGACCGCCCCGCTTTCCGACAGCTTATCGAGGACATACAGGACGGGGAAGTGTCAACGCTCATCACAAAAGACCTGTCACGATTGGGGAGGAATTATCTTGAAACAGGTACTTATATCGAAGTATTTTTCCCTAACCATAACGTGCGGTACATTGCAATCAATGACGGGGTGGACTCCATAGACAACGCTCAAATGGATATTACACCGTTCCGCAACATCATCAATGAAATGTACGCAAAGGACACGTCAAGGAAAATCAAGAGCGCACTCCACGCAAGAAAAATGCAGGGCAAGTATATGGCTACCACCGCCCCATTCGGTTATCAGAAAGACGAGAAAGACCATAACCACCTTGTCATTGATGAAGTGACCGCCCCCGTTGTGGAACTGATTTTCTCAATCGCCGAGGAGGGTGTGGGGCTTCACACTATCTGTAACCGCTTGCGTAAGGCAAAAGTCATTAAGCCAAGTTTCTACAAAAAGGAAATGTTTGAGCGGTACACTGATGAGGAAAAGATGTATGACTGGGACACCGCTTATGTCAGCAAGATATTACATGACCCCGTTTATGCAGGAAACCTTACCGTAGCGGAAAGACCGACAAAACCATGCGTTCCAAGAAAAGACAGTATATCCCGTATGCGGAGCGTGAAGTCATTTATGGCACACATGAGCCAATCATTGAACAGAACCGCTGGAACAATGTTCAGAAGATTTTGGAGAGCAGACCGCCCGTTATCGGGGAAAGTTCAAGCGGATATGACAACATTTTCCGAGGAATTATAAAATGCGCCGATTGCGGGAGTGCCATGCTTGTCAAAGTCGAGCAGAAAAGAAAGCGTAACAACGTATTAGACAAGACTTTCTACTGCTGTACCAAATACCGTAAGTTTGGGAAAGACGGGTGTTCATCACACAACATTGAAGCGAGGACGGTTCACGAAGTTGTGCTTACAGACATTCAGAAACACGCAGGACAGGCATTGACGGACAGGAAAACAATGGTAATGGATATTGCCGAGCGTCTTAATCTCCAAATGTCAGCGGACAGGGAACAGCAGAAAAAGGAACTAAGGCAATGTAAACAGCGTGTGTCGGAGATTGAAAACCTGTATGCCAAACTGTACGAGGACTTGACAAGGGAACTGCTGACCGAAAAGCGTTTCCAGATGTTGTCGGCAAGGTATGACAGCGAGCAGGAGGAACTGACCGCCAAGATAAAGGAACTTGAAAAAAGTGCCATAGCAGACAAGGAGCAGTTATCTTCCATTGAGCAGTTTGCGGAGCAGATAAGCGGTTATGCAGGAATAACGGAACTCAATTTTAAGATAATCAACCAACTTATAGAAAAAATTCTTGTTTCTGAACCCGTAGAGGTAGACGGGCAGAAAATTCAACGACTTACTATCCATTACAAGTTCATAGGGGCATTAGAAACCCTTGAATAATGGATATTTTCTAAGTCACCTATTCCAACTATCCAACAGACGCCGGACGCGAGGGGGAATTGATTTTCCGTTTCGTCTACCAGATGGCGGGCTGCAAGAAACCGTTTCAGCGCCTTTGGATTTCCAGCATGGAGGACGCGGCCATCAAGGACGGTTTTGCCCACCTGAAACCGGGAACCGACTACGATAACCTGTATCAGTCGGCCCTTTGCCGGGCGCAGGCGGATTGGCTGGTGGGGATCAACGCGACCCGGCTGTTCTCCATCCTCTACCACAAGACCCTGACCGTGGGCCGTGTCCAGACGCCGACCCTTAAAATGCTGGTTGACCGGGAGGCCAAGATCAGCAGCTTTCAGAAAGAGAAATATCACATCGTCCAGATCGCGGCGGGCGGCATGGAGGCGGCCAGTGAACGCATGAGAAACGCAGACGACGCCAAGGCCCTGAAAGCCGCCTGTGAAACGGCGCAGGCCGTTTGTGTGTCGGTAACACGGGAGAAAAAGACGGAGCAGCCGCCCCGCCTCTATGACCTCACCACCTTGCAGCGGGAGGCCAACCGCCTGTTTGGATTTACCGCCAAGCAGACCCTTGACTATGCCCAGCAGCTTTACGAAAAGAAGCTGCTGACCTATCCCCGCACTGACAGCCAGTATTTGACCGATGATATGCTGCCAACGGCGGAAAGCCTTGTGTCCGGCCTGTGGCCGCTGTTTCCCTTTGCGGCGGGGCTTGACCTGTCCCCGCAGTTTGGCCGGGTGCTGAACAGCAAAAAGGTAAGCGACCACCACGCCATTGTCCCGACAATGGAATTTGTGCAGAAAGGCTTTGACGGGCTGGCCGAGGGGGAAAAGAAACTGCTGTCCCTTGTGTGCTGCAAGCTGCTGTGCGCCGTGGCCGCGCCCCATGTGTACGAGGCTGTCACCGCCACATTCACCTGTGCCGGGAACACCTTTACCGCCAAGGGAAAGACCATCCTGACCCCCGGCTGGAAAGAGCTTGACCGCCGCTTTAAGGCGTCGTTCAAAACAGACGCCGACGACACCGCCCCGGAGCCTGCGCGTGAACTGCCGGAGATCACCGAGGGCCAGACCTTTGACAAGGTAACTGCCGCCGTCACCGAGCATTTCACAGCGCCGCCAAAATCCTACACGGAAGATACCCTGCTTTCCGCTATGGAGCGCGCCGGTGCGGACGATCTGCCGGAGGACGCCGAGCGGCAAGGATTGGGAACCCCGGCCACCCGCGCCTCCATCTTAGAAAAGCTGGTACAGATGGGCTTTGTGGAGCGCAGGGGAAAACAGCTATTTCCCACCAAGGACGGCCACAACCTTGCCTGTGTGCTGCCGGAGGTGCTGACCTCTCCCCAGCTTACGGCACAGTGGGAAACGGAGCTGACGGCCATTGCCAAGGGGCAGGCCGACCCGGAGGGCTTTATGGCTGGAATTGCAGAAATGACAAGGGGCCTGATCGCAAACTACTCCCAGATCAGCGAGGACGCGCAGAAGTTGTTTCAAGCCGAGCGTGTGCTTATCGGCAAATGTCCGCGCTGCGGGGAAAGCGTCTACGAGGGCAAAAAGAACTACTACTGCGGAAACCGAAGCTGCCAGTTTGTCATGTGGAAGAATGACCGATTTTTTGAGGAACGGGGCAAGGCGTTTACCCCGAAGATCGCCGCCGCACTCCTTAAAGACGGAAAGGCAAAGGTAAAGGGCCTACGCTCCTTAAAAACCGGCAAGACCTATGACGGGACGGTGCTTTTGGCCGATACCGGCGGCAAGTATGTGAACTACCACGTGGAACAGAGGGGCAAAAACTAAAGACAGCAAGCATAGGGAGTGTAGCCACACTCCCGGCAAAATCCCTGACCTGGCGCACCTGCCGGGCCGGGGATTTTCTCTTTGGGGAAGCCCCAAACCCCTTGTATCCAGCAAATTTACAATTCATCTATTCCAAGATACACCGTGTCATAGTATAATAAAGCCAACGATAATATCCATTTGAGGTGATAAGTGTGAAAATATTAGTTAGTGCTTGTATTATGGGAGTGGATTGTAAATATAATGGAAAAAATAACAAAAATCTGGCAGCTATCAACTACTTAAAAGATAAAGAAATTATTTGTATTTGTCCAGAGCAATTAGCAGGTATGGCTACTCCCAGACCTTGTGCAGAGATTGTGAATGGTGTAGTAACAGACGAAAATGGAAATGATGTTGATTTGGAATATAAACGAGCAGTATCAATGGCACTATCCCAAATTCAACATGAAGATATTGAGTTAGCTATACTACAATCCAGAAGTCCTACCTGCGGAGTAAACCAAATATATGATGGTAGCTTTACCGGAAAGTTGATTTCTGGAATGGGATTATTTGCAAAGGCATTAAAAGAACGAGGAATCAAAGTTATTGATGTTGAAGAAGTAGAAAACTTTAATTTGTTAGACTGTTCCCAGCTTTAATCAATCTAACCCAAACTTTCAAAATTGAATATCAGCCACTTATTATCGGCCCACCCAGCAGGAAATCTTTCAAAGGTTTCCTGCTTTTCTTATGCTATTTTTCAGAAAGGATGTGAACCCCAAATGTCTTACAGTTCCTACGACCACGACGATTTAGAACCGGCCAGCACTATGCGGATCGAGCGCCGGATTTACTTTGAAAGCGGCAAGGCCGATCTTTCCGAAATGGTAAAGCTGCCCCTTGCGGAGCTTCTTTCCCTGCGGGCGGAAAGCGCCGCCGCAGAACAGGAAGTGTTTGACCGCCTGAAAGAACAGGCCGCCGCATGGGAGGAACAGGACGGAAGAACCCTGTTTCTGGACAAAGCTCTTGAATATGCCCAGACGCTTCCCGTCACCCACACCGCAAACCAGTGGGAGGCTCCGGACGAATACCGCCATATCCGCAGCAACATGGTTTACCAGATGGATTACTCCATTTCCGAGAACACCCGGTATGACAGCGCCGCCCCAAAATCCGTTCCCTACTCGTGGACGCTCCGCTGGAGCCTACGCACTAACGCGCCGGGCAGCTACCGGCAGGCCAAGATCGCCGGACAGGATCGGAAAGTCTTTTCCAGCCGGGAAGAACTGGACAAGTACCTGAATGGCCGGATTAAAGCCCATGAACATTACTTTACCGAAATTTCCCCGGCCATCCCCAAGGAATACGCCGACTATTTCAAGGTCAACGGCTGCCTGCTCCCCGGCTACACCATTGAGGGAGAGGAACCGGCAAAAGCCGCAGAGCTTCCCGCGCAGGAAGAAACCGCGCAGCCGCAGCAGACCGCAGCCACCCCGGAAAGGAGGGAACCCGTGAACGAAGTATTTTCTATTTTTCTTGATAACCGCGCCGAGGCGCAGACCGGCGGGCCGCATGGCTACTGGCTTTCCCTGCCGACTTCCGCTGAACAGGTACAGGAAGCCCTAAAGGAAATCCACATCACCGCCGACAACCAGCAGGACTTGTTCATTGGCGGCTTTTCCGCCCCGGAGGAAAAACCGCTGGAACTGCCGGAGGATTTAATCAGAGCCGCCAGCGTGGACGAACTGAACTTCCTTGCTGCCCAGCTTCAAAAGCTGGACGCCGTGGAGCTTGCGGAGCTGAACGCCGCCATGCAGTCCCCGGCAAAAATGCAGACCATCGGGCAGCTTTTGGACTACGCCGAAAACACCGATTGTTTCGTCTTAATCAACGCCAAGGACAACCGCAGTCTGGGGGAATATTATCTGAATGATTCCGGGCTGTTTGTCGTTCCCGACCCGTGGAAACCGGCCATTGACACCGACCGGCTGGGAAGTTTTATCGCCAACGAGGAACAGGGAACCTTTACCGATTACGGCTATATCCTGCGAACCAGCGACGAATGGCAGCGCGTCCATGAGGGCCAGCCAGTGCCGGAGGAATACCGGGTGATGGCCTATCCTGCGCCGGAAATTCTGCGAGATGAAAGCAAGGTGCAGCCGGAGGCGGCAGCGCCTACAAAGGCCCCGCAGCCTGTCACCCCCATTCTCTTAAACGGCCAGAACAGCGCCGAGCGCATGAAAGAGATCACCGACCGGCTGGAAACCGGCATACAGGAGCTTTTCGAGAGTGAACGCTACAAAGCCTATCTCACCACTATGTCCAAGTTCCACAGTTACAGCTTTAACAACACCCTCCTGATCGCCATGCAGGGCGGACAGCTTGTGGCGGGCTACAACAAGTGGAGGGACGATTTTCACCGTAATGTAAAGAAAGGCGAAAAGGCCATCAAGATACTGGCCCCGGCCCCGTTCAAGGCGAAAAAGGAAGTGCAAAAGCTGGACGCACAGGGCAGGCCGGTGATGGGCAAGGACGGAAAGCCTGTTACCGAAGTACAGGAAATACAGGTTCCGGCCTTTAAGATCGTTTCCGTCTTTGATGTGAGCCAGACCGAGGGGGAACCGCTGCCCTCTATCGGCGTGGAAAAACTGACCGGCAGCGTGGAACGCTACGGGGAATTTTTCAAGGCGCTGGAACAGACCTCCCCGGTTCCCATTGGTTTTGAGGACATTCCGGGCGGTTCCCACGGCTACTACCACCTGACGGAAAAGCGGATCGCCATTCAGGAGGGCATGAGCGAATTACAGACCCTAAAGACGGCTATCCACGAGATCGCCCATTCCAAGCTCCACGCCATCGACCCGGAAGCCCCGGCCATTGAGCAGGCCGACCGTCCCGACAGCCGCACCCGCGAGGTGCAGGCCGAAAGCGTGGCCTATGCCGTCTGCCAGCACTACGGGCTGGACACCTCCGACTATTCCTTTGGCTATGTGGCCGGTTGGAGTTCCGGCAAGGACTTGAAAGAGCTGAAAGCCTCCCTTGAAACCATCCGGGCCACCGCCCATGAACTGATTACCACCATTGACGGCCACCTTGCCCAGCTTCAGAAAGAACGGCAGGCCCAGCAGGAGCAGCCGCAGGCCGCGCCGTTAGAACAGGCCGCCGAGCAGCCAGACCCGGACAGCGTATTTTCCAAGCTGCCCCCGGAGCAACAGCAGGAAATGATCGCCAGCGTAAAAGCCATGCTGCAAACCCTCATTGACGCAGATTTGAAATCCACCGGCGAAGTGTCGCAGGGAACCAAGGAGGCGGCGCAGGCGCAGGGCTTTACCATTGCCGGGGATGGAACGCTGGAACAGGCAGAAGCCCCGCAGGAGGCCGCCTACCGTCTGGAAAGCGGCGAATATCTGTATATCCAGACATCGGAAACCGGCTATGACTACACACTGTACGGCCCCGACTATAAGGAACTGGACGGAGGCCAGCTTGACAATCCCGACCTGTCCCTTGCGGAAGCCGGAAAAGAAATCCTTGCCATCCATGAGCGACCGGCTGGGACAATGGAACCCCTGACCGGCGACAGGCTGGACGGTTTTCTGGAAGCAACCGAACAGGCCAACGCCATTCCCCAGCCGCAGGCATGGAACGGGATCGACGGCCTTTTGAATGGAAAGCCGTTCATGCCGGAGGCGTCCCCGGCTGACCGGGCCGCCGCCCTGATTGAGCTGGCAGAGAAAAACGCCCCGCGTTTGGGCAGCGAGGAACGGCAGTTGATCGTGGCCTATGCCGAGGCCGTGGGCGATACTGACAAGGTGATCGGGCTTATCAACCGTCTGTGTGAACAGGGCTACGAACTGCAAAAGGGCCAGATGGATTCCTTTGTGAAAAGCGAGATCAAAAGTGAGATTGCCGTTGCCAACGCCCAGCGGCAGATCGAGCAGAATCCGGCAGCGGAGCCGGTTGTCACGATTCTTTGGAGTGAAAGCCCCCATTTGAAAGACGGCCAGCGAATGCCGTTGCATGAAGCCGAGGCCGTTTTCAAAGAGCTGGACAGCGCCAGCCGCCACGAACGGGAGCAGACGGGCTATATAGGCCATTGGTACGACAAAACCAAGTTCCGCATTGATTTTACCATGCAGGGCCAGCCGGACAGCTACGAGGGACGGCAGGACTTTGGCGACGGGGACGGTTCCCTGATCCAGCATATCCGGGGCTATCACGAATACTACGCGCAGGATGAAAGCTGGAAAAACCATGTGCTGCACCATGAGGGGCCGGAGGCATGGGAGGCGGACAAGGCCCAGCGGGATATGCTGCTGCATGAGTTTGTCCCGTATATGGAGCTGCACTGCAATCTGGCAGCTATGGAGCAGGAGGCCCGGCGTCCCCTGCGATCCGGGGAAACCCTGACGCCGGAACAGACCGCTTATTTCAACGCGGTTTTGGACTATGTAAAGGAGTGCCGCCCGCTTCTCAATCAGGGACAGTACCACTTGCCGGAGCCGCCGCAGCTTGCCGATTTCGACCAGAGCTTGCAGGACTACAAAAAACAGATCGAGGCAGAGCTGGAACAGGAGGCCGCCGCTGCTGGGCTGACGGTGGAGGAATATGTTGCCTCTGATTATGAAGCACCAGCGCAGCCCAACTTTTCCATCTACCAAGTGCCACCCGGCCCGGAGGGGCGCGACTTCCGCTACCGTTCCTATGAGGACTTGCAGGCGGACGGGCTTTCGGTGGACAGGAAAAATTACCAGCTTGTCTACACCGCGCCGCTGGACAAGGACACCACACTGGACGAGATTTACCGCCGCTTCAACATAGAACATCCCTCCGATTACAAGGGACATTCCCTCTCTACGGGGGATATTGTGGTGTTCCGGCAGGATGGAAAACAGACCGCCTATTATGTGGACGAGGGAGCCGACTACCGGCAGGTGCCGGAGTTTTTCGCCCAGCCGGAAAAACAGCTCACGCCGGACGAGTGCATGACCGGCGAACAAATCCAGACGCCGAGGGGCCGTTTCTATCTGACCGACAGGAGCCGTGAACAGATGGAGGCCGCCGGGTATGGATTCCACCACCAGTCGGAGGACGGCAGGTATCTTATTATGGCAAACGGCACAGGGGCATTTGCCATCCCCGCCCAGCAGGAAAGCCATATCAAGACGGCGGAAATGTCCACCGAGCAGAACTACAACATGATCAACGGCATGATGAACAATGCCCCGTCTATGGAGGAACTGGAAGCAAGGGCAAAAGCCGGGGAACAGATTTCCCTTTTGGATGTGGCCGAGGCAGCCAAGGCGGAGGCCCAAAAGCCCAAGCAGACCCGAAAGACAACGCAGAAACAAAAGAAACCGTCCATCCGGGCGCAGCTTGCCGCCGCCAAGGAGGAACAGAAAAAAAGCCCCCGGCGCGGGAAAAATCAAAAGAAATGGAGGTATGAGGAATGTATTTCACCGTGGAAGAAGAAAACCTGATCTGTCTGTACCACAACGCCGACCGCCGCAGGACGGCGGCAAATCTCCAGGCAGCTTTGCCGGACATGGACAAGGAAATGGCAGCGCTGGCCTGCCAGACCGCCGATAAGCTGGACGCCATGAGCGACGCCGACTTTGCGGCGCAGCGGTTCCACTTCACAGACGAATAAGCAAAATGCCGGGCGCGGAGGTGTCAAAGCCTCTGCGTCCGGCATTTCTTTTTCACAAAATTTTTGCCATATAAAATTCATCAACAAAGGAGCCGTTGACGAACATGGATTTCTCCCTTGTTCCCTCAATCTTAAAACCACTTTTTTCATACAAGTGTCTTGCTGTTTCATTGCAACATTCAACAGTAAGTTCCAGTCTCTTAATTCCATTTTCCTTTGCCCAACAATTCAGCATTTCAAAAAAAGATGTACCGATTCCTTTACCTCTATAATCTTTCAAAATGCCTACTACAATATATGCTGTATGAAGAATCCGATTAAACTTTCCCCGTTCTGCCCGAATATAGCCAACCATTTTTTGATTTTCCATTGCCACTTGTAAAAAATCACTTCCACAAATCACATTATTTTCAATATCATTTTTTAATTCTTGAACATTTGTGGTCTGGGTTCTCTCATTTGGTTCATACATCATATAATCTGTTTCAGCGTCCAAAGTGTTTAATAACTTCCAAAAATCTTCTATTTGGTTTAATTCCAGAGTTCTATAATAAAGCATAAGTACACCTCAATTCAAATTTACTCAATTATAGCATTGCACAAAATCAGTGTCAATGCCAAAATCATTCAGCCGGGACAAAGACCTAAAAAGCTGCCTTTGTCCCGGCGCTTCTTTTTTGTCCATTTTCCCGCATTTAGAACCCCGTTTTAAGGGGAACAGGGTAACTTTATCCACCTGCCTGCCGACCATGCGGAAAAACCCTTGATTTCCGAAATGCTTCCGAACTTTCTTCAATTCATTGCTTCCAAAAATAGTTGATGTTATAATTGCAGGGAAAACAACTGAATAAAAGTGTCTTCGGGGCAGGGTGAAATTCCCGATTGGCGGTAAAGTCCGCGAGCGTAAAACGCACGATTTGGTGTAATTCCAAAACCAACAGTATAGTCTGGATGAAAGAAGATATGGTTAGATTTCCGCAGATTTTGAGAGGGTTACTTTCTTTTCTGTGGCCTAATTATAATGCTAACACCTGAAAGACATTTTCTTTTGGGTGTTAATTTTTTGCCACGGAGGAAAGCAATTATGAACAGTAAAACAAAAAGAATCACAGTTATTGGTATGCTATGTGCGATTACTTATGTCACTATGGTTGTTGGCAGGATTCCTATTATTCTATTCTTAAAGTATGATCCATCCGATGTTATTGTAACTTTGGGCGGCTTTATTTGGGGGCCGATGACTTCCTGCATTGTATCTGTTATTGTAGCAACCCTTGAAATGATTACAGTAAGCGATACCGGAATATTAGGTTGTATTATGAATATCGTACAAACACTATCTTTTGCGTGTACGGCATCTGTCATTTACAAAAAAAAGCACACTTTATCTGGTGCAGTGATTGGTCTGGCATCGGGATGGCTAATAACGGTTATCGTTATGCTGTTGTGGAACTATTTGGTAACGCCGCTTTATATGGGGTATCCAAGAGAAGCAGTTGTAGAATTGTTACTTCCTGCCTTTCTTCCATTTAACTTATTGAAAGGTGGGTTAAATGCGTCCATTACATTTTTACTGTATAAGCCCATAGTTACCGCTTTGAGAAAAAGCGGATATGTTGCTACTTTGGAAAATGAAGCAAGACAAAAGCATACTGGTCTGCTTATGCTGGCAAGTTTTATTATAGTAACTTGTGTTTTGATTATCCTGTCAATGAATGGGATTATATGAGGATTGAAATGAAAGAAAAAATAAATGAACCTATTTACACACTAACAGGGATCGTTATACATGGCCGAGGTATTGGAAAGCATGTGGGGACACCTACCGCAAACATAGAAATAGCAAAAAATACATTTTTGCCAAAGACAGGGGTGTATGTGGCAGATATTCTTTTAAGTGACAAGATATATTATGGTGTTACCCATATTGGGACGCGCCCTACACTTGATAATGATAGCTTTGTTTCAATCGAAACACATATTTTTGATTTTGATAAGGACATATATGGGTGTACGATAACTGTCAACCTATATAAGAAATTGAGGGAAGTCAGAAAATTTAATGAATTATCCTTGCTGCTTGAACAAATTGCGAATGACCGGACAATGGCACAAGAATTTTGGGGATTAAAGCAAACAAATCACACCTTATACATTGATGTTAACCGGCATTGTGTAATATTAGAACAGCAGGAAGTTTATTTATCAACAAACGAATTTGAAGTCCTTTATTTGTTACTGCAATCTCCTCAAACCACATTCACAAAAGAACAGATTTATGAACAGATTTGGCATGAACCCACAAATAACCATTTGCACGCAGTAGAAAACACGATTTTTCAAATACGAAAAAGGTTAAAACCATATTGCAAGGGACATGAGTATATAAAAACAGTAATTGGCTATGGTTATAAATTTAATTCCGAATAAGATGTTATTTAAGTATTGCGTTGAAAAATGCCGGGCGCAGGGGCTGTATTGCCTCTGCGTCCGGCGATTCTTTTTTGTCCATTTTCCCGCATTTAGAACCCCGTTTTGAGGGGAACAGGATAACTTTATCCACCTGCCTGACGACCATGCGGAAAAACCCTTGATTTCCGTGGACTTTTACCGCCCTAAATGCGTAGACAGGAGGTATCTTTTCCGCTGGCGTTCCGCCTCTTTCTTCCGGCGCACCTGCACCGCGCAATCAGGGCAGTATTTGGCCCGGTTGGAGTTGGGCGTAAACGCCGCCCCGCAAACGGCGCAGCGTTTGATCTCGTCCCGGCCTTTGGTGATCTCGGCGCACAGGGCCGCGTCCAGCGGCAGGACGGCCACCTTGAACCACCGGCACAGCAGCGAATAGGAAATACTCTGCACACAGACACATTCCTCCCCATCGTCCAGCAGGAGGCAGTTTCCGTTACAGTAGTTGCAGCACTCATGGGTGAGCCTGCGGGCCTTGCGGTATTGGGGGTAACTCATTCTCGGTATGTTCATCGTTCCTGCGTATGCTCCTTTCCCGGCGCTGTCCGCAAAATGCTGTCTACATTCTGTTTGACAATGCCGTATTCTTTCAATCTCTGTTTCGCTTCGCTGTACTGTGCGGACAGCCGTTCCCGTTCTGCGTCCAGCTTTTTATACTCGGTTTTGAGGGCGTACAGGTTGGGGAGCTTTGTGACCCCAGCCTCTTTGAGCGCCTTTGCCGCCGCCTCATACAAGATCAGTTGGTTTTCATGCTGCCGCCGGAACGCGGCCTTGTTTTTGGCGTTTCGCAGTTCCAGCGCCACAGGCCGGAGCTGCTTGTAGGCGGAGAGGTTTTTTATCAGCAGCGCCATATCCCCAAGGCGGCGTTCTGCGTCTTTCAGGGCGGAGGCCGCCGCGTCGTTTGCCGCGCTGATCTCGGCCAGCCTGCTTTCCAAGCCCTCGTAGCTGTCAATCTGGTGTTCTGTGATGAAGTTTAAGGAATTGGCGGCCTGCTTCAAGTTGTGCAGCTTCGCCCACCGCGCATAGCCCGCCGACTGCTGGGCCTTGATACTGTCCTCCAAGGCGATCCGCAGGGAGATTTCTCCGGCGCTTCTTCTGCGCGGCCCCCGGTCAATGGCAATGCCCTTGATCCGCTGGGTGATCCGTTCCTCGGTGTAATCCTCCCCCAAGGTCTTGCAGCGGGTGAAGCGTTCCTGTCCGGGGGCGCGGAATGAAATAAACTTGCCCTGTTTGACTTCATAGCCCTGCGCCTCCATGAGCCGCAAAAAGCCGTCAAAGTCTTTGGCCTGCGGAATGGCCACGTCGATGGCAAGTTTCAGTTTTGTTTTCCAGCTCTTGCCCTTTTTCTGTGCGTCCCACTCGGCGTAGGTCTTGCCCTTGTACTTGCCGGGCTTTACCACAGACAGGCCGTGTTCCTTACACAGCCGGTCACTGGTGCGCCGGATAAAGGCGTAGCTCTGGCGGTTAGAAATGTACTTGCGCTGGTTTGCCATATCCACGGCGCAGAAAATGATGTGGTTATGCAGGTGGCCCTTGTCTATGTGGGTGGTAATCACATAGGGATATTTACCTTGCAGCACCTCATCGGCAAGCTGCCGCCCGATCTCATGTGCCTGCTCCGCTGTGGTTTCCCCCGGTTCAAAGGCTTGTATCAGGTGGTGGGCCAGATTGTTGCCCTTTTGGTACGCCTGATCTAACAGCATTTGAAATTCAATATCCGCCGTTTCATAGGAACAGCCATAGGAAGAAACGAACAGCTTTCCATCGGTCTTGTCCGGGTTCTCGATGTAGTCCAGCGCCTTTTTCAGCGTTGACTTGATAGGATGGATCTTTGTAACTGCCATATCTGTGCCAGCGCCCCCTTGATGTCCTCCAAGTCCTGCGCGTACACAGTCCCGGTACTGTTGATACGCCTTGCAATCTGGTTGATGTTGACGCCGATTTTTTGCAGCTCTGCGGTCTGCGCCCGGACAGGGCCGGTGTCGATATGGACGATATAGCCGTCGATCAGCATTTTCCGGGCGTAGGCAGAAAAGTTTTTTGTGCCAAGCTGGGCCATCTTCTGCTGGATCAGCGCCCGTTCCTCCGGCGTCACCGGGACGCGCAGCACAAACTTCCGTTTTCGGTTTGCCACGATGTTTCACCGTCCTTTCTTTCACAGGGGTGTGGGGATTTCCCCAACAAGCAGAAACGGACGGGGCCGTTTACCGGGAGTGTGGCTACACTCCCTATGAATGAGTTTTAATAGGAACACTGTAATATCAAGGCTTTTCGGAGCCAGCAACCACAAAAAAATATTATTTGAGCTATCACATTACGCAGAAAGCCGTCCAGCATGAAAAAACGGGCGGCTTTTTTGCGTGGATAGCCGGGAGGGAGGCGAAAAAATAGTAACAAACTTTTAGCACAAGATTTGTGCAACATTCACGAAATTAAAAAAGGAGGTAACGAATGGCAGACGAAAAATTAAACGTGAGCCCGGAGGAAAATCCCCAGCCCAGCTTGTTCGATGCCGGCCCGGAGGGTGCTCCTGCCCAGGACGCTCCCACCCCGGAGCCCCCGGCCCCGGAGAACATTCCCGAGCAGGCCGCCGTGGATGCGCCCGTCCAGGATGCCCCGGCTGGTGCTCCCGGCGAGGTGAGTGTATCCGCTGACCAGATTGAAAAGCTCATGGCAGAACAGCGGGCGGCGGGACGTGCGGAGGTGGAAAAGAACGAGCCACCCGAACCGGAACAGCCGCCCACCCCGGCCCCGGAGGATAAGGCCGCCGGGGAAAAGGAGCCCGAGAAAAAGGGAAAGGCCGCCAAAGAGAAAACGCCCGAGCCGGATAAGTCCAAGGGCAGGCGGGGCCGCAAGCCCAAAGAAGAAAAGCGGGGCCCGGTGAACCGGGAAGGACGGGGGCTCGCCGTGGCCGCCCAGCCAAGGCTGATAAGGCGGCCACGGACAAGCCCCCGTCCCCACCTCGAGACATTTTGTCCCAAAGAGCCGGGTTTGGGGAGGCTCCCCAACAAGCATTTTTGCGGGCCTGCGGCCCAGCAAAAATTTCGGGTGTGGCCACACCCGAATTGCTTGCCGTTTGTGCGCTCCCCTATACATGGCGCGAATATGGGAGGCGTGGTTTCCTTGTACTTGCGCGGTTTATGTGGAGCGGAGGGTGGAAAAATGGCGGCAGATGTGGTAGACTAAATACAAACAATGCAGGAGGAAATTGCCTATGAACATAAAAAATCTAAAGATACCATTACAAGTATTTTCCTTGGCTTTTGTTTGCTGTACGCTTTGCGCCTGCCAAACAGATAATGCTTTATCGCAAACTACCCAGCCGCAAAAGTCATCCCAGCAGTTGTTAGAGGAACAACCCATAGACGATACCCACGATGCTTTTCTGGTAGATACTGGCGGCGAACTTGGGTCGCTGCTGGTGACTGCGGAGTTAGCTATGGAATACAAGGATGAATTTGGAACCCGCGATATTACATTTTCAGTCTGGAACCCAGCAGATATGGAACAACCTATTCAAACATTTTCAGAAGAATTTATGATGGGTGTTGCGCCGGAGTTTCATCATGTGGTCGATGTTAATTTTGACGGCTTTCAAGATTTTGGGTATCTCTTTCATGCAGGAAATCAACCATATTATCGACATTACTGGCTGTGGGACGAGACGCAAGGTCAATTTCAATACTGTGCGCCTCTTGTGGAGATTTCACAGCCCGGATTTGACCCGGAGCGGCAAGTGATCACTGGCTGGGCGCGTAGTAGCGGAGCAGGCGATGGTGTCACTACTTTCCACCGTTGGGAGGACGGGGAACTGGTATGTGTGCGGCGGGTTGAGTCGTTCTCTTCATGGGAGGGACCAAGCGTTGTCTGTGTGCAAGATAGGATTGATGGAGAACTTCAACAGGTCTATCGCGAGGAGTTTTCTTGGCCTGGCGAGGAACCGGAAGGTCAGGAAGCATGGCGGCAGGCACAGCATAAATGGTGCGATTTGGACTATCACGGCGAAGTTGGATAGCGGGGGAAAACAGTGGTGAACAAAGAAAAATCTTTGAAAATAGCATGGTATATTCTATTAGCGAGTATGTCTGTGCTTACAGTCTTGTTCTTTTTCGATATTAAATTTATGGTGACGGGGTTGAACATTATCGCGTGGGATATATTGGCAGGCGGTATTTGGATTTTTATTAAATTGTGTAAATGGGCTGGGCGTGAGAATACGGGGAAAAGGACACTTGTCGTAATTGCTTTAATGCTTGTGGGCTTATTTGCGGTGTTTAGCCTGCTTATAGATGGTGGCTACATTGAGGGAACCGAACCGCAAACCCGCCGTACTTTTGTGGTAGAATATCACGGCAATATGTTTAACAAAGGTTCGGCTAAACTGTATGAACGGTTCGGCTCTTTACTCCTTGCGTGCGATGTGGAGGAATATGAAGGCGAATTTCTACACGCACGACCAGAAGAAAGGCAGATTTATATCAGTGAGGACGGCAAAAAAATTGTTGTTGCTTTTTTCTTTCTGCAACCCGTCTTTGTTGTTCCGTTAGCATAGACCCGCTGAGACTGACTTCCCCATAAACCGCCAAAATCCACCTCTTGCGCGACAGACAAATTTCTGCTATAATTGCCTTGGATATTTAACTCAATTTTTTTGAAAGAGAGCTTGACAAGCATGAGAAGTTGTGCCATCCTAAAGCAAGCGGAGCGGTGCTATAACTATATAGCCCCGCAGTTTTGTCATGCTCAATTTTATACGGTCAAGACTGGCGTTCTTCTGCCCGCAGGAACCTGCGCGGCTGGGAGCGTTTTTTTGTTGTAAAACAGTGGGACAACCGCCCTTTGGGACAAAATGTCCCGAGGCATCGACATCCTTGTTGATACCCCCGGGCAGAGTTATAATATAAGTGTAATGTGATAGGGAAGGAGGAACAATGGCACGAACAAAAAACAGAGGGTATCAGCAGACTTTGGCCCCTACCTATACAGCCCGGCTTTGAAAAATGGGCGGCTACATCCGGCTTTCCCGAGAGGATTTACAGAAAATCAACCGTGGCCTTGACGATAGCAACAGCGTGAAAAACCAGCGCGACATTCTCAACGATTTTCATTTTAATCATGCGGAAGAATTTGAAAGCTACACCGAGTACGTTGATGACGGCCACACGGGAACCGATACGGAGCGCGAAAGTTTCCAGCGACTTTTAGGGGATGTGATGAGCGGGAAAATCAACTGCGTTGTGGTGAAAGACCTTTCCCGTTTCGCCCGGAATTACAGCGATGCTGGCAGTCTGATTGACAACCTCTTTGTGCAGATGGGCGTCCGCTTTATCAGCTTGGCCGAGGGCGTGGACAGCTACCTAAACCCGGACAGCGTGAACAGCATCATCGTTCCGATAACAAACGTGATGAACGACCAGTATTGTTATCAGACCTCAAAGAAAATCCGGCAGGTTTTCGATTACAAGCGGCGCAACGGCCAGTACATAGGCTCTTTTGCTCCCTACGGCTACATAAAAGACCCCAAAGACAAGCACCAGCTAATCGTTGACCCGGACGCCGCTGAAATCGTCAAAAAGATTTATGAGATGTGCCTGCAAGGAACCACCAAACACGCGATAGTGCTTTATCTGAACGAACACGGCATACCCAGCCCCACGGCATACCGGATAGAAAAGGGCCTGCCCTATTCCCCCGCCGTGGCCGACAATCCCATGTGGGGAAACAAGATTGTCAATGACATTCTGAAAAACCCCATTTACACCGGGGACTTGGTGCAGGGCCGCCGCCGGGTGAAAAGCTACAAGGTACACCAGATTGAGGCTGTGCCGGAGGAAGAATGGGTGCGCGTCCCCGATACCCACGAGGCAATCATCTCCCACGAAACCTTTGAACGGGTGCAGGCCCTCCTGCTCCGGGATACCCGGACAACCCCCAAAGGCCGGGAGCTCCACTTGTTCAGCGGCTTTCTGAAATGTGCGGACTGTGGTAAATCCGTCACCCGGAGCCAGAGCGGGAAAAATGTATATTATGCCTGCTCCACCTATAAGAACCGCTCCCGGACGGCCTGCACCATGCACTCTATCAAACACAACCGTTTAGAGGCCGCCGTTCTGTTCGCTATCCAGTATCAAGTGAGCACCGCCGTTTCCTACTCGGAAATAGTAGCCCGTATCAATGCGGCCCCGCTGAAAAAAAGTCAATCCCACCGCCTTAACGACCAGATAGCCGCAAAGGAAAAGGAATTGACGAAAATCACCCGCTACAAGCAGTCACTGTATCAAGACTGGAAAGATGGGGAAATCTCCCAGCAGGAATACCGGGAAATGAAAGCCGATTATGAGCGGCAGGCCGCTGGGCTCTCGGATTTGCTGGCCCGGCTGACGGCTGAACGGAAACAGCTTTCAAACGGCGTTGACCAGCAGCATCCCGCGCTGGTAGCCTTTGCGAAATATCAGAACATCGAAAAGCTGACCCGCGAAATCCTGATTGAATTGGTAGACCATATCAAGGTTTACGAAAACGGCAATATCAGCGTTCATTTTAAGTTTGCGGACGAGTTCCGCCGGATTGCCGAGTACATTGAAATCAACACCACTGACACCGCCGAGGCGGGCTAACCCCCGCCAAAGCATAAAATCCCTTTGGCAGTGTGTTTTCCTAATAAAACGCAATCTTATGCTTGCTACGTTACCGTTTCTACGTCTATAAGGCGTTTCCGCCACAAAAAAATGCCCGCCAAATGCGGGCTGGAAGCGATAAAAGCACAAAAAATAGAGAACGCTTTTCACGTCCTCTACTCTTTGATTTTGATAGCTCCGTCAATGGCTCCCTCGATAATCGGCAAATACGGTTCGGGACACAGCTTTAATTTGTGGCCGACCCTCTGGCGCTGTTCGCTGCCCTCTGGCTCTGCTTCCGGGTGGAAGTAGCGTTCTATGGGGAGCTTGCATATCCTCGCCAGCTCATAAAGTACCGGGACGCTGGGAAGATCGCCGCTGTTTTCTATATTTGCAAGATACCGGGGATCAATACTGACTTGTTCAGCCAATGCCCTGCGGGACAATCCCAATGCTTTCCGCGCTTCTTTGATGTCCGCTCCAAGCGTTTCAAAACCGGGATATTCTGTTCCTTTCGCCATATCATTTCACCCCTTTGCATTGTATAGTTCATACTATGCGCGGGGAATGACGTAATATGCACTTTTATTACAGTTTATAATTCCTGTTGTCGTGTCAACTCAAATGATAAATTCCTCCCGCTGGATCACCGTCTGATTTTCCTTTATAAGCGTTTGAATAATCTGCAAACCGTTTTCCAGATCGGCCATTGTCCGGGGGGAGCAGGTAGCCAGCCGGATCGCGGCGAATTGGGCGGTATTCCCCACCGCAAAACGGTCTGAACACAATACCTTTACGCCGTGATTTTTTGCCTGCACTTCAAAGTTGTAGCCGTTGCAGCCTGCGGGGAGCGGAAGCCACCTAAAGAAGCTGTACGGATTCGTTGGCGGCTGTTCTGGAAAGTATCTGGTATACAGGCGGCCCCGTTCCTCTGACAGCATACACTTCTTGTCGATGATCTCCCGCGCGGCCCCGCCTGCAATCAGCTCACTTGCAATCTCCGCGTTGAGCAGCGGGATTTTCAGGTTAATGTTATTGGCCGTATTCAAAAAGGTTTTCTGGAAGCGGTGCGGAAACACCAGATAAGCGATCCGCAGCCCGGCAGACAGGGATTTTGAAATTCCGTGCAGGTAAATGGTGTGCGCGGGGATCATGGTTGCCATCGGCGGGATTTTATCGTCCGCGATAAAGCCGTAGGTATCATCTTCAATCAGAACCATGTCCTGACTGCTGATAATCTGGCTGATTGCTTTCCGGCGCTCTGACGGCATGGTGATCCCCGTGGGATTTGTGCAGGAGGGCATTAAATAAATCCCCTTTATTTCATGCAGCTTCCTCTGCTTTTCCAGCGCGTCCGGCAGCATACCCTGTCCGTCGGCCTCTATCGGTATCAACTGGATATTAAGCTGCTTTGCAAGAGTGATGAAATTGGAATAAGTATAGGTATCAGTGGCAATCTTATCTCCGGCCCGAAACAGGGAAAGAAGCGCAATCGCCAGCGCGTTTTGTGTACCGGACGTTAAAATAATATCCTCCATAGCGGCGTTGATCTGGAACTCGGCAAGCCATTTCTGCGCGACCTGTTTATGGTGGGCTGTCCCCAAGGTAAAGCTGAACTCAAATAGCTTTTCCGACTTCGGGCCTTGCAGGATTGCCCGTGCGGTATCGGCCACAATGGAATTGAACTGATAGTAGGGCTTGATGGGGCCAAGGTCTATGTACTCCGCTTCCTCCTGCGTGTCTGGATTCGGCAGGGCCGCATTGGGGGAAACATACGTCCCGCTTCCCACCGCCGCATAGATTAAGCCTTTTGTTTCGCACAGCTTAAAGGCGCGGGTGATGGTACTTAAATTCACGTCCAGAAAGTCCGCTAATTCCCGCTGCGGCGGCAGCTTTGTTTTGGGCGGAAGCCTCCCGCTTAAAATGTCCTGTTCCAAAAGCTCTGAAAGGGATATATACATCGGGAATTTTAACAGGGCCTTGCTCGGCTTCCATGTAAGCGGATAATCTTCAAACGAGTTTACAGGCATAGCGCACCTCCTTAAAAACATTGTCTTGCATACAATTCTACTGTTGAAACCGTACAAAGTCAATGCTACTGTTATAATTGTTATGATTATATGCAGCGCAAGGAGGTAAGAACATGGAACAAGTAATCAGGGAGCAGCTTCTTCACATGTTGGAGAACAATAGTAAACTGACAGAACATGAAATTGCAATTATGCTGGGGATTTCGGAAGAAGAAGTCCAAAGGGAAATAGCCGGTCTGGAAAAAGCGTATGTGATCTGTGGCTACCATACATTGATTGACTGGAACAAAGTCAATGATGATGATGTGACCGCTTTGGTAGAGCTGCGTGTTACGCCGCAGGGCGGCGAGGGCTATCAAAAGCTGGCAGAGAAAATCAATGCCTATCCGCAGGTAGTGACGCTGTACTTAATGTCCGGGGCTTACGATTTTCTTGTCATGGTAAAGGGGAAAACACTGAAAGAAATATCCCTTTTCGTGTCGGGAAAGCTGGCCTCCATTGAGGAAGTCCAGAGTACCACTACCCATTTCACGCTGACAAAATATAAGGAGCTGGGCGTGAGCTTTGAGGCAAAGCAGGCGGACGAAAGAATGGTGGTGACGCCATGAGGGAAAAGCTGTCACAAAAAGTATTGAACCTAAAATCTTCCGGCATACGGGCCTTTTTTGATATGGCGAACGAAATTCCCGACGTGATTTCCCTCGGCGTCGGGGAACCGGATTTTGATACCCCGTGGCATATCCGGGAGGCAGGCATACAGGCGTTGCAGTCCGGCAAAACCTTTTATACGTCCAATGCGGGGCTGCAAGAACTTCGGGCTGCAATCAGCAGCTACACCAAACGGAAAACCGGGCTTACTTACAATCCTGAAAACCAGATCATTGTCACGGTTGGCGGCAGCGAGGCCATTGACCTTGCGCTGCGGGCGCTGCTTAATGCAGGGGACGAAGTGATCTATCTGGAACCGGGCTTTGTTTCCTATTACCCCTGTATTAAGCTGGCTGACGGCGTTCCCGTCCCAATCCGCTTGACAGAGGAAAACCGGTTCCGTCTGAAGCCGGAGCAGTTGGAGGCGGCGGTTACACCCAAAAGCAAGGTGCTGATCCTGTCATACCCCAACAATCCGACCGGGGCCGTGATGGAAAAGGAGGATTTGGAAGCCCTGTTACCTGTCATTCAGAAACACGATTTGATTGTTATATCCGATGAAATATACGGGGAGCTTACCTATGGCG
The DNA here is from genome assembly GCA_910575565.1 of Lachnospiraceae bacterium. GTDB lineage: Bacteria > Bacillota > Clostridia > Lachnospirales > Lachnospiraceae > Caccovicinus. The sequence goes on along the minus strand of CAJTFL010000001.1, from coordinate 494,858 downwards.
TGAAGCATTGTAGTATCGCCGGATTGCCCGGCATGGAACAACGAACCATAATTATCAACGGTTTTTCCAAGAGCTTTGCCATGACCGGCTGGCGGCTGGGGTACGCGCTGGGAAACCATGAGATTATCGAACAGATGGTAAAAATCCATCAGTTTGCGGTAATGTGTGCACCTACCATCAGCCAGTATGCGGCCATCGAAGCGATGGAACAGGGGGACGGGGATATAGAAGCCATGCGTGAATCCTACGACCAGAGAAGAAAATTCCTCTACCATGAGCTGCAAAGGCTGGGCCTGCCCTGTTTTGAACCGCAGGGAGCATTTTATATGTTCCCCAATATCCGGGAGTTTGGTTTATCCAGCGGCGAATTTGCGTTGAAGCTGCTGAAAGAGGAAAAGGTGGCGGTTGTCCCCGGCGATTCCTTTGGTGAGTGTGGGGAGGGCTTTGTACGGATTTCCTATGCGGCTTCCCTGCAAAACCTGAAAGAAGCCGTCAACCGGATTTTCCGGTTCCTGTCCCGGTACCGGACTTAGAAAGGGGCTGCTTATGAAAACGTGGGAAAAGAATATCCGCCAAGTGCTTCCCTACATACCGGGCGAACAGCCCAAACAGGCGGACATCATCAAACTGAATACGAATGAGAATCCCTACCCGCCCTCTCCCCGTGTGGCCGAAACACTGGAACAATTCCAGACAGGGGAACTCCGGCTATATCCCGACCCGGATTCTAATATTCTGGTGGAGGCCCTTGCGGATTTCTACCAGATTGACCGTAGCCGGATATTTGTAGGTGTCGGCTCTGACGATGTGCTGGCCGTATCATTTCTGACCTTTTTTAATTCCGGGAAACCTGTGCTGTTCCCGGATATTACCTATTCCTTTTATGACGTGTGGGCGCGGCTGTTTCAGATACCGTTTGAGCAGATTCCCTTAGACGGTGAATTTCAGATCAGGAAAAGTGATTATTTCCGGGAGAACGGAGGCGTAGTCTTTCCTAACCCCAACGCCCCCACAGGGATATTGATGGGCTTACCGGAGATAGAGGATATTATCAGCCACAATCAGGACGTGGTGGTGATCGTGGACGAGGCTTATATTGATTTCGGCGGCATATCCGCGTTCCCGCTGCTGGATAAATACGATAACCTGCTGATTATCCAGACCGTTTCAAAATCCCGCGCCCTTGCCGGCCTGCGTGTCGGCTATGCGTTTGGAAGCCCGCAGCTTATCAGCTACTTAAACGATGTCAGGAACTCCTTTAACTCTTATACCATGAACCGCCTGACGCAAACACTGGGCGCGGCGGCAGTCCGGGACAGGGAATACTTTGAGCGAACAAACGCCCTGATTATCGCAACCAGAGAGCGTATAAAGCGGGAATTGAAGCAGTTAGGCTTTTCCTTTCAGGATTCCAAAAGCAATTTTCTGTTCGTTACGCACCCGTCTGTAAAGGCCGGTGTGATTTACGAAAGCCTGCGGGCCGCTGGGATTTATGTGCGCCATTTTTCCAAGCCGGAGCGCATTTCCGATTACCTCCGTATTGCGGTGGGAACGGATCAGGAAATGGACTGTCTGCTGATAAAGCTAAAAGAGATATTACAACAACATGGTGACTTGCACGGAAACACAGGAGAATGTCAATGAAAGATTTAACACAGGGAAGCGAGCTGAAAACGATCTTTTACTTTTCCCTGCCGATTCTGGTAGGAAACTTATTTCAGCAGCTTTATAACGTGGCCGACAGCGTGATTGTCGGAAACTTTTTGGGGAAAGAAAGCCTTGCGGCGGTGGGATTCAGCTATCAGATCAATTTCCTGCTGATTGCGCTGTCCACGGGGATTTCTCTGGGCGCAAGCGTCCTGACCTCCCGTTACTTTGGAGCCAGAGATATGCGGCAGGTGAAAAAGGTGGTTGATACCGGCTTTCTGTTTTCAGCGGTTCTTTCCCTTGTCATAGCGGCAGCCGGTGCCTGCTTTTCCTATCAGATTTTAGTGCTGTTCCGGGTGCCTGAAAATCTGCTGACGATAGCAGATACTTACTTGAAGATTATATTTATCGGTGTGATCCCCACATTCGCATACAATTCCCTGACGAATATCCTTAGAGGCGTCGGGGATTCCAAGACACCGACTTATATTCTGATTGCGGCAACGCTTATCAATATCGTGCTGGATATTTTCTTCATTACCGCCCTGAAATGGGGTGTGGCCGGGGCTGCGGTTGCGACCGTGACCGCGCAGGCTTTTTCATTCATTACCTGTATGCTTTACATGCGGCGGCGTTACCCCGACCTGTTTATCCGACTTTGGGATTTACAGCTTGACCGCCACGAGTTGAAGAAAAGTCTGGTGATCGGAACGCCCGCCATGCTGCAACAGGTATTTGTAAGCGTTGGTTTTATGTCCATACAGTTTCTAATCAATGGCTTTGGAACCGATTGTATGGCTGCGTATGCTGCGGCCTCCAAGGTGGATTCCTTTGCGGAAATGCCCGCCCTGAATTTGGGGCAGGCCATGACGAACTTTACCGCGCAGAACTACGGGGCCGGGAAAATTGACCGGGTAATCAGGGGCGGCAAATCGGCGCTGGCTATGGGGGTGGGTATCTCAATCCTCATATCCATTGTCATATGCCTGTTCCCGTCCCTCTTTATTTCCCTGTTCAACCGTGATCCCGGCGTTGTCCAGATCGGGAACGGCTACCTGCGGACGGTATCGGTATTCTATCTGATTTTTGCAGCTATGCAGATTTTGAACGGTCTGCTGCTGGGATATGGGAAAGCACTGGTTCCCATGATTGCGTCAATCGGTTCCCTCTGTCTTTTACAGGTTCCCACGGCAATCCTGCTGTCTGGAACCGAATTGGCTTATCGCGGTATCTGGATTGCCGCACCCGTGGGCTGGCTGGGTGGTCTGCTGATCCGCTTCCTGTATTTCCGGCATATTGCAAGGAAACAGGCAGCTCTAAAGGAGGCATAAATTTTACACACAAGGAGGTTCCAAGATGGAAAAGAAAATCACACTGAAACAAATTGCTATGGTTGGCGTTATGGCTGCGGCGGTCTATGTGGCTTCCGCGTTTCTGCAAATACCAATCCCCACGGCCATAGACAACACCCGCCTGCACATGGGAAATGTTATGTGCCTGCTTTCCGGCCTGCTCTTAGGGCCGGTACAGGGTGGGCTTGCGGCGGGGATCGGCTCCATGTTCTTTGACCTGACGAATCCGGCCTACATCACGTCTGCGCCGTTCACCTTTGTTTTTAAGTTTCTTATGGCGTGGATTTGCGGCATGTTCGCATTTCACAAAAATTCCGGGATAAGCTCACACAAGCGGTATATTATCGGTTCGGCATTGGGCGCATTTGCCTATGTGCTTCTTTATCTTTCAAAGAGCTACATCGAACACCGCTTCGTTTTGGGCCTGCCGTTGGAGGTCGTTATGATTACCCTGTCACAGAAAGCCGTTGTGTCCAGCGTCAACGCCGTTGTATCTATTATCGTGGCTGTTCCGCTGGGGATCGCCCTGCGGCCTGCCGTAAGAAGATATTTGCAGTAAGCCTATGGAACTGGATATGACTTCGGGGAAGCCCCTGAACACATTGTTAAAATTCTCCCTGCCGCTGCTGGCGGGGAGCGTGATACAAAACCTTTATAACATCTTCGACACGGCCATTGTGGGGCATGTGCTGGGTAAATATGCGCTGGCGGCTGTGGGTAACTCCTATGTGCCGACGCTTATCATCAACAGCATTGTTTTAGGGATTGCTTCCGGCATATCTATCCTTGTGGCGCAGCTATACGGCTCCAAGGATAAAGGACAGATTTGTAAATGTTATGGTTCCGTGCAGACGTTGATAGTAGCCGTGGGCTTCGGGCTGGCTGTGCTGTTCTTTGCTCTTGCCGGGTGGATTTTTAAGGCTATGCAGATACCGGAGGAAATCACAAGCCCTGCGGCCCTTTATCTTCGGATTGTAGCGGCTGGGATTCCGTTTTTGGCAATCTACAACTTTTATTCTGCGCTGATTAAGGCAAAAGGGGATTCCCGAACACCGATTAGGTGTATCTGCCTGTCCTGTGTCCTCAATATTCTGTTGGACTACTTATTTGTGGCCTGTTTTGGCTGGGGGATTGCCGGGGCTGCGTCCGCCACGGTTCTTTCACAAGCTCTGGCGGCTGTATTGGTTGGCCTGCACTTATACCGGCAGGAACACCCGGTAATAAGGACAGCCCCAAGTGCCGGGCTGATTGTCCCGATCTTGCAGCTTAGTATCACGGGGATTGTCCAGAACGGGGCTTCCGCCATCAGCATGTTTTTCATACAGGGCATTATCAATACCTTTGGTGTAAATGAAATATCGGCCTATACATCGGCCTATAAAATTGAAAGTATCTTAACAATCCCCGCCGTCAATTTAGGCGTGGCGTTAAGTGTCTATATCGGACAGAATGTAGGGGCCGGGGAATATGACCGCACCCGACAGGGCCTAAAAGACAGCTTCAAGATCGCGGCGGTGTTTACCACACTTGCTATGGCAATCCTGTGGTTTGCTTCGCCGCTGCTCATGGTTCTGGTGGTGGGAAAGGAAATGGCAGTCATACCGATAGGGGTTCAATATCTGCGTATTATTTCCGTGACGTTCCCCCTGTGCGTAAGCCTCTATCTGTTGACAAACTTCCTGCGTGGAGCCGGTGAGATTGCCTATCCACTGTTCAATACGCTGCTGGAACTCTGTTTCCGCACGTTCTCGGCTTTTGTGCTGGCGCATTACTTTGGTTTTGTCGGTGTTCTGCTGTGCAGGCCGTTGAGCTTTGTTGTGAGTACCATTAGCCTATCCTGTCGGCTATTGTCCGGCAAGTGGAAAGATAAGATAAATCATTCTGTGTAATAGCTGCCGCATGATGACAGATAAAAATTCTAATCAATGGTTTTGGAACCGACTGTATGGCTGCGTATGCTGCTGCCTCCAAGGTGGATTCCTTTGCGGAAATGCCCGCTCTGAATTTGGGGCAGGCCATGACGAACTTTACCGCAATTTTTTGCTATGGTTGGCGTTATGGCTGCGGCAGTCTATGTGGCTTCCGCGTTTCTGCAAATACCAATCCCTACGGTCATAGATAACATGCGCCTACATATGGGAAATGTGATATGCTTGCTTTCCGGCCTGCTCTTAGGGCCGGTACAGGGCGTGCTTGTAGGAGAGTAGTATCCATAAACAGGAGGTATATAATGGTTATTAGTCCAAGTGAATATATTAAAAAATGCCTAAAAATTGATTTTGATAACAGCGTTGAAAATATTATTGATACAGGTGCCTCAATTATAATATTTGAAAAAGGTACTATGCCGATTGAAATGGGCGAAATGATAAATTGTTTCTATTTTATTATCTACGGACTTGTCAGAGGCTATTATATTGATGATGATGGAAATGAGGTTACAAAATGTTTTGTTTATGAAAATGGTTTTTTTGGTTCGGAATGTTATCGTACCAAAGACACTTCGACTTTTTTTGTGGATTGTTTGGAAGAATGTAAATGTATTAAACTTCCCTATTTTCTAATACAGAAAATCATGTCAATAGATCAACGCGTAAATCAACTCATTCATAGTATGTACTTAAACGAAATCGGAAAGTTGGAGGATAGAACAAGAAAACTTTTACTGCTTACTGCCGAAGAGCGCTATATATTTTTTTGCAGGGAATATCCAAACTTGCAGAGGCGGTTACAGCTAAAATATATAGCGTCCTATATTGGTATTAAGGCTGCTTCTATGAGCAGAATTAGAAAAAAGTTGAAAAACCAGATATGAATTAACATAGGTGAATTACAGCCGCTTTTTGGAGAAGTATAATCATTCTCAAAAGGAGGTGTTCAGCTTGAAATTTGCATTAATCACCGGCGCAACAAGTGGTATCGGATTTGAACTGGCAAAATTGTTTGCACAGAATGGTTATGGGCTTGTTTTAGTATCTTCTAACCAAAACCATTTAGATAATGTAAAAAATTCTTTAGAAACCAGCTATTCCATTCCAATTTATATCTTTGAACAAGACTTGACCAAAATCGATGCAGCGGAACAATTATATCACCAGATAAGAAAGGAAAAAATTTCTATTGCTGTATTGATTAACAATGCAGGATTTGGTTTAGTGGGAGCAACAGACGAAATTGATCTTCGACAAGATGAACAGATGATAACTGTAAATGTAACGAACCTTGTTTTGTTGTGCAAGTTATTTCTACCGGATATGTATAAACAAAGGACAGGTAAAATCCTTAATGTTGCTTCAACAGGTGCCTTTCAGCCCGGCCCATATACTTCAACATACTTTGCAAGCAAAGCATTTGTTTTGAACTATACAAGGGCTATCCGATATGAAGCAAAATCCAAGGGTGTTGTAATTTCCACTTTATGCCCCGGAGCTACCAAAACGAATTTCTTTAATAGAGAGGGGACTATTACTCCGCACACTGCTATGTCAGCGGAAAAAGTTGCTCAAATTGCTTTTCGCGGCCTACAAAAGAATAAAGAAATTATCATTCCGGGACTAAAAAACCGATTACTTCAACTTTTTCCGGTGAAAGTAAAAATGATTAGTGTTGCAAAAATGAAACAAAATAAATAAACGACTGCCGCACGACGGCAAGAGAAAAAAAGCCGTCGTATAGCAGCCACTTCCCTGTGCTTTTTATCATATACGGCGGCTTTGAGAAATCGGAGCCGTCATTTTTTTCTGTCTGCGCTTTTCGATTCATAGCAGGCAATAGTAGGCGGCTTATGAGAGGACGCCGCCATGCTTATTTATCTTCGCCCTAATTCACTCAATAACCACTTAAAAAAAGCCGTCCCCCGGCAGCGGGGACAAGCGGCTGTGCGTATGTACTATACCATGTAAGAAAAGAACATATTGCTTTTTGTTTCGCCCTGTGGGTCTTTGACCTGCCGGGCGAATTTTGTTATTTCCTGCGGTCTGCTATCCGGCGCAAAAAGAAATTTCAAAAAAGTGAAAAAAGGAGGCGTTTAGCGGGCAGCCAGAGAGATTCCATTCGCTCTATTGGCGGAAAGGGAGAGAACCACCACATCCCCTATAGAAAGGGGGTGAGAAGATGGAAGCGATCCCCCGCAAATACGGTGAATGGGGCCAGTTTGACCGCTACTGCAAGCTGGTTCTGTACCATGAGGCGATAGATTATCTGCGGGAAATGAAGTGCCGCCGCGACCGTGAAGTGTCGCTGGACGCTCTTTCCCCGGCTGATTGGGACAAGCTCTCGACCGTAGATCGGTATTCCTGCGACAGCTTTACATTCAGTTCGCATGGTTATGACCTACATATCGACAACGAGCTTGTGGCCGAAGCGTTTGCCAGCCTGCCAAAAGACGAGCAGAGTATTTTGATTCTCCGCTTTGTTCTGGATTTGACTGACGAAGAAATCGGCCGCCTGATGGGAATGTCCCGCAGCGCAGTCCAGCGCCACAGGACAAGCACCCTGAAAGACTTGCGTATAAAATTGATGGCGTTCATGCCGGAGGGAGGTTAAACGCGGATGAAGCAATCCAGTTACAAGGGCAAAAGCCCTCTGCCTGATTTTGTGATCGACGCGGCCTGCGCCGGTAACGCCGAAGCCGTGGAGCGTGTCTTGCAGCATTATGACGGCTATATCAATAAGCTGTGTACCCGGACGCTCTATGACGGCAGCGGCCAGCCTCATATCTGCATTGACGAGTATATGAAGCGCCGATTGCAAATCAAGCTGCTCCATTCCATCGTTAGTCCCATTGGCGACTGACGGTTAAGACCCCGGCCATAGACAGGCGGCTTTCCCTTTCCCCGCCTGCCAGTTTTCCCGGCGGCCCCTTTGCTCCTTGACAAATACGCCCGCAGGACAATGGCGGCGCGTCATAGGGCAGACGGATACATTCTGTCTGTGCCGAGCCGGGCGGCAGGTGCGCCAAGAGGCTTTCCCTCATTGGGATAAGCGGAGCGATTTTACCGGGCCGTAAAGCAGGTGTGGCAGCCTGCGGGCGACGACGCGCAGGCAGGACAATGATACGCCCTTGCCGTCGTAGTCCGAGCGTTTGAAGCGTCGCAGGCAACGAGCAGGGCCGCGTGAGAACCACGCGGGGGTGAGATTCCCGTGGAGCTGTGCCAGCAGCCGTCCGTTATTTTCTGCCCACTTTCACAAAATTTCTGCCCACTTTCACAAAAAACAACCTTTGTTTTGAAAAGAAAGGGGGCCATGTTATGAGTAATAACGATGTGCCTATTTGGGAGAAATACACGCTTACCATTGAGGAAGCGTCCAAATATTTTCGGATCGGGGAAAACAAACTGCGTCGGCTTGCCGAGGAAAACCCCACCGCTGGCTGGGTGATCCTGAACGGCAACCGCATCCAGATCAAGCGGAAGCAGTTTGAAAAAATCATTGATTCCCTTGACACAATATAGTGAAAAAGGGCCTTGCGCGTGTTATAATAGGTTATAAGCGTGTCAAGGCTCTTTCCGTCATGGAAAGGAGCATGACGAAATGCCAAGAAAAGAACGAGATGAAAAAAGACGGGACAACAAAGGCCGCCTTTTGAAGTCTGGAGAGAGCCAGCGATCAGATGGAAGATACGCTTACAAATACATTGACACCTTTGGAGAACCCCAGTTTGTTTACTCATGGAAGTTAGTACCTACCGACAAAGTACCTGCCGGGAAGCGGCCCTGTCTTTCCCTGCGCGAGAAGATCAAGCAGATACAGAAAGACCTTGACGACGGGATCGACACCATCGGCAAGAAAATGACCGTGTGCCAGCTTTACGAAAAGTACATCCGGCAGCGCGGGAATGTGCGGAAAGGAACCCAAAAGAGCCGCCAGCAGTTGATGAAACTTCTGTCCGAAGATAAGCTGGGCGCGGCCAGCATTGACAGCGTGAAGCTGTCCGACGCGAAAGAATGGGCCTTGCGTATGCAGGAAAAAGGCGTTGCCTACAACACCATCTGCAACAGCAAGCGTTCCTTAAAAGCCATCTTTTATATGGCCGTACAGGACGACTGCCTCCGCAAGAATCCCTTTGACTTCCAGATCAATGAGGTTATCAACGACGATACCGTACCAAAGGTGCCGCTTACCCCTACACAGGAAAACGAGCTTTTGGACTTCATGCAGAACGATCCCGTCTATGCCAAGTATTATGACGAGGTGGTGATCCTGCTGGAAACCGGGCTTCGTATTTCCGAACTCTGCGGCCTGACGCCCGCCGACCTGAATTTTGAGAAGCGCTTTGTGAATGTAGACCACCAGCTTTTGAGAAGCACCGAGGACGGCTACTATATCGAAGCGCCAAAAACAGAAAGCGGATTCCGTCAAGTGCCTATGAGCGCAGCCGCCTATGAAGCGTTTGAGCGCGTGTTGAAGAAGCGCAGGGACGGCAGGTGCATTGAGGTTGATGGTTATAAGGACTTCCTGTTCCTGAACCGGGACGGCCTGCCCAAAACCGCCGTCAACTATGACGCCATGTTCAAGTGCCTTGCCAAGAAGTACAACAAGTGCCACAAGGAGCCGCTGCCCGATGTGATGACGCCGCACACCATGCGGCATACATTCTGTACCAGAATGGCAAACGCGGGCATGAACCCCAAGGCATTGCAGTACATCATGGGACACGCCAACATTGTAATGACGCTGAACTATTACGCCCACGCTACTTTCCATTCCGCACAGGAGGAAATGGAACGACTGCAAGCCAAGGCAAAAACCACCGCAGAGGCCAAGCCGGAGCCTGCGGCGGAAAGCGCCGAGGAAACCAAGGCGGCATAAGTAGTACGCAGAATTTACTACTGCTTTTACTACTTTTGAGAGCGAAAACATAAGGGGTAATAAAAAGATTTGTGAGGTTCTTCCGATATGAAAAGTGCCGGAAAAGCCCGGAATAACGGGCTATACCGGCATATAAGAACATCTAAAGAGATAATTAGAAATCTATTAAATGATTTACATAAATGGTCAAAAACCGTTGATATCACTGGGTTTGTTGGATTTATTACTGTGAATTTACTACTCGATTACTACTTTTGCTGATATGAAAAACCGAGCCGGAGGTGTTGAACCTCTGGCCTGTTTTTTTCGCGTCCAGTCGGACGCGCGGTTTTGCTTGTGATAAAGGGGTGGAAATCAAATTGCCTCACCGAAAGGAGTATTTCATCATGAACATAGTTACAAATCCCAGTGCCCAACAGGACGGCCCATATTACCCAATCAATGAGGAAGCGGCTCGCCGTGCCAAGGATGCCAACAGCTTTTCCGACTACGTTCCCGGCAGTGCAACAGCGGAGTACAGGCAAATGGTAGACAAAGCGGCGGAACTGGCAGAACGGCAGAAACGGCGCGTGGACACAGAGTATCACACCAAAATCGACCATTGAATTATAGAATTGAAACGAAAGAATCCTTCCGCATTATTGGCGTATCTGCGCCGCTTGACAAGGAAATCGAAAATAACTTTATGGTTGTGCCTAAGATGTGGCAGGACGCCGCCGAAAATGGAACAATACAGAAATTGGAAGGAATGATGAATACGCTGCCAATGGGACTTTTGGGCGTGAGTGCCTGCAATAATGAAGAACAATGGAAGTATTTTATTGCCGCTTCCAGTACAAAAGCAAGCGATGAGTTTGAAGAATATACTGTGCCTGCGTCTACTTGGGCAATCTTTTCTGGAACAGGTACAAACCAGTCCATACAGGAATTGGAGCAGCGGATTATAATCGAGTGGCTTCCGACCTCTGGATATGAGTATGCCAACGCCCCCGATATTGAGGTTTACTTAAATCCAGACCCACAGAACGCACAATATGAGGTATGGATACCCGTATCAAAAAAGGGATAACGGAGGGACTGATATGCTTCATCGGCATTTTCCGGGTGGGGAGGGATGGCTTTCCGGATCTGTTTCAGGAAGGTAGACCGTGTGCTAAAAAATTAGGATTGCGGGAAAACCTGGCTTATTATATAATAAGATTAGGCAGATTCCTACGAGGAGGAAAACATGACAGACAAAGGGAAGTTTCTTGCAGGGCAATTTAAACCAGTCACAATCCAGGATGACATGATGTTCGGTACCGTGATGGCGGATCCCGAATATTGTAAGCCATTTCTGGAAACGATCCTGGGAGTAAAAATCCAAAAGATCGAGTATCCAGAGAGGCAGAAGGCCATCGGCCTTATGGTAAGTGCAAAATCGATCCGTATGGATGTGTATGTTGAGGATGGGGAACACACGGTTTATGACGTGGAGATGCAGACTGGCAGGAATCGGAACCTTCCGAAAAGATCCCGGTATTATTCCGGGCTTATAGACTTAAACATCCTCGCCAAAGGGGAAGATTACAACCAGTTAAAGAAGAGCCTGGTGATTTTTATCTGCACGTTTGACCCGTTTGGCCATGACGAGTATATTTATCGCTGTGGGGAGTATTACCAGTTAAGCGATTGCTCTTATCATCTGTTAGGGGATGACGCCTGGAAGATCTTTGTGAATGCCAAAGGCCATAAGGGGGACGTGAGCGAAGGATTCAGGTTCCTAATGCGCTACATCATGGACGGAGAGGCACAGGATTCTTACACCCAGGCGCTGGAAAAGAAAGTGGCGCTTGTAAATAACGATGAGGAATGGAAGGTGAGCTATATGACTTGGGCAATTAAGCTGGCGGATGAACGGCGGGAAGCACGCGAGGAAGGCCGTGAGGAAGGCCGCAAGGAAGGCCGCAAGGAAGGCCGCAAGGAAGGCCGCAAGGAAGGCCGCAAGGAAGGCAATATTTCAACACTATATGGGCTGTATAGTGATGGCGATATTACTTTGGAGAAGGCTGCTGTCAAAGCCGGAATGTCTGAACAAGCCTTTCTTGAAGCGGCAAAGAAAATCGCAGGGATATAATCCTTCCATGAAGCCCCGGAACTTGCAGGGCTTTTGTTGCGTAATTCGGACAAAACCTAAGATTAAAGTAAAAAATGTTAATGGAAAGGGAACGTTCAATTATTCATCCCGAACAACTGAGCTCATCGATCGATACCTGTTGTGGTCGGTAGAGCTGTCAGGAGAGAGTTGGTTAAAACGTAGAAACAAGGAGTGCCTCAAGAGATGATATCAGTAGTATAGCAGGACATGGGCTGCTTAACCACTACGCCATCTTTTGAGGCACTTATTATGTGTTGGTGGTTCAGAGAAATCTTGATGAGGTTGCGATCAAACTATTAATATAAAAATGTAATGAAAGGATAACTATGTATTATCCCTTAAACAGGCCAAACATAGAAATCGGTCAATTGCTGAAAGTGGAGTAAAAGAGGAGGATATCCTGTATTATGAGAAGCTGCGCTTTGCGCTGATTAATGACAGGCAGAAGAGGATTATGGGAAAGAAGGGAACATTTATCGCTTAATTTGTGTTATACTTATTTGGGCGAATGACGGCTCATATGGAGGAAACAAGGCAGTGTACATGATGATTCATAATTTTGAGAAAAAGTGGTCATTGGGGTTTCTTTATGATAATCCGGCGATTCCGGAGCACTTTGCCTGGCTGGCAAATCACAACGTGAAGGTAATCGCGTATTGTACAGGAGGATGGCGGGATCGGATGAAATCCCATCGGTTTATACGGCAGTTCAATGGGCATATGAAACGGGCAGGGATGCTGGCAGATTTGGTTGAATACTGCCATGCTGTTATGGACGCAGAGAAAAGGATGAAAGAGGAGGAGAAGAAACATGAAGGAGATTTTTCACAGGACAAGCATCAGGAAATATGAAAAGAGACAGGTGGAGAAAGAGAACATAGAGTTGCTTCTCCGTGCGGCTATGGCGGCTCCGTCTGCCGGGAATCAGCAGCCGTGGGAATTCTATGTAGTGACAGACGGAGATAAATTAACGGCATTGTCGGAATGCAGCCCCTATGCCGGGATGTTAAAGGATGCGCCTTTGGGGATTGTGGTTTGCTGTCAGAAGGGCTGCCGCCTGCCGAATTATGCTCAGATTGACTGCAGCGCGGCGGTGGAAAACCTGCTTCTGGAGGCGGACAGCCTTGGGCTTGGCGCCGTGTGGCTGGGGATTGCGCCCCTTGAGGATCGGATGGAAGCCGTGGGGAAGGTACTGGGGATTGGGGAAGATTTGTATGTGTTTTCGATGATTGCCTGCGGTTATCCGGCGGAGGAAAAGGAGCAGCAGGACAGGTATGACAAAACCAGGGTACATTATGTGGATTGATGGCTGGAAAGGAGAGCAGGGTATGTTGAGAATTACTATGGGGATATTACAAAAGCAGAAGCGGATGCCATTGTAAGCGCAGCCAATGCCAGCCTTTATTTTCTGAGAAATCCCCTGGGCTTTCCGCAGTTCTTTCAGTTTACTCCCAGGGGATGAGTGTGCTGCGCACGAAAAGGTGTAAATAAACATAGGATTCTTACGATTTTTCTATGATACGCAAGTAGCAGTTGCTGTCTTGCAGGAAACTGTGGTAGAATAGCTTCGTATGTGGTAGAATGTACGTGAAAATAAAATTGCCTTATTTTCCGCACCACAAAACAAAGCGTAAGATTTATGCAATACCAACAAAAATATAAGGAAAAATCATGAGAAAACTAGCCTTACCTGATGAAATTTTACTAAGTATCCAACAGCCCGCCCGCTACATCGGCGGCGAGGTAAATATGTGCGTCAAGGACCCTAAGAATGTGGCCATCCGCTTCGCCATGTGTTTCCCGGACGTGTACGACATTGGAATGTCCCATTTAGGCATCCAGATTCTTTACGATATGTTTAACCGCAGGGAGGACACCTACTGCGAGCGGGTGTATTCTCCCTGGAGTGATCTGGATCAAATTATGCGCAGGGAGAAAATCCCGCTGTTTGCCTTGGAATCCCAGGATCCAGTAAAGGATTTTGACTTTTTGGGCATTACCCTCCAGTACGAGATGTGCTATACGAATGTACTGCAGATTTTAGACTTATCCCAGATTCCTCTCCATGCAAAGGATCGGGGGGAGGATATGCCCATCGTCATTGGCGGCGGGCCATGTGCTTATAATCCTGAGCCTTTGGCGGAATTCTTCGATCTGTTTTATATTGGGGAAGGGGAGACGGTTTATGATCGGCTGATGGATTGTTACAAGGAAATTAAAAAATCCGGCGGCAGCCGGAAGCGTTTCCTTGAGCAGGCAGCCAAGATCCCTGGGATCTATGTCCCTTCATTTTACGATGTGGATTATCATCCGGACGGAACGATTAAGCGGTTTGCCCCCAATAACCCTAACGCGAAAGAGCGGATCACGAAGGAACTGGTAATGGATTTTAACCAGGTGGACTATATTGATAAGCCTTTGGTTCCCTATATTAAAGTTACCCAGGATCGGGTGGTCTTAGAAATCATGCGGGGGTGCATCCGGGGATGCCGGTTCTGCCAGGCTGGAACCATTTACCGGCCTATGCGTGAAAAAGATCTGGACAGCTTAAAGAGAAGTGCCGTAAAGCTGTTAACCTCCACCGGGCATGAGGAAATTTCCTTAAGCTCTTTAAGCTCCAGCGATTACCGCCAGCTGGAAGGATTAATCCGTTTTTTGATTGATGAGTTTAACGGAAAAGGGATCAATATTTCCCTTCCTTCCCTGCGGATTGACGCGTTTTCCCTGGATGTGATGAAAAAAGTCCAGGATGTGAAGAAAAGCAGCCTTACCTTTGCCCCGGAGGCCGGTTCCCAAAGGCTGCGGGATGTGATTAATAAAGGCCTGACAGAGGAAGATATTCTTTCCGGGGCTGCCCAGGCTTTCCGCGGGGGATGGAACCGGGTAAAACTGTATTTTATGTTAGGCCTTCCCACGGAAACCAGGGAAGATATGGAAGGGATCGCCCTTCTTTCGGAAAAGATTGCGGAAACATATTACGATGAGATTCCGAAGGAACAGCGCCACGGAAAAGTCCAGGTGGTGGCAAGCTCTTCCTTTTTTGTCCCTAAGCCGTTCACCCCATTCCAATGGGCCAGGATGTGCACCAAGGAAGAGTTTATCGAGCGGGCAAATATTGTCCGCCAGAAATTCCGGGAAATGAAGAACCGGAAAAGCTTAAAATATAATTGGCATGAGGCAGAACTGACCGTCCTGGAAGGGATCTTGGCAAGGGGCGACCGGAAAGTCGGCAGGGTAATCGAGGAAGCCTACAAAAATGGGGCAATGTTTGATTCATGGTCGGAATATTTTAATAATGATATTTGGCTGGATGCCTTTAAGGCCTGTGGAGTTTCCATGGATTTTTATACGGTTAGGGAGCGAGGACTTGATGAAATCTTCCCCTGGGACTTTATCGATGCCGGGGTGTCCAAGGAATTCTTAAAGCAGGAATGGCTGCGGGCCATGGAAGGGAAAGTGACTCCGAACTGCCGGATGCGGTGTGGCGGCTGCGGGGCTGCAAAATTCAAGGGAGGCGTCTGCCATGAAAGTAAGGATTAAGTTTGCGAAACAGGGGAATGGGAAATTTATTGGCCATTTGGATGTGATGCGCTATTTCCAGAAAGCCATGCGGCGGGCAGACATTGCCATATGCTACAGCGGCGGGTTCAGCCCTCATCAGATTATGTCCTTTGCCGCCCCATTAAGGGTGGGGATTACCAGCATAGGGGAATATTTCGATATCCAGGTGGAAGAGGGGGAAAATGTATCTTCCATGAAAGAGCGCTTAAATCAGGTAATGGCGGAGGGCTTCCGGATAGAGAGCTGCCTCCGTCTCCCTGACTCTGCCGGAAACGCCATGTCTATCGTTTCCGCCGCCCGGTATACGGTTTCCTTCCGGCCAGGCTATGAGCCGGATGGGCCAGGCGGGGCAGTCCGTTGGATGAAAGGATTGGAAGCGTTTTACCGCCAGGATGCTGTTTTTATCACGAAAAAAACCAAAAAAGGGGAAAAAGAGCTGGATTTAAAGCCTTTGATCTATGAGCTTTATGCAAAGGACGGCACAGTCCAAATGATGATTTCCACGGGAAGCGCAGAAAATATCAAGCCGGAGCTGGTTTTGGCAACTTTTGCCCGGCAGATGGGAAATGAATTTTCTCCCTTTGCGTTCCTTATCCAGAGGGATGAAGTTTACGCCCAATCCAAAGAGGGGGCGTTTATTCCCCTGGAGGCCTTGGGGGAGAAAGATGGATAAGTTAATTATTACCTGCCAAAACCATGTGGTTCGCACGGCTTTAGCCAGAGAAGGGAAGATTTTACAGATCAGCCTGGAAGCGTCCCAGGAGAAAAGTATGCTGAACAGCATTTATATTGGCAGGGTACAAAATATTGTAAAAAACATCAATGCGGCATTTGTGGATATCGGGGATGGGATTGTAGGTTATTACAATTTAAGTGAAAACCATAGGCACTGGTATGGGAACGGAACCTGCGGCACGAAGCTGCATCCCGGGGATCAGATCATTGTCCAGGTTTCCAAAGAAGCGGTGAAGACAAAAGCGCCGGTACTTACCGGGAAGCTGGCGCTCACCGGGAAACTGACGGTGCTTACCATCGGCGCGCAGGGGATAGGATTCTCTAATAAAATTACGGATCGCAAGTGGAAGGAAGAGCTAAAGCCTATCCTCCAAAGAGAAGTGGGAGAGGAGTTTGGCCTGATCATTAGAACTAATGGGAAAGGGGCCTCGGCAGATGAACTGGCGGCCGAAATCCGTGGGCTGAGGGAGCTTTTTTGTAAACTTTTGGAAATCGCTCCTTACCGCAGCTGTCACAGCCGCCTGTACCAGGCGCCTTCCTCTTTTCTAGCCAATATCCGCAATGCCTACGCAGAGCAGCTGGGGGAGATTATCACAGATGATCCCCAGCTTTTTGAGGAAATCCGTGGTTTTTTAACCCAGGAACAGCCGGAAGATTTGGAGAAGCTCCGCTTTTACCAAGATCCCCTCCTTTCATTAGGCAAGCTTTACCAGCTGGAGCAGGTGATTTGCCGCGCTTTAGAAAAACGGGTTTGGCTAAAGTCAGGAGGCTATCTGGTGATAGAACCTACGGAAGCCCTGGTGGTGATTGATGTGAATACCGGAAAATATTCCGGGAAAAAAACTATGCAGGAAACGATCTTGAAGATTAACCTGGAGGCGGCCGAGGAGATTGGGCGGCAGCTGCGCCTGCGTAATTTATCCGGGATGATTATCGTTGATTTTATCGATATGGCGGCGGAAGAGGATCGCAGGCTTCTTTTGGAGCATTTAATGGCCGTTGTTTCCATGGATCCGGTAAAAACCGTGGTGGTAGATTATACCAGGATGAATTTGGTGGAGATGACGCGGAAAAAAATACACCGCCCGCTGCATGAGCAGGTGGAAAATCTACAGCCTGAGAGCTATCCAAAGAAATAATGCTTAAGGCATGGTTTTACGCCTTTAGGCAGATGCAAAGGAGAACTTGGTATGAAAATTATTATTGTTGGCTGCGGAAAGGTGGGCGTTACCTTGGCGGAGAAGCTGAACCGCGAAAACCATGACATTACCTTAATTGACAGTGATTCTGCCGCGCTCCGCTCGGTGACGGACAGCATTGACGTGATGGGCGTAACCGGCAACGGGGCGGTTTACCAGGTGCAGATAGAAGCTGGGATTTCGGATGCGGATCTGATGATTGCCACCACGAATTCCGATGAGCTGAATATGCTTTGCTGCCTGATTGCCAAAAAGGCCGGCAATTGCCACACGGTTGCCCGGATTCGGAACCCGGAGTATTCAAACGAGATTAAATATATCCAGGAGGAGCTTAACCTTTCCCTGGCGATTAATCCGGAGCTGGCTGCGGCAATGGAAATTTCCAGGCTGCTCCGCTTTCCATCAGCAATCAAGATCGATACCTTTGCCCGGGGCAGGATTGAATTGCTGAAATTCATCGTCCCGGATCGCTCGAAGCTGGATGGCTTAAAGGTGATGGAAGTGGGCACTAAGTTAAAATGCAATGTGCTGATTTGTGTGGTTGAGCGAGGGAAAAATGTAGTGATTCCTGGCGGTACGTTTAAGCTCCAGGCAGGTGATAAAATTTCCTTTATCGCTTCTCCGAGGGATTCCATGGAATTTTTCCAAAAGGTAGGGGTTGTCAATAACAGCGTTAAATCCGTGATTATCGTCGGCGGAGGAAAATTAACGTATTACTTGGCAAAAATCCTGACGGATTCTAAGATTAAAATGAAAATCATCGAACAGAACCTGGAGCGCTGCAATGAGCTAAGTGAACTGCTGCCCCATGCTATGGTGATCCACGGTGACGGCTCAGATCAGCAGCTTTTGGAGGAGGAAGGCATGGAACGGGCGGAAGCTTTTGCCTCCCTGACCGGATTTGATGAGGAAAATATTATGCTTTCCCTTTATGCTGCAAGCTGTTCTGGGGCAAAGCTAATTACAAAGGTTAACCGGACATCTTTTGAGGATGTGGTGAATTCCCTGAATTTAGGGAGCGTGATTAACCCAAAGCTTTTGACGGCAGACCTAATCCTGCAGTATGTGCGGGCCATGCAAAATTCCCTGGGAAGCAATGTGGAAACCCTTTACCGGATAGCAGATGACCAGGCAGAGGCTCTGGAGTTTAGGGTAGGGCAGGATGCCCCCATGGTTGGGATACCGTTGGAGAAGCTTACGTTAAAGAAAAACCTTTTGGTTGCCTGCATTAACCGGTGTGGCCGAATCATTACCCCAAGGGGCAAGGATACCATGGAGGTAGGCGATACGGTAATTATCGTAACCACCAACAAAGGATTGCAGGATTTGAAAGACATCTTAGCATAACGGTTCAGTCAGTGGAAAAACTACAACAAAGGCGGCAAAATCCTTATGAATATAGCGATTATTATTTATTTTCTGGGATGGATTTTAAATATCGAAGCGGTGCTGATGCTCCTTCCCTGCATTACGGCACTGATTTACCAGGAACGCAGCGGTACATATTTTCTGATTACCTTGGCTATTTGCGGGATTTTAGGAATTTTGATTACTTTCCGCAAGCCAAAGAATACAGTTTTTTACGCAAAAGAAGGGTTTGTCAGCGTTGCGCTCAGCTGGATTGTGCTTAGTATATTTGGAGCCCTGCCTTTTTATTTAAGCGGGGAAATCCCTGTTTTTGAGGATGCCTTATTCGAGGTGATTTCCGGATTTACCACCACCGGCTCCAGCATACTGCCAAATGTGGAAGCCTTGAGCCGCTGTATGCTTTTTTGGCGAAGCTTTACCCACTGGGTAGGGGGCATGGGAGTTATTGTGTTTATGCTGGCTGTCCTTCCTTTAGTCGGAGGTGGTTACAATATGCACATTATGAGGGCGGAAAGCCCTGGCCCTTCTGTAGGAAAGCTGGTTCCGAAGGTGCGTCAGACGGCAAAGATTCTGTATCTGCTCTACTTTGGCATTACGGTGGTACAGATCCTGCTGCTGCTTATCAGCGGGATGCCCTTGTTTGATACCCTTTGCCTTAGCTTTGGGACGGCCGGAACCGGCGGGTTTGGCATTTTAAACGACAGCATTGCCTCCTATACCTACCTACAGCAGTCAATCATCACCGTATTTATGATTTTATTCGGAGTCAACTTCAATGTTTACTACCTGTTCTGGATACGCAAGCCAAAGGATGCTTTGTGCTGCGAGGAGGCAAGGGCATATCTTGGGATTATCGCCGTTTCCATCCTGGCTATCGGCTTTAATATCCGGCATTTGTTCCCAAGCGTAATGGAAGCTTTCCACCACGCTGCCTTTCAAGTGGGGACAATCATTACCACTACTGGGTATGCTACCACGGATTTTGACCGATGGCCGGAATTTTCCAGAACCATCCTGGTATGCTTAATGTTCTGCGGCGCCTGTGCCGGCAGTACCGGGGGAGGGATGAAGGTATCCCGGATCCTGATTGCAGTAAAGCAGGTGAAAAAGGAATTGGAAAGCTTGGTTCACCCACAAAGCATTAAGATCCTCCGCTTAGAAGGGAAGAAGCTGGAACATAATGTAATCCGTTCAGCAAATGGGTATTTTCTTGCGTATGCATTGATTTTTCTCGTTTCCCTGCTGCTGATCAGCTTAGACCAGTTTGACTTCACCACGAATGTAACGGCTGTAGCCGCTACGTTCAACAATATCGGCCCCGGACTTGCAAAAGTGGGGCCTACCTGCAATTGGAGTGAATTCTCTGCCTTTTCCAAATATATTTTTATGTTTGATATGTTGGCTGGGCGGCTGGAAATCTTTCCTATGCTTTTGCTGTTTGCGCCGGGAACCTGGAAAAAAGGGTTTTAGCCTGTTATAACATAAATAATGCATAGATTATGCCACAGGCAGTTTAATCTATCTACGATAGGCATCTTACTTGGAAATTTTAAGGCGATGCCGAGTTTAGACGAAAGCGTGAAGACATCATTGAAGGAAAATCGTTTTAAGAAAAAGGCGGGGGAGTATGCTAAAGTGTGCTTGAACATCCAAAACATCCAAAGCCGCCGGAGAAAATTGCCGTTTTTCACGGCATTGGCATTTATTTTACTGGGAAGTGGGCTGGGGGAAATGAGCCGGCATTACGGAACCTGGGCGGCATGGCATGAAGGAGCTGAACCAAAGGAATCCGGTGAATTCTCGGATATGTGGGTAGTTGAAGGTGATTTTCCAACTGCTGAACCAGAATTATCCCATAAGGCATCCGAAACATCTGGCTGGAAAAGTTTGGAAGAATCCGCAAGCGACGCCGCATCCGGCGAAAAAGCAGCAGATAACCCTGCTCCGGATCGATTGAACTTGGCTTATCTTTATCCGGAAGATGCGGATACAGAAGATGCTTTAAACAGTTGTGCCGGGCTGGTTTTCCAGGAACTGTCAGCTTTAGACGCAAAATGGCTGGCTGAACTTTATGAATTAGCAGGAACAAAACCGGCAAGGATGGCGGCTCAATTAGGAAAAGGGGCGGATGCCGTTATGGGGGCGTATAATCCAAAGGATGATTCCCATGATCCCAAGAAGCCGGATACCTGGAAGATTAATGACTGGAAACAGATCCACGTTTCATTTGTGGATGGCAATGGGAAAAAGGCTTCCGGCTTTTCCAATGCCCGGGAAATTTTATCCATGGCAAGCGTATATACGTATTATGATGATCCTGCAGATGTAAAAGCCTTTGAAGATTATGCAAAGCAGCTGTGGAAGGCTTCTCACAGCTATTCGGTAGGCATGGGAGAACGGTATTATTGCGACGGCTGCATAGATGAGGAAGATAAAGAAGAGGATGGGACAGCGGCAGGGGAAGCCAAGGAAGTCCAGAAACCCCGGGAAACAACTGGCCAAGGGGAAATAGGGACAGACCGCCAAGGAGAACCGACAGGCCCGGCCTCCGCAAGCGATATCCCTGTACCGCTTCCAGATGCCAAAGAAACAGGAGCTAATGGAACGGAAGAAATAACGGGAAGCTTTGGAGAAACTGAAGAAGCGTTAGGGATAGGGGAAGCGGTTCAGTCAGCCCTGGAGGCTCTTTCCGCTGACCGCGAATCTGCCTTGATGCCAGGCGATTGTCCAGGCCATATTGATTTGTACATTCGGGTCAGGCTTTTAGGGCTGGAGGGCAAAAACAATTTATACGCTAAAGACAAGCAGGGAAATCAGGGAACGGATGCGCCGCAAAGCATTTGGGAGGGATGGACAGAAGAGAAACGTTCTTATGTGGATACGATTTACCGCCAGGATTGGTTTAAGGATTACGGCATTGACTTATCGGAGATTTCTTTTGGAACGTCTTTGTCCCAGCAGCAAATTAAAGAATATATGGATAAGCTGCCGGGGAATCTGTCCCAAACCCGGAAAAACATTATTTCCTTTGCCCTTTCGTCCATAGGAAAAGTGCCTTACTATTGGGGCGGGAAAGCTTCCTGTGCCGGGTATGAAGGCAATGACTTCGGTTCCTTTGTACCGGCGGACACGAAGGGCAGGGTGTTAAAGGGGCTGGACTGTTCCGGCTGGATCCATTGGGTATATTGGTCTGCTGCCGGGAAAAAGCTAAATGCCATAAGCACTAGCGGGTTGATTCATTGCGGAAAAGAAATCAGGCGCAGCGAATTGAAGCCAGGGGATATCGTTGTCCATACTGGCGAGGATGCCCATGTGGTGATGTTTTTAAGCTGGGCAGCCAACGGGCAAATGAATGTTATCCATGAGTCCAGCGGATCCATTAATAATGTGACGGTAACTACGATGGATGCTCCGTGGCCATATTATCGAAAATTGGTAGAATAAGGAAAATGTCTGCCAAAGTGGATAAAACGAGGTTGATAAGATGTCTAAAAACAGAATTGAGCAGGGAAACGGCTATGGGAATGAAGAAAATTATCTGGATGAATTGGATCGGATGCGATCCAGGCGGAGGCGGCAGCGCCAGCCAGGGCAAATGGCGCACACGTCAAGCCGATGGGGGCAGAAGGAGCCGCCCCATCAGGTAAGCTATGTGCTGATGGAGGAGCAGCAGGAAAGCCGATCCTCAGGAGGGGCTGCCAGGAAAACTCATCGGCGAAAGCGGAAAAAGGGGCATAAGCTTAAAGTTTTCTTTTTGGCGATGCTGTTGCTTGCGGGATTTTTCTATGGGAAGCGATGGTTGAAGGATCGGGACGGGTATTGGAATATCGCCGTTTTTGGCGTAGATGCCCGCGACAATAACCTGGAAAAAGGAGCATTGGCAGATGTCCAGATGATTGCCAGCATTAATAAAAGAACCGGGGAAATCCGTTTGGTTTCCGTATACCGGGATACTTATGTCCAGATTAATGATGACGGCGATTTCCATAAAATCAATGAGGCTTACTTTAAAGGCGGCCATAAGCAGGCGGTTGACACATTGAAGCGGAATCTGGATATTCAGGTGGACGATTATGCGACATTTAACTGGAAGGCAGTGGCCGATGGGATAAATATATTGGGAGGCATTGATCTGGAAATTACGGACAGTGAATTCCGATACATTAATTCCTTTATTACGGAAACGGTAGAATCCACAGGAGTTTACTCTACCCATTTAGCCAATGCCGGATTGAATCACTTAGACGGCGTACAGGCTGTGGCTTACAGCAGGCTTCGCCTTATGGATACGGATTTTAACCGTACTGAACGCCAGAGGAAGGTGCTTTCCCTGGCATTGGAAAAAGCCAAGCAGGCTGATTTGACTACGCTGAAAACGATTGTGGGAACGGTAATCCCGGAAATCTCTACAAGCATTGGAATAGAAGATGTGATTCCGTTGGCAAAAAATGTAAAGCGTTACCATTTAGGAAAAAGTGCGGGATTTCCCTTTGCAAAAACTACGGCAGACGTAGGCAAGCTTGATTGTGTAATTCCAATGACCTTAGAGTCAAATGTAATCCTCCTGCATCAGTTTTTATTTGATGACGAACATTACCAGCCGTCCGCATCGGTAAAGAAAGTCAGCGGAATAATCAGTGAACGGACGGGAATCTATGAAGAAGGAAAA
Source organism: Lachnospiraceae bacterium (assembly GCA_910575565.1). Taxonomy (GTDB): domain Bacteria; phylum Bacillota; class Clostridia; order Lachnospirales; family Lachnospiraceae; genus Caccovicinus. The sequence goes on along the minus strand of CAJTFL010000001.1, from coordinate 471,380 downwards.
TCAGCCGGCGCGGATCAAAATTTATCCGGTTCCCCGCAACAAAATCCTTCTGGAGGAGGAGCGGTTAATCCTCAGCCTGAACCGGCTCAGGATGGCAATGATGATGGAAGAAACGAAAATACCACTGCTGAATTTAAGGAAGAAAATCTGAACACAGAAGTTCCTGCAGAAACTACAGAGCCTGAGTCTGAAAGCCAACAGCCAGGCAAGTCATCGGAAAAATCGTCTGAAGAGGAAGATGAACAGGAAACGATTTCCCCTCCGCCTATCCCAGAGACGGAAACAACGCTGTCAGAAGAACAGATTCACGAAGGTCCAGGGAGTGTGGATTCCACCACTGCCATAGAACATACTAAGCCAGCGGAAGCTGCCACGACAGAAGAGTATGGACCAGGGGTTGGATAATAACCATTGTGTGCTGCGTGATAAGTTTTGATTGGTCAGGGGAAAGAGATTAAGATTGGGCAAAGATAAAGAAGGGATCATAAAAGGAGGAAAAAAATAAGGCGTGAAGCCCGATAAGTATACATAAAAATATTATGTATACTTATCGGGCTTTATTGTGTGTATTTATGGTATGGTATTGTTTATGAATACGTTATTGTCATGAATGATGGATCGCAGGCTGTGTATGTATGATGATATTGTGGCGATGAAGTTTTTATTGCTTTACATTGAAGGTTTACGTTAATTGCAGGGATTGGGAGTTTTTATATCATTTATTTCTGCAGCCAATGAGCCAAGTGCCATGCTTGCACGAGCATTTGGCGAATGCTTTTTGATGCGGTTAACCGTAAATGGATGATTAGTTAAACATAAAGTTTTATCTTGTTATATGGTTTGTGGCGGCAATGGCAGTGAAAGATAGTGTGAGTTGACGCCCATAATTATTCGCGAAAGAATAGTTTAACGAATAGTTGGAGGGTGCAATAACTTGGACAAACGCTTGTTCGCCATGGTTTTAGCCTTCTGCCTATGCTTCCATGTCCCCGCATACGCTTCGGGTGCATCCCCCTCGGATGCCCTGAAAGTCGGCGCCGCCCTGGATGCTGAACCATGGCATTCGCTGGATGTTGGCCTAGATGATGATTTTGGCGTCATGCCTTTGGTTGATGGCTTGTATGGCCAGGACTGGGTTTATGGTGCTACTTGGACTTCTAAATCTGATGGGAAAAAAATATTTCGTCGTATAAAGAAATCTGATGGCCGCTATTTAGTGGAAAATCCTGATCCGAACACTTATGTGTTTTTTAATCAGTTTTCTGTTGACTTATTTAAGTCCACTATTCCGGCTCCTGGCAGTTATAATTTAAAATGGCGTATGAATTCCGCTAATTCGTACCCTGATATTACTTCAATGGCTGTTGAATATTAAGTGAATTTTTTAACCCTCCTTACTCTCCTGCCCCCTAGTACTGCGTTGCGTAAATAACGGTGAATAGGCGTCTGATGTCTGCGTTAGATGTGAATCCCGCGAAACGAAGGCGTAGTGGTGCTACGTCGAGTTTCGTGGGATTCACAGATGACGTAGACAGCGGGTGCATATTCACTGGAATTTACGCAACGCAGTACTAGGCTTTTGTCAGTTGTGATTTGGGATTCTTATATGGATATGTTTTGTTTTTGTATAAGTCGTATGTGCTCATAATTTCCTCTTAGATATCTTCTGTGTCCGATATCCTTTATCCACAAAATAAAAAAATAAATTTCGGCATTTTTAACAAGAGCCTAACAGGGGGCTGAACAGTAACTCATGGCATACAGTCCATGGCATTTTTGGAAAAAAGTACTTTCTTTTATATGCAGTCTGTGATATACTGACACCAAAGTCTATCGTTTATCGGTTTAAGAAAGCGCAGAGGTTTCAGCCGGTAGGTCGAGCGGCTTTTACTTTGTGTATTGACAAAAAATATCAAAAAAGGAGCGACAGAGACGTGACGGGAAATCAAGGGAGCTCCCGCACCAGCCGGGGGACGAAGCGAAGTTTGAATGGAAGGATATTGAGACATACCACACTCAATATTCTGATGCTGGTGGTTGTATGCTGTGTGATCATGGCTCTTTCCATGCAGTCACTTGCCAAGAGCATTTTGCTGGACAGTCTTCAGCCAATGGCCCGACAATCGGCTAAAACGATGGAGGCTAACATACATATGCTGGCGGATCGCATGATGACCATTGCCGCCGATTCCAGGATGAATACCGTGACCTCCGTCAGCGGAGATGATGGAGAGGGGACACTCCGATCGGATGACGGACGGATCAGGGAAAATCGTATGGCCGTGCTGGAGGAGGCCGCTGAAATTTATGAACTTTACACCATCGCGCTGTACGATTTGGACGGAGGGCTGGTGCTTGGGATTGAGGACGCGCCGGAGAGCCTGGATGGCAGCTTTTTCGGTCTTTTGAAGGAAACCGACAATCTCACAACCGATTCCTCCACCATCTTCCAGGGGAAACTGGGGATCAGGATGGGGATGCCGGTGAAAGAGAACGGCGAAACGATCCTGTACGTGGTGGGTGTTTATAAATACGATACGATCAACGATGTGATCAGCAGCATCAACCTGGGAAAAACGGGTATGGCCTATATGGTTAACGAGGAAGGCATCGTGACCGGGCATCCGGATCAGTCTCTGGCTCTCAATAAAAGTACACTGGTACAGCTCAGCGGCGGCAACGGGAACGCGGCGGAGCGCGTAACCACCGGTGAAACGGGGGCGGCGGAATATCCCGTTGACGGAAAGCAGATGCTGGTGGCGTTCTCTCCCATTCGCGGAACCCAGTGGTCGCTGGTGATCCAGATTCCCAAGTCGGATTACAACGGCCTGATCAACGGGGCGATGATGGTATCGGTTCTGGCGACTATGGCAGTGTTGGTTATATCCATGCTGCTGGTTCTTCGCCTGGCCAGTTCGATTTCCAGTCCGGTGAAGAGCGTGACAGGACGAATGGTAGCACTCTCCGACGGCGATCTCCATACAGAGGTGACGCCTGTTTACAGCGGAGATGAGCTGGAGGTTATGACGCAGACCCTGGACGCTACCCTGGAAAGCGTGAACAGGTACATATCCGACATCCAGCAGGTTCTGACGCGGGTTGCTGACGGAGATCTGCGCACCGAGCCCCAGGTGGATTACAAGGGCGATTTTGCGCTGATCCGCAGCAGCCTGTGTACGATCACCGGATCCATGAACGAAACGCTTCTTGGCTTCCGTGGCGCGGCGGCGCGGCTGGCGGATATGGCGGCGCAAATGAATGGACAGTCCGCTCAGCTGCATCAGGCGTCCCTGGAGCAGAACCGCTCCACCGAAGAGCTGGTTCATGAAGTGACCCATGTGAAAGAACGGCTGGTGGATGTCACGGAGAGCAGTGGTCAGACGCGGGTTCAGACGGAGGAGATCACGCAGCGGGTTCGGGGCGCCAACGAGCAGATGGAGGCCCTGTCCTCCGCCATGGACGATATCAGCGCCAATGCCCAGCAGATTACAAAAATCGCCAAGGATATTGAGGACATCGCGTTCCAGACCAATATCCTGTCCCTCAACGCTTCTGTGGAGGCTGCCCGAGCCGGATCTGCCGGAAAAGGCTTCGCGGTGGTGGCTGGCGAGGTGAAGCAGCTGGCGGCCAAGAGCGCAAGAGCCGCCCAGAGCGCCACGGAAATGATCCGCAACACGCAGTCCATTATCCGGACCGGCGTAGCGCTGACTGCGGATACCGCAGATTCCCTTCATGCGATTTCTGCCGTTTCTTCACAGATCAGCGTTATTTCGGATCAGCTGACAGAGGCGGTACAAGGGCAGGAGACGGCTCTTGCCGTCATGGAGGAGCGGATCGACGCCATTTCCGCCATTGCGAACCGCAACCTGCAGAACGCGGAGGAGACGGAGCAGTCAAGCGGACTGCTGGAGAGAGAAGCCGAAGCGCTTAAATCCCAGGTTCAAAAATTTATTCTAAAGGAGATATGCGGCAGATGAAACGAATTTTTACCATTCTTTTGAGCCTGCTGCTGGCGTCGTTTTTGACGGCCTGCGGCGGTCAGACCGATCTTCAGGACGGCTACTACACCGCTCAGGCGGCTGAGTTCAATTTCGGCTGGAAGGAATATGTTACGATCCTGGTGAAGGGCGGGAATATTATCTCCGTGGAATATAACGCGGAGAACGCCAGCGGCTTCATCAAAAGCTGGGACAATGCCTATATGCAGACGATGCTGCATACGAACGGCACCTATCCCAACGAATACACCCGATATTACGCCAGCCAGCTTCTGGACGGCCAGGGGGAAGGCGGTATTGACGCACTCACCGGCGCCACCTCCTCCTACGGGTCGTTTCAGGTGCTGGCTCAGGCCGTGCTGGAGCAGGCCAGACGGGGAGATTCCAGCATTGTGTTCGTTGACACAGCCCACTGAGAACCTTCTGCCCGCCTGATCAGACAAAAAGTCCTGGCAGGACAGAAGAACAGCCGTGAAGACAGAGAAGAAAGCGGCGGCTAATTCGGGAGCGGGGATAAAGCGTCCTGAATCACGGCGATTAAAACAGGGATAAAGCAGAGAGAACCGCTAAGGGCGGCTCTTGCTTTATCCCTGTTTTTTATTTCACCGGAAATCAGCCAAAGTCATTGTGATAGATCATCTGTCTGGTCATCCCTTCGTCGATGCAGATGTTTTCCCCGGTGATAAATCCGGCCTTGTCGGAGCAGAGAAAGTATTCTTAAACATATGCTTTATTTCCTTTTCACGGAATCCCCTGGGGGGAAAAGTCAAAGGAAATTCATCTGTGGCCGTTCCAGCATCCGCTTCTCAACTTTCTTCTAAAAATAATCGAATATTATCCAAGACCTTTCTGCTTAGCAGTTCAAAAGCTTGCTTTGTCCGCCCAACGGATGCCCCCATGCAGATTACGTTATCTTTCTGGATTAACCGGCCTGTAGGATCCCCAATGGCAGCTTTTGTGTCACAGCAATATAGATTTTCTTCAGATTCCAGCCACGCCGCCAATGCATCCGTATCCGATGCTGTTCCGATGGATGTATTCATTAAAATTTTTTTATTCCCTAAGTATTGGAACTGCTCATCATGGAGCAAAATCACATTTTTATTCAGGCAAGTAATTACTACCTGGCTTTCAGCAAGAAGCTGATTTAAGGGCAGATACGCCATGCCTGCTTTTTCTTTATCTGGTTTTCTGGTTCTGCTGTAGTATGCTACCTTTGCGCCCATCATTGCCAAGGCATCCGCAATCATGCCGCCAGATACCCCTAAACCAACGATTCCCACCTTCAGCCCTGTAAGTTCAAGGGCTTCCTCCTGCCACATGGGAAAATCAAAGCCGTGGAGGATTCGCACCAGCTGGTAAAGCACATATTCTACCACGCCTCGATCCCCATAATCTCGGATTCCTAAAACCTTGATTCCCTTCTTTCTGGCAAAAGCAATGTCTACATTGGCGCTGGCTTCCGAATACAGGCTGCAGCACATCCCGATATATTGGATTTTAGGGCACTGTTCCATGATTGAACGTGTAATTTGGGAGGTATAGCTAACCAAAACTCCGTCTGCATTGCCAATTCTTTGCACTATTTCTTCATCATTTTCAGGGATATCTTCAAATAACTGCACTTCTTTTGCATATTTTCTTAGCTCATTCTGGGCAAATGGAACCAAGCTTACCGGTTCAATGGCCACCAGTTTTTCAAACATTATAATCCTCCGTTTGCAAAATTTTTAAAATATAATCAGTGAGGTCAAATTGCTAAAACATAATCGGTGACGCCAGGTTCTTGAGAAGCGCTACCACGCTCCATCCTGCGATAGCGCTGGTGCTGGAATATACATCCACTACCGCCTTCACCCCATCGATCTCTGCTGTAATCTTATGATCATCCCCGGTCATCTCTGGGACACTGACAATATGGAATTTTGTATTCTCCGTTCCTGCCGTGGCCAGGGATGCAGCTATTGATACGTTAACCTTTGTAGGAAGAAGCTTTATAGCCTCATTCGCGCTGCCGCAAAAAACTTCCCTTTCTACTGTGTCATGCATCAGATTTTCCTGGAAAACGGGGGTGTTTTTTAAGGACTTGGGGCCTTTGTGCGTCACCATTGTTGTTTTTACCTGCCCCATAAGGGAAATCGTCCGCAGCACATCAAAGCCGCCGATGGCGCCAGAAGCAATATGTACCTTGGTTTTATGCTCTTGGGCGATCTGCCGGATGCGCTTATAAAATTCTTCGTCTGCAAAGGCTCCGATAGACAGCACGATTAGATTTGCGCCGTGGCTTAACACTGGCTCCGCAATTTCCTTTACTGCCTGTATGGAGGCCATTTCCGCCACATAATCTGGTGCTAGCCCCAGCAGATCTCCGATGGTTTTGCACACTGGGCAGCCTGCTTTTGCCGCCATGGCAGATGCCTTCTCTCTGCTTCTTCCCAACACCCCGGCTATCTCATAATCTGGCAAAAGCCCTTCCTTCCATGCATCCATAAGGATATTCCCTAGATAACCACATCCAATGATTCCTAAACGCTTTTTTTGATTCTGCATACTGTAATCTTCTCCAAACTCCGTATCCGCAAGCGGTTTAACAAGTCTTCTGCGCCATTAATCCTTCCTTTTGCCCTATCTTCTGCCCTATCTGATTGATCCTCGTCATCTGCCATGCTCCTTTTCTCAGCATACAGGAAAATCTCTTCCCTGCCAGTTAAATGAAAATAGTTGTCGCTGAATAAAACATCCTCGCCTTCCACATCCAGCTCCACAAAAGGAACAAAGCAATCGCTGCTTAAAACAACCTTAATACCATTTCCCTGTTTAACATGGCTTTTCTGTTCAACACAGTTCTCCTGTTTAACACGGCTTTCCTGCTCAACACAGTTCTCCTGTTTAACACGGCTTTCCTGCTTAACACAGTTTCCCTGTTCAACACAATTTTCCTCTGTGAAACTGCTCTCCCGTTCCTGTTCAAAAACCTTTACCGTAACCGTAGCTTCCTTCAACTGCAAATATTTATACGGAAGCAGGGTTTCCACATTTTTGGCCTGTTCCCCGCAGTCAAATTTGATTTGGCTTTCTACAAACACCCGTTCTTCCCAGTCCTCTTCTTCTGCTGGTACGAAAGCCTCCAGATTCATTTCCAGCGCTTCCTCAGCCGATAAGCATTCTGTCCTTCCCTCGCCGGACGCTTCCCCCAGAATCCGGCCATCCACGGATTTTAGCCAAAGCTTTGCCTGCCAGCCTTGGCTTTCCCGCGTTTCATTTTCCACAAAAAGCCTTGCCTTTCCTTTTTCGATAACGATGCTGGAAACGCAGGGCGCGAAAAACCGTTTTGCCATATAGTGGAGAGCCTTCCACCGGCCAAAATAATCTATGGATGACCAGGAAGCTACCGGCCAGTTATCATTTAGCTGCCAGTAAAGCGTTCCCATGCACCTTCCCCGGTTCCGCCTCCAGTGCTCCACGCCGTACTGGATTGCCATTCCCTGGAGGATTTGGCTGATGTACAAAAGCTGGCCAAAATCCGATGGATACCGGAAATTTTCCGACAGATAATATAAAATCTTCCCATTTGCCGCTCCGTTTTTCTGATGGCTTTCCATTACCCGTGAGAAAATATTCCGATCCTTGGGAAGGGTAAAGCTGCTGATCGTCTTTAGCCCTGGAAAAGACTGGAAACCAAACTCGGAACAGAAACGAAAATAGTAATTCCGATAATCGGTGAACGGTTTTTGTCCATGCCACACATCCCAGTAATGGGCGTCCCCGTCAGACTCTGCATCCGGATCCGCAAAGCATCCTCCGGAAGATGGGGAGGAAGGCCAGAAGAATGTATCCGGATCCGCCTGCCTTACGGCATCCGGGATCACCTGCTCAAACAGCTTAATGTAATCCGCCCGCAGATACATACTTTCTTTCTGGAAATCTTCCCAGTGATCCCAGGCGGATTCAATCTCGTTGTTGCCGCACCAAAGGCCTAAGGCCGGATGATGGCGGAGCCGCCGTACATTATCCAGCACTTCCTGGCGGCAATTATCCAGAAAATGCTTTGTACCCTCATATACGTTGCAGGCGAACATCAGATCCTGCCACACAATCAGCCCCTTTTCATCGCATAGTTCATAAAAAGCATCGGAAGGGTAATATCCCCCTCCCCACACACGGATGCAATTAAAATTCGCCTGCCTTGCCGATTCCAGAAGGTACGCCTGCCGCTCTTTGCTGATCCGGGAATAAATGCAGTCCTCAGGGATGTAGTTTGCGCCCATGGCAAAGATCTTTACCCCGTTTACGGTAAAGGCAAATTCCCGGCCCCATTGATCCTCCCCGCGGCTGACGGTAAGGGTTCTAAGGCCGATGGTCTTTTTCTCCTCCTGCACCAGACGTTCATCCGGGTCTTCCAGCCGGATAAGAAGCTCATACAAGGGCTGTGCCCCGTACCCGTTAGGCCACCAAAGCTTTGGCTCGCAGACAGTCAGCTCCCCTTCCCAAAAATCCCGGCTTCTCAGAATGGTTTGCAGAAAAGCAACCGGCTCTCCCCCCTGCTTTTCCCGGAAAAGCACTTTAAGCTTCTGCCCTTCCTGCCTGGTTTTCCCAGGAGACAGCGTAACCTTTATCCGCAAGGTTACTTCGCCGCTTTCTCCATGGTGAAGCTGCCGGACGTAAACCTCCTGAATTGTCCTTCCCGTCCGGCATTCCAGGAAGATATCCCGGAAAATCCCGGCATCGGGAAGCTGAGGACCCCAGTCCCAGCCAAACATGGAATGGGCTTTTCGGATAAGCTGGTTTCCCTTCATCGCGCCGCAGGGCGTATACGAAATCTCCCGGTTTTCCCCATAGCGGTATTGTTCGATATACTTTAAAGGGGAGGAAAATACGATCTTAATCCGGTTCTTTCCCGGTTTTAAGTAAGGCTTTGCCGGGATCCGCCATTCCCGGTGCATATTATCGGCCTCAAGCACCGGGAAGCCGTTAAGCTCCACATGAGCCAAAGTGTCCAATCCCATGCAGACCAAATCAATTTCCTCATGGGAAAGAATCTCTTCCTCCACCTGAAATTCCCTTCGGAAGCAGTAATCTTCCCGGAATAATTCCCTGGCTCGGTACTCGTTTCGCCGGTAGTAGGGATTCGGTATGGCTTCTGCATCTAAAAGGGCAGAAAGCACGGAACCGGGAATCTTTGCCGGATACTCCGCTTTCCTGTCTGTCGGATTCATTGTCCACAATCCATTCAAATCAATTCGTTCCATTTTTCTGCCTTTCTTCTTTTCGTGCCCACGCCATCTGCGCCGTTTAATAAGAACAGCCTTCCCATCGGCTGCTGCCCCATTATTATCTGCCGGGCACATTTTTGCGGATCGTAATGATATTCTAAATTTCTATAGTTCTTTTCCGGATTTTTCAATGACCAGATCCGGGTAAGCTTCCCATAACTGATCCAGCCATTTCAAGTAGCATTGCTCATGCTCAAGCATCCGTTTTTGCAGCTGTCGGCCATTCATTCCGTCCCGATGCCTGGTTCAATATTGTAATCCATCTTAATGCAGCCGATGCCGTACTCATCGGGAAAAAATGCAGCAGCTTTAAACAGCTTTCCCCATCAATCAGCCACTGAATAAAAATCCCATTTTCCACGATATTAATTTCTCTCATGCCCGTTCAGCTTTCTGGCAATCAAAACCAACATTTCTTTCGTGCTTTTCCAGCTTTCTGACGATCAAAACCAGCAAATCTACAATCTTTTCCATGGACTGGATGCAGATATACTCATATTTCCCGTGGAAGTTATGGCCTCCAGTGCAAAGGTTAGGACAGGGCAGCCCCATATAGGAAAGCCTTGCCCCGTCTGTACCGCCGCGGATAGGGCAGATCTTTGGCTGGATATCCAGCTCCTCCATGGCTTCCTTGGCCGTATCAATCAGGTACATATGGGGGATAATCTGTTCCTTCATATTATAATAGGAATCCGTTAATTCCACTTCCACAGTCCCCGGGCCGTACTTGGCATTCAGGTAATCCATAGCCCGCAGAAACAAGTGCTTTTTCTCCTGGAATTTCTCGGAATCATGGTCGCGGATAATATAGCGGAGCGTAGCATTTTCTACATCTCCCTCCATTTGGTTTAAATGGAAGAATCCCTCATAGCCTTCCGTATACATGGGGTTCTCAAAAACCGGAAGCATTCCCTGGAATTCCATCCCAATCAAGACAGCATTTTTCATGGTTCCTTTGGAAGAGCCGGGATGGATGCTCTTCCCGTGGATGTGGACTTTCGCCCCTGCCGCGTTAAAATTCTCATACTCCAGCTCGCCTAGGGCGCCGCCGTCTACTGTATAAGCCACATCCGCGCCGAAAAGCTGTACCGGGAAGCCGTCCGCTCCCTTTCCCACCTCTTCGTCCGGGGTAAACCCGATGCAGATTTTGCCGTGCTTTACCTCCGGATGGGTTAGGAAATACTCCGCCGCCGCCATAATCTCTGCCACCCCGGCTTTATCGTCCGCGCCTAAAAGGGTGGTTCCATCCGTGGTAATTAAGTCCTTCCCCACGTAATCTGCAAGCTCCGGAAACTCTTCCGGCGGCAGGAAAATCCCCTGCTCCCAGTTCAAGCAGATTTTCTCTCCATTGTATTGACGGACGATCTGCGGCTTTACCCCATCCCCGGAAAAAGCAGGCGACGTATCCATATGGGCAATCAGCCCCAGGGCAGGCGCTTTTCGATCTGTGTTGGAAGGAATCACTGCCGTAACGTAGCACTGGCTGTCCACATTTACCTGGGAAGCGCCCATGGCTTTTAATTCCTGAGCCAAAAGGTTTGCCAGGACAAACTGGGACTGTGTGCTGGGGATCTTGTCCACGTCGTCCTCAGATGTGGTGTTGTATGAAACATAGCGCAAAAACTTTTCGGTTACGGATGACATCGTATTCATATTTAATATTCTCCTTTTCTGCATTTGGTGAAATACATTGCTGTGAATAATGGGATATTGCGTTTGCAGCGCGGTATGATGCAAAGATATCCTATTGCCTAGAGCGTGCTTTGAAAAATGCTTTCCGTCAGATAGCGGGAATGATTTTTCAAACATGATCTAGCATATACAATAGTATATGTATTGTCAATGGCTTTATTATATTGAAAATGGTTAATGCTTTGATGGCTTGGGTAGCTGGGGAAATTAATGCCTGGCGCAGCAAAAAAGCACTAAAATATATTGCCCGGCACAGCAAAAAAGCACTAAACTATATCGCTTGGCACAACGAAGAAATAAAAAGGCTGCCGCCCCACGAATGAAAATTCGTAAGGCAGAAGCCTTTTTAAATTTATTACAGCAGCCATTCGGCCACCAGCCTATGGCAGTAATGCAATCGTTTATTGTGCCAAGTAAGCTGCGCAAGCCTCGTCAATGCTGCGATATGTATCTTCATATTCAATGGAAATTTCCTCTAACTGTCCAAAACTAGCGTTGTAATCATCATAAATAGCTTTTGAGGTATCACTGCGGGTTGGAATATTATAAGTGCTGTTAATATATTTGCTTGTTCCTATTTTTTCAAAAGCACCTTTATCATTAATTTTATAGAAATCTCGCATTTCATAAATCTTATCACCGTAATCACAGAGCACATTTCCGCCTGGAACATAAAGAGGATGTGAACCATTGCCATGGAAAAGAGCGGTCTTAGCGACTTTTTCTCCGCGATGGGTTATCACAAACCAGGTTTCCCCATTTGTTCCGATACACTCCGGAATGCCGTCGCCATCTATGTCGCAGAAAACAAAACTATCCACACCTGCATAACTTCTGTTGCTTTTATGCCAATCCTTATACGCCTCCGCCACTTGCTGGATAGCGGCCACATCCTTTGCCACCCCGGCTGCCTGCTGCGTGCCTGGGTTTGCATTCTGAACCCAGACGCCGTTTGCGTTTACGTAGCAGCCGTCAGGCGTCATGGTATTGGTCAGCATATATCCGTCAGCGCCTATATAATACCATAATCCGCTGGAAGGGGACTGATACCACTGGTTGACCAGATAGGAACCGTCATCATTCTCTATCCACCATCCCTTTGCATCGTCTCTCCACTGTGCTGCATTAGCGGTGATTGTGGAGGCTGTCATTCCTCCCGCGAGCACGGCTGCCGCTAAAACGGCCGCTTTTCTTAACTGTCTGTTCATTTTTCCCTCTTTTCCCAGGTGTATTCCCTGTATTTATTTTCGATTTTATCTTAGCATAGCAAGGGTTATATGACAAAGACTGCATCGAGTTGCCCCTTGTTTTTCCTGCTGCAGTTACTTTCCCTGCTGTAGTGACGATACCACAAAACCTTTGCTTTCTGGGATATTCATGACAGACGGCACGAAAAACGGGATGAATTACCGGTTTGCAATCTCTTTCGTGATCTCTTCCCAGGTAACGCCTTTTTCCACCATCAAGACCATCACGTGGTACAGGAAGTCCGCAATCTCGTATTTGATCTCTTCCGGCTCCGGGTTCTTTGCCGCGATGATAATCTCTGTGGCTTCCTCCCCGCATTTTTTTAAAATTTTGTCGATGCCCTTGTCAAACAGGTAATTGGTGTAGGATCCTTCCTTGGGGTGCTCCTTCCGATCCCGGATTACCTTGTACTCTTCCTCAAACACTTTCAGTGGGTTGGTCTCCCGGTACTCCTTGGCAGCCAGCGTCTTAAAGAAGCAGCTGCGGCTTCCGGTATGGCAGGCCGCCCCCAGCTGGTGCACCTTTGCCAGGATGGTATCATTGTCGCAGTCCAGCGCCAGGGATTTCACGTATTGGAAATGGCCGGAGGTCTCCCCTTTAAGCCACAGGGTTTTCCGGCTGCGGCTGTAATACGTCATCTTTCCAGTTTCCAAAGTTTTCTTAAAGGCTTCCTCGTTCATGTAGGCCAGCATCAGCACCTCATCCGTCTGGTAATCCTGGACGATTACCGGGATCAGGCCGTCGCTGTTTAATTTAAATTCTGCCCAAGCTATGCTGGTTTCAAAGGTATCCATAGGAAAGCCCTTTGCTTTTAGGGACTGCTTAAGAGCCATCCACTGCACATCCCCGGTGTCTGGGACGATCACTCCCTGGATGCCGGGCAGGCTGCAGCGTTTTGAAAGCGCATCGGCTGTTTCTTCCATACGCCCCGGTAAGGAAGCAGCATCCGAAAAGATAACCATGGGAATTTTAAGCAGGTCTGCATTTGCCGGATCTGCAGATAGGGCGGAAAGCTGCTCGCCTAATGTGCTTTTTAAGATAAGGGAGGAAGCCCCCAGCTGCATATACTCTTCCGCCCTGGCCAAATACTTTCCGTCAGGCAGATAGGCGTAGATTTTTTCGCTGCCGAAGCGGCTGGACGCTTCCTTTATCAAATCCACGTGCTCCTCCAGGCTCACATCTAGGAACACGGCCAAAGCTCCTGCGTACAAGTACTTTTTCACATCCTCCAGGCGGCGTATCCATCCACCGGTGATGATGGGCACATCGATGTTCCCGGCGATTTCCTTTAAAGTCAGGATGGTTTCCTCATGCTCTTTTTCCGTCTCGGCCTGATCCAGGATAAACAGCTGGTCGGCTCCGTTATCGCTTGTGTGTCTGCAAAGCTTTTGGATATCCGTCCCTGCCGCTTCGCCCAGCCTTAAATCGTAAGCCTTATTCCCGCGGCAGCCTAAACCGCATATTAATTGTTTATATTTTGTCATCTTAAATTCCTTCCTGTTCCCATAGCCGTATCTGGTATAACCCAATTTAAACCCCTTGCCCTGCAAACGGTGACGCACATCTGACGGAACGTATTGTTCAAATACGTTCCAGGCAATGGCACTGCCCTGCTTATTCAAACCTGCTGACTGCTTCTTTTAAATTTACCCGGTTTTCATAAAGAGCCTTTCCGATAATCGCCCCTTTAATCCCTTCCCGGTAAAGCGTCTCTAAATCTTCCATGGAAGATACGCCGCCTGACGCGATCACATCCAGTCCGGTTTCATCTGTCAGCTGTTTCGTGGCCGCCACATTCGGCCCGGAAAGCATTCCGTCCCTGGAAATATCCGTGTACACAATATGCCGGACGCCGTAATCCTTCATTGTCCTGCACAAATCCGTAGCCCTTACCGAGCTTACCTGCTCCCAGCCCTGGACGGCCACCAGCCCGTCCTTTGCATCCACGCCCGCCACTACGGCCTCGGAGCCGAACTGCTCAATGATTTCCAGCAGAAATTCCGGGCGCTCCACCGCCTTTGTGCCGATAATCACCCGTTTTACCCCCAAGGAAAGCATGGCCTCCACCCCTTCCCTGGTGCGTATGCCGCCGCCTACCTGGATGGGGATGGAGACGGTTTTTGCGATTTTTTGGATCACCGGCTCATTGACGGAGCGCCCGGCCAATGCCCCGTCCAAATCCACCAGATGAAGGAAGGTCGCCCCCTGTTCCTGCCAGTAAGCGGCTACCGCCTCCGGAGCCTTGGAATACACCGTAATATCCTTAAACGCTCCCTGGCGCAGGCGGACGCACTGCCCGTTTTTCAAATCAATCGCCGGATAAAGCTGCATAATCATTTCCTTCCTTTCTTGCTGTATTTTCGCTGATGGCCTGCAGCATCATTGCTTTGCGCGTTCCATCAAATGTTGTTGGAGTCAAAAGGTCTTTTGGCTTTTCTGATACCAGATTGCTAACTCAGCCCTCCCAAAGGGAGCTGCCGCCCATCTGGCGGTAAATTTGCTCATTATTATACTGGGCGGTCAAACTTTTCAACCGCTGGCATAATCCGTTTTTCCAATTCCGCTTTCAGCCGATCATACGCCTTTTTGCCCTTATGCCGCTCCATAAGCATATGGTGGCTTCCGTCCTCGGTGACAGCCATTAAGATATTTAAGCTTTCCGAAAGCTGGGTGATCTGTGCTAAGGGGATGATTTCAAAATAATACACAGCCGTGATCAGGTAATTCCTGGTCAAGTATAAGGGCAGCCTTTTTTCAAAGGCTTCTGCCTGGGAAAGCTCTTCGTCCGCCTGGAAAATCCAGGAGGAATACCCTTCCATCCGCTGGTGGCAGGCCTTCAGCCGTTTTCGGTAGCGCCAAAGCCCGGACAGCCCTGCCGAAAGGAATACGGCGGGGAATAAAAAGATTCCCCTGGCCCAAGGGTATTCCTTTTGGAAGGAGGAAGGCCGGATATCCAGGAAATAATTCCCTACCATGGCGGAAAGCTCATCGGAGCTTATGGGAATCTGGCTGTCCTCATCCCACATGGTGCTGTAGGAATCCCTGGCAAAGCCCATGATTTCCGAATCCAAGGGGCGGCAGTAGCCTGAAACCCGGACAGGGTCAGGGATGGGGTAAACCTCATCCCCGTATGTATAATCCATAATGGCTTTCAGGTCATGGGGAAGTTCCCCTTCCCCGCAGAAGATGAAAGGCTTGGAATTAACATCAAACCCGAAGTACAGCAAATACTTCTCCTGGATATGCTCCGCAAAGCTTTCCGTCATGTACTGGACTTCAATGCTGCTGTACCCGGCGGACGTGTAGGAATCGAAGTAGCCAGGGTTTTTTAAAGAATAGTCGAAGCTGTCTTCCATAAAACGGTAAAGGAAAAAACTCCCGATGAGCGCCGACAGGCCAAGGATCAAAAAACCCAGCCCCCAAAATAATTGACGGTCTCCATAAATAAGCTTGGCCATCTTATCCGATATGGAAACGCCTTCCTTGCGGTCAAACATATGCTACAAACTTCCTTTCGTGGACAGTACCCCGGTGATCCGCCGGTCATAGGAAAGAGCCGCATCCAGTGCCTTAGCGAAGGCCTTAAAGGCTCCTTCGATGATATGGTGGCTGTTGCTGCCGGAAAACTGCTTAAGGTGAAGGTTCATCTCGGCTCCGTAAGAGACGGCGTAAAAAAATTCCTTTACCATCTCCGTCTCCAGCCCGCCCACAAACTCCCGGTCAAGGGTTAAATCATATACCAGGTACGGCCTTCCGCACAGATCCAATGCGCATAGGATCAGCGCCTCATCCATAGGGAGGATGGCAGAGCCGTAGCGCTTAATCCCCTTCTTCTCTCCCGCCGCTTCCTTAATCGCTTTTCCCAGGACAATCCCCACATCCTCGACGGTATGGTGGGTGTCCACCTCCAAGTCGCCCTGCACCTTAAGGGTTAAGTCAAACAGGCCGTGCCGGGCAAAGTTATTTAACATATGGTCAAAAAACCCTATCCCCGTGGAAACCTCCGCCTTCCCGCTTCCATCCAAGGTTATGGATAAGGAAATTTTCGTCTCATTCGTATCCCGCTTTAACGACGCCTGGCGGAGGGCGCTCCCTTCCTGCCTATCCGTCATTTCGCCCATCTCCTTCCCCTTTCACGTCTCCTTCCTGATGGGCAAACCGCACATGGATGGAGTTTGCGTGGGCGGTCAGGGACTCGGAATTGGCGAAAGCCTCGATCTCCAGCCGGGATTTTTCCAGCGCTTCCCTGGAGTAGTAGATAATGCTGGATTTCTTCACGAAATCATCCACCCCTAAAGGGGAAAAGAACTTGGCCGTCCCGTTGGTGGGCAGCACATGGTTGGGGCCTGCAAAGTAGTCCCCAAGGGGCTCCGAGCTGTATTCTCCGATGAAGATAGCCCCTGCGTTCCGGATTTTCGTCATCACCTCAAAGGGGTTTTTCGTCACGATCTCCAAGTGCTCCGAAGCGATCTCATTGGCCGTCCGGATGGCATCCTCCAGGGAATCCGCCACCAAAATATACCCGTAATTTTCCAAAGATTTCTCCAAAATCGCCTTCCGGGACAGCGTCTGCAAAAAGCCGTCCACCTGCTCGGAAACCGCTTTGGCTAACTCCATGCTGGTAGTCACTAAAATCGCGCTGGCCAGCTCGTCGTGCTCGGCCTGGCTTAACAGATCCGCCGCCACGTACCTAGGGTTTGCCGTCTCGTCGGCGATGACTAGGATCTCGCTTGGCCCGGCAATGCTGTCGATGCTCACATGGCCGTAAACCGCCTTTTTCGCCAGAGCCACAAAGATGTTCCCCGGGCCTACGATCTTATTTACCCTGGGGATGGATTTTGTCCCAAAGGCAAGGGCGGCTATGGCCTGGGCTCCGCCTGCCTTATAGACCTCCGTGACCCCAGCCAAGCAGGCGGCAGTCAATGTCACCGGGTTTACCTTCCCGTCTGCTCCCGGAGGCGTCACCATAACGATCCGATCCACCCCTGCGGCTTTCGCCGGGATGATGTTCATCAGCACGGTGGAAGGATAGGAAGCCTTCCCGCCGGGGACGTAAACGCCGACCGTTTCCAAGGGCGTAATCTTCTGCCCCAGGATGGTTCCGTCCGGTTTGCTGGAAAACCAGCTTTGCCGGATCTGGCGCTCATGGTATTCCCGGATATTGGCCATGGAAGTTTCCATCACCCGGATCAGGGCCGGATCCACCTGGTTTTTGGCTTCCTCCATCTCCTCCTTTGTCACCCGCACATTGGAAGGGGTGATTTGGGCATGGTCAAACTGGCGGGTATACCCAAAAAGAGCCTCGTCCCCCTTAGCCTTTACTTCATCGATAATCTGCTGCACGGTGCCGGCGTAGGCCGAGTATTGGTTGGGATCCCGTTTCAGCAGATCTTCCAAAATATTTTGCTTCGTCTGTTCATCTAACCGGATGATTCTCATGTTTTCCTCCTTGTGCGTTTCCCCTTAGTTTCCCTCGTCCTCCCGCAAAAGTTCCTGAAGCCCTTTGATCAGCCTGGCGATCCGTTCGCTTTCCCGCTTCATGCTCACCTGATTGACCACCATGCGGGCGGACAGGGGGCAGACTTCCTCCAAGACCACCAGGCCGTTTTCCCGGAGGGTGCTTCCCGTCTCCACGATATCCACAATCACGTCGGAAAGGCCCACGATAGGGGCTAATTCCACCGAGCCGTTTAACTTAATGATCTCCACCGTCTGGTATTTCCGGTTGTAAAAATAATCCTTTGCAATATGGGGATACTTGGTGGCTACCCGGATAAGCTCATGGTGCTTTAGCCGCTCCCTGGCGCTCTCCGGCCCGCACACGCACATCCGGCATCTCCCGGTTCTTAAATCCAGCACCTCGTAAAGCTTGCGCCCTTCCTCCAGGATGGTATCCTTTCCCACGATCCCCAAATCGGCGGCCCCATACTCCACATAGGTGGGGACATCACTGGCTTTCGCCAGGAAAAAACGCATCCCCAGTTCTTCGTTGGCGAAAATCAGCTTCCTGGACGCCTTATCCTTCATTTCCTCGCAGGAAATGCCAAGACGCCCAAACAGATCCATGGCCTTCTGGGCAAGCCTGCCCTTTGCCAGGGCTACGGTAATCGGTCTCATGAATAATCCTCCGTATCTGTTAATGTGTGGGAACCGGTTCTTACATCGTATTCCTTTACCTTGCGGCCATCCCCAAAGACATAGATAAGGCGAAAAATGCCGTCCCGGCGGGCCATCTGCAAGTAATCCTCCATCTCCCAGGTCTTATGCTTCCTCTGGAAAGGCACGGGGATGCCTTTCTGGCGGAAAGCCTTCGCCAGGCCGATGGCCCTTACTCTGGCGGAAATGTCGAATAAGATCAGCGTATCCGGCTTCTGCACATCCAAGAGGATATGCTGGCTGGATAAGGCCATCAGCAGCCGGTCAACCACGATGCCAAAGCCCACCGCAGAGGCATCCTTGCCAAACTGCTGCAAAAGCTTATCGTAGCGCCCTCCGGTTACGATGTAATCTCCCGTGCCGTAGGTATAGGCCTTAAAAATAATCCCAGTGTAATACCGGTAATGGCTGATTGCCCCTAAATCAAAGGAAACGTACTCCGACAGCCCGTAGTTTTCCATGATCTCATGCACCTTTTCCAGGCGCCGGATGGCAAACAGCGCCCGCTCATTGCAGGTAAGCTCCTTGGCCTTCCGGATCTGGCGGATGGAGCCGGAAAGCTCCGGAAGGCGCAGGAACACTTCCTTTAACTCCGGCTTAATGGGGATTGTTTCCAGGTATTCCTCCACCCCAAAAACATTTTTATTTTCAATCAGTTCCTGCAGCCTTTCCTGGCAGGCCTCGTCCAGCCCGGCTTCTTCCGCCAGGCCCCGGAAAAACTCCACCTGCCCCAGCTCCACCTGGAATTCCTTAAGACCGGCGGCTTTTAGGCAGTCCACCACCAGGGCAATCATCTCCCCGTCGGCATCGCTGGAATCATCCCCAATCATCTCCGCCCCAGTCTGGGTGGATTCCTTTAGCCGCCCCTGGTAGCTGGTATTATTGGTGAAGGTTCTTTCCAGATAGCACAGGCGCAGGGGCGCTTTTTCGTCAAAAAAATACTTCGACACGCAACGGGCTATGGCCGGGGTCATGTCCGGCTTCAGCACCAGGGTATTGTTGTCCCGGTCAAAGAATTTAAACATTTCGTTGGAGCTTACGCTTCCCCGATCCTTGCTGAAAATATCAAAAAATTCAAAGCTTGGGGTTTCAATATGCTGGTATCCGTACAGATACAGCACTTCTAGAATCTTCTCCTGAACCTTCAGCTTCTGCCTGCATTCCATATGGTAAATGTCCCGAACCCCCTCGGGCGTATGAATCAGTTTGCTGCTCATGCTTCCTCCGTTCTGCACACGCTTCGCCAAGGCTTCCAAATTTTACAAGGCCCTTCCGCGTAAAAATATACCGCCCAGCCTGCGCCATTGCCATGTCGGGCATACCATGCGCTTTCATATAGTACAGCGCTAACCAGATAACGTGTTTTTCTATTATATGAAACTACGGCGAAATTGTCAACGCTTTCCGGTTCAAATCCATCTGGAGCACTTCCAGGTAATGGACGTACATATCCCGGTGGGCGCGTATGGCAAAAGAATGGTCAATCTCTTCGTAGGTAAAGCTTTTCCTTCCCCCGTCCTCCATCCGCCTCCAAAACCGCGCCACATGATCAAAGGGAAGGTAATACGTCTCATTCCTTTCCGTAAAGGACAGGATGATGAAGGCTACCCCGCCCTGCTGTTCAAATTCTCCCATGAAGGCAATCTGGTGGGGGTGGATGTTGTGGAGGGGGAAGGTGTCCGTCTTGCATTCCTTGGCATCGAAACAGACGGGGATCCCCTGTACGGCCCCGATGTAATCCACCGTGCTCTTCTGGCCGAAATAAGCCAGGGTGATATGGCGGCTGGCCTTGTCAATCTCGATTGGAGTGATTGGCGTGGGAACCTTCTGGATCAAGGCCAGCCTGTTTTCCCGGTAACGCTCATTGGTATGGTTAATCAAATCCTCCAGGCCGGAGCCGCGCAGGCCCCGGGTATTCCATGTGCCCATCTAACCCTCTTTTCTGTTATGCTCCCGGCAGATGGAATCTGTCGTGGGCAACGCATGAAAGGGATGCTGCAAAAGCCTATGCAGTATCCCCTTGCTTCCTACGCTTTAAACCGCTTTGCCTGTTCCTCAATCAGCGCCTGATCGTCAAAGTAATTAATCTTCATGGCTTCCTTTACTTCAGCCAAAGTCTGGGCCGCCACGGCTTCTGCTTTCCGGCTCCCTTCCCTTAGCACTTCGTAGACTGCCGGGATGTCCGCCTCGAATTTTTTCCGCCGTTCCCGGATGGGGCTCAGCTCATCCTGGATTACCTGGTTTAGGAATTTCTTTACCTTCACATCCCCTAAGCCGCCCCTCATGTAGTGGGCCTTCAGCTCATCTAAGCACGAGTATTCCGGAAGGAACCTGGCAAAATGCCCATCCTTGCAGAAGGCGTCTAAATAGATAAACACCGGGTTCCCTTCCACGCAGCCTGGGTCTTCCACCCGCAGATGGTTGGGATCCGTAAACATGGACATGATTTTCTTTTTCACGTCCCCTTCCGTATCTGACAGGAAAATGCAGTTGCCTAAGGACTTGCTCATCTTCGCCTTCCCGTCAATGCCCGGCAGGCGCATGCACGCCTTGTTGTCCGGGAGGAGCACGTCCGGCATCACTAAGGTTTCCCCGTAAACCGTATTAAACTTATGGACAATCTCCCGGGTCTGCTCAATCATGGGCATCTGATCCTCTCCCACAGGCACGGTGGTGGCCTTAAAGGCCGTGATGTCAGCGGCCTGGCTGATGGGATAAGTGAAGAATCCTACCGGGATGCTGGTCTCAAAATTGCGCATCTGGATCTCGGCCTTTACCGTGGGGTTCCGCTGAAGGCGGGATACCGTCACCAGGTTCATGTAGTAGAAGGACAGCTCGCAAAGCTGGGGAACCTGGGACTGGATAAATAAGGTGGATTTTGCCGGATCAAGCCCTACGGACAGGTAGTCAAGAGCCACTTCGATGATGTTTTGGCGCACCTTTTCCGGATTATCCGCGTTATCCGTCAGCGCTTGGGCATCGGCAATCATAATAAAGACCTGGTCGTATTCCCCGGATTCCTGCAGCTCTACCCTCCGTTTTAATGAGCCGACATAATGCCCTACATGGAGCCTTCCCGTAGGCCGGTCGCCTGTTAAAATAATTTTCGCCATAATCGTAAAATTCCTTCCAATCGTAATTTACAATTTTTACATTAAAATTTGCCGTCCGTTCAGCCCGCGCCATTCCCACTGGCTGAACTATTACATTACTATATCGTTTACCTTCCCTAATGTCAAGTATCGCGCCCTTTAAGGCTCTCCTGAACAGCCATGGCAGCGAATGCGGGGGGGAGGGGCGCGGAAAACGTCTTCCCCTTCAAGTAGCCCAAAGGCTCCGGAAGCTGAGGCATGACCAGCTTCCAGGAGTGAAGGAGCTGGCAGCGGATGCCGTATTTGCGGCTTGCCTCCTGATTTTCCTCTTCCCGGCCATATTTCCGGTCCCCGATGATGGGATGGCCGATGGAGGCCAGGTGGGCGCGGATCTGATGGGTGCGCCCGGTAATCAGCGTAACCTCCAAAAGGGTATACCGATCGTTGGAGGCAAGGGGGACGTATTCCGTCATGATGGGGGCGCTGCCTTCCCGCTCCGCTGAGGAAATGCTTACCTGGTTGTTATGTTTGTTTTTCGTTAAAAACCCGGTGATCACCTGCTTTTCTTCCAGCTTTCCGGCCACGATGCACTGGTAATATTTATGGATGCTCCGGTCATGGAAGGCTTCAGACATTACCTGGAGCCCCGCCAGGGACTTCCCGGCCACCACAAGGCCGCTGGTGTTCCGATCCAGGCGGTTGCAGACGGAAGGCCGGAAGGTGGACAGCTGGCTGACGGGAATATGGCCGGAATCCACCAAGTAGTTGATGATTTCCTCCACCAGGGAATAGTCGGAATCCTTTGCCTTTTGGGAAAGCATACCGGAAGGCTTATTGACAATCAGGATATGGGCGTCCTCGTAGATGACATCCGGCCCCTTGGGGCCTTTTTTTGCCCCTTTTATTTTGCCGCCAGCCTTCCCTGCCTCCCAAAGTGAAGGGGGAAGGGGGCGGGAAAATTTGCCGATAGTCTCATCGGACAGGAATAACCGGATCTCGTCATGCAGCTTAAGCATCTCCGGCCCCTCGCACCGCTTCCCGTTTAAGGTGATGTTTTTCTTCCGCATCATCTTATAGAGGAAGCTTCTTGGCGCCAGGCTTAAATACTTTGCCAGCAGCTTATCCAGCCGCTGCCCCGCCTCGTTTTCATTAACCGTTAATGTCTGCATCGCAAATATCCTTTCTTTACATGGACAGGCTTTTTAATAGGTTAACCGCATAGGCTACGCTGCCGTCGTCCTCGTACTCCTTGGCAGGCTTTAGGGAGAATGCCCGTTTGAAAAATGCCTTCTCGTCGGTAATGACCTTTACCGGAAGTTCCAAGCGGTGGCTGTGGAAGAGCCCGGAAAAAAATGCCTCGGCTTTTGCTGCCTTAACTTTCTGGCTGGTGCAGTAAGCGTACACCCCGGAAGGGTGGACCAGGATCCCGTCCATAGGCATGATCCACTCCTTAGATGTGAGGATCAGATCGTACAAAACGACCATCTGCCCTTCAAAGGGGGCAAGCATCCGGTAAAACTCCTCCTTGGGTCCTTTGCAGGGGAGGGCCGCCAGGAATGGGGAGGCCAGGTTTGCCGTAGGGAGCACGGTGAGGATGGCGGATACGGTCAGGATATTTTTCCACGCCGTCTCCTTGACAGCCATCCTGGCTCCCAAAAACATCAGGATCACGGCAGACCCAGCCAGGATTTTTAACAGCTCAGTCTTTTTATGGTAATTGCGGTAGCCCTTCTGGCCCTTCTGTGGCTTCTGTGTTTTCATGAACGATCATCTCTTTCCGTTTATATCAGCAGTTTAGCCCGCCCCACCCCTTAAGGATCCAGGAATGGGGCACAGCCTTGCAGAGAAGGCGAAACATTTTCATGGGAATCCCGTACACGGAAACGGATTTACCCATCATGCTGTCAAAAATCGCCTTTTTCACCACTTTTTTCGGATCGGCCATAGTAAGCCTTTTATACAGCGGCATGGTTCCCGTGGTTTCCGCGATGGAAAAAAATTCCGTCTTTACCGGCCCGGGGCATACGGCGGTAACGCAGATTCCCTTTTTGGCCAATTCTGCATTCAAGGCCCGGCTGTAGCTTAGCACGAAAGCCTTGGTTGCGGCATAGACCGCGAAGCCCGGCTGGGGGAGGAAGGCCGCAGAGGATGCATACTGGATGATGCGTCCGTTCCTTGCCATATAGGGAAGGACAATATGGGTGACGGTGCAGAGGGCCTGGGCATTTAATTTCACCATCCCCATCTCATCCTCCAAAGGAATGTCTTCCACGCTTCCGATTTTCCCGAAGCCAGCCCCGTTGACCAGGAAAACCACCTGGGGATTTTCCTCCTCCAAGGCCATTTTAAGCTCTTCCAGCTGGATCCGATCCGTAATGTCTGCGGCAAACAGGCGGAGCGCCGCCGGGACGCGGCCTTTAAGCGCCTCCATCCGATCTTTGCGTCTGGCTAAGAGCCAAAGCTCATCCAGCTTCCCGCCAAACCGATCGGCAAGCTGGATGGCAGTTTCCATCCCCATGCCGGAGGATGCCCCGGTAATAATCGCGATTCTCATGGTTAATCACCTCTTTTTTCTGTGTGTTTCCGCGCTTTGGCGGGTTTTTCCCGCAGAACGCTTATTCTTAGCATTTCCGCTCCTTAAATTTTCATGCTTGCTTCTTGCATTTTCATGCCGGTTCCCTAAATTTCCATGCCGGTTCCCTAAGTTTTCACGGGCTCCTTCCGGGCGGATCAGGCATTTGGGGCCAAATCCGATTAAATCCTGCCGTCCGGCTTTTTTCAGCGCTTCTTCCACCAGGCCGTGCATTGCCGGGTTCTTATATTGGATCAAGGCCCGCTGCATCGCCTTTTCATGGGGATTTACCGGAACGTATACCGGCTCCATCGTCCTGGGATCCAGGCCGGTGTAGTACATACAGGTAGAAATCGTAGAAGGCGTAGGATAAAAATCCTGCACCTGCTCCGGCATATACCCTAAGTCGCGGACATACTCTGCCAGGTTAACCGCTTCCTTTAAGGAGGAGCCGGGATGGGAGGACATCAGGTAAGGAACCAGGTACTGCTTAAGGCCAAGCTGCCGGTTCATGGTCTGGTATTCCTTTACGAACTGCCGGTAGACCTGGCTGCCTGGCTTCCCCATCCTGGAAAGCACCTTGTCGGACACGTGCTCCGGGGCCACCTTCAGCTGCCCGCTTACATGGTGCTGGCAAAGCTCCCTTAAAAACTTCCGGTCAGGATCCGCAAGGAGATAGTCAAAGCGGATGCCGGAGCGGATGAATACCTTTTTTACCTTGGGAAGGCTCCTTAAGCCTTTCAGCAGCCGAAGGTAATCCCCATGATCCGCCCGCAGGTTCTGGCAGGGCTTTGGGAAAAGGCACTGCTTTTTCGGGCAGGCTCCCTTCGTCAGCTGCTTTTCGCAGGCCGGGAAACGGAAGTTGGCCGTGGGGCCGCCTACGTCATGGATATAGCCCTTAAACTCCTTATCCTCGGTGAGTAATTTTGCCTCCTCCAAAAGGGAGCGGTGGCTCCTGGCCTGGATAATCCTTCCCTGATGGAAGGTTAAGGCGCAGAAGCTGCATCCCCCGAAGCAGCCCCGGCTGCTGGTCAGGCTGAACTGAACCTCCTTGATGGCCGAAACCCCGCCAGCTTTCTCATAGGAGGGATGGTAAGACCTCATATAGGGAAGGCCGTACACGTCATCCATTTCCTGTGTGGTCAGTGGCCTTGCAGGAGGGTTCTGGACGATGTAAAGGTGCTCCCCGTAAGGCTCCGCCAGCCGCTTCCCGGAAAAGGGATCCGTATTCACATACTGGGTATAGAAGCTCCTTGCGTACTTGCCCTTATCGGCCTTAAGCTCATCAAAGGAGGGCAGGCGGATGCAGTCATAGACAGAATCCAGGGATTTCGCCTTATAAACCGTCCCGTCGATGAAGGTAAGATCGGAAACAGCGATGCCGCTCTCAAGCCCCTCGGCAATCTGGACGATGGAGCGCTCCCCCATCCCGTAGGAGATTAAGTCGGCCTGGGAATCCACCAGTATGGAATGCTTCAGCCGATCCGACCAATAGTCATAGTGGGCCAGCCTGCGCAGGCTGGCTTCAATGCCGCCAATGATGATGGGCGTCTTTTTAAAGGTGCGCCGGATTAAGTTGCAGTAAACCACCACGGCATAGTCCGGCCGCTTTCCCATCACCCCGCCCGGCGTATACTGATCGGCCTTCCGCCGCTTCTTGGACACGGTGTAGTGGTTTACCATGGAATCCATGTTCCCGGAAGAAACCAAAAAGCCCAGCCTTGGCTCCCCCAGCAGGGCAATGCTTTCATCCCGCTTCCAGTCCGGCTGGGCAATAATCCCCACCCGGTAGCCGTGGGCCTCCAAAACCCGGCTGATCACCGCCGTGCCGAAGGATGGGTGATCCACGTAGGCATCCCCGGTGACATAGACGAAGTCACATTGATCCCAGCCCCGCTTTTCCATATCGGAAGGGCTGATCGGAAGAAAGTCCCTGCCCTGGCTCATCCCCTGCCCTCCTTAGGAAGCAGCGCATAAAAATCTTCCACAAAATAGTCGGCCAGGCTGATTTTTTCCTCCCGCATTTCCCGGGAAAATTCATCCTCCACGGCGACCACCGTCATCCCGGCCGCTTTCCCGGCACAGATCCCTGCCGGGACATCCTCGAAGACCAGGCAGGCGTTTGGGGAGACGTTTAAGTGCCTGGCCGCCTTTAAGTAAACATCCGGCGCGGGCTTTCCACGGCTCACCTCGCAGCTGGTGGTGATGTTGCAGAAAAAATGCCCGATTCCCAGGGCGTTAAGCACCACGTCCACAATCTCCCGGCTGTTGCTGGTAGCTATGCCCATGGGAAGGTTTAAGCTGGCGGCATACTCCAAAAAGGCTTTGCCCCCCGGCTTTAAGGGCACTTCATGCCGGTATTTGTCAATGGACATATCCGTCCAGTCTTTCTTGATCTGTTCAATGGGATCTTCCAGCATAAACCGTTTCTTGAAATAAACGGCGGTTTCCGTAAAGCTCATTCCCTCGATGCTCTTTTGCAGATCCTCCGGGCAGCCATATCCGAACCTCCCTAAGTATTCCATGTCGATGGCTTTCCACATCCACATGGAATCCACCAGCGTCCCGTCTAAGTCAAAAATCACCGCTTGTTTTCGGTGCAGCAGTTTATCCATCTGTCCTACGCTCCCCTTCCAGTGCTTTTAATTCTGCCAGCTCCCCGCTGGTCAAAGGGCGGTACTGCCCTGGCTCCATGTTCTCATCCAGCGTTAACGGCCCCATGGACAGCCGCTTTAAATAAACTACCTGGCATCCTACCGCCTCAAACATCCGTTTAACCTGATGGAACTTCCCCTCATGGATGGTTAAGCAGGCTTCTCCAAAGGGGACAGGCTCTGCCCATATGCCTTCGCCTTCCCGCCATTGCCTGATGAGATGGAGCTTGGCGGGGAGGGTTTTCTGCCCGTCTTCCAACACCAGCCCTTCCTGGATTTGGCGGCAGGCAGAGGGGGAAAGCGCCCCTTTCATCCGCACGAAATACGTCTTTTCTACGTGCTTTCCGGGGGACAGCAGCTGGTGGGCCAGGATCCCGTCGTTGGTGATCAGCAGAAGGCCTTCCGTGTCCTTGTCCAGCCGCCCCACCGGGAATAAATCCTTCCGCTTTTTTTCCGCAATCAAATCGACCACGGTGGGGTAACGGCCATCCTCCGTGGCGGACACCACCCCCTGGGGCTTATTCAGCAGATAATACTCCCAAGGAACGTAGGGAATGGTTTTCCCGTCCACCTGGACTTCATCCTTTCCCGGCCAGATCTTTTGGTCGCTTTTCTTTACCGCCTGCCCGTTTACCGCAACCCGCCCTTTCCTGGCCAGCTCTTTTACCTGGGAGCGGGTTCCTAGGCCCATCTCCCCCAAAAATTTATCTAAACGCATCTGTGCCATGCTTTCCTCGATTCAACACTTATGTATCCCCTTACTGGAAACGCCAGCCGGGGTAATATTTATTCTTTAAGGTTTCCCCGCAGCCCTTGGCCCATCCCAAGGGGAAGTCCTCCACGCACACCAGACACCAGCCTTTGCCTGCGGCTTCCCTGCCGGTTAAGGCGACCGTTTCCCCCTTCAGATACCGGATGATTCGTTCATCCTCATGGGAAAAGCGGATTGCCTGGGGAAACTCCTCTGGCCTTAAGGCCATGGCTAAAGCCTGGCTTGGCTCAAAACGCCCGCCTTTTTCGCGGCCGAGAAGAAGGCCTGTCCGCAGGTAACGCAGGCCCATCCCTTCCGGGAAATCCTGGGGAAGGTAATAGAAGCTTTCCTTAAGCTTCCTTATGCGTCTGTGGTCAAAGGGCCTGCTTACCTTGGACAGGAATTCCCTAAGCCCTTGGCTGGGCGGCTCCTTTGGCGAAGCCTTTTCCACCGTTCCCTTAACGCATCTTTCCGATGCTTGCCTGGCTTTCGTCCCCGGCTCCTGCCCAGTTTCCCGAAGGACGCTTTTTTCCTTCCCGGGCTGCCCCTTCTTATGCAGCAGCGCCAAAAAATGGCCTTCGCCCTTGACCTTGTGCGGAAACAGGCGGATGGCTCCGGGGAGGCCAAAGCCTTCCGCCGCGCCGGGGAATAAGGGCAGGGGAACTAATTCAAATTCCGGGTGCGCCGCCAAAAACCACAGGATCTGCTCCTCGTCTTCCTTCTTTGAGAAGGTGCAGGTGGAATACAGAAGATAGCCTCCCGGTTTTACCATAGCTGCCCCGCTGGTTAAAATCTCCCGCTGGATAGGCGCGTAGTACGCTGGCCCCCGCTTTTCCCAGTCCTTTGCCATGTCCGGATCCTTCCGGAACATCCCCTCGCCGGAGCAAGGGGCATCCACCAGGACCTTGTGGAAAAATCCCGGGAAAGCACAGGCGAGCTTTTGGGGCGGCTCGCTGGCAACACAAAAATTAGGCGTCCCGGAAAGCTCCAGGTTTTTTAACAGCGCCTTTGCCCGGGAATTGCTGATGTCATTGGCAAGGAGAATCCCCTGCCCCCCAAGCCTTGCCCCCAGCTCCGTGGCTTTCCCCCCGGGAGCCGCGCATAAGTCCAGCACCTTATCCCCCGGGCTTACCGGGAGGAAGCTTGCCGGAGCCATGGCGCTTGGTTCCTGGAGGTAATATAGGCCTGCATAGTAGTATGGATCCTTTGCCGGTTCCCAGGAAGCGTCCGGATCCTGGTGATAGTAAAAGCCATTGGCCGCCCATGGGACGGGCGTTAAGCTTTTGCCGCAAAGAGCCGCAAAGGCTCCCGGGGAAAGCTTCCCCGTATTTACCCGCAGCCCCTGGATTTTTTCCTGGCTGAAGGCCTTAAGGTAGCGTTCATATTCTTCCCTGCCCAGGAGAAGCTCCATATCCCGGAGGAACCTTTCTGGAAGCTTCCCTTTTTCCTGGCTGATTGTCTTTTCCATATGCAAGCCCTTCCTAAATGTGCAAGCCGTATCAAAAAGTCAGTAACTGGCCTGCCGCATGAATTTCTCGCTGTAGCGCAGCACCCAGTAAGGATTAATGCTCAGTTCGTCGTAATGATCCGTTTTTAAGTATATTCCCAGGTGGAGGTGAACCTCAAAATTCCCAACCGTCCCTTCCTGGACGCCATAACCGGAATCCCCCATATATCCCAGCAGCGTCCCAGGCTCCACCTTATCCCCCACTGCCCACTCCTGCCCGTAGCCGTACAGGTGGGCATAATAAAAATAAGCGCCGCAAGGCGCACGGATCCCGATCCGCCAGCCGCCTTTTTCCAGCCATCCCACCTGCTCCACCTGTCCGCCTGTCATGGACAATACGGGGTAAAACCCCCTGGCGGCCCCGTTGCCCAGGATATCGCAGCCTTCATGCCGGCGCTCTCCCCCGTAAGTCCTGAGAGCTAAGAAATCATCCTGGTAGGAAACAAAGCTTCCCTCCCTGGGGCGGAGGGAGGCAGGGATAGGGAAGCAGGAAATGTCCGCGAAGACTGCCTGGTACGCCTGCCTTAATTTTCGGTATTCCACCGGCTTCTGCTGGCAGATGGAAGCCTTTAGCCCTTCCCAGCCGCTTACCTCCTCTTCCTTAAGCTGGCTTAGATCGTAATCATGGCTCACCATTAGGGCGGTAAGGCAGTCAAGATCCAGATTGGGCTGCCCGGACAGGCACTCTCCCATCTGCATATTTCGGAATGCCTCGGATTCCCAGGTATAGCCGTCTAATGGGTAACTGCCGGGATGATCCAGCAAGCCGTCCAGGAAGGCCGTCTGGTAGACGGAAAGCAGGAGGATTGCTGACCAAATCCAAATCATATGCATAACCATGCCCCACATATATTGTATTAATGATATATACGCTTAAATCCCGGAGAAAAAACATGAAAACGAAAGGAAATCTTCCTAAAGCAGCCCTCTCGGCAGTGATGGTGCTTCTGCTATGCTTCCCCAAGCTCTCCTTAGAGGGAGCCAGGAGGGGGCTGCTGCTCTGGTATCAGACCGTCCTTCCCACCCTGCTGCCCTTTATGGTATGCACAAACCTGATTACCGCCATGAACGGGGTGAAATTTCTGGCGGCTCCTGCCGTGCCCGTATTCGGGCGGCTCCTGGGCTTGTCGGAAAACGGCTGCTTTGTCCTGATAAGCGGCGTGCTTTGCGGCTATCCCTTGGGAGCGAAGGCCTGCAGCGATTTCTTGGATCAAGGCTTGATTTCCCTTCCCGAGGCCAGAAGCTTGTACGCCGTCAGCAGCTTTCCCAGCCCTATGTTTTTGGCCGGGTTTGTCATGGCAAAGGCCAGGCAGGCGGCAGGGCAGGCGCTTTTCCTTCCTCTCTGGAAGGTGGCGGCATCCCTTTATCTTCCTTTGTTTCCCATGTTTGTTTTGGCAGGCAGGCTGTATGGTTTTTCCGGCATCCGAAACATTTGCTCCTCCAGGAATTTCGGCAGCGCTTCCCCTAAGGCCTGCTTTCCCTTAGATCAAGCGCTGATGGATTCCATCCATCTGATGGTGAAAATCGGCGGGTATTTAATGATTTTTTCCATCCTAGCCCAATATCTCCAAGCCTTTTTCCCTCCGGGCCTTTTTTCCGTGCTGCTTATTGCCGCAGCGGAGATGACTACCGGGATTGACGCCGCGGCTCGTTTCCTTCCCGGCGCATCAGGGATTTTCCCCATCCTTTGGGCAGCCGCCTTCGGCGGCTTCTCCGGCGTGTTCCAGGTAAAAAGCGTTACAAAAAATGTCGGACTATCCATCCGACATTATATTCTGTGGAAGCTGCTTCACAGCCTGATGGCCTGCTTTTTCCTGATGCTCTTCCTCTATCAGTAACCTGCCTGCCGGCCATTTGCCCAAAAGCTGCCGGGCGCGCAATTTCAGCCCCAGCCGCCTTAAACCGCAGACCCGTCCTCCGGCGGCTGTTCCCCTGCCGGGGCTTCCTGCACCACGCCGCCAGCCAGCTCATTCCGGTTCGTGGAGACGATATCGTAGCTGGACTGCATGGAGGTAAGGAAGGCATCGAAACGCCCCCTGGCCCCTTCCATGGTGTGGCTGATGATTGCCTGGAGGTTGCGCAGCATATCGTCCGTATACTGGACGGCTCCCTGACGGATATTGTTGGCGTCATTGACTGCATTGTCCACGATGGCCTGGGCCTGCATATTGGCCTGCTCGATAATTTCATTGGCGCTGGCATAAGCCTTCTGCATGATTTCATGCTGGTTCACCAGTTCATTCGTCTGAGCCGTGGCCTCCGCAACCATGGTGTTCGCCTGGCTCCTGGCCTCGCTTAAGATAGCCTCTTGGTTGCTGATAATCTTCTGGTACTGCTTGATCTCATCTGGAACCCTGAGCCTTAACTCCACCAAAAGCTCTTCCAGTTCTTCTTTATTCACTAAAATCTTTGTTGTAGACAACGGCTGATACTTACAACTATCGATGTACTCTTCAATCTCATCAATTAACTGTTCGATTCTGCTCATAACCTTTATCTCCTTACCTGATTTAACTCTGCATATTTTTTTAATACGTTCGCAGCAATCTGCGGATGTAAAAATTCTTTAATATCCCCGCCCAAGGAGGCAATCTCCTTCACCATGCTAGAGCTTAAGTAGGAATATTTTAAGCTGGTTGCTAAAAACATGGTATCAATTTCCGGGGCTATCACCCGGTTTGTCTGGGCAAGCTGAAGCTCATACTCAAAGTCTGTGACGGCTCGCAGGCCGCGCACCACCACTTTTGCCTTGTTTTTTCGGGCAAAATCGATGGTAAGGCCTTCAAAGTACTGGATCTCCACATTGGGAAGATCGGAAGTGACGCTTTTTAACATGGCCACCCGCTCCTCGACCGTAAAAAGGGGCTTCTTCGCCTGATTGTTCAGCACTCCGATCACCACCCGATCCATCACCTGGGCCGTCCGCAAGATAATATCATAATGTCCTAAAGTCACCGGGTCAAAGCTGCCTGGATATACTGCCACCGACATCTACTGTTCTCCTTTAGCTGCAAAAATGTGTTTGTTCGTCTTATATGTTTTGACCTTGCGGATTTCCCATCCCATGGCTGGGATCCAGTCCGTCCCGGTCTCCTTGGCCGCTTCAATGATGACTAAAGTCCCCGGCCCTGCCAAGGCGGAATCCCACAGGTACGAAAGCACCCCCCGCTCGGCTTCGCATCGGTAAGGGGGATCCATAAAGATGAAGTCAAATGGCTCTTCCTTTCCTTCCAGCTCCTTAAGGGCCAAAAGCACGTCCTTCTTCATGATCAGTGCCCGCTCCTTAAGGTGCGTCGTCTCCAGGTTATCCTGGATGCAGGAAACGGCCAATGGGTTTTGCTCCACAAAAACAGCCCTCCTTGCCCCGCGGCTTAAGGCTTCAATCCCGATGGCTCCGCTGCCGGAAAACAGGTCAAGGAAAGAACTGCCGGCAATCTCATACTGCAGCATATTAAATAAGGTTTCCTTAATCCGATCCGTAGTGGGTCTGGTATCCATGCCTTCTATCGTTTTTAACAGCAAGCGCCTTGCGCTGCCGGCAATCACTCTCATTCGCTTTCCTCGCTTACTTAAACACGTAAAGCTGCTGCCAAGCAGCACGCTTTCATCTAGTATAATATGAATAGTTCAGATGCACAAGCGGTTTTTCAAATTTTTCCGGCTGCCATCCATAAAAAGTAACCGTTCAGGCAGGCGCGGCGTTTTCCGAAAAATGACAGATTTCGTAAAACCTTCTAGTGTATTCCCAAAGAGAAAGCACATAATAGGAGTGTAGCAAAAAACCAACCACATCCCGGACACTAAAGGGATGGCAATCGAGAAGAAAAGGAGGCATATCATTATGGCAAGCAATTCTTCCAGCAACAAGACAAATGTACCTGAGGCAAAAGAGGCAATGGACCGACTGAAGATGGAGGTAGCAAGTGAAATCGGCGTACCGTTAAGCAACGGCTACAACGGCAATTTAACTTCCGCCCAGAACGGTTCCGTAGGCGGCTATATGGTCAAGAAGATGATCGAGGCCCAGGAACGCCAGATGGCCGGAAAGTAAAGCGGTAAGCTAGGGACCGCTGCAGTATGGATGCCTGCCTTAGGCATCCAGGTACTGCAGCGGTTCTTTTTATTTTAGCGAGCCATGAGCCGAGAGCCGAGTTTGTACGAGCATTTAGCTTCCTTAAAGAATATCAAAAAGAATACCATGGACGAACCATCAAAAATATAGTATATTAAATAGGCAGCACAAATACAGGCGCAGCTTTTAAGACAGCGTGGGCAAAAGAAAATAGTTACAATCTATTTACACAAAAAGGGGGAACTATGCTAGAGACACTTCAAAAAAAATCCAGGAAATCAAACATTACAAGAATTATTGTTTCCATCCTCGTGGTTGTTGGGATGCTGGCGGTTACGAAGCTTGCCATCCTTGATGTAATCACCGGCCCGACGAAGATGGATATCACTTTGGATCCGGAAACCTATGCGGGAAAATATGTTACCACGGATACCGAATTCCTTCTGTATGACTACGTGGAGCATACCACCACCACTACCAGGAAGTATGGCGGGAAAACCACCAGCACGAACGGATACAGTTACTTAGCGTTACAGTCCATTCCGGATTACGAGAAAGAGACGGTTGCCTTTTATTTTTACAGCGTTTACTTAAACAAGGACAAGCAAAGCGAAATGGCGTCCATAATAGAGGCGTCCAACGACTACTTATTTGACGAGAGCGGGAATGCCGCCCCTCCGGATCCGGTCACGTTTACTGGAACTTGGACGAAGATGGATGCCGAAATGGAACGGTACTTTAGGAGCTCGCTGGCTGAATTTAATGTCTTGGAAGACGATTACACGAATTTTTATTTTTACGAGCTGGACACAAAGCGGATCGGCGGGATGAACATTCCCCTGTTTTGGTGCTTGATGGCGATTGCGGCATTCTTTGTCCTTTACGGTTTCCTGAGCGTCCTGGGCCTATTCAGCAATGCCTATATGAAGAGCATCCACCAGTACCTGCAAAAAGACAGCTCCGTTTCCCTGGCGGCAATCGAAGAGGATTTCAGCCAGGCTCATCCCATCGGGAAATCCGTGTGGGTAGGAAAAAAATGGACGGTCTACATGGTAGGGAACCGGGCTATGATCCTGGCAAACAAGGATCTGGTTTGGGGATATTATTACAGCCGCACGGGCCGGTACAGCGTCAGCGAAATGCGCCTGTACAGCAAGGATAAAAAAATGTCCGGCATTTCCCTGACGGAAAAGCAGACCCAGGAAGCCCTGAAATTCTACGCGGCGGAACAGCCCCAGATGGTTATCGGCTACACCTCGGAGCTGGAAAAGATGTTCAATAAAAATTTCAATGGCTTTATGGATTTAAAATATAACCCGGCCATGCGGGGAGAAAACCTTGATGAGGACTTCTTCCGGCAATAAGCCTGCCCTCAAGGCTGCTTCGCTCATTATCGGTTCATCCGAATGTGCTGTATGAAAAAAGCAAAGGACTGCCCTTTATCCCTTATGCTCCGTTTATAACCGGCAGTCCTTTGCTTTTCTTTTTTCTGGCAATGAGCCGCGCCGCGCTTATGCGGGCAGTTGGCGGCTATTTTATGTATTCCACCTGGCCGATCCGCTCCTTTGGCGCAAGGGGAGCATCGTCCCGGTATCCCAGCGCCGCCAGGCCATACACTACATGATCCCCTGGGATATGGAAGGCATCTAAGATTGCCCGGATCTTTGGCACATCGCAGATCGTCCTTAGCTGGTTAATCCACACGCAGCCGATGCCCAAAGCTTCCGCCGCCAGGTAAATATTCTCCATGGCGCAGGCGTTATCCTCCATCCCGAAGGGGCTTTCTTTTAAGTTAGACGGGATGATTAGCACCTCCGGGGCGTACATATCATAGCCTTCCCGCCCTAATTCTTCCCCCACTGCCTTGGAAAGCTCCCGAATCCTGGCCCGGTTTTCCACCACGGTAAACTTCCAGGTCTGGCGTCCCATGCCGCTTGGGGCATGGAGGGCGCAGTCCACAATCAGCTTAAGATCCTCTTCCTTTATGGGCCTTCGGACAAAGCTCCTGGTGCTCCTCCGGTTTAAAATTGTCCTGATGGTTTGGTTGAGATTATTCATTTCCTTCCTCCTGCTCTATAAATTAACCTGGCTCCTTCCGGCCTGCAGATAGCGCTTAAGCTGCCCCTCAAGCCCCAGGTGCTCCTTCCTTTCCAGCCCTGGATCCTCCTCCAGCAGCCGGTTCACCTCCTCTGAAACGGCCTTTAGGCAATCGGCATCCGTGAAGATATCCGCCAGCCTAAATTCCATCTCGCCGCTTTGCCGGAAGCCGAAAAGATCCCCCGGCCCCCTAAGCTTTAAGTCTTCCGAGGCAATGAAAAAGCCGTCATTGGAATGGTTTAAGATATCCAGCCGCTTCCCGCTCTCTTCGTCCCCCGAGCAGTTTACCATGATGCAGTAGGACTGGTCTTTCCCCCGCCCTACCCGGCCGCGGAGCTGGTGGAGCTGGGCCAGGCCGAAGCGCTCGGCATTCTCGATCATCATCACGGTGGCGTTAGGCACATTGACGCCTACCTCAATCACCGTGGTGGAGACTAAAACCTGGATCTCGCCTGCGGCAAACTGTTCCATGATCCAGTTCTTCTTTGCCCCTTTCATCTTCCCGTGAAGGTATTCCACCCGAATTCCCTCCGGAAGCTCCTGCCTTAAAATTTTCGTGTAATCCAGCACATTCTCCGCCTCGATCATCTCGCTTTCCTCCACCATCGGGCAGATCACGTAAGCCTGATGGCCTTTGGCGGCCTGCCCGGCGATAAAGTGGTAGGCGCGCTTCCGGTAGTCCGTCCCCACCACGCAGTTTTTGATAGGGAGGCGGCTGGCGGGAAGCTGGTCAATCACGGAGATATCCAAATCGCCGTACAGGATGATGGCCAGGGTGCGGGGGATGGGGGTAGCGCTCATTACCATTACATGGGGAAGTCCGCCCTCGCCTTTCGCTCCCAGGGCTTCCCTCTGGCCTACGCCGAAACGGTGCTGCTCGTCGGTAATTACCAGCGCCAGCTTACGGTAGCTAATCTTTTCCTGGATTAAGGCGTGCGTGCCCACAATGATATCCGCCTGATGGCTGCGGATGGCCTCATAGGCCTGGCGCTTCTCCCTTGCCGTCATGGAGCCGGTCACTAAGACGGGAACCTTCGATATGCCGTGGGCATGAAACAGGGAAACCATGGATTCGTAGTGCTGCTTTGCCAGCACTTCCGTGGGAACCATGAGCGCCCCCTGGTATCCGCTGTCTGCTGCTGCCAAAAGGGCTAATATGGCGATAATCGTCTTCCCCGATCCTACATCCCCCTGGATTAACCGGTTCATCACCAAGCCGCTTTCCATATCCGCCCGGATTTCTGCCCAGGCATTCTCCTGGGCCTTCGTCAGCCGGTAAGGGAGAACGCTAATGAGCCGCTCTGCTGTCCCGAAAGCCGCTATGGGAAATGGCGATTCTTGATCCCGCCTGCTTTCTTTAAGGCGTCGAACCCCCATAAGGAACAGGAAAAACTCGTCAAATACCAGGCGCTTCCTGGCCTTTAAAAGGGCCGCCCGATCTCCGGGGAAATGGATATGCTCCAGGGCAAAGGAGTAATCCGCAAGCCCGTGCCTTTCCCGCAAATATTCCGGCAGATAATCCGGCTCCTTCGGCGCAAGGCTTAAGGCCTGGGATACCGCCTTGGCGATGGCCTTATTGCTTAGGCCTTTCGTCTGCCCGTAAATCGGCTGCAGGGAATGGGCTAATTCCTTATAGGCTTCCGGGGAATAAATCTGGGGCTGCTCCATTAAAAGCCGCCCCTGCCTGCGAACTACCCTGCCCCGGAAAACGTAAGGGGTTCCCGCCTTTAGCTGGGAACGGATATACGGCATACGAAACCAGGTCAGCTGCAGGCTTCCGGTTAAGTCCTTAAGCTTGGCCGTAACCAGCTCCATCCCGTTTAGCCGAAGGAGATCCGCAGGCTTCATCAAAACCCCTTCCACGGCATTCACCGCCTGCTCCTTCAGCTGGCCGATGGGAAGCGGATCCTGGAAAGCATCGTAATCCCTGGGATAGAACCGCAAAAGCTCATCTACCGTCCCAATTCCCATCTTCCGGAACAGCTTCCCGGTCTTTTCCCCGATCCCCTTTAATTCCTCCAAGGGCATTCCCTTAATCTCCATCCCTTATCACTCCACGGAAAGCAGGTAGTAGTATACCGGCTGCCCGCCGTTTTGCAGCTCCACCTCCACCTGGGGGAACCGCTCCTTCGCCTGCTCAAGGAGTTCGTTTGCTTCCTCCTCGGACACCTCGGCCCCGTAATATAAGCTTACCAGCTCCGACTCCTCGTCAATCAGCTTATCTAACGCCTTTAAGGCCGCATCAGGCACATCCTGCTCCACGGCAAGCATCCCGTGGTCGCCGATAGCCATGATATCCCCTTCATTGATATCCATGCCGTCAATATTGGTGGTGCGCACCGCATAAGTGATCTGGCCGGTTTTCACCCGCTGCATTTCCGCCTTCATATTGTCCAGATTTTCTTCCGCCGATAAATCCGGCATAAAGTTAATCAGCGCCGTGATCCCTTGGGGAACCGTAGTGGAAGGCACGACGATAATCCGCTTGTCCTCAATCATGTGCATCGCCTGCTCCGCTGCCAGGATAATGTTTTTATTGTTGGGGAGGACAAATATGGTCTCTGCGTTCACCTTCCCTGCGGCATTTAAGATATCTTCCGTGCTTGGGTTCATGGTCTGTCCGCCCTCAATCAGGTAGTCCGCCCCAATCCCTTTGAAAATCTCGCTTAAGCCCTCGCCCACGGACACGGCGATAAAGCCAAAAGGCTTCTTAGGCTGCGCTTTTTCCTTGGCCGCATCCTCTGCCTTCTGCTTGGCAGCGATGGCCTGGGCGTCCTTAATCAGCCGCTCCTGGTGCTCCTCCCGCATATTGTCAACCTTCATCCGGGAAAGGGAGCCATAGGTTAAGGCCTTTTCA
This sequence comes from Lachnospiraceae bacterium, assembly GCA_910575565.1. Taxonomy (GTDB): domain Bacteria; phylum Bacillota; class Clostridia; order Lachnospirales; family Lachnospiraceae; genus Caccovicinus. The sequence goes on along the minus strand of CAJTFL010000001.1, from coordinate 433,411 downwards.
AAGGCCAGCCCGGGATGATCGGTGTGCACATGGACTTTCACCACATCCTCGTCGGCAACCACCACGATGGAATCACCGATTTCTTCCAGGTATCCCTTAAATTCCCGCTCATCCTTATCGGTAAATTCCCTTTCCCCGTTAATGATAAATTCCGTGCAGTACCCAAATTTAATGTCAGCAGTGTCAAGGCCGGCCCTGTCCGCCGGAAGGGCTTTCCCCGCAGGCTCCCGGCTTTCCTCGCCTACCTTAAGGCTCACTTCCTTTCCCATCAGCCCCTCTAAGCAGCCTTTAAGCACCTGCATCAGGCCCTGCCCGCCGGAATCCACCACCCCGGCCTGCTTAAGCACTGGGAGCATATCCGGGGTTTTGCTTAAGATGATATCGCCCTCTTCCACCACCTTTTGGCAAAATACCAGAATATCATCGGTCTGCTCCGAAAGGGCCGCCGCCTTCTCCGACATCCCCTTGGCCACGGTAAGGATCGTGCCCTCCTTGGGCTTCATCACTGCCTTGTAGGCAGTCTCCGTAGCCCGGGTTAAGGCGCGGGAGAGGATTTTTGTATCAATCTCCTCTGCCCCCTTAATCTCCTTGGTAAACCCGCGGAAGAGCTGGGATAGGATTACGCCTGAGTTTCCCCGAGCGCCCCTTAAGGAGCCGGAAGAAATCGCTTTCGCCAAAGCCTCCATGGTGGGATGCTCTATGGCCGCCACTTCCTTGGCTGCCGCCATAATCGTAAGGGTCATGTTCGTCCCTGTGTCCCCGTCCGGCACGGGAAATACATTTAATTCGTTGATCCACTCTTTCTTCGCTTCCAGGCTGCCAGCCCCGGCTAAAAACGCCTTTTGGAGCAGTTTTGCGTCAATGGTATTCATATCACCGGTTTCCTCCTTAATCAATCACTCTTACACCTTCCACGTAGATGTTAATCTTGTCAACTTCCATTCCGGTGAATGCTTCTACTTTGTATTTTACGCTTTCAATCAAGTTATCTGCCACCGCACAGATACTGACCCCATAGGACACAATTACGTGGAAATCAATCGCCATATGGTTTTCTTTTATCTCCACATTAATTCCATGGGTCAGGCTTTCCCGCTTTAACAGCTTTACCAGGCCATCCTTCATGCTGACCGCCGCCATGCCCACAATGCCAAAGCATTCCACGGCAGTCGTTCCCGCGTACAGCGCAATCACATCAGCATTGATCTGGATCTCTCCCAGTTTCGTATTGATTCGACCCCTCATACTATAGCCTCCTAATGGTTTATATGGTCAAGTATACACTATTTTTTGAAAAAAAGAAATAAATTTTTAATTTTCCCTTGCTTTTTTAAAGAGTTTCTGATAAGATACAACTGTTGTGGATTTTTTAATGGCATATCTCCATAAAAATCCAAGTACCGTTAAAGGAGGTGCAAAGTCATGGCAAAATGTGCTATCTGTCAAAAGGCTGCTCACTTTGGTAACGCTGTGAGCCATTCCCATAGAAGATCGAACAAAATGTGGAAAGCGAACATAAAGTCAGTGAGGGTTAAGACTGCTGGCGGAGCAAAGAAGATGTACGTATGTACTTCTTGCCTGCGTTCCGGTTTAGTGGAGAGGGCTTAAGGAAGAGGAAAGCCTGGTTTTGGGATATACTTAGTAAATTTTCGCAGAATTTTAGTCAGCTTAGGAAAAATGAACTGCCGTTTCCCGGATGGTTGGGGAGCGGCAGTTTTTTTCTTGTATTTTTTGCCTTATTATACGTCTTGGAAACATAATCAGTCACCAGCTCATATAGCTCCCTCTGCATAGTATGCCGCTCATCCCAATTCAGATTGTATTGTTTTCCATCGCTCAGTTCAAAGCATGAATCTAATGGAGAAGCTTAAGCGTCACCTATCCTTGCCATATCCTTGCCATTTATGTCAAGGTTGGTTATGTCACTTTATTTTTCATTCAACGAATATGTATGGTTCTTGCTATACTTATTCCCGTTTATTCTGACAACTCCCAATTCAACCAATTGACTAAGTTTTCTTGAAACTGTTCGAACTGATTTTCCTGTAATATCAGCAAGTTCTGCTTGATATTGTGTTTGATTAAGTGTTTTGCATCACCCTTTTAAAAGTTCTTTATCTTGCTTGGTAGCCCTTATCTTTATTTCTTCTGTTTTTAGATTATTTGTAAGTCTGCCTGTTCGTGGACTCATTTTCCTTACCTCACTTTTGTTCACACGTATATAATGACATATGTGTGAACAAAAGTCGATTTTTTTCAATTTTCTATTTTCACTTGAAAAATCTCACCAGAATAAACATTGCAATACCATTCCCACCGAACAACTCTTTTAGTTAATACTAAAGAATTTGCAGGGTCTGTTATAATGCAAACATCAAATTTGCTTTTACCTTGTTGCACTATTGCTAATTTGTATTTTTTCTTATATTGAATTGCTGATGAAAATTCATTGTTTGTCATGGAAAAGGATTCGCCCATCCTATTAACACTTTTAATTTCATAATATTCATGTTCGCCATTCTTTAAAATAACTTCTACATCATACCCAATATTTTTATCAGCCACATCAATAACGTTCTCCACATCGGGAAAATTCTGAATAAATTGCAAAAAGTTTTCTTCTGCGCTTCTCCATTTTTTGATTATATGGTTAGAAAATACCATGTTTTTGCTTTCTATTATATTACTTTCCTTTTTTAGGAAATTGCTATTTTTCAAAGAAATATTCATTTGCTTCGCAAACCACTCCAAGCCAGAAAATGTATCAAGTTTTTCTACAACAGCATCTTGAAAGTTTTTCTCTACAATATCACCTTTGCATTGTTCTTCAACGCTTTTAACACCACCATCATCATATTCAATAATTTTTGCCTTTCTAAATTTTTCTTTAATGTCTTGACCTATTCCAAGTCTTGAATTTTGCACAACTTCAGCTAAAACCTGTATTCTGGTTGACTTTTCACAATTAAGTATTTCCATTGCATCTAAAATTTTCTCCGTTGGAATAGGACTAATTCCAATAACTTTTAAGAGATCAATTAACCCCAAAATATTTTTTTCCTTTTCGCGCCCTATTCCTATAGCGTCTATTTTTTTGATTATTTCTTTAAAATCATTATCCGTCATCCCATCCTGTTGATAATATATGTTTTCCCGTTTGCAATTATTTGAAAATATTCTTTTATATTTTCTTGTACATACTCAACGAAATAGTCACTTATGCCTTTGCCTCTAATGTTTCTTAATGGTTCAATTTTACCCATACTTATTATCTTTATAATATTCAGTTCGTCTTTTCCAGAAGTTATTATATTGATTGCGATTTCAGACAAAAATTTTCCGCACCTTTTTATAGAATCCATCGTTTCATCATCAATGGTAATTTTCGTTCTTGATGGATCTGTAGAAAAATCTCCATTAATCTTTATAGGGATTGACAAGCTATTGTTTGTTGGCATGAAAGAGTGTACTACTGCTTCTTTTGACGCAGATACAGCCTTGTTTCCATCATAATAAAATGCAATATCACAAGGCTTATTTTCTTCACTGCTAAACACCATCCATGATGATTTTTCTTTTCCATCAAAACAAGTTACGATTTTAGACATATCATTTAATTTTATTTCCTGTGTTTTCCAAAATTGTTCCGATTGTCCATAATATAAAATTTCCGAAAGGTTATGCAAGAAAATCATGCTACTTATATTAAAATCTTGAATTTCCTGCTCTATAGAATCATTTTCTGTTTCAAAAATAAAAACAGTGGTATATCCATTTTTAAAAATCTTCTGTGTTTCTTTATTAAAACTTTCTCCACTAAAGATATGTGGAATACAAATAAGCGGAACCATTTCTATATTTGGTATCTCTATCCTTGTCTTATCCATCGAAAATGTTACCTTAATATCTCCGCTCATCAAATGAACTGTTTTAGCATAATTGACAACCGACTTGAATCCTATACCTCTAAAACCTATTGTTCCAGATTTTCCGTTCTTTCCGCTTATTCCTCTTTCAGCTCTCACAATAGCGCCAACTGGTCTGCCTAAAGCAAACCCTATAGTATTTCCTACTATTGCCTTTCCAAAAGAAAACTTTTTCTTTGTATCTATAGGCATTCCCACTCCATTGCATCCTCAAGACGAGCATTTAATTTTTCCTGCCATAAAACAATCTCCTTTACACCTTACTTTTATTGAATCCATTCTCCATTCTCATTAACTATATATCCGTCCGGCGTTACAGTCCCGGCCAGCATAGCGCCATCTGCGCCCAGGTAATACCATTTGCCATTGATAAATTGCCATCCAGACAACATAGATCCATCCTGGCCAAACAGATACCACTTTCCGTTGACCATCTGCCATCCAGTAAGCATAAAGCCATCTGCTCCAAGCAGATACCATTTACCTCCTAGCATTGCCCATTGGGAACTTGCGTAGGAACCATCGGAAGCTTTAAGCTTCCATTTGCCTTCTATTTGCTCCCAGATACCCATAATGATATTATTTTTTGTAATAATTATATTGATAGCATTAGAGGAGCTTTCGCTTTTTGATGATGAATCGCCACCAGAAGAAGATCCGCCGCTAGAACCACCACTTCCACCTCTGGAGGATGTTTCATATTCAGTAGGTTTTATGGTTATATCAGCCATTATCTTTATCAGCGTTTCTTTATTATCCTTTTCCCACATACGAACAGTGATATGACAGCTTCCATTTTTGCCTTTTGGGATTTTAGCCGTCCCGGCTTCTGCCACCCGAAAATCTTCATTATCTACCACAACTTCATATTCGAATATATCATTTGAAAATTTTGATAATCTTTGAGTAATATATTCTTTAACTGACTCTTCTGAATTTGCGTCAGACATTTTAATTTTTTCTTTTCTTATTTTTTCTATCTCATTGCTAATTGAATCCGTATACTTATCAAATAAAATTTGTGTAGAATCACCTTCTGATGGTTCTATGGATGCCGCATTGATTACTGCTATTTGAATCTCTGACACATTTCCACTTGTACTGTTTCTTGCTCTTACTCTTTCAATCTCTACATCAATTCCCGAAATATTTGCCCATTCATCTATAACCTTTGAAAAAACATATCCATCATCTGGGACTATTATTATATTAGCCTTATTATACCTTGTGACATTAATTTCCTTAACATGACAATGTTCTGTTTTGAAATCAACAGCCAGGTTTTCAGGAGATATATTTTCATTAGGCTTTGTACAGGTAATGGACAATTCCATTTCTTGGATTTTGATTTTTTCTTTATCATCACTTGGGTTATCTGGATCTACTGGTTTATTTTCAACTTTTCTACGATATATTGTAGAGTTAGCCGGAAGAAATTCTGCAATTTCATCCCCAGTTTCAGACAAATACCAGATATATTCCAAATAAACATCGTAATAAACGGTTTTATCAAAATCAATATTTGTTTGGTTTACGATTCTTTTTAAATTTTTACCAGAAATTACCCCATAATCATCCGAATCAATCTGTGATACATTGGGTGGTATTATTAATTCTTCTATTAAATCACAATAATTGAATGCTCCAACTCCTATTTTCTCTAAAGACAACGGCAGATTAATTGATTTTAAATTAGAACAATTTCTAAAAGCCCATGATTCTATTTTTATTAATGAATCCGATAAACGAATTTCATTTAAAGACATACATCCCGAAAAAGCACCAGAATTTATAACTTCCACAGAATTAGGCAATGTCACTTTTTTTAATTTTGAACATCCATCAAACATTTCAAAACCTATTTCTGTGATATTCAAATTTTCTAAATTAATTTCTCTTAAATTCCCGCACGATACAAATGTTCCATACCCTATATTTTCTACACTATCCGGAATTTTAATTTCAGAAATATTGCTTCTTTCAAAACAATGTGTTCCAATTTCAGTTAATGTATCTGGCAATTTAATATTCTTCAATTTTCTACACTTTAAAAAAGTTTCCATGCCTAAATACTCTATACCCTCTGGAATTTCAATCTTTTCCAGTCTCTGGTTTTCTTTAAATGTTCCCTCCAATCCTATAACCTCATACCCATCCACCTCCTGCGGAACAGTAATTCTTGTTGCATTTGAATCCGTCGCATATCTCGTTAATACGGCCTTTCCATCCCTTACTTCGTATTCGTAAGTGCTCGTTTCGTCTTTCGCTGCATATGCCGTAATTGGAATTGAGAGAAAAACCATACAGCACACCAGTATCATAAGTGATTTTTTCATGCATCCTCCTTAAAAGTGTTTTTATTTTACAACTAAAATATTTGTTTTCGTTTTCCGCCTGCATATAGTTCAATGTAAGCAACGGATTTATCTTGGAGCCAATATCCATAAAATCTCCTCACTTCCCACATTAGATTATACCCTGTTCAGACTGATATCATTTTTTAACTAATATCAAACATTTCATCAAAATCAATCTTAATGTTCGGAAAATGGACGATTTCTAATTCATGCTTATTCCCTTTTGTTATAGTTTTAAACAGATGGTAGCAAGGCTCCCCCTGTTCATCATAATCTAAATTATAAATTTCCACCTGCCTTTTTTCCCAATCAACGATCCAATACTCATCCACCTCCATTTTCCGGTAGATTTCCATCTTTTCGCCGCGATCATACTTTCTGGTGGAATCGGATAAAACTTCCATCACAAACCGGGGAATGTCAAAAAAAGAATTTCCCTTTTTCGCGTGTACCCTGCAGTTAATCGTCGCATCCGGAATTACCGTCTTTTCCTCCCCATCCACAATCCATTTGTACTGGACGTTATCCGGGTACACCTTACAAGTGCTGTTTTTCAGCTGGCTATAGACCATCGCGGTAAAGGCAGTGATCACGTCTGAATGGGCAATATAAGCGCCTGCCATATCCGTTAAGATTGTATGCATCTCATTCCTCCTTACGGCGTCAGCGAATCATAATTCTGTAAAAGGGACAAATCATCCCCATAGCTCCAATCAAGCTCGTCCCTTCCTGCCGCCTCTATCTCCCCTGAGCGCGCCTCCCCGGAGGGCTGAATAAGGATCTGATCCCCTGGCAGCGTTACCTGGTAAAGCTTTCCTACGTCTTCATACCGCTCAAATTCAACAATCACCATCTGGCCGCTGCTTTCCTTATATAAGCCAGCCCGCACGCTCCGCCAATCCTCTCCGATATACAAAGCTCCTTCGCATTCCCGGTACGTATAATAGGCAAACAGCACTTCCAGATCATTGCTTACGGATACGATCAGCTCCGGGATGCCGTCCCCGTTAATGTCATGGAGGTAGTATGCGGAAAAAGGAGGAATGTTTGGAATGGTTCCCAGCCTGTCCAGCCATTCGCCGTGCTCTTCGCCAAAATCCCAGCTGTTCGCCTGGGCAATCAAGGGCTGGTAAGCCTCCCGCCAGCCCTCCCCAGCTTCCACGGAGATATCCAGGCATTCCGCTTCCCCGCCTTCTTCCCGGTTTTGCAAATCCATATCCGAATCCGCCAAGATTTTTTCCAGCAAAGCATCATCTTCCAAAACCTCTTCCAGGATATACTCCGGGATATCCCCCGGGGTAAAATCCTGGATACTGATTTCTCCGTCCTTGTCTTCGGAGTAAGCAGTCAGCTGGGCCATCTCCCCTCCAGAAATATATGCCGGCTTTCCACGCCCGGTTTCCGGGTTAGTAACCGTACATGCAGGCTCAATAGTTTTCCCCTTGCCGTCGGCAATTCCTACCGTTCCCTCAGTTTTCATCAGCTGCATAGTCGTTGTGGTCATCTTTTGGCAGGATGCGCTGGATACAGCAGTTAAAGTTATGGCAGCAATCAAGAGCAGCGATGTCAGTTTGTGGATTTTCTGCTGGTAATTCATTATGGTTATCTCCTAAATGAAAGAGTAAATAAATTTATTTCTCCCTTTTCGGAAAAGCGTTCCCATTGCCTATTAGCTCGAACTAACCTGAATTTCATACATTTTCATATTGTTCAGGCAATTGAGTAAATTAGAATTTTGCATTTCACTCTCTTTCAAATCCTTCACGAACCCATTTTACATAAGCCCACTGACGTTTGGTAGTATCAACTATGTTCTCATCAATAGGTGTTCCGCACTCTTGATATACATAAAACTCATCAAAAGAACTTAAGTATTTATTTATATAATACTTGCATCCTTGTAAATCTGTGTTGTTTGCTTCTTCCTCTGTTATTTCTCCTATGTACTCAAAATCATCTGGAAGTTCAGATATCGGCATATCATCTGCAAAAAAGTGTTGTTTTCCCATAATAAGCATCGGTGGCAAAGCCCCGGTATCCGCTTCATTCTTACTTTTTAGAGTTAATCCGCAACCAACCAATCCCAATATGCACATTAATGTTAGAACTAATACGGCTAATCTTTTCATAATCTGCATCTCCTAAAACTTTGACTTCCCGCAAGCCCGTACCGAGAGCGTGTTTTCGTGTGTACATCCACCACAGGCGGCGAACTCGTCAGCCTGCGTGTTTCCTCTAAGCCTGCAAACTCATCGTATGAAACACCAATTTCCCCCATTCACTCCCAATACCATCCGAAACACCCCAGCGTCACCCCCACATAACCAGCCATCCAGGTTGACAAAGCATTAAATCCCCAAAAACCAAAGAGAGGCCACCGCAAAACCCAGCCTTCCAGCAGTCCATAGCAGCGGCCTTACACGCCCCCTGCCATATCCTACGGAAATCATTCATTCTGCAACAGCCCCTCATCTGCCATCATTTCACACATCACCGTGCATAATCTCTCTCACTGGCCAAACGTTAACAGCAAAACAAATTATATCCTACAATCAAACACGCCACGATAAACACCAGCGTAGTCAGCGTAACCGGTATGAACAAAAGGGCAGCCATACCGCAGCTAAAGCAAAACAGCATCAAGCCATACAACCGTTTCATCGGGATACCCCTTTCTCGTCCTCATAGGATATCCTATGCACCAGGGCTGCGGCCTATTCCTTCCTTCCGGCAATTTCCTCCGCGGCCTCCATGGCATTAGGGGAGATCTCCCCTGCCCCTTTGGGGCCGCCAACGAATTTATTCACTAAGTCGGGAACCATGTCCAAAGCTTTCGTCATGGGATCCTGGTGCTTTACGCTTACCAGCTTGGCGGTTCCGTTCTGGATGACCAGGACGGCGCTGGGCGTCATCTTGGCGCTCATGCCGCCTGCCCCGTTATCTTTATTCTTCCCTCCGTCGGCAAACGCCCCCGCCGCCATGCCGCAGGACACGTCCACCAGGGGAAGGATTATGGCATCATCGATTTTCACTGCTTCCCCTACCACGGTTTTTGTGGTGACAAAATGATCCATGCCTTTAAAAAGTGCGTCGATTGTTGACGAAAAGTGGTTGTCTGCCATAATATCCTCCTGTGATTTCTTATGATTCTGCCGCGGCGCTTTGCCGCTTTTGCCCTTGGGCTTCCTTATGATTCCGCTGCGGCGCTTTGCCGCTTTTTGCCCTTGGGCTCCTTATGGGGGAAGATAAGCTTTTGCAGCTGCCTTCGGATATTCCTATCCAGCAAAAGCCGGAGCACATACCCAAAGAGCACGCCCAGCCGGATACGTCCCTTCATGTGCACTTCCCCTTCCAAAAGCTTTTGGCCAAACACCGGATGAAGAGTTAAATGTTTATGGACAAATGGATAAGCCAGGCTGGCGGCGGAAAGGATCTGCCCCATCTGGTAAGGATCCTCCACCCCGAAGGCAATGGAAGCATAGCCCTTCCTCGGAAGGGGATGGATAAGGATTTTCTTTATCTGCCGCAAAATCAGCTTTGCCGATTTTTGGTTTGCTGGATCATGGATGTAATCCTGCACCATCGCCCATTTCTCCTTTAGCCAGGCGATCCGTTCCTCTGTTTGCTTTAGTTTACCACAAATTTCCTGGATTGAAAACCGGACTTTCTGAATAATGGATAAAATCTTCCCTTTCACGGAATGAACGAAACCGGTTATTTTTTCCTTTCCATGAGTTGCTTTCCGATTGAGCTTTTGGATAACGCCGTCATCCTCTTCCAGCAAGGAATCCCCGCTGCCCTCCCAATCTGGCAAAGAGCCATCTTTCGCCGAGCCGCCCGAGGCATCGTCAGCTTTCGCCTTTACGTCTGGGCAAGCGGCGGCATCTTCATTTCCGTCCAAAGACTTCCCCGCATCCGTTTGTTTGCCTGAAAATGAATGGGAACGGTTTCCCCCGCCTAACGATGCCTCTTCACCATCATCCGTTTCCAGGGAATAAATGCCTTCCACAGGTTTTTCTAGCGAAAAGCCATCAGGCGCTTCTGCCGGCTCCTTGGAAGAAGGGCTGCCATCGGAAGGTTTTTCCTTTGGCTCCATTTTCCAGACGGTCTTTCCAAAAATCTTTGCCTTAAGGGATAAGCCGTCCTGATAAGCCGCAGTGACGGACAGGATCCGCAGAAGCCAGGTTATCTTCACCTTTCCTTCAGGCTTCCCGTTTTTCGTCCCGTCTATCCGGTAGCAGACGGCGGAAAAGAGCACAAGAAGCAGGAGCCCCAGGAAAAGCCCCAGAATCCCAAGCAAAATCCAGCCAATTATTTTTAACGCCAAGGCTAATACGTGAATCATCCCATCCCACCTGAACTGTTACAAGGCTTTTGCCTTACCGGCCAGCCGTTTATATTCCAAGATATCCCTTAACATCAAATCCCCCGGTAGCCTGATAGACCTCGTTTGCCATCTGCCCGGCAAGCTCCAAAGCTTCCCCATAGCCCCAGGCAAGGCCCAGGATCAGCAGCTCATCCTGCCCAAGCCTCCCGCGCCTTTCCTCCGCTTCTGGCGTGCAGACGCTTGGAGCTTCCCAGATATCCAAAAGATTCCGCTCATTGGACGCCGGGACAATCACATAGGCCTTTGCCGGGGCAGAGCCGGAACGGATCTTCTGGATAAGGGAAAACCGTTTCTTTTCGGCCTCTTCGCCTACGTAAAGATGGCTATACCAGAGCATCTTCTTCCTCCATCATTTCAGCAATGGATGCAACGCAGGCTGCTTTTTCCGCCGAATCCGTGCAGGAAGCAAGGCTGTCCCGGATAAACTCCCGAAGCTCATCCGTATGCTGGAAAAACATAGGAATGCATCCCAAAAGCCGCGCCATAATCCCCCGAACCATCCGTTTAGGCATGGCCTTCCAGGATTCTGCCAGCTCATCAGAAAGCTGGCCGCACATTTCTTCTACGGCTCTTCTGCTTAGCAGGATGCCCGTTTCCTTTATCTCATCTTCCGGATTAAGGGACATAAAGGAGCTGGTGGAAAGAAGCCGCCCAATCTTCCATAGGATCCTATGCTCATCAGATCCTTTTTCCACGCCCATGTCCTGCTCCGGATCTGTCAGTTCGTATTTCGCCCACTGATCGTAATACCGTTCCTGCAGGCCTTCCATCCGGATTAGCAGCCCTTCAAAATCTCTGAAAGCGTCTTCACCGCCTTCATCTTTCCCCGCGTTTTCCCTTTGCTTTAACCCTTCGATAACCTTAGCCATGACTTCGTGGAACAGCTCTTCTTCCTGCTGATCCATCAATATTTCCCTCCTGGTCAGGCAAACCACATAGAAATCATTAATCAGTTCCATCATTGCCAGGCAGTCGGAGGTCTCATCCGGCAGGATATCCTTTATCTGTTCCAGGCAGTCTTCTAAGGCGTGGAATTCCTCAGGCGTGGGGGACTTAAAATTCCCATGGTTCATGGCATCCAGCAATTCCTGCAGCTTTTGGTGGCCGTCGGCCATATTTTCCGGAACCTTTAGGAAGGCTTCCGTCCGCAGGGAATCTAAAAGCGCTTCCAGGCTTTCCTTCCCCGTCCCCTCATAGATGGAAAGGGCATGGGAAAGAAGGGAGAAGAATTTCGCCTTGGTCAGCCGGACAGGAAGCATGGTTAATATGCTCCGAATCCGCTCATTCCGCTCCGCCGGCTCCGCTGCCGAAACAATATAATACATGATCTGGTTCACTGCCTGCTCCTCATCCACATAGGGGACAGGCTGGCCGGTAAAATTTAAGGCCATTCCGCTAATCATCATTTCAAAAATCTGGAAGCGGTCCACATAGGCGGAGATCACCTCCGTCTCCCGGATCACCTGGCTGCGGAGCACATCCAGCTCCTCCACCGGGTACTCCCCCTTTAAAAACCGGGATACCAAGCCAAAAAAGTGCTTTAAGAACTCCGTCTGTTTCTCTGAGCGCCGGAAATCCTCCGAAAGCTCTTCATAAAGCAGGTAATAATTTAACGTAAACCGGCTGTATGCGTATTTGCAGGCAGCAGCCATCATTCTTTTCTTGTTTGGGCTTGCCAAAGCTTATCCCCCCTCTTACCGATAATTGTCCAAGATGGAACGGCGCAGCAAATCCAGCGCCTTAACCACGGATTGCTCCCGGATCTTGTTCCGGTCGCCCTTAAACTGGTATTTCTCTACCCGCACACGATCCTTTAAATAGCAGGCGATATAAACCAGGCCTACTGGCTTTTCTTCCGTCCCGCCGTCAGGCCCTGCCAGCCCGGTAATGGCAATGCACACGTCTGCATCGGTGGCAAAAACGCCGCCGGTAGCCATCTCCTTGGCCGTCTGTTCACTGACCGCCCCATATTTTTTCAGCGTGCCCTTGCTTACATCCAGGATTTTTCGCTTTGCCTTATTGGCATACGTAATAAACCCCTCCCTGAACACGTCGGAAACGCCAGGGACATTCACCAGCCTGGCTGCCAGCATCCCGCCGGTGCAGGATTCTGCCGTGGTTACGGTCAGTTCCAGCTTTTTCAGCAGCTTGACCACGGCCATTTCCAAGGTTTCGTCTTCCTTCGTGGAGTACACGCAGTCCCCGAACCGCTTCCTAATCTCCTTCACCACCGGCTTAATCAGCTTGTCCGCTTCCTCGGCGCTGCCTGCCTTAGCCGTAACCCGCAGATGGACCTCCCCGGTTTTGGCATAGGTGGCGATGGTTGGGTTGGTTTGCTTGTCAATCAGATCCAAAAGCTTGTCCTCTACCTGGCTTTCCCCGATGCCGCAGATCTTCACCATTTGGGAGCAAATCATCTCCGGGCGGAGCCTTTGCAGATAGGGATACACCTGCTCCATAAACAGCGGGATCAGCTCATTGGGAGGGCCTGGAAGGAGTATGGCGGATTTTCCGTACTTCTCCAAAATCAGGCCGGGAGCCGTCCCGTTGTCATTATCCAGAACCTTGGCCCCGTCCGGAACCAAGGCCTGTTTCCAATTATTATCTGAAATTGTCTTGTATATGCTGTTCTTAAAAAATTCCACCAGCCTGGCCCTGGTATGGGGATCCTCCACTAAAGGAAAGCCCATCACCTCGGCGCAGACCTCCTTCGTCAGATCATCCTCCGTGGGGCCTAGGCCGCCGATGAGGATCACGATATCCGAGCGCTTTATGGCTGTGCGGATGGCCTCTGACAGCCTGCCCCGGTTATCGCCCACCGTCACCTGATGGTACAGGGAAAGCCCAAGGAGAGCGCATTTTTCTGCCAGGAACTGGGCGTTGGTATTGACAATGTTTCCTAAAAGAAGCTCTGTCCCTACGGAAATTAATTCACAGATCATCGATTTACATACTCCCTTCTGTCAGCACCTTATGGTTCTTCACAATATAGTCCACCAAGGAAATCACCGTAAGCGCCAGCGCAATCCATACGCAGATATCCGCCGCCAGCGCCAATGCCTCTATCCTTACGATCAGCAGGATTACGGCAGCCATCTGGAAGGTGGTCTTAAACTTCCCCCAGTAGCTGGCGGCAATGACGATGCCATTGTCGGAAGCGACCAGGCGGAAACCGCTGATGATAAACTCCCTGCTGATGATGATAATCACCATCCAGGCCGGAAGCTGCCCCAGCTCAATCAAGCAGATCAGCGCGGAGCACACCAAAAGCTTGTCCGCCAGGGGATCCATGAATTTCCCGAAATTCGTTACCAGGTTATACTTCCGGGCAATCTTCCCGTCCAGCAGATCCGTTAAGCTGGCAACGATAAAAATCCCTGCGGCAATGTAGCGGAAGCTGGTGTTTTCCCCGCCTTGGTACAGAAGACAGCCCACGAAAAAGGGGATCAGGATTATCCGAAGGGTGGTCAGTTTATTGGGCAGATTCATCACATATCTCTCCTATCAAATCATATTCTGCGGCATCTGTCACGAAAACCCGGACAAAATCGCCGCTCATTAGCCGGGCATCCGTGCGGATAAAGATCAAGCCGTCCACATTGGGGCTGTCCATGTACGTCCTTCCCACGTAAACCGCCTCATCCTCCAGCCAGCCCTCCACCATAGCCTCCATTGTCTGGCCGACCATGGCTTCCGCATGGGCAAAGGCAATTTCCTGCTGCAATTCCATCAGCTCATCCCGCCGTTTTTCTTTCACTTCCTGTGGAATCTGATCTTTAAAAAGGGCAGCCGGGGTATCCTCCTCCTGGGAGTAGGCGAACACCCCCAGGCGTTCAAATTCCATCTCATCCACAAATGCCATCAAGGCTTCGTGATCCTCCCCCGTCTCCCCAGGGAAGCCGGAAATTAACGTTGTCCGGATGGCGATATCTGGAAGCTCCCTTTTCAGCCACCGGATAATGCGGGTCAGTTCTTCCCTGTCCGTATGCCTTCCCATCCTCCTTAACACCGGATCGCTGGCGTGCTGGATGGGCATATCCAGGTAATGGCAGATTTTTTCCTCTTCCTTCATGACCTGGATCAGCTCCTTCGTGATCTCCTCCGGGTAGCAGTACTGAAGGCGGATCCACCGGAGCTGGTCAATTTTAGCCAATTCCCTTAAAAGGGCGGGAAGCCGCTTTTCGCCATACCGATCCACCCCGTAAAGGGTGGTTTCCTGAGCCACTAAGATTAACTCCTTCACCCCCTGGGCGGCCAGCTCCCGCGCTTCAGCAATCAATTCCTCCATGGGGACGCTGCGGTAGCTTCCCCGCAGGGAGGGGATAATGCAGTAAGTGCAGCGCTTATCGCAGCCTTCCGCAATCTTTAAGTATGCGTAATGGCCCCCTGTAGTCACCCTGCGGCCAGGCAGGGCGGCAAGGTAGTTAATATCCTTAAAAAAGGACAAATGGTGTCCCTTCCCTTCCAAAATCTCCCGGATCATCCGGGCTATCTCACCATAAGCGGACGTGCCCATAATCCCGTCCACCTCAGGGATTTCCTTTAACACCTCATCCTGATACCGCTGGGCCAGGCATCCGGCCACAATTAGCGCCCGGCATTTGCCCGATTCCTTATACTGGGCCATTTCCAGGATGGTCTGGATGCTTTCTTCCTTTGCGTCGCCGATGAAGCAGCAGGTATTGACCACAATCACATCGGCCTCTTCCTCCTGATCGGTGAATTGGAAGCCTTCCCGTCCAAGGAGGGCTAACATCTTCTCTGCGTCAACCAGGTTCTTATCACAGCCCAGGGAAACAAATAATATTTTTATCATAGAACGTCTATCCTTATCATTCTCTGCAAAAGTAAAAGCGGACATTGGAAATCCGCTTTTGGCATCCGCTGACGGATGGTTACTCATACTCCGGGGCATCCTCTATGGCTTCCGGCTCGCCGGATTCCGGCAGAGCCTCCATGGCCTCTTCCTCCGAACCGGCATTTTCCTCCTCTGGATCTTCCTCCCCTAAAATTTTTACTTTTCCCTTGTAAAGTTCATCTACGGACACAGACAAAGGTTTCTTGCGGTAGGAACCTCCCACTAAGGGCTCCGATCCGTCAATCAGCTGCCTTGCCCGCTTGGAGGCGGCAATCACGATGGAATAGCGGCTCTGTACCACCGGCTGTTCCCCCGGTTCAATGCCGCTGTTTACGGCTTCAATTAAATCACTGTAAGATGGACGTAACATATATGCTCTCCTTTCAAAAGATAAACGGCCGCTTATAATAGGCTTAATTCATTCCGGACCCGGTTAATCAATTCCAGGCAGTTCGCCGTCCGGTTATGCTGGGCCTGGATCAGGCTGTGAAGCTCTGCCACGCAGGCTTCCAGATCATCATTGATCACAATATAATCATAGGCTTCAATCCCTGACGCTTCCTCACAGGCTCTTTTTAGCCTGGCGGCAATCACCTCCGGGCTTTCCGTCCCACGCCTTACCAGGCGGCGCTTAAGCTCCTGGGCGCTGGGCGGCATGACAAACAGCAGCAGCGTTTCCGGGAATTTTTTCTTGATCTTCAACGCGCCCTGGATCTCGATTTCCAGGATCACATCCTTCCCTGCCGCACGCTGCTTTTCCACATAATCTTTTGGGGTTCCGTAGAAATTATTGACGTATTGGGCGTATTCAATCAGCGCATCGCTCTCCATCATCGATTTAAAATGCTCCTGGGACACAAAAAAATACTCCTTCCCATCCGTTTCCCCCGCTCTTGGCTGGCGGGTAGTGGCAGAAATCGATAAGGCGTAGTTGTCATGGGTTTCCATCAATGCCTTGATTAACGTCCCCTTCCCTGCCCCGGAAAAACCGGAAACCACCACCAGGATCCCCTCTTGATTCATCAGAATACCTCCTATGGTCATTCGATATTTTGGATCTGTTCCCTCACTTTTTCAATCTCGGTTTTCAATGCAATCGCTTTATCTGCAGTTTCCAAATCATTTGCTTTGGAAAGGGTGGTGTTTGCCTCCCGGTTCATCTCCTGGGCGATAAAATCCAGCTCCCGCCCGATGCCGCCGCCCACAAGCAGCTTTTTCTTCATGGACTCAATATGGCTTTTTAACCGGACCATCTCTTCATCGGTGCAGGTTTTGTCCGCATAGATGGCCACTTCCGCGGCAACCCGGTTTTCATCGACAGCCGCACCGTTTAACAGCTCCCCAATCTTTTCTGTCAGCTTTTTCCGGTACTCTTCCATCATCCTTGGGGAACGCTCTTCGATAAAGCTTACCAATTCCCCCATATAATCCAGCTTTTTCAGCAAATCTTCCTTTAAGTGCTCTCCTTCGGCAACCCGGGTTTCCACAAACCTTGCGGCCGCCTGGCTAATCCCCTCAGACAGGATTTTCCAAAGCTGCTCCTCATCCTCCGGGGCCTGCTCCATAGTAAGCACCTCCGGACACCTGGCCAGATCCGACACGGCAATGTCATTTTCAATGTGGAACTGCTCTGCCATCCTTGAAAACGCTTCCATGTATTCCGCGGCCAGGCTGCTGTTATAGTTCAGGCATAAGTTTCCTTCCGTATAATCCTCATAGCTGATAAATAAATCTACCTTGCCACGCTGAATATAGGCTTTTAACAGCGCACGGATGGATGCCTCGAAATAATTGAATTTCTTCGGCATTTTAATGCTTAAATCCAGGTATCTGTGGTTTACGGCTTTCATTTCGACAGAAATCTTATACCGATCCGTAACCGTTTCGTACCTGCCGAAACCTGTCATGCTCTTTAACATAGCATTAGCCTCTCTTTCGCCATAGAGATCAAAATACCCTTTGACCCCAACATCATAATCAATAACATTATAAGTCAATAGTTTAGGCAAGTCAATAAAAAAGTAGCCCATGGCGTGGCAATATGGTACGGTTTGTGGTATGATGGGAAATGACAAATATGATTAAGGAGAAAACCATATGGCATTTGACGGAATTACTATAGCAAATTTAACATACGAACTGAAACAGACTATCGAGGGCGGCAAAATCGCGAAAATCGCGCAGCCGGAAAAGGACGAGCTTTTATTCACCATTAAAAATTCCAAGGCAGCTTACCGGCTCCTGCTTTCCGCCAGCGCCAGCCTCCCCCTCCTCTATTTAACGGAGACAAACAAAAAAAGCCCGCTAACTGCCCCTAATTTCTGTATGCTCCTGCGCAAGCACATTGGCAGCGCAAAAATCCTGGAGGTGAGCCAGCCTGGCTTCGAGCGGGTTATCGAGCTGAAGCTGGAGCATTTGGACGAGCTGGGCGATGTGTGCCGCAAACGGCTGATTATCGAGCTTATGGGCAAGCACAGCAACATTATCTTCTGTAAGGAGGACGGGACTATCCTGGACAGCATCAAGCATATCTCCGCACAGGTAAGCTCCGTCCGTGAAGTGCTTCCCGGGCGGGAATACTTCATCCCCCGCACGGCAAATAAGGCAAATCCCCTTACGGTCACGGAGGAAGAATTCGGCGCGGCAATCCGCCAGTCTCCCATGCCCCTTTCCAAGGCTCTCTACCAGACGCTGACCGGCATAAGCCCCATAATCGGTGAGGAGATCTGCCACCTGGCCTCCATTGACGGGGACATATCCGCCAATGCCCTGTCGGATATGGAGCTGCTCCACCTTTACCGCACCTTCCAGGGGATGATGGCGGACGTAAGGGAAGGGAATTTTTCCCCGAATATCGTCTACGAAGGGGATTTCCAGGACGTTCAAGATGATAGGCTTAATGGGACTAAAGGCGGCGGGGAGGAAGAAGGGATTGACTGGGAGGAATGCGCGCCGGTGGAATTTGCCGCCCTGCCCCTTACCTGCTTTATGGGCGCAAACTACCGGCCAAGGCATTTTTCCTCCATCAGCCGGCTGCTGGAAACGTATTACGCCTCCAAAAACACCATTACCCGCATCCGGCAGAAATCCTCCGATTTGCGCCGGATCGTGCAGACTGCCTTGGAACGGAATTATAAAAAATACGATCTGCAGGAAAAGCAGTTAAAGGACACCGGCAAACGGGAAAAATACCGGATTTACGGCGAGCTGCTGAATACTTACGGATATGAACTTAAAGGCGGGGAAAAGGAATTTTCCTGCCTGGATTACTATAGCAACAAAGAAGTGAAAATCCCCTTAGATCCCCAGATGACTGCCCTGGAAAACTCCCAGAGGTTTTTTGAAAAGTACAATAAATTAAAACGAACTTATGAAGCCTTAAGCGAATTGACATTAGAAACGAAAAAGGAGATCGATCACTTAGAATCCATCAGCGCCGCCCTGGACATTGCCCTCCAGGAAGGGGATCTGGTGCAGATTAAGGAGGAACTGATGGAGTACGGCTATATCAAAAAGCGCCACGCCGGGGCCAAAAAGCCGAAGATCACCAGCAAGCCCTTCCACTACCTCTCCTCCGACGGGTTCCATATCTACGTGGGGAAAAATAATTACCAAAACGAAGAGCTGACGTTTAAGCTGGCTACGGGAAATGACTGGTGGTTCCACGCAAAAGGAATCCCTGGTTCCCATGTGATCGTAAAATCCGAGGGAAAAGAACTGCCTGACCGGGTATTTGAGGAAGCGGGCGCGCTGGCTGCCTACTATTCCAAAGGGCGGGACAGCGAAAAAGTAGAGATTGACTATGTGCAGAAAAAATCGGTAAAAAAGGTGGCAGGAGCCGCCCCCGGCTTTGTGATTTACCACACCAACTATTCCCTGGTCGCTGCCCCGGGGTGTAAATTGGAGGAGGTGTAGAGAGCCGCATTTTTTCTGTGGGAAATGGCTGCTTTTCGGTATTTTGGCAGATCAAAAGGGGTTGTCACAAAACGCCAGGTTTTGCGGCAGCCCCTTTCCCGCTGGGATTATCCTATTCATTATCCTCATACTTTTTGTCTAATGCCCTCTTCCAGGACTCCTGCAGCTTCTTGGTGGCAAAGGCGACAAGGCAAAACAGCGCCGCAAAGGGGATCATAAACCCGATTAACGGCAGAATCTCCACGCCTCCCGTCTGAACGAAGGATACGATAACCAGCAGCCCGAAGGCGCAGGCCAGCGCTGCCGCCAGGCGGATCCCAAACACCCTCTTCCACCCTGCCGCAGGCGCATCCACAATTTCCAGCATCCGGATGCGGATCAGCCGGTAAATGGGGCTTCCCACCAGGATCACATACTCAAACCAGCACTGGCTGATGGTCTTGCGGAAAAACGTGGTGTTAACCACCAGCGAAACGGCAGCCAATGACAGAATAATCAAATACATCTCACTGTAAATTTTATGGTATCCCTGCTTGATTCGTTCATCCATATCAATTCCTCCTCGATTCATTTTTCATTTCCTTCCCCATCCGCATCCCAAAACAGGCCATCCAAGGTCTGCCCCAGTATCCTGCAGATGGCGATGCACAGCTTTAAGGATGGGTTGTAATCCCCTGCCTCGATCATCCCTATCGTCTGCCTGGTAACGCCTGCCGCCTTGGCCAAATCCTCCTGGGACAAGCCCTTAAGCGCCCTGGCCGCCTTCATCCTCACATTTTTCTTCGGCTTCGTGTCCATACCATCCTCCCTTCCCTCCCAGAGCATATTTAAAGCATGGTTAAAAATTGCTTTCCGTCAGATATGCGTCGCGGCTTCCCAGCCGGATCCGCTAACCTGATCTTTCCTTCCCACAGCTATAATATATATCAAACATTGCAAAATGTCAAGTATATATTACATATTAGCAAATAAATTTTGAATTCACAATTTATTGAC
The DNA here is from genome assembly GCA_910575565.1 of Lachnospiraceae bacterium. Lineage (GTDB taxonomy): Bacteria > Bacillota > Clostridia > Lachnospirales > Lachnospiraceae > Caccovicinus. The sequence continues at coordinate 412,972 of CAJTFL010000001.1, read as the reverse complement.
CGAAGGAAAGGAATTATGGTATACTTTCCATGAAAACGGAAAAACGTGCATAAAGGATAAGCAGGGCACTCACGTCGTTATCTTACACAATCAGCGCACACATACCATCATCACATTAAAGGAGGATCCTTTCAATGGACATCCAAACACTCTGCCATAAAATCCATTTACAGCCAGAAATAAGCCGCAAAGTGCTTGCCGTTGAGCGCAGCTTTGACTTTAACACCGTAAGCAGGCAGCTGGGCGATTTCCTGATCTACCAGCGTATGGGAACGGCGCATTTTCTCCTGCCGCAGTGGATCAGTCGCTGGAAGCAGCCAAAGAATTTTTTGCGCGGCATTATCCGGAAACCAGGGATGCCCCCTTCTGCTGCCGCTCCTGGCTTTTGGACAGCCAGCTAAAGGAAATGCTTGGGGAGGACAGCAACATTATCAGCTTCCAAAAACGCTTTGCCCTGCTGGATGCAGGCGAAGGCAGCACTGAACCCATCAAATGGGTATTTAACCGGGACTGCGCCGGTTGTGCTGATTACGTTAACTTGCCGGAAGAGACTTCCCTCCAAAAAAAGATGAAACGCCATCTTCTTTCCGGAGGGACGATTAGGAATGTGTATGGGATAATCCTGTGACTACTCCTGCAGCTAATCTGTAACATGGGGAGTTGTCAAAACTCCAAGGGCAAAGGCGCAGCCTTTTCCCATTGAAGAGGTCATCACCGCGATAATGATAAAATCTAACACCGATTTCACCGCAAGGGTAGAGTAATCCCCTAAAAGTCCATCCTGAATTGCCCCCTCGATGGCCATCGCTCCAATGCACACCGTCAATGATGCGGTGACAAAGGCCGTGACAAATTTCCCATCCCCGCTGTTTCCTGTCTTCTTCTTCAGCCATTCGCCGAACTGCTGGAAACGCTTTTCAATTCCAAGCAGCTCGCCTATGCTTGTGCCTATGGCAAGGCAAAGCACCACAAGCATTTCCTGTTGCTGCTTGTCAAGGATGTATTGATATGATTGATTGCGCTAATTGCATAACCTCCGCTTCAAGTTCCTTTAATTCGTCTAATGATAATGAGGGAACACATAGTGCGATTTCATCAAATCCAACAATAAACTAAGCTTCCGACCATAATAACAGATTACATAAGGGAAAATAATACCACCATTAAAAGAGAGGGGGCAAGGTGTGAATTTATGAAAAACAAATATTTTATTGGCATTTTATACGTTTGTATATTAATGTCAGCAACAGGATGCAGTATTAATGCAGATGCTAATGCTCAATCTATTGATGCAGGCAGTAATGATCAATCGAAGGATAATGCAGAAACAGCGGCTGCTTTATCTGAACCTAACCTGGAAGGCTGTTCTGAAGGATGCGATTACGATGAAGAATCGATAGCATCGGAAAGAGAAGAATATTCCAATCCAATAGATGCCTATTTTTTACCCCGCATTGAAAACGCTTCGTGCGAAGCTGAACGCAGGGAGCTGCAAGACACTTACCGAGGCGTATGGAAGACAGAGTTTGAACAGGTAATGGCTTGGATGCAAGATAAATGCGTATATCAAGAAGATAAAGACAATTTATTGCGTTACACCAAAAGCGTTGAATCTCTGATTGAAACAACCTGTACAATTTTAGCAACGGATTGGATGGATAATTACGAGCTGGAGCCTGGTTCCGATGACAGAAACTTTTGGGGAAATGGACTTCGCAGCGGACTAAATCAAAAAGAGGCCGAGATCTATAGAGATGCGGGCATGAAATTGATCGATGATACGTATAGTTTTAAGAAACGGGATTATTCATTGGAACACTATGAGTAGATCATCATTTCCCATTTATTGGGACCGAGCAAGGGGAATTGGAGGAACGTATCAAAATGGTTGATTTACAAGATAAGAACTACTGCCCTACCATTACGGAGATAAGCGAATATGTCAGAAATGAAAAACCACTTATTGAGGCGATTCTGCCGGAATGTACGGTTGAAATCCAGCTATACTTTTTCGATAAAATAGTGTATAATGAAGCCAGCAGCAAATGGAAATCTGGGGAGGCGAGTTTATGGCATCAATTTGCGGAACCGAATGCTGCAGCGAATGCAACAGGAGAAATGATTGCGGAATTTAACGCACTTGAAATCCAAAATTTACAGGTGAACGACCTTAATCTGCTAAATGGATTTTACGTTAATCCGGAATACCCATTGGCAAACGGACGATCAGTCAAATTACTGGGAGACAATCGCGTTTATTGGGGAAATCAAATTGAAATCCCCGGCAGCGGCAGATGCATTCCGTATAATTATTCGTAATAAATAGTGGCTAGAGCGTGTTTGAAAAATGCTCTAGAGGAGATAATACAGATTCAAGTGATATAGATATCATAGCAGATATGGATTCCATGTCAATTACAGACATGAACTATATAAAAAACCAATTTCATGAAACAAATGTAGATGTATTATTACCAGGCTTATTAAAGTTAAGGAGAAAAATCAAATGAAAAGAGAACTTGGGATTGCAAGATGTGGATTAGCCTGTTGTTTATGTCATGAAAACATCACTTGTAATGGTTGTAACTCGGATGGATGTATTGATAAAGAATGGTGTAAAAATCGAAAATGTTCTCTTGAAAAAGAAATACCAGGCTGTTTTTCATGTGAAAATGACTGCCACAAAGGGCTTTTATCAAAAATGAAGCCATACGGATTCACAGTATTTGTTAAAAGGTATGGACTTGAAACATTGCTTGATTGCCTTGAACAGAATGAAAAAAATGGGGTTATTTACCATCGAGAAGGATTGATTGGGGATTATGATAATTTTGACGATTTAGAAAAATTGATTGAATTCATAAAAAGTGGTGTATGACAATTCGTATTTGTCTGATTGGAAAATTAACCATCTAGGAGATTTCATGCTATGCAGGAATATATAAAGAACAGGGTGCATGAATTATACTGGAATGACGATATAAACTGCGCAAGGACAGCAATCATTTGTTTGAGTGAACTATTTGAAACCACAATCGAACCACAGGTAATTTGGTCTGCGGTTGGACTGCATGGTGCAGGCGGGTATAGGGCGCAATGTGGTTTAGTCGAAGGAACGCTTATGTTTATAGGGATTTATTTTCATGAACTGGGAAAAACAGAGAATGAAATCGTGTCTGCTTGTTATGATTTTGCGTCTGTTTTTGACAGTACATTTAGCTCATTAAGATGTTTTGAATTACGCCCTACAGGGTTTTCACAAAGCGACCCGCCTCATATGTGTGAAAATCTGACTTGTAAATGCATTGAATTTTCATACCAGTATATTTTAAAAATCACTAAGAAGTACTGAGGCCATATCGGCGGGCATAAATATTTGCGAGGATATGAAAATGGAGTATAGAAAACTATCCGTGGATGAGGCGGAACAATTTTGGAGCTTGATGAATCAAGTGGATTATGAAACAAAGTATATGCTATACGAACCGGGTGAAAGGACAAAGAATCTTCCTGAAATTGAATCTTTAATACGAGATTCCGTGCAAGGGGAAAACTTCCTTCTCGTTGCCGAAACAGATAATAAACTTATAGGATACATATCAGTACAAAAAGGCAGATTAAATCGTATCGCTCATTCTGCATATATCGTTGTTGGTATCTTAACGGATTATTGCGGCAAAGGGGATGCTATGGGCAGCTGCACCGGGAATATCTCAAAAATGGATACCCGGCACGGTACAGATCCCTTATCCTGACCGGGAAATTATGGACATACCTTGCCGACCTGAACGAGCAGGCGGAGGTACGGCTGGACTTAATCATTGAGCAAATGAAAGCCGCCGAGGAAGTGACCGAGGAACTGAAAGCCCAAAACCAGCTGGAACAAGGGAACTGTCTGGAACAGGCCGGGATTCTCCACAGGGGACAAAATCACCGTGAAATGCCAGCAAGGGCAGCTTACGATTACGAAGGATGAGCCACAACAGGGCATGAAAAATAAGTATAGGCAAAGGCTGCTTTTACAGTATAATAGAAAAAGCAATAAGCCAGTAGCTGGGGGTACATTTTGAAATGATTGAAACGAAGAGCCTGATTCTTGATAAGGCAAAATTTTCAGATTGGAAGGAAATGTATCGTAATGTCTGGTCACAGCCAGAAAGTGCAAAATATATGGAATGGAATATTACCACAAGCGAAGAAAACGCCAAAATAAGAATCATGAAAACCATTGCATTTCAGAAAGAGCATGATACCTATCTGGTTTATGAAAAAGCAACCGGTAAGGCGATTGGGTTTGCTGGTGTAGAAAAAATCGAACCTTACATCTATCAGGAAGCAGGGATATGCCTGGGGCCGGATTATGTGGGAAAAGGGTTTGGCAAGCAGATTCTTCAAGGCTTGATACTATACTGCAAAGAAGGATTTCGTGCAAAAGAGTTTATTTATTCGACAAGAGAAGAAAACAGAGCTTCCAATCATTTAGCAAAGTCATTAGGTTTTACAGTGATTTCTTCAGTACCTAAAACAGACAGCAAAGATGGACACAGTTATAATCTTTTGCAATATAGCTTAAAACTATAACTGCCCATTTAACAGAGCTGAGCGTCATTACTGTCTGTTCAAAATATGCATCCTTCTTCAGGATGTCATTACGGTCATAAACCTTCTGGTCTGCATCAGCTTTTATGGACAGAAGCACTTCCATAACAGATTCATCGAAGTCAGAAACAATAGGAGTCTCCCCACAGTCTTTCTTCTGGCATTTTCTTCCCTGATGCGTTTATGTACCCGCGCAATTTTAGCATCATCGTTGTACTTATGCATAAGAACTTTATTGCGCCGCTGTTTCCGCCCAGCAAGTTTTCTGAAATCCAGCTATACTTTTTTTATGAGATAGCGTATAATAGAACCAGTGGCAAATCGGAATTAGGGGGGATGGTATATTTGTTTTTTCAGAACTCAACTAATCGTAGAGAGCTTATTTGATTAAGTAAAGTATTCATCGGTTTATAATTTGATATTAGGATGCTATGTTGAGAATATCATAAAAAGCAGGAGGAACATAGCAATGGAAGCAAAAGAACTTGGAGAATTTATTGCAAAAACAAGAAAAGAAAATCAGATTACGCAGGCAGAGTTGGCGAAAAGACTGAATGTAACAGATAAGGCAGTAAGCCGATGGGAAAGAGGGCTCGGATATCCAGATATAAATACGCTTGAACCTCTCGCAGATGCGTTAGGCGTGTCACTGATGGAATTGATGAGCTGTTCAAAAGGTACTGAAGGAAAAACGGATGATGGAATTATTGCGAGTATTGAAATTGCAAAAATTCAAAGACAGAAAGCACTTAAGAAAATAATAATTGGTGGTCTGGGGTGTTTCATAGGAATATGCACTGTGATATATGCAATTAATCTGTTTATAACACACTCATGGTCTCTGATGATTGGCGGAAATGATGGACCAACGTCGGTATTTGTAGCTGGAAGAATTGGTAATCTTCCCCCTGTAATAATTTGTGTATTAGGAATTATCATTTTATTATGTGGAATCTTTACAATGTTAAGGTCAAATAATAATGACAAATAATTGGAGCTTGTTGAGTTGATGATGGAGCTTCCCTTCTGAAAAAATCCGGTCAGGGATAGCTTGTTGCACAATTCGTTGCTATTCCGTTGCCGGGGAAAATCCCGAAACTATCGGCTTCCCCCCTTTAGCAACTAAAGCAACAGAAAAATAAAAGAAAAAGTATAAAATAACCTAACCGCCAGACGTGAGAAATTTGAACGGTATCTAGTGTTGCAACACTAGATCACACAACTGCTGTATAAATATTTCTGGAAAAAGGAACGGCGGATTGCCGGTTTCCTATAATAAAGCTGTACGGAGAGATTCGATGAGTGAGAAAAGAAGAGATAACCGTAATCGTATTTTGCGTGAGGGCGAGTATCAGCGCTCAGATGGGAGGTATCGGTTCCGTTATATTGACGAGGACGGAAAGGAAAATGAGAAAGTATGAAACGATTTGAGAAAATACTCTGGAAACACAGAACATAGGAACAGTCGAAAAGCCTGTAAAATCAAGCATTTGAGAAGAAATACAGAACATTTAAGGAGTTATGGAAAAATGATAAAAATACTTTTTATTTGCCACGGCAACATCTGCCGCAGCCCTATGGCTGAATTTGTCATGAAAGACTTGGTTCAGCGAGCCAACCGGCAAAGCCAATTTTACATTGCCTCTGCCGCAACCAGCACGGAGGAAATCGGCAATCCGGTTCACCGGGGAACCCGGGAAAAATTAAAATCGGTAGGAATAAGCACTGCCGGAAAGACGGCTGTGCAGATGAAGCGATCCGATTACGCCAAATACGACTATTTGATCGGGATGGATAGCTGGAATATCCGAAATATGCTGATGATTTCAGGCGGTGATCCTGAAGGAAAGGTGCACAAGCTTCTGGAATTTGCAGGAAGCAGCCAGGATGTGGCCGATCCCTGGTATACGGGAGATTTTGAAAGCACCTACCGGGATGTCCTTGCAGGCTGCCAGGGGCTTTTAAAGCAGCTTATGCCAGAATGAGCGGCAAAGCCAAAAGGAGAAACATTCTGCGATAAATCAAAAGAACCAAATAAAAAGGAGGAAATGCTCCATGAAAATAATCTGCAAAACAACCAGCCAAAAAAGAAAAAAAGCATTACCTGGAAAGAAAAAATTCACCACATTCCTTGCCTGCTGCCTGCTCTCCTCCGCCCTTGCCCCCATCCCTGCCCTCGCCGACGAGCCAGAGGAGCAGACGCCGGCGGTTTATTTCGAGCATTGCAGCATCAGCTTCCTTCCGGACAAAATCGGATCCGACGGCTATCCGCTCCGCTACTTAAACAACGACCTGTTTTACATCGAATACCCGGGAAGCTGGTTTTTCGGCACAAACAACATCAGCCCCATTGTTTTCTTTAACGACTCGGAAATGCCAAAGGATGACCATGATTTTGAGACCTTCCAGGACGATGCGCTGATTGGCCCGGAAGACCAGGTGGATCAGCATATCCAGGGCGGCGGCCTGGCTCCGTATTTCCAGCAGGTTTTGGCAATTTCCGACCTAACCGGATACCAGTACCGCATCCAGACCAAGGAATACGGCATCTTGGTTTATTCCCTGGAAAAAGACGGGGATACCGTAGCTTCCATCATTGTCTGGACTTCCTTTGGCCAGCTAAGCATCCGGGACGAGCGCCCAAGCCTGGCGGCAAATCCCTTAAGGGACTACGGGAAGATTATGGTTATGCCGGAATGGGATTGGGAAGATTTCCACTCCCTGGAAGCAATCCAGGCCTATGTAGACAGCGGCAAGTTAAATGACCGTTTAATGCTGGACGCAAGCCAGCTGACCTGGATCACAAAGCCCTACCAGACAGAACACCTCACCTATCTGCTCTGCGAAGGCTCCTGCGACTTTTTAAAGCTATCCGTTTACATTCCGGTAACTCCGGCGGGCATGAAAAACTGGATGATCAGCTTCGACGTATTTATAGACAGCCAGATCAACGATAACGCCTATGCTATGCAGGAGGAAATCATCAGCACCTTTAAAATCTTAAAATAGCAAAATCCTTGATCATCTGCTTTATTTGCCTATATCATGTTATAGGCAAATACGGCTATGCATCATCCAGTTAAGGTTCAGGCCGTACCAAGGCTAAAGGGGCAAACCGGCAAACCGCAGGGTATTGTATATGCAGACGGCCATAATCAGGAGCATCAGCCCCTTAAACAGCCGGTTCACCATCTCCCCGTCCATGCGCCGGTTCATCCATCTCCCTGCAGCCCCGCCCAGGATGCCGCAGGCCACCATGGCTGCCAGAAGGCCTAAGTCGCAGGGGGGCACGGTTTTCGTGGCCAGGGAGTTAAGCAGGCTTGCGGCCTGGGAAAACAAGATGATGTACAGCGAGTTCTGGGCCGCCGCCTTTGTATCCATGGAAAAAAAGAAGTACAGAACCACCAGGTTTATGGGGCCGCCGCCGATGCCCAGGAAAGAGGAAAGAACCCCCAAAACCAGCCCGATAAGCAGGCAGGCAAAGCCGCCGGACACGTGATGGGTTTTAATCCGCTTTTTTTCCAGGGTATAGATAAACGTCCCCAGGGTGACAAAGAACAGGCACAGGGCCTGCACGGCTCCCACCTGCTCTCTGTCCCCCGCCATGCCGGCAAGGCACTGGAACATCGTTTTCCCCCAGACGCCGCCTATGGCTGCCCCTAAGGCCAGGAACGTGCCGGTCTTTTTCTCCACAAGGCAGGAACCGCCTGCCCTGGCCTTCGCCACGGAATAGGCGGACATGGACAGGACGGTTAAGCCGGACAGGAAGCTGATGGAGGCCACGTCCAAAACCCCGAAGGCATCCAGCACCGGCTTGATTAGCACCCCGCCGCCGATGCCGCAGACAGCGCCTGCTGCCGATGCCAGAAGGCTTACCGCCGCAAAGACCGTGTATAGATACAGATTCATCCCCTCTCCCCCTTCGTTCATAAGTTTTCGTTTTGATGGGCATAGTCTAACAGAAACTATCCTTCCGGAAAATCCACAATCTTTGGATTAAGATTTCCTATCTTTGGCTCCCCGCAATCTTCCCCAAAAAACATATACTTTTTTCATATTCTGTTACTTTTTGGATATCTTGTCTAATTTTCATTGTAAACATCCGCATTCTTTTGTATAATCACTTTAAGAATTATGGAAAAGGATGCCTATGATGAATACGAATAAAATCCCCACAACCTTCCGGAAGCGGATGATCGCCTATAATCTCCTGATGATTTCCTGCATTGCCTGCATCATCAGTATCTATACCTATTCCTTTTACCGAAAGGACGCCATTGCCAGCGAAAGGGCCAGCTCGGCCAATCGGCTGCATCTGCTTGCCTCCAGGCTTGAGATCGCCTGCGACGAGCTGATTAACATCGTCCAAAACTGTGCCGGGCGGAAATCTTTGTTCTTAACCTCCGTCCTTTCCGGGCGGCTTCACCGCTCCAGCGAGGAGTCCGGCATTTACGCCGCCGAGGTGTTAAAGGATCTTTGCGCCATCTCCGGCTATAATGAATACATCCACAAGATCACGGTATACGAAAAGAATTCCCTGCTGATCCAGGCCGGGACATCCTACGGCAGCTGGAACGACGCCGAAAGCATCATGGCCGCTCCCTGGTTTGAGGAGCTGCTGAACAAGCATATGGGGGAATATACCCTGACCTTAAAAAGCAACCCCTTTTCCCTGGACAGCAAAACCATCCCCTGTGTCCTCCCCTTAATCCGCCCCCTCCAGTATTCCAAGAGGGAATCCCCCAAGGATGCCTGGGTCTGCCTCACCCTGTCCCCTAAATTGTTCCAGAACACCCTGGCCCTTTTATCCCAGGATAAGTCCATGCTGATTATGACCAGCGACTTTTCACCGGTCAGCAGCATGAACATGGAGCCTTTTTTTGCGGCGGACATAGAAGAAATCCTTAACGCCCACCGGGAACCGGCGGGAAGCTTGCGGGTAAGGCTGTCGGAAACGGACTGCATCCTTACCTGGGAGCGCTTATCGGTCAGCGGCTTGATCCTCTGCGAGGTTTTGCCCTTAAAAACCATCTCCCCCAACGCTAACGCCATCCTGGCTACGGTGGGGTTGGTATTCCTTTCCTGCATTGCCATCGGGTTTTTCCTTTCCCTGTCCTTCACCCGGTATTTAACCCGCCCCATCCTGCGCCTTGTTGCCCATATGGAGGTTATCTCCTCCGGCAATTTTGCCAGGAATCCGGCCATCGAATCCGATGATGAGCTGGGGATCATCGGGAGGCAGATCAACGAAATGTCCGCCCATGTCTCCGACCTGATGGAAAGCCGCATCCGGGATGAGCAGGAAAAGATGGACTTAGAGATTAAGATGCTGCAGGCCCAGATCAACCCCCACTTCCTTTACAATACCTTGGATTCCATCAAGTGGATTGCCACCATGCAGCACAGCACAGGGATTGTCCGGGTAGTATCCGCCCTCTCCTCCCTGCTGAAAAACATGGCAAAAGGCTTCAACGAAAAAGTGACCGTCCGTCAGGAATTGGAATTCCTCGACCATTACGTTACCATCGAAAAAATCCGCTACATTGAGTTGTTTGACGTTGAGATTTCCGTGGACGACCCGTCCCTTTACGATGCAGGCATTATCAAGCTGACCTTGCAGCCCATCGTGGAAAACAGCATCTTCTCCGGCATCGAGCCCAGCGGGAAGCCGGGATTAATCCAAATCCATGTTTATGCCAAGGAAGACGTGCTGCATATCAGCATCCGGGACAATGGCATCGGCATATCCGAGGAAAACATCGCCCGGATGCTGACGGACACCTCCCGGGTAACGAAGCACTATATGAGCGGAATCGGGCTTCCCAACGTTGACCGCAGGATCAAGCTGGTGTACGGCCAAAAGTACGGCCTTGCCATAGAAAGCCTGGTAGGAGCCTATACCTGCGTCACCGTATCCCTTCCGCTGGAATTTAAAGAAGGAGTTTCCTATGTACCGAATAATCCTGATTGATGACGAACCGCTGATCTTAGCAGGGATCGCTTCCCTGATCTGCTGGGAAGAGCACGACTGCTGCATCGTGGGGAAGGCCACCAATGGCCATACTGCCATTGACTTAATCTTAGACACCCGCCCGGATATCGTGATCACAGACATCCGTATGCCGGTGATGAACGGCCTGGAGCTGATCCAGGCCTGCAAGGAGAAAAACTGTGAATTTGCTTTCATCTTCCTGACGAATTTGGAGGATTTCCAGCTGGCTAAGGAGGCCGTGCACCTTGGGGCCACAGACTACCTGGTTAAGCTGGATTTAAAGCCCCAGACGCTGATCCAGGCCCTGGAGCGGGCCAAGGAGCACTGCTCCCGCATGGAAAGCCACCACAACAAGGAGCTGTACGCCCTTCTGCTGAAAGACAGCCGAAAGCAGCTGGAACAAAATTACTTTTCCCAGCTGCTTTTAACCCCCCCATCGGACAGCGAATTTGCCTTTAACCCGGAGATTGACGCCAGCTACCGCAACGCCTACCTGCTCCTGCTCCAGATGAAGCCGGAGCAGATCCTGTTCGGGCAGACGGAGCCTTACGATTTCCAGTTTATTTCCAGCCAGCTTCTGGACGTGGTTTCCGGGATTGGAACCCGCTATTTTTCCAGCCATGCTATGCTGATGCCCCAAAAGGATACCATGCTCCTTGTGGTTTCCCCAAAAGCGGAAAGCGACAATGAAAAAGCCCTGTCCGAATTCTGCACGAAGGTAAACGTGGCCCTTGGAACCTACTTTGCCCTGACGGCTCTTTTCGGCATCAGCCAGAAGAGCAGGGAAACCTCCCGGCTTCCCCAGGCCCTCTCGGAGGCTAGGTCGGCTCTTGGGCGGTGCTACTACGATTCCGCCCTGGGCATTTCCTTCTACCAGGATCAGAAATCCCGGCTCCGGCAGCCTGCCCAAAGGGAATTTAACATCAATTTCCTGAAAAAATCCATGTCCGCCGCCGTGCTGGAAAATGAAAGCCAGGACTTAAAGGAGATTTTCCGGGAGCTTTCCGAACTGTTCGCCCAGTATAAGCCGGACAAGCCCCAGGCCGTCAGCGCCTGCATTAACATTTACTCCTACCTCCATGACCTGCTGCAGAATGAAAGCACCCGGGAAAATGCCTTTCCCTACAGCATCGATATCGCCAAACAGCTGTCTGGCCTGGGGAGCTTAGACGACATCCTGCTGTGGCTGGACAGCTTCTGCGAAAAAATCTGCGCCATGCTGGCGGAGCGGAAGGAAAAACGGTCGGATAAGTTCGTCTATATGGCCAAGCGCTATATCCACGAGCATTACCGGGAGAAATTAACCCTGTCCGAGATCGCGGAGCACTTAACCATCAGCCCCGGCTACTTAAGCTCCACCTTCAGCCGCTACATGAACAAAACCGTATCCGACTATATCGCCGAGGTGAAAATCGAGCACGCCAAGGAGCTGATCGACTCCGGCCAGTACCTAATCTATGAGATCGCCGATCAGCTGGGCTTTGAAAACGCCTACTATTTCAGCAAAGTCTTTAAGAAGGTCACAGGCATGGCCCCGAAAAACTATGAGTGCTGGCGCAAATTAAACAAAACGGACTGACGGCCTGCTTGCCCAAAATCATTCCCACAGCCGCTTTGGGTACAGGCCCTCTTCCTTAAGCCTGGCGATGGCCGCCGCCACCTTTTCCTTGTCTTCCTTGTAGGTGACGCCGTACCAGTTATCCGGCGAGCGGAGCACCTTCACATCCCCCAGCCCTTCCTTAAGGATCTCGTCCACCACAAAGGGAAGGAAGTATTCGCATTTTTGCGGATTGCTCTTTAAGCCCTGGTCAAGAAAGGCAGGGAAACGTTTTTCCAATTCCCTTAAAATGCTGGGGGTAAATCCCCACAGGTTCATGGACACCACCGTTTCCTCCGGCAGAGCCGTCCAGCTTGCCCCCTCATCCTCCGTAAACTCCGCCAGGCCTCTATGGCGTTCTATCCGGGTCCGCTCCGTGATCGCCTTAAGCATCCCCTCCGAATCCAGGGAGCACACGCCCCTGGCTACATGGCCGTAATCCGTCAAGGTCTTGTTAAGGTCATAGCCCACCATGGCGTAATGGCACAGCTCATCGTCTTCCATGGAGGAAAGCTGGTCAAATATCACCTTAAAGGCCGTTTTCCCGTAATAATCATCGGCGTTGATCACGGCAAAAGGCGCATCCCCTAGCGCTTCCCGGCAGCTGAGGATGGCATGGCCCGTCCCCCATGGCTTCTTTCTCCCCTCAGGGCAGCGGTAGCCCTCCGGCAGATGATCAAGCTCCTGGTAAACATAGGCAGCCTCCACATGGCTTTCCATGCGTCTGCCGATGCGCTCCTTAAACTCTTCCTCGATGGATTTTTTGATAATAAAAATAATCTTCTCAAAGCCTGCCGCCACCGCGTCATATATGGAAAAGTCAATGATCAAGTTTCCTTCCACGTCAACAGGGTCAATCTGCTTTAAGCCCCCATACCGGCTTCCCATGCCGGCCGCCATAATCACAAGAACTGGTTTTTTCTTCATCTGTTTCCCCTTTCACCATTGCAAAACCGTCATACGGCCCGGATTTTGGCTCAAGCGGCACGCCATCGTCCTGCCTAAGCCGCATATCCCCCCTATGCCGTTATAATCCCTGGCATTCCCTGCTTCGCTGTGGAGGAATACCAGGCCGATCTTCTCCTTCCCGCAAACCGCCATATACCCTTCCGCCTCTTCGGCCTTTAAGGCCTGCCCGCTGACGGCGTTTACCACCGGTTCCGGAAGGATGCTTACGTCCATATCCCCCTGTCTGCGGATCAGGAAGGTGGTCAGCGTCCTGGCGCCCTTTCCCCTGACCCTTAAGCTGGCCCGCTCACCCAGCTGGTTGTAATGCCGGGAAATGGGGAAAGTCCCCAATTCCTGGCTGGCGATTTCTCCTTTGGCAAAGCTTTTTACGGCAAAACGGCATTTCCTTCCCCTTCCCTCTACCCCATCTCCCGTCCTGGCAAGCCTTATCCCTTCCCCAAAATGGAAGCTTTGGATAATCTCCTCCGGCATACTGCCCAGGAAGGTGTCACAGACGGCAAAGAGATCAAAGGAAACGGCCACGATGCGCCGCTGCACCGTGATCCCCTGGGGGGCGTATCCTCCGTGCAGCCCTTCTAAAAACAAATATTCCCCCTGCCTGTTAACCCGGTTAGGGAAGCATTGGGGCAGAGCCTCATACGTCCAGGTGTCCTTGCTTTTTGCGTATTCCTTCCCCCAAAGCATGGGCACATTGTGGGCCTTTGCAGATTTCAGCCGATACCGCAGGGGGCTATCCTTATAGGTATGGCGCCCACTGTCCTGAAGCACTTCTTCCCCCTCCAGCCACAATCCCATATGCAGCTTATCCTGATGGCCGTGGCCGCCGCCAAGAGGCCCATTGACAAAATAAAGCCAGCTATCTTCCTCTCCCCAGCCGCTGCGCATCACCGCCTGGCCGGAGTCTGGCAGGAAGGTTAAGCCTGGCGTTAAAGGCTCCGCCTTTATTTCCTGGTAAGCCTTAGCCCCTTCAGGTCCGAACAGCCAGATGCTTTCATAATCCAGCCGGGGGAAGCCGCCTGCTTTCAACCGGCCGTCCCCAAGGATTAAGGCCGCCTGGCTTAACAGATCCCTTACGTCTGTATCGTCTGAGTCTCCCGTCATAGGCTGGCAGCCGGAAGGGGTTTTTAAGGCCAAGGTTACGCGGGCCATTTTTTCAATTATCCCCTTCTCTTCCCCGGAAAAAGGAAAATCTCCCCAGATGGCGGCGAGCCGCAGCACCTCAAGGCAGGCCATCAGCACTTCGTTATGGTACATGGGCGACATCTCCCAATGCATCCCGTCATCCATGACCTGGATATGCAGGCCGTCCCTTAAATACCGGCAGGCTTTTTCCGTATACGCTTCATTTTCCAGGATCAAGCCCAAAAGGTACAGTCCGGCATATTCCATGATGCCCCAGTTGCTCTTCCTTGAAAACCCGGCGGCTGGATTTTCAAAAAGCCATCTCCCGTGAGATTCCAGCCCGTCAAGAAACCGCCCTGCCACCTCATCCGTCACCGCCGGGCTGTCCGCAAAAAGCGCCATAGCCCGCACCCAGTAGTCGGCCCGCAGCCCGGCCTCCAAAGTCCTCCAGGTAAGGCGGGCATCCTCCCCGTCCTGGGGCTCTTTTTCCAGCCAGTGGGAAAGCTGCGCCACGAATTCCCGGGCGTACCGCTCGTCGCCGGTAAGGCCGTAGGCCTGGCCCAGGCAGATCCAGTAGCGGTGGCGGTTCATCTGGTAGGCAAACTCCGGATCCTCCCCGGCGATATGCCCCCAGTCAATCCCTTCGGGAAAATGCACCGGCTCCTGGGTCTGCTCCATGTCCCAGGGCAGCTGGAATAAAAAGGTATGGGATAGCAGCTCATCCGCCGTTTTCATCGTCTGGCGGCAGTTTTCCGGCCAATATTCCCGGCAAAGCCTGGCGCGCTGGATTTTCCCGGCGTTATCTATCCCTAACTTTTCCCGGAAACGCTCCCACTGCCGCCTTTTTTTCTCACCTAAAACCATCTCGCTCCTTCTCCCACAAAAAGGGATCCCCAAGCATCGTCAAATATGCCCTTAACTGTTCCCGGAAAGCCACGATCCTTGGATCCTGGCAGTCCCTTTGGATTACCTGGGGATGAAGCTGCCAGGGATCCTTAACGTCGTCATACAAGTACTCCGCCTGCTTTTCCTCCGGCATATAGCCGTTGGTGATCACGTAGGTATACTCCCTGGTCTTGATCCCCCGCCATCCATGAGACTTGTGGCTCATCCCCAGCCCGGCAAAAGCGGAGACGCTTTCCGGCGCGCCGGGATAGGAGCAAAGGAACATTTGCTCCGGCGACTGCTCTTTTTCTCCCAGCGCCGCCCCCTTGTGGCTGATTCCCTGGCAGGTATCCGGCACAGGTAAGTTTAACAGCTCCAGCACGGTAGGCATATGATCCGGGCTGGCAAAGATCACCTGGCTTTTCCCCGGGCGGATCCGGTTTTTCTGCCGCACAAGCAGCGGGATGTGGATGGCTTCCTCATACCAGACATTTTTGCTCATCAGACCGTGGGAGCCAAGCATCTCCCCGTGATCCGCCGAAAGCACCACCAAGGTATTTTCTTCCAGCTCGTTTTCCCGCAGGTAGGCAAGCAGCCGCCCAAACTGCCGGTCAATCCCATGGACTGCGGCAAAGTACTGCCTGGCAATGGTTTCCATCTGGGGCGTGCGCTTTTCCTCCGGCACATTGGGCCGCCAGGAAACCTTAAGATCCCGGAACCGTTCATAATCCTCCTCAGGAACCAGCTCATAAGGGAGATGGGGCGGGTTGTAGGACAGAAACAGGGCAAAGGGCTTTTCCTCGCGGATATGCCCCTCCAGGTACTCTAAGGCCTTGTCCGTCTCGTATTCCGCCGACCATTTCCCAGGGCGTATTTGCCTGGGGGAATCCGCCCAGTAATGGGGATCTAAGTGATCGTCGCAGGCTCCGTAGGAAAGCCAGTAATCAAAGCCCTGCCGCCGCTCCCCCGGCGGCGTGTAGGCATCCCAGCCAGCCGCGCCGGATTCCGGATGGGCGGTGAAGTTTAGCTCCGAAGCATCCAGATGCCATTTGCCGATGTAGGCGGTCTGGTATCCCCCGTCCTTAAGCACGTTCCCAATGCAGGTTTCCTGGGGCTTTAACATCACCTTTTCCTCCAGCCCTATCTTGCAGTTGGTCCACAGGCCGATGGAAAAGGGATATTTCCCCGTCATCAGGCTGCCCCTATGGGGCGTGCACAGGGGGAAGGTGCTGTATGCATTTTCAAAGGAGAGGCTTTCTTTGGCAAAGCTGTCCATATTCGGCGTCAGCACCTGATCCTGGCAGGCACAGCCTAAAGCCTGGTATCTCCATTGATCCGCAAAGACATAGATTAAATTCGTCTTCATCTTTTGCTCCTTCCCCGTCACCAATACATCTTCCAGTCAGAGAGAACCCTGGTCAGCGCTTCCATGTAGAAGTAATCTCCCCAGGTATTGCACTCATCCACCCCTCTGTCCTTGCAGGTATTCTCCCTAGATCCCCTGGCATACGTCCCGTGAAGCAGCAGGCCGTTAGACCGGCTTAAATCCCGGTTCCCGCATTCCTGGATCAGGGCGTACAGCAGCCGGTGGGCCGCGTCGGTGTATTTCTTCCTCTGAGCCTCATCCAGGTATTTTGCCATCTCGAGCATCCCGCACACGGCAATGGCCGCCGCCGAGGAGTCCCTAGGCTCCGTGCTTCCCGTGTCAAAGTCAAAATCCCAGTATGGGATCAGATCCTTGGGCAAGTGCGTGAGGAAAAAGTCCGTCACCCTGGTAAAAAGCCGGATATACGACTCATCCTTAAGGTAATGGTAACTTAGCGCTATGCCGTAGATCCCCCAGGCCTGGCCCCTGGCCCAGGCGGATTGGTCACGGTTTCCCTGGTGGGTCACGCCGTAAGACGGTTCCCCCGTCTCCGGATCCATAAAATACGTATGGTAGGTGGAATCATCCTCCCTTAAAATGCATTTCATCGCCGTCCGGATATGGTTCTCGGCCATCTGGGCGTAACGCTTCTCGCCCGTTTCCTCACTGGCCCAGTACAGAAGGGGAAGGTTTAACAGGCAGTCGATAATCAGCCGGTACTCTGAGGCTTCCCCCGTATTCCCCCAGGCCTGGAGGAACCTTCCTTTTTCCCGATACCGTCCGGCAAGGTGCTCCGCCGCCATCAGCGCCCCTTCCCTGGCCTTCTCATCTCCCGTCAGCTTGTAGGCCGCCACGCAGGATAGGCTGAACAAAAAGCCCATGTCGTGGTGGTTTACGTCTATCTTGCGTTCAATCCGGTGAAAAAAGCTGTCCGCCTGCACCTTGGCCGCCTGCTTAAACTGTTCATCCTTCGTATATTCATAGGCCAGCCAAATCGCCCCCGTCCAAAACCCGGTAGTCCATTCCACATTTTCCGTGGGCTGATAAAAGCCATTAAAGCTGTTGGAGGAGGGGAAATGCTCCGTGAATTCCCCAAGATCCGCCCGGATAATCCTTACCCCGTCCTCCATGGCCTTCCTTGCCAGCTCCTTATCCGCTGCCGGATAGCCCATAATCGTTTCCAATGTCTGTGCCATAAGCCTTAATTCCCCCTTCCCGGCTACCCTTTAATGCCGCTGGCCGCCACGCCTTCCACGAAGAACCGCTGGCAGCTTAAAAATACAATGACAATCGGAATCAGGGAGCACACGGAGGCCGCCATGATCCACGCATAATCCGCCCCGTACTGGGAGATAAACATCCGGATTCCCAGCTGCACGGTCTTTAATTCCTTCGTCTTCAAGTAGATCAACGGCCCCATAAAGTCGTTCCACACATTGGTAAAGGTGAAGATCGTCAAGGTAGCCATGGCCGGTTTCCCCAAGGGGAACACGATTTTCCGAAAGATCCCGAACTCATTCAGCCCGTCAATCCTGGCTGCCTCGCACAGCTCATCCGGGATGCTGATGTAAAACTGCCGGATAAGGAACACGCCAAAGGCGGAGAAGGCCTGCATCAGGATCAAACCGATATGGGTGTCGTTAAGCCCCAGCTTGGACACAAGGATAAACTGGGGAACCATGTACACCTGCCAGGGAACGGCTATGGTGGTCACATACATTAAAAAGATTAAATCCCTTCCCACAAACTTGCATTTCGTAAACCCGTAAGCGGCAAAGCAGCTGGTGCACAGCTGGACGATGGTGGTGATAATGGTCAGCTTTGCCGTATTTTTAAAGAAGATCACCAAGGGAAGCTTATCCCAGATCACGCTGTAATTTTCCAAATGTATCGTTTCCGGCCACCACCGCATGGGGATAGAAAATACATCCTTATTTAACTTCAAGGAGGAAATCACCATCCAGTAAAAGGGAACCAGCATCGCCACTCCCAGGCAGATCAGAAGAACGTACAGGATTACTTTCGTTGCTTTTCTCTTTGCACTCATTACGATTCCCCCTCCTACAGATCCTTAGACCATTTTTTCTCACCGCTAAACTGGATCAGCGTAATCACCAGCACGATGGCAAACAGCACGATGGCTCCTGCGCTGGCAGGGCCGAACTCCCAGCTGGTAAACGCCTTCTCATAGATATAGTTCACCAGTGTTTTCGTGGCGTTCCCGGGGCCGCCCCCAGTCATCACGTACACTAAGTCAAACACCTTAAAGCACTGGATGGTCAGCATAATCAGCACGAAAAATGTGGTAGGCGTCAGCATGGGCACGGTAATATACAAAAGCTTCTGCCAGCCGTTTGCCCCGTCAATGCTCGCCGCCTCATACAGGGACGCGGAAATCCCCTGCAGGGCCGCCAAGTACACGATCATGTAGTAGCCCATATATTTCCACACGCTTACGATGGATACCGCCACCATGGCCCAGTCCTTATCTACCACCCATCTGGGCGGATTGGCTATGCCGATAGCTTTAAGGATCTCGTTTACCGGGCCGAAATCCGGCTGGAACAGCATATTCCACACGGCGCCCACCGCAACGATGGAGGCAATATACGGAAAGTAAAAGGCCGTCCGAAAGATTGCCACGCCTCTAATTTTATTGTTTAGCAAAACCGCAAGCAGCAGCGCCAAAACAAGGGTAGGCACAACGGTCATCAGCGCATAGCTGACGGTATGCACCAGCGTGCCCCTAAAGATCTTATCTCCAAAAATATCCGCAAAATTTGCAAGCCCCACAAACTGCATCGGCCTTTGCGAGCCGTCCCAACTCATCACGCTTAACACGAAAGAAAAAATCACCGGGATAAACACAAATACGGTATAGCCGATAAGGTTGGGAAGGATAAACGCGTACCCGGTCATATTGTTCCGGATTTTCCGTTTCTGGCTGGAAGTCAAATAAGTTTTCTTTCCACTGCCCATATACGCCCCTCCATAAGATTTAAACACGCTCCCGGAAGCATTCCCGGCAAAAAGGCTTAACTCGCCCTCTTCGCCCTCTGTACAGGAAAGCCCCCGGGAGCATAATGGTTTTTATTTACATAGCTGTTTACGTTTCGGTTACATGGCTGACTTTATTCATGCAGCCGTTTTCATCTGTACAGCCAGTTTAACTTTCGCAGTCCGTTTAATTGATGCAGCCGGTTTAATTCCAGCCCTTAATCTCGGCGACCCGCTCCGTCAGCTCCGCAATCCCCTCATCTACGCCGTAGGAATGGATCATGATCATCTCATGCACCTCGTCCAAGACGGTGCGGATTTCCTCGATCTGGGGATCCAATGGACGGTCAAAGGAATAATGGGTATAGTTAAGGGCTTCCACATTGCTTTCGCCCTCCGGGAACCGCTCCGCCGCCGCGATGGTCTGGAAAGCCGCCTCCGAAGGAATCCCGGTAAATACGCCCTGCTTTGCCAGGATTTCTGCCGCCTTCTCAGAGGATGCGAATTTCACGAAATCCCAGGATAAATCCGGCTGATCGGTAAATGCGCTGATGGCAATCGGCGTAAGGGCTCCTACGGTATAGCCTGCTTTTGTGTCCTTTGAATGGGGGATGGCAGCAATGCCCCAGTTAAAATCCGTCTCCCCTTCTTCCTGGGACTGCATCATGGTGGCAATAAACCAGGTTCCCATAGGCATCATCGCGCACTGCTGGTTCTTAAATACGGATGAATAGTGGATATTTGCCGTTTTCAGCGTGGAATAGTCCTGGATATAGCCATTATCCTGCAGGGCAAGGGCTTCCTCATACCAGGATTTCATGAAGCCGTAATCCTTTTCCACCACCGTATTCTTCCCGTCCTGCACCGCCCAGTTTGTCACTAAGGCCTGCCATGTATGGTTATGGGAGCCGTACACCTTGCTGCTCCCCTCCCCGCTGGTCATCTTAGCCGCCAGATCATAATACTCTTCCCAGGTCATGTCATTAGACGGATACTCTACCCCTGCCGCGTCAAACAAATCCTTATTATAGTAAAGGACATACCAGTCATTCCGGTAGGGAAGCGAATAAATTTTCCCATTGTACATCAGCTGCTCCGCCGCCCCTTTATAGATGGACAGATCAAAATTATCCTTTGCGATGAAATCATCAATAGGTAGGAGCTGCTCCTTGTCCGCCATCTGGAGCATGGAACCCATGTCCTTGACCCAAATCACATCCGGATCCGGCTGCGCCGCAGAAAGGCTGATCCCCAAAGAATTGTTATACTCATCCGCCGAAGTATCAATCACCTTAATTTCCACATTCGGGTTTTCCGCCTCATAAGCATCGATCACCGCCTGGAACTGGGGGCTGGAATCATTATCCCAGGTAGTCACGGACAATACCTGCTTCTCTTCCGACTCCCCCGCACCGCCCGAGCTTTGCCCCGAACCAGCCTCCGCCGCCTTCGTGCTTTCCCCCTGGCTTCCCTGCTCCTGTGCCGGCTTTCCCTGGCATCCCACCAACGCCGTACAAACCATGGCTCCTGCCGCCAACGCCGCAATTACTCGTCTTTTTCTCATGTTCATTTCCTCCTCTTCCCCTTTGGAACAATTTGTTGTGCTTAGTCTAGCAAAAAGGCAAACTTTTCGGAATCAACGATTTTCGGATTGGGATTTCCTTTTTTTCAAGGGTTTCTGTTTTTATGCAAAATGCATATATTATTTTCATATCCTATTATTTTTTTATCTTTGTTGGAGGTGTTATACAAAAATTTATTGCTTTTCCGCTGCGGTACTGGCAGCGAAAAGTGGCTTTCCATTAGTTAGATAGAATTTATTATCGATTTGTTATCAATTAGATAGATGAATTTTATTATCTTCTGCCCATTAACTGATTCTAAAAAAACACCAACTACCACCCTCCATTCCAACATCACCCGAAACAACCCAGCATCAAAATCTATCTTACCAGTTATCCAAGTTGACAAAGCATTGATCTTCCCCCAGCTATCCAAGTCAACAAAGCATTACCTCATCGTTAACAAAACACAAATATCTCTCCATATAAAGTTAACATAAAATAATTATGTCAACCACATTTCCTATAAAACGCCGCTAAAAAAGCAGAATTGCCCAGCCATTCCCCCGCTGAAGCCAATTCTGCCCTCAAATTTCACCTTCCGCTCTCCAATCCTACCCTTTCACATCCCCATAACCAACTAATCCCCCTGCAATCCTCTTCATCCTCTGCAGGCACGCATCAAAAAACATCCCATACCCTTTGCAGAAATAATTCTCCCCCTCTTCCGTCCCCGGCTGCACCCGCTGTCTTCTGCATCCGCCGCGGCAGATGAAAAAATAAGGGCAGGCCCTGCATTTTTCTCCATGGTTTACTGAATTTTCCATAAACCGGATTTCCTTCCTTCTCTCACCGATTGCCTGGAAGCTGTCTGTGTTCAGATTCCCCAGGCAGTACTCGTCCAATACGTAGAAATCGCAGGGATACACGCTCCCGTCTGCCTCCACCACATTTTGGATGCCGCATACGCCCCGCTGTTCGCAGGATTCCGGCATCTGCCCAAGAAGCATCTCGATATAATTCTCAAACTGGCGGATATGGATTAATTTCCCTTGCCGCAAATCCAGTTCCCATAGGCCAAAAAGCTCAATCAGGAAGGTTCCGTACATTTCCGGCGTAAGGGAGTACTCCTGCTGCCCTTGTTTTTCCTGGATCGGATCCAGGCAGGGAATGTACTGCTGCCAGGAGAATCCAAGTTTTTTGTACTGCTCATATATTTTCCTTATTTTGGGGGCGGTTTTCCCGTTTACCACCGTCAGGACATTGAATTCAACCCCTGCCCTTTCTAAGCCGCGGGCAGCTTCCAGCGTGTGGAAATACGTATCCTGCCCATGGACATCCTTCCGGTATGGGTCGTGGGTAGCCTTAATGCCGTCGATGGACAGGCCGATCAGGAAATGGTTTTCGGCAAAAAAGGAATACCATTCTTCATCCAACACATATCCGTTAGTCTGCAGCGTGTGGATTACCCTTATTTTTTTAGTATTGTAACGTTTTTCAAAGCTTAGGCACTTCCGGAAAAAATCCAGCCCTGCCAGCGTAGGCTCTCCTCCCTGGAAAGCAATGGTGCATTCCTTCTCCGCAAAGGCAAAGGTTTCCCGGATTACCTGCTCTAAGGTATCCGTGGTCATGATCCCGTAGGAAGCCTGGCTCCGCTTTCCCATCTCATCCACATAAAAACAGTATTTGCACCGCATATTGCACAGCCCGGAAGCCGGCTTGATCATCACATGGATTTTCGGCATTTTCTCACTCTCCCAAACCTTAATCGGTTAAGCTTTCCTGCGCAGGCACAGCCACCGCCTGCTGTCCGCTAAAATAATCGCCCCGCTCCGTAACCATCTCGTATCCTGCCAAGGCTATGCGCCGCTCTATGTCATCGCGGCACTGGGCAGATTCCTCACCGGTGCATAGCTTATTGTCATACAAGGCATAATTCTCCCGGTTTTTTGCCGGGGATAAGTTTGGCATCACCACGTTTGCCCCAGCTGCCAGCCCCTTTTCCCTCCCGATAGGATCAAGGGTTCCTAATGCTGTGGTGGCCGGGAGCAAAACCCTGGGCAAAAGAAGGCGGACAACGGATAAAAGGTACAAGGTAAGATCCACGCTGCCAGCCATCTGATGGGCGAATGGTGTGTCATGGTGGGGGATGAAGGGGCCTATGCCTACCATCTGGGGCTGAAGCTCCTGGAGAAAGGCCAGATCCTGGGCAAGCGTCTTTTTGGTCTGGCCGGGGCTTCCTACCATCATCCCCGCTCCTACCTGGTATCCCAGCTCCTTTAAGTCATACAGGCACTGCTTGCGCCGCCCAAGGCTCATGTTTTCCGGATGAAGCTGCCGGTAATGGCCATCATCCGCCGTCTCATGGCGCAGCAGATACCGATCCGCCCCGGCCTGGCGGAACAGGCGGTAGCTTTCGTAAGATCTCTCCCCCAGGGAAAGGGTCAGGGCACAGTCAGGGTACTTTGCCTTTATCCCCCGGATAATGTCCTCCATCCGCTCATCCGTATAAAAGGGATCCTCCCCTCCCTGGAGGACGAAGGTGCGAAACCCCAGGCGGTATCCTTCCTGGCAGCAGGATAAAATCTCTTCCTTCGTCAGCCGGTAGCGGACTGCGTTTTTGTTTCCGCAGCGGATCCCGCAGTAATAACAGTTATTTTTGCAGTAATTCGTAAACTCAATCAGGCCGCGGATAAACACCTTTGTCCCGTAAAACGTTTTCCTTGCCTGAACGGCTTTTTTTGCCAGGAACACTGCCGTCTGCGGATTATCCTTTTCGGAAAGGATCTCCATAAAATCATCCTCTGTCAAATGCCATCCGCAGATTAATTTTTCGATTCCATTCATATGGTTATTCCGCCTTCCTAAACAACCGCTTCGATCAGAAGCTTATCGCCTAAAAGGATTTCTTTTACGCCGATTTCCTTTTTTTGGTTGAAATTAAAACTAAGCATATATCCTTTACGCAGATGAAAATACTCAAGGTAGGCCAAAAGCTGCTGCTCTCCCCGCTCATGGTAAGCATTTCCCCGCCATATTTTCATCTTAACTACGCTCTGTTCCCCGTGGTAATCAATCACCAGCTCCATCCGTTCACGATTCCGCGTTTCCGACTCTACATAACAGCTTCCCGCACCATTGATAATCGGCTTTAGAAACAGCATAAAATAACGCCGGCCTGCAGACACCGTTTACATTAAAACGCTTTGCCATCCAAATTTCCCCGCTCCCTTCCCGAAATAAACGGCGTGCTTTCATTCCTTACCATTAGGCTGGCCGTCTTACCCCATTATATACCAAAATCCCCCCTCGCTCAATGGCTTTCCATTCCTTTCGGAAAAACCTGCCATGCTTTCGGAAAATCTCGGAAAATTCTTCCAAAAAAAACCTATTGACAAACTGGCCTAAAGGTATTATTATGTGACATACAAACCGATGAGAAAGAGGAGTAAGCTTTCAGGCAAAATCACAGAGAGCCGCAGGTGGTGGGATTGCGGCATGGCGCAGATAGCTGAATGGACTTTTGAGGGCAGTCCTGAAGGGTGTTACATAGTAGGGGCTTGACGGGATTCCGCATCCGTTACCATTGCGGCACATATGTTGGTATGTGAGAGATGGCTGTTTGGCCAATTTGAGTGGCACCGCGAGTTTATCGCCTCAAGATCCTTATGGATTTTGAGGCGTTTTTTCGTCTTGAAAGGCGTTGACCCTTCAGGCGATGCGGCTTCCGCCATATCCTTTAAGGGCAGCTATGGAAAAACCAGCAGATTAAGTGAACAATATAGTTTAGGAGGAAATCATCATGAAAAAATCTATTGCAATCCTTATGGCAGCCGCCATGTCCATGAGCCTGCTTTCCGGCTGCGTAACCGTAGAAAACCAGGAAACTGCCCAGGCTCAGACCTCGGCCCAGGAAACCGAAACGAAAACCCCTGATGAGACAGGCGGCAGCAGCCAGGAAGATAAAAACGCCGGCGCAGAAAGCGGCATGGACCGCGAAGCAAAAACCTCTTCTGCCCCAGAAAACGCAGAAGGTTCCTATACCATCGGCATCGGCCAGTTTGCCGAGCACGGTTCCTTAGACAACTGCCGGGAAGGCTTTTTGGCGGGGCTGGCAGAGGAGGGAATCCAGGAAGGGAAAAACCTGACGGTTCTTTTTGAAAATGCCCAGGCAGACGGGGGCACGGCCAGCCAGATCGCCACAAGCTTTGCGGCGAAGAACGTGGACTTAATCTGCGGCATCGCAACCCCCATGGCTCAGAGCGCATACAGCGTAGCCATGAAATCGGATATCCCCGTTATTTTTACGGCAGTCACCGATCCTGTGGCCGCCCAGCTTGCCAACCCGGACGGTTCCGCCATAGGGGAAATCACCGGAACCAGCGACAAGCTTCCTGTGGAAAAGCAGCTGGAGATGATCCGGGCCATCCTCCCGGAAGCCAAAACCGTCGGCATCCTTTACACCACCAGCGAGGTAAATTCCGAATCCGCCATCGCCGAGTATAAGGCCGCCGCCCCGGACTACGGCTTTACCATCGTGGAAAGCGGCATCTCCGCCTCTGCCGATATCCCCCTGGCCGCGGACAGCCTGCTGGAGAAAGTGGACTGCATCACCAATTTAACGGACAATACGGTGGTCGCCTCCCTTCCGGTCATCCTGGATAAGGCGGCAAAGAAAAACATCCCCGTATTTGGAAGCGAGATCGAGCAGGTACGCATCGGATGCCTGGCCGCCATGGGGTTGGATTACGTGGACTTAGGCAGGCAGACAGGCCGGATGGCCGCCAAGATATTAAAAGGCGAAGCCAAGGCCAGTGAAATGAACTTTGAAGTCATCGAGGAAGCGGCTTTTTACGGAAACAGCAAGGCAGCAGAAACCTTGGGCCTTTCCTTCCCGGAAGAATTAACGGCTTCCGCAAAAGAAATGTTTACAAAATAGTTCAGCCAGCATATTTTCCAATAAGCACTGGAGGTTACAATGATTACCATATTGCTTGGAGTACTTGAAGAAGGCCTGGTGTACGCCATAATGGCCCTGGGCGTTTATATCACCTACAAAATCCTGGATTTCCCCGACCTTTCCGTGGATTCCACCTTCCCCATGGGAGCGGCAATTACGGCCATCGCCATTATTTTGGGCCTTCCTCCGCTCCTCGCCCTTCCCATATCCTTCCTGGCCGGCGCTCTGGCCGGATGCGTTACAGGGCTTATCCATGTGAAGCTAAAGGTCAGGGATCTATTGTCCGGCATCATTGTCATGACTGCCCTTTACTCCATTAACCTACGGATTGCAGGCAAGGCCAACCTGCCGATTTTCAGCCAGGAAACCATATTTGACAATGCTTTCTTAAACCGCCTGCTTCCCCAATGGCTGCATCCTTACACCGTGGCCCTTGTGCTGGCCGTGATTGTGATTATCTGCAAAGTCCTTTTGGATCTGTATCTGAAGACCCGATCCGGCTTCCTTTTGCGGGCCGTGGGGGATAACGAAACCTTAGTAACTTCCTTGGCAAAGGACAAGGGAAGCGTGAAAATCCTGGGGCTTGCCATCGCCAACGGCTTTGCCGCCCTCTCCGGCTCCATCTACTGCCAGCAGAAAGGATTCTTTGAGATTTCCATGGGAACCGGAACCATCGTGATCGGGCTGGCAAACGTGATTATCGGAACCCAGCTGTTTAAGCGCATTCCTTTTGTCAAAGCCACCTCGGCAGTAATCATCGGCTCCATCCTTTATAAGGCCTGTGTTTCCCTTGCCCTAAGCGTGGATCGGTTTCAGATTAAGGTCAAGCATTTCGTCATCTCTTTCCCGGTGCTTGCCTCCGACTTAAAGCTGATTACCGCCATCTTGTTTTTGGTTATCCTGGTAGCGGGGAATTACCGGAAAAGAAAGGGGAAGGACTCATGCTCGAATTAAAGCACGTGGAAAAGCACTATAATGCGGGCACGGTAAACGAAATGTGCCTGTTTGAAGATTTTAACTTAATCATCAAGGATCACCAGTTTTTATCTGTGGTAGGAAGCAACGGATCCGGGAAAACCTCCATGCTGAACATCATCTGTGGCAGCATTCCCCTTGACCGGGGGCGTATCCTGATGAACGGCAGGGATATCACCCATCTGCCGGAATACAAGCGGCAGCGCTTAATCGGCAGGGTCTATCAGAACCCGGCCATGGGAACCTGCCCGAATATGACCATCCTGGAAAATATGTCTCTGGCAGACAATAAAGGGAAGGCCTTTAATCTACTTCCCGGCATCAGCAGGCAGCGGAAGGATTACTACCGGGAAAGCTTAAAAACCCTGGGGCTTGGATTAGAGGACAAGCTGGAAGTCAAAACCGGCGTCCTTTCCGGAGGGCAGCGCCAGGCCATGGCCCTTTTGATGGCGACCATGACGCCCATCGAGTTCCTGATCCTAGACGAGCACACTGCCGCCCTGGATCCGAAGACCGCCGAAACCATTATGGCGCTTACCGGCAAGATCGTAAAGGAAAAGAACCTGACTACCATCATGGTTACGCATAACCTGCGCTACGCGGTGGAATACGGCGACCGGCTTCTGATGATGCATCAAGGCCAAGGCGTAATCGATCAGGAAGGGGAGGAAAAGCAGAAAATGGGGATCGAGGATATCCTAACGAAATTCAATGAAATCAGCATCGAATGCGGGAATTAAACCTCACTGTCTTTAACCAAAAGGGATGCTGCAAGACGCCAGTCCGTACAGCATATGGCAAATAACCTATATGCCATATGCTGTACGGACAAGCAGTCCTGCAGCATCCCCATTCCTTCCCGGGAGCTCTTTACGGCCCTTTGTCCTTAATCACCTTATTGAGCATCTGATACAGCTTATCCACCTCCACCGGCTTGGATAAATGCCCGTTCATGCCGCACTCCACTGACTTTTTCAAATCATCATCAAAGGCATTGGCCGACATGGCTACTATGGGAATGGTATGGCAGTCCTCCCGCTCCATGCCCCGGATGGCCCGCGTAGCTTCCAAGCCATCCATCACCGGCATCATAATATCCATCAAAATCACGTCATACGTCCCCGGCTGGGTATTTTGGATGCGTTCCACCGCCTGCGCCCCGTCATACACGCAGTCTACCTGGAAATCGCGGTCTTCCAACAGGCTTTGGGCAATCTCGGCATTCAGCTCATTATCCTCCACCACCAGCACGCGGCAGCCTGCAAAGGATATCTCCTCCTCCTGCTTTGTACATTCCGCACTTTCCCCAAGGGCAAGAAGAAGGGAAAAGCTGAAGGAGCTCCCCTCCCCGGGCGTGCTTTCCAGCTGGATATTGCTTCCCATCATCTGGATCAGCCTGCTGCTGATGGAAAGCCCAAGGCCCGTCCCCTGCTGCTTGGAGGGGCTCGGGCCGGATGCCTGCTCAAATGAGCGGAATACCCGGTTCTGATCTTCCTGGGCAATGCCTATTCCCGTATCCCTTACCGAAAAGCAAATGGAAATCTTCTCCCCCGCGGCAGCCTGTTCCTCCACAGCCAGGGTTATCCTTCCCTTTACCGGAGTGAATTTTACCGCATTGCCAAGCAGATTAATCAGCACTTGGCTGATCCGCATCCGATCGGCCACGAACCAGCAGTGATCCAGCTTAATCCTCCGCTCAAATTCAATTCCTTTCGCCGCAACCTGCGGCGCTATCAGCTCCCCAATGGTATCCAGCATCTCTTGGATATTGAAATTCACTTCTTCCAGCTTCATCTTCCCGCTTTCGATCTTGGACATATCCAAAACATCATTAATCAGGCCTAAAAGATAATCGGAAGAAGATCGGATTTTCTGCAGGCAGTCCATAATCCTTTCCTGGCTTTGCTCCTGCTGCAGGGCAATGGCCGTCATGCCGATGATCCCATTCATGGGGGTTCGGATCTCGTGGCTCATGCGGGATAAAAATTCCGATTTTGCCTTGCTGGCGATATCGTGCTGCTGCTGGTTCAGCTGGCTTTGGATCACCCTGCCCAGCTCGGCTAAATTCTGGTACTCCTCTGGATTTTCTAAAAGCTGAGGTCCAATGCCTAATATGGTGATATTCCCCATATAGCTTCCGCTGTCATACATGGGCAGCACCACGCCCTGCTGACCGCCGGAAATATTTAAAAAGCATTGGATGATCTGCCCTTTGCTGTCTTCTTTCGTAAAATACCGGACTTCACTTTGGCCCAGCCACAAAAAAAAGCTTTCCTTTTCTTTTTCGCTGTATCTCCTTACATTTTCCTCCGCAAGTTTTTGGTCCCTTTGCCACTGATATTCCAGATAGTTGGAATTAAAATCTGCTCGGAGCACGGATACCAGCACCCCGCTGGCCTCATAAAACCTGCCGATCTTTCGGAGCATCAGCGTCATCTGTGCCGGGAAATCCGCCCCTTTGCCAAACAAATTAAGGGCTATGGATACTAAGCTTACCTCTTCACCATATCCAAAGGTATTAATCTCCCTTGCCGAAAGGACAGGAAGCTGTGCCTGGCTTATCTTAGGGATATCCTCATAGAAGCAATACGGACGGGAGATATCGGATACCCTGACTGTCAGGGCCAGTTTCGCCATGCGGATTAATTTCTCCCCGTCATTGGCCTTTGACCCGCAGGCCATGCCGATGCGCATATGGACACCGAACAATTCCCCGTCAAAGTTTGCCCCTGCCCTCTCCCACAGCTTCCGCCCGAATCTTTCGGCTTCCTTCCTGGACAGGCCTTCCAGCCACAAGGCAAACTCATCCTGATTCAGGCGCAGCGCTGCCGTCCTTTTCCCCGTCCGCTCTTCCAGCTCCTGGCACTGCCTGCGGATCAGGATCCCGGCTTCCTCCAAGATCATATCGCCGAACACAATGCCGTTCTTCTCATTCGTCTCCCGCAAATGTTCAAAAAACAGGCAGACCATGATGCCGTCCTGGCAGGCCTTCCGCATCTTCCGCAGGCGCTCCATCCCGGCGCTGAACGCCCAAAAGCCGGTTACTTCGTCTGTCGTATTCCGTTTCAGCTGCTTTGCTTCCCGTTCCTTTTGCTCCTGGATGTCCCGGATGCTCCCTATTAACTTCCATCTTTTTCCATCCGTATCATAAACCACATTGCCGGAAAATGCCACCCATATGTAATCCATGTCTGTCGGCCATTTCAGACGGAACTCCGCATATAATTTATCTTCTTTGCTTCCGAAAACCTTGACAGCGGTTTCCCGGTCTGCCTCATAAATATAGCCAGGATCAATAAAGCCGGTAGCAAACCCATTGCACTGCCATTTTCCGCTCATGGTTTTATGGTTTACAATATCCAGCATATGGTTTTGCAGATCATAGGAAAAAAAGATATCCTTAGAGGACTCTAATGCTACCCGGTAGCGCTCCTTCTCCTCCAAAAGGACATTCTCCGCTTTTTTCTGCTGATCCGTCAAATCCTGCACCACGTCATACAGGCTGTCAACCTCCAGGATATTGGAGGGCTTAAATTCCCTAAGCCCTGCGCTCCCCCCGCTGATGCACCGCATCAGATGCTGGACCGGCCGGGTCAAGTGCCTTACCAAAAAGTAAATGCCGAAAACGCCGAATACCAAACCAATCAGCACGGCAATCACCATCCACACATAGAGCTGGCGGCTCATCCCAAAAAGCTCATTTTCCGTATTTAAGCCTAAAAGCACCCATTCCGTATGATGGTAAGGCACATTATTGCTGTACAGCTTTAACGGGCAGGCCGCGGCGTAGATCCCCTGCCGATCCAGATGGGCATCCTGCACCAGGGAAAGATTATTATATCCTGTCTCCTTAAGGGCAAAGGTGCTGCCCACGGAGCAAACCTGATTGTAAAGGATGCCCTTTCCTACCAGGTGGATGTACCGCTCCCCCTCATCCTTAACCGCCAGCATATAACCAGACTGCTGGGAGCCGTTTAATTCCTCTATGGGAAAATAATCATTTAAATATCTGCCGGATATCTCTATCCCCAGCACCCCGTATACCTGCTCCCCCCAGCGAAGGGGAAAAGAATAGGTGATCATCTCATAGGAATCAGCCATCCCCTTTTCCAGGGAAAAGGGCAAGGCCCAGTAGCCTAAGTCCTCCGTATCCGCATCCGGGTACGCCCTTCCTGCCTGCCAAGGCTCATAAATAAACCCATCAGACTCATTCTGCCCATGGCCGTCCAAATGGAAATGGGTCGTCCAATTCGTGTCTAAGGGAATGCCCCATTCCCTGGAAAGCAGCTTGCTTCCCCTTTCCAGCAGTAAATCCGTATAATTTGCCGGGTTTGTGTTGGGATCGGAATCCCGGATGAAGAAGCCGTCATAATCGCCCCCTTCTTCCATGCCTTCCTCAGTTAAGACCAGGAAAATGCCGGTAGTGGAGCTGCTTTGCAGGAAATCCAGGCAGCCGGGAAAAAGCTGCCCCAAAAGGCCTTCTCTCAGTTTAGGCGAGGCGAGAACCTCCTCAAGCCCTGCGCCATTGCTGTTTAAAAACCGCTTTAGCGTTTCATCAATGGACGCCTCCTGCCCGCGCACGGATGCCCAGCGCTGATTCATGTCATTCTGTAAGATTACCCCCCTGTTTTCCACCAGCCGGTTCATCATCCTGCCGGAATACGCCTCCAGTGTCTCTCCCGTCCGCCTGACGATTAATGTACCGATGGTGATCATGCTCTGGATCAGCATAATCGCAATCAGAGGAATCAAGAAAATTTTAAATATGGTTGATTTCTTTCCTTTTTGATTTTTGCCTTTCATCTCATCCCTACTTGTCAGCCGCATTTGCCAGTGCATCACAAAAAGAATTATACCATTCCTCAAAGGCTTCTTCCGTCACATAAGGTGCGGACGCTTCCTCAAGGCTCTTGCCCTCTTCCAGGGCCGCCACCACGGCAGCCCTATCCTCAGCTATCTTGTCTGCAAGATGGTACTCCAGCACCTTTCTCGCCTTGGAGCCATTTTTAAAGCTTTTATTGGTGTAAAGGGTCATGCTGTCCATCTCATCAAAAATCGTGGTCAGGCAGTCATACGTTTTCGGCGCTACGGAAAGGCTTTGCCCGGCAATCACCTGATCCAGCTTGGCCTGGCTGTTTGCTTCCTTGAGCACCGGCAGATAGCCGGATACGCAGCCAAAGCGCAGATTATTCTCTGCCTCTGTAAACCATTTTAAAAATTCCACGGCAGCATATTCGTGCCGTTCATCGGACTTGCTGACCACCATGCCCGCCCCCTGCTGCACGGCGTAGCTTTTCCCGCCTTCAAAAACAGGAGTCGCCATCACCAGGTAATCGATGGGATAGCTGCCATCGTCAAGTTCAACCTGATCCGGGAAATACATCGCCGATGAGGTTGAACCGGTATAGGCCAAGAGATCGCCAGTTTTCACGTCATCTGAGCGGAAGGAGCCGTAAGCCCCAAAATACCCCTTTACCATGGGCACGTAATAATTCGCCCAAAGGCGGCGCAGCTCATCCTTCGGCACATTTAAGGTCATCTGGCCATTTTCCACCTGGAAGATCTCCACTCCCAGCTGCTGCATCCCGATAATAAAATAATTGGCCAGGGCATCCCTGCCGTAAAATGCCTTCCCGTCCCCAAGGATATCCGGCGTTGCATCATCCGTCCACTGGTAATAAGCCTCCGCCGTGGCCGTCACCCCTTCAATCGTCTTTAAATCCTCCAGGGAAGCGCCAGTGGCCTGGGCAAAAGCCTCCCAGTCCGTCTTATTCATCATCATAATTTCCGTAGACTTTGCCGTGGGGAAAATCCTGAGTGTGCCGTCCTTTGCAATGCACCCTTCCGCAATGTAGGAATCTACATATTTTTCCAATTCTTCCTTGCCAAGGTAATCGGACAGGTTTGCCAAAGCCCCCGCCTGCTCCACCTCGTAAGCCGTATCGGCATAGGAGGAAAAGATATCCGGCATCGCGTCCGCCCCCACCTTGCCGCTGATGGCGTTCCTCACCGCCTCCTCCAGGTCAGGCACGGAGCCATGGCTGTAGCTTTGGACGTAAATCCCCTTCTCCTTGCCCACGGTATTATTAAATTCCTCCACCAGCGTATCAAAGGCCGCCTGCTGGGAGCCGTTATAATAATGCCATACCGTTAACGATACCGGGTTTCCCGGATCCAAAGGGCCTTTTTTCCCGCAGCCTGACAGGCCAACGGCCAAAACCGCCGCCAAACACACACCCCTGGTTAATTTTCCTGCATTTTTCATATGCCGTCCCTCTCTTTCCCCCATTCATTTTGTCCCATCGACATACTGGATCTGCGCATCCGGCAGAACCTGCTTATACTTTACTCCATTTTCCCGCAAGGCGCAAGCGCAATGATGTTCCCCGATTATTTTTTCCATCCAGATCATGTGATACCAGCGGCCGAATTTATAGCCGCACTGGCGGAACTCTCCCACCTTTTTAAACCCCATGTGCTCATGGAAGCCGGCACTGTTTCGGTTTAAGTATTCATCCTCCTCTTCCGGATAACCGATGCAGGCATATAAATTCAATATCCCCATTTCCCTAAGCTTCTCCTCAAGGGCTTCATAAAGCTTCCTTCCCAGGCCGCGCTTTTGCGCGGACTTATCCAGATATATAGTCAGCTCACAGGACCAGCCGTAAGCTGCCCGCCCCACAAAGGGCCCGGCATAGGCAAAGCCCTGGATGATTCCCTTCTGCTCAACCACAAGATACGGGTATCGCTCCGCCGTCTTCCTTATGCGAGCCTGAAATTCTGCCAGCGTTGGCACGTCATATTCAAAAGATATCGCGGTGCGTTCCACGTAATACCGATAGATTTCCAAAAGCCGCCTGGCATCTTCAATCCCTGCATCCCTGACAACCGTCAAATCCATAAGCTTGTCCTCCTCCGTCTTTTGTCCATTATTGTATTATTGCTGCGCCCTATGGGGATCATTAAATTCATTATACAAGAAAGCCCTTCCACATACAAGAGGGAAGGGCCTTTTCCTGATTTAAGCGAGAAGAATCATTGCTATATCGGTTTACAGCGGGAAGGCGGCATAATCCCTTCCCTAAGGAGCTTATGGTAATCTTCCCAGGAGACAAATCTGCCGCCCATGCTTTCCAAGTGTTCCGTATGGAACTGGCAGTCAATAAAGGAAATATTTTGCCGGGCAAATATCTGGGAAAAGGCAATCAGCGCTGCTTTGGATCCGTTCTCTTTTTCCGAAAACATACTCTCCCCAAAAAAACACCGCCCGATGGAAACGCCATAGAAGCCCCCCGCCAGCTCCTTATCCTCATAAGCCTCCACGCTTACGGCAAAGCCCCGTTTA
Organism: Lachnospiraceae bacterium; assembly: GCA_910575565.1. GTDB lineage: Bacteria > Bacillota > Clostridia > Lachnospirales > Lachnospiraceae > Caccovicinus. The sequence goes on along the minus strand of CAJTFL010000001.1, from coordinate 378,603 downwards.
TGGAGGGCAAGGTAAGCCTCTTCCATCTCATCCCCGATCCAGGTTCCCTCTTTTTCCCGCAGCATACGGCATCGGTGCATGGTGTCCTTAAAATCCCGGTTTAACATCACCGTAATTTCATGCTTCCGAAGATATTTTCCCATGGAGCGGGAAATATGGACTTCCTCCGGGAAAATCAAAAATCGCTCTTTGGGACACCACCACAAGATTTCTTCCCCCGGATTAAACCAGGGAAAAATCCCATTAGTGTAGGCTAAGAGAAGGCGCTCCACGCTTAAGTCGCCGCCGAAAGCCAAAAGCCCGTCCGCTTCCCCAAGCTTCGGATCCGGGAAACTGATCTCATCCTTCCTTAACTGAAATACTGGCATTCTGTTTTCCCCTTCCCCATTGCTTACCTCCAGCTGCTGCGTTCACCGGCATAGGCCGACAGCACCATAACGGAACGCGCCCCAAGCTTTGCCCGGTTTCCTTTCAGCAAAACCGCCTGGCCCGGCTTGGGGATGCAGCCGGGAAGATAGCGCTCCCCGGTGTCTGCCAAAACCATCCATCCCATTCCGGAGGGAAGGGACGGAAGGGCAACTTCCTGCTCTTCCCAATACACATTAGCCGCCAGGCACACGATGTCATCCTGGCCATCGTTCTGATCCCGCCCAGCATAGATAATCCCCAATACCTTCGACTGGTCGTTTGGCTCGATCACCTTAATCTCCGGGAGGCCCAAGGAACAGTTTTTGGAAAAGCGGCGGATCACGCCATGCTCCTTGCGGATTCGGATCATATGCTTGACGTATTCAAAATGCTCCCTGTTATTATCCAAAAATTTCCAATCAAGCCAAGAAATCTCATTGTCCTGGCAATAGGCGTTATTATTGCCAAACTGGGTATTTAAAAACTCATCCCCGGCCAGGAACATGGGCGTTCCCCGGCTCATCATCAGCACTGTCATGGCATTTTTGGCAAGCCTCCTGCGCAGCGCAAGGATCTCCTCATTGTCCGTCTCCCCTTCCGCGCCGCAGTTCCAGCTGCGGTTGTCGTCGCTGCCGTCCGTATTGTCCCAGCCATTGGCCTCATTGTGCTTTTCATTGTAGGAATACATATCCCATAAGGTAAAGCCGTCATGGCAGTTCAGGAAATTCACGGAAGCGTTATAGCCCCGGTTCGCCGGATCGTAAATATCCGGGGAGCCGGTGATCCTCTGCACGGCAGTCTTGGACATCCAGTAGTCGCCTTTTAAGAAATTGCGCATATCGTCCCGGTATCGCCCGTTCCACTCAGCCCACCGGTTCCAGGAGGGGAATGTCCCTACCTGGTAAAGGCCTCCTGCGTCCCAGGCCTCGGCAATCAGCTTAACATTGCCCAGAATCGGGTCGAAGGCAAGGCTCTGGAGAAGGGGCGGCTTGCTCATGGGGCTGCCGTCCTCATTCCGACCCAGGATGCTGGCCAAATCAAAGCGGAACCCATCGATATGGTAAACCGTAGTCCAATAGCGCAGGCATTCCAAAATCATCTGCTGGACGATTGGGTGGTTGCAGTTTAAGGTATTGCCGCAGCCGCTGAAATTATAGTAATGGCCGTCCGGGGTAAGCATATAGTAGATATTATTGTCAAAGCCTTTAAAGGAGAAAAACGGCCCACGCTCATTGCCTTCCGCCGTGTGGTTAAATACCACGTCAAGGATGCATTCTATGCCGTTTTTATTCAGTTCCCGGATCAGAGACTTTAGCTCCGTCCCCTCCCGGTTATATTCGGTTGTCCCGGCGTAGCTGGTATTGGGGGCAAAAAAGCTGACCGTATTATAGCCCCAGTAATCCATCACCTGCTGCCCGTTTACCATGCGGCTGTCCTTCATCTCATCAAACTCAAAGATGGGCATCAGTTCCACGGCATTGACACCCAGCTCTTTTAAGTAAGGAATCTTCTCCATCAGACCGGCAAAGGTCCCGGGATACTCCACCCCGGAGGAGCCATGCCTGGTAAATCCGCGCACATGCAGCTCATAGATCACCAAATCCTCCATGGGGATTAAAGGGTTCCTGTTTTTCCCCCAATCGAAATCATCCTTCACTACCCTGGCCTTGTAAAATGAGCCTTCCTGGAAAGGCCGCCCCCACTGGCTCTGGCCGGTCACAGCCTTGGCATAGATATCTAAGAGGATCTTGTTTTTATTAAACAGGATGCCTTTAGCGGCATCGTAAGGCCCGTCCAGCCGGTAAGCATACTCAAAATCACTGATATTTAAGCCAAACACAATCATTGAGTACACATTCCCTACCCGGTAATGCTCCGGGAAGGGGAGAACGGCAAAAGGCTCATCCTCCATCCTGTGGAACAGCAAAAGCTCACAGGAGGTAGCCCCCAGGGAATGCACCGTAAAGTTCACGCCTACAGGGATCGCCATGGCTCCGTTTAGCTCGTACAGGCCTGGCCTGACCTCAAACCCTGCAATCGTATCCATGGGAACCATATGGATGCTCCGCATCGGGCTGATAAATTTAGGGTCTTCCTTTTTATTTTCCATTCTGGGCTCATCAGTTCTCTGTCCGTCCATAAATTTCCTCCGTTCTGCGTCAAATGATGGGAATAGTTTACCACATTTTGGAGGAAATTGCCAGTGATGAATGGGGAAAGAAAGATTTTTCCTTTGCTTTCCCTTGCATCCTTGTTCTATCCTTGTTTTCCGGCAGCCTATGGGCAATATGATGAGATGTTTCCCGGCGCGCCAAAAGCAAAGGGGAACTATGCCACGATTGGCAATGCGCCAGGCATTGGCGTGGGCTTTGATGAAAAGCTGGCAAAAGAATTCCCGGCGAAAAATATCGAAACGCCATGGATTGAGATGCGGCTGCCGGACGGCACGCTGCAGCGGCCTTAAGAATCATCGGCTGTGCGGCAGGAAGCCATGGATAAAACTGCCGAAAATGAGCTTCCATTAATCCTGCTAAAACCGCATTTTGATGCCCTCTGTTTCTGCTTTGGGAAATTCCTTCAAAAATACAATTTGATTTCGCAAGGTCACAAATAATATCCCGTGTAGTATTACTGCTTCCATCATTGACAAATTAAGAAAATTTTACTTGTAATCGGTAAAACCCTCTCCTCATTATAACATGGAATTATAATATACAATATAGGTCTCATAAGCTTCCTTTCTTATCTATTTTATTTTTACTTAATATCGGAACGAGATATCTCTCCCGCTCTTCTTTAAACAAAAATAATACACTAAAATACACAATTGCGCATATGATAATTGAAAAAAACTGCCAAATGATATTATCATTAATATTCTGCAAAATAATAATTACGAAAACCATTACAGCAGTTGATATCATTGGGTGAAAAACAATTTTTCCTGTGTCCTTCAATGTAATTCCACATATTTTCCATACGATAATTATTTCTGGAAAGATAAGATCCAAACGAGCAAATGCTCTGGCATAAACTAAAGCCCAAAAGCCATATTTAAGCGCAATCATACAGGTTGGAATTAGGAACAACAGATCAGCCATTTGCAAAAAAAATGGAACTTGAAACTTTCCTTTTGCTCGATATGCATCACTGTAAAAGCTGACAAAAATAGTTCTCATAATAATTGTTATTGCCATAATTCCAACTACATCTGCTGCCTCATCCCACCCATTGCCAAAAAGAATGTATGTCGCTAATCTGCGGTAAAAAAATAATCCTGCCCCCATTGGCATCAAAAAAATGCATAATGTTCTTTGTACACTCAAAAAAAATCGATTAAATTCTAAGGAATCATCTTGGATTTTTGATAGTGATGCAAATAAAACCGGGGTTACAGCAGATGTAACAATCGCGACAAACTCTGTAATTGTAGCAATTGAATTCTTATATATGCCTAAATAATAATTTGTTAAATTTCTGGAAATCAATAATGTATCAATCCATGTTGTAGCCCATACAGCAATTCCATCCACCAAAGTCCATATTCCGTAACTAATCATATGTATAAATATTTTTTTAGAAAAAATCCATATAGGTTTAAATCGATCAACAATAAAAAGCATTATCGCTCTTACTATTGTACCAACAATATTACCAAAAATTAACGACCAATAATCAAAACCCAATAGAGCGCAGGGAATTGTAACAAAAATTGGGACTAATGCTGCCGCTATTCTTACATAAAACAACTTTTTAAATTTTAAGGATTTACGCAATCGGCAATTTTGAATTCCGATTATTCCATATATAGGAATAACAATGCCTGTTATTGAAAGAGGAATACCTAATGAGTCATTTCCGATTAAAGATGCAAATTGATTTCGAAACAATATAATTAAAATCCAAATAAATAAAGAAAAAAATAAGTTTGCCCAAAATGCAACGCATAAATAATTATTTTCTTCTCCATGATTAAGAAATTCATGTTGGATAAGGAATTTTTGAAATCCCGATTCTACAAATACTTCGGCAAAAGCAATAATCATTAAAATTGCTGTTAACATACCAAATGCTTCCGGAAGCAAAATCCTAGCCAAAATCATATTAGTAATTGGCGCAATTAAACGAGTTATGATTTCTGTTATAGAAGACCATTTGAATGCATTTTTTGTTTTTGTAGCAAAATCATCCATCTTTTTCCCTTATAATCCCTAATTCAATAAAAATTTTTTTGACACATTGTTTTAATATTCGTTTTGGTTCTATTAACAATATCGTTTTCCGAACACTCATACCACTTTTAAGGTAATGAAAAAACAAATCGACTTTTTGAGTCCTTATCGATGGATGCATAAGCTGATGGTTATTTGCAACAGCACGATCAACATCAACATTTCTAAGACAAAGGTTTGTATCCTTCAACAGTAATTCACCTTTTTCTGTTTGACACAAAATCAAGGAAACACCTTTATGTAATTCTGAACGAAATTCCGTGCCCCATGAATCTCCTATAGTTATATCGGAGACTCTTTTTTTTTGAGCAAATAAACAATTATAACAATTTCTCGTATAGTCAAGACCATCAAGAAATGCTATTGTGTATGCATCTTGAGCAGCTAATTTTCTTTTCTTATCTACAATTAGTCCAAAAGATCCTTTTACACGAAATGTTAAATCACTTATCGTCTCTATCTTATATTTTATTTGCTCTAAATACAATTTTAATATTTTTTGCGATGGAGTACCATGGCAGATCAAGTCAACACGATAAAGATTTTCTTGTAATTGGTCAGAAATAAAATTAACCAATCCTGCAGATTGACACGGTAAACCGATAAATAAAACTTTTTTATTGTTTTTCAACAAATTCAATATATTTGGATAAATCCCTTTAGGATTGCTTTTTACATATTTCGAACCGGAAAACTGCCCCCTTTCTTCTAATTTATTTGTAATTTTAAAAATAAATTCTCCCTTCTCAAAAACACAGGAACAAACATATCCTCCTTTTTTAATAAAATGTTCTATCAATTCAGAAGCTATTCCACCAGAAGATGATATCTTTCTATTTTTATCGCTCATAGTCCATCCTTGATACCATTTAAGCGGAGAAATCAAATCCGGCATTGACCTATTGGGGCATACATCATAACAAAGACCACAATTAATACATCTGCTTATATCAATTTGAGCATTAAAATATTCTATGGAATCTATTACTGTAATTGCTTTTCGAGGACAAATATCTACACAAGCCATACAGCCATTACATTGATTTTTTTGACAAACTACTTTCATATTTTGCACCAAGCCTCAAGCGAAAATGCTTGCATTTTCATTTGAGGCGCAAACACAAAGGGTGAAAGATGTGTGTTTGCGTTTTACCCTTTCTTCCGTTTTCTTTCACCCTTTTATCTTTCCTAATATATTATTTTTCTCCAATTAAAAATCTAGTAATCCTTTTCTTTAATAATTTTCTAGATAATATCAACGAAATTGAAAACGATATGATAAAATTAATCAACGCATTTGCTAATGGATCCATTTTTCCATTAAACAGAAAAATTAATCCATATATTATTTGCTGATGTAATAAATAAATTGGCATAGAACATTTACCCAATTTCAAAAAGCCACTATATTTCTTCCAATTTACAGCAAATGCAATTTTTTGAAGGATGGCAAAAGACATAACTGCTCCTTCCATCCTTAATAGAAATTCACAGATATGTAATCCTATTTTCAAAAATCTGCCAGTTATCCCTTGCAAACCATAAATAAAACCAAATAAAACCATATTTAAAATTAAGTATATATATCCTGGCACTTGAAAAATTTTCTTCTTCCATGCCTTTCTAATCATAAATCCAATCCAAAAAAATACCATACATCTTGACGCTGACCAAATTTGAAAATAATTCAAAAATTTTGATTCTAAAAGCTCTCCTAAAAAGTAAGAAATAACCATTACACCAGCAGTAACCATGCTTTTTGTTTTCCAAAAATCAGAACATAAATATGCAAATATAAATATCCAAAATAACGTTAGCAAAAACCATAATTGGTCTGGCGATCCACCCAATAAATACTTTTTTACTATCATTTCTTCATTATAATGCATAAACATATTTGCAAATGGCAAAACCCAGCACAATAGCACAAACACATATGGAACTAATAATCTTTTTATTTTTACTAAGAGCATATTCTTAAACCGTTTGTACTTATCTCTTTCGTATTTAGCATAGTAAAACAAATAACCAGAAACCAGGAAAAAACCATAAACATGGAATGAATTAAGCCACAAAGAAAGGTACTTTAAAGCAAGTGAATTTTTGATTGGATTTGAGGTAAACCAATTTCCCGTCCAAAAAACACAACTGTGATATATCAAAACAAAAAACATTAAAATAATTTTAACAAATCTACAGTTATCTACTTCATCAATATAATCTTTATTTGTTTCCATACTTAGTCCTTGTCAGAATTTACAACTAATTGGTTAATATTCATGAATATAACAAAACAAATATATGGATAGATCGACATATAATTATGGGAAGATATATGCATTGCAATACTAGAAATCATCGTTGACAATGCAATATTAACAATTTTTTTATAATTATTCTTCAATATCTGTCTGATCTGTACCATATACATATTAATATATAAAACCAAACCTATAATCCCATAACAAAATAACATTTCAAGATATTCATTATGCGGATGATCACCTTTAAACCACCAGCTAATGGTAAATTTAAAATTATGCTTATATCCGTAACCATATATCCAATGTGTTCCTTTTAAATAATCAAATACCTGCTCCCAAAGAATAGTTCTTCCATCTAATGTTGCGTCTTCATTCAAAACATTTACAAAAAACCAGGTAAATAAGTCTGTTTTCAGGCCAATAAACGCAAATCCAGCGCTAAAAATAATAACCAAAATTAAAACAAATTTTAAAAACCTTCGATTATACCGATAACTATCTAAAACCAATAAACTTAACATTAAAACAGCAATAGTCACAATAGCTGTGGAAACTTCTTCATATATAGAAAAATAAACACCGCTTATGAACGTTAAATATAAAAAAATCCTTCCTGAACGCTTTTCTATTTTTGAATTAATTAAGTTTAACCCCATCGCATATGGCAATATAAAGCTAATATTTACTCGGATGCCTAAAAAATAATTTCCTTGCCATGCACCGCTATAAATCTCCCCAAAGCAATGCGTTAATGCTGAAAAAACTTGTATAATCATAATAACAGCATACAACACCGCCATACTAGAAAGACCTTTTTTACCTTTACATCTAATATAATATTGTACAAGTATGCTACAAGTAAAAATAGGGTATACAAGCTTGACTGCATCGATAGCATTTACTTCATTAAACGCAGAAGAAACAACAATCCAAAATATGAATACAAATAAGGGCCATAACTTATGTTCAGAATATATTCTAGCAGTAAAAAAAAGCAATAATGCCCATAATAATCCAATATACCTGAACAGCCGCAATAATGGATCCATAAAAGCATACACTTCATTCTGAGGAATACAAATCAATACTAAAAATATAAATGTTACAGCTTGTATAATATGTTTATTTTTGTTTAAACTTAAGTAAATTTTCATTTAAGCCACAAATCCAATCTATTACATTCCGCAGCATAAGCTTACCTATGTTCCATTACTAACAAGGAATCTTCATTCCAAACGTCATTTCCTAAAGAAGCAATATCTGACATAGAAAACCCCTTTTTCCAAACCACAAATGGAAAAGAAAGTTGATCGCGCCTGCAATGTGAAATATATTCTTTCCACCATGAATCCATTATTTCTATACATATAGGATTTTTATGATCCCGTGCAATTACATTGCACGTCGTCATACCGTAATTTTCAGGCATACCACAATGTCGTAAATATTTAATCTGATTCCTAATTTCTTCTTTTTTCGTTTTCTTAATATCGTAAATATTATATAATGCTTCTTGATAAACACAATTATTATATTTATGCCAAAACATCGCAATACCCGTACTTCCAATTCTATTAGTGAATTCAGTGAAATCAGTAATTGGGAGAATGTTTCCATCAATATATATAGAATAACGATAATGATTGCCAAAAACTTCTGCCGGATGCATTTTAAACCATCGATTTTTTTCAATATTACTAAAATCTTTAATTATTTCATGAAAACACTTTATATTTACTTTTTTCCATTTAGTTGATCTTATATTGCTCTGATCTGTTATGATATAATAGTCAATATTATCAGGGCATACTATAGGCTCATATATTTTGTCGTAATTTCCAAATATACAAGTGTATACGGCTATTTTTTCTGTTGAAAAATAGTTAGATTCCATAGTGCCAATTTCTATCCGTTTAAAAGAAGATATCTTTTTCTCAAGCACTTTATGATCTATTTTTCCTTTTATGAAATTTTTAAACTTTTTAAATGAAAAACCATTAAATAAATCCTTATATCTTTTTACTCTTAATCCATTTTTGTATATCTCACCATGTTGAAGCAAATGTAACATCCGGCTCATCTGCTTTAACTGATTCATTTGCTTTATATACTCATCGCAATTAACACTATCAATGTACATCTCTTTTCCTCTACGATTCATTCAATGCTTCTCTAAGCGCATTAATATATCCATGTCCAAATTTAATATCCGGCTCCATATAAGCTCCTTCCCCCCATTCATTCCAGGCAAAAAGAAATAAAATCCGTTTTTCTTTTGGCTTTTCTATAACCATATTTAATGCCAGTTCAACGGATTTCTTAAACAATTCCGGTGTGCTATTACAAAAAACCTCGGCATTTTTTCCTTGCCTTGGGGTTTTATCCCATCTAGGTACTAGTTGAGGATATACGTCAATTCTCCTATCTTCTGGAGTATATAAATTCTTAATGATATGTTTATAATTGTACCGTTCATTCGACAATTTTAAATTATATTTTTCTAGAAACAAATAAAACATTTTTCTGTAATAACCTTTGCTTAACAATTCAGCTTGCTTTAACGTCGATGAAGCTATGGCATCAAATCCTTTGTCAATGTAATGATCATATCGTTTACTAATGCCATTTAACAATTCTTTTTTTGAAATTTTAGGGTTCATTGTTCCTACTGATGTCAAACGGGCAACGAAATGGATTCCTTTCAATCCATTTTGCTTAGCAAGCGCATCCCATATCTTCATAAAGTTTGACACATCTGAAAAATCACCTGGTGCATATATTAAAAATAACGGTTTATTTTCTACAGTAATATACCGCTTATCCATAAATGCAGGAAGCACTGAATAAAAATGTTGAATATAATCCTCATTTCCAAGATATTCTTGCTTAACAAAAACAATATCTTTTTGAAAAGCTTTCGTTTTTTTCCATGTTTTATTTGACCAAGAATGATTAGCCCATCCAAGGCAAAATGGGAAATCCGGACTTCCGCTTTGCAATACTTCTTCAAATGGACGTTCTAAAATCCTCTTTCCATTTCCAAACCAATAATGCCAATAACAAAACCCTTCTATGCCTGCTTTTTTAGCCAATTTAACTTGCTCATTCCTTACTTCCTTCAACCGTAAATCATAGAACCCTAAATCTGCTGGAATTTGTGGCTGATAATGGCCTGGAAAAAGCGGTTTAGCCTTAGCTACATTTGTCCATTCCGTAAAACCTTTCCCCCACATTTGATCATTTTCACGAATCGGATAATATTGTGGCAAATAATATGCAATAACTCGTGCTTTCATTTAAACACCCTTTATATACGATTTATAAATAATTTGTGGCAACTCTAGTCATCTAATATTTTTCTGATAACTTTAAAATACTCTTCTCTTTTATGCTCAATAATATGCATTACCCTTGCATAATCAATATTTTCTAATTGCTTCTTATTTAAAGTGTTATTAGTAATAACCCTATGTTCTAAATCAACTAATTTTAAAATATTTTTTAATCGCATCGAATTTTTTTTTGGATAATAACAATAAAACTGCTTATTCAAATTCAAGCAAAACGATATTGCATGAAAGGAATCAGTTAATACAAATTTTGCTTGGTCAATTAATTTGACATATTCCTGAACATTAGGGATAAAAATATGCTTTCCCGGTTGTATTATTTGATCAAACCGCAAACACAAACGTACTAATCTGGCATTTTTACTTTTAGCAAAATTTATGCTGAAAGAATCAAAATCAGAATTTCGGTTTAACTGTATGACTAATATGTAATTTTCTTTACTGATTATTTTTTTACCCGAGAATTTCCTCCAAAAATTTCCTGTCAACTGTAGTGTTGGATCAAAAACCTCATAACTTTTTAAATTAAACTTTTCTTTTAATAACTTAACCGAACTTTTTTCTCTTAGGGTAATGTAATGATAATCATCAAGAAATGCTTTTATCTGTTTTACTTCTTCTTGTTGAACATTTTCATTACCAAAGCTCGAAGCATATGAAATTTTTTTTAATTTCTTACCTGGAGGAACAAATGACAAAAAATAAGGTGTTATTAGTCCCCGATTCCAACCACTATTCCATACTTGATCACTGCCCGTACAGTATAGATCTGCAATAACGGGATTTTTAATAAAATCCTTATTCGAACAGTATGTTTCATTCGTTAAATGAATGTAACAATGTAAGAAATGCTCAAATACTATTTTTTGTTTTATCTTAGATGGAAAATAAACTAACTGCCTAAAAAAATTTTTTATATTCCTTTCCGGTAAATAAAACCAATACCCCCAAGTTGTTTCCCAGGGTCTTCGATAATCAATCACTGAAACTTCATATCCCATATCTTCAAATATTTTTTGTGTAGCATATGTTTGAAGAACTGATCCATAATTTTTCACAGCGTGTAATGTAATTATTGCAATTTTTTTCATATCCCTTATCTTTCTCTTATCTTGTTTCGGAATGTATGCTCAAATACTTTCTACCATCCTTCGTATGAAATTAATTCTTTTTAATGAATTCATTCCAAACAAAAGGAAAAATGCTGCTAACCTATTCTTTTTCCTTGCTCCTTCATATAGCAAAATTTCTTTTTTTATATTATTTAAGCAAGATTCTATTCGTGCATACATATTACAATCAGTATCGATTAAATTGTCTGAATTCAGAAAAACTTGACAATAATCACTAAACTGTTTACACTTGGCATCGATTACTAAATCCGGGTATTCCTTTTTGCACATTTCAACTAAATTATCTGCTGCATCCAGCTCATCTAAAGCCGATTGTCCCAAAATATGCATTATACTTCCTTTTCTTTGCCGATAAAAATATTGAAATTTTGTAGAAACAGCTACTTTGTTTACTGATGCATAATATTTGTAAGTTGTAAAGTCATCTTCATGGAATTTTCCATATGGAAAAGGATAATTTCTTGCAATTTTGTTAGGTAGCAACATTGCACAAGCACTTGTATCTAAGGCATTTTGCCGCAACATATTTTTTAAAGCTTCTTTACCTGAAAAACAATACTCTTTTACTGTGCCTTTATATTTAGCTATCCATTCTTCTTTCCAAAATGTCCGCATTCCCGTTACAGCTATATCTGCGTCATACTTTTTAATTAAATTAACAAGTGTTAAAAGATAATTTGCATCTATAAAATCATCACTATCAATATAGGTTATATATTCGCCTTTCGCAATCTTTGTTCCTGCATTCCTGGCATCTGACAAACCTCCATTGCTCTTATGTAAAACAGTTATATTTGAGTAAGATTTTTTGTATTGTTCACAAATATTCGGACAATTATCCGGCGAACCGTCATCAACTAAAATTATTTCAAAATCTTTATAAGATTGATTAAGAATGCTGTCTACACACTGATGAATATATTCTTCAACTTTATATACGGGAACAATTACACTAACCATATCATTCAACTCTTGTTCTTTCTTTTTGACTTTTCTACCGCATTTAAATAGTATTCTTGTATTCTTAATGCCTCAATCACTGAATCAAATCCAGCTGCAGCTACTTCTTTAGCATGATTTTTCCGTATTGGAATACTTTTTTTGACAATTTTTAAGATTGTATCTGCCCATACTTCTTCAGTCAAATTTAAATCGATAAAATACCCCATACCGCAAGCATTTGCTTCTAATGTAACCTCTGTTGAAAAAAATACGGGTAATCCACAACTCTCTGCTTCAAGCCCAACAACAGGAAGCCCTTCATATAAACTCGGAAGCAAAAATGCATCCATTGCATTATAAAATTTTTGAATGTCTTCTCGCCTTCCTAAATAATTAACTTGCTTTTCTATTCCTAATTTTTTAATTTTATCCATTATCTCTTTTTTTAATTCACCGTCTCCAATCAAGCAAAGAATTGCTTTCGGTTCTTTTTCTACAACTGCGGAAAAAATCTCAATAAGGCGAACGGAATTTTTTTGTACAGTAAATCTTCCAATATGTCCAATGACTATTTTATCTTCCCATCCATACTTTTTACGTGTTTTTGTACGCAAATCCAGATTGTATGCATTATACTCTGTATTAATTACCGTTTTAAATACATCTACCTTATTTCTATCAAACAATTTATTTCCAAATTGCCATCTTCCGCAAGCTTCGCCGCATGATATATAATAATTAGCAAAACATTTGGAAAATAAGCGAAGAAATTTTTTTAATATTGTTTTCCTATCTTTATCATGTGCCATAGATAAACTTTCATTAATTCGAACTGGAACTCCAGAAATCTTTGCAACAAACATAGGGAATAAATTCATTGTACTATTATAAGCGTGCATAATTGGATACCTATTCTTTTTGCATAACTTATAAATATCATACATATTCCTAAAAATATTTTGGTAAGGGGTAATTCGATATACTTTTCCTCCTAACTCTTCTATTTCTTCATCTGGAATAGCCTGAGAATCAGCATCACAAATAAAATCAAATTGAATTTTTTCTCGATCAATGTGGCGATAGTATTCCATAACAAGATTCTTTTTCCCTCCTGAATCCATCTTTCCCATAATCACTGCAATGCGCATTCTTCCTATTCCTTTCACATTACGTTTACTTTGCAAAAAATTCTAACGTTTTATCAATTACCAATTCTTGATCGTATTTATCAATATTGTAATACAGAGGAATCCTTACAAGACGTTCACTCTCCTGAGTAGTAAATTGATCACTGCCGTTAAAACGACCAAACTTATATCCTGCTGGTGCACTATGTAATGGGACATAATGAAAAACACAAAGAATATTATTTTCCTTCATAAATTGAATGTAAGCTTGTCTTTCATTCAAATTCTTACATTTGATGTAAAACATATGTGCATTGTGAATACATCCATATGGAACAACAGGAAGTTCAATCATTCGTTTATCTGATAACTCTTTAAAGGATTCTCGATAACGTTTCCAAGTTGTCAAGCGATTTTCGTTGATTGCCTCAGCTATCTGTAATTGAGCCCATAAATAAGCTGCATTTAAATCGCTTGGCAAATAACTGCTTCCATAATCCACCCAGTTGTATTTCGCAACTTGTCCTCGGAAAAATTTAGCTCGATTTGTACCCTTTTCCCTAAGTACTTCTGCCTTTTCATTATATTCAACATGATTGATAACAATCGCACCACCTTCACCCATAGAATAGTTTTTCGTTTCATGAAAGGAATAGCATCCAAAATCACCAATTGTCCCCAATGCCTTTCCTTTATAAGAACTCATCACACCTTGGGCTGCATCCTCGATTACGAATAAATTATATTTATGGGCAATTTCCATAATCTTATCCATTTCACAGCTAACACCAGCATAATGTACCACGCAAATAACTTTTGTTTTGCTTGTGATCGCCTGTTCAATCTTATTTTCATCAATATTCATTGTGTCTGGGCGAATATCAACAAATACTAACTTTGCTCCAGTTAAAACAAATGCTGTTGCTGTTGATGAAAATGTGTAACTTGGAAGAATTACTTCATCCCCTGGTTCTAATCCGCATAACAATGCGGCCATTTCTAATGCCGAAGTTCCGCTTGTTGTCAATAATACTTTTTGTGCATGAAATCTTTCTTCTATCCATGCATTACATTTTTTTGTAAATTCTCCATCTCCACAAATTTTATGATTATTCACCGCTTCATGCATATATTGAAACTCATTTCCTGTAAACGGCGGCACATTAAAATGAATCATATTGTCCTTTTTCATTTGCATCCCCATTTCCTTATCCACACTGCTCTATCATTAATTCTTTGGCATATTGCGTCATACTATTTTTCAAATCCTTAGGCGTTACTTCTTTCTCTATCCCTGCCATTACACGATACTTATCAAAGATATTAATTACCATTTTCATTGACAAAGGTCTTCCTAATTTTGATAAAAACAATCGATTACTGTATTGTTCATCCTGCTCAAAGTACTCATGTTCATTAAGCAAATCTTCCATTTGCTTCTGCAGTTCTTTCGAAAACAAATATACATTTTTTCCCTTTTGATGCTTGCTTTGAATGGACAACATCTTTGTCTTTCGGTTATAATCCGAACATTCCAGCTTAAGCAGTTGACTAATTTCCAATCCGCAGTAAAACAAAAGCCGCATCATTACGCAATCCCGAAGGCAGATCCGTTTCCGGAAGAAACTGTCTAATTCTCCATATTCCCGGTCTATAGCATTGAAAAAGCGATCAATTTCTATTTTTGACAGACAAATTTCTTCTTTTTTCCCGTTGTCATTTGAAAATGAGGAGGGCAGCGATGGCTGAATACAGGCAGATTCTCCACGAGCAGATA
The DNA here is from genome assembly GCA_910575565.1 of Lachnospiraceae bacterium. Taxonomy (GTDB): domain Bacteria; phylum Bacillota; class Clostridia; order Lachnospirales; family Lachnospiraceae; genus Caccovicinus. The sequence continues at coordinate 363,370 of CAJTFL010000001.1, read as the reverse complement.
AGTATTCTAAGTAATAACAAATCACCCTATATTTCCTGAGCACTGTAGAAGGCCTTAGCTTTTTTTCATTAATTAAATATTCCAGATAGCTTTTTATGGCTTCTTCGCTTAAAGCATTTTCTTTAGTTACCTTATTTTTCCAAATTCCACGATATAAATGCTCTAAATCTAACCGATAAGCTTTCACTGTCCGTTCGTCCAAACCATGCCCAATTACTTGATCATTTATAAATTCCTCTATCAGACGCTCAGAATTATCTAAAAGCCTTTGGTGAAGATATTCATTTTGAAAAACATCTGTCCTCGTCTTTACCGCCTCCTCATTCCTTGAACTGATGTACCCGTGACCTATTTTCACAAGCCCTATGCAGCCCTCCGGAAACGCCACATTGAAATAATATCATTCATTTTGAACTATGTCAATTCATTTTGTTGTTTTTTCGTAATTTTACCTTTGCTGTAGGTATGATGAAGGAAAAAACTAAGAATGGATGTGATTGTTTGAGTTTTGGAGAGATTTTACGGGATCTATTAGAAGAACGAGGGATGAGCCAGAAAGATTTGGCGGCAGATCTAAATATTTCTGCCAGTGCCGTAGGAAATTATGTCCGAAATAACCGTGAACCGGATTTCGATACCCTGAAGAAAATTGCTAAATATTTCCATGTCTCTACTGATTTTTTGCTGAATTGTCAGACAGAGCAATATCCGAATTATGAAGAACGCAAGATTTTGCAAATTTTTCATGCGCTTACCGAAGAACAGAAAGACTTATATATTGAACAGGGGAGATTATTTATTAAATGCAATAATAAGAAAAAAGAAAAATCATCCCCTTTAAAATCGGCTAATGAAGCAGTTTGATTCTGCTACTGAATATTTCCCAGATAGAAAATCTTCGCATACCCGGATTTTAAGTTCCGATGAATACTTTGGTTTGGACAAAAAAACACCTCTTAAGCAGATTTTGGTTATTTACCCTGTCTGCTTAAGAGGTATCACATCAGTATCTCTAACTTACACACTTACAAGCACACATTTACAAGATGGCATTTTATAAAAAAGGTATGGGGGTTATCTTACATGAAAACTCGGAAAAAACTTAAAGCTAAGAGTCCTCTCTCAGTCCATGACTTCCGTCATCCATCGAGCAGCAGCTCCTCCACTTTACAAAAATGCTCCTTTGTTTTTCGATCATAGCTAATTCCCACGGCAAGAATCTTCCCCGTATATTTAGGCGTTTCTCCAAGCTTTCCTTTAAGGCGCAGCACGTATCGCTTTTCTTTTATTTGCATAATTGCTGCCTCCGGCGTACTATCCACCTTTAGTTCCAGGATAATTGCTGTATCTTCCTTATCTTCCGGGTAAAAGATAAAGTCTACATATCCTTCCCCTGCCTTATCTTCTCTTTCCACATGATAAGTATCCCGTGCTGCCAAATAAACTAAATTCACTACTGCTGACAGCTCGATTTCATTATTGTAAGAAAAAATCGGAGATTCCGTATCATGGGCAAATTTCAGAATTTCAGCCATCGTCTTTATATTGCCTGCAAGAGTAGCTTCCAGCATTTTTTCCGATTCTTTGGCCAAACGGTATACATACCCTAGAGACTCTTTCGACATTAATAACTCATTAAACTGTCCCATCAGCTCCTTATTTGGAATATACACCTTCCCATTCCGATAAGTGAGCAAACCGTAAACCACCATCGCCGAATAAATCTCGTCTTTTGTGCCAAGTTCCATCGATGCCGCTGCATAGCTTCGGATATTAGCCTTTATCCCTTCACCGGAAACCATCAGCACAAGGTCATCCCGCACTGCTTTTATGTTATGCCGAATGTAGTAAAAAATTTCATCATAAGGTCCTGAGCTAGTCCAATAATTTGCCAATTCATCATCAGACAGGGCACAAACAACCGAACGGGGATTATAGATTTTATCCCCTTTTGCCGTGCAGTAGCCATCATACCAGCTTCTTAGCGCCTCTCTGGTAATCCCTGGATTTTCCTTTTTACTCTGATACCGTTTAAACAGCTCATCCACTTCCCAGTCAAGGAATCCAAAATACTGGCTAAATTTTTTCTTCGTTGCCATATCATATTCCAGGAACATATTTAACTCCGATCCACTGGAATACTTTGTTATGGGCAGGACTCCTGTCATATAGGCAAACTCTACATATACTTGATCTTTCAGAAGATTTTTTAAGAAAAGCAAATATTCTTTTTGATTATCTCCCAAGATAAACGGCAAATGGAAGACTGTATCCCATTCATCCATGACAAAGATAAACTTGTCTTTCGTTTCCAGGAAGATCTGCAGAAAAATATCCCAAACTGCCTTGTCACGATTAATTTCCAGCTCTGGGTATGACTGCAAAAGCTCATCCTTTATTCCCTGGGAAATCCGTGAAATATAAGCTTGGTATTGACTGCAGTTTTCCGGAATTCTGCTAAAATCGATATAAATTACTTGGTGCATATTTAGATGTTCCAGGCAGCACTTATCCTTGGCAATGGATAAATGGCGAAACACTGAGCTGCTATCTGCTCCTTTCCCGAAAAAAGCGGCAACCATATTTGCCATTACGCTTTTCCCGAAACGCCGGGGCCTGGTTATGCAAAAATACCGATTCTTTTTGCCAAACGCCGGGATCAATTCCGTGAGCAATAACGATTTATCCACAAAGTACGGATCTGACACTGCTTCCCTATACGCTTCAAAAGGAGCAATGCTATTTAAAAATATCCCCATATTTTTCCTGTTCCATATGATTTAAAGATTACACAACAGCTTCTATCAGCATATACCTATCAAGCTTAATCTCCTTGATACCAGTTTTTTTATTTTGGTTAAAATTATAACTAAGCATATATCCATTTTCCAAATGAAAATAGTTCAGATAATCTAACAACTGCTTTTCTCCCCGTTCATTATAAGCGTTACCACACCATACCTTCAATTCTATAACAAACCGTTCACCGGCATAATCAATAACTATATCCATCCGGCGGGCATTGCGTGTTTCAGCCTCAATATAATAATTTCCCCTCCCATTAATGATCGGACGAAGGTACAGCAAAAAACGCCTGCGTCCTTCTCCTTCCGTAAATGGTTGATGGTAAAATAAGCCCCGGCATCTACCATTTTTTTGATTTCCGCAAGCCGCGACTGCAGATCTACCATATAATGAAACTGTGGATCGCAAGCCCCGGCAACATTAAATCTTTTTCCCATCTATATGCTCCCCCAACATAAAAGGTTCCCGGCTTAAGCAAGCCCAATCCCCGCTACAGCAAATGCGCCCGCAATTCCTCCCCGCTTTTTGCCGAAAGGTAAGCCGGCGGGATATCAAACACGGTTTTGCATCCCTTTGCCCCTTCCTGATTCATCCGATAAGCCGCCCTGGCGTATGCGGTAATCACCGCCGCGGTAAATTCCGGGTTGGAATCCAAGGCCAATTTATACTCAATCACGTGGTTATGCTCCGATTCCATCCCGGTTTTTCCCGTGCGGATCACGCAGCCACCATGGGGAAGGCCGCCGTGATTTCGCTCCATCTCTTCCGCCGTGATAAAATGCACGGTGGTATCGTAATCGGCGAAATAATTGGGCATCGTCACAATCTCATGTTCAATCCGGGCAAGATCCGCCCCTTCCTCCGCCACCACAAAGCATTCCCTGGTATGCTTCTGCCTGGTGGTCAGCTCCGGGGTTGCCCCGTTCCTTACGGCCTCCACCGCTTCGGGAACCGGGATGGTATACTGCCTGGCATCTTTCACCCCTGAAATCCTGCGGACGGCGTCAGAATGCCCCTGGCTGACCCCTTTGCCCCAAAAGGTATAGTCATGGCCCTGGGGCAAAATTGCATTGGCATACAGGCGGTTTAAGGAAAACATCCCCGGATCCCATCCGCAGGAAATGATCCCTACCTTCCCCCCTGCCTTGGCCGCGCTATCCACTGCGGCAAAATGCTCCGGAATCTTCGCGTGGGTGTCAAAGCTGTCCACCACATTGTACATGGCAACGTATTTAGGCGTCTGCTCCGGCAGATCCGTGGCGCTTCCGCCGCACAAAATCAACACGTCAACCTCTTCCTGCATACGCTCCAGCGCATCAATATGTAACACCTTAACGCCGGATGTCCGTACCTTAAGGGATTTCGGATCCCTGCGGGTAAAAATGGCCGCTAATTCCATGTCCGAATTTTGCCTTACTGCACATTCCACGCCTTTTCCTAAATTTCCATATCCTAAAATGCCGATTTTAATTCCCATACTGTTCCTCTCCTCTTTCAAATTAATCAATGGCAAACTGCCAAACCGCAGCTTAAGCCGCTCATCCTTTTCACGCATTCTCCTTAAAGCCGCCAAAAAAACACCGTCAAGAAGATGGCTGCCCGGACGGTTACATTTTAGCATAAATATAAATTTTGTGAAAGCATTTCCTTCCATTTTTACATCCATTGCTGCTTAAATTGCAACAGTTCAGACGGGGCAGCTTCTTGGCGTCTGCGCCGGACAAGAAGCGGAAAGCGCACGAAGGAACAGCAGCTAATCATTCGCCCTATCCGCCCTGCAAAACACCCAAAACCCCGCGAAAAACAGCAGTGTCAGCATCCCCACTCCTGCGCTTGCCTTCCCCGTGGCCTGCGCTACTAAGCCTACCAGGGTTGTCCCAAGGAAGGAAGCCCCTTTTCCGCAAATGTCGTAAATGCCGAAATATTCCCCCGACTTATCCGCCGGGATAATCTTGGCAAAATAAGAGCGGGAAAGAGCCTGGATCCCTCCCTGGAACATCCCCACCAGCACCGCAAGGAGCCAGAATTCCCACTGCTTATCCAGCTGTACGGCAAACAGGGAAATCGCCGCATAAGCCAGGATGCACACCTTTAACAGCCGGGATGTCTCCCAGATTTTAGAAACTCTGGCGAATACCAGGGCGCAGGGAAAAGCCACCACCTGGGTCGCCAGAAGGGCAAGCAAAAGCTGACTGGAATCCAGCCCTAAAGCGCTTCCGTAGGCCGTTGCCATTTCAATAATGGTATAAACGCCGTCGATAAAGAAAAAGAAGGCCAGCAGGTATAAGAAAATATGCTTTTGCTTCCGGATTTCCTGCAAGGTGCAAAACAGCCGCTTAAGGCTGCTTCTTGCGGGATGGCTTGGCAGCTCTGCGTAATGCTCCTGCCGGTATCCCTTTAACAGAGGGATAGATAAGGCAATCCACCAGGCTCCGTTTAAGAAAAAGGCAATGGCCATGGCCTGCCTCATGGAAATCCCAAGCTTTCCGTGAAGCAAGACAAAGAACAACGAAAGAATAAAGGGAATGCAGCTTCCGATATAGCCCCAGGCGTATCCCTGGGAGGACACCTGATCCAGCCGCTTAGGCGTGGTAACATCCACCAGCATGGAATCATAAAAGATCAGGCTGGTGTTGTACCCGATCTTTGCCGCCACGAACACAGCCAAGAAAGAAAACCAGCCGGAAGGGAAAGCCAACAGCACGCAGCCGGCAGCTCCCGCCAGCAGGGAGACGGCAAACAAAGGCTTTTTAAACCCTTTGGTATCGGCCACCGTTCCTAAGACCGGCCCGATAATCGCTACAGCAATGGTGGAAACCGAGGCCGCATATCCCCAGAAAGCTAAATAATCCACCTCAGAAAGCCCGGCTCCGGAGGCCAGGCTGTTAAAATAAATGGGGATAATGGTGGATACCAAAAGGATAAACGCAGAATTCCCCACATCATAAAGGATCCAATCCCGTTCCTGTTTCGTCAGTTTTTCCTGTCCCATAAACACCCTTCCTGCATCTGCACCGCAACTTTCTGCACCTGCACTGCAAATCAGATAGCAAATCCGATTAACCAATCCGGTTACAAGATCCACAAAAGCGGCTGCCGTTGATCCACGTAGCCATTCATAGCATAAACCAATTTCCCCAATCTATACCTATTGGCAAGGATATGAGCCAAGGCGGTTACTGCAAAATCACCATCCCTTCATCCCCGCCGGGCACGCTGCTAACCGGGTTTTTCCGAACATCCAGGTATTTTAAATGGCCCACCTGGTTTAACGGGGTTAGATCCGTCACATAATTGTCATAAATGCTAAGGCTTTTTAATTGGTTTAATGAAGAGACAAACCCGATATCCGTCAGTTGGTTCCCGTCCAGGTTCAGTTCTTCCAGGTTTGGGAAATGGGTAAGGAAATCCTTATACTCATCAAAAGAAACATCGTCATACCACACGTCAACCATCCCGTTATAGGCTTCCACATAGAAATTTTCTTTTACGCTGATCTTGCCCATCCACAGCTTTTTTAAGGAAGGGTTATCCTTAATCTTCCCGAATTCGATCCCCACCAGGCAGTCGGTTAAATACAGCTCTTCCAGGCCAGGGTGGTTAAATACATTGGAGATATCCCCATATACTTCCACGTTATTCCCGTATCCGCTAAAGAAATCGTCCGGCTGCGTATTGCAAAGGCTCAGCCGCTTTAGCCCGGCCATCCCATTGATAAACCCTAAATTCCTCAGTGCGTGCGCAGAAGTCCAGACCGAATAGCAGGTTAAATCTTCCAGCCCGGTTAAAGAGGAAAGAGCCATGGCTTCGTCCATGCCGCAGCTATGGATGGATAATTTTGTCAAATTTCCCAGTCCCCCTACAGAAGACACGGAAAGGAACCCGCTGATTTCCAGCTCTTTTAAGCCCTGTAAGGGAGACAAATCCGGATCTGCGGCGGAAGTATCCTTATCCAAGGAAAGGGACTTAAGGCCTGTAAGGCGGCAAATGGGACTGTAATCCTGGATAGAGTCGTTGTCTTTTAAGGATAAGGAAACCAGCTGGGGAAGCTCACCCAAAGGCTCAATGCCGATGGCCTTAGTCCCCTCAATGGAAAGGCTGGACAGCTTGGAAAGAGGCTTTAAAAAGCTAAATTCCCGGATAGCCTCTGAATCCAGGTGCAGCCTTTCCAAATTGGACAGGACAGACAAGGCAGCGTAATCCGTCAGGGAGCCGGACTGCCCATCATCCGGCACATCTTCAACAATCGTTAGGGATTTAAGCTTTTTTAAGGGAACCAGCTGCTTAAAATCCGGGGCATAGACCCTGTCCAAGGAAAGGCTCTCCAGGTTTTCAAAAAGAGCAATCCCCTCCAGGCTCTCCGGTTTTTTTACCGTCAGTTCGATAAGCTGCCCTGGCGGCAGGATTTGAGCCAGTTCCGAAAAAGACGCCCGGTAGCAAGCCAGGCCCTTTAACCCCTTTAAATCCCCCAGCACGCTTAAATCCATTACCTCTTCCTTAACATCCAGCTTACAAAGGCCGGTAAAGGAAGCGATATCCTTTGCACTCCATTTTAAGGCCGGTAAAGACAAGGATTCTGCGATAAAACTATCCCCATAAGGATCCTTAAAGCTGTATTCCACATAGCACTCTTCCGAATCCCGTTCTACCTTTAAATATTTTACCGTCCCCAGCTCCTGGGGCGTAACCGAATCCCAGGATTTTTCAAATATGGCTTCCACCATGGCCTGGTAAAAGGGAGAGGCCTCCGTCTCTTCTTCCGTTTCTATATACACGCCGCCGGGCTGCCCTGGTACAGCAGAAGCGGCTGCCGGGAACGTGACCTCGGGCTTACTCCCTCCTCCGCTATTTCCCCGTATAATTCCCGAAGTTATGGCGATGGCGATCATGGCCGCAATGCTAAAGGGAATTGCCAGGAGGGATCTGGCTGGCCTGCCTGAATCACTGGCAAAATTCCCTGGCTGCCCTACATTCCCGTACTGATGGACGTGGTAATTAATCACCCGGTCATCTTCCAGAACAAATTGGCTTTTACAATATTCACAACATACAATCTTTGAATTTCCTTCCACCGGAAGCAGCTTGCCGCCGCAGGAAGGGCATTTTAAATCTACAATTTTCATCAGAAACGCATCCTTTGCAATGTTTTACACTAATAGTTCAGCCAGTGGGAACCGCATGAAGGAAAATCATGCTTGCATGAATTTTCCTTTATCGGTTTCCACTGAGGGAGCGCCCGTTTATGAGCAAAGTTAGCTGCGTAAGCAGCGGGGAGTGCCGCAAGGCACGGCTTTGCGAATGGCGCTGGCTGAACGGACGGTAGATTTTACCTTAATAGTTCAGCCAGTGGGAACCGCATGAAGGAAAATCATGCTTGCATGAATTTTCCTTTATCGGTTTCCACTGAGGGAGCGCCCGTTTATGAGCAAAGTTAGCTGCGTAAGCAGCGGGGAGTGCCGCAAGGCACGGCTTTGCGAATGGCGCTGGCTGAACGGACGGTAGATTTTACCTTAATAGTTCAGCCAGCGGGAACCGCATGAAGGAAAAATACCATAACTAAAATTACCTTACACTCCGCATAAGCGCCCAAAACAATACCAGGATCACTAGCAACAGCACCGCATAAACAGAACTCTGCTTTTTTTCCGGCTGTAAGATAATATCTTTCTTATCCCTGCCCTGGGGTGATTCCTGTATACAGCGGCCCAGCAGCGAAATGACCACATCAAGATAAGGTTTCTTTAACGTCATGGATGCCAGACCCGTCAATCCCTGTTCTTTCGAGGCTCCATCCCGCAGCCACGCTTCAAAATGCAGCACACCTTCCTCATAACGGTATTTCAAAAATTTTACTTCCTTAACAATGGAAACATCTGCCGCATAGCAGGCTTCCCCTTTCCAGGTCGTCCTGTAAAATTCATTCTCCTGCAGGAAATCTCCCAGGATTTCCTCTACTTTTTCAGGAGCTATGCCTAACTCGATTTCTTTTATATACCTTGCCATTTTTCCTTGTCCTTTTTTATCGGATGCCATCATATTTTTTCATAAGCCTGCCAAGATAGCCCTTCACTTACTGCTCCCTCTGTTCTGCCACGGTCTTTCCGGCTCCTGTATTCATCCGTCCTTTCAGACGGGAACGCTTCCGCATAATCGCTTACATCATTATAGCATGACCTTAAATGAAAATTCAAGGGATGTCGCCCGCCAAACCCAATAAAGATAACAAACCGTTACTGTTCACACAATGACTAATCACTCCGCTGATTAGTCATGAGCCAATACAGTTATGGGGCCAAAGCATATGCCCTATCGCCATAGGCGATTTCAAATGGGCATATGCGGTTACGTTCACAGGATACCTGTGAACAGCAACAACAAACCAGGGAGCCGGTTATCACTAAGCATAACCAACTCCCTGGTTTTCCCCTTTAACGCTATTTGCCCTCAGGCCAAACGCCCTTTGCCTTCAATCCAGCATCTCATAAACATCCGGGAACATTTGTACGCTTCGCTTTAAAATCCCGTTAAGGTAAGCGATCAAAATCCCGTAGTTGGTCATCGGGACTTCCTGAGCCCCGGCGCAGCTTAACCGGTATTTCATCTCCCGCTCATTTAACATACAGCCGCCGCAGTGGACGATAAGTCCGTAAGGCCTTAGATCCTCCGGGAATTCCGTGCCGGAGGTAAATTCAAAGGCAAAATCCTTCCCGGTATGCTGCCGGATCCACCTGGGAAGCTTTACACTGCCGATGTCACCGCACTGGCGATGGTGGGTGCAGCCTTCGCTGATCAAAATCCTGTCCCCGTCTTTTAAGCGGTTTAAGGCAGCGGCTCCCTTAACCGCCATCTTTAAATTTCCCTTATACCGGGCAAAGAGGATGGAAAAGGACGTGAGAGGAATCTCCTGCGGCGTAAGGGCGGAAACTAAGCCGAACACCTGGCTGTCTGTAATCACCAAGCTGGGGCGTTTCCCTAAATGAGCCAAGGTTTCCTTTAGCTCCGTTTCCCTTACCACCATAATCCCCGCCCCGGATTCCAGCAGATCCCGGATGGTCTGCTGCTGGGGCAAAATCAAGCGTCCCTTAGGCGCTGCCTTATCAATGGGCACGACCAGCACCACAAAATCCAAAGGCGAGACTAAGTCCCCCACAATCCGGCGGCTTTCCTCATCCTTTTGGATGAACCGGGCCAACAGCTCCTTCAGCTCATGGATCCCTGCCCCGGTAGCCGCGCTGATCCACAGCAGGCCCTCACCATCCGCCTTAGCGTTGGCATTTTTTTCTAAAGCATTTTTTCCCGAGGCATTTTTTTCTGGGGCATCTTCCCCCTCTTCCCTTCCATGGCCTGCCGTTTCGGCAAAAAATCTCTCTTCCTGAATCCGCTGCTTTTCCCGGGAAACCTGATCCGCCTTGTTAAATGCCACCACACAGGGAATACGCTTTTCCCGAATTCGTTTAAGCAGAGACAAATCTTCCCGGGAAAATCCTTCTTCTCCGTCAACTACCAAAACTGCCCCGTCGGTTTTGTTCAGCACCTGGTAGCTTTTTTTCACCCGCAGCTGCCCTAAATCCCCGGTATCGTCAATCCCAGGGGTATCCATCATCACTACCGGCCCCAACGGCAAAAGCTCCATGGACTTGTAAACCGGATCCGTAGTCGTCCCCTTCTGGCTGGACACCACAGCTAAATCCTGCCCGGTTACGGCATTAATCACGCTGGATTTCCCCGCGTTTTGCTTCCCAAAAAACCCGATATGCAGCCGCTCCGAGGCCGGGGTTTGATTTAATCCCATATGGTTCCCTCCCCGCTTAAAACCGGAAATCCCGGTTGCCCTTCTCGATTTCTGCCAGGCGCTCTTTGACAATCTCCCTTACCTTATCCTTGGGGATATTGGCCAGTTCCTTCTGGATTAACGCCAGCCCTTTTTCCTTAGTGTCCGGGGAAGCGTAATCCATCAGGTATTCCTTTAAGGTCATCAGGGCATTGGGCAGGCAGCAATTTTGGATCTGCCCGGACTTGCACAGGGACATAAACCGATCCCCGGTGCGGCCTTCCCGGTAGCAGGCCGTGCAGAAGCTGGGAATATAATCCATGCCCATCAGCCAGTTCACCACCTGATCCAGCGTCCGCTTGTCGCTGACCTCAAACTGCTCGGAAGACTCTTCCTCCGGTTCCGGCTCCACATATCCCCCTACGCTGGTGCGGGAACCGCCGGAGATCTGAGAGATCCCTAAGCGGAGCACCCTTTCCCTGCACTTCTGGCTTTCCCTGGTGGAAATGATCATGCCGGTATAGGGCACGGAAACCCTGATGCAGGCCACGATCTTGGCAAAGGTGTCGTCATCAATCCCATTGTCAAACACGTCCGGATCGATATCGTCCGCCCGGCGGATCCTGGGCACGCTGATGGTATGGGGGCCCACTCCGTACACCGCTTCCAGGTGTTCTGCGTGCATAAGGAGGCCCGCAAACTCATAGCGGTACAATTCCAGGCCAAATAATACGCCGCAGCCTACATCGTCAATGCCGCCTTCCATGGCCCTGTCCATGGCCTCGGTGTGGTAGCAGTAGTCATGCTTCGGCCCGGTGGGGTGGAGCTTTTCATAGCTTTCCCGGTGGTAGGTTTCCTGGAACAAAATATACGTCCCAATCCCGGCTTCCTTTAGCTTCCGGTAGTTTTCTGCCGTAGTGGCTGCAATATTTACGTTTACCCGCCGGATTGCCCCGTTTTTATGCTTGATCCCGTAGATGGTCTTAATGCTTTCCAGCACATATTCAATGGGGCTGTTTACCGGATCCTCCCCCGTTTCCAGGGCAAGGCGCTTATGCCCCATATCCTGGAGGGCAATCACCTCCTGGCGGATCTCCTCCTGGGTCAGCTTCTTCCTGGGGATATGCTTATTTTTCGCATGGTAAGGACAGTAGAGGCAGCCATTGACGCAGTAATTAGACAGATATAAGGGGGCAAACATGACGATGCGGTTCCCGTAGAAATCCTTCTTAATCTGCTCCGCCAGGGCATATATTTCCTGGTTCTTATCCTCCAGCTCACAGTCTAAAAGAACTGCCGCCTCCCGGTGGCTTAACCCCTTCCTCTCCTTTGCCTTTTCAAGGATCTGGCTGATTAATTCCCGGTTGGCCCGGTTGGCATGGGCGTAAGCTAAGGTATCCATGATTTCCTCATGGTTGATAAATTCGTCCGCCTGTTTTGATTTTGGATTGTACATGATTTTTTTCTTCCTTTCTGCATGGGGTCAGGAACGGCTCCGTACCGGAGTACTGGCCGTAGGCTTTCCCTTCAGCGGCAACTTAATGATTTATCTTTGCGGGAAATACCGCAAAGAGCCAAACACTCCCTTGCTTTCTGCGGGGCATTTGGCTATTCAGCAGTTTTGGAGTACAGCGCCTTGGAGCTGACCCCTGGAAGCCTGCCAAGCTTTCCGGATAATGCACTGATTACATCTGCGGGGGCATCCACCACCACGCTGATAATGTTAATCTGTTTTTTCTCATAGGGGAGGCCCATCCGGCCAATGATATACCGGCCATACTGGTGCAGCAGGCTATTCACCTGCTCCGCCTGCCCCTTGTCCTCGATAATGATCCCCAGCACCGCGATCCGCGCCCGGATTTCCCCAGGCTTTGGCCTTCCCACAGCCGAAACCCTGTCCACCCTGGCTATGCCCCCGATCCTGCCCCGTTGATCTTGTTTGCTCTCTTCCATAGGCTTTCCTTCTCCTTTCCTGTATCCTTTGCAGGCAAACATAAAAGAGGACTCCTTAAAGGTAAGGAACCCTCTCTGTGCGTCAGGATATGCGAAATAAACTGTCTTGCCAAAGCAAACAGCATAGCTTTTCCTTCCCGTCAGGCATCCTTACCGGTCAGTTTATGATGAATTAACCAAATCCCTTCGCCGTCAAGCTTTCCCTTTCTGGCTCAGTCCTTTTGTTAGGTTTGATTGTAGCGAATAACCCTGGTTTAGTCAAGAAGATTTTCTTTCCATCCTTTTCTTCAGCCAGCAGCACACTAATCCCAGTGCCCCGTCTCCTCTGCCTCCAGCCCCGCCTTTTGGCAGTTGGGGCAGACCCCAGGGATATCTTCTTCTAAAACTTCCGCTTTCCCGCCGCATTTCGGGCAAGGTGACACGTACTCCCACCCGGTTTCCAGGAAGCGCAAAAAAGGCACTGCCACAATGTCTTTGCATTCCGGGCACACGGCTAGACGGTAGTTAAACAAAAACAGCGGCTCATCCCCCAGGCCTGCATCCATGCGGATCTTTCTTTGAAGTTCCTTAGGGAAAGCCTCCACTGCCCTGTCCAGCTTCCCGTGCATCCTGCCGTGGCCTACGGCTGCCTTCCAGTCCCTATGGCAGGAGGGACAGCGGATTTCCTTCATTATTCCCACGGATTTATCCCTCCTTCTATACGCTTAACAGGCTAAGGATATTTTCCGGTATCCGGTTTGCCTGAGCAAGCATACTCTGGCCGCTTTGCATTAAGATCTGGTTGCGCACGTGCTCCGTTAAGGCAAAAGCCATATCCGTATCCCGGATCCGGGACTCGGCTGCCGTTATATTTTCAATGGTGTTGCTTAAATTCGCTAAGGTGTGCTCCAATCGGTTCTGGATCGCTCCGTAATGGCTGCGCATCTTGCTGACATTATCGATAGCGGCATCGATCTGATCCACCGCCTCATTGGCAGCCTCCAGGGTTTCGATATTCGTACCTCCCAGCCGAAGGCCAGTGCTGTCTAAGCGGAACAAGTCCACTTCCAGCAGCTGGTCATGCCCGCCTACGGACAAGGTAAGCTTTCCCGATGCCCCGATGGACCATTTGCTGACGGAAAAAGCCGGATCCAGGTTCGTCAAACTGCCAAGGACAGAACCAGCCCCTTTATCTAATCCCCCGGCAATCACAGAACCGGCGCCACCTTTGGAGGCAACGGAAAGCTGGCGTACAAATTGAACCAAACTGGCATCCGGATTGTCAAATAACCTCTCTAATGATGCTGAATCGGTGATTTTGCCCCCGGTACGATTAGCCAGCACAGTATTTAACGAACTGCCATTTAGCAGATCATTAAAAATATTGTCCATCCCTTGGGCTATGCTGGCAGAATCAACCGGCCCCGTTCCGCCATTTGCCAGCCAGCCGATATACGCCGACGCAAGATACCCATGCCCATACGGCCGATCCTTAACATCAAAGGATTTTAAATAATTTGTGATGGCAGCATCCCCGGAAGCGTCATTCCCATCGCTCAGGCCATTTGCAATCTGCTGCAGCTTGGCATTCCATCCTGAGGGGAACCCGCCCCCGGTAAGCTGGGCTGTCCCCTCAACGAACCATTCCGGGAACTTTTCCGTTCCGTTCCGCCCAAACATCCCGTCCGTCAGGGTATACTGCATCACGGAGTGCATAAGCTCGTGGGCAATGGTTGACTTTAACTCCCCTTCTCCCGCGGAGCCAGGCTTTATGGATTCATCGGAAAAATCGGCAGTATCCACCACAATCTGCATATTGAAAGGTTTTCCGCTGCCCTGGAAAGAAGCTTTCGCATAAGCCATCGTGCCGTAGGAACCATCAATATATTCGATCCGCAGTTCCATGTCAACTTTGTCGCTGCCCATTGCACCCTTTAACGAACCGAATGTGTCAAAAATCTGAGTAACCGCATTGGGAATATATTCTGTGGCAATCTTCTCCGCCAGGAGATCATACCCGCCGCTTGAAGAACCGGAAGCTTTTCCTGCGCTCCCGGCATAGTTTACCGATACGCTTTTATTGGTTAAATCCAATGTGCAGTGATAAAACGTGGATGCGGATATGGTCACATCCCGCTTTGTCCCGCCATTGGTAAACAGGGGCACGCCGCTGAAATTAGTGGAAGTGCCGATTCGCCCTATCTCTTCCTTCAGGTTATCCATTTCCAGGTTCATCATGGCCCGCTGGACATCGGAATACGTCCCGTTTGCCGCCTGCACCGCCATTCCCTTCATCCGGTTTAACATGGAATGGACTTCCGTCAGCGCGCCTTCCACGGTCTGCACCAGGGAGATGCCGTCCTGGGTATTCCTCTTTCCTTGGTTAAGAGCCGTGATCTGTGCCCGCATCCCTTCGGATATGGCAAGGCCGGCAGAGTCGTCCCCTGCGCGGTTAATCTGATAACCGGAGCTTAACTTTTCCAGGTTTTTCGACATGGACCAATTCGTGCTCTGGATAATCCTCTGGGAATTGATAGCGGAAAGATTATGTTGGATCTTCAATTTACCCCCCCCGATTCATTTATTTAAGGTATTTTTCTGTTTAATCGTTCAGCCAGTGGACGCTGCGCAGTGCGAATGGCGCGGGCTGAACAGGCAGCGGATTTTATAATAACATTTAATTGTATATCGGCCAATTTTAAAATTTCTTAAGATTTATTTATAAGATATTTAATTGCCCGCTAGAAGCAAAAAAATTCAGGATTTTTCAGACAGATTTATCCCCTGGCAGAGGGAAAGCATCTCCTGATCCTCCATCCCATCCCCTGCTGCCACTGCCTCCCTAGGTGCTATGCCCAGCCAGCGGCAGATCTGCCTTACCCCCTTTGCCTTAGCGGCGGCAGCAGAAACGATCTGCATACAGCTTCCTTCCGTAAACACCCGGATCCCTTCCCCGTCCCATTCCCTTTTTAGGATGCCGGCTATTTTTCCTGCCTCCTTTTCTTCCCAGGGCCTTTGGGCAGGACGCACCAGGCTGATCTTATAAACCGCCCCCTTTTCCCGGTAAACCAGGAGCCGGAAGGGACGGCCTTCTAATTTTTCCCTTAAGGCATTTATGGCTGGAATCAGGCGGTTTCCCTCAAAGGGATGAACCATCTCCCGGCCTTTTTCCGAAAAACGCCCTAAGCGCAGATGGGCGCCTCCGGCAAAAACCCCGCCGCAGAACAGATGCCACACCTTCCCGCAGCGCTTTTTCGCTTCCGCAAGGGGCAGGGAAGTGGCAAAAAGCAGATACGTCCCCCCGTTTTTCGCCAACGCTGCTAAATCCTCTTCCACATCCTGGGGAATCTGGCGGCTCCCCTTAGGGATCAGCGTTCCGTCGATGTCCAAAAACACGGCCTTCGGCCGGCGGGGGATCCGAAATATGGGATATGGGCCAAACAGCACCTGGTTCATCAGATCCTTCCTTCCCCCATAGGCCAGGTAACAGGAGCAGCGTTTCCGGGAGCAGATCCCCCCAGCCAAAGATATCCTTTCCGAAAAGATCCCTGCCCCAGGCTCGTCCCCATCCCACTTTTCCTTAATGGAAGGGCTGATGCTGCAAAGGCCAAGCTTCCCATCCCCCTGGGCAAAAACCCGCCCTGCACACAGCTTTGGATTGGCAGGGTTTAAGCGCAGCTCCCGGTAAAAAAAGGGATCAATATCCATAAAACCCTGGATTTCCGCCTGGGTGTAGGGACGTTTAAGGCCATCCAGCTTATTTACCCAAAGATATAGTTCATCTGGCAGGGATGCCCGCAGGGATTTCAACAAGGCCATGTTTTCCGGCGCGCCTACGGCTCCGGCGCAAAGCAGGATCCCGGCTTCCATGGCCTTCCTGCATTTTTCTGCAAAGGCTTCCACAGTAACCATTTCCGGGTGGAAGGTAGCCCACAGCCGGAGCTTAAAGGATTTTCCGCCAGCACGGAAAAACCGCTCCAATGCTTCCTCCAGGGGGAAGCTGAAATTCGTCTGCGCCCCCACCGCCCCGAAGGAAGGGAGCCTGCTTAAACGCCCCAGTCCATCCCAGTACCAGGGATGAATCAAAGCCTCCCCGTAAGGAACCACCATCAGGCAATGGTCGCCAGGCAAAGCTTCCTGCTCAACCTTTTCCACAAACTGAAACCACTTTTCCCGATCCTTTAATAGTTCTTCCCCCGAATGCCGGTGCTTGGAAAAGGGGCAGTAAGAACAGCGGTAATTGCAGCTTTTTAACAGTCCCCGGTACAAAACCATTTATCCCACTCCTTCATCCTTTGCCACACCTTACTGGAAATCAGCTGAGGGCCTAAGCAGTCCGAAAATCCTAACCCCTCCTGGGTCAGGGCCAAATACCGCTCATCCCCTGCCCTGTGGCATTCCAAAAACCCTTCCTTCTTCCACTTAGCCAGCAGTGAAAAATCTTCCTCCGCCTGGGAGTTAAACCGCTTCCGATAGCTTTCCAGGGGAAGGCCAGGGTAAATCAGCAGATGCCGGATCACATACCGGCGCTTCATCTCCTCATCAGACAGGAAAATCCCATGGCGGATCTGTGTGTAATCCCTGGTTTCCTCAAACTCCCGGATCTGTGCTAAGCAGCCTTCCCGGGTAATGGCGTAGGGCGTACAGAAATGGAGCTTCCCCAGATAACTTCTCCCGCCGCAGCCAAGGGAAAGGGATGAGGAAAAGCCGCAGTCGCTAAATTCCCTTCCTGCCCTGCGGCTCCCATCATCCCCGTTGCTTTCTGTGGAAGCCAGCCTCCTCCGTACAAACCTGCGCATGGAGTCCTGGCGGAAGCCCTCGCTGCGAAGGAAGGAGGAAGCCTCACTGTACTGCAAAAAAGCCTTCTCCGGTTCCAGCACCATCCCCTCCCTAAGCTTTTGCTCCATCCCGGCTCCGTGCTTAACGTACAGCGGATACAAAAAAATCTCATCTGGGCAGAAAACCAAGGCTTCCTCCAAAGATGCCAAAAAGGAATCCGCCGTCTGCCCGGGGATCCCATAGATAAAATCAAGGTTTACGCAGGGGAAATCAAAGGTTTTCAGCAGATCCAAAGCTTCCCTTATCTTTTCCCCACGATGATGCCGCCCAAGAATCAAAAGTTCCCGGTCAAAAAAGCTTTGAATCCCCATGCTGACTCTGGTAATGCCCCCTTCTTTCAGGCGGCGCAGCTTTCCCCTGGTGGTCTGGTTAGGAGCCGTCTCAATCGTCCATTCCGGCTCACCGCCTTCCAAAAGATCCTGCCCTCCCGCCGACCGGCAGCCGTCCAGTATGGCAAACATCCGATCCAGCTGCCCTTCCGAAAGCAGCAGCGGCGTCCCGCCCCCTACCGTGACGCCAGAAAACCCCGTCCGGTTCTCCTTTAATATCTCCCCATACTGCAGCGCCTGACGCTCCACCGCGTCCAGATACCGGTCAACGTCTTCTGTTCCCTGGCCCGTAACGGAAAACAGGTTGCAGTAGCCGCATTTAGACTGGCAGAAGGGAATGTGCAGGTAAAGGCCATGACCCTTTCCCGCAAGCTGCCTGCCGTAGTCCTTTAAGCTTATGCCGGACAGCGGGCGGTACGCCGTTTTGTGCGGGTAGCTGTACATATATTGGGTATATAGCTGATTAAAATCAAATGGAATTGGACTGATACGATTTTTATTCATATTTCTTATCCATGCTTTTTGTTTATATGTTTTCTAATGGCTGAACTTTTACAGGTAAAAGTGCTTATACGGAACCGTATTAACCATCGGATGATTTATGCCATGGAACTGGCAGCCATCCTCCCCGTAGCAGGTTCCATGATCCGAGCAGCAGATCACAAAAGCAGCCCCTCGCTTCTTTTTCCATCCATCAAAAAGCCTTCCCAGCTCCCCATCCACATAGCGCAGGGCAGCCCCGTGGCTTTCCACGCTGTCATGGGAAGCGCCTTCCAGGTAAAAATAGTTGGGGTAATGGATGGCATCCACATTCAGGTACAGGAAAATCCGCTTTTCCTCCTCTGCCTCCTCTATCCGCCGCAGGATAAAATCCACCTGGTTTTTCGTGCTCTCCTTTACGGGACAGGAAAACGAGGGGTTCCAATAGCTTTTCCGAAAATACCCGGGAAATACCTTCCCCAAGGCGGAACGCTTGTCGAAAAAGGATACGCCCCCCACGCACCAGGTATCATACCCATCCCGTTCCAGCCCTTCCATAATGGTGCTGCCCGAAAAGCTGTAAGCGCCCTTCGGCCCTTTCTTTCCAAGCCCGATCTGGGCGGGGAAAAACAGCAATTCCCGATCCGCCACATTCTTTGCGTCAAACTGGCAGGGAAGGAACCCGGCAAACATTGCGTGATGGGAGGGATACGTAAAATTTCCGGGAGCCTGGCACTTCTCCCAGGGGCCGTATTGGTTTAAAACCGGGGTGGCCTGCGCCGCTTCCTGCGCCACGGCCACGTCATAGCGGAGGGTGTCCAGGCAGATAAACAGGATATCCTTTTTCCCCACTATCTGATTCATGTCTACCCTGGCCTCCCTGTCCCTTACAGAAGCCGCCAGCATACGGAAAGGCACATCTTTTTCTGCCTGCTTTCCAGGCTGTACTTGCTCATCCATGCTTCAATTTCCCTCCTTTTCGCAGGCTAAGCACTCTCAGAATCTTCCTTGCACTTGATTTTGAAAGCACATAGGTTATCTTTGTAAATAGGCACTGTCGCAAAACTGCCTTATCATCCTGGCCTGATGGCGGTAAATCTTATTTTCGTTAAAAATATCCTGATAAATCAGGTCTCCCTGGCCATTCATCTCAATAATCCTGGGCCTTAAGCTTCCCTTTTCCAAAAGAAGGTCAATCCCTGCGCTCCTAAGGCCAGGATAGCACCTTAAGGCTTCCAGACATATATTTTCTATTTCCTGGAAAACCTGTGAGGGAAGGCCAAGCTGGGAAGCCGGAAGGGGATGGTTATTTAGGTGAAGGTTCGTGATGGGGCCTTTGGAAAGCCTGGCCAGGCAGAAATCCATCCTTCCATCCTGCACCACGGCCCTCAGATCATATGAATATCCTTTGGCTTCCTCCTTAGGATACCACCGCTCCACGATGCAGTCTAAGGATAAGAGGCGGTTTAGCAGCCTGACCGTCTGGCTTCCCGGAAAATACCGGCTTTCCCCAAAGCACCGCAGCTTTTTTGTGTTCACCAGGCCGGAATCCTCCGGATTTTCCATGGCACAGGTATAAAGCGCCATCCGCCCTGTCTTCGGCTGAAACCGGAAGGCTCCGATCCCCGCCGCCCCGGAGCCTGCCACAGGCTTAATAAACACCTGGAATACCCTCCTGTCATCCATAAGCTCCAGCAGTTTTTGGGCGCTGTCAATCCGCCCATTATCCCCCGCCCCTTCCAGGATATCCGTCACCGGAATGCCTGCCTGAATAAGCCGCTTTTTGCAGTCTTGCTTGTTAAGAAGCCCTAAAATCCCTTCCGGGCGGTTAAGGAATTGCAAGGGGAAATCCTCCCCCAGGCTGGCTATGGCCATCAGCTGTTCCTGATAATGCCCTTCCAGCTGGTTTAACCTATCCAGCCTGCAGCTGTCCCACAGAGGCGGATCGATTTTTAGGAAGATCCCTTTTTCACGGTATCGGAGCAGCAGCGGCCTTAAGCGCTCCCACTCCTTCCAGTCCAAAAACACCACGTTAAGCCCTTCCTGCCTGGCTCCTTTTCCGAAGTAAATCCAGCGCTTCGTCCCTGCATTCCCCAGCAGCACCGCCTGCCTGGAAGATTTTCGGCCTGCCGCTTCCAGCAAATTTCCCTCCATCATTCCGTCAGCATGGCGTTCATCCAGATTTCGCCCCGGTAATGCTCCGCCTCATTCTGTTCCTCAACATCCACTTCCAGGGGAAGGGCTTTTAGCCTTTTCATACAAGAATTCGTCAAATAGTGGTAGTGAAGATCTAATTTTTGAACGTTCGGAAAATCCGGGAGCTTTTCTAACAGCAGCTCCCCGCCTTTATCGCTTAAGGTTCCGCAGGACAAGTCTAAGGTATGGATCTGCCCCATAAACTTGCTGTCCAAAACCACCTGGGCAAGCTCATCCTGAATCTCGCTGTCCACGATGCCAAGGTATTCCAAGTTTGGAAAATCCGCCTCTGCTAAAAGATCGCGGATACTCTCCTCGTCCCCATCGAAACCGTAATTCTCAACCCCGATATAAAGGAGCAATTTTCTCAAATTCGGCAGCTTTGCCTTCTTTATGGACTGGATCACGTCAACCGGAAGGCCGCCGCAGATAATGGTTAAGGACTCCAATTCCTCATGGCACACCTCTCCAAGCACCAGATCCGTGCTTCCCTTTATGGTCAGCTCCTTTAACTGGGGCATGGCCTCCCACAGCCTGCCGTAATTTCCCTGGATAATCCAGGATACCTCGCACTCCTCGTAATCCATGTCCCCGATAAAAAGCTTCCGGATATGGGAAAATTTCTCCCGATTCTCCACAATGCCATCAATAATTTCCTGGCAGCTATCCTCGCAGGCCCAGCCCCAGCTTCCGATAATTAGTTCCGTAAGCTCTAAAAATTCCGGATCCGCCAGGATATCGGCAACCATCGTGCCCGCTCCCTTGTTTTCATTTTCGTGCTGATCATAATCGTAAGCATACGTCTTTGATTTTTCCATAAAAAACCTCCATGTAAGATTAATGAATTCTTTTAGAAATATACCCTAACTATAACATACCTACGGGGATACTGCAATTATCCTTTCCGATCAGCACCTGTTTTCCCCGAAACGCAAACCCATACGTCCGGATTCTTTCTTTGGGGATTCCCTTTGCGTTCAATGTTCTTTCATACTGTCTATCCTGTATCTGCTTTAACGCCGCCTTAAGAGTATCCTCCAAACTGCGCTCTTTCCTCGGCTGAAATACTTTAAACTCCATAATAATCCCGTCATCCTTCTCCGAATTAAGCGGCTCTAACATCACATCATACCGGCCAAAACCGCTCTCCCGGTTAGAAGTAAGCACATACCGACCGGATAATTCCACCATCAGGCCTAAAACAAAGCCATGATAGAAGCGTTCCGGCTCTTCTTTGGAAGGAACATTTCCTGTATCAAAATAACTGAATACGGCCATCGCCACCTTGTTCATATAGTCATTCATCGCGTCGATATCATCAAAAAGCAGTGCCTTGATAAAATCATTATAAGCGTCCTCCACTTCGGAAAACCAGTCACGGATTATTGACTTAAACATCACTTTTACTTCCCTGTTCGTCAATTCCAACTCATACTGCCTGTGGCCTGTCCGTTCCGAAAATTCCATATCTGCGACCCTTAAATATCCGCTGGCTAATAACAGGCTCCACACCGCGTTCCGCTTTCCTATAAGTTGGTTATAAGCAATTTGTTCATCAATTTCCGTCACCAATGTCTCCCCGGAAAGAAGCTTTTCCATAATCTGCTTGGTTTCTTTACTTCCTTCACGGATTAATTTCCCTGCCAGGCTGTTTGAACTGGTATTTGCCCAATAAGATTCTAATCTTCCGGTGCTTAGATAATTGATGATTGACCATGGATTATAAATATCCGTCCTGTTTCCAAAAGTAAAACCATCATACCAGCTTTTTACCTCCTGCTTCCTTGCAGACCATCCGTACTTATCCAATGCAGCAAATACCTCATTCTCTGTAAATCCAAAACTATCCGCGTATTTATCCGATGTTGTTGTAATCACCTTTAAATTATTCAAATCAGAAAAGATGGATTCCTTGCTTACCCTGGTAACGCCTGTCATAATCGCCCGTTCCAAGTAAGGATTTGTCTTAAATGTAGCGTTAAACATACTTCGGATAAACGAGACCAATTCATCCCAATAGCCATGGACGTAAGCCTCCTGCATTGGCGTATCGTACTCATCCAAAAGAATAATCACATTTTTTCCATAATAGCGGGACAAATAACCAGACAATACTTTTATGGAATAGGAAGCTTCGTTGTCTTCCATATCCACGGAAATATTCCGGAAATCGTCTTTCTCGCTCTCATTCAGCAGCTCCCCCTCCAGCAGAAAATCAAATCGATTATAAAGCGCTTTGATAATCCGGCAAATCTTTTTTCTTGCCTGCACATAAGAGGTTTCCTTTACATCCGCGAAACTAATAAACATAACCGGGTAAGTCCCTTGAAGCCTTCTGTATGCTTCATCCTCCCATACTGCGAGATCGCAAAACAGCTCCCCAAAACCTGCATACTGAACAGAAAAAAATTTTTCCAGCATACTCATATTTAACGTCTTGCCAAAACGCCTGGGACGGGCAATCAGCGTCACCTCATCCCTGCCTTCCCACCATTCCCGGATAAATCTTGTCTTATCCACATAAAAAATATTTTTCTGCCTTATCCTTGCAAAATCCTGATACCCTATCCCAATGATTTCATTCACAGCCTCACATCCTTTCCTCCGCCCTCACTTATGTCTCCTCCTGTTGGGAACAAGCAATTTCTGCTTTGCTATTAGTATAACGAATACGCACCAAGAATACAAACACTTCTTGTATAGGCATTCTTCCCACTGCAGGGCGGATTGGGGACTTGTACCCATTAAAACCGTGCGCCGCTGGGCGCACCACGCCAAAAACCCCCGGCCAGCCGCCTGACCGAGGATTTTCCTTAGTTTACCTTAGTTTTCCCTAAACCTATAATCCCTTTTCATTCGTATCCACCACCACGTGCATCAGCGCCGTGTCAATGGCAAACTGGTTTATCTCCTGCCCCAGGCCCGGAAGCTCGGGAACGGTATAGATTCCCTTTACCGGCTGGTAATCATACTTGCACAGCCTGGTCAAATCCGGCTGGGTGCTGCGGAAATGGTGCTCATGGATGCAGAAATTCGGGATCGCCGCCTCTAAATGCAGGGCTGCCGCAGTGGAGATAGGCGACCCGGCGCAGTGCGCCTGCACCGTAACGTCAAATACCTGGGCCATATCGCAGATTTTCTTTGCCTCGCTTAGGCCGCCGCAGTTGCACACATCCGGCTGGAGAAGCTGCACATTATTTTCCATAAAATTATTCATGTAATGCCACCGGCCAAAGATGCGCTCACCGCTGGCGATAGGCGTTTTGATCTTTTCATGGACAGCCTTATGCATCATGGGATTCATGGGAATGGTAGGCTCTTCCAAGGCCATGGCCTTATATTTATCGCACAGTTCCCCGATAATCACCCCGCTGACGGCATCCGTCCGGCAGTGGTTCTCCACGATCAGGTCAAAGTCCCATCCGCATTCCCGCACCGCTTTCATCCGGGATTCCACCATATCGATAAACGAGCGTCTGGGAATGCCTTCGCATTCGCTTTTGGGAAGATGGGTTCCGTCCAGGCCAATCTGGGTAAAGTCAATTTTAACCGCATCATACCCCTCATCTAAGGCATACTGGGTAATCATCCGGTAATCATCCGCTTTCCCGTAAGGCCCAATCTTATCGCACCAGCCAAACTGCAGCTGGGAAGCATAGGAACGCATCTGGCTGCGGAACTTCCCGCCTAAAAGCTGGTAGCAGGGCACGCCAAGCACCTTGCCCTTCAGATCCCACAAGGCAATGTCTATGGCGCTTAAACCGGCAAACACGATGGCTCCGCCGCCCATGCCCCAAAAGCTGGATTTAAACATTTTATTCCAGATTACTTCGATGTTCATGGGATCCATGCCGATAATCAGACCGGCTAAATCCTTTACCATGCCGAAAGCCCCGGTGGCCCCTATCCCTAGGGCAATCCCTGCCTCGCCGTCCCCGTAAAAGCCTTCGTCCGTATGGATGCGGCAGATAATGGGCTTACGCTGCCATCTTTGCGCTCCCGCATCCAGCATATAGACATCAATTTTCGTGATTTTCATCTCCACTATTCCTCCTGAATTTTTAAAAATACGTTAAACTGCAGCGCCAAATCCTTAACCGCTGCCCTAACCTCTTTTCTGCATTTTTTTCATCTGCGCCGCAATAAAGGGGAAGAAAAAGCTTGCCGCGGCGATCAGCACAATGATTAAGGTCACTGGCGATGTGTAAAGGAAATTCCAGGATCCCTTGCTGGCAACCAAGGCCTGCCGCAGGTTATTTTCCGTCATGGAGCCAAGAACCATGGCCACGATCATGGGAGCCGTAGGGATTTTAAACTTATAGCAGAAATACCCAATCAGACCGAATACGATCAGCACCAGCACGTCAAAGGGATTGGTTGCAATGGCGTATACGCCCGTTACGCAGAAAGCCAGGATAATCCCGGACAAAAGCTCTTCCGGCACGGAAAGGATCTTTTTCATGTACCGCAGGATAAAGATGCCCAGTGGAGCCATAATGATATTCGCCACGATTATGGACAGAAACAAGCCGTAGATAACATCCGGATGCTCCGTAAAGAATACCGGGCCGGTCTGCATCCCATGGATCATGATTGCCCCTAAAAACAGCGCCGAGGTAGAGTTCCCGGGAACCCCAAGAGCCAGCAGGGGAACTAAAGAACCGCCGGTCACGGCATTATTGGCGGACTCAGGGGCGGCTACGCCGATGGGATTGCCCTGCCCGAAGGATTCCGGATCCTTGGACAGCTTCTTTTCCGTATCATAAGCCATAAAGGTTGCCACATTCGTTCCCGCTCCCGGGATAATGCCCACGATGGTTCCGATCACCGAGCCCCTGATCCAGGTAGGGAGCTGGCGGAAGCACTCCTTCCAGCCAATCCACACATTATCCACCTCCGGCATGGCCTGGCTGGATTTTTCCTGCCTGCAGGCTTCCGCCGTTTTTAAGACGGATACCACGCCGAAAATCCCAATCAGGGAAGCCACCAGGCTGATGCCCCCCAGAAGGTTCATATTCCCAAAGGTAAGCCTGGGAACCCCGTTCTGGGGATCCATGCCGATTACGGCAATCAAAAGCCCAATCATCCCGGACAGAAGCCCTTTGGGGATATTGTCGCCGCTAATGCTGGTAATGCAGGCAATCCCAAGAAGGGCCACCGCAAAGTATTCCCCAGGGCCAAAGCGAAGGGCAAACTCAGCCAGCACCGGCGTTAAAAACAGAAGCACTACGGCGCTGAACAGCCCGCCAAACACGCTTGCCATGGTAGCCGTCCCCAAGGCTTTTCCCGCCTTTCCCTGCTTTGCCATAGGATACCCGTCAAGGGTGGTGGCAAAGCTGGAGATGGTTCCCGGAATCCCCAAAAGGATCGCGGAAATGGAGCCGCCATAGATGGAGGAACAGTAGATGGCAGACAAAAATGCCAATCCTACGCTAGGCTCCATCCCAAAGGTTAAGGGAACCATCAGGGCGATGGCCATATTTCCCGTAAGGCCGGGCAGAGCGCCGATTACCAGCCCCACCACACAGCCCAGCAGCAGAAACAGCAGCACCATGGGGGAAATTACCGTCTGCAAGCCTAACAAAACATTCGACATCCCACATTCCTCCTTCCATCAGAAAAACATTGCCATAAAACGGACATGGAACACCTGGGTAAATGCCAGGTACAGGCCTACGGCAATCAGCGCTGCCACAGGAACCAGTATTTTCCACTTCCGATAGCCCAAAGTTACCGACGTTGCCATTACCAGCAAAAAGGTGGAGATGGTGTAGCTAAGTTTATGGAATGCAAAATAGTAAACCGCCAGATAAGCAATGATCAGCATTACCGCTGGGTAGGCGATTGTTTTCCCCCCAGGCTTTTCCTCCTTGGCGGAAACGGTCTTTAGCGCCCTGACAGCGTTTAGGGCAATGACCAATCCCAGAATAATGATGGCAATGCTGATGATCTTAGGGTAATATCCGGCATTCCCCGGCAGCCCCAAAAAATACACCAAAGTTGCCATCCCCAGGACGACCGCCCCAATGCCCAGGCCTAAGTCTTTTTTCTCCAATCCTGTCACCTCTTTCCTTTCCTGAAAGCTTTATCTGCCGCCATGCAGCTTAAAGCAGGGCATTTCACTTTGCCGGTTATTCCTTAATCAAATCCTGGATAGCCTCCATGTCGGCATAGTCCTTCTTTAGCAGCGCGCTGAAATCTTCCGTATTGGCATAAGTAACGGGAAGGCCGCTGTTGCCAAACTGGGCCGCCACTTCCTCGGAGGCCATTACCTTTTCCATGGCGTTTGCCAAAACCTGCACCACTTCATCCGGCGTGCCTGCCGGAACGGCAAATCCACGGTAAGCGCCGTAGATAAATTCCTGCCCTGTGGCTTCTTTCACCGTAGGAACGTCCGGAAGGTTTTCGCTCCTCTCCTTATCGCAGATGGCAAGTACCTTAATCTTCCCCTGCTCAATCAGGGATGCGGCGCCTGCATACGTAGTAAAGCCTACCTCCGCGTGCCCTCCGGCCAGCTGTACCGTCTGCTCGGAGGAACCTACGGTATGCATATATTCAAACTTCGTGCCGAAATCCCTGGCAAAAATCAAGCTGGCAATATGGTGGGAGGTGGAAAAGCCGGGAGTGGAGTTTAACAATTCCCGTTCCTTGCCTTCCTCCAGGAATTGATCCAAAGTTTCAATCCCAGAATCGGCAGAAGCCACGATAAGCTCCGGGTCAAAGCAGTACTGGGCAATGGGCTGGATGGAGTCCATATCATAAGTGGTGGTTCCGCTCAAGACATTCGTTACGTATGAGGAAGTCAGCGCCAGCATGGTATAACCGTCCGGCTTCTGGGTCACTGCGTAGGTCTGCCCGATGACTGCCCCGCCGCCTTCCTTGTTCAGCACGCTTACCGGCTGCCCTAATTCCTTTTCCAGTTCCGTCGCCAGGATCCGGCAGGACAAGTCCACATTTCCCCCGGCGGAGAAGGGAACGACGATATCAATCGCTTTGGCAGGGAAATCCGTAGCAGGAGCGGCTGCCTCACTCCCCTTTTCTTCCTTAGTTTCCTCTTTTTCCCCTGCCTCCTGTGCCGTTGTCTCAGCCGCTGGCTGCTGGCCGGAATTTCCGCCATCCGTCTTCCCGCCGCCGGAATTAGCGCCGCCGCAGCCGGACACCGCAACCACCGCCGCTGCCAATACCGCCATTGCCTTCCAATTCCTTTTCCTCATAACTATTTCCTCGCTTTCCTGTAAAATAATTGGATAATTAGAATAATTCAACGCTAAAATCTTCTTTTCCTTTATCCATTTTAGCTATATTCAGCATAGCATACAGGCAGAAATTCAGGAAATATTTATATATAATCAGTGGTATAACAGAAACTTATAGGCAAAAAGAAGCAGCCACCCTGGCTGCTTCTTAACCCCTCAATTATTTCAACCGCTTTGCATCCAGCACCACCTGGATAAATTCCCTGGCCGCCCCCGACCGGTTTTTTTCCAAATACCCGATAGTCAGCGTCCGAACCCCTCCTTCGGCCTCCACAGGATAATAGGCCACCCGATCCGACCTGACCCCAATCCAGTCTATGGATGCGGGGACGAACCCGACTCCCATCCCCCTGGCCACCATGGCATTTAAGTTCTCACAGGAATTAGACTCAAAGGCTACCCTTGGGGCAAACCCGGCATCAGCACACCAATCCATGGAAGTCTTAAACATCCGCCTCCCTTTCGCGTACATGATAAACGGCTGGCCATCAAGCACTCGCAAGTCCTTAATGGTACAGCATCCCTTTGCCGGATCCGGAAGCTTTTGATTAACCGGAAACTGCTTCGGTACAGCCAGGTAAATATGTTCGTCAAAGATCGGCTCGTATTTTATTCCCTGGTTTTCATAGGGCAGGATCACGAAGGCCAGATCGACCTGCCCCTGGATCAGCAGCTTTTCCGATTCCCTGGAAAAAGCGTCCACCAGCTTAACCCGGATGCCAGAGCACCGTTTCTGATACTCTTCCAGCACTCCCGCCAGGTAGCATTTCTGGTAAAAGGGGGCGATAGCTATGGTCAGTTCTCCCTTTTTCAGCGTCTGGAAATCCCGCATCTTCCCTAAAAGCTCCTGGCTTTTTCGCAGGATTTCCCGGCCGTCTTCACAGAAAACCTCCCCGGCGCTTGTCAGAGCCACCTGGCTGCTTTTCCGGATAAACAGCTTGACGCCCAGTTCATCCTCCAGCCTTTGGATCAGCTGGCTTAAGGCCGGCTGGCTTACGTGGACCTTCCGGGCCGCTTTAGAAAAGCTTCCCTCATCCGCGGCGGCCAGCACATACTGTATGTCCCTTAACTGCATACGTACCTCCTTTACTCCCGTTCAACCTGAAACAATTCTTCCAGCATCAGCCAGTTGGCCTTAAAAAAGTTCATCAGCTGCCAGTACCCCGCGCCGGATAGGCCATACTCTTTAATTAACCCAAATTTAGCCCGGATGCTCCTTACATCCTCAAACCATACTTCATGCCGGATGCCATACTGCCAGTAATAAAAATACGGAGACGCTGCCTTCGCGTCAAAGTATATATCCGACCCGTGGTCTATGGCGATCTGCACTGCCTCCAGGCTGTGGATGGTCTTAGCCCTGGTGACGCCACGTTCATAGGGAAGAGGCCAGTCATAGCCGTAATTGGGGATCCCAAGGCTGATTTTCTCTGGTGCAATCTCCGTCACCGCATAATCTACCACCCTGCGCACCATGTTTAAAGGGGCTACCGCCATGGGCGGCCCCTGAGAATATCCCCATTCATACGTCATCAGCATGACTCGGTTTGCCGCCTCCCCAAGAAGCCGGTAATCTATCCCTTCATACAAAAGCCCTTTCTGGTCAGCAGAGGTTTTCGGAGCCAGGGCAACTGTCACCGGATAGCCGAAAACATTCATCACCGCCCGAACCCGGCCCACAAATTGGGCAAAGCTGACCCTATCTTCTGCAAGCACATATTCAAAATCAATGTCCAGCCCCCCAAAGCCCTTATCCAGCATGGTATGCCCCAGCTCCCAGATCAGGCGCTGCTGGATATCCAGATTATTTACCAGAACAGAAACCAGGTTATTGTTAAATCTGCCGTCCGCCCCCAGGGGCGTCAAGGTTAATACAGGCCTTACCCCTGCCGCCCTGGCATTTTCCACCATCCAGCTGTCATCACCCGTGGGGAAAACCAGGTTTCCTGTTTCCGTAAATCCATAAGAAAACACATAGAGGGAGGATAAATACGGAAGGGTATTGTTTAAGGTTTCCCCATTGATGAACGGATAAGCATAGCCAAAAGCATACAATCTTTCCTTTTCCCCTTCTTTTTCCCCTGCCGGATTATCCCCCATAATCAAAAGAGCCTGGCCTACGGCCAGGCGGTACGGATATTCAAGTTGGTTGTCGCGGATCAGCCTTTCCACAGGGATATGAAAATCCCTGGCAATCTGATCTACATTGTCTTTCTGCTTTACCACATAAATTTCCATAAACCACTCCTGCCAGCTTACTTACTGCCTTCTTACTTGCAGTATATGCAATGCCTGCCGGGGCTGCCCGTTTACGGCTGGCAATCTGCGGCCTGGGAACGCTTTTTCAAGTAAGGCAGCTCCCTTTTTAAATCCAGGCAGATGCTCCCATGCCAAAGCATTTCCCCAAAAAACAGCATTTTATGGAGGGGATCATCGGTAAGCAGCGACCGTAACAGCCTTCCCGGCGAATAGATCCTCTTGCTTGCCCGGATATGCTCCTGCTGCAGTTTATATGGGCTGATATTTTTCGGGTAATGCACCACGTTTCCGTTATATTTTGACCAGTCCCGATGGAGAAGCCGCCCCTTATTCTGCTCGTACACGGGAGTCCCCGGCACGAAATACATGGACTGGATCAGCACTCCCTGGATATGGTTTTCTATCACGAAATCCGCCAGCTTATCGCCAATCCCTTCCCTGTGGTTATCTGCCCCCAGGATAAACAGGCCGCGGACGCTTAAGCCGTGGCTTTGGATATTTTTAATGGCGGCCTTGATCTCATCCACCCTGCTTTTCTTGTGGTAAAGCTTAAAATCCTCGTCATCCACAAACTCGATGCCTAAGGCAAGCTCAAAAAACCCGGCACGCTTTAGCAAAGACAGCATCTCGTCGTCAAACCCTACCTCATACCTGGCCTGCACCGTCAGGGGCCAGCAGATATCGCTGTCAATAATCTTTTGCAGCACTTCCAACGCCCACTCCCGGTCAGCGAAAAAATTATCGTCTGTAAGCCATACTCCTTTTAGCAGGCGCGGGAAGGGGCCGAACCGGAAAAAGGCAATCGCCCTTCGGATATCCTCCACCACATTTTCCGGCGTCCTGGTGCGGACTTCCCTTCCAAAATGCCTAACCAGGGCGCAGTAATCACAGTGATGGGGACACCCCCTGGAAGCGTGCACCTGGGGCCAGATGGTATTGTAATGCACCCGGTTTCGGTACTTGTACACCAAACTCCGATCCGGGATAATGTCGATGGTTTCCGGCGGCCTCCTTTTCCCTGTGACTACCGTCTTCCCGCCTTTGCGGTAAGCCAGGCCGGGAAAATTAAGGGGAAGCCCTTCCCTTAAGCCATGAAGCAATTCCAATATCGATTCTTCTCCTTCTCCCAGAAGAACGTAATCACAGTAATTTACTGCTTCCTGGTAATTCATTGAGGCATGAAGGCCGCCCATCACCACAACGGCGCGGGTATGCGCTTTGATATACCGGGCAATCTGATACCCCCGCTTTGCCTGGAAGGTAAAGATGCCGATAAACACCACGTCCGCATCCTCCACATCCTTCCAGGGAATTTTGGATATAGCCTCGCTGTACATCAAGGTATCCTTAAATTCTCCTTTTACTGCCGTAGCCAGAAGGTTTAAGCCCACGGAAGGGGTGCGGATATAGCGGTCATACACGAAATGGTTAAGGAGTGTCCAGTGGTACGGGCGCTCCCCCGGCTCAATAAACCGTATTTTTTCAACCTTCATCTCTTAATTTTTCGGAACCATCACGCTCATGCCGCCCATGTAAGGACGCAGCGCTTCCGGGATGGTTACGCTGCCGTCTTCCTGGAGATGGTTTTCCAAAAAGGCAATCAGCATCCGTGGCGGGGCTACCACTGTATTGTTTAAGGTATGAGCCAGGTACTTCCCGTTTTCCCCCTCCACGCGGATCTTTAACCGGCGGGCCTGGGCATCCCCAAGGTTGGAGCAGGAGCCTACCTCAAAGTATTTCTTCTGCCTGGGAGACCATGCCTCCACATCGCAGGATTTTACCTTTAAATCTGCCAGATCCCCGGAGCAGCATTCCAAGGTGCGGACAGGAATCTCCAGTGAACGGAAGAAATCCACCGTATTCTGCCACAATTTATCGTACCACATGGGAGACTCTTCCGGCTTACAAATGACGATCATCTCCTGCTTTTCAAACTGATGGATCCGATACACCCCTCTCTCCTCAATCCCGTGTGCGCCTTTCTCCTTGCGGAAGCAGGGGGAATAGCTGGTCAGGGTTTTAGGAAGCTGGGCCTCCGGGGTAATGGTATCGATAAACTTCCCGATCATGGAATGCTCGCTGGTTCCAATCAGGTATAAATCCTCCCCTTCGATCTTATACATCATGGCATCCATCTCGGCGAAGGACATTACCCCTGTCACCACATTGCTGCGGATCATAAAGGGCGGCACGCAGTAGGTAAAGCCCCGGTTAATCATAAAATCCCTGGCATAGGAAATCACTGCGGAATGAAGCCTGGCCACATCCCCCATCAGGTAATAAAAACCGTTCCCTGCCACCTTTCCTGCCGCGTCTAAATCGATACCGTCAAACCGTTTCATAATCTCCGTATGGTAGGGGATCTCAAAATCCGGCACAGCCGGATCGCCAAACCGTTCCACCTCCACGTTTTCGCTGTCATCCTTCCCGATAGGCACGCTTGGATCAATGATATTGGGAAGGGTCATCATAATCTTTAAGACCTTTTCCTCCAGCTCGCCTTCCAAAGCCTCCAGCTGGGCAAGGCGGGCTGCATTGGCATTCACCTGGGCCTTTACCGCCTCCGCCTCATCCTTTTTGCCCTGGGCCATTAATTTGCCGATTTCCTTGGATAATTTATTGCGGGCTCCCCGCAGGCTGTCCGCCTCCGCCTTTGCCGCCCGGTTTTTCCCGTCCAGCTCAATTACTTCATCCACTAACGGCAGCTTTTGATCCTGGAACTTATTTTTTATGTTCTGTTTTACCACATCCGGATTTTCCCGGACAAATCGAATATCTAACATGGTTCTGTCTTCCTCCTGAGCACCCTAATCTATTTTCTGCCCTTAAAGATACCACACTTTCCCTTGAAAGGAAAGCCCTTTTTGCCCTTTAAAGGAATCTTAACGGAAATCCTATTTATTTGCCGATGCCCTGCAAACAGCGGCGGATTTCCTGCCTGCCGGATAAATCCCCTAAAAGCAGCTCGAAGCAAACCCCGTTTCTTACCGGAATATCCAGTTCCTCCGATTTTTGGATGCAGCGGCTGACAAAATCGGCTGCCAGTCCTACTCCCCAGGAAAACTCCCGGCCTAAAATAAGGCTTCCTGCCACAATGGACGAAAAGATATCCCCTGTCCCCGGCCTGCCTTGTCCGGCCTTTTTATTTTGCTGTAAGGATACCCGGCCATCCGGCTCCGCAACCACATTGATCAGCCGGTCTCCCTTTTCCACCCCGGTAATCACCACATGGGAAGGCCCCATTTTTTGAAGCTCAATAGCCATTTTTTCCAGCTCTTCCTCCTCCCAGCCTTCCGCCTTATACTCCCGCCCGGTGAGGATGCAGCCCTCTGTCACGTTAGGCGTTACTGCCTGGGCCAGCCTGACCAGCTTTTCCATCTCCCGGCACAGCTGGGGCGTGCAGGTAGCATACGTCTTTCCGTGATCGCCCATAATCGGATCCACGATAACCTTCGTATCCTGCCCCTTAAAATCCCGGATCATATCCGCCGCGATCCGGATCTGCCTTACCGAGCCGAAAAAACCGGTAAGAATGCCATCAAAAGCAAGGTTTAATTCCTTCCATTTTCCCAGATAAGGCTCCATCTTTTCCGTGTAATCGTCAAAAAACCACGTGGGAAAGCCGGTATGGTTGGAAAGGATAGACGTGGGCACAGGGCAGCACTGAATGCCCATGGACGACAAAACCGGCAGGGATACCGTTAAAGCGCACCGTCCGTACCCGGACAGATCGTTCACGGCCGCTATCGTCTTCTGATTGCATTTTTCCATTTTTCCACCAATCCGCAAGCGAAAATGCCTGCATGATCCTTTCTGCTTTTCTAACTGTTCAGTACCCTTACGGTTACGAGCAAAAATCCATTGAAGATCGCCTGCGACGATGGGATTTTTGCCTGTTTTTTTCTTTAATCCCGGGACTCCACGCAGATTGCCACCCCTTCCCGGAAGGTGATCCTCCCCTTTTCCCCGGAAAGCTCATTGCTGATGCACCGGCTGCTGGCCGCATCCAAATCGTAATCCTTAAGGGGATACTTAAAGCCTTCTAAGGTGATCCCCTTTAACTGCCCCAAAAGGGGAAGGAAGGAAATATATTTCCCCCACAACCGGGAAGCCAAAAACGTGTGGCTTTCCTCGATCAAGAAAATCTTATTCTGCCGATCCAGGATGCAGGCCTTTACGCCTTGCTGTAAGCAGCGGTAAAGCAGGAATACATTTGCCAGCATATGGTCAAACCGGCCCCCGGTGGCTCCAAGGATGGTAATCTGGGTGCAGCCGCAGGCGATGGCCTTCCTTATCGCCAGCTCCGTATCCGTCTCATTCTTTTCCGGCTCATGGACTTCCCAGATAATATACGGGATCTTCCGGTATTTTTCCAGAACCGGCCGGGAAACCGTGTCAAAATCTCCCACAGCCATATCCGGGATAATCCCAAGGCTTGAGGCCCTGTCTAGTCCCCCGTCCACCGCAATCACCCGGTCAAAGGAATTGCGGCGGCAAAAAGAACCGGCGAAGGCCGGATCAAGCCTTCCGCCGGTGATAATCAAACAAGTTTTCATCCCTCTTTCGCCTCATATTCTCTCATGATTTCCATAAACTTATGGGCGTTTGCCGACGCGTCCCCTTTAAACACCGCGGAGCCGGACACCAGCACATTTGCGCCCGCGTCTAAAAATTCCCGCATATTAGAAAGGGTCACTCCGCCGTCCACTTCAATGTCCACCTTAAGGTTCCGCTCGTCCAAGACCCTTCGCAGCTGGCGGATCTTGTTTAAGGTATAGGGAATAAACTTCTGGCTCCCATACCCCGGGTTTACGGACATAATCAGGATCATATCCACCTGATCCAGCACACAGTCCAGCATAGATACGGGAGTCGCCGGGTTTAGCGCCACCCCTGCCTTAAGGCCGGCGTTCTGAATCTGGTGGAGCGTCCTGTCCAAATGGTTGCAGGCCTCCTGGTGGACGCAGATTAAGTCTGCCCCCGCTTCTTTTAATTCCCCAATAAACCGCCAAGGCTCCATCACCATCATATGCACATCAAAAAACTGATCTGAACATTTCCGAATGGCGGAAATCACCGGCATCCCTATGGACAAGGTAGGCACAAAAGTTCCGTCCATCACATCTAAGTGCAAATACCTTGCACCGGCATCCGCAACTGCTTTAATCTGCTGATTCAGCCTTGAAAAATCGGCTCCCAATATAGATGGCGCTAGTATATACATATTAATATCTCCTTTTTTCTTTTAGCTCTTGATAAAGCAGCCTGTAATTTTCATACCGTTTCCGGTTCACCTTCCCGGCTTCCACAGCAGACTTTACTCCGCATACCCGCTCCCCGATATGGACGCAGCCGGGAAATTTGCAGTCTTTCCGATAACTGAAAAACTCCGGGAAATATTCCTGCAGGCTGTCCGCCTCCAGGCCTTCCAGATATAGGGAGCTAAATCCCGGCGTATCCATCATGAAGGTGCTTTCCTCCACGTAAAACAACTGGCTATGACGGGTAGTATGCTTCCCACGCTTAATTTTTTCGCTGATTTCCCCGGTTTCCATCCCTGCTTCTGGTTGGATAAAGTTCATCAGGGAAGATTTTCCTACCCCGGAAGGGCCGGCTAAAACCGTCGTCTTTCCCCGGATCAATTCCTTAATTCCTTCAATCCCCACTTCCTCCTTTACGCTAAGCCCATACACGCGATAACCGGCTCCCTCATAGATTCTCAGATAATCCATCCACTGGGTGGACGGACACAGATCCAGCTTATTAAAGCAAATATACGTAGGAATTTCCGCTTTCCCCATCATCACCAAAAACCGTTCAAGCAAGTTCTGGTTTAGTGTAGGTTCAGCCAAAGTAAACACCAGCAAGGCCTGGTCAACATTCGCTACAGCAGGACGGATCAGCGAATTTTTCCTGGGCAGGATCCGGTCAATATTCCCTTTCCGGCCGCTTTCATCCAGGACAGAAAACTCTGCATTATCCCCCACCAAAGGCTTGATCTTCCGATTCCGGAAAACGCCTTTTGCCTTACATTCATAAACCTTCCCATGGCCGTCATGGACGTAATAAAACCCGGCAATTCCTTTGATAATTTTCCCTGTCATTAAATCCCCTTAACCTTAATTTTCCGTCTTGAAAAACGACACGGGATAAGAAGCCAGCACTTTGTTCTGATCCAAATCCAGCAGCTCCACAAACCCTTCTTCCACTCCGTCTGCACCTTCTATCCTGGAAAATGAAATGGGAATTACCGAATCCCCAATCACCCTTCTGGGCTCGGTTAAGTTTTTCATCACCGTTTTCCCGTTTACTTCCTGCCGCAGCCGGATAACAATCTGTACGCTGGTGCTGGAGGAGCCTGGCCCCAGCTCCATGCTTAAATTATACTGCTTATCAATGGAAGCCACGTAATGGGTGACGCCAATAATCGTCTCCTCCGGCCCCAGGCTGATATAGTACTGCACCGCCTGTCCCTTTTGCAGGGGCTGTTTCGGATGGGGATTCTGGCTAAGCACCAGCCCTGCCTCTATCGTATCGCTATGCTCTTTTCCGGCGGCAACCGGCAGGAAACCGGCTGCCATCAGCACGGCTTCCGCCGCCTCCGGTGTTAAATTCGATAAATCCGGCACAGGAACAAGGGCTGGTCCTTTGCTGATGGTAAGCGTTACCGTCTCCCCTTCCCTGGGGCTTGCCGGCTCATAGCGGATCACGCTGCCCGCCGGAACCGTATCGCTGTAGTCTTCCGCGAGGGCGATAACCAATTTCCGCTCGGTTAACAGCAAGGCCGCCGCCTGCTGCTCCATCCCGGCAAGGCCTAAAGAATCCAGCTCCACCGTCCCGCTTCCCTTGCTTACCTTCACATTTACCGTAGTATTCCTTTCCAGCGCCGTCCCCTCAGGATACTCCTGAGCCATCACATAGCCTGCCGGAACCTCATTGGAATTTTCCACGCTGCTGACCACCATGCGAAGCCCCACATTCTCCAGAAGCCTTCTGGCCTCGCTTTCCATCATCGGAAGGGGCTTGGTCAGCAGATTTGGCATAATCACCTGGCTGTCCGCAACGGGAGCCGTAGTCACTTCCGCTATCTGGCTTTCCATCGTCTCCTCCTCCGCCTGGCTGGCCTGTCTTCCCGATCCGAATATCCCTCCTAGATGGGACATAATCACTAACAGCACCGCAACAATGGCGATTGCCACCAAAACCCCTGCCGCCGCAAAAATCCGCTCTATCTGATGGGTAATATCATGGCTCTTTCCCCAGGAAACCTTATCGGAAAGCGGTTCTTCATCCTCAGGCTCCCCATCTTCCGGTTCCTCCCATGGTTCCGCTAACACATCCTGCTGTACCTGTTCTTTGGCCTCCTCCAAGGCCGCCTCGGCTTCGGGCTGGGACACAGGGCCAATTAGCGCCTTCCTTAAGTCCGCGATTACCTCAGCCGCCGTGGAGTAACGATCCTCCGGCCTTTTTTCCGTACAGGTTAGGATAATCCCCTCCAGGCTTTCTGGAATATCCGGGTTGCTTTCCTTAGGGGAGGCCATAGGGCTTTTTAAGTGAGCCATCGTCACCGAAGCTGTATTTTCCCCGTCAAAAGGAAGCCTTCCTGTAACCATCTCGAACATGGTAATCCCCAGGGAATATATATCGCTCCTTGCATCTACCGGCCCTCCCGTGGCCTGCTCCGGTGAAACGTAGTGCACCGAGCCTATGGCATCTGAATCCTGGCTGTCGGAAAAGGAGGCTCTGGCAATGCCGAAATCCGCCACCTTTACCTTTCCATCCTTGGAAATCATAATATTCTGAGGCTTAATATCCCGATGGATAATATTCTGCTGATGAGCCGCCCACATCCCCTGAGCCACCTGGATAGCAATCCCGATGCTTTCCTTAACCTCCAGGAATCCTTTTTTGGCGATATAGCTTTTTAGGGTAATTCCCTCAATCAATTCCATAACGATATAATGGAAATCGCCGTCATCCACTACATCGAACACATTTACAATATTGGGGTGGGAAAGCCTGGCCGCCGCCTGGGCTTCCAGCTTAAACCGATTAACAAATTCTTCGTTCCGGCTAAGTTCCCTCTTCAGCACTTTAATGGCTACCAGACGGTTTAAGGTATGGCACATGGCCTTATATACGTCCGCCATCCCACCGGAGCCAACCTGCTCAATGATTTCGTATCGTTCCTGAAGGTACATTCCCGGCCTTAACATGGCTTCACCCCGCTTTCCTTTGGGTTAACCAGCACGACCGATATATTATCAAACCCACCGTTATTATTGGCCCGATCCACCAGGATCCTGGCGGCCACTTCCAACGACGGGGCATTTTTCACAATTTTCTGTATGGATTTCTCCTCTACCATATTGGGGAGGCCGTCCGAGCAAAGCAGAAACTGCTCCCCCTCTTCCAATGTTACTTCAAAAAAATCTATCTGTACAGTTACGGCAGCTCCTACCGCCCTGGTAATAATGTTCTTGTTCCGCTTGTATGCTTCACTTTCACGGCGCATACGGCCAAGCGCCACCATCTCTTCCACATAAGAGTGGTCTCTTGTAATCTGCCGAATTTCTTTCCCAATCACGTAAAGGCGGCTGTCCCCCACGTTTGCCACATAAAGTATTCCGCGGCTAAACACTGCGGCGACTAATGTACTCCCCATCCCGCTAAGACGGATATCTTCCAATGATTTCTCATACAGCAACTGATTTACCGAATGTATGCCATCCTGAAGTGCTTTAATTTCTGACGTAGATAAAGGCTGCCCCTTCAAATGCTGAACCAGCTGCTCTACCAGGAACTTGGAAGCATAGTCCCCGGCATTATGGCCGCCCATCCCGTCTGCCACCAAAAAGAGATTGGGCAGAGGACCTACCGGCGTCTTGGATACAAGGATGCTGTCCTGGTTAACTTCCCTGGCCATCCCCTGATCCGTCCTCCCAACTGCCTGCACCAAACCACTCCTTCCTATCTGGTTTCCAGAAAGCTTTTCCTGAGCTGGCCGCAGGCTCCGTTGATGTCGCGGCCCATCTCTCTTCTAATAGTAACATTTATCCCATTTTTTTCAAGCACATTTTTAAATGCCTGGATAGAAGTTTGATCAGACTGACGGAAAGTGCGCTCCTTAATGGGGTTTACCGGAATCAGGTTAATATGCCCCTGCTGCTTTTTTAGCAGAGCCCCAAGAGCCCTGGCATCCTTTAGGGAATCGTTTACCCCCTTTACCAGGCTGTATTCATACGTCACCCGCCGCCCGGTTTCCCGAAAATACGCCCGGCAGGCCTCTAACACCTGGTCAAGCTTGTAGGTCTTTGCGATGGGCATCAGCTTTTCCCTTATCCCGTCATTGGGCGCATGAAGAGACAGCGCCAAGGTGACAGGCAGCCCTTCCTTCGCCAGGCGGAGGATCCCCGGCACAATGCCGCAGGTGGAAATGGTAATGTTCCGCTGGCTGATGTTTAACCCTTCCCTGCTGCTTAACAGCCGGATAAAGCGAACCAGGTTTTCGTAGTTGTCAAAAGGCTCCCCAGAACCCATCACCACCACATTGGAAACCCTCTCCCCCGTTTCTTTTTGGATCTGGTAAACCTGATCCAGCATTTCCGAGGGCAGAAGGCTGCGCTCTAAGCCGTCCAGGGTGGAGGCACAAAACTTACAGCCCATCCGGCAGCCTGCCTGGGAGGAGATACAGACGGAGTTCCCATGCCTATACTTCATCCACACGCTTTCAATCACCGTCCCGTCTGATAAGGCAAACAGATATTTCCTTGTCCCGTCAATTTTCGAGACTTTGATTTCCACCGGAGTTAGTGAGACAATCCGAAAGGCTTCCTCAAGCTCCTTTCTCATAGCCTTGGGAAGGTTCGTAATCTCCTCAAAGCTCCCGGCCAGGCGGCTGTGGAGCCATCCGTAAACCTGGCTGGCACGATACGCCGGATGTCCCATCCCGCAAAGCTTTTCGGCCAGCTCCTCCATGGTAAATGATTTAATATCCTGTTTTTCCATGATTTTCTCCTTTGCATCCCCTATGCCTCTTTGCATCCCATATGTTTTTCCTAATTTTTCCATTTACTGTTCTCTTCGGAATACCGCCACAAAAAAACCATCGCAGCCGTCCCTTCCCGGCAAAAATTCCAGCTGCTTTTCCTGGACAAAGGGATAATTTTCCTGGAACCAGGCGGCATTCCCCTGGTTTTCCGCCCGGTGAACCGTGCAGGTGCTGTAGGAAAGCACCCCGCCTGGCTTTACGTACTGCCAGGCCACGGAAAGGATCTCCCGCTGCAGCTTAACTAAGCTTTCCAGCTTTTCCTGCGTCATCTGCAGCTTAATGTCCGGCTTCTTCCCGATAATCCCAAGCCCGGAGCAGGGAAGATCGGCAAGGAGGATATCGGCCTGTCCTACGGCCTCCGGATCAGGCACACGCCCGTCCCATACCTTAGTGCGGATATTGGAAAACCCTGTCCGGCGGATATTTTCTTCAATAAGCTGGATCTTGGCCATGGAGATATCCCTGGCTTCCACCATCCCCGTTCCTTTGAGCATATCGGCCATATGGAGGCTTTTCCCCCCTGGGGCGGCACAGATATCCAGCACGTAAGCCCCTAATGGCGGGGGCACTGCTTCCCCGGAAAGGATAGAGCTTGCATCCTGAACCTGGATCCAGCCTTTAGAAAACGCATCCAAACCCTCCAGGTAATCGTAACCGGAAATCATCAGCGCCTTCCCGGAAAGGGGGGATTCCAAAACCGATACGCCCTGAGCCTTTAAGCTTTCCGTAATTTCCTCCTTGGAGGCCAGGCTTAAATTACAGCGCACCGTGGTAGGCGATGCCTGAAAGAAAGCGGCAAACCCCTTTTCGGCCTGCTCCTTCCCCAGCTCGTCCGCCCACAGCCGGTACAACCATCCCGGCACAGAGAAACGGATATCCGGCCTTGGAAAATCAGGGGAAGAAAGCTCCTTAAGAAGCCCCTCCTTTTCCCTGGACACCTTGCGCAAAACCCCGTTAACGAATCCCTTCAGGCCGGAAAGTTTGCGCCTTTCGGCCAGCTTTACCCCTTCATTGCAGGCTGCGGAATCAGGGATCCTGTCCATATATAAAATCTGGTACAGGGACATCCTTAAAATCGTGCGGATCACCGGCTTCATCTTTTCCACCTTCATGGCGGAGTAGCGGTTTAATATCCAGTCAATCTGGATCAAATACTCCAAGGTTCCCTCTGTCACCCTGGTAATCAATCCCCGGTCAGCCTTAGACAGATACTGGTATTTTCCCAAGGCCTGCCCTAAAACCACATGGCTGTAGGCTCCCTTTTCCAAAATTTCCGTCAAAATATCCAGGATCAGCTCCCGGCTGCTTCCTCTCTCAGTCATCTCTTCTCCGTCCTCCGAATAAGATCACCAGCCTGAGCAGCTGCAGGATAGAGGCGGCGGCCGCCGCCACATAGGTAAGAGCCGCCGCACCCAGCACCTTCCTTGCCTTAGGAACCTCTGTCTGCGCCAGGATACGGCTTTCCCCAAGGATTTTTAAGGCACGAGCCGAGGCGTTAAACTCCACCGGGAGCGTCACCAGCTGGAACAATACTGCAAGGCTGAACAGCAAAATCCCCACTTCTACAATAGGGGAGCCTAACCCGCCGATCACTACCCCAATCAGGATCAGCGGCCAGGCCAAAGTGCTCCCAAAATTTGCCACCGGAACCAACGCCGCCCTGATCCGCAAAGGCGCATAGGATCTGGCATCCTGAATCACATGGCCGCACTCATGGGCAGCCACGCCGATGGCGGAAATGGAGGTAGAGCCGTACACTGGCTCAGATAAGTTTACCGTTTTCGAGCGGGGATCGTAATGATCCGTTAAATTCCCGGGAACCTGCCTTACCGTCACATCGTATATCCCCTCCGCCTGCAGTATCCTCCTGGCCACCTCCGCCCCGGTCATGCCGCTGGCCGACCAAGTGCCGGAATACCGGTTAAACGTTCCGTTAACCTTTGCCGATGCCACCATGGAGATCACCACGCCGATTAGCACCAGAATATACGTCCAATCAAACCCATAATAGCCAAATCCGCCATATCCCATATCTTCTTCTCCTTTCATAACTGTTCAGTACCTTTACCGCTGCCCTCTGGCCGAGTTTATCTTACGGTCAGCGCAGTAAATGCGCCGCCCTACTTACTGAACAGCTGCCTTCTTTCTACTATCCGCCCTGCCCGATTGGCAGGCGCAGGCTTACCCTAACCGGGTTCCCTCTTCTATGGGGCAGCCCCGCAAAAATGCATCCGCCTCCATCCGTTTCTTCCCTTCCAGCTGGAGCGCTTCCGCCTTAAGGGTTCCCTTCCCGGTTTTAATCAGCAGCTCATTTCCCACCGCCTTTACCACCTGGCCCGCTTCCCCTGGATATTCCTCCAAAAGAGCCTTAGCCTTCCACAGCTTCAGCGACTTTCCGTTAAGGGTAGTGTATGCGCTTGGCCACGGATTTAATCCCCGGATCAGCCGTTCAATAAGCTTTGCCTCCCGGTTCCAGTCAATGCGGCCCAAGGTTTTTTGGAGGATTTTGGCGTAACAGCTTTCCTCATCCCTCTGAGGCGTCCTGGTTAACGTCCCCTCCTCCACCTTCTTTAAGGTAGAAAGGATCAAAGACCCTCCTGCCGCGCTTAGCTTATCGCTTAAGCTCTGGGCCGTTTCCTCTTCCTCAATGGGAACCACCGTTTTTTCCAGCATATCCCCCGTATCCAGCCCTGCATCCATCATCATGGTGGTAACGCCGGTTTCCTTCTCTCCATTGATAATCGCCCACTGGATAGGCGCCGCACCCCGGTACTTCGGAAGAAGGGAGGCATGGATATTAATGCATCCGTACTGAGGAAGATCCAGGATAGCCTTTGGAAGGATCTGCCCAAAGGCCGCCACCACAATCACTTCCGGAGAAAGCTCTCTCATCTGCCGGAAAAATCCCTCTTCCCGAACCTTTGCCGGCTGGTATACCGGAATGGCAAACTCCATGGCCTTTTCCTTTACCGGCGGCATAGCCATCCCCTTTCCCCTGCCCTTAGGCTTATCCGGCTGGGTCACTGCAGCAATTACCTGATGCCCCCCTTTTACCAAAGCCTCCAAGGCAGGGACAGCAAAATCCGGCGTTCCCATAAACACAATCTTCATCCGCTTCCTCCTACTCCTCATCCTCGTCTTCTTCCAAGCTGTCCGTATCCACCAGCTCCCCTTCCACCAGATCCACGTACAGGCCGCCGTGCAAATGATCGCACTCGTGACAGATGGCCCGGGCTAAAAGCTCCTCTCCCTCCAGCTCAAAAGGCTGCATCTCTTCATCATATGCCCTTACCTTCACCCAGCTTGGACGGGTGACAATCCCGCTCTTCCCCGGAACGCTTAAACAGCCTTCATACCCGGTCTGGCTGCCATCTGTCTCCATAATCTGGGGATTAATCAGCACATACTGGTTTCCGTCATCCACGTCCAGCACCACAATCTGCTTCAAGATCCCCACCTGGGGGGCAGCAAGTCCCACACCGTTGGACTCATACATGGTTTCAAACATATCTGCAATTAAGTCCTTAATCCGGGGAGTTACCTCCTTAACCGGCTTGCTCGCCTTCCTCAGTATCTCGTCCCCGATAATCCTTACCTGCCTGGTTGCCATAGTATTTACTCCTTTTCCTTTATGTGATTTCTATAAATAAACCGAACGATTCAAATAATATCGAACAAAACCGACACCTGCCTACTAAAAGCCCCCCCATCCAACTCCGCCTCCACATAATTCCTGATTCTTATTAGTATATCATAGTTTCCGCACTTCATATATAAAATTTTTCGGTACAGATCATTAAGTTTGTATACTGCCGCATTCACCGGCCCGATAAGCTTAAGCTCACCCTTCTGTATCTCCCGGCTCCCAAAAGCCTTTACGGCCCTTAGGGCAGCCTCCATCCCTTTTTCAGCCAGCTCTTCCCTTAAGGAGCTGACCATCAGCGTCATCAGCACGCAAGCCGGGGGATAGGAAAGAAGCCTTCTGTATTCCATCTCCCTCCGGTAAAATCCTTCATAATCCTGAGCCGCCGCCGCCTCGATGCAGTAATGCTCCGGGCTGTAGGTCTGGATCACCACCTGGCCTTCCTTTTCATCCCGCCCCGCCCGGCCTGCCGCCTGGGTTAAAAGCTGGAAAGTCCGTTCCCCGCAGCGGTAATCCGGGGCATACAAGGAAACATCGGCAGCCAAAATCCCTACCAAGGTAACTGCCGGGAAGTCATGGCCCTTGACAATCATCTGGGTTCCGATAAGGATATCGGCCTCATGGCCTGCAAAAGCAGCCAAAATCTCCTCATGGCCTCCCTTTTTTGCCGTGGTGTCCAGATCCATCCGCAGCGTCCTTGCCCCCGGGAAGGCTTCCCGCACCATGGCCTCTACCTTCTGGGTTCCCGTGCCAAAGGGAGCCAGGTAAGGGGAGGCGCACGCAGGGCACAAGGAAGGCCTTGGGATCTGGTAGCCGCAGTAGTGACACCGCAGCCGGTTATCCTGGTGAAGGGTGAGGGTTACGTCGCAGTGGGGGCATTTGATGGCCTCCCCGCAGCTTCTGCAGGAAAGAAACTGAGAATAGCCCCTCCGGTTTAAAAACAGCATTACCTGCTCGCGATTTGCCAGTTTCTCCTCCACCAAGCCTTTAAGCAGGCGGCTGAATACGGATCGGTTCCCTTCCTTAAGCTCTTTTCGCATATCCACTACCTGCACCTTAGGAAGGATGCTGTTTTTCTTCGCCCGCTTGGTGATCCGGAAGTAACCGTATATCCCGTGGGACGCCTTGGCGTAGGTCTCCACCAAAGGCGTGGCGGAGCCTAAAATCACGCTTGCCCCACTTAAATGCGC
Organism: Lachnospiraceae bacterium; assembly: GCA_910575565.1. Lineage (GTDB taxonomy): Bacteria > Bacillota > Clostridia > Lachnospirales > Lachnospiraceae > Caccovicinus. The sequence continues at coordinate 318,619 of CAJTFL010000001.1, read as the reverse complement.
CCGGTACTGCGCCGTTTCCCGGGCATGGTATCTGGGCGTAATCTCGCTTTTGTACGCCCCTTCGTGCTCCTCGTCCATGATAATCAGCCCCAGGTTTTTAAAGGGCGTAAACAGGGCGGAGCGCGGGCCGATCATGATCCGGATTTCGCCCTTTTTCGCCCGCTCAAACTGGTCGTACCGCTCTCCCTGGGAAAGCTTGGAATTAATAAAGGAAACCTGGCTCCCAAACCGTATGCAGAACCGCACCACCGTCTGGTAAGTAAGGGAAATCTCCGGGATCAGCAGGATTACCTCCTTTCCCTGCCCAATCACGTGTTCAATCAGCTCCATATAGATTTCCGTCTTCCCGCTCCCGGTAATCCCATGGATCAGGTAAGTCTTTCGGATTCCCTGATCGTACTCCCCGCAGATGGCTTCCGCCGTATTCCGCTGCTCATCATTTAATTCCACCTTTTTTTCCGCATGGATCCCGTCACGAAGGAAGCCCTTGGCCGGATCCCGGTAATCGGTCACGGCCTCCAGGGCGATAATCCCTTTTTCCGCCAAAGGCTTAATGGAGGAAGGAGTAAGGCTTAACTGGCCCACTGCCATCTCGTAAGGGATGATGTCCAATTCCCGGAAAGCCTTTAACAGCCTTTCCCTGGCTCGGTACTTCTTTTTTGCCGCTTCCCCGATCTGCTCCTCCAGCTCCTTCCTGCCAATTAAGCAGCGGATCCACCGCTTTTCTTGCTGCTTTACCTGCTGCTTTACCGGGAGCACCGTCTTTAGCGCCTGGTTCATGGTGGAGCCGTACCGTTCCTTCATCCACCAGGCAACCTGAATAAGCTGGGATTCCGCAGAAACGCTTCCTGCGCGGACCCCAGCGATTTCCTTTATCTTTTCCAGAGCAAAGCCCGGCTTATCCGACAGATCCACCACGTAGCCGCTGCGGATCACGTTCCCCTTCCCGAAGGGCACATCTACCTGACAGCCTGCGTGCACCTGGCCTTTCAGCCTTTCTGGTATCCGGTACTGGAAAGGCCGGTCTACTTTTTCATGGGAAATATCAATAATAATATCGGCAAATTCTGCCATACGTTTTCTCCGTTTGATTCCCCGCCTTTTACGGCGTAAGATTTGACTGACAGGCCAAAACCACTGATTTCAGCCCCATGCTGTTTGAACCCTTAAAGAGCAAACAGTCGCCGTCCCTCAGCTGGCCGGGAAGCCATTCCTTAAGCGCATCCTTATGGGAAAATAAATGAATCTGCGGCAGCTTCCCTTCATCGCCTTTGCAGCCATCCCTTACCCCTGTGCCAATCTCCGCCGCCAAATCCCCTAAAAGGATCAGCACATCCACCGGCTTTTTGGCCAGAAACTTCCCGATCTCTTGGTGGTAGGAGGAAGCCTCATCCCCCAGCTCCTTCATGTCCGCAAGCACGGCAATCCGCCTTCCTTTAACCGGCATATCCCGCAGAACCTGGATCCCTGCCTTCATGGATACTGGGCTCGCATTGTAGGAATCGTCAATGATGGTTATCCCATTGGCCTTAATAATCTGCTGCCTTCCCTGAAAGCCGGAAAACCCTTCAAGGGCTTTTGCGCCATCCTTTAAGGGAACGCCGTTTTCTGCGGCAACCGCTAAGGCCGCCATGGCATTTTGAGCCATATGCCGCCCAAACACATTAAGCCTTACCCAGGCGGATTCCCCGGTGGCCTTGCAGACAGCCGTAAAAACGGGCTTCCCCTCTTCCACGTCCATATCCACGGCCTGGTAATCGCAGCCCTCACTAAGCCCGTAGGAAACCCTTTTGCAGCCCTTTTTGGCCTTCACCTTTGCAAGGATAGGGTCATCCCCATTCACATAAAGAATGCCCCCTTCCCCCATCCCGTCCTGGATATGGAGCTTTTCCCGGCAGATATTTTCCTTTGAGCCAAGCTGCCCGATATGGGCCAGGCCGATATTGGTAATGACTGCCTGGCTTACCTTTGCCACCATGGCGATCCGCTCCATCTCCCCGGGAAAGCTCATCCCCAGCTCAATGACGCCGATCTCATCCTCCCCGGTAATCTCCGAAACGGTTATGGGCACTCCTACCTGGCTGTTGCTGTTTCCTGGGGTTTTGTACACCTTGTACCTTGCGCTTAAAGCCGCCGCCACCATTTCCCTGGCGGTCGTCTTTCCCACGCTTCCCGTCACCCCGATTAAGGGCAGGGACAGCCGCGCCCTGTACCAGCTGCCGATGGCCTGGAGGGCTTTTCTGGTGTCCTCAACCTGTATCCACGGGCAATGGGACTCCATCTGGCTGTGACGGCTGGTCAGCACCGCCGCCGCCCCGTTTTCCAATGCCTGGCCGATAAAGTCATGGGCATCCGTCTTTTCCCCAATGAGGGGAACGAATAGATCGTTCCCCTTCATCACCCTGGAATCAATGCTGATATGCATAAGGGATGCCTCCGGGTTTCCGCACAAAAGCCTTCCCCCTAAAGCCTCCACAATATCCTTAACCCTTACTTCTTCCATGCTCTCCTCCTAAAGCTGGCGGACGGCTTCCTCCACCACTTCCCGATCCAAAAAATGGGTGCGGACGCCGTTTACCTCCTGGTAATCCTCGTGCCCCTTGCCGATAATGGCAATCATATCCCCTTCCTCCGCATGGGTAATGGCGTAAGTTATGGCCTCCCTGCGGTCAGGGATCTCATAGAAATACCCTCCTGTGGGAATCAAAGCGCTTTTAATGTCCGCGATAATGTCCTCCACCTTCTCATACCGGGAATTGTCGGCGGTAATGATGGACAAATCCGCCATCCTCCCGGCCATCTCCCCCATGGCGTACCGCCTGTCCTTAGAACGGTTCCCGCCGCAGCCAAAGACTACCACCAGCCTTTTCGGATGGTAATCCCTAAGGGTTGTTAGCAGGCTTTCCATGCTGACCGCATTGTGGGCATAATCAATAATCACCTTGCACTTAGCCGAGGCATAGGCCAGCTCCATCCGGCCATCCACCCGGAAATGCTCTAAGGCGTGGCTCATCTTCTCCTCTGGAAGATGGAAAAAGCTGCAGACGCTTAAGGCCGCCATGGCATTGGAAATATTGAACCTGCCAGGGATACTCACCCGCACATCCAGGCACAGCCGCCCGCTGGAAACAAATTCCAAGCCAACAAAGGCATCCTCTGCCACGTAGCGGATCTGCCCCGCCTGAAAATCGGCTTCATGGTCAATTCCGTATGTATAAACCGGGCAGCCGGCATGGGCCGTGACCTGGGCAAAATGCTCGTCATCGCAATCGGCAATCCCAATGCGGCTCTGGTTAAAGATCATGGACTTGCAGGCTAAATACTCCGCAAAATCCTTATGCTCATCTGGGCCGATATGATCCGGCGACAAATTGGTGAAAATCCCAAAGTCGAAAAATATCCCCTCTGTCCGGTGGAGCTTAAACGCCTGGGAGGAAACTTCCATCACCATATACTGGCATCCGGCTTTGGCCATCCTGGCAAAATACCGGTGAAGCTCGTAAGATTCCGGGGTGGTATTGCGGGTAGGCTCCCACCCCTCTCCGAAATAAGCGCCGTTTGTGCCGATTATCCCTACCTTTTTCCCGCAGGCCTCCAAGATCGCCTTAATCATATGGGTGGTGGTGGTCTTCCCCTTCGTTCCCGTCACCCCGATTGTCACCATCGTCCGATCCGGATACCCAAACCTGGCCGCGGATAGGTAAGCCAGAGCCTTCCTGCTGTTTTCCACCGTGAGAACCGTAGCATCCTCCGGAAGCTTTACCGGATGCTCCGCCACAAACACGCGGCATCCGGCCTGGTAAGCCTGAGGGCAGAACTGGTGGGAATCCGCCTTAGTTCCCTTCATGCATACAAACACCGCGCCTTTTACGGCCTTCCTGGAATCGTATGCCACTTCCTCAACTTCCGCATCCAGGCTCCCCTGAACCAGGGTAAATTCTATCTCCTTTAGCCAATCACTTAATACCATGTCCGTCCCCTTTAAAATAATCCGGTAATCACTCCATTTTCATCTACGTCAATGCCGTCCGCCGCCGGCTTTTTCGGCAGGCCAGGCATGGTCATAATCGCCCCTGTCAGCACAACCACAAAGCCTGCCCCGGCAGAAACGTAGGCATCCCTTACATTGATGGTAAAGCCTGTGGGGCGGCCAAGCTTCGTCTGATCGTCAGATAAGGAATACTGGGTTTTCGCCATGCACACCGGCAGCTTTCCAAAGCCCATCTCCTCCGCCTTCTTTAACGCCTTGGCCGCCGCCGGAGCGTAGCTTACCCCGTTGGCGCCGTAAATTTCCTTCGCCACGGCCTCAATCTTATCCGTAAGGCTGGCCTCATCCCCATAAATGGGCGCAAAGCGGCTCTCCTTCTTCTCCAGGGTTTCCAAAACCTTCTCTGCCAGCTCCACGCCGCCTTCGCCGCCCTTGGCCCAAACTTCCGAAAGGGCAAACTCGCAGCCTCTGTCCTCGCAGAACTTTTTAATAAATGCGTATTCATTTTTTGTGTCACTTATGAATGAATTTAAGGTGACGACTACCGGAACCTGGTATTTCTGCAAGTTTTCAATATGCTTTTCCAGATTTACAATCCCCTTAGACAGCGCCTCCAAATTCTCCTTGGACAGCTCCGCCTTGGGGACGCCGCCGTTGTACTTTAAAGCGCGGACAGTGGCTACCAGCACCACGGCGTCCGGCTTTAACCCCGCCTTCCGGCATTTAATGTCAAAGAATTTCTCCGCGCCTAAGTCCGCCCCGAAACCGGCCTCCGTAACGGTAATGTCCGCAAGCTTTAGCGCCATCCTGGTTGCCCGCACGCTGTTGCAGCCGTGGGCGATATTGGCGAAAGGCCCGCCGTGAACCAAAGCGCCCGTATGCTCCAGGGTCTGGATTAAGTTCGGCTTTAAGGCATCCTTTAACAGCGCCGCCATGGCCCCTACCGCATTTAACTGGGCGGCAGTAACTGGTTCCCCGGCATAGTTATACGCTACGATAATCCGCCCCAGCCGCTCTTTCAAGTCCTTCATGTCGGAAGCAAGGCATAAGATGGCCATGATTTCCGACGCTACGGTGATCACAAAGTGGTCTTCCCGCACAAAGCCGTCCGGCTTTGCCCCCAGACCCACCACCACGTTCCGCAGCACCCGGTCATTCATATCTAAGCAGCGCTTCCAGAGAATCTGGCGGGTGTCGATCCCCAGCTCATTCCCCTGCTGGATATGGTTGTCCAAAAGGGCGGCCAAAAGATTATTAGCCGAGGTAATGGCGTGGAAATCCCCGGTAAAATGAAGGTTCAAGTCCTCCATGGGCACGACCTGGGCATAGCCCCCTCCTGCAGCCCCTCCTTTAATGCCGAAGCAAGGCCCTAAGGAAGGCTCACGCAGGGCAATAATGGCCTTTTTCCCTAATTTTTCAAAAGCTTCCCCAAGCCCCACAGTGGTGGTGGTCTTCCCTTCCCCCGCGGGTGTAGGGTTAATGGCCGTCACCAAAACCAGCTTCCCGTCAGGCCTTTCTTTAATCTGCTCCCACAGCCCGTCAGACAGCTTGGCTTTGTATTTTCCATAAAATTCCAAATCTTCCTCTTCGATCCCGTAAACCTTCGCCACCTCTTTGATAGGAGCCATCTTTGTTTCCTGGGCAATCTGAATATCGGTTTTCATCTAGTATCCTCCTTCATCCTTTACCTTCATCTTCTAGCTTGCCATGATTTGGAGACCAAAAAGCCTTTCGGCCTTGGCATCATGCCGTTAAGTTATAGTGAACGACAAAAATTTTTGTTTTTGGCGTTCGCCGCGTCGATTTTGCGCTGCGTGAAACGCAGCGTTTACCTTTGCAAAATCGTGCGCATCCCCCGGAAAGGCTTTACTCCCCTCCCCCAAGGAACTGATCAAATTCTTCCATGGTCATTAATATTTTCCTGGGCTTGGTTCCTTCCTCCTCCCCCACTACCCCAACGTCTGCCAGCTGATCCATAATCCGTGCCGCCCGGTTAAAACCAATCTTAAACATCCGCTGAAGCATTCCAATAGAAGCCTTATCCTTCTCGATAATGAACCTTCCCGCCTGGGCAAAGTACTCGTCCCGGCTGCCATCTCCGCCGCCTGGCGTTTCCGTCCCCGCAGAAAGCATCCGGTTTTCCATATCCTTGCTGTAGCTTGCCGTCAATCCCTGCTGGGTTAAAAACTCCACTACCTGGGAAACCTCCTGGTCGGAAACAAAGGCTCCCTGTACCCTTTGAGGCTTTGGAACCCCAGAGGGATAAAACAGCATATCGCCTTTTCCTAAAAGCTTTTCCGCCCCGTTCATATCGATAATCGTCCGGGAGTCCACGCCGGAAGATACGGAAAAGGCTATCCTGGAGGGCACGTTCGCCTTAATTAAGCCAGTGATTACATTAACGGAAGGCCTTTGCGTGGCAATCACCAGATGGATCCCGGCGGCCCTGGCAAGCTGGGCCAGACGGCAAATAGCATCCTCCACTTCCCCGGGAACCACCATCATCAAGTCCGCCAGCTCGTCGATAATAATCACTATCTGGGGAAGCTTATGGGGCCGTTTTTCCTCCGGGATCCCCTGGATGCTTTTGATCTTTTCATTATAGCCCTTTAAATCCCGCACATTATATTCCGCAAATTTCTTATACCGATCCCCCATCTCGGCAACCGCCCAGTTTAAGGCTCCGGAAGCCTTTTTCGGATCGGTCACAACCGGAATCATCAAGTGGGGAATCCCATTGTAAACGCTTAATTCCACTACCTTGGGATCCACCATGATCAGCTTCACATCCTCCGGATCCGCCTTGTAAATAATGCTCATAATCAGCGTATTGATGCAGACGGATTTTCCGGAACCGGTAGCTCCGGCAATCAAAAGGTGGGGCATCTTTCCGATATCCGCCGTCACCGGCTGCCCGGCGATATCCTTGCCCACGGCAAAGGTCAGCCGGGATTTGCTGTTAACAAACCCGTCAGACTCCAAAAGCTCCCGCAGGTAAACAATGGAATTTTCCTTATTAGGCACTTCGATTCCCACTGCCGACTTTCCGGGAATCGGCGCCTCAATGCGGATTTCCGCCGCTGCTAAGCTTAGCTTAATATCATCCGCCAAGCTTACGATCTTGCTTACCTTAACCCCCTGCTCCGGGTGAAGCTCATACCGGGTAACGGAAGGGCCGCAGCTGATATTCGTCACCGTAACCCCTACCCCGAAATTCCTTAAGGTCTGCTGCAGCTTAATGGCCGTATCCTTATACTCCTGCTCCGAAAAGGATTCCCCGCTGTGCGTCCCTTTCTTTAATAAGGTTGTAGGAGGAAATACATAAGGCTTTTTCACCTTAAGTTCTTTTGGATCCTTTGCCGCCCGGGCGGCCTCCTGGCCTGTCCCCTCTAAAGCTTCCTCACGCTTCTTCTCGATTCTCTTATGTAAAAGCTCCGTTTCCGTCTCAATGATTTTTCCGTTTGCCGTCACTACCCGCTTAGAACCCTCCGGGACAAAAACGTGATCCCCTGCATCATCCCTTGCAGGCGGATCCTCCCTTTTGGCCGGGATTTTGGCCGGGGCAAACAATTCATCCTCTTCCTCAAAATCCCCCATCTCCTGGCCAAAATCTTCATCCAGGAAATAGCCGTCATCTAAGTCCGCCTCCTGGGAAATCTCTTTCTTTAAGGCCGCCCCATCCATTGGCTCCCGGAAGAAGGGCTCGTCTACCCCCTTTTCCAACGCCGGATCTTTAGGAGAAACGCCATCCAAAGGTTCCTGGTAAGGAATGCCGCCGTCCGAAACATCTCCCATAGAAATATCCCCTATGGAAGTATCTCCCATAGAAGTATCCCCCATGGAAATTTCTTCGATAAAGGGAGCTTCCCCGTACTCTTCCCGCTTCCCGGGCCAGATATCCGCCTCATCTTTTTTCCTGCTGCCCCCAGAACCGGTCAGGCCAAAATCTGCGCTCATCTCCTCAAGGGTCAGCATTTCCCGATCCGCATACAGCGGGCCTTCCCTGCGCTTGGATTCTTTTTTAGAAAAAGTCAGGATTTTATCCTCCGGCTTATCTTCTTTTACTGCCACTGCTACCTTCTTATCCGAAGCCCTCTTGCCTAAAGTCTCCTTGCCTAAAGACTTCGGCAAAGAGCCGCCCGCCTCCACTTCCGGCCGATCCTCCTCAAAAGGAACCGGCTCCGCATACTCCGGCGGAAGCTGGATCCGCCCCGAAAAAACATCCGCCGGGGACGGAGCCAGCTTATCCGTTAAGCTATCCACCCCAGCCTTATCCTGAAACTGCCTGCCCGGATAAGGCGCACCGCCCAAAGAACCTGGGCCTTCCTGGAAGGAGATTGCCTTTCCCGGCTGCTCACCCTCCGGAAACTGCCCCCCTTTCCCCGGGGATAAATCTTCTGGAAACTCCTGTTTAATCCCCAGCTGTCCGCTTTCCGCAGACGGCTTATCCTTCTGGATCCAAATGGAGCCAAAATCCACGCCCCGCACCACGTTATCTTCCCGCAGCCTGCGCTTCTCCTCCAAACGCTCCTCCCGTTCTTCCCTCCGCCGTACAGCGTCCTCCCTGGCGTACTGGTAAGCCCGGTCTCCGCCGTTCTTCACCGCATTAACCACGGATTTCTCCGTGATGCACACGCCGCAGATAATCAGCACCACCACAAAAATCAGGTATGTGCCGATCGTCCCCACGATAGAGCGGAGGCCGAAGGACAGCATCCCGCCGATTAATCCCCCGCCTTTTCCGTTAACGCCGGAAACCTTATAAAAGGTCAGGAAAGATTCCCCCTCTGCCAGCTCAATCCCGGAAATCAGCTGGGCAATGCCGCAGATAATCAGCGCCGCGCCGATAACGGCAGACAGCTTAACCACCGCCTTCCAGTTCCCACGGTTCGCGATATAAAAACTGGTTCCGATAAACAAGATAAAGGGGACGATATAGCCCACCACGCCAAACAGCCCAAGCTGCACGCCTCTTAAAAAGTTCCCTACCACGCCGCACAGCCGGAAATTGCTGAGAAAAAGAAGGACCGCAGCGGCAAAAGACAGGATAATCATTACTTCCGCCTGTAAAAAGGCGGGGATCTCCTCCTGATAATACTCCTCCTGCTTCCTGCCCTGTTTTCCTTCATTCCCTTTCCGGCTTTTGGCAGCCCCTGTTTTTTGGTTTTTATTTCCTTGTGCCACGAATCAAGCCTCCTGTATCTCTTAAGAGTGACTTTCCCCTCACCCGTCACCTAAGAGTATACAAAAAATTAACTGAAATTGCAATAAAGTTCTTCACCCCATCGCCTGCTGCTTTGCTTCAATCATCTTATGGAGCTTCTTAAGAGCCTCCCTGATCCCCCCTACTTCGTCAATCAGCCCTTCCTTTACCGCCTGCTCTCCCACCAAAACCGTCCCCAAATCCTTCGTCAGCATTTCCGTATTGTGCATCAGCCGCTTTAGCTGGCCATAAGCAATTTTTGAATGCTTCTCCACAAAGCTAAGTATCCGATCCTGGATCATATTAAAATACTCATACGTCTGAGCCGTGCCAATCACCATCCCGCTCATCCTCACTGGATGGATCATCATCGTGCCGGTAGGCACGATAAAGGAATAATCCGATGCAACGGCCAAAGGCACGCCGATGGAATGGCTTCCCCCAAGCACCAGGGACACCGACGGCATACTTAAGGAAGCAATCATTTCCGCGATCGCCAGCCCTGCGTCCACATCCCCTCCGGAAGTATTTAAAAGCACCAAAAGCCCGTCTATGCTCTGATCGTCCTCAATTTCCGCAAGCTTAGGCAAAACATGATCATATTTCGTGGTTTTGCTGTTCCCCGACGCGTTCTCATGGCCTTCCACCTCCCCGATAATCGACAAAAGATGGATCTTATGCTGGCCGCTTTCATCCTCCAGCGTCATCTGCCCCAGTTCCTCGATTTCCTGCTCTTTCTGCGTTAACCCTTCCTGTCCCATAGCATACCTTCCCTTTCCCTGCGCTGCGGCTAGTTTGTCCGCAGAACAGATTCTTTGCTTACAGTATGGGGGGATTTTTTTAAATTTATACGGTGACTGCGTGTGAGTTAATTTGAAATGAATATAATTTGATTGTGATAGAAGGGTTTTTAGAAGTAGCAAAAGAAGTAGCAAAACGATATGGGTGAGGGGATTTGATGTAATCGTAGATGGAATTATAGGGATATGGGTTTTAGAATTGTGGCTAAATATTGTATTGTAAAATTTAATGCTTTGTTAATTTGGATAGCTGGAGGAAGATAAATGCTTTGTCAACCTGGATAGCTGGTAAGGCGGATTTTGATGCTGGGTTGTTTCGGATGATGTTGGGGGTGGATGGAGGAAGTTGCGTTTCTTACGATGAGTTTGTTGGCTTAGAGAAAATACGTAGGCTGACGAGTTCGCCGCCTGTGGTGGATGTACACACGAAAACGCGCTCTCGCTCGACATAAAACGGAACGGTACTAAGCTCGAAAAGACCTCGCTAAGTGCCGCCGTTTTATACGGTTTTCTTAGTGTACACGCACCACAGACGGCTAGGGACTGGTTAGTTCTGAGTTTGTTTTTGGTATGCCAAAGATATTTCTTTAGCGGAAGTACCTCACTACTGACAAAATTACTTCATGAATGAATTTTATCTTTTTAATCTAACTGACGATAAATCATCCAACCAACCGACTGATAACTGCCTTTATCCATTTACCTAACGAGAGGTAATTTTACGCAAGCCAATACCGCAGCGGAGCCAGGCCATATTCCATGAGGAACCCCTCCTGAAACGTCGGCGCTTAACGAGGTCTTTCACGAGTTTAGCGTCCGCTACGTTGAAGGCGGAGCGAGAGTGCGGTGACGATGGAATATCGCCTGGCGTAGCGGAAAAGCAAAACTATTCTACCAAAATAAATGTTATGTCACCTTCCCCCGCTAATCCGGCTATAGACCTCCAAAATCCTAAACCGAAAGCAAATCACCATCGCCGCCGCGGCTCCAACCACCGCCTGCAAAATCTGGAACGGCAGCTTTAACAGCGCATATTCCGGCGTGCTGTAAATAAATGCCCTGCCCAGGGAATACCCCACTACCATAATCACGGCTCCCACGGCCACCCCAGCTAAGGATGCCGCCATCCGCTTTTCCTTCCCTCCACGGTGGGAAATCAGGGAAATCGCCACTGCCTGAATTCCATGGGTGGCTAAGGATACAAACATAGGCGTAGGATAAAAGAAAAAGTCGCCTAAAAACGCCCCTACCCCGCCGACCATGAATGCGCCAAGGGGATCCAAAAGAATCCCTGCGGTACAAATCACCACGTCGTTTAAGTATAAATGCCCTCCCGGAACCGGAACGCCAAAGGAGCTTAGCCCCACATTCATCGCCATTAACACCGCCGTCACTGCCAGCCACTGGGTAGAATGGACTGCCCCCTGCTTTGCCTGGACGCTTCCCTGCATATTGCTCATAATCCCTGCCTCCAATTCTTATTTATCGCGCTTATTTAAACGCTTACCGTTCAGATGGGCATTTTCTTGCCCTCCCCCGTCTCAACGGTTGTCTTAAACTATGCTGCAGCATTTTCATTTCCCCGGTGTACCCATCATATCAGCGTATTGGATTGTTTTAAATATCCAGTATAGCAATTTTAAACCAGTCCAGATTAAGTTTATTTTCTCATCTGCCTTGATTACCCACTTACATTGTTGTATAATAGGTAAAAGCAATTAATCGCATTTACATCAAACACAGGAGGAACTTCCTATGCTGATTTCCACAAAAGGGCGCTACGCCCTGCGCATTATGATCGATTTGGCTGAACACCAGTCCAAAGGATATATTCCCTTAAAAGAAACTGCCGAACGGCAGGGAATCTCAGAAAAATATTTGGAAGGCATTTTAAAAGTATTGGTAAAACAGAAATTCCTGGCCGGCCTGCGGGGCAAGGGAGGCGGCTACCGGCTGGTTAAGCCGCCTGAACAGTACACCATCGGAAGCATCCTTAATGCGACGGAGCTTTCCCTGGCTCCCGTGGCCTGCTTAGATCCCGGCCAGGAGGACTGCCCAAGGAAATTTTTCTGCAGGACGCTGCCTTTATGGCAGGGCTTAGATCAGGTGATCCGCGATTACCTGGAGCAAGTCACCCTGGCGGATCTGATGCGCCAGGAACAGGAGCTTAACCAGCCGTAAGCAAACCTTGGCATCCCAAAGGATGCCAAAGGCTAACGTGTGTTTCAAAAATGCCCTGAGACAATGCTATGCGTACATGGACAGATACGGGCGTCCCTTCCCCGCAATGGAATCCAGCATCCCGGCTGTATCGCCCCGCCCCATGCTGTCCATAAACTGGCTTAATTCCAGGCGGTAACGGGTAAACTTTGATGCCCCTGCACCGTTTTGGAAAGAAATAAGCTGGTTGAAAAATCCGTCATCCAAGTATTTCCTGGCACTCTTTTCCAAGGCCTGGCGAATGTCCCCGGCAGACTGGTATTGCTTCAGCGCATAATTGTAGGAGCCAGAGGCTCGATCCTTATCTGTCAGCGCCCCGCCGGAATACCGATCCAAAAACGTCCCAAAAGTGCTTAAGATCAGGGAAGACATCTTATCTCCCACCCCGAAATGCCCCAGAGCCTTGGCCATCTTCATATAGCGCAGAGCCATCTGGATTCCCAGCTCGTCATCGCCCATCAGGGCAAGCTCCTTAGGGCTCATCTTTGACGCCGCCTTGGCGGCAAACCCTGCCGCCCCAAGATCCTTTAGGCTGTATCCCCCTTCAGTCTGGCTTTCAGAAACACCATCCTCCTGACCCTTAGCCTGCAATCCTTCCCGCTTTGCTATCATCCCTGCCTGCAAGAAGACCGCCTTTACGTTATAGGGCAGCTTCCGCTCATCCTCCGGGGTTCCCAAAATCCCATGTTCCTTCCCATAGGCTTCCATCTCCGCCACCTTCCCGTCAATGGCTTTTGCCAGGCTATCCCCCATCCTGGCGCTGATCCCTTTATTCCCCATCTGTTCATAAAAGCTTCCCACGCTTCCTTTATAGGAGCTGACTATCCGGCTTTTCGCCTGCTGGAACAAGGAATCCAAACGGCTCATTTTTTCCGCCAGCTTATCCTCCCGGCCCGCAAATTTTTCTTCCAGCTGATCCTTCACCGCAAGGTACATGGAAGCTATCCCCTCCACCTTGGCCTCGATCCGGTCGGCATTATCCAGCGTTACCGGTGCGCCAAAAAAACTGGCTTCCACTTCCTTCCAGTTGATCCCGTCCGCGTCCGGATCTGGCTCGTACAGCTTAAGCTCTCCCGGCGAGGGAATCGGGCCGTCTAAGCGCAAGCCGCCTGCCGAACCGGTAAGCATCTTATCCCCAAAAGGCATGGAGCCTGCCGAAGGCTCGTATGTATCCAGGCGCTTCGCCTTTTCCGCTTCCGGCTCTTTCTTAGACGGCTTGGCCTTCCCGGGAGCCTTTCCCGAATAAACCTCTGAAGTAATCTTTATTTCCATAATCTTCCCCTTTCCGCCAAAGGCTTACAAGCCTTAAACGGCAGCGCATCCGAATAAACAAACCGCAAAAACCTCTTAGTCATTATATCGGCATATTCAGGAAAATTCTAACAAATATATGATCTTAGTGGAAAATACGGCCTTAATGGAAAATCGGCCTTAAAAACGACCAATAATCTGGCTACAGTATTCTGCGGTGGTAGCCTTCCCGCCGATATCAGGCGTCTTGCAGCTTCCCTCTGCCAGCACCTGATCCACAGCCCTGCGGATCTTTGCGGCCACATCCAGCTCGCCTAAGTGCTCCAGCATCATGCAGGCGGACCACAAAAGCGCCGTGGGGTTGGCGATATTTTTCCCGGCAATATCCGGGGCGCTGCCGTGCACCGCCTCAAACATGGCATAATCCTTCCCTAAGTTGCTGGAAGGCAGAAGCCCCAGGCCGCCGATAAGGCCGCTGGTCAAATCGGATACAATGTCGCCGTAAAGGTTAGGCATGACCATAATGTCAAACTGCTGAGGACGCATAACCAGCTGCATACAAACATTGTCCACAATCTTATCATCCGCTTCAATGTCCGGATAGTTTTCTGCAATCTCCCTAAAGACGCTTAAAAACAAGCCGTCTGATTTCTTTAAAATGTTCGCCTTGTGGACGCAGGTAACTTTCTTCCTTCCCTGGGCTCTGGCATACGCAAAGGCATCGGCGATGATCCGGGTGCTGGCCCTGCGGGTAATGATTTTCGTGGCGTGCACCGTGCCGGCGTCAATCTGCTCCTCCACCCCTACGTACAGATCCTCCGTATTTTCCCGGAAGGTTACGATATCCACATCCTTAAAGGGCGTCACCACCGCGGCATTGGACTTTGCCGGGCGGATATTGGCATAAAGGTCGTACTTCTCCCGCAGGGTAACATTTAAGGAACGGAAGCCTTTTCCCACCGGCGTGGTAATGGGCGATTTCAGCAAAATCTTATTCCGCTCAAAGGAAGCAAATGCTTTTTCCGGGATCAGGGCGCCGTTTTCCTCATATTCTGCCTCTCCTACCCGGAAAATTTCATAGTCCAAAGGAGCCTTGGCTGCCTTCAAAATCTCTAACACCGCATCGGTAATTTCCGGCCCGATGCCGTCGCCTTTAAATACGGTAATGGTTTTCATTGGATTACCTCTCTTTCATTGGAATATACGTTACGTTTTCCCCCACATACTTCGTGGCCGGACGCATGATCTTGCCATCGTATAATTTATTTTCCAGGTTATGAGCCACCCAGCCCACAATCCGGCTGATTACAAACAGAGGGGTATACATATCCCTGGGAATCTGAAGCATCTCATAGGCAAACCCGCTGTAATAATCTACATTGGTGGGGATCACCTTATGCTTATCCTCCAGGATTACCTCCTTCGTGCACTGTTCAAACAAACGGTAGAAATTGAATTCCTCCATCTTATACTGCTCCATGGCTACGGTTTCGCAGCAGCTCCTTAAAATTTCCGCCCGTGGATCCGAAATGGTATAAACCGCATGGCCAAACCCATAAACCAGGCCGGAGCGGTCATAAAAATCCCCGGAAAGAATCTTTCGGATCAAGGCTTTTATCTGATCCACATCCGCCGAATACCCAATTTCCCCAATCACCTTTTCCATCATCTCAGAAACCTTGATATTGGCGCCGCCGTGACGGGGGCCTTTCAAGGAACCGATGGAGCCGGAGATCGACGAATACAGATCCGTCCCCGTGGAGGAAATCACCACATTAGTAAAGGTGGAATTATTTCCGCCGCCGTGATCCGCATGAAGCACTAAAAGGGCGTCTAAAAGGCCGGCCTCCTTGGGGGTGAATTTCTTATCCTCCCTCAGCATATACAGGATGTTTTCCGCAATGGAATAATCCTCCCTGGGATAATGGATAATCAGGCTTTCCCGGTTAAAGTGATGGATCTTGCTCTGGTAGGCATAGCAGGCCACCGAAGGAAACTTCGCCAGAAGGTTGACGCCTTTTAGCATGGTCTTATACACATCCGTGTCATCCGGGTTATCCATATCGTAATTGTACAAGGTAAGGGTAGCGTGCTGAAGCTTATTCATCAAATTTTTCCCCGGGAGCCGCAAAAGATTCATTTCCAGGAAATCATCCGGCAGCGCATACAGGCTTCTTACCACATCGATAAACCGGTTTAAATCCGTTTTGCTGGGCAGATAGCCGTACAGCAGAAGGAAGCATACCTCCTCAAAGCCGATGCAGCCGATTTTCCCCTTTACCAGGTCATACACGCTGTAGCCCCGGTAATACAGATCGCCTTCCGCATTCGTCTTAACCCCATCGATAATCTCATAGCCTACAACGTCCGATACTCTGGTCAGACCCATGCGGACGCCTGTGCCGTCCTCGTTCCTAAGGCCTTTTTTTACGTTGTACTCTTTATACAGATGATTGGGGATATCCGTGTAATTGGATGATTTCCCGTAAAATTGTGCCAGGTAATTATAATTCATGTAAACTCCTTTCTCTCCTTTGCCCTTTACCGCAGCAAGTTTTCCCATGAAGCCGCCAAGCTAAAATGCATAAGGGCGCCAGTATCCCTGGCGCCCTTGCCGCAAATCCCTTCCAAAAATTATATCATATAAATCCGTTCTGTCAATCCCCCAGAACATTCCGGATGGCCTTCGGGCTGCGGTAATTCCAGGTGGAAATCTTAATTCCGCTCCTGCTGCTTGCCGCATGGACAATCTGCCCGTTCCCGATATACATTGCCACGTGGTTTATCACGCCCCTGCTGTTGGCGTAGAAAATCAAATCCCCTGGCCGCATCTCACTGGAGGACACAGCCTTTCCCATCTGGGCCTGGGAGCCGGAATAATGGGGCAGGCTTACCCCAAACTCCTTCAGCACCTGCATGGTAAAGCCGGAGCAGTCCACTCCCCTGGTTAAGCTGGTTCCGCCCCAGACATAGGGGTTCCCCACGAACTGGAGGGCGTAGTTGACAATCCTTGAGCGCCGGGAAGCCGATTCCTGAGCCGCCTCCTCCAAAGGAGAAAACTTAATGGCTTCCGCAAGGGCATAGCGGACTTCCACGTTATTGTCACGGGTAGAAATATACGCTTTATCGCTGTCCTCCGTATCCAGCTCAATCTGCACCCAGCCGTCTAACTGTTCCAGCACCGGATACCGTTCTTCTTTTGAGATCTGGGTCCAGATGTTGGATTCGGTGGACGGCTCAAGGCGCACATTCAGCATATCGGTATTTACGATCGCCATCAGCTCCGCCTCTTCCATGGCAATATCCTTTGCCTCCTGGCCGGTGGCCGTATACTGGGGATCTGCCGTGATATAGCCGGTAATGTTTCCTGACTTGATGTGATACCAGCCGTCCAGCACTTCGATGATCTCCCCTGCGGCCTTGCTGGTCATCTTGCCAATCACCTTGCCGTCGGATTTCGGCTCTTCCCGCACATTCAAGTAATTATCCACCTTCGAGATAACCAAATGATCATACATATTGATGGCCATCGCCACCAGATCCAGCTTCCTGGCCTCGTTTAAGGCATACTTTACCTCCACAAATTCTGCCGACACATAGCCGGAGTCAATCTGCACCCAGCCGTCCGCCTCCCCAAGCACCTCATACCGTTCATTCTGCAGAGCCTGCCCCACCACCTGGGAGCCTTCCGTGTTAGGCTGATCCCGGATATTCAGCTTGTCCGCTTTAATCACCGCACGCTTAACCACGTAGGCCCTGGCCGCTTCCTTGGCCGCTTCCCCCGTTACCACGTACTGGTTATGGATATAGCCTTCAATCCCGCCGGAGGTGATATGATCCCATTCCCCGTCCTCCTCCAGGATCTCACAGACGCTGTTCTGCTGAAGCTTGCCGATGATCTTTCCGCCGCTCCCCGGGGTCTCGCGCACATTTAAGTAGCCCTCCACCTGGATAAGTCCCATATTTCCGTAGGAATCCAGCACTGCCTGGATCTCCTGGGCTTCCTGCTGGGCCGCCAGCTCCTCCGGGGACAAGGTAGGCTCCGCAGGCGCTTCTGTCCCCGTCTCCGTTTCCGAGGCGGCCGTCCCCTCCTGCCCTGCCTTTCCTTCCTGGCCGGAGGCGGCAGCCGAGCGGGATTTCATGCGGGCAAGGCCTACCCCCAGCACGCTGACTACCACCACGGCACAGACCGCCGCGACAAAATACCGGATTTCTAATTGCTTCTTCCGCCTGCTCCTGGCCTGGTTCAGTTTTTCCAAGTAATCTTTCATATCGTCTGGCATAGCGTCAACTCTCTCCTTAATTTCCATTCGCCTGTACGTCACTTCAATAAGCGCGCCAAAGCAAAAGCTGCCGGATTACCGGCAGCCTTGATATCCATGCAAGCAAAACTTCCTAATCCGCCGCCTGTCCGAAACAGACCCATGCCCGTTCCGGCTGATAAGGCTTCCACAGTAATACCTTGCTTATCTTATCACAAATCAACAGGGTTGAAAATAACAATTTTATTAAATTTCATTTACTTTGCCAGCATCATGCGGTCATTGGCGAATTCTTCCCCGCTGGCCTCCTCAAACTTCCTCAGCAAATCCTCCACCTGGAGGGCCTTTTTCTCTTCCCCGGCCACATCGTAGATGATCCGCCCTTCATGCATCATCACCAGGCGGTTTCCAATCTGGATGGCATCCTTCATATTATGCGTTACCATCAGGGCGGTTAAGTGCTGCTTCGTCACAATCTCCTCCGTCAGATCCAAAACCTTCTTCGCCGTCTTCGGATCTAAGGCCGCCGTGTGCTCATCCAAAAGCAGAAGCTTCGGCTGCTTTAAGGTGGCCATCAAAAGGGTTAATGCCTGGCGCTGGCCGCCGGAAAGCAGACCTACCTTGCTGGTCATCCGGCTTTGCAGCCCCAGCCCCAGGCGGCTTAACGTATCCTGGTAAAGGGTGCGCTCGCCGTTGGTTATCCCCGCCTTTAAGGTACGCCTGGCTCCCCGGCGGAAAGCCAGGGCTAAGTTCTCTTCGATTCCCATGGTAGCAGCCGTCCCATTCATGGGATCCTGGAATACCCTTCCCAAAAAGGCGGCCCGCTTATGCTCCGGCAGCCTGGTGATATCCTTTCCTTCAATGATAATCTGCCCCTCATCCACCGGCCATACTCCGGCGATGGCATTTAAAAACGTGGATTTCCCTGCACCGTTGCCGCCGATAACCGTCACGAAATCGCCTTCATGAAGGGTTAAATTCACCCCCCGCAGTGCCTTTTTCTCGTTCACCGTTCCGGTGTTAAAGGTTTTTACAATATTTTTCGCTTCCAGCATTACCTGCTGCCTCCTTTCCTGTGCTCATCCTGCTCTTTTAACGCCCGGCGAATCTGCTTGGCCGCCGCGACTGCGCCCTTCCCTGAAGGCAGGAAAGCCATGGCCACGGCAGTCCCAAGGAGATAACGGTTCTTCCAGGTGGGGACAGCAAGGAAAATCGCCACCACTACAGCGGACAGAAGCTTTAACAGATCCGTGTCCACGCCCAGCCAAATCACCACCTGCAGCACCAGGTAATAGATAATGGAGCCTAACGCCACGCCTAGCAGGCGGAAGCCAAAGTTATGGAAAACCCTTCCAAAAACAGCCTCGCCGATAATCACGGCAGCCAAGCCGATAACGATTGCGCCACGGCCCATGTTAACATCCGCAAATCCCTGGTACTGCCCTAAAAAAGCACCAGACAAAGCGACCAGCCCATTAGACAGCATCAAGCCCAAAACCCTGGCCACATCGGTGTTAATCCCCTGTGCCCTGGCCATTTTGTCATTGCACCCCGTAGCCCTGAGGGAACATCCCAGTTCCGTGCCGAAAAACCAGTATAAAATCAAAATCAGCGCAAGGATCGTCAGGGCAACCACAAACAATGTATTTTTAAGGAAGGGCACGCCTTTGATAAACCGCAAGGACACCAAAAGCGGAAACTTATCCACATTGATCGCCTGGTTTGCCTTTCCCATAATTTTCAAATTCACAGAATATAACCCTAACTGGGTCAAAATACCGGATAAAATCGCCGGAATCCCCATAAATGTATGGAGAATCCCCGTGACCAGGCCTGCGAGCATCCCCGCGGCCAATGCGCCAAACATGGCGACCCACACACTCTGTCCGCTAAGCATCAGCATAATGCAGACCGCGCCCCCCGTACAGAGGGAACCATCCACCGTCAAATCCGCAATATCCAAAATCCGATAGGTGAGATAAACGCCTATCGCCATAATTCCCCAGATCAGCCCCTGCGCCACGGCGCCGGGCAAAGCATTCATTAAACTCGCCATACCATAATCCTTCCTCAGTCTGTAGACCGCCAAAGCGCACAAAATCTCCCAGCGCGCAGCAGGAGCCTTTAATTCCGGCGCAAAACAACAGCGGGAGCTTGCCGCCTCGCTGTTGTCTTGTGCCAAATCATGATCATTCGTTCCCGCATTCCTTCCCGGCCGGGCTTACTCCTCAATGGCTACGTAGCCGTCAGGAACCGTAACGTTCAACGCCTCGCACAGGGACTTGTTGTATTTCTTGGTAAACTGCGGGGCATACTCGATTGGCATTTCGGAAATATTCGCCTCGCCCTTTAAGATCTTGGCCGCCATCTTGCCGGTAGCCACGCCTAAATCATAGTAGCTGATGGATAAGGTAGCCACGCCGCAGCCTGCGCAGATTCCCTCTTCGCCGGCCACTACCGGAACCCCTGCCGGCTGGCAGATATTGTTAACCAGCTCTGCGTTAGCCGCCGCAGTATTGTCCGTGGGCACGTAAAGCACATCGTTTTCCGAAGCAGCCTTCGTGGCGATGCTGGATAAGTCGTTGGAATCAGAGAATGCATAATACTCGCAGGTATAGCCCAGCTCTTCCAGGGCAGCCTTTACCGTATCTACCTGATACTGGGAATTCGCCTCTGCGGAGCAGTACAGCAGCCCTACGTTCTTTGCATCCGGGAACAGCTCATGAAGCATAGCCGCCTGCTCGTCTAAGGGAGCTAAGTCGGAAGTGCCGGAAATGTTTCCGCCTACCGTCCCGTCAAAGCCGTCAATGCCTAATGCCACGCCGTACTCCGTTACGGAAGTCCCCAGAATGGGAATCTCATTCGTTCCGGCCTGTGCAGCCTGAAGGGCAGGGGTGGCATTGGCTAAAATCAAGTCTACATCAGACGATACAAAGCTGTTGATAATGGTGGAGCAGGTGTTGGAATCGCCCTGGGCATTCTGCTCGTCAAAGGTTACGGCATCCCCCAGCTCCTCCGTCAAGGCATCCTTAAAGCCCTGGGTAGCCGCGTCCAAAGCGGCGTGCTGAACCAGCTGGCAGATTCCCACCGTATAGCTTCCTCCCTCGGAGGCCTCCTGCGCCTGGGTGCTTTCCTCTTTGCTCTCTTCTCCTGCCTCTTCCTTTCCGGACTCTTCCGTCGGTGCGGAAGTCGCTTTTTCCGTGGGCGCGGCAGTTGTTTCCCCGCCGTTGCCGCCGCAGGCGCTCATGGACAGTGCCATAGCTCCTGCCAGAATCAGAGATAACGCTTTCTTTTTCATAATTAATCTCTCCCTTTTACCTGTATAATTTCGTTTAACGCCGTGATTTACACTCTTGCGCCAAACTATATGGTATCATACTACAAAAATTCCTCCACGTCAATTTCATTGCTTTAAATTTATGGGAATTTAAAGCATTAAAGTTGCGGGATTCGTGAAAAACACGGCAAATTTTCCATATATTGTATTTTTACAGGATTTCCCGGTAAACCCGCAGCACATTGCCGTGAAATACCGCCTCAATCTCGCCTATGGTAAACCCTTCTTTTTCCATCCCCTGAGCCAGAAGCTGCATCTTGGAGGCATCGGAAATCTCCACCGGGTTTTCAATTCCGTCAAAATCTGAGCCAAGCCCGATCACCTGGATCCCGCCCACCTGCTTCATATGCTTCATATGGCGGATCATGTCCTGGATGGTGGACATCTCCTCACGCCCGGAGACCTCATCCCGCAAAAAAACGGAACAGAAATTAATCCCGGCCACGCCGCCCCGGTCAGACAGCTTTCGGAGCATCTCATCCGTTAAGTTCCTAGGGTGGGCAGCCAAGGCACGGCAGTTGGAGTGGCTGGCCACGAAAGGCTTTGTGGTATGGTCAAACACATCCTGGATTCCCCTGTCGTTTAAATGGGAAATGTCCACAATCATCCCCAGCCGCTCCATCTCCTCCAAAAAGAAAATCCCCGTTTCCGTCAGCCCATGCTCCTTATCCGGCACGAAAGCCATTTCCCCAGGGGCTCTTTCTTCCCGCTTATTGGGCCAGCCCAGCTCATTGGGGAAATTCCAGGTTAAGGTCATCATCCGCGCACCAAGCTCAAAAAGAATCCGCAGGAAAGCCGGATCCCCCTGGCACACGCCGCCTTCCTCCACCGTAAGCAGGGCGGACATCCTGCCTGCCTTCCAATTTTCCTCAATCTCACGGTAATTTTTCACGATGCCGATTTTCTCCTGATGAGCCTTCATCTCCGTAAAAAAGGTATCGGCCAGCTTCATGCAGTACTCAAAAGGCCTATCCCCTGCCCGATCCAAATGGGTAAACAGGGCAAAGTTCTGCAGCCCGTAGCCGCCTTTTTCCATCTTTTCCAGGCTGACATGGAGATCGCTGTCTGAGACAGACATATCCCCCCCGTCCCTGTGATTGTAATAAAGCTCCGAGATTGTGTCGCAGTGCATATCAATTACTTTTACCATTTCCATTTCCTTATCCTTCCCTTCATTCCTTTTCCTTAAGTGCTGTCTCCATTGTATTCAGGAAATCCCCCGCAGGACAACACTAATCGCTGCGCAAAGCATCAATGGGGTTAAGCTTTGCCGCCCGGTTCGCCGGCATATACCCAAAGATCAGGCCGATTCCCACCGATACGCCGAAGGAAATCGCCACGGCCGCCGGCGTAGGGCTGACATCAATGCCCATAAGGCCTCCTGCCGCTTCCGTAACCCCCGCCCCCAGCAGAATCCCCATAATCCCGCCAATGGAGCTGGTGACAGCCGCCTCAATAACAAACTGCTGCATAATCGTCCGTTTTTTCGCCCCCAGGGACTTGCGGATGCCAATCTCCCTGGTGCGTTCCGTCACCGATACCAGCATAATATTCATTACCCCTACACCGGCCACTAAAAGGGAGATCCCGGCGATCCCCCCCAGCATGGCAGACATCATGGCAATCTGCTCATTTAAGGAATCCAGCATCTCGCTGTTGGCCGTTACCCGGTACAGGCTGTCATCCTTGTACTCCTGGTAGAGGAACTCCTCCAAAAGCTCCTTGCAGGTATCGGTATTTTTTACGTCTGCCGTGGCAAAAATGTAATTTCCAATCAGTGCGCTCCTGGCCATTTTCACCGCCACGCTGTAAGGGATCCAGAGAAAATCATCCGTTCCCCCTTCGTCCAAATCACTTTCGTCCTGCCGCTTTACCACGCCCACCACCTGAAAGGCATAGCCGTTTACCTTGATGGTTTCCCCAATGGCCTTCTGCGTGCCCCCAAACAGCTCCTGAGCCACA
This sequence comes from Lachnospiraceae bacterium, assembly GCA_910575565.1. Lineage (GTDB taxonomy): Bacteria > Bacillota > Clostridia > Lachnospirales > Lachnospiraceae > Caccovicinus. The sequence goes on along the minus strand of CAJTFL010000001.1, from coordinate 295,596 downwards.
TAGTATCCAATCACGCACACCTTATTCCGGGAAAGGATATCCGCATACTGGATATTTCTCCCCTGCTCCAGCTGGTATCCTTTTAAATCCAGGTATTCCTCGCTGTATCCGCCTACCGATGTAGCGGACAAGGTATCATTTCCCCGTTTTAAGGTAGCCATCAGCGACACATTCGGCGTCATCTGGGCAAACAGATCCCGGTGCTCCTCGTAAAACCCGTACATTTCCTCCACATCCAGGGAACGGGACGAAAGGTTTGTCAGCCGGACGGTCATCTGGTTTACGCCCATGCTGGAAAAATTCTCCACCACCGAAGACATATAGCCGTTTACCAGGCTGACTAAGATAATCACCGAAGCCACGCCGATGATAATGCCCAGCATGGTTAAAAAGGAGCGCATTTTATTGCTCCATATGCTCTTAACCGCCAGTTTAAAGGATTGCAGAATATTCATTTACATCACCGTCAAAATTAATCTTTCCGTCATGGATCCGGACTACCCGCTTGGCTTCTAAGGCAATGGAGCTGTCGTGGGTAATCATCACAATGGTGTTTCCTTCATTGTTCAGTTTCTTTAAAAAATTTAGCACTTCCCGGCTGGTTTTGGAATCCAGCGCCCCCGTAGGCTCATCTGCCAGGATCAGCGAGGGGCTTCCCGCCAGCGCCCTGGCAATGGATACCCGCTGCTGCTGGCCGCCGGAAAGCTGGGATGGCATATTTTTCCATTTTTCCTTTAACCCCACCCGTTCCAGGGAAGCCATGGCCCGCTCCCTGCGCTCATAAGCCGGAACGCCTGCGTAAAGCAAAGGCAGCTCCACATTTTCCAACAGGTTCAGCTTCGGGAGAAGGTTATACTGCTGGAAAATAAACCCAATCATTTTATTTCGGATTTGAGCCAGCTCATCATCCTCCATATCGCTTACATCCTCCCCGCCCAGGAAATACTCCCCGGAGGTAGGCACATCCAAAGCGCCGATAATGTTCATCAGCGTGGATTTCCCGCTTCCCGACTTCCCCACGATAGCCACAAACTCTCCCCGGCAGATGGTCAGGGAAATCCCGTCATTGGCATGGACGGACTCACCCCCCATCTGGTAAATCTTATGAATATTGTTCAGCTCAATCAAAGGCTTATCGCCTTTTCCCACTGTTCCCTCCATAGCTGGCAGCTCCTCCAAACTTATGCATAACTGGCGGCTCCTCCACGCTTAAGCCATAACTGATGGCTCCTGCAAAATTAAGCTATAACTGATGGCTCTTGCGAAATTAAGCCATAACGGCAGTTCACCTAAACTTAAGGCATACTCCAGGCCAGGCGCGCTCTACTGCCTTCTCCCGCCGCCCATTCCGCCTCCCGGTGCTCCGCCCATTCCGCCAGGCGCTCCGCCCATCCCGCCTCCCGGGCCGCCCATTCCGCCGGGCATCATAAAGTTCTGGTAATTATTCTGGGAAGATTCGCTGACGTAAACCTCCTGCCCTTCCTCAAGGCCCTTTACAATCTCCACGTACTCATCGCTGATTAGGCCCGTCTCCACTTCCACCGCCCTAAACCCGGCAGGAACCGGCCCGTCGGCTTCCGCCACCGTATCATCCCTTATGTATACCCGGTTGCCCCGCATCAGGGAATCCACCGGAATGGATAAAGTATCCTTGGCTTCATCCAGGATAATCACCCCATCCACGTTCATCCCGGGAAGGAGCTCCCCCGTCTCGTCCATCGTCACCGTCACCGGATAATTGGTCACGCCGTTGGAAGCGCTGCTTTGCAAGCTTACATTCGTCACCGTGCCATAAAACACCTGATCCTCAAAGGCATCCGCCCTTACCTCTACCCGCTGCCCCACCTTAACCTCAAGGATATCCAGCTCATCGATGGACATCTCAAAGGTAAGGGAGGACAGATCGTAAATCACCGCCATGGCCGTGCTGTTATTGTTATTCCGGCTGACATTGTCTCCCACCTTGGAGGTCTTGGTAATCACCTGGCCGGAGATAGGCGCCATGATGGTATAATTTCCGTAGGAATCCTGGGAAGCCTCCAGCTTGTTCTGGGCTGACTCCACGCTTTCCTGAGCCCGGTCTATGGTATCCTGGTAGGTCTTCATGATTTTCTCCGCCGATTTTGCCGTCATCCGAAAAATCGGTGTTCCTTTCACAATATATGCGCCCTCACTGACCAAAAGCTCCTCCACTTCCACATTGGATTCCATGCTGGCGCTCATCACCGTATCAATCTTCGCCTCAAAATACGCCTCCTGGGCACAGAGGAAGCCGCCCACCGTGGCAGTCGCCGCCGTCTCTGCCGTCAGCCCTCCCGGATTTCCCACTTCCATCGTCACGTACCGCACCAGCGTGCCGCCAGCCAGCACTTCGTCCATCGCGCTTACCCATGTGACAATGCCGCTTACCTGCTCCCCGGTATCAGCCAGCGTCAGCACGCCGGCCTCCCCCGGCAGGATTGCCCCCGCCTCCCCGGACAGGAAAGGAAGGCTGATCTCCATGGTCAAATCATCGTAAAGATCGCAGATCTGGGTATTGGCTCCTACCTTATCCCCCACATCGATATGCAGCTTCTTAATATAGCCGGACTTCGTTGCCTTGTAAGTATTTCCGCTGTAATCCGCCAGGATCTCCTGGTAATCGGAAACCGCGTCGGAATAGCTGTCCCTTGCCCTGTTAAGGGAATTGCTGGCTGACTGCACCTCCGATTCCACAGAAGAGGCATCCAGCTGATACAGCACCTGACCCTTTTCCACCTGATCCCCTTCCTCAAAGTCAGCCAGCACCACCTCCCCTTCCACCAGGGAGGTAATCTCATACGTATCCTTAGGGGCAAGCGTGCCGGAGGAAGAAAGCTGGGAAACGATATCCCGCTTTTCCACCCTTGCCGTCCGCTTTTCCTCCGCCGGAGCCTGGGCCTTTTTTGCCTCCTTGAGCCTGGCCTGAAGGAAAATCCCTCCTGCCAAAGCAAACGCCAGAAAAATCCCCGCCGTAATCAGCCGCCTGCGCCGCCTTTTTTTCCGTTTATCTCCTTTCGCCGGTTTTCCTTCCGGCCTGACCTTTTCCTGCTCTGCCATGATAATCCCTCTCTGCCTTTCTTTGCCCTGCCGCTCTAAGCCGGCTTAATCCTCCAGGAAATCCGTCACCCGGTAAGTAACCTCCCCGTCCTCATCCTCCGAGGAGCCGCTGCAAACCAGGATTACGTCATCCCCCACCTCCACCGTGCCGTAAATGGAAAAGGCAAACTGCAGATCCGAGGTAGTCAGGCTGCACTCATAAGCATCCCCTTCATCCGTGGTAATGGTGATTGCCGTAGGGGTCATTACATCCGAAGAGCGGTAATAAATATTCGTCACTTCCCCGCGGATCACCATTTTCCCGGTGGTCTGGCTGCCTTCCTCCGTGTAAACCCAAACCGTCTTGGAAGCGGTATTGTAATACATTACCACATAGCCGTACTCTTCCTGGACCGCCTTAATATTCACTTTAGTGCAAGGCTCGCCGTCCAGATAGAAGCTGGCCTTATCCATGCTGAAAGGCAGCTGGGAGGACATGGTTTTCCCCTTCTTCACGATGTATGGGCCTTTCACCGTTGTATCTAACATCTCCAAGGGATTAATCTCATCATCCGTGCTCAAGGTCAGATCCATAATGGAACCGTAAATGGTATTCTGCCCCTTGGGCTTTGCCTTCAGCAGATTATAAAACAGGTTCAGGCAGTTTTCCTCCGTCAGCACCTCCTCCGGCTGTATGCCGTATAATTCCTCATTTAATTCCAGGTAGGCAAACTTCGCCATCCGGCTGCCGCTTTGATCCCCAGTAAAATCCTCATTGGTATAGCCTAAAAGGGCAAGCACCGCCCTGGCTCCATCCTGGAGGGTAATGTACGCATCCGGCTTAAACTGCCCTCCCAAATATCCTTTCATCCATCCCTGCCTGGCAGCGATACGGATATGGGGGCTGTAGCTGCTGCCTGCGGGAACATCGGCAAACACCGACACGCTGGCCTCCTCGCCCACCGTGCTGCGGTACTGGGAAGCCCGCACAAGCATAGCGGCAAACTCAGCCCGGCTGACATACCGCTCACCGTCTGTCAAGTTCATGATCCCGGACAGCTCCACCACCCGCTTCCTTAAATCTTCTGTGCTGTTTGCCCTGGCCGTAACCGGACAAGCCGCCATTACCGACGCCAGCACCAGCACGGAAGAAACCACCTGCTTTCCACTCATTCTCCTGCTCCTTTAACTCAGTCTCCATCCATCAATTCCCAGAAAATGTCTGTTTAGGCATCTTAGGGATTTTGTGGATTTGCTTTTATTACTTTAGCATCGGAATGTGTTTATTTTGTGTTTATTCGTGGATTTTTTTCGATTTGATGCTTGGTCGTCAAGTTGGAGGGCTGGGGGAAGATTAATGCTTTGTCAACTTGGATAACTGGGGAGGAGATTTTGACGCTGGGTTGTTTTGAAAGATATTGGAATGAATGGAGTTAGCTGCGTTTCCTACGATAAGTTTGCTGGTATAAAGGAAACACGTAGGCTGGCGAGTTCGCCGCCTGTGGTGGATGTACACACGAAAACGCGCTCTCGCTCGGGATAAAACGGAACGGACACTAAGCTCGAAAAGACCTCGCTAAGTGCCGCCGTTTTATACGGTTTTCTTCGTGTACACGCACCACAGACGGCTAGGGACTGGCTAGTTCTTAGTTAACTTTTGGTATGCTCAAGATATTTTTTAGCGGAAGTACCTCACTACTAAAAGAATTACTTCATGAATGAATTTTATCCATTTACCTAACGGGAAGCCATTTTACGCAAGCCAATATAGCAGCGGAGCCAGGCCATATTCCATGAGGAACGCTCCTGAAACATCGGCGTCGAGCGGGGTCTTTCACGAGTTTAGCGTCCGCTACGCCACCGGCGGAGCTAAGCGTAAGTGACGATGGAATATGACCTGGCGCAGCGGAAAAGCACTAAATTATTGAGTAAAAATATTAAAAGGAATAATTCAGCCAATGCCCCCACTAATCGTCCTATTCTCCCGCTCAACCACCTCCGGGATCACCTCCGGAACCGGTATGCCTAAATAACTGCACAGGGAGGGGAGCAGCTCCTCCGCCATTTGCCGCCCTTCCCCATAAAGCTTTTGGAGCTTCATCTTATCCCGCTCAAACCGGGACACGGCCACGGGGTGGGCCGGACGGATGATGAACAGCTTTCCGGCAGCTTCCAATTCATCCATCTCCTCCTGCATCCGGTTATACCGCTCCGGTATCTGCTCCAGCGCGTCCAAAAATTCCGGGAGGGGCTTAAAATAACGGCGGTAGGCTTTTTCTGTCCACCGATCCGCAGGCTTTTTCCGAAAGCCCTTGTGGCGGGTCAATACCACAACCACCTTATCGTAGCCCTGATCAAAAGCCCTCTGGTAGGCAATGGGCATGGAAACGCCCCCGTCTAAATACTTCTTCCCGTCTACGGAAATCATGCGGGACAGCACCGGGATGCTGCTGGATGCCTGGACCGCAGCAAAAATATCGCTGCACTTTCCCTTGGCAAAGTACTCCGGCTTTCCGGTCTTGCAGCGGGTAGCTACCGCCTCAAACTTCTGGGGCGAAGCCGCAAAAGCCTGGTAATCAAAGGGAACCAACGTCTGGCTAACCTCCCCGAACAAAAATTCAAAGCTGAAAATCTCCCGCTTTTTCACCATGTTCCTGAAGCTTAAAAACCGCTTATCATGAACGTAATCCAAATCTACCTTCATGGTGCGGCCCGGCTGGCTGCTGATATAGCTTAAGGCATTCATGGTTCCTGCCGAAACCCCGTTTACATAGGAGAAAACCAGCCCTCTTTCCATAAACACATCCAAAACCCCTGCGGTAAATAGCCCCCGCAGGGAACCGCCTTCCAGTACTAATGCTCCTTCTGTCATATATTGCATCCTTCTTTCTTCATTCCTGCTATAGACCCGGCAGCGCGTATCCATCCTTTGCCCATGAATTTTTCCGCTTATGCGATTGCGAATGCTTTACATTAACGGCGCGATAAACCGCATAAGCTTCCCGGCAAAGGATTTCACAAAGGGATAGCGCCGGATATCCTCCTCGGTAATCCGGCAGCATTTTTTTAAGGTTTCTTGGTAATCCTTCTCGATTTCCTCCACTGCCTCATTTTTATGGATCAGCACCCCGCATTCAAAATGCAGGTATAAGCTTCGGAAATCCAGGTTTATGGTTCCCACCGTTGCCGTCTGGTTATCGCTGACAAACACCTTCGCATGGACAAACCCAGGGGTATACTCATAAATTTTCACCCCTGCCTGAACAAGCTCCTGGTAATAGGAGCGGGCCAAAAGGTAAGCGTACAGCTTATCCGGGATATGGGGCATAATAATCACTACCTCCACCCCCCGCTTGGCGGCAAAGGTAAGGGCAGTCACCATCTCATTGTCCAAAATCAGGTACGGCGTCATAATATGGACATACTCTTTAGCCTGGTTTAAGATATCCATATATACCAGCTCTCCCACATTCTCCCCGTCTAAAGGGCTGTCGCCGTAGGGCATCACATACCCAAGGCCTAGAGCTTCCTTTTGGGGAAGTGCGCTGCTTCCCAGATACCGCTTGTAGTCCTCGCCCTTCCATTCGGAAACGCTCCACATCTGGAGGAACATCATGGTAAAGCTTCTTGCCCCTTCCCCGGTCAGCATAACCGCCGTATCCTTCCAGTGGCCGAATTTCACCTTCCGGTTAATGTACTCATCTGCTAAGTTTACCCCGCCGGTAAAGGCCGTATACCCGTCAATCACGCAGATTTTCCGGTGATCCCGGTTATTGTGGTGGGTGGACAACGTAGGCTTAATGGGAGAAAACATCTTGCACCGAATCCCCTTTTTCTCCAGCTTTTTCGGGTATTTATAGGGAAGGAGCATTATGCTGCACATCCCGTCGTACATCACCCTTACCTCCACGCCTTCCTTTGCCTTCTGCTCTAAAATCGCCAAAAGCTCATTCCACATCGCGCCCTCTTCGATGATGAAGTATTCCATGAAAATGAAGGCTTTCGCTTTTAAAAGCTCCTGCTTCATCACCGTAAACATCTCATCCCCCAGGGGGAAATACTTAACGCCCGTCCCCCCATAAACCGGGAAACCGCCGTAATCCTTGACGTAGCGGGATAAATTTGCCATCCCCTGGTTTTCCTTTTCCAAACCCCTGTAAACGGCCTGGCTCTGTTCCAGAAAAGGATCCGTCTCCTTTCTGGCGGCTTTTAGCCTGGCAGCGATTACCTTCGTCCCGATCTGCACCTGTACAAACAAATAAAGGAGCACCCCGAACACCGGGATCACCAGCACAGGAACCATCCATGCAATCTTAAAGCTGGGATTTGCCTTTTCATTTAAGATATGGACCACCACCAGCACTGTCAGCATCACTATGCCGCCGTAAATATAAACCAGATACTCGCTAAGCCATCGGATACAGGAGAACAGGAATCCCACCTGGATCAGCAGAAACAGGAGGACAAAGGCTGTCCTTCCAAAAACCACCCGGAAAAGGAGCTTCAGCTTTTTCATAACAGCGCCTGCCGGATATCCTCTATGATATCCTCGGCATTCTCAATCCCCACGCTGAACCGGATCATAGAGGGATCCACCCCTGCTTCCATTAACTGTTCATCGCTTAACTGCCTGTGGGTATGGCTGGCAGGATGGAGCACGCAGGTTCTTGCATCCGCCACATGGGTAGCTATGGAAGCCAGCTTCAGCTTATCCATAAATTTCCCGGCTGCGGCTCTGCCCCCCTTAAGCCCGAAGGAAATCACGCCGCAGGTTCCCTTTGGCATATATTTTTGGCTTAACTCATAATATTTATCGCCCTTAAGCCCCGGATACTTCACCCAGGCCACATCATCCCTGCCAGATAAGTACTCCGCCACCTTTAGGGCGTTCTCACAGTGCCTGGGCACTCTTAGATGCAGGCTTTCCAGGCCGTTATTGAGCAAAAACGCATTCTGCGGAGACTGGATCGCCCCTAAATCCCGCATTAACTGCGCCGTAGCCTTCGTAATAAAGGCGCCTTTCCCGAAACGCTTCGTATAAATAATCCCATGATAGGAATCATCTGGGGTAGTCAGGCCGGGATACTTATCCTTGCAGGCTTCCCAGTCAAAATTCCCGCTGTCCACGATGCAGCCCCCTACCGTCATCCCATGTCCATCCATATATTTGGTAGTGCTGTGGGTCACGATATCCGCTCCCCATTCAAAGGGATGGCAGTTTATGGGCGTGGCAAAGGTATTGTCCACAATCAGAGGAACCTCATGGCTGTGGGCCAGGCGGGCAAACTTTTCAATGTCCAACACCACCAGAGCCGGATTTGCAATGGTTTCCGCAAACACGCACTTGGTATTTGGCTTAAACGCCTTAGCTAACTCCTCTTGGGAAAGATCCGGATCCACCAAGGTCGTCTCAATCCCAAACCGCTTTAAGGTTACGGTCAGCAGATTGGAAGAGCCGCCGTAAATCGTGGCGGAACTGACCACATGATCCCCCGCCGAGCAGATATTAATAATGGAAAAAAAGGTCGCCGCCTGCCCGGAAGAAGTCAGCATGGCCGCCGCACCGCCCTCCATCTCACAGATTTTTGCCGCAACCGCATCATTAGTCGGGTTCTGTAGCCTGGTATAAAAATACCCCTCTGATTCCAAGTCAAAAAGCTTTCCCATAGCATCGCTGGTGGCATACTTAAAGGTAGTGCTCTGGTAAATCGGAAGCTGCCTTGGGCCGCCGTTTTCCGGCTGCCATCCTCCCTGGATACATATGGTTTCAATCGAACGCTGGTTACTCATCGCCATCCTCCTAATCCGTAGAATCATTTTTAGAATCATTTTTATTCCTGCAAAATCCCGCCAAGCACAAGTGGCTGCCCATCACCAGCCTGCCCATGCAAAAAGCGTGCCTGAAACCGGATTTCTCTGTTCCAAACACGCTTTAGTTTATCACAATTCTTTCCAGGAAACAACCATTATCTTATGGGGTAACATCCAGCACCAAAAACTGATATCCCTTCAGCAAAAGCCCTTCCTTCCATTCCTTTGGCTCTTCCATGCCCCAGGCAGATACCTTCCGGCAGTTGTCCGCCACAATGCGCCTGATTTCTTCCTTCACCTGGACTTTGCGCTCTTCCTTCCGGAAATTTGCCAGCACCAAAAGCTGCCGTTTTTCCCCCTTCCGGTAAAAGGCCATAAATTCCTTCTCCTTTTCCATCCAGGGAATTTGCTTTCCGTATACGATGGCTTCCCCATATTCCACGGATTTCCTAAGCTTAAGCATGGCTCGGTAGAAGGACAGCACTGAATCCTCCCGGCCTTCCTGCTCCTTTACGTTAACCTCCCGGTAGTTTTCATTTTCCTTTAGCCAAGGCTTCCCGGCGGTAAACCCGGCATGGGGACTGTCATCCCACTGCATAGGCGTCCTGGCATTGTCCCGGCTCATCCGGGCAACCGCCTTTAAGGCTTCCTCCCGGCTAAGGCCGTGATCCAAGGCCACCTGGTATTCATCCAAAGTGCTGATATCCTCCACCTGGCAGATATCGGTAAAGGTTTGGTTCGTCATCCCGATCTCCTGGCCCTGATAAAGGAAAGGAAGGCCCACGGCCATCATCATCAGACCGCCCAGCATCTTCTTGCTTTCCTCAGTGACTTCCCCCTCAGGGAGGTAATGGCTGACTCCCCTGGGCTCATCATGGTTTTCGATAATGTTCGCCATCATCCCCGTATCCTGGGAAAACGCCTTGCTGGCAAATACCGCATCCCGGTACTGATCCGGCGTAACCTTCTTCCGGTCATACCAGCCCTTGCCGCTGCCTCCCAAAAGGTGGGGGGCAAAATCAAAGATGGACTCAAAGCAGCCCTCCGTCCCGATATACCGCTTAAGCTCTTCCTTGCGGAAGTCAAATAATTCGCCGATGGTAAACGCCCCGTAAGGCTTAAAGGCCTTTTCCTTCATCTCCTGCAAAAATTCATGGACGCCCTTGGCATATTTTAACATTTGGCTGCAGGAGCACATCCCGTCCTCCCGGTCGGCGGGGAAATCTTTAAACCGCAGATCCTTTTTAATGTTGATAATCGCGTCCAGGCGGAAGCCTGCCACTCCCTTTTCCAGCCACCACCGGATCATCCGGTAAATCTCTTCCCGAAGCAGAGGATTTTCCCAGTTTAAATCCGGCTGCTCCTTGGCAAACATATGGAGGTAGTATAAATTGTCATGACCCGGCAGCTTATCCCATACGCTTCCACCAAAATATGAACGCCAGTTGCAGGGAACTTTCCCGTCTCTGCCTTCCAAAATGTAAAAATACTTCCCATAAGGGCCGTATGGATCCTCTATTGCCTTCTTGAACCATTCATGCTGATCGGAGCAATGGTTCACCACCAAATCCATGATGATGCGGATATCCCGCTTCTTCGCTTCTGCTAACAGCCTGTCCATATCCTCCATCGTCCCGAAAGCTTTGTCCAATGCGTAATAATCCGAAATATCGTACCCTTGATCCACAAAAGGCGACTGGTAAATGGGGGAAATCCAAACCAGGTCAATTCCCAGATCCTTTAGGTAATCCAGCTTCCCGCAAATTCCCTGCAAATCCCCGATGCCGTCCCCGTTGCTGTCGCAAAAGCTCTTCGGATAAATCTGATACGCCGCCTTCCCATGCCACCATTTCTTTTCCATGTCGTCCTCCATTCTGTGCGCCCTTTGCCGCACAAGCAAATATCGCTCTATGATTTCTTTATGTATCCTGTATCCTAACCTTATCGTAAACAGCAAAATCATCTGCCGTCCACGATAACAATATCATCATTATAGTCCAGGAAGGGAGAAAAGTTCTTCCACAGGAGTCGCATTTTTTTATACGATTCTGCTATTTTAAATCTTCATCCATAAACGAAAAACTTATGCGCACCGTCTCCTTTACTCCACAATAATATGATGTTGGGGTCAAAAGTTCTTTTGACCCTGGTATCATAATATAAGAAAATCAAGAAAAATCTCCTGCCCGTATGCATTCGCCGCAACTGGCAAAACCCGCCCCCACGGCGCTCTCCTGCCCTGTTGACAATTTGCCCGCAAAAGAAGTATAATCAATTTGGTTAAATTTGGATGATGGCAGGCGGCAGGATATTCGATCCTCACGGCATTTGCCAAACGGCGCAAAACCAAACGCCTTATAAGCAAACGTCTTATCAACAATGCATTTGATCCACTGCCTGCAGAAATCGACTATGGAGGTGCAAAATCATGGATAAGTCCTCTGAACATCCGGAGATGGCAAGAGATTTGAAAGAAAAAGCAAAGCATGGGGACGCCTTGTTTCCCTTAGAACGATACACTACCCTGCTCTCTCCTTTAATCCCGGAATTTTCCATCCACTGGCATCCGGAAATGGAATTCACCTGGATCCAAAAAGGCCAGGCAGCCTACTCCATCGACTTCCAGGAATATCCTGCCGCCCAGGGGGATTTTATCTGCATCCAGCCCGGTATCCTCCACTCTGCAAAGATCCCTTTCCGGGGCGCCATGGTATCCGACTCCTTTGTATTCGACTTAAACTTTTTAGGCAGCTCCTCCACCGATATCTGCACCCTGCGCTACCTCTCCCCCCTGATGGACGGCTCCCTTAAGCTTCCCCCGGTGATTACCCGGGACGATGAACATTACCCGAAAATCATGAAAGCCTTCACCGCCCTGTCCCGCATCCACAGCCAAAAACAGCTAGGATATGAGCTGGAAGTCAAGGCTCTGCTCCTCTATCTCCTTAACCTGTTAATCACCCACCCCAAAACCCGGCAGAAGGGAACCAATAATTCTCGGAGCCAGCGGTTAAAAGCGGTGTTTGACTTTATCCATGAGCACTACACGGAAGAAATACGGACGGACACTTTGGCGAAGCTTTGCTGCATCAGCCCTTCCCGTTTCATGCATTTTTTTAAGGAGGCAAACGGCACTACCTTTAACCAGTACTTAAACCAGTACCGAATCCGGCAGTCTGCCCTTTTCCTCCGCCAGGGCAAAGAAATTTCCCAGGCCGCATACGCCTGCGGCTTTAATAACCTGCCTTACTTCTATAAACGGTTCCAGGAATATTACCATATGACTCCCAGGAAATTCCAGCAGCTTCCGGAAATCAACCCGATTTTGTAGTGCTTGAGTTTCCCCGGCTTTTACGCTATAATGAGATGGATGTGCATTCGCCAAATGCCTGTGCAGCCACGGCGCTTAGATCATTGCTGGCGGAGGCAAACAAAAAGCAAACAAGAAAATAAGAATTGAGGATGAACGAATATGACTGATTCATTTGTACAATGGCTGACGGCAGCCTTAGGCGGCAAGGTATCCGGGGAAATCATCATTTTCCTGATTTCCATGGTTCCCATCCTGGAGCTAAGGGGCGGGCTTTTAGCGGCCTCCCCCGCTCTGTTAAACGTGCCCATCCTGCGGGCCATCCCTATCTGCATTATCGGGAACATCCTTCCCATCCCCTTTATCCTGCTCCTGATCGAAAAAGTCCTGGATTTAATGGAGCGCATCCCCGGGCTGAAAAAAATCGCCCTTTGGATCCGGGGCAAGGCCGATAAGCATAAGGGTCAGGTGGAAAAATATGGGTTCTGGGGGCTGGTGCTCTTTGTCGGGATCCCTCTGCCGGGAACCGGAGCCTGGACAGGGGCGCTGGTTGCCTCACTGCTCCATATGAAAATCAAGAAATCTTTTCCGGCTATCTTGATAGGGATCGCAATCGCCACGGTGATTATGTCTTTGCTTTCTTATGGGCTTTTGGGGGCGCTGGTTGGCTGATTTGTATTTAATTGCGAAAATTCAAAGAAATCCCTGAAAGTCTTAGTTTTATGTTGATAAGGAAACATTCACAGCAGCTTATCATCAGCGCTGACAAACAGAGCGCAAGCAAAAGAGAGATTTTTTATTATCGGTCGCTTGCAAACCAGAAAACTAAATGCTATAATGGCTATGTCAAATGAACAGGGGAGCTTGTGTGACAGGCTGAGAGGAAGGTAAACCTTCGACCCTTGAACCTGATGCGGATAATGCCGCCGGAGGAAATCACAGAGGAACTTGTGCTTTTTTAGGGGGCATCCTATTCGGGTGTCCCTTGTTTTTATTTGCAGGAAAGGATGTGATGCCGGCAACCGCAGTACATCTGCGGCGGGTTGAGGGGGAGCGCCCTGAACCTTGTATGACAGCGATGGGAAGCCGTGTTCCGGCGTGAGAGGAGGCCAACAAGCCTCGACCGACCTTTTCCAATCGGACAGGCTGTATCTGTCCGCGATCAACAGGGAAAGCGCCTCCATACAGGGACGTTTTCTCCCAACCAAAGGAGTAAAAGCTATGTTTAAAGCAATTTTTGAGAATGTCAGACAGAAATCCCCCCTGATCCACAATATTACCAACTATGTCACCGTCAACGACTGTGCCAATATGCTGCTGGCCTGCGGCGGGTCGCCCATCATGGCGGACGAACTGGAAGACGCCGTGGAGATCACCGCTATCTGCGGCGGGCTGAATATCAACATCGGAACGCTGAACCGGCGCACCATCCCCACCATGTTCGCCGCCGGAAAGCGGGCGAATGAACTGAGCCATCCCGTGATACTGGATCCGGTGGGAGCCGGAGCCTCCGCACTGCGGACGGATACCGCCCTGGAACTGCTGAAAAAGGTAAAGTTTGCCGTGATCCGGGGCAACATCTCAGAGATCAAGACCCTGGCTCTGGGCAGCGGTACTACCAAGGGGGTGGACGCCGATGTAGCAGACAGGGTGATGGAGGAAAATCTGGACGGAGCGGTGGCCTTTGCCAAGGGCTTCGCCCGGCGCATCGGGACAATCATCGCCATTACCGGAGCCATCGATATTGTGACGGACGGAGAGCGGGCCTTCTGCATCCGCAATGGCCGGCCTGAGATGTCTGCCATCACCGGCACCGGCTGTCAGCTCTCCGCCCTGACGGCGGCGTTCATCACCGCTAACCCGGATCGGCTCTTGGAGGCCGTTGCCGCCGCCGTGTGCGCCATGGGGCTGTGCGGGGAGATTGCCTGGAAGCGAATGACCGGGCTGGACGGCAATTCCTCTTATCGGAATTACATCATTGACGCTATGTACCGCCTGACTCCGGCGGCGCTGGAGGAAGGAGCAAAGTATGAGATGCGATAAAAAACATATGCTGCTCTACGCCGTCACCGACCGAACCTGGGTGGGGGAGCAAACCCTCTACAAACAGGTGGAGGAAGCTTTGAGAGGCGGTGTGACCTGTGTACAGCTGCGGGAGAAGGAACTGGGCGACGCGGCGTTTCTCCAGGAGGCAAAGGAGCTCTGTGCCCTGTGCCGCCGGCACGGTGTACCTTTCATTGTGAATGACAATGTGGAGATTGCCATCGCCTGCGGCGCAGACGGTATCCATTTGGGTCAGGAGGATATGGCAGCAAATGAAGCCCGCCGTCGGGTGGGGGACGCCATGATCTTAGGTGTCTCCGTCCACACGGTGGAGGAAGCCCGTCAGGCTGTCCGGGACGGGGCGGACTACCTGGGCCTGGGGGCAGTTTTCCCCACCAGCACCAAGGGCGACGCGGATCAGATGCCCCATGATACATTGCGGGCTATCTGCGATGCGGTGGATGTCCCCATCGTAGCCATCGGCGGCATCAACCGGGACAATCTGCTCCAGCTGTCCGGCAGCGGAGTGGACGGCGTGGCTCTGGTATCCGCCATCTTCTCGGCGGAGGACATCCAGGAGACCTGCCGGGAACTGCGGGCGCTGGCAGAGAAAATGGTGGGCTTATGAGAATTTGCGGCGCTATTTTCGATGTGGACGGTACTCTGCTGGACTCCATGTCCATCTGGGACACCATCGGCGAAGCCTACCTGCATTCCATTGGGTATGAGCCGAAGGAGAACCTGAACGTCGTGTTCAAAAATATGAGCCTGTACCAGGCGGCCCGCTACTACCAAACGGAGTATGGCGTGACGTTAAGCGTTGATGAAATCACGTCCGGGGTCAACGCCATGCTGGAACAATATTACCGCTTCGAAGCTCCGTTGAAAGCGGGGGCGGCACAGCTGCTGGAACAGCTTCGGACAAGCGGCGTGAAACTGTGCATCGCCACCGCAACAGACCGCTGCTTGGTGGAGGCCGCGCTGGAGCGGTGCGGGGTATTGTCCCACTTCGGTGAAATTTTCACCTGCAATGCGGTGGGGCACGGAAAAGATGAGCCTCACATTTTTGAAGCGGCACTCCGTTTCTTGGGAACCAGAAAACCGGAGACCATCGTATTTGATGACGCACTCTACGCCATTCGGACGGCAAAGGAAGCCGGGTTTCCGGTGGCGGCAGTCTATGACCGCCACGAAAAGGCGCAGGATCAGATCCGCGCATTGGCAGATGTGTATTTGGAAGAACTGACGCAGCTGAACAGACTCAGGAAGTACCTTCCGGTTTCATAGCCGGAGGCTTCAAGCGGCAGATTGGGGGCACCACCTTTTGCCGCTCTATAAAAATAATGCAAAGGAGACTAAACAGTGAAAACAGCATTATCAATCGCTGGAACAGACCCCAGCGGAGGCGCCGGGATTCAGGCCGATCTGAAAACGATGACTATGAACGGTGTTTTTGCCATGAGCGCCATTACGGCGCTGGTAGCGCAGAACACCACCGGCGTGCGGGAAATCGTAGAGATGACGCCTGCGTTTTTGAAGGCGCAGATTGACGCGGTATTTGAGGACATCCCACCGGATGCGGTGAAAATCGGCATGGTGGCTTCCTGCGGGTTGATCGAGGTCATCGCAGAACGACTGCATTTCTATCATGCAAAGAGTATCGTAGTGGATCCGGTAATGGTGGCTACCAGCGGCGACCGCCTGATCGACCAGGAAGCGGTGGACACACTGAAAAGCCGTCTGCTTCCCCTTGCGGCTATCGCCACCCCCAACATTCCGGAGGCGGAGATCCTCTCCGGCATGACCATCCGTAGCCAAGCGGATATTGAGGCCGCCGCCCGGAAGATCGGCGACGCCTACGGCTGCGCCGTCCTGCTCAAAGGCGGGCACGACATCAACGATGCCAACGATTTTCTCTATGCAGATAGTGTAGGAACCTGGTTCTATGGAACCCGCATCAACAATCCCAACACCCATGGCACCGGCTGTACGCTGTCCAGCGCCATCGCGGCAAACCTGGCAAAAGGATTTGATCTGCCCACTTCCATCCGGCGGTCAAAGGACTACCTCTCTGGTGCGCTGGGGGCTATGCTGAACCTGGGGAAGGGCCGGGGACCCATGCAGCACAATTTCAATCTGACTGGCGAATATGCGAAGGAGGAGACAGAAAAATGAAAACCACAGAGCGGCTTTTATCCGCAACAAAGGAAATTTGGGATGCTTACAACGAGCACCCCTTTGTACTGGGCATCCAGGACGGCACCTTAGACCGAGAGAAGTTCAAGTATTACATCATCCAGGACTATCTCTATCTGGAAGAATACGCCAAGGTGTTTGCCGTTGGCATCGCCAAAGCCAAAAGCCCGGAAACATTTCAGCTTTTTTCAAAATATGTAACGTTAATTGAGAAAGAGCTAAATATCCACCGCAGCTACATGGGCCAAGCCGCCAAGGTTCAGGAAGCGCCGGATGGCACGCCGGATGTTCACTGCGGCTATATCGACCGGTTTGCCATATCCAAGAAGGATCTGGAAACTACGCCCCGTTCATTAGACAATCTGTCCTATACCTCCTATATGCTCCGAGTGGCCTATGAGGAAGGGGAAGCAGAGATTTTGGCGGCCATTCTCTCCTGTGCCTACAGCTACGAGATGATTGCCCGAACCATTGTTGAGCGCAACCCGTCCGCTGTCAGCCATCCGTTCTATGGAGAGTGGATCAAAGGCTACACAGATCCGGGTTACTGCGGAGCAAACGCTTTGCTTATGGACATGATGGAACGTGTGACTGAACACTACACCGAGGTTCAGCTTCGTCACCTCACGGACATTTTTACCGCCTGCTCCCGGTACGAGCTGGCCTTCTGGGAATTGGCCTGGAACATGAGCAAATGAATGAGGGACGCAATATGAAACGCTGTGTCATCATCGGCGGGGCGGACATCAGGCGGTATGACCGTATCCGCACCCACCTGCGGGAGGACGACTTCTATATCTGCTGCGACAGCGGCTTAAAACACCGGGAAGCTCTTGGCATCGTCCCGGATCTGATTGTGGGCGACTTTGATTCCCATGAGAATCCCCATCTGGACATCGAGACCATTGTACTCCCCCGCGAGAAAGACGATACGGATACGGTTTTCGCGGTGAAAAACGCATTGAAGCGGGACTTCCGGGATTTCCTTTTGGTAGGCGTTATAGGCGGGCGGCTGGATCATACCTTGGGAAATATATCCTTGCTGCTGATGTTGGATAGCCTGGGAATGGCGGCAGTGGCTTTGGATGACTTTTCTGAACTTGAAATCGTTTCGGAAAAACCGGCATTCATCCAAAGCCATTACGTTTATTTCTCCTTGCTGAATATCACCGGAACCGCCCAGGGCGTCACCATCAAGAACGCAAAGTACCCGCTAGACCACGCAGAGATCACGTGTGAGTATCAATATGGGATCAGCAACGAGGTTCTTCCAGGAATGATTGCGGAAGTCTCCGTAGAAAACGGACGGCTGTTATTGATTAAAGTATTGCCAGATTATGCTGGGCGATAATAGCGGAAAACTGAGTCAATCAACTATATTTCCTTTCTGCCACGCAGCCGAAACGGCAAGGCGCATAAGAACTTAAAAAGGCGGTACAGCCCTTGTTGTAATCGGGGCTATACCGCCTAATCTGAAATTAAGGAGCAGATTTCTCTGCTCCTTAATTTCACAAGCAATGGACGATTTCTTTCCTTGTGATTTCCTTCATCCTTGCCCAAATTCTATTCATTTTATGAATCGCAAAAACACCATTATGCGCATTACCACTAATCCTTCTTCTTCTCCTCCTTCGCCAATTCCCTAAAGTCTTCCACCACAAATTCCGGCACTTTGCCTTGAATCAAAAAGCCATTCATGGTTCGGTTTCCCCCATCCCGCTCCCAATCCGCATCGGTAGCCATATTCCCTACGGGAATTGGATAAGCCCGGTATTCCGAGGCCAGGAGCATACTGTTTTTTGAGCTGTGGTATACGCTGTATCCTTCCATAATTGCTCGGATTTCTTCCGGATCCGTATAGAACATGACCAGCTCGTCCGTCTGCTCATCCACCTCTTCAGTTGTTTCCATCAATTCCTTTTCACTGGTCCCCTCCAGAGGCTTTGCCTCTTCCTTATCCTCCTCAAAAGATGAACGGTAGGCAACCACCTGGATGCCCTTATAATTTTCCGCTTTTAACGGCTCTCCTGCGGTTATCCCGCAGTCCGCCAAAAGCGCTATGGTTTTCGTGAAAGAAGGGTAAACCGGATAGAAATACCCGTCATACCAGTAGCTTCTCCGGTAACGAAGGCTTTCCCGGTTTTTCACCCCTATGGTTTCCCGGATAAGCCCATCATCCTCATCCGAGATTAACAGCAGCTCGCCCACAGGCCCTTCCTTCTCCCGATCAGACATGGACAATTCGCTAACCTCCTGCTGGTAAGCCGCGATCACCGCTTCCCGCTTCTTTGCATCCTCCGGAAGCAGGAACGTTTCCTCCGTAATCATTTGCTTAAACGCCATATTCCTGGCCGCTTCTGCCGGATCTAACTCCAGGCTGGGATATAAGGCTTTCTTATACTCCGGATCCATATAAATCGCGTCTGCCAGATCCATCACCGGATCTAAGTACAGGGCGTAACAGCGGTACACTTTACGCCCGCCCTTAAGGGTATAGCAGACCGTGATATTGCACCAATTATCATAATCCCGGGATGTCTGCCCTTCCCCTAACTGGCGGATGCCTTCCCTGGCAATCCCTAAAACCGCTTCCGTGTTAGCTATCCGCCCTCTTTCCAAAATGCCTTCCTCTTCCGAATAACCGTAAACCATTTGGGCGCTGGAATAGCTTACCCAGCTGTCCTCTCCAAAATCAATGGAGGAATAGGATATCTGACTGTCGGAAGGCACATACGCATCAAAGCGGAAGAAATCAAAATAAAAAGAAAGAGCCACTAAGAGCGCCGCCGTCATGCATACCGCCATCGTTTTCTCATGGCAAAACAGCTTCTTAAAATCCAGGCAGTAAATCACCTCGATAACGCAGTGGGAAATCACCACCCCCACAATCACCCCGAATACCAGCCACGGAAGCGTTTC
The DNA here is from genome assembly GCA_910575565.1 of Lachnospiraceae bacterium. Taxonomy (GTDB): domain Bacteria; phylum Bacillota; class Clostridia; order Lachnospirales; family Lachnospiraceae; genus Caccovicinus. Next base: position 276,260 of record CAJTFL010000001.1, on the reverse strand, counting down.
CCGGATGGCATAAAAGAACAGCCCACCGGCCATCCCGGATGCAACAACCAAAAGGACTTTAATGAACCCTTTGGATTTGTCAAAGGCCATGGTTCTTCCTGCCGCCTCTGAAGGCCGCCTTAAATAAAGGAAAAAGCTTAACCCACCAATAAGCAGGATGGCCCCCAGCGCCCATAACACACGACCCATAGACACCCCGTCTGACCACGCAGAGCTTACCCCATAAATGGGGGAAATCTTTGCAATCACATTCTTCCATAGGGAAGGCGTCCTGTAATAATACGTTTTAAAAAAAGTAAAGTAAAATGACTCCACCAATCCGGAGAGCATCGGGCAGTAAACGAAAAATACCACGCTTCCCAGGACAGCTGCCAGCCTGGTTCCGGTCATGATCACCGCCAAAACCACAGTAATGTAGGTTAAGCTGTAATACAGCATATGGCTGAAAAACCCGTGGACTGCCGCCGGAAGCACGGCGGCAGCGCTGACGCCGTTTACCCCTGCCACCACCAGGGAGAGCGCCGCGGATATCAGGTATATCCCTGCCGGAATCAAAATCCCTGTGCCAATATGGACGGCAAACCACAACTCCCGCTTTACCGGAAGGCTGTGGTAAAAATCGATCTGCTTTTTATTATGGAGATAAGAAAAAGTCGAAATCCCCATCACCAAGGCGGCAACGAAAAGGGCAAGCAAAATCACGTGGTAATTCGTCCCAAAATCCAGCATGGACATTACATTTCCCGTCCGCCGCTCAATCACCTCTTCCATAGTCGTATATTCGTTGGGCTGATAACTGGGAAGCACCATAGCCATGCCCACGGGAAGGGCGAAAAACAATGCCAGGCCTAAAAGAGCCACCGCCCAAAGCTTCCGCTTTACATCCTCCCAAAGCATTTTAAAGTATAAGCGCCTTAATGTCATATCCGGCCACCTCCGTTTCACTGATAAAAATTTCCTCCAGGGACAATGGGATCAACTCATAGAACACCGGCTCATAAGACTCCATCCAGGCCATCACCTCATCCTGGCTCCCCCGCACCGTAATGGTATAAATGCTCCCGCTCTGCTGGGATTTCACAATATCTAAAGCCGTCAAATGCTCCGGCTTCATCCCCGGTGAAAGCACGCACTGCACCTTGTGGAGATTCAGCTTCATATCATCTAATTCTCTGGAAAGCAGGATGCCTCCTTTATGGAGAAGGCCTATGTGGTCACAAATATCCTCCAGCTCCCGAAGGTTATGGGAAGCGATAATGGGCGTTAAATTCCTCTCAGCCATATCATTGGCAAACAAGCTTTTTACCGTCTGGCGCATTACCGGATCCAGGCCGTCAAAGGTTTCGTCACAGAAAATATAGTCCGTCCCGGCACAGATGCCGCAGATCACAGAAACCTGCTTTTTCATCCCTTTGGAAAAGGTGTTAATCTTCCGATCTTTTTTCAGGCCAAAACTCTCCAATAAATGGTGAAATCGTTTCTCGTCGAAGCCCGGGTACATGCACCGATAAAACTGCATCAGCTCCTGGGGCGTTCCGTTTTGGAAAAAGTACTGGTCATCAGAAATATAAAAATACTTGGATTTCACTTCCGGATTCTCCCAAACCTCTTCCCCGTCAATGGTAATGCTGCCCTCATCCGGCTTTAAAATACCGCTGGCCATGCGGAGAAAAGTGCTTTTCCCAGAACCGTTCGTCCCAATCAGCCCAAACACGCAGCCTTCTTTAATCTCCGCCGTAATATGGTCAACCGCCGTGATATCCTCAAAGCGTTTCGTTAAGTTCTCCGCCTTAATCACCCTTCATCCCTCCCTTTTTTCATTCCATTCTCTTTTCCATCCCTTTCGCTTCCCGCCGGTTCCGCCTCCCGGATAATTTCCGCCATCTCATCCTGGCCGATCCCCAGGGAATATCCCTCTTCCGCCAGTTTTTTTAGCTGCGTCCTCCACTCTTCTCGTCTCACATCCAAAATCCCTCCGATATCTGCCACAAAGCTTCCCCTTCCCTTAATGGTATAAATGTAGCCCTGCCGTTCCAATTCACTGTATGCACGCTGTATGGTGTTTGGATTAATGGAAAGCTCCATGGCCTGGCTGCGGACAGAGGGCATCTGCATATCCTTAGGCAAAACGCCTTTCACAATCAGCATCTGGAACCGCTGGGTAATCTGCTCATACAAGGGTCTTCGATCCTTATAATCTAATACGATCACACTTTTGCTCCTTTCTGTATTAACTATTTTAACTGTATTAATAGTGTTAATACAGTTATAGCAAAAAGAAACAGCTTTGTCAAGAAGCTGTTTCTTACGGTTTTATAAAAAAGAATCCTGCTCCGCAGGATTCTCCGCCTGCGGCTGGTCGCTTCAGCAACATGATTCCTTTCCGCCGCAGTGCGATCCCAAGCGGAGCGTTTTTGTTTCATAGGACGCAATTTCCTATGAAATGAAAAAATGCTTCACATTGGCAGGAGCAAAACTTCCCTGCTCCTGCCTGCAAATCTCTTATCTAAACTCTCTCATCCCATACGGATTATAAACTAAGCCTTATAAACATCTACCAGCTTCTTCAGGTACTCATACCTTGCCTTGGACTCTGCCTCGTTCTTTGCGAACAGCTTGGCCGCCCTCTCCGGATTCTTCATGGCTAAGGACAGGTAACGAACCTCACCCTTCAAATAATCCTGATAGCCTTCCATCTTCGGCTCCTTGCTGTCTAAGGTAAACTTATTCTCAGCAGCCGGATTGAAGCGGAACAGATGCCAGTAGCCGCACTCTACCGCCAGCTTCTCCTCGGTCTGCGCCTTAGCCATGCCCTTCTTAATGCCGTGGTTGATACACGGAGCGTAAGCGATGATTAAGGACGGACCCGGATAAGCCTCTGCCTCTGCCAGAGCCTTAACGGTCTGTGCATAGTCAGCGCCCATAGAGATCTGCGCCACGTATACGTAGCCGTAGCTCATGGCGATAGATGCCATATCTTTCTTCTTTACATCCTTGCCGCCTGCCGCAAACTGGGCAACCGCGCCGGTAGGAGTAGCCTTGGAGGACTGTCCGCCGGTATTGGAGTAAACCTCGGTATCGAATACCATAACGTTAATGTCCTTGCCGGAAGCAAGCACATGGTCAACGCCGCCGAAGCCGATGTCGTAAGCCCATCCGTCGCCGCCGAATACCCACTGGGACTTCTTGGACAGGAAATCTTTGTTCTTTACGATTTCCTTGCAGGTCGGGCAGTCAATGCCTTCCAATGCAGCCACTAGCTTGTCCGTTGCGTCGCCATTGGTCGCGCCTACATTGTAGGTGTCTAACCACTCTTTGCAGGCTGCCTTTACTTCGTCGGAAGCCTCGTCAGAAGCGGCTACAGCCTCAACCTTGGCCTGTAAGCCTTCACGGATAGCATTCTGAGCCAGCAGCATACCGTAACCGAACTCAGCGTTATCCTCGAATAAGGAATTACACCATGCCGGACCCTGTCCCTTAGCGTTTACGGTGTATGGGGTGGACGGTGAGGAGTTGCCCCAGATAGAGGAACATCCGGTAGCATTGGCAATATACATCCTGTCGCCGAACAGCTGGGTAATCAGCTTCGCATACGGGGTCTCGCCGCAGCCTGCGCAGGCGCCGGAGAACTCTAAGAGCGGCTGCTTAAACTGGGAACCTTTAACCGTGTTGGGCTTAAACTTGGCAATAACCTCTTCCTTGATGGGCAGGGTCTGTCCAAAGTCGAAAATCTCCTGCTCGCCTAAATTATCAGCCAGCTTCTCCATGGTCAGAGCCTTGTTGCCCTTCATGCCTGGGCATACATTGGCACAGGAACCGCAGCCCGTACAGTCAAGGGCGGAAACGGTCATGGCAAACTTGTAACCTGGCATACCGGTCATATCCTTGGTCTTCATGCCTGCAGGAGCCTTAGCAGCCTCCTCAGCCGTCATTGCCACTGGACGGATTACTGCATGAGGACAAACATAGGAACAGAAGTTACACTGGATACAGTTATCCGGATTCCATACCGGAACGTTTACTGCGATGCCGCGCTTCTCATATGCGGAGGAACCGGACGGCGTCGTGCCGTCTACATAAGCGCTGAACGCAGATACAGGCAGGCTGTTGCCCTCCTGGGCGGAAACCTTCGTCTGAACATTGTTCACGAAATCAACAACATCTTTCCTTCCGTCAGTAACTACCTTGTAATCCAGGCCTTCATCCTGCGCATCCTTCCAGGACTCTGGAACGGAAACTGCGTGCACATTCTTAGCGCCTGCATCGATAGCGGCCCAGTTCTTCTCTACCACGTCCTGACCCTTGCGGCCGTAGGTCTTCTGGGCAGCATCCTTCATCAGCTGGTTAGCCTTATCCGACGGGATAATGCCAGTCAGCTCAAAGAATGCAGACTGTAAAATCGTGTTAATCCTGGTGGGACCCATGCCGGTCTCGATACCGATCTTAACACCGTCGATGGTGTAGAACTTAATCCCGTGATCTGCAATGAACTTCTTAACCTGTCCTGGCAGATGCTGCTCTAACTCTTCATCTGACCATGGGCAGTTCAACAGGAAGGTTCCGCCGTCTACCAGCTCCTGAACCATATTGTACTTCCGGATATATGCCGGGTTATGGCAGGCTACGAAATTCGCCTTCTTAATCAGGTAGGTGGACTTAATGGGGGTATGTCCGAACCTTAAGTGGGACATGGTAACGCCGCCGGATTTCTTGGAATCATAATCAAAATACGCCTGGGCATACATATCGGTGTTGTCGCCGATGATCTTAATGGAGTTCTTGTTCGCGCCTACCGTACCGTCTGCGCCAAGGCCCCAGAACTTACAGTTGGTGGTTCCCTCAGGAGTAGTCACTAACGGAGCGCCCAGCTTTAAGGATAAGTTGGTTACGTCATCTTCGATACCTAAGGTGAATTTCGCCTTCTCGGTATTCTCATATACGGCAACAATCTGTGCCGGGGTGGTATCCTTAGAGCCTAAGCCGTAACGCCCGCTGAATACGGGAACGGCATCAAACTTGGAACCCTTTAATGCGGCTACCACATCCAGATATAACGGCTCGCCTAAAGCGCCCGGCTCTTTGGTCCGGTCTAATACGGTAATCTTCTTAACCGTATCCGGGATGGCATTGATCAGCGCCTCTGCGCAGAATGGGCGGTATAAGCGAACCTTAACCACGCCAACCTTAGCGCCGCTGGTCTTAATCATGTAGTCGATGGTCTCCTCAATGGTATCATTGGCGGAACCCATGGCCACGATTACCTGCTCGGCATCCGCAGCGCCGTAATAGTTGAACAGCTTATAGTCCGTGCCGATCTTGGCGTTAACCTTGTCCATATATTCCTGAACAATCGCCGGAAGGGCATCGTAATAGGGGTTGCAAGCTTCCCGTGCCTGGAAGAAGATATCCGGGTTCTGTGCGGAACCTCTCTGGCAGGGATGGTTAGGATTCAGTGCGTTGGCACGGAAAGCGTCAACAGCATCCATATCCACCATTTCCTTTAAATCTTCATAATCCCAGGTCTCAATCTTCTGGATCTCGTGGGAGGTACGGAAACCATCAAAGAAATTGATAAAGGGAACCTTGCCCTTAATGGCTGCACAGTGGGCAACCGGGGTTAAATCCATAACTTCCTGAACGCTGGACTCACATAACATGGCACAGCCGGTCTGGCGGCAGGCATATACGTCGGAGTGATCGCCGAAAATCGATAATGCATGAGAAGCAATCGCACGTGCGGAAACGTTTACCACGCCCGGCAGCTGCTCGCCGGCAATCTTATAAAGATTGGGGATCATTAACAGCAGACCCTGGGAGGCGGTGTAAGTGGTGGTCAGTGCACCTGCGGAGAGGGAGCCATGTACGGCGCCTGCCGCACCTGCCTCAGACTGCATTTCCGTTACCTGTACGGTGCGTCCAAAGATGTTGGTTCTCCCATCCGTAGCCCACTCATCCGTATGCTCAGCCATAACGGAAGAAGGAGTGATGGGGAAGATGGCGGCTACATCGGTATACGCATAAGACGCATGGGACGCAGCCTGGTTGCCATCCATAGTTTTCATTTTTCTTGCCATTTTACTTTCCTCCTAATAAAATGTAGATATTAAAACTCATGTATATTATTATAACAATAAATCTTAAAATTGCAAATAATTATATGAAAAAATACATAAAACTTTTTGCCGTTTAAAAGAACCATGCTTTACCAGATTCTTTGCCTGCGGCAAAATAAAGAAGGGAACCCGCATACTCCTTGGCGTATCCGGATTCCCTTTCCCGCAATTATCGTTTTCAGCTTAATGGATTCGGCACAACTACCGGCGCATCCTGGCTTCCCGGCCCTGCCGGAAGCGGAGCCTGAGAATCTGCCGGAGCCTGCCCGGCCCCGCCGGAGCCTGGGCTGACAAATCCCGGGCCACCTGGATTAACGTTATTCCCGGAGGGAGCCGTGGTCTGAGGCTCTGCCGGAGCCTGGCCTCTCGTCGTTTCTGCCGGGCGGCTTTCCGATGTCCTGCTCTCCGCCGGGCGGCTTTCCGTCCCCGCATTCCCCTCCGTCCCAGGGCTTGCGGTGGAAACCAATCCGTCCGCCGCCCCCTCAGAGGGAACTACCGTGCTCTCCGGCGCGGTCGTCTCCTCCGGCGAAATAACCACGCCGGAGGTATTCCGCAAAATCACCGGGGCATGGCCCTTATAGGTAGTATTATGATCAACCTCGTTGCTGATGATTTCCCCATCCTTGGAAATCTCAAGCCTGGTTTCCCAGTAGCTGCCCTGGCTGCCTTGGCTCTTCACCTTTTCCACATCCGGCAGAAGGGTAGGATCCTCCTCATACGTAGGAGCCGGCAGATCCGTATCCTTAATCTTTTTTGAACGGAGGGCATATTTTACGCCTTCCTCCAAAATCGGAATCCCGTAAATGGAAACGGTGCAGACCTGATCCCCGTAGCTTGCCCGTATGCCGATAGCCGTGGTGGAATTATTGACAAACTTATAATCCGGGCCGCCATAGCTTACAGTAGCATCCTGCCCAGGGGTTACGTAGGACGGCTCATACGTATGGGAACGGCGAACCGTAGTCTTTAACCCGGCCCTCAGCACCGCATTATACAGGGTAGTGGATACCTGGCATACGCCGCCGCCGATCTCCTGGACAACTTCCCCGTTATTGTAGGCGGCTGCTGCCTGATAGCCCTTTTCCTCGGTACGCTCGCCCACCACTTCGTTAAAGGAAAATTCCTCTCCCGGCATAAGCACCGTGCCATTAATGGCCTGGCTGGCCAGCTTTACGTTTGTATTCCGCTTGCTGTTGGCCGTGGTATTGGTGGTGAAGGTAGAGATGGTAGTATACTTTTCCCGGGCCGCAGCCTCGTTAAATTCCGGCTCAATCTCCTTTACCGACGCCTCGATCACCGCGTCAAACTGCTTCTTATCCAATGCCTTCTGAATATCCGCAGCCAGCTTTTCCTCATCCACTTCCAGGCCCTTTTCCCCTCCGCTGAAAGTGAACTTATTTGCCGCCTGATCGAAAGCGGAAATGGAGCCGTTTTTAGCCGCCTTGTTCCACTTCTGGGCAATGGCCGCCGCCTGGACGCTGATCACTTCCTCCAGCCCCTTGGTATCCAGAGTGTAGGATTCCTTCGGCTCGCCGCCAGAGTATATCTGGCTTAACAGCTGATCAATCTGGTGCTCCATTAAATTGGCAACTTCGTATACCTCTCCCCCGTAGGTAACTTTCATGGCCCAGGGATACTGCTTTAAAATCGCGCCCCTTGCGGCGTCTATGCTCATGCCTGTAATATTAATCCCGTCTACCTTAACTTCTTTCTTCAATTCCGTGGGGGGAACCGTGGTTTCCTCCATCGTGGTCTCTGGCTCCGTAACCGAATTCCTCCCCTTCATGCCAAACACCAGGGAAACCGCCGCTACAACCACCACCAGCCCCACCAAAACCGGCCATAAGCCGCCAGGCAAGCCTCCGTAGCCGTAAGGGTTTTTCCGCTTATAGCGGGAATTGTTCCTTCCCCTGGCCGATCGGTTTTGGGGATGGGAACTTCTCCTTGCCCCGCCGCTTCCCCGCTCTGAAAAACTGCCGCTTCTATGTGGCGAATTCCCCGTCCTGTAAGAGGAAGAGGAGCTTCTTGCCTTGCTGCTTCTTGTCCCATTTTTGCCGTGACTCTGCCCTGCCGGCGTGCGCCGGCCTCTCTCATACTCATTCATCATCTATATCCACCTGTCATCCAGTTAAATTTTTATTTTCGGTTCTATACGGCATAAAGCACGTCCCTTGGCAGTATGCCGGGACGCGCCGTAAATTTATCTTGCTTGCTTACCATAGCGCTTTTGCTACGTCGAAATATAGTATAACATACTTTTCCAAAAAAGGAATTACTAAATTATTAACTTTTTTTGCATAAATGTTAAATCTACGTTTCCATATTTTACAAATTACGCTATTCCATCCTATCACGCCCGCTTTCCCTTGTCAATCAAATTTCCCTACCTTTTCCCGCTGTTCTTTTCGCTGAAAATGTGGTAAAATTCCAATGTACTATCTTTGACGTATGCCAATAAAAAAGAAAAGGGTGAAAGAAACCATGAACAATATTGATCTGCACGTCCACTCCAATGCATCCGACGGGACGATGAGCCCGTCCCAGGTGGTGGAGCTTGCCGCCAGATGCCGCCTTTCCGCCATCGCCTTAACCGACCATGACACCACCGCAGGCATTCAGGAAGCCAGGCAGGCGGCAGCGCGCGCCGGGATCGAGCTGGTTCCCGGAATTGAATTCTCCTGCGTTTACCAAGACACGGAAATCCATATCCTGGGACTGTTTATCCGCGAGGAGGATCCTGCCCTGTCCCTTGGTATCCAAAAGCTTCGGGATATCCGCAGGAAGCGCAATGAGGAAATGCTTAGCCGTTTTCAGGCAGACCGTATGGCCATCACCTTGGAGGAGCTTAGGGACGGCAATCCAAACGCGGCCATCACCCGCGCCCATTTCGCCAGGGTTTTGGTGAAGAAGGGCTATGCCTCCTCCTTAAACCAGGCCTTTTCCCGCTACTTACAGTACGGCGGGCGCTACTGCATCCGCAAGGAAAAGATTGCCCCGGAACAAATCATGGGGCTTCTGCGCGAAAACCGCGCCTTTCCCTCCCTGGCTCATATCATGCAGTATAAGCTTGGCTGGGAGGAGAATGAACGGCTGATCATCCGGCTGAAGGAATTGGGGCTTTTAGGGCTGGAGGTATACCATTCTTCCCATAACGAACACCAAAGCAGCCAGCTTTTGGCTCTTGCCGAAAAACACGGCCTGCTCCCTACCGGCGGTTCCGACTTCCATGGAAAAAATAAGCCGGATATCCAGATTGGCACAGGCCGGGGCGGCTTAAACCTTCCCTATGGGCTTTTGGCCGCAATAAAAGAACGTAACAGTTCAGACGGCGGGGAATTTGGCATGAATTTGGGGCGTCAAACCCGCTTGTAAGCCAAAATTCATACCAAATCCCACATCGGATGGACATCCGACGCTTCTTGTCCGGCGTAGGCGGGCAAGAAGATACCCCGTCTGAACTGTTACAAAAAAGGCACATGGTTAATTTCCTTTTCCTCCAAAGTTTTTCACTTTTTTGAAATTCATGGAAACTATGGCAAGCAGCCTTACATATGATGGAGTGTAAAGAAAAACATGGAGGAATAAACATGAGTGATGTAGCAGCAACAAATTGTGGGTGTGGATGCGAGTGCCAGACAGGGGGAGGCAGCTGTTCGAATCTGATTTTTCTAATCCTGATCCTGTGCTGCTGTGGCGGCGGCGGATGCAGCAACGGATGCTTCGAACATAACTGCGGCTGTGGCTTCGGCTTCGGCGGCGATTTCTGCTGGATTATTATCCTTCTGTGCTGCTGCGGCGGGCGCGGGTTCTTCTGCTAATGAGATTTGCCCCTAAGGAGCCGGATCAGCTCGTCTCTTGATCCGGCTCCGCCATAGGGCGGGAAAGGCATCCAGGTTTAAGGATGCCTTTTTTGATTATTTCCGCCCTCTTTTCATTATCCCCTTCGCTTCCCTCCCTCTTTTCCCTTTTCTTCCTGATGCTCTAACTGCCTTAAATACTCGCGGCGCTTTTCCATGCAGTCCTCATCTATCTCATATACGGCATTGCCATCGATAATCAGCTTTCCATAAACCATCTCAAAAAACCTCCTTCTAAAACTATCATATGCAGCGGAATAAATCCCGTACACCGTTCATATACATAAGAGCAAAGAAAGATTGGGATGATGATTGATGGAAAAAGATGAATTTAAACTGACAGACCTTGACTACTTAATCGGCGACCACCATCTTCAGATGATCAAAGCAGCCCTTCCCTATATGCAGATTTCCCAGCAGCGGTTTTTATCGCTTTTGGTCAAAGGCAATGAGCTGATACGCACGGCGGAGCTTTTTCGCGAGGGCGGCGAAGGGGAGATGGGGATCTGCTCTGTGGGGCAGGATAAATCTTCCCCGGTGGAAATGCTGAATGCCATGAAGCCTTACGGGACCAGCCAGGAGCAGGACTTTTTAGATGTGATCATTAATATTATGCAGGGCTTCCAGATCCGAAGGAACTACCAGGAAACCGCCCCTATCCCTTCACCCTCGCCCTCCCCAGAGCCTCCCTCCTCCGCGGCCATGCTGGAAAAGCTCAGAGCCATCCTCTCCCCGGAACAGCAGTCTAAGCTGGATAACATCCAGCTGATGATGCAGGCCATGCAGGCCTTTACCTAGTGTGCTGGCAAGACGGAGGAAGGAGGCGATGCCCTCGCTTCGCTGGGGCAGGCTCTGCGGTGGCATCGTTGACGACGCGCTGTGTGCCAGCGGCATACGTTTAGCACGGACCGAAGCGGAGCGAAGACCAGCGCAGTACTAGGCCTAAAAATGCTATAGACAAGAAAGGAAGAGAAAATTATGGAACAATCATGGAAAAATGATCCCCGCTTAAGCGCCATGGATCCCCAAAAGCTGGATCTGCTGATTGCCTTCTCCAAAAGGCTGGCCAAAACGCCAAAGGGGCAGCTTCTTGGGGAATTCGTAAGCTTAAACCTTGAGGCGCAGAAAAAAGGCCTCCACTTTACCGACGAGGAAACCGCCGTAATCGCGGAGATTTTAACGGAACGCCTGCCGGATGCAGAACGGAAAAAGCTGGACACCCTGCGCCTGCTTTCCCGAAAGCTTACAAAACAAACTTAACCTCCAAAGACCAGCTGGGGAAGCGCCGTTGCCAAAAGCAGCACCGCTTCCCCAGCGTACTAACCGCGTATACGCAATGTTCAAATCCATAGCTGCGCCTGCATTCCTAGCTACGCCTGCATTCCAGGCTCGCTGCCGATTGGGATCACCATATTAATCCTTGTCCCCTTTCCCAGGACGCTTTCTATGGAAAGGCCGTGGCTCTCCCCGTAGCGCAGCTTCAGCCTGCGGTTCACGTTTTTTAGCCCAATAGATTCCTTAACCTCCAGGGGAAGGCCGCCGTCATCCTTTAATATCCGGCGGATTTTTTCCTGGCTCATCCCCACCCCGTTATCATAAACCGCAATATGCAGGTTTGATCCCCGCCTTTCGGCCTCCAAAACCACCACCCCATTATTCTCCATATTTTCTATCCCATGGATCACTGCGTTTTCCACCAAGGGTTGGATCAAAAGCTTCAGCACGAAAATATCGTTGGCCTCATCAGGAACCCGCATTTCAAAGCGTATCCGATCCCCGTACCGGTAATGCTGGATCACCATATAGTTTTTAATATGCCAAAGCTCATCCTTAAGCCTTGCAAAGGCAGAGCCGCGGATGGTGTAACGGAAAATATTGCTTAGGGAAACGGCGATGTCCCCTACCTCCGGCACGCCCCTGTTCCGGGAAATCCAGCTCATAATATCCAGCGTATTATAGAGAAAATGGGGATTAATCTGCATCCGCAAGGACTTTAATTCCGCTTCCTGGCGCAGCATGGTTTCGTTGTAAACCTTGTCGATCAGATCATTGATATTGTATACCATCATGTTAAAATGCTGGGACAGCTGGCCGATCTCATCATTGGAGCTGACCGGGCAGATAATGTTAAAATCCCCTTCCCCAAACTGCTCCATGGCAGACCTGAGCGCCTTAATATTCTTCGTAAACCGCTCCGCCAGGATCAAGATCACCAGGAAACTTGCCGCCAGCACCACAAACACTACGGCCAGGATATAATAGCGCAGCTCATACAGCACCTCCATATGGTTCATCTTAGGGATCAGGGTAATCAAATGCCAATTATTATAATTCAGCCTGGAAATCACCACCAGGTACTGCTCTCCCCCTGCTTTGATGGAATGAACCTGCCGCTTTAGGGATTCCGGCTCCAAAAGCCCCTTGAGCTCCTCCAAGTAATCTCCCTCGTCAGGATATCCCGAGCCTGCAATCAGCTCCCCGTCATCCCCGGCGATGATCGTAATCCCATTCCGGACGAAAGAGTAATGATCGATATGCTGCTCAAAGTCCTTCATGGGAACCTGGATAATCACAAACCCCAAAGGCTTCATATCCCTGGTGCTGTTAATCTGCGCCCCCGCCTGCATATATTCCCCGGATTCATCCGCCCCAAGCCAGACCGTGTGCCCAACCCCGTTGTAAATCTGCTCCTTCTTCTGGGTGTCCCAAAGAACCTGGCTGCCGGATTTCTCCCACACCTCCCAGTATCCCCCGTCCGATTCCAGGTACACATTGATCACGGAATCCTCCCACATAATATCAGCATAAATCACCTTCCTCACGTCCGCCCTGGCCAAATATTCCTCATACTCCGAATAAGCTCCCCGGTCAATCTGCGCAAGGAAACTTTGTACCGCCTCCTCGCTTTGGATGCTTAAGATCACGCTGTCGATCTTGCCCATAGTCAGCTCCAAGCTGTTTTGGGACTGTTCCGCCATATTTAATACGTACTCTTTCGTCTGGGTTTCAAACAGCCTGCTGAAATACCAGTAGTAGCTGCCGCTTAACAGGAAGCTAATGCACACGCTGACCCCGATAAAGGCGGCAATGTATTTGTATTTCATCTTCCACATAAACCGCCTGCGCCTGTCTTTTTTCATGGCTCATCCTCCCTGAAAGCTTGTCCCCTCGCCCTGCCGGAAAGCTCCCTGCCCGTTAACCGGTTACGTCCCTTTCCGTTTCCATGCCTTTCTGTACTCCCTGGGCGAGCACTGGAAATATTTCTTAAACAAGGTGCTGAAATACCGCTGATCCGGTATGCCCACCCGCTCCGCGACCTGGTTTACCTTCAGCTCCGTATCCTCTAAAAGGCGGGCGGCTACGGACATCCGCTTATTGCTTAAGATTTCCAAAAAAGTATTCCCCGTATCCCGCTTCAGCATCCGGTTAATGTAGATCGGATTAAAATGATACGCCTTTGCCAAATCATTTAAGGCCAATTCCTCCTGGTAATGGCTTTCAATGTATAGGACAATCTCCCTGGTATTGATTTTCCCTTCTTTTACGCCCTCCCGCTCCCAGCCTCCCTCTTCCGTCCCCACTACCATGGAGCGGAGCTGATCAAAAATCTGCTTATGCTCCCGCTTATCCCTCAGCCGCTTTAACGCCTCGCGGCAGCCTTTAAGGATCTCCTCCGGGACGGCAGGCTTTAAGATATAATCACAGGCTCCCATTTTCAGCGCCCGCTTCACATACTCAAAATCTTCATACCCGCTTAAAAACAAGATCGCGCAGTTCTGGTTCTCTTTAAGGATCTGCTCCGCCATATCCAGCCCGTCTACAATGGGCATCCGGATATCCGTAAGGATTAGATCCGGCAAAAGCGAAGAAGCCATATCGATTGCTTCCTTGCCGTTACTGGCAGTCCCGCACACTTCCACATGGATGCTTTCCCAATCCAGGGCAGTTAAGCCCGACCGGATATGGGGCTCGTCATCCGCTATCAACAGCTTATATGGCTCCATCCTTCTCTTCCACTATCCTTTCACCGCACCTGCCGTCATCCCCTCGATAATCTTATCATGAAGGAAAATATATACGCCAATCGTAGGGATCACCGTCATCACCACCGCCGCCAGCATCCCCGAATAATCCACGGAATCCAAATCCGCAAACTGGGTCAGGATCACCGGAAGGGGCATTTTATCCATGGACGTTAAAAAAATCTGGGGGAACAGCAGGTCATTCCACACCGTAATAAAGTTAATCACGGAAACCGTGGCCAGGGATGGCTTTGCTATCGGCAATATAATTTTATAATATCCCTTTAAAATTGTACAGCCGTCCACGATAAACGCTTCCTCCAGCTCCGTGGGAATGGTAGAAAAAAAGCCAGTCAGGATGTAGATGGTCATGGGAAAGGCAAATACCACATGGGCGATAATCACCGAGCCGAAGGAGTCCAAAAGCTTCATCTGGTTAAACATGGCAAACATAGGGATGATTACCGCGTAAGCCGGGATGCTCATGCCCATGGAAAACAGCCCTTTCACCGTGCCGGAGCCTTTAAACCGAAGCCTGGTAAGCCCGTAGGAAACCATGGCCCCGAAAAATACCGTCAGGAATACGGAGGCTGCCGTGATCACAATGGAGCTTACGTAACTGCTTCCGATATTTCCTTTAGAAATTGCCCTGGAATAATTTTCTAAATTCAACGTTTCCGGCAGACCCCAGGTATTATAATAAAGCTCCTTATTCGTCTTAAAGGAATTCAGGATCAGCCAGAAAATAGGATAAAGGCAGCAGACCGCAAAGACGGCCATCAGGATAAATGCCAATCCGTGAAACACTCTTTTCTTCATCTAAAATCCTCCTATCAGTATTTGAAATCCTCCTTGTCAGTATTCGACCGGCTCCGTCCTAAATACAAGGTTCACCCCCCAGATAACCAGCATACAAAGCACCAAAAGCACCAAGCCGATGGCGCTGGCGTAGCCGAATTTCAAGGTGCGGAAGCCCTGGTAATACATATACGTAGCCATTACCTCGCTGGCATGGTTAGGGCCGCCCTTGGTCATGGTCCACACCAAATCAAAGTACTTTAGGGAGCCGGTAATAATTAATACCACGTCAATTTTGATCACGTGCTTAATCAAGGGGTACGTAATCTTTGCAAACTGCTGCCAGCTTGTGGCTCCGTCAATCCTGGCCGCCTCGTAAAGGCTGTAGGGGATGGATTTCATGGCCGCCAGCTGGATAACCATGTGATAGCCTACGTATTTCCACATTACCACCACAACCAGCGCCATCATAACTGTTTTCTCTTCGCTGAGCCAGGCGTGCTTTAACCCGCTAAGGCGGATTAAATCCAAAAAAGTATTGACCAGGCCGAATTCCGAATTGTAAATCATGTTAAACAAAAGCCCTACCCCTGCCCCGCAGATAACGGAGGGAAGGAAAAATACGGACTGGTAAAACCGGCTGCCCCGGATTTTATTAAAGATAAACGTCCCAAACAGCAGCGCCAGGGGGAGATGGGCCGCCAGGGAGCCAAGAACCAGCATTGCATTATTTTTCAATGCCTTTAGAAAAATCTTATCGTTCAGCAGGTTCGTATAATTGCGGAACAGGATAAAATTCTTTTTCCCCATCAGATCCGTCTGCAGCATACTTAAGTAAACATTGTAAATAATCGGGATTAACACAAATACCGCGTAAAGGAAAAATCCCGGCAGGATAAATATTGCAATCGTTTTTTTGTCGCGCAAAACCTTATTCATCGGCAGCCTCCTAACCATCTTATGAATGTTTCCCATAAACCTTAAATATCCATCGCCAAACCGCTTCACCTAAAGAAGCTGCCGCACTAATGGGCGTTAGCCCGGCAGCCCGTTTATCCTCTGCGACGGATCGGCGTTATTTTTAAAGCGGCCTGCCGCAGCAACGCCCTTTTTCAATGGCTTGCATTATCAATGGCGAATTGCTGCAGATTATCCATGGCTTCTTTCGGATCCGTCCCTCCTAAGATCGCCACTGCCGCATTGTTAAACTCCATGCCTTCCCCTGCGCCGTAAATCCGGTCAAGCCATGGGGTATAAAGGGTCATCTGGTCAAAGGATTCCCGGGAGCGGATGGTCATTTCACTAAGGTTGTCCAGGCTGACTTCCGTGTTGGTAATGGAAACCTGGGCGTTATCCGTCAATATCTGCTGGTAATCCCCCATGGAAAGCTGCTTTAAAAAGGCAGCGGCGGCCTCCGGATTCTTTGCCTGGCTGCTGATGGCATACGTCTGCCCGATGGAGCCTACATTCACCCCGTTGTTCTCCGGGTTATCCGAAGGAAGCAGGAAGAACTTAATATCCTCGTAGAATTCATTTTCCGCAAAATCCATCTTATTTACGCCGGAGGTGATGCACATCAGCATGGCGCCACCGCCGTTGTTAAACTGCTCGAAGCCTTCACTGGGGGACATTCCCAGATATCCGTCTGCAAAATATCCCTTATCGCCCAGTTCCTTTAGCATTGTCCCGGCTTCCACGAAACGGGGATCGTTCCACTCCACTTTATCGCTGACAGTATACTCGTAAAATTCCTTCCCGCCTACCCCGTTGCAAAGCTGCTGTAAAAGCTGCCCGGCGTACCAGGCTTCCCCGCAGGGGAGGATGAAGGGCTGGATCCCCGCATTCTTAAGCCCCTCGCAGACGGACAAAAATTCCTGGTAGGTAGTAGGGGCGGTTACGCCTGCATCCCGGAAAAGCTTGTCATTATAGGCAACCACCACGATCTGCCGCACGCTGGGAACTGCCCAGATTTTCTCGTCAAAGGTTAACGGTCCGAATACGCTCTTGTCCGGATAAGCGCCTGACCATTCCGTATCGCTGTTAAAAATGTCCCCCACCGGATAGACCTTCCCCCCTTCCACAAAGGGCTTTAAGAACCCGGCTTCCCAGGTATAGAAAATATCCGGCTGGGCATTGGAGGCCATCAGCGTGGTAAGCTTCGTCTTGTAATTATCATTGGAATAGCACTCCAGCTTGATTTCCACGTTAAATTCATTGTCCGCATTAAATTTATCCACTTCCTTCTGGATGCCCTCGGCAAACACGTCATTCGTCCCGCCGTTTAAGGTAGTCATGGTCATCACTGTTTTCTCGCCCTGGCTTTTTTCTTCGCCTCCTGCCCCGCTGCTTTGGGCTGTTCCCCCATTCCCGCCGCTGTTTTGGCCTGCGCCGCTTCCCCCGCTTCCGCTGGAGCCGCAGCCTGCCAGCATACTAACCGCCAATAACGCACATATCCCTAAGCTCATCTGTTTTTTCATCTCGTTTAACCTTCCTCTCTTCACTAATTTTCCACTTCCTTTAACGCAAACACCAGCACCCCGTAAGGCATGAGCTTACACTTTCCAAAGTATTCTTTCCCCGACAGCTCATCCTTAAGGGGCTTTTTCACCTGGATTTCCACTTCCCGGTTTTCATAATTCAGCACAAACAGCCAGGACTTTTCCTTTCCGTCCCGCAAGGCGATCTCGCAGCAGGAGGGAACGTCTGTCCATTTTTCCGCCTCCTTGCGAATCCCCATGGCCTTTAACAGCTTCTTTGCCGTCTCGCAGCTAAAGGCCGCCCCGAAATACCAGGCTTCCCCCTGGCCAAACCGGTTTCTGGTTACTGCCGCCTCCCCTTCATAATAGTCGGAATCGTAAACCGCCATTACCTGGCAGCTGTCCGACACTGGCGTTAATATGTCATGGAACAAGGGCATCTCAAGCCGCTCCCCGTCCATCACCCCACAGACCTTTGGGGCATCCTTCATCACGGCGGTAAAATCCAAAATCTGGATCCCAAACAGCTGATCCATCCCCACGGGCATTACGGCCATAGGGCATTTTCCATTTAAATCCTTATAGCCGCTCCTGGCCCCGGCGATAAATTTTCCGCCCCCTGCCACATACTCCGAAATGGCCTGCACTGCCAAAGGATCTACGATAGTCATATGAGGAGCAAACACCGCCTCATACCGGCTTAAGGACTCCTTGTCCATATCCGGCCCGACCGTCACATAGTCAAAGGGAATATGCTCTTTCTGCAAAGCCTCAAACAGCCCAAGGTGGGAATGCCGGCGCAGCGGCCCATGCCATACGTCTGTCTCCCCGTCCCATTCATTGTCGTAATCGTAAAGGATCGCCACCTTCGCCCGGTAAGCGCTGCCTGCCATGCCTTTAAGCCTCTTTAACTCCTCTCCGATCCCCCGGATCTCCTTAAGCCTGCGGTTATCCAGATTGTCGTAATTTAAAATCCCATGCCAGTAAATCTCCGTCCCGAACAGACAGGTGCGCCACCGGAAATAGCTGACGAAATCTGCGCCGTTGGCGATAGACTGGTACGTCCAAAGGCGGATTTGCCCCGGCTTTGCCGTGGGAGCTACCCGGAAATTATACCAGCCGCCGGGGCCTGACTGCTGCTCCATAATCCCAAAGCTTTCCCCGCATCCCCTGGCCCGGGCTAAGTTCATGCTCCACTTCCGGTCTTTTAAGTGATCTGCCCCTTCCATCAGGCCAAATTCCGGGTAGCTGTCATACGTAATAAAATCCAGGGCTTCCTCCACCATCCTCCGGTAATTCACATGGGGGAATAAGCCATTAGTGGTGACAAACACCCCTTCCGGCAGATATTCTTTCAACAGATCATACTGAAGCCTGCAGTAGCCGATGCAGCTCTCCGAAAAGAACCGGATGGAATCCAGCCTTAAATGGGGATTGCTGGTATCCCGCATGGTATGGCGGGGAAGGCAAACCTGTTCCCACGCCGTATAAGTCTGGTTCCAGAATACCGTCCCCCACGCCTCGTTCAAGGCCTCCAGGCTCTTATATTTCTCCTTTAAAAACACCCGGAAGGCTTTGTGATCCGCATCTGCGTAAAACTCGCTGTTTACGCAGTTTAGCTCATTGTCAATCTGCCACCCGATAATGCATTTCCTGCCCCCATAATGCTTTGCCAGCTGCTCCACAATAATCCTGGTCTTTTCCCGGTAAACCGGCGAATTGTAATTATAATGCCTCCTGGCCCCGTGATGCTGCTTCTTCCCGTCCAAATCCACCGTCAGTACTTCCGGGTACTTTTGCGTAAGCCAAGCCGGGGGAGTGGCGGTAGGCGTACAAAAAATCACCTTGATGCCGGTCGTCTCCACCACATCCAAAAAACGGTCAAAAAAGGAAAAATCAAACTTCCCTTCCTCATTCTCAACCTTATTCCAGGCGAATTCCGCGATGCGGATAACCGATATCCCATTTTCTTCCATCCGCCTTAAGTCATCCCGCCAAAGGCCTTCCTCCCAATGCTCTGGATAGTAGCATACCCCAAGGGCAAGCGTGTTAAAATATGCCAATGAAATCCCTCCCTTCTTCCCTTATTATAGTGAAATCCAACAAAAAAGGAAATCGGTAATGCAAACCAAAAATGTTTAAAAAAAAGAACACGTGCCGCTCCTTTAAGGCAGGCGCTTCATCGCCTGCTCTTTAAGAAACAGCAAGTGTTCTTACGTATTTTTCAGCCCCCTTCCGGAAGGACTATGCAGACCTTCGCCCCTCCCATGGGAGACGCCTCCGCATACAATAACGCCTGCAGGCCGTACAAATGCTCAACCCTTTCCCTGGTATTCCTTAGGCCTACGGAGCATTCCTCTCCTCTGCTGATCTGTTCCATAAGCTTTTCGTCCATGCCGCTGCCGTTATCCTCCACGGTGAAATACCGCATTCCTTCCCTGCGGTAGCAGGAAATCCGAATCTTCCTCTCCTTCTCCCCCTCCCGGGCAAAGGCGTGCTTAAACACATTTTCCACAATAGGCTGCAGCATAAACTTCGGTACCTTCGTCTCGTATAAGTCCGGCTCCACCGCCACCTCCAGCTGATAGATCCCGTCATATCTGCGGTTGACCACATCAATATAGTGGAGGGTGTACTTTAAATCAATCCCAAAAGTTTCCGCGATATTGTCCGAATCCAGGATATACCGCATCATATAGATCACGTCATCTACCAACTCGCTGTACTCGAATTCCCCATCGCGGATCAGCTCTAAATTCAGCATATTCAGCACATTGTAGATAAAATGCGGGTTCAGCTGAAGGTTAATCTCCCTCAGCTTGGAGGCTTGATAAAGGCTTTCCATCTCACAGTTCTGCCGGGTTAACTGCCTGACCCTTGTTTTCATATGGTTATAGGCGGAGATCAGACCGCGGAACTCCCGGCTTCCCCGTTCCGGGATCTGGTATTCCGGATCCTTCTCCACCTTTTCCACTTCGCCGGTCAGGCGGATCACTGGGCGCACCACCCATCCCCGGATCACCCAGGAAAAAGCCGCTACGCTGATCAGCAGGAGCCCGAAAATCAGCAGGCTGCTTTTCTGCAGCCGGGAAAAATGCAGCGCCCAAAGCTCTTTCTCCTCCATGGCAAACACCGACATCCATCCGGTCACAGAGGATTTCCCGTAGGAGATCATCACCCGTTTCCCGTCCAGCTCAACAAAGCGGCTTCCCGACTTTTCCCTGGCAATCTCCTGCACCCAGCCCTCTTCCAGAACTTCCCCTATCCGCCCCTTATCAGAATGGGTAATCACCGCCCCCCTCTCGTCCAGCACCATATGCTGCACATTCTGATATTCGGGAATGCTTAAAAACACATCATCCCAGAAGGAATCCACGAAATTAATGGTTAAGATCTGGAAGCCTTCCCCATCTCCTTCCTTGTCCGGCCTCCCCTCACGCAGAAGGCTTTCCAAGTTCCGCACCATGGAAAACATATAATAATAGTCAATCCCGGTCACTCGCTCCAGCTCCGGCTGGTTATACATCTGGAAGAACTTATATGTGGGAACCCAGGCCAGCCGCTCCCGGCTTTTCATTCCAATCTGATATACCAGGGAATCCTTAAAGGCTCCTGCCGGGATATAATTCTGGCTAAACTCAATCCCGAAGGTATAGTGATCCGTAACAATATTCACGGAATAAATATCCGGCGAGGAGAGGAAGTACCGATCCGCGATTTTCTTTAGTTCCCCATCCAAAAAATACAGCCGGGAAAAATCCTGGCAGCCTTCAGCCTCCCGCAAAAGCCTCTGGGCATCCTTGTCCGCCAGGAAATAAAAGGTATACTGCTTTGCCAGCTGAAGCTTTGAGTCCGCGATCTGGTTGGATTTTTCCACCAGGTTCCGGATATCGGAAGTGACCACCTCACAGAGAATTTTCTGGCTCTGCCAATAGCAAAAGACGGTAATGGCCGGAACCAAGAACATCAGCATCCCGATATAAAACAGATTGAACTGCAGCTGGAGGCCTGCGTTTTTTAATCCCTCCTTCCATTTACCGATCATTTCCTTCTCCTTCCCTGCCTCCCTTTATCATCATCCGGTATTCCCCCGGAGTAAGGCCCATTTCTTTCTTGAAGGATTTGATGAAGCTTAAATGGTCAACGTACCCTGTTTCCCGGGCGATCTCATAAACCTTCATCCCCGTCTGCCGCAGCATATCGCAGGCATGGCGCAGCCTGACCTGGGTTAAGTACTCCTTGTACCCCACCCCCGTAAAGGTTTTAAACATACTGCTGACGTAAGCCGGGCTTAAATGCACCTGGCCGGACAGCTCCGTTAAGGAAATAGGTTCGGAAAAATGGCGCTCGATATAGCACTTGCACCGCTCCATGCTGTCAGCCATATTGGAAGCATGATCCAGCCTGGACACCCGGAAGACCTGCCGGATGCTGCGGAGCGCCGCCTCCGACAGCTCCCCAAAGGTTTTGCAGCCAGCCATCTGCCTTTCCATCCCGGAAAGCTGCCTAAGCCCGCTTTCCGTCAAATAGTGCTCGTGAAGCGCCCCTGCTCCCTGCTTCAGCAGCAAGGCCAGGTAGGACGCCGCATCCCCTATGGGGTAATCAGGCCTTTCCCCTTCCATGGCCAAAAGCCCGTCCCGGATTGCCCACAAAAGCTCTTCCTCCCCCATTTCTTTCCAGGCTTTCGGATCCGTCGCCCGGGGGATAAAAAAATCCGGCGGCCTGCAGCTCTTCCTCCTTCCCCGCTCCACTTCCTCCACATGGCGCTTAATCTGGGATGCCAGGCGGTCAAGCTCCTTTTTCGACACCGGCTTTAGCAGGTACTCATCTACGCCCTTGCGCAAGGCCGTCCTGGCATATTCAAAATCGCTGTGGGCAGAGATCACCACCACCATCATTTCCTCATCCCCAGGGATATGGGAGAGCAGTTCAAACCCAGTCATCCCCGGCATTCGGATATCTACAAGCAGCACCTCCGTCCCATGTTCCAAAAGGTACTCCATCGCCGCCTTCGATTCCCCGAAAATCACAATCTCGTATTCCGGGCAAAGCCGTTTTAAAATATCCCTCAGCAGCTTTAGCTGGCTTAACTCATCATCCACAATCACGATTCTGGCCATTTTCCTGCCTCCCTTCTGTACCCTCCCATTGCCTCGCGGCAATTTTATGTCTACTTAAAGCGTTCCTAATGTAAGTTTTATGGTAAACCAATGCGTTTAAATCATTAAATTATGGTAAACTATTCAGATATTATATCCCCAATTCAGATGATATTTCCTCAAAAAGTAATTTTATGGCAAATTAATCAGACACAGTTTCCTGGAAAGGGCAGATTTATGGTAAGCTAATAAGCTCTGCCGCCAGCAACAGGAAATTTTATGGTAAACCAACAAGCGCCTCACCAACAACAGAAAATTTTATGGTAAACCAGCAAGCATTGTCACCAACAGCGGGCGATGTTATGGCTCCCTCACTCGCTGACCGAATGTTGCGGGCAAGCCACGCCGCCCTGACACCGAAGACAGTCCGCTCTTCTCCCCTAACGCAGTAAGGATGCCGCAAATCACAAAACCTGCCGCACCCTTATGCAAATCATTCTGTTCTAAGCCAAACAGCCATCTCTCCTAGCCCACGGTTCCCCCAAAAGCAGTATGGGATTGCCGTAGCCTGCACCGGATTTCGCTTCGGGGCATCCCCCGCCCGGTACAGTTCCTTAAAGTCCTCCATATCCGAACGCGTCCCGGAAAGTTTAAGCACCCGGATTCCTCCAAAAAGGAAACTGGCTTCCACCTGGACAGGAGCCCTCCCATCCAGCACAAAATCATGAAGCTCCTGGAAATTATCGGTTTCCTCTAAACAGTATACCACAGGCCCCCGCATAAGTGCGGCCTTTCCCCCGTTTTGCCTTACCCTGGGATTTGTCCGGTACAGCTTTGGCTCCATGGGCAGGTTCACCACTGCCCTGTCCCCCCGGTTCCATTTCCTGCAAATCACCCCATAACCCCGGTGGCAGGGAACTTTACAGATCCTGCCGTTTACCGAAACTTCCCACCGGCTGCACCAGCCGGGAATCCGAAACCAAAGGGAACATTCCGTGCTGTCCTCACAGGATACGGAAAATTCCACCCTTCCCTCCCACGGGTACTCCGTTTCCAGCTCCAGGCCAAAAGGCTTTCCTCCGATAACAAAATGGGCGCTGCCGCTGCTGTACAGATGGACATAGATATTTTCCTCGTTTGAAGAGTACATATATTCCCCTACCATGGCTACCGTCCTGGCTAAATTTGCCGGGCAGCAGGAAATGGTAAACCAATCCTGCCGGGCAGGGCTGATGCGGTCGTCAAAGCGAAGCACTGCGCTCCCCTGTTCAAAGCGCTTCGGATACATTTCCATGTAATTGGCATAAAAGAATGCATTGCCCTTATCCGAAACGCCGCTTAAAATCCCGTTGTAAAGGGCACGCTCCATCATATCCCCGTAAGATGAACAGGGTACGGCAGCCGCCTTTCCCATCACGATTTCCCGCAAATCCGTATCCAGATGAAGCATCCGGTGCGCCCACATCAGAAGGCCGATGGAAGCGCAGGTTTCACTGTAATTATTCTCATTGGGAAGATCGTAAGCGAAGGAAAAGCGTTCGCACTCCTGGGACTGGCCGATGCCGCCGGTAATGTAAAGCTGGGTATTTTCCAGGTTCTCCCATAACCTTAGGCAAGCCGCCTTAAGGCCGTCATCCTCATGGGCAAGATCCGCCATGGCACAGTATAAATACATTGCCCGGACGGCGTGCCCCATAGGCTCCTCAAGCTCCCTTGCCCGCCTGCCCCCGTTAAACTGGGCGAAGGGACCTTTTGCAGGAAGATAGTATTTGTAAACCCGCTCCTGGTTCATCTTGGGAAGCACCATAGGATCCACCGGTTTTTCCAGCTTTTTCCTGTCCTGGCCTTCCTTTTCCTGCCCCACCAGGAAACTTCCGATATCGTACAGGGGCTCCTGCCGCTTATTCACATCAATCCCCTGGCGCTTGGCCTCTTCCTCGAAAAAGTAAGGCTCCTTCCCCCGCTCCTCCACGAAATATTTTGCCAGCCGTTTATATTTTCTGTCCCCGGTAAGCTTAAAAAGGCGCATCAAGGCCAGCTCGATTTCCGGGTGGCCGTCATACCCGTGAAGCTTTCCTTCCTCTTCCCCGATCTGGGAATCAATGTAATCCACGTACCGGCACATCACGTCCAAAAATTTCCTCTTCCCCGTAGCCTGGAAATAGGCAATCGCCCCTTCCAGCAGATGGCCCGCGCAGTACAGCTCATGCATCATCATCAGATCGGTAAACCGCTTATCTGGGCAGAACCGGGCAAAATAGGAATTTAAATACCCGTCCTCCTGCTGGACTTTGGCCAATAAATCAATCACCTGATCCATCTTCTCTTCCAGCCCCTGATCCGGGGCCGTGCCCAGGGAATAGGCCGCCGCCTCTATCAGCTTTCCATGATCCGAATCCCAAAAATGGTGGGGCGCCTGCTTCTGCTCCTTAGACCAGGCAAGCCTTAGCAGGGCAAACCGCCCGGACTCCTCATAGGCGCGGATCAGGTAAGGGATAGTGCCCTCCCGGTTAACCTTTTGGCGTGCCCCCCAGAAACCGCCCTTAAGCTCCACATCCTTCCATAAAACCGGCGAAAGCCCTTTTCGGTTTTCTGTTGTTCCCATTTCCCTTTTCTCTATTTCCATTTTCCCCATTTCCCTTTTCTCTATTTCCATTTTCCCCATTTCCATCTTCCTCTTTTTCGGTGCTTTTGCGGATCCCAAGGTCAAAAATCTTTATGCAAGCAAGCTTGCAACAGATTTTCGGCCTTTTGACCCTGGTATCATATTATCTCCCCCGAAGCAATCTTCCTTATCCCTTCAGACCCGTAGTGGCTATCCCTTCCACGAAGTACCGCTGGCCGCAGACAAACACCAGCACCACCGGCAGGATCGCCGTGCACGCCGCCGCCATCATTAAATGCCACTCTGCATTAAAGTAACCGATAAAGGTGCGCAGCCCCAGCTGAATGGTAAATTTTTTATCCGAATTAATATAGATTAACGGGTTAATCAAATCGTTCCAGGAATTTAAGAAGGTGAACAGCCCCACGCAGGTTAAGGACGGCTTGGATAAGGGCAGGATAATCCTGGTAAGTACCGCCAGATGCCCCCCTCCGTCCACGTAGGCGGCCTCGTCCAGCTCCCGGGGAATCGTGCGGATAAACTGGCGCAGCAGGAAAATGTTAAACATACCGCCCCCGTAGACGCTGGCGATCCCCATGCAGAACCAGGTTGGGACAATCATGGGATAAAAGGTGTTTACCAAACCTAATTTTTTCCAAAAAATAAAGTTAGGGATCAGCGTGGTAAAGTAGGGCAGGATCATGGTGGACATTAACACCGTAAACACCACATCCCGGTATTTCCATTTCACCCGGCTAAGGCCGTAGGCGCTTACAAAACAGCTAATGAGGATCCCAAGCACGCTGAGCACCACAATGGTAATGGTATTGAAAAAATACTTCACAAAGGGAAGGGCGGTAAGGGCCGACCGATAATTTTCAAACCGCAGCTTTTTCGGGATCCAGATAGGCGGATTCTTAAACATATCCTCGATCCCCATAAAGGAGCTGCGCACCAGCCAATACAGCGGCATCAGCCAGATCATAGCCAGCACAATCACCAGCAAAAACACTCCCGCCTGCTTCAACTGCTTCTTTCTTCTCTGCATAACCGCTACTCCTCATCCGAATAAAATACCCAGTACTTTGAGGTCTTAAAGATAAAGGCCGCAATCAGGGCAATCACCAAAAACAGCACCCAGCCCAAAGCCGAGGCATAACCCATGTTGGAAAACTCAAAAGCCTGCTTGTACATATAGTAAGTGTAAAACAGCGTTGCATTGTTCGGTCCTCCGCTGGTAATCACCGCCGCGGGCATAAACCCCTGAAGGCTGGCAATCATAAACATCAGCCCGTTAAAGAATACGATAGGCGTTACCATCGGCAGGGTAATGTAGGCAAACTTGTGGAACCCATTGCCCCCGTCCACCTCCACCGCCTCGTAAAGCTGCTTAGGCACGCCCTGAAGCCCCGCCAAAAATACCACGATAATATTTCCCGCCGTCCAGGCCGTAATGATCAGCAGGGAATACAGCACCGTGCCTTCGCTGTAGATCCATTTGCTCCCCTTAAGACCTATTCCCCTTAACAGGATATTAAACAGCCCGAAATCCGGGCTCATCATCCACATGAAAATCATCGCGGTAGCCACGTAAGGAATGATGGTAGGGATATAAAATACGGAGCGGAACAACCCCCTGCATTTTACGGCTTCGCTGTTTAGCAGCAAGGCAACCGCAAAGGCGGTAAGCATACATACGGCCACATTCATCAAGGCAAACTTAAGGGTAACGGATAATGCCTGGTAAAAAAATACGTCCTGTCCGGAAAACATCCGGATGTAATTGTCCAGCCCCACAAACCTGGGGGCACTGGAAATGGTATATTCCGTAAAGCCTAAAATCAGGCTGGCAACCATAGGTCCTAAGGCAAAACAGAAAAAGCCAATGATCGCCGGAAGGGAAAACAAGATCCCCGTAACCATTTCCCTTCGCTCTTTCGTCTTTCTCGTCACTCGTTTCATTTTCGCTCCTTTCGGCCTTCCCTGCCTGTGCGCTGTTTTTCCCGCAGGATCCGGGGCACAGGAAGCCTTTCATCCCACGCCCCAAACACTTAACCTACCGGTCATACCTTCCCGAAAGCAGCTTTTCCACGTCGGGAGCAATCCGATCCAAGGCTTCCTTAACGCTTTCATTCCCTAAAAACGCGCTCTCTAAGGCAGGCGTCACCAAGGCATTAATCTCCGTATAATTTTTCACATAGCTGGAGGGATTTGCCTTCACCCCGTCAGCCAGAACCACGTCCACATGGCTTCCGATATAGCCGGAAGGATGAGCCGGCTGTACTGTCGCCCAGGTATTTAACAATGCTTCATCCGTATAATAGTCCGCCAAGATCGGCATCCACAGGCCGGAAGCAAAAAGATCAATGCTGTTTTTCGGATCCATCATCCACTTCCACAGGCGGAAGGTTTCCTCCGGATGCTTCGTGGAGGCAAAGATCCCCGCCGTCCCCTGAGCCGGGCAGGTCGCATACACGCCCTTCTTAAACACCGGGAGCACGCCCACGTCAAATTCCGTTTCCCCAAGGCCAAGATCCAGGGCAACCCAGGCCCCTGCCCAAATCATGGCCGCCTTATTGGTCTGCAAGGCCACTGCCAGGGAAGGAAGGGCCTTTAGCTCCGCCGGATTGGGGGCAACATGATGCACATTTACCAGATCGGAGATGGTCTGCAGCGCTTCCACCGCCGGGCCTTCATTTAAGGTCCATTTCGTCCCGTCATCATTAACGTAGCTTCCCTCATTGGAATACACCGCTCCCATATACTGCTGCGCCCCAAAGTCAAACATCAGGCCATACTGGACGATATCCGAAGGGTCAAAAGCCGGATCCGCCGCGTTCCTCCCAGCCCCGTCCAGGGTAAGCTGCTTGGCCAGCTGGATAAACTCATCCATGGTCAGCGCTTCCTCGATGGAATCGGGAAGCCCGGGAACTCCTGCCGCCTCAAACAGCTCTTTATTGTAAAACATGGCGAACAGCTCTCCCGCCGTATTCAGCCCGTAAGCTTTATCCGGGGTAAAATACCGGTAGGCAAACTGGAGGTAATCCTCGCGGTCAATCTCTTCATCCTGATCCATCAGATCAAAAATATTGTAAAGCTTCCCGGACTCCGCTAAAGGCACGGCAAAAAAATCCTTTAGGTTTGCCAAATCCGGCTCCTCGCCCCCGGCAATCATGGCACTTAGCTTCGCCTCATAATCCGCCGGGATATGAATCAGCTCCACTTCAATATCTGGGTTCTGCTCCATAAATGCCTCGCAGGATTTTGTGATGGCATCCTTCTCATTGGTGCTGCCCCAGAAGGAGTAGCGCAGGGTAATCTTCTCTCCCATCCCTTCCCCCGCCTGCTCCACAGACTGCGCTGCCCCGGCAGAAGCGCCCCCCGTGCTACCGGACGTTCCCGACCCGCTTCCTTCCTTGCTGCCCCCGCAGCCTGAAAGCACCGTCACGCTGGCTGCCAGCAAAAGCGCAAGGCTCATGTTTCCCAATAATTTCCTTTTCATAAAATACCTCCTGTTTCCCTGATTCGGCAATTATCCGCCTTGTTGGTTTTGTACAGTTTTTGTTTCTTATGGTATAATTTTAATGCATTTTGCCCGCGAAAAAATAGAGTCAGTTTTTTTAAAGGGTTTACTTTTTTTCAGACTTGCGGTTCCTACTGGATAAACTATTCTCATAAAATTTAGTGCTTTTCCGCTACGCCAGGCCATATTCCATCGTCACCGCGCTCTCGCTCCGCCAGTGGCGTAGCGGACGCTAAACTCGTGAAAGACCTCGTTAAGCGCCGACGTTTCAGGAGCGTTCCTCATGGAATATGGCCTGGCTCCGCTGCCTTAATGGCTAGCTTAAAATGACTTCCCACAAGCCAGTACCTAGCCGTCTGTGGTGCGTGTACACAAAGAAAACCGTATAAAACGGCGGCACTTAGCGAGGTCTTTTCGAGCTTAGTGTCCGTTCCGTTTTATGTCGAGCGAGAGCGCGTTTTCGTGTGTACATCCACCACAGGCGGCGAACTCGTCAGCCTACGTGTTTCCTCTAAGCCAGCAAACTCATCGTAAGAGACACCAGCTAACTCAATCCACTCCCAACACCATCCGAAACAACCCAGCGTCAAAATTCTCTCACCAGCTATCCAGGTTGACAAAGCATTAATTCTCCCCAGCTACCCAAGTTAACAAAGCACTAAATTTTATTTCAAAAAGGCGCCTGCTACCCATTATGGGCACGCAGACGCCTTTCCTTAGCAAAAATAAATTACCTCACTTCAAATCTTCCTCATTCATTGGCCAGCATCACTTCACCTCTTTCTCTCGATCAAGGCTCCTACTTCTGTACAAGATTAATGATCCTTCCCGGAACGTAAATCTCTTTTACCACCGTCCCGGTCAGCTTGTCCGCCACGGCCTCTTTTCCTGCCTGAATGGCATCTTCCTTGGAAACATCCGCCGGAAGGCTGACTACTGCCTTCGTCTTTCCGTTTACCTGGACAGCGATCTCAATCTCATCATCCTTCATGGCCTCTTCGTCAAACTCCGGCCATGCCGCATGGAACACACTGTCTTTTCCGCCCAGCTGCTGCCACAGCTCTTCGCCGATATGGGGGGCAAAGGGGGATAAAAGCACCACGAAGGTTTTCAAGGTTTCCTTGTCAATGCCGCCTTCCTTCTTGGACAGCTCAATCAGCTTGTTATTATATTCCATGAAGCCGGAAATCACCGTATTTAAGCTGAACTGGTTAAACCGCTGCTCAATGTCGTAAACCAGCTTGTGGCGCAGCTTCACCATCTCCTTGGTTTCCTTGATTTCCTTATCCTTGCTGTCCATTACCAGGTTCCAGAACCGGTTTAAGAACCGGGACACGCCTTCAATCCCCCGGTCGTCCCACTCCGCATCCAGCTCCGGCGGGCCTACAAACAGCTCGTAAAGCCGCAGGGAATCACAGCCGTAATCCCTTACCAGATCGTCCGGGGAAACCACATTCCCTTTGGATTTGCTCATCTTGATCCCATTCTTCCCGGTGATCATGCCCTGGTTAAACAGCTTCGTGAACGGCTCGTCAAAGTCAATCACCCCGATATCGCAGAGGAACTTGGTGTAGAACCGGGAATACAGAAGATGCAGCACCGCGTGCTCCACTCCGCCGATGTACATATCTACCGGAAGGTATTTATCCGCCTTTTCCCGGGAAACCAGTTCTTTGTCATTCTTGCTGTCCACATAGCGGAGGAAATACCAGGAGGAACCGGCCCACTGGGGCATGGTATTGGTCTCCCGCTTGGCTGGTGCGCCGCAAACCGGGCAGGTACAGTTCACCCACTCCTCAATGGCCGCAAGCGGGGATTCCCCTGTGCCTGTAGGCTGGTAGCTCTCCACCTCCGGAAGGGTAAGGGGAAGCTGATCCTCCGGAACGGGAACGCAGCCGCACTTGGGGCAATGGATAATGGGGATAGGCTCCCCCCAGTAGCGCTGGCGGGAGAACACCCAGTCACGCAGCTTATAATTCACCGTCTTTTTGCCAATGCCCATCTTCTCAATCATCACAGGGGCTTCCTTCTTCAGCACCGCCGACTCCATGCCGTTCCACTCACCGGAATTGATCATGGTTCCGCTGGCCTCGGTGTAAGCCTCCGTCATATTTTCGATTTCTTTCCCGTCCTTGGCAATAACCTGGATGATGGGGATGTTAAATTTTTTCGCGAACTCAAAGTCGCGGTCGTCATGGGCAGGAACGCACATGATCGCCCCCGTGCCGTAATCTGCCAGCACATAATCCGAAAGCCAGATGGGAACCTTGGCCTGGTTTAAGGGATTGATGGCATAGCTGCCGGTAAACACGCCGGTCTTCTCCTTCGCCTGCATCCTGTCTACATTGGAGCGCATGGAAGACTCGAAAATATAGTTCTCCACCGCTTCCCTGGTCTCATCCGTAGCCAGCCCTTTCGCCAGCTTATGCTCCGGAGCCAGCACCATGAAGGTAGCCCCATGGAGGGTATCCGGCCTGGTGGTATACACCGTAATCTTCTCATCCGTCCCTTCCACCGGGAAATCCACCTCCGCGCCGTAGGATTTGCCAATCCAGTCGGTCTGCATCTTCTTAACCTTCTCCGGCCAATCCAGCTTGTCCAAATCCTTTAACAGCCGCTCCGCATAAGCCGTAATCTTTAACATCCACTGGCGCAGGTTCTTTTTGGTCACGGCAGTGCCGCAGCGCTCGCAGCAGCCGTTAACCACTTCCTCATTGGCAAGGCCTGTCTTGCAGGAAGGACACCAGTTAATGGGGAACTCCTTTTCATAGGCAAGGCCCTTCTTAAACATCTGGACAAAAATCCACTGTGTCCATTGATAGAAGTTGGGATCCGTGGTATTGACCTCCATGTCCCAGTCGTAAATGGCCGCAATCTGGTTAATCTGCTTCTTAATATTCGCCACATTCTCCGCCGTGGAAACTGCCGGGTGGGTTCCCATCTTAATGGCGTAGTTCTCCGCCGGAAGGCCGAAAGCATCCCAGCCCATAGGATGGATCACATACTTCCCCCGCAAAAGCTGGTAACGGCTCCATACATCGGAAATCACATAGCCCCTCCAATGGCCTACATGAAGGCCGCTGCCGGAGGGATACGGGAACATATCCAGGCAATAATATTTTTCTTTCTTTCCGTCATTTACGTTGATGGGATGCTTCTCCCAGTTTTCCCGCCATTTCTTCTCAATGGCAGAATGGTTATACTGCACAGCCATAAATCATTCCTCCTGAAGTTTTAAAATTAAAATTTACCGTCCGTTCAGCCCGCACAATCCAATACATTAGCACGTTAGCACAAGAATCTTCTCCTGTCAAGTCTTGTCCAAAAGTTACCCGCGCTCCAGTCAAAGGAATTTCGGAATGCCCGGTAAAGCGGGCCAGACCCTCCGCTGTGCTCCTTCCTCATCTCCCTATGCTGCTATCACAGCTTGTCAGATGGGGCTTGCATCCCCCGCCTGGCTGGGGCAAGTCCCCCAACCCACCGCTTTCGTCTTTACGACTTAGAAGCGTGGGACTTCCTTGATAGGTTAAAAAAACTGCCAGATGCAAAGCAGCAAAAACAGCACCATTCCCGGATTTACCACCACGCTCCTAAACCTCCTCCCCTTCGGGATCTGCCGAAGCCCCGGATAAAAGCAGATAAACCGCTTAAACACGAAAAACAATACCAGCCCGGCAATGGTGGAAAGCAGCTGAAACAACACATATCCAATAAGGCACAGCGCCGCAAGGATCGCCAAGGGATGGGACAGGACGGATTCAACGGAAACCTCCCCGGACAGGCTGACCCCAGACAGGCATCCCCGCATCAGCAGGGGAACCAGGATGCTCCCGCAGAAATTAATCCACATATGGAACAAAATGGTATTTCGGATCTTCCCTGTCTTGCAGTAAATGTAGGCAAACAGGCAGCCTAATGCAAAGGCGTAAAAAAACTGCTGGAAATTCCCATGCATCAGCCCGAACAGCGTCCCTGACAGCAAGACGGAAAACCGCTCCCCGTACCCGATCGTCCGGTCAATCAAGATCTTCCGAAACAAAAGCTCTTCCACTATCGGCGCACCGATGACCACATTTAAAAAGGTGAGGAACATATTCCCATCGAAAATCATGTCCATCAGCGTATCGTAGTCCGCCGTCCCGGCGCCGGTAAAGCTGGTGATCACCGTGCCAAGCAAATTCCCTAAGTATCCCATGGACAGGCCGATAAAAAACACCACCACCCATGCCTTAAATTCCCAGCGCTCATTCCGCACCTGGCCAAACCTGGGAACCGTCTTAAAATAACAGGCGGCGATGGGCATGGCAATTACGTACATCACCACCAGGTTTAATATCCAGCTTAAGCTGATCCAGTAAGGGCTGTAATCCCAGCCGCTAAACTGAAGCAGCACCGCAGCCCCAAACTGCAGCCCGGCGCCCAGCAGATCATAGAACAAAAATCCAAAGGCAAGCCTTGAAAAATGCCGCCGGTCGATCTTCATCTCCCGGCGCATCTGCTGCTCCCATCCAAAATCGTCCACTTTAATTTCTCCTCTCCCGTATGGCACATTCGACTTCCCAGCCACTTAAACCTTGCGCATCCATCCTTTATTTTACACAAAAACAGGACTTTTGTAAACAACCTGCAAAAGCCCTGTTTTCCCTTCGCCATATTTTGCCGTAACAGTTCAGACGGCGGGGAATTTGACATGAATTTGGAACGTCAAGCTTGCTTGTATGTTCAAATTCATGCCAAATTCCACATCGGATGGACATCCCAGCTTTTGTCCGGCGCAGACGCCAAGAAGATGCCCCGTCTAAACGGTTACATTTCGTCAACGGCAATGATCTTATCATGAACTTCTTATGAGTAAATCTTTTCCGCCAACGAGCCTTTACCTTTATTCCACCTTGACAAAGGCATCCTTCCCCAAGCCGCATACCGGGCAAACCCAGTCATCGGGAATATCCGCGAATGCCGTCCCGGGAGCAACCCCATTATCCGGATCGCCTAATTCCGGATCGTAAATGTAGCCGCAAGGTTCACATAAATATTTGTCCATAATTTACCTCCTGTTATGAATAAAGTCAAATTTAACCTTATCACTGAGGGAGGGCATTGTCAAGGGGATAGAATTCTTTTGCATTTCATTTTGTACTTCATATGCCGTCCCATGGCTCGTCAGAAATCTCCGCATTAATCTCATCCAAAGCCATATCATCTATACCATTCTCAGCAGCAATGCTACTATCTGCTTTCATCGCCTCCATTCCCCTGTTCTCAGAAATTTCATTCACTTTCATCCAAACAAAAGGGAACGTTGCAAAACATCTGGTTTATCCAATATATGGCATGGCATCCCGCCACATTGCTGCCATATACGTGGAACCCCTGTGTTTTGCAACATTCCCTTAAATCTTCATCTAATCCATCACTGCACTGTGCTTAAAGCAAAGCCTGCCTTAGATAAATTTTAATCAAGCCTAATCCTCATCCTTGGCAGCCCGTGCCTCCACTTCCTTCTTCTGCACATCGCCGGGAGCCTGCTCATAGCGGGCAAATTCATACTCGTAAATCCCGATGCCTCCGGTCATGGAGCGCAGATCCGTATTATACCCATAAAGCTCGGACATGGGGATATCCGCTTCAATGATCTGTTTGCCGTGGTGATCGGAGTTCATCCCCAGCACACGGCCCCTTCTACGGTTTAAATCGCCCATAACGTCGCCGGTAAACTTGTCCGGAACCGTAACCTTCAAGGAGGCGATGGGCTCTAAGAGCACGGGGCCCGCATCCATGAAGCCCTTCTTAAAGGCCAGGATCGTCGCCATCTTAAAGGCCATTTCCGAGGAATCTACCGGATGGTAGGAGCCGTCAAGAAGGGTGGCCTTTAACCCGACTACCGGATATCCGGCCAAGGGGCCTTTCACCACGGAATCCTGAAGCCCTTTTTCCACTGCCGGGAAATAGTTCTTGGGAACGGAACCGCCGAATACCTTCTCCTCGAAGATATATGGGGTTTCCAGATCGCCGGAAGGCTCAAATTCCATAATCACATCGCCGTACTGCCCGTGGCCGCCGGACTGCTTTTTATGCTTGCCCTGCACCTTTACCTTCTTCTTTAATGTCTCCCGGAAGGCAAACTTAGGCTTCTCCAAAGTAACGTCTACTTTATAGCGGTTCTGCAGCTTGCTCACCACCACATCCAACTGCTGATCGCCGATGGCATAAAGAAGAGCCTGGCGGTTCTCCCCGTCATTCACCACCTTTAAGGTCAGATCCTCTTCCATCAGCTTGGAAAGGGCGGAAGAAATCTTGTCGTCGTCGCCCTTATTCACTGCCTTATAGGCCATATAGGTATAGGGCGTGGAAATCTGCGGCTTGTGGTAAACGATGGGCGCTGTGCGGACTGCCATGGTATCCCCGGTCTGGGTAACTGCCAGCTTTGCAACCGCACCGATATCTCCGGCCTTTAACTCCAAAACCTCTATCTGATCCTTGCCCCTTAACAGATAAATCTTCCCAATCCGCTCTTCCGTTTCTTTATTTACATTGTAAACCACAGAATCCGGCTTCAGCGTACCGGTACAAACCTTCATCAGGGAATACTTTCCGATAAAGGGATCCACGATGGTCTTAAACACCCTTGCAGACAGGGACACATCATCATTATATTTCGCCGTAAAGCGCTCGCCGGTGGATACATCCACGCCTACGCACTCATACTTATCCGGCGATGGGAAATATTTGTCAATCGCCTGCAGAAGCACCCTAAAGCCCTGGCAGTTAATGCCGGAACCCATCATCACAGGAACAATGCTCCCATCGATCACGAAGGTGCGCAGGGCAGCAGAAATCTCCTCCTGGGTAAACTCTTCCCCAGAGAAATAACGCTCCATATATTCCTCGCTGGTTTCCGCCACGGCTTCCATCAGCGCTTCCCGGGCAATCCCCAGATTCTTCTGCACATACTCGGGAATCTCGCACTCTTCATAATCGCTTAAATTCGTAAAGCGGCGGCCTGCCATCTTTACAACGTTAACGAAACCAACAAATTTCTCGTTCTCACGGATGGGCAG
Source organism: Lachnospiraceae bacterium (assembly GCA_910575565.1). GTDB lineage: Bacteria > Bacillota > Clostridia > Lachnospirales > Lachnospiraceae > Caccovicinus. The sequence goes on along the minus strand of CAJTFL010000001.1, from coordinate 240,705 downwards.
CTGGAAGGGAGCAATCTTACGCCCGAAACGGGTTTCCAGCTTCAGCACCAGCTCACGGTAGCTTGCATGATCATCATCCATATTGGTCACGAAGATCAGCCGGGGAAGATTAAACTTCTCGCACAGCTCCCAAGCCTTCTCCGTCCCCACTTCAATCCCTGCCTTGCAGTTCACCACGATAATCGCGGCATCCGCCACGCTGACCGCCTCTTCCACTTCACCCACGAAATCAAAGAATCCCGGGGTATCCAGCAAATTAATCTTAATCGGCCCGTCTTCACCTTTATATTCCAGGGGAATTAAGGAGGTGGAGATGGAAAACTGCCTCTTAATCTCTTCCTTATCATAATCACTGATGGTATTCCCATCAGTTACCTTTCCCATCCTCTTGGTAACACCGGTAAGCAATGCCATTGCTTCCGCAACCGTCGTCTTGCCTGCGCCGCCATGGCCGAGCAACACAACATTACGGATTTGACTGGTTCCATAAACGTTCATATACATTCCTCCTGTAACTCTTTATAGTCCATGAAGCTATTGTACTAAAAAACCAAAATTTTTACAAGTAAAATTGAATAAATGATACAAATATTTATCTTCCTAGTTCAGCCAGTGGGAATCGCATAAAGGAAAATCATGCTCGCATGAATTTTCCTTTATCGATTCCCACTGAGGGAGCGCCCGTTTATGAGCAAAAAGAGCTGCGCAAGCAGCGGAGAGTGCCGTAAGGCACGGTTTTGCGAATGGCGCGGGCTGAACGGACGGCTGATTCCACCTAAAACTGTTCAGCCAGTGGGAACCGCATGGGTGAAAATCGTGCTCGCACGAATTTTCATCCATCGGTTCCCACTGAGGGAGCGCCCGTTTATGAGCAAAAAGAGCTGCGAAGCAGCGGAGAGTGCCGTAAGGCACGGTTTTCCCTAAAGGGACGCTGCGCAGTGCGAATGGCGCGGGCTGAACGGACAGCTGATTCCACCTAAAATAATCCAGCCAATAATAACTTTTGCAATTCAACGCGTAAAAGCGTTGACATTTCCCCGCATCTGCCTTACAATGTAGTGAGCGCGGCGAAATACCCTAATAGAAAGTCGAGGAACTTAAGCATGATCATCATTATGAAACCAAACGCTTCCCAGGAAGCAATCGAGCGCGTATCCTGCCTGGTTAAGTCCAAAGGGCTGCAGGTTCATCTGTCTGCCGGCGATGAAGTCACCATCATCGGCGTTGTAGGCGATAAATCCAAGCTCCGGGACAGCAATATTGAAATCTCTGAAGGCGTAGACAAGGTTATCCCGGTAACGGAATCCTATAAACTGGTCAATAAAAAATTCCATCCGGAGGATTCCCGGATCCTGGTAAAAAACACCTTTATCGGGCCGGATACCTTTACGGTCATGGCCGGCCCCTGTGCCATCGAAAACCACGACCAGCTTCTTTTGTGCGCCGAAGAGGTAAAGAAAGCCGGGGCACAGCTCCTTAGGGGCGGAGCCTTTAAGCCCAGGACTTCCCCCTATTCCTTCCAGGGCTTAGAGGAGGAAGGGCTTCAATACATGGCAGAAGCAGGCCGCACCACAGGCCTTGCCACCATCTGCGAAGTAACCAGCCTTCGGGCCTTATCCATGGCGGTAAAATACGTGGATATGCTTCAAATCGGCGCCCGGAATATGCAGAATTTTGAGTTGTTAAAAGAAGTAGGCCGCTCCGGCCTTCCGGTTATGTTAAAACGCGGCCTTGCCGCCACCGTGGACGAGTGGCTGAATGCGGCGGAATACATCATTTCCGAGGGAAACCCCAATATCGTCCTCTGCGAGCGGGGGATCCGCACCTACGAAACGGCCACCAGGAATACCTTAGATATCAGCGCCGTCCCGGTTATCCGGTCAAAAAGCCATCTGCCCATCCTGATTGATCCCAGCCACGCCACCGGGGTAAGGGCTTACGTGGAGCCATTGTCCAAGGCCGCCGCCGCAGTGGGGGCAGACGGCCTGATGATCGAGGTCCATCCCTGTCCCTCCTGCGCCCTTTCCGACGGGCCCCAGTCCCTTACCTTTGAACAGTTTGGCCAGCTAATGGAAGATCTTAAGCCTTATATCCAATTAGCGGGAAGAACACTTTAAGGGAGAAAAATGCTATGAAGGAACAAACCATCGCCTTTATCGGCTTAGGGCTTATCGGCGGCTCCATCGCCAGAGGTCTTAAACGCTTTAACCCGGATATCACCATCATGGCCTATATGCGCACCCGCACTAAGCTGGAGCAGGCAAAAAAAGAAGGAATCATCGACGTGATTTTAGATGGGATCGGGGAACCCCTTAAGGCCTGCGACGTGATTTTCCTCTGCACCCCCGTGGAATATAACGCCCAGTATCTGACCGCCATCAAGCCATTCTTAAAGGAAGGGGCGTTTATCACAGACGTTGGCAGCACCAAAACCTCCATCCACCGGGAAGCAGCACGGCTTGGGCTAAACGACCGCTTCATCGGCGGCCATCCCATGGCCGGTTCGGAAAAAACCGGGTACGAGCATTCCACTGACCATCTGCTGGAAAATGCCTTTTACCTGATCACACCAGCCCTAAAGCCCTGGAAAACGTCCTCGCCAGAAGGCAAAAAGCCGTGGGAAAATGGGGATGAGCCAAGAACCAAAGAACTGATCCGCCGCCTAACCGATATGGCAAAGGCCATCGGAGCCATTCCCCTGATCCTGGATTTTGAGGAACACGACAAGGTAGTAGCCGCCATCAGCCATCTGCCCCATATCGTGGCTTCCAGCTTAGTAAACCTGGTGCGGGATTCGGATAACCGGGACGGAATTATGAAACAGGTTGCCGCCGGGGGATTTAAGGATATTACCCGGATAGCTTCCTCATCCCCTGAGATGTGGGAACAGATCTGCATGGCAAACCGCGAGCCGATCATCCAGGTTTTATCCCAGTACATCCGCTCCCTGTCCCAGATTTTAAGCCAAATCCAGGATTCCAGCCAGACCGAGCTCCTCGAGCTGTTTGCATCCTCCAGGGAATACCGGGATTCCATCACCGATCGGGCAAAAGGCGCACTGACTCCCGAGTATTCCTTCTCCGTGGATATCGTAGATGAGGCGGGAGCCATCTCCACCCTTTCCGTGATCCTGGCTGCCAAAGGCATCAATATCAAAAATATCGGGATCAACAATAACCGGGAACAGGGGGAAGGAGCTTTGCGAATCACCTTTTACGAGCGGGATGCCATGGAAAACGCCAAAAAGCAGCTGGAAAAATATCATTATGAAATTTTAGGTTAATCGTTCAGCCAGTGGGAATCGCATAAAGGAAAATCATGCTCGCATGAATTTTCCTTTATCGATTCCCACTGAGGGAGCGCCCGTTTATGAGCAAAGTTAGCTGCGTAAGCAGCGGAGAGTGCCGTTAGGCACGGCTTTGCGAATGGCGCGGCTGAACGGACGGCAGACTTTATCTGCAATAGTTCAGCCAGCGGAAAGCGCCGTTAGGTGCGATTTTGCGAATGGCGCCGCTGAACGGACGGCTGATTTTAACCTAAAACCCACCGAAAGGAGTTGCCATGAAATTTACGAAAGCCCCCTGCCTGAAAGGGGAAATTACCATACCGGGAGATAAATCCATCTCCCACCGCAGCGTTATGTTCGGTTCCCTGGCAAAGGGCACGACGGAAATCACCGGTTTCCTTGAAGGGGCGGACTGCCTTTCCACCATTTCCTGCTTCCGGCAGATGGGGATTGACATTGAGCGCACAGGGGATACGGTACTGGTTCACGGAAAAGGCCTCCGCGGCTTAACCGCTCCCAGAAAGGTTTTAGACTGCGGCAACAGCGGGACCACCACCAGGCTCCTTTCCGGCATTCTCTCCCCCCAGGCTTTTGACGTAACCATCACGGGAGATGAATCCATCCAAAAGCGCCCTATGAACCGGATCATCCAGCCCCTAACCCAGATGGGCGCTAACATCACCAGCCTGGGAAACAACGGCTGCGCACCTTTACGGATCTGCGGCAGAACGCTTCACGGAATCCATTATCTCTCCCCTGTGGCCTCTGCCCAAGTAAAATCCGCAATCCTTTTAGCCGGTCTGTATGCGGAAGGGGAGACCAGGGTAACGGAGCCTTACTTGTCCAGGAACCATTCCGAGCTAATGCTTAAGCAATTTGGCGCCCAGGTAAGCGCCCAGGAAAATACCGTCCTCATCCGCCCGGCAAAGGAGCTGTACGGCTGCAAGGTGGATGTGCCTGGCGACATCTCCTCCGCCGCATTTTTTATCGCCGCCGGACTGATGGTTCCCGGATCGGAAATCCTAATTAAGCACGTAGGGATCAATCCCACCCGCAGCGGCATTTTAAGCGTCTGCCAGGCTATGGGCGGCCAGATTTCCTTATTAAATGAACAGTACAAAACAGGGGAGCCTACCGCCGATATCCTGGTGCGCCACAGCAGCCTTCACGGCACGAAAATCGGCGGAGCCGTCATCCCCACCCTGATTGACGAGCTTCCTATCCTTGCCGCCCTGGCCTGTTTTGCCGAGGGAGAAACCGTCATCCAGGATGCGGCAGAATTAAAGGTAAAGGAATCCAACCGGATCAGCGCCATGGCTGCCGGACTGTCCGCCATGGGGGCGGACGTGACCGAAACAGAGGACGGGATGGTGATCCGGGGAAGGAAACCGCTCCACGGAAGCACCATAGAAAGCCATTTCGACCACCGGATCGCCATGACTTTTGCCGTGGCCGGTCTTTGCGCCGAAGGCGAGACAGAAGTCCTGGACGCGGAATGCGTAAATATCTCCTATCCTGGGTTTTATCGGGATCTGATGGGATTGGTGCAGGGCCGCTAGAGCGTGTTTAAAGTTTGAAAAATGCTTTCCGTCAGATGTGCACCACAATTTTAGGAAATAATTCAGCCAGCGTAAATCTCATGAACAGATAGTCAATTTTATTGGAGAACTAAGAAATCCCCGTCTCTGATGCAGGCGGGGATTAGGATTATTCATCTCCATAGTGACCTTTGCAGTGAGCAATGTAAAGCCGGCCATTTTCCATATGGTAAACAAGTCTGTCTTTTTCGTTAATGCGTCGGCTATATTCGCCCTGCAGATCGCCGGAAAGAGGTTCAGGCTTCCCGATTCCTTTCATACAGCCATTCCGTTCAATATCCTGGATAAGCTGGTTGATTCGTTTTAAGGTTTTCTTATCCTGCATTTGCCAGTAGAGGTAATCCTTCCAGGCATCATCGGACCATATTTTTTCACTCATTGTCCACCTCGATCAGTTCATGGGCAACGCCTTTCCCGGTTTTTAGCTCCTGAACGGATTTCTTCACATAAGCCATATTTGCCTCAGAAAAAAATGGATCGGCAGCCTGAGTGATTTCAAATGGGATGCGGTTTTCGCGTAAAACTGCTTTTACAAAAAGATTGATTGCGGTAGAGGTATTCAGTCCCACATTAGAACAGAAAGCATCAAAGCTGGCCTTGTCCTTTTCATCTACTCTTGCGGTTAAAGTTGCCAGTGCCATAGATATTTCTCCTTTCATATTCGGACTGTAATTATTATAGCACTATTGTGTGCTAAAAGCAATCGTATGTATTACACATGAAGCAGTGGTTGTATAAATCATCCATTTTTACAAAGCCTTCCAGAGAATATAATCTAATGCGAAAGAGGAGATATTGCAAAACGCTGCATTTTGCAATACCCCTTTTTATTATCTTTCTATTATTTTTCCTTCCATTATTTTTGTTTCACTTACATCCGAATTGCCGATTCCAAAGCCAGGGTGAACATATTGCCTAAGTGGGTCTTCCTCTGCTCAGGGGTGAGAACCTCCCCGGTGCGTTTATTATCGGTAATGGTTACTAGGCAGGCTCCTTTTTTGCCCAGGGCTTTTGCATTGGCAAACAGGGCAAAGGACTCCATTTCCAGAGCCTTTACTTCCTTCATAAAAGCTTCCGGCTCCCTGGGAATGTCTTCCCGGTAGAATACGCCGCCGGAGGAAACCGGGCCAGTTACCAGGTGGAGATCGGTGGTTTTGGCCGTATCAGTGATGATGGCATTTAATTCAGGGCTTGCAGGCAGGCAGTTTCCGGTAAAGCCGGACTGGATCTTGGCGTAATCAGAAGTGGAGTAAGCCTTGTCGGCAAGGATCACGTCCATCATCTCGATCTCATCGGAGGCTGCCCCGGCGGTTCCAATGCGGATAATGTTTTCCACGCCGTAGAAGGCAAACAGCTCATAGGAATAAATGCCCATGCTGGGAATGCCCATGCCGGAGCCCATGATGGAAATGGGACAGCCCTTGTACTGGCCGGTGTAAGCCAGCATTCCCCGCACCTGGTTTACGCATTTCGGATTTTCCAGGTAATTCTCGGCAATGTATTTTGCCCGCAGGGGATCTCCCGGCATCAGGACGGTTTTGGCGAAATCGCCGGGCTGTGCTTCGTTGTGGGGAGTCGGTGCTCCTTGGTGAAAACTCATAATGTAACCCTCTCTTTCGTTCGTTTTTATGAAATGATTATATCATCTTCTATGGAAAATGGGTAGAGAAAAATCAATTTATTAGCATTGATGCCTTATCCTTTCTAAAAAAACTGCGATAAATATAAATAAAGGAAAGAGGTGATTATCATGGCAATGGATGTTAGCAATGTATATAACCGATACCTGGGAAATTTTGTGCATACGCCGAAAGCCGATCTGAAAAAGACAGATGGGGCAAATAAAGAAGGCCAGGCTGGCCAGGTGCAGCTTTCCCAGAAGGCACAAGCGTTGCTGGAAAAGCTTAAGAAGAAATACGGCAATGTGGATTTTGCGGTAGCGGATAACGAGGAAGAGGCCAAGAACGCTTTGTCTAACCCTTCCAAAGAGTTTTCCGTAGTTTTTTCCAGCGAAGAACTGGAAAAGATGGCATCAGATGAATCCTTTGAGAAGGAATTTGTGGGCCGTGTGGAACAAGCTATGGCGATGTCGGAGCAGATTAACAAAGAATTCAGCTTTGAATCTGCCCTTGACGATCCGGGGAAATACGGGGAGATCACGAAGATCAGCATCTCGGTTAACCAGGACGGAACCAATACCTTTACCGCCGAATTAGAAAAATCTTCCAGGGCACAGAAGGATCGTTTAGATAATGCCAGGGAAGAGCGCAGCGCTGACAAGAAGGAAGAAGCTAAGAAGGCAGAGAAAGAAATCGAAGAGGAAAGGCTGAAAGCGCTGTCAGGCCTTAGCCAGATGTGGGACGAGGGGACAAAGAAGACCACTGTCCAGGCTGGCAGCATGGAAGAGCTGATCCAGAAGATTAAGGAAATTGACTGGGACAGTGTGTAGGTTTCCGGAATGGATGGGCGCAGCGCTTTGATGGTTATCATAGGGCTGCCGCAGGATTTACGCTGCCGCAGAATTTATGGTAGTGTAAAATAGGTTGTGTCTTTAGGAAAAATGACTCCTTTTTGGTAAGAATTCAGATTTGGCAATTCTTATCGAAAAGGAGTATTTTCATCAGAAAAGTTTGTATATGACAAATGGGCTTTTTGCTCTGTTATAGAAACTCTTCTGGATAATCATTACCTCAGCTTAACACAAATCCCCACAAAACAAGTATACGGCCTGATAATCGTTTCAAAATACTGCCTGTCGCCGCGGGCAAACTGATTGTTTACTGCCAGCCACTCCTCCCACGCTTTGCCAAAACAGTCCATTTCCCACGTTTTTACCGATTCAATCCGCTCGTGGCGGCCAATAAGCACTTTCCAATGTGCCGGGCATTTGAACATATAAGCCTCATCGCCCAGCCAATCCGAAAGGAGTTCCTCTGCCCGGTTGGCATACTCCTCCTTCAGGCCGGGAATGCCAATCAGAACCGCCCCGCCATCCTTTATCAACGGCAGGATCTTTTCCTGGAAGAACCCTTCCCGGCCTGCAAAGTAATGATAGGAATCAATGCTCACCAGCGCACTAAATTGCTTTTGCTCAAAATGAAGATGGTTTGCATCTTCGCAAACCGGCATTACCTGCCCGCCAATCCCCCACCGGGCAAACCGTTTCCCATTCTCTTCTGCGCTCACCCATAAATCGTTTGCATAAACCTTCGCCCCTGTCTCTTTAGCAATCACAAGGCTTGTTAATCCCGTCCCGCAGCCCAAATCAAGAATCTGGTCATCTGCAGTAAGCTGCAAAGGGTATCGTTCAAATAATTCCGCCAAAATCCTTACGCTATTTGGCCCCATCATCGTTTCTTCCGAAATGTATCGTTTATAACCGTTTATATCCAAATGTTTTACCTCCGTTACTTTTTACCTCGTTACTTTTACCTCCATCACTTTTTACCTCTGTTACTTTCTACCTCCGTTACTTTCCGCAGACATAGGGCGAAGGCATCGCTCAACCATCAATTTGAAGATTAAGCGATGCCTTTTTATCTGCATGATTACTGATTATTGGCAGTTTTCGGTGATAAATGCCTTGATCTCATCCTGCTCCCGGCCAATAGCACTTTCAACCGTAATGGAACCGTCGGAAATGCCGGCCTTCGCCTCTTCCAGCTTTGCCTTGCCCTCATCAGACAGAACCCCGTCAAGGGCAGCGCCTTCAACGATGCCTACCGCGCCGTCTGCAAGGCCTACGATCTCATACTCGCCGTAAGGAAGGGTTCCCTCATCCAAGTACTGGCCGATTACATTATAGATTGCCGTACCAACTTCCTTTACCACTGAGGTGGCAAACCGATCCTGGATATCCTTGTCGTCCGCATACAGCAAGGACTGGTCGCTGTCTACGCCAAGGACGAACTTCTTCGCCTCTGCTGAAGCATTGTGCACGCCGTTGCCGGAACCGCCTGCGCAGGCAAAGATTACCGCCGCACCGGCGTCATTATACTGGGTCATGGACTGGGTTTTTGCCGTATCCGGATCGTTCCATGCGCCTACGTAGTTGTAAACGATCTTTACATCTGGGTTATACGCCTTTGCTCCCTGGATATAGCCCCACAGGTATTCCTGGATAGGAAGGGACTCGTCCATGCCGCCTACAAAGCCGATAACGTTGGTTGCCTCCACATCGCCAGCGCCGTTAGCCGCGATGTCCGCTGCCACGATTCCACCTAAGTAAGCTGCCTGAGCCGTTGCAAAATCAACACCGTAAACGTTTCCGTTTTCACACTGGTCAATTACATTTTCACTGATAATGGTAAAGGCAATGTCCGGGTACTCATTGGAAACCTCCACCAGGTTATCCTTAAAGTCGGAAGCCGTGATGATCAGATCCGCCCCGGCATCTGCAGCCTCATACATTGCCTGAAGGTTCGCCTGAATATCCGCCGTCGTCTCTACCACATGGACGTTCGCACGATCCGCAAAATCCTTTACCGCGCGGTCAGAGCCTTCCGCCATGCTGTCCCAGTAAGACAAATCGCCCCGGTCACGAATAAATACATACACTTCCTTCTTTTCCCCGCTGTCGCTGCCGCCCTCATCCTTGGCCTCTGCCTTATCTGCACCGGCATCTTCCTTCGCCTCAGGCTTTTCCCCAGCTTCCGCCTGGGTCGTGGCATCCCCCGCCCCGGCTCCGCCGCTGTCTTTTCCACCGCCGCATCCGGCCAGCGTACCTGCGGCCATCACTGCCGCCATTCCCAGTGCTGCAAATTTCTTCCAGTTTTTCATGAATACATTTTCCTCCTTGAATTGGTTTCCGGCAAGCCTCTCCTGCCAAAGCAGAAGGCTGCCATGTATGTGGAACGTCACCAGGCCGCCGCTTAAACGCGGCACATATGCGCTAAAACCCGTTAGCCGTCATTTGCGCGGCTGCCCGGAAACCGCCTCCCCTCACTTTGCCCAGGCCGCCCATCCACACTGCTGCCTGGCACTTTCCAGCGATGTTTTTATCCCCACCGCTTTCATCAATTCCCTTAATCATTACATTGATTATCTTTAGCTTACTGCTCTTTTTTTGCTTCCTCAGCTTCTTTCTTGCACATCTCATACAGCTTCTGGCGGTAAGAGTCATCATACTCATCCCACAGCGGCACAACCTTGCTGGCCTCATCCAGGAAATAGAACACATCCCTTCCCATAGCCCTTCCCTTGATGGTGTGCATATCTACGGCATATTCCGGAATCTCCGGCACATAGCCGTTTTGGAATTCCTTCATGATGATATTCTTAATGTGATCCGTGGAGCGCTCCTTCTGGCATCTGCACAGATAGCGGATGGCATGAAGGAAGAAAATCGGGCGATCCCCATCCATATACGGATATTCCTTGTGGAGATCATACATGGTCTTCACAAATATAGGAGCTTCCGTGTTCCCAAAGCCGATATCCTCCACGGAAATCACCAGAATCCGGTTCCACATTTTTTCCTCGTGGAAGGTAGATGTGATATACAGCTCATAGGCCATGCGCATAGCCAAATCTTCCTCGCCCCGGCGGATGCACTTCTGCAAGGCCGAAATCACCAAATCCGCCTCCAAGCCGTTTTTCGTCCTTGTATTTGACCAAGGATCATAATATTCCTGCTGCATAATAAAATTCCTCCTTATATTTATTGACAACAGTTAAGGCATGGCATCTTCTTTGCCCGTCTGAACCGTTACATTTATCGCAGGCACTTTAGGAAAATGTGCCCCCCAAACGGCAGCCAAACCTTTTACGCCGTCTGCTGCATACTTGCCAGGCGCTCCTTCCTCCTGGCCGTCATCCTGCGGATAGCCTGGATAATCACCAGAACCACGATGATGAATAGGTAAGGGAAGGCATCAATCAGCTTCAAGTCAATCTTGCTGTAAAGCTGCAAATACACCGTAATGGTATCGGAAAAACCGTACAGCAGGGAGCTTAAGCACCCCACGACCGGGTTCCCCTGGCTCATGGCATCCATCGCCAGGGACATATATCCTCTTCCGGCCACCATCCCGGTGGTAAAGGATTTTAAAGCCCCCATGGACAGGTACATCCCCCCAAAGGAACAGGACACACCGCAGATCGCCAAAGCCACAAACTGATGGAAGATCACATTTAAGCCGGCAGCCTTCGCTGCGGCAGGGTTCTCGCCCACTGCCCGGATATTGATGCCAAGCTTTGTCTTATACAGCATCCAGGACGTTACCGCCACAATCACCCAGGCAATGTACGTCACCAGGTTATGGCCGGAGAAGATGGTTCCAAGCACCGGAATGCTCTTTAACACCGGAATCTCCACCACCGGGAAGGTCAGGCTCTTTAAGGCGCTGGAATTGGCCTTGCTGCCGGTCAGCATTACCAGCACGAAAACCGTCCCTCCGGTAGCCACTAAGTTTAAGGCAACGCCGCAGGCATTCATGGCCCCCCTCATAATCAGGGCAAAATAGCCGAACACAAAGGATATGACAATCCCCATCAGCACGGCGGCAATGCAGCCTACCCACAGATTCTGGGTAAAGGCGCTGGCCACTACGCCGGTCAGGGCACAGATCAGCATGGTTCCTTCGATAGCCAGGTTAAAGATCCCGGACTTGGTCATCATATTGGCCGCCAGCGTCGCCAGCATTACCGGAGTAGTGCTGGCCAGCACCGTCTTCCAGAAGGTTGGGGAAACGAAAAACTCCATCATGCCGCAGCACCTCCTTCCTCTGCTTCAGCCTGCTTAAGGGACAGTTTCTGGTCATGGCGCTTCTTTAAGAAGTAAAGGAACCGCTGGGAAGCAACCAGCAGGATGATAATGCCCTGCAAAAAGGTTACGATTTCCGGATCCAAATCCGAAGAACGGGACATAATCTCAGCGCCCACCCGCAGATAGGCGATAAAGAAGGCCGTAATGGGGATAAATACCGGGTTGCCGTTAGCCAGCATATAAATCAGCAAGCCGTCCCACACATAATTCGTCTGGGTCTGCCACTGGAAACGCTTATAAACCCCTACCATCTCAATGGCCCCGCCCATCCCGGCGATGGCCCCGCCGATAAACTGGGCTAAAAGGATGATAAAACCAGTGCGGATCCCAGAGGTCTTGGCAAAGGCAGGGTTGCTGCCCGTCACCCGGACTTTATAGCCGAAGGAGGTTTTATTCATCAGGAAGATGACGAAAAGCGTTACCAGGATTACGATCACAAAGCCGTAATGGAGGGAAGTCCCCTTAATCATTGTGCCCAGCCTTGCATCATCCGGGAACTTATAGCTCCCCCAGCTCCCGCTCTTCTCCAGGAAAAAGGAGCTGATAATGGAAAGGCCAAAATAGTAGAAAATCGAGTTTGCCATAATCGCCAGGACTACCGGGTTTACCCTGGTGTACTTATTTACGATAACCGGCAGCATGGAGATCAGCCCACCCACAATAGCCGCCGCCCCGATAAGGACAATCTGATGGACGATATTGGGCAGAGGCCAGGAAATAGCTATGGCCGTAGCCACCACGGCGCCCATGTAAAAGGATGCATCTGAGCTGATATTAAAAATACCGCTCTTTAAGCACAGCGTAAGCCCCAGGCCGGTAAATACCAGGGGGATGCCCCGCACGATTACATTGAAAAAGCTCCGCTTCGTCTCCAGCGGCCCAGTCATCAGCTTCTGGATGGCCACTCCCGGCATCTCGCTGACGAACAGGATAATCGCAAATACGATCAGCAGCGAAAGCAGCAGGGCCGCCGCGATTCGGATCGCACTGAAATAATCCATAAGATCAAATTTTTTCCGGTTCTTTTTTTCCATGCTTTATCCCAACCCTTCCTGCTTTTTTAACCCCAGCATATAAAGGCCAAGCTCCTGCTCGGTCACTTTCGGCGAATTGCTTAACATCCCGGCAATCTTTCCCTTATGCATAATGATAATCCGGTCGCTTAGGGAAATCAGCTCGTTTAAGTCCGCCGAGACCAGGAGGATCGCCTTATTGTCGCTGCGCATTTCCAGGATCTTGGAGTGAATAAAGGAGATGGCTCCCACGTCAACGCCGCGGGTGGGCTGATTTAACACCAAAAGGCCGCTGTTCGCCTTAAACTCCCTGGCCACAATCACCTTCTGGATATTCCCCCCAGACAAACTGCCGATAGGCTGGTTTTCGTCCTTGGTCTTCACATTAAATTCCACAATCTGGTTTTTGCAGAATCCCTTGATCTTTGTTTTCTGGATCATCCCGGTCTTATTGGCAAAGGTATCGATATTGGAAACCGTTAAATTTTCCTGAACCGACATCTCCGAGGCACAGCCATCCAGCATACGATCCTCCGGGACATGGGACATCCCCTCCTTCCGGATCCGGGTGATGGATTCACTGGTAATGTCCTTCCCGTTTAAGAACACCTTCCCGTCAATCGCCGGCATATTCCCGGTGATGATGGAAATCAGCTCGCTCTGCCCATTGCCCTCTACACCGGCAATGCCCACGATTTCCCCCCGGTTCACCTTAAAGCTTACGCCGGAAAGCTTAGGGATCTTAAACTTGTCCACGTATTTTAAATTCTCTACCCGCAGCACCTCTTCTCCCAGCTTAACCGATTCCTTGTCATACTCAAAGGAGATCTCACGGCCAACCATCAGATTAGAAATATCTTCCTCCGAAACATCCTTCGTCAGATATGTACCTTTCGTCACCCCGCCCTTTAACACGGTAATCCGGTCGCTTATGCGCTTTACCTCATTCAGCTTATGGGAAATGAAGATAATGGTCATCCCCCGCTTCTTAAGCTCCAAAAGCCGCTCAAAAAGCTCCTCCGTCTCCTGGGGCGTAAGCACCGCCGTAGGCTCGTCAAGGATGATCAGCTTGGCGCTGCGGTAAAGGATCTTTAAGATTTCCAGCTTCTGCTTCATCCCCACGCTCATATCCCGCACCCGGCGGGAAGCGTCAATCTCAAAATTATACTTTTTCGCCACTTCATTGGTCACGTCAATGTCCCGTTTCCGGTTAATGATAAAGCTGGTTTTTTTCAGCCCCAGCATCATATTCTCCGCCCCGGTCAGCGAATCCACCAGCATAAAATGCTGATGCACCATGCCGATGCCGTGCTCGATAGCCTCCTTGCTGGAAGACAGCTTTAATTCCTCGCCATTCAGATAAATATGGCCTGAGGTAACATCCTCCAGCCCGTAGAGCATCTTCATCAGCGTGCTCTTCCCCGCCCCGTTCTCACCTACCAGGGCATGGATTTCCCCTTCATCCACCGTAAAATTTACATTGTGGTTCGCCAGGACGCCCCCTTCGTAAATCTTCGTCACGTCCTTGACTTCAAGCAAATGTCCCATCTGCTGCCTGCTTCCCCCTTTCTTTTGCATACGCACTGCTGCCGCCTGCCGCACTGCCGTCTAAAGCCCGCCTTTAAGGGCTGCGGCATATTTATACACTCCTCACGCTTCGCTCAAAAATACGCAGCCCCTTGCTGGCCCCGCTTCCGAGGATCGTGGAATTGCCGACACATCTCTCCCCTGCATCATACTTTTCAATATCCGAGCGCTTCACCAGATAGCCGGTTATGCGGACAACGTCCGAGGTATCGGAATAGAAGGAGAAATAACGCATCCCCTGCCCGAAAGCCCCCTTAATGATATCCAGCACTGCCCGTGGGTTCTTCTTGGCCGTCTCCTCGAAGGGGAACAGCTCCCCGATCCCTGCGGCAAAATGCTTCTGGGTCTTAGCCGTAAACATCAAGTGCTCAGGAAGGGCAGGCTCCTCCCCTACCGGAACCCGGGTATTGGGCGTCACCCCCCAGTCCGTGGATATTCCCACCTGGCCGTGAAGGGCAAACTTCCCATATTTCGGCTGATAAGCCTCCACCTGGCGGTGAATCCGCTCCAGAACATCCAAGGCAAATTCTTCCGCTTCCTTCCCGTGGCCGTACCTTTCCCCAGGATCCGTCAGCTTTAGCACCTGGTTTACGCATTCCGCCAGTCCTACCATGCCAAACATCCCCACAAACCGATCCTTATGGATCAGTCCCTCTTCCGCCAGGAAGGTGTATTCCAGGAAATGGGCATCCTCCAGGATGAAGGTGTCCCGCTTATCCATCTGCTCGCACTGGGCAGCTACCGCCCTTGGCAAAAGATCATCCAAAAACTGCTCACGGCTCTCGGCTAAATCGGCCAGCTTCTTTAAGTTCAGCCGCCCTAAGGTCAGCCCGCCTCCCCCTACCGGAAGGGCATTATAGCAGCTGACAATGGCGTAATTGCTGCCCCAGTCCTCAGTGTACATTCCATCATTCACAAAGCTTGGCTTCGCCGTCACAAGCCCCGTCTCGATGGCTTTCAAGGCAAAATCATCCGGCGTGTGCTGATTATAAATCATAGACATATTCGGCGTGGGGCGCTGCATCTGTGCCGACAGCTCTAAGATAATCCGCCCCGCCTTCGTGTCATAAGGCCCGATATCCGCATGGCAAAAGGAATCGCTGACCGTCCGATCCACATGGGTCAAAAACAGCCGTATGGCGTGCCTTGCCTCCTCCTCATCCTTCACAAAAGGCTCCAGCAGGCGGTCAATATGGCCGATGTACACCGGCCCTGCGATAACCGAAGGCACAAACCGGTAAAGGATCGTCAGATTTGCCACCGCATCCCAGATGTCCTTCGGCGGATCCAGCATCAGGAACTTGCTCCCCTGCTCCATAAACCGGTCATAATCCGGAACCACATATCTGGGGCGGTAAGGGGCATTTCCTTCCCCCATGTCAAAAACCACGCCCTTTTCCACAAAATACTGGGCATCTTCACTTAAGGGCACGGGATCCGGCAAATTCTCCGCCGCTTTCGCCAGCTCGATCAGCCGCTGGGGGTAAGTCAGCTTGGGATCCGCGATGATCTCTTTAATCCTTGCTTCCATATTCTCTGTCATATTCCGCACTCCTTTACGTTCTTTTACTATAACCGTTCAGCGCCTCGCAGTTACCCTTTACTTTCCCTTTTCGCTTCCGCGCCTTACCGTCTTCGTCCCTAAAATCAGCTTCCGGCGGATCTCCTTCGGCCTGGAACCATCCACCCGCATATACAGCAAATCACAGGCACACTCCCCCAGCTCCCGGACTGGCTGCTCTAAGGCCGTAACCGGATAACCCAAAAACTCCACCAGGGAAATGTCGTCAAAGCCTACCAGCCCAATATCCTTTTTCAGGAGCAGCCGATGTTCACTCAAATACCGGAAACACCCCAATGTAGCCGAACTGCAGGCGGCCAGAACCGCCGTAGGAGGAGCCGGCAGGGCAAAAAACTGCCTGCAGGCCTCATACCCGCTCTGCTCGCTAAACTGCCCCTCATACAAATACTCCTGATTTACCGGAATATCCCATTCCTTTAGGCACTGCACATACCCGTCCTTACGCTGCCCGCCCTTTCTCGCCACCTCCGGGCAAGCCACGAAGGCAATGCAACGATGCCCTTCCTTAATCAGCATATCAACGCCGTCATATATGCCCTGCTTATTGTCCATCAGCACCCGGTCAAACTCTTCCTGATATAAATCCCAGTCCAAAAGCACCACCGGCACGTCCCCTTTTTCCGCTTCCTTCAGCATCCTGGCCGTTTCCTCGCCCGAATCCATCACCGGCAAAAACAAAATCCCTTTCACCTGATGCTCAATCGCCTGGGAAATGGCCTTCTGCTCCCGTTCTACCTCCGCCCCCGTATTATATAAAAGGACGCTGTCCCCCTGACTGGCGGCCCGCTCCTCGATCACCCCCAGGATTTTGGACGAAAAAGAAGAAGGGCGCTCAGACATAATCACGGCAATCATCGAACTGCTGCTGCGAATCAGCGTCCTGGCCGCCGCACTGGGCCGATAACCATGGGCATCAATAACCGCTTCCACGCGCCTGCGGGTCTCTTCCTTCACGTAACCCCTGTTATTGATTACCCGCGATACCGTTGCAATAGAAACCCCAGCCAGCCTGGCAATATCGTTGATCGTCATGCCTGTTTCCCTTCTTTAACATCTGTAAACGTTTACATACCGTATAGATCATAACATATTTTTAATCAAACATCAATACTTTTTTGACATTCTGTACAAAATTTCTTGGGGAGGATTGGTTTTGTTTGTTAATGTGTTAGGATTTTTGCGTTAGTGTTTTGTTGTGGAAATTTTAACCTATCCAAGGAAGCCCCCGCTTCTAAAGTCACGGAGACGAAAGCGGTGGGTGAGGGACTTGCCTGATAGGTTAAAATCAACCCAGCGCCCGTCAGACCGTTACCTTGTGTAGTCCCTTGTAAACTCAGCTTATAGCCGCTTTAGCACTGTAAAGCAATATCTTTTCGCCGGACATCGTAAATTTTTACGCCGTCCGCCGCCTATTCCGCTCCAGTTCCGCTGTGTCGATGACCTCGTCCATTTCCACTTTTTCCGCAAAGTTGCTGGACAGGTGATAGGTCACTCCGTCCATTTCCACATCCAGCCCCAGGTTCAAAAACACGCCCCGACACCTGCCATATTCAAAGCCGGGGAGTTCCCCCCACTGTGATTTCTACTGGCCGGTTTTCCGTTTTCATACAATACCTCCCATCCTTCAGAGATGCTCATGTACGGTAAAGAAGCAAGCAAAAACAAGAGATAGACCGCCAGCACCACACTATCTTTCATATCTTTTATAAATTCTAAAATCTCGTTTAGGGTATTGCATTATCACCTACAAAGTGTTAAGATGTTTATACACCCACAAAATGTTAAGATAAAAGGAGGACAACATGGCACAGCAGATTTCTGAATCCGAACTGGTACTAATGAAAATCATTTGGAAGAATGGAGGGGCAGCTTTATACTCCCTCATCATGGAGAAATTGGAAAAAGACAAAAATGAATGGAAGAACAACACTGTACTCACGCTGCTTTCCCGATTAGGAGAAAAAAAGTTTTTGAAAGTCAAAAAAATCGGCAGGAAAAATGAGTATGTGGCTACGGTAACAGAAGCAGAATACCAGACCATGCAGACCCACAGCTTTCTTGATAAAGTCTACGGCGGGAATGTGAAAAACTTAGTATCAACTTTGTTGCAGCAGGACATTCTTTCGGCAGATGAATTGAAAGAGATTGAAACATTTTGGAGAAAAGAAAATGAATGAGTTTATAAAAATATTATTGTCACTGTCTGTTTCCGGCGCACTGTTACTGCTTCTCATTTTGGGATTGAAGCCGCTGTATAAAAACAGGTTCAGCAAGCGTTGGCAGTATTATATCTGGATAGTTGTTGCTTTGCGTTTTTTGCTTCCCTTTACTCCCGATAATGCGATTGTTGGAAGCCTGTTTGAAAAAATCGACACAGTAGCAATAACGAATGAAATTCCTACAAGCCCCAATATACCCGTTCCCGCAGATACGGGTAACAACAATGCAGAGCCGATACAGACAAACCGGGAAATAAACGCCGCTGCCATGCGTGAACCAATTAACAAATATGTCTGCCTGTTTTTTATCTGGTCAGCATTGGCAGTGATTTTATTTGTCCGTAAGATAACAGTTTATCAAGGATTTATCCAATACATCAAAGTGGGAAATAAAGAGGTATCGGATATAAAAATCTTGAATCTGCTATCTGATTGTGAAGAAAAACTGAATATCAAGACAAGGGTTGAATTATCCCGTAATTCTCTAATTGCTTCTCCTATGCTGATTGGTTTCTTTCGACCAAGAATCATTTTGCCGATTGGCGAATTGGAAGATAGAGAGTTGTCTTATATTTTTGTGCATGAGCTGATTCACTACAAGCAGAGGGATATGTTTTATAAATGGCTGATACAGATTGTTGTGTGCGTCCATTGGTTCAATCCTTTTGTATATTTGCTGGAAAAGGAAGTAAATAAATCTTGTGAATTGTCATGTGATGAAAAAGTCATATCCATACTTGACGATAAAGCAAAGCGCGAGTATGGGGATACGCTGATTTCTTTTCTGAAATCAAACAATCTCTACAAAAGTTCTTTAGCTTCCGTCACTTTGACAGAGGGAGCAGAACAGTTAAAAGAAAGGTTAGGTGCGATTATGAAATTTAGGAAAAAATCAAAAGTGATTATTGCCATTACTGCCGTTTTTACGGTTGCCGTTTGTGTCTGCTTTTTTGTAACTGGTGCATACGCCGCCCCTTCTGTTTCTAATAATGTGAAAACGTGGGAGAACAACGAAATACTGAATGAAATATTAACAGAAGATGGAGTGTACTATATTTTTTGTGATGGTGCAGGAGAAGATGACAAGCCCCTTGCTTCCGTTTCTGCGGGAAACATTATGTTTGTATTAGTACGAAAAGATAGTTATACCTCTATCGGACCATTTGACAATAAGGAAACACTTCTTGAAGATGTCACAGAACAGTGTAAATATATGAAAAATCTTACAGAAAAAGAAAAGGGATTGGTTATAGAAACTGCGGCATCAATATCAGAGAAGAAAAAAAACGGAACAGACACATATATTTATGATGAAAATTTAGGGTTTGGTTGGTATCTGGATAATGAAAATTTGGATAATACGGATTTTGAAAATGATGAATCATACAAATACACTTATACACAAAAAGGATATTACTGCAATTCCTATATTATTGAAATGGGGTGGAATGTATATGCAAAAGACCAGCAATACTATGGAGTAACAGAAATTGTCATGAAAGACAACTCGAAAATGACGGTGTATTTTTCTGATGCTGCGAAAGATTATATAAATGACAGCGGAGCTGTTTCGGCAATAGAAGAATTGATTTATTCTTTGAAAAGTGCCAATATTAGTCCGGCAATAGAAATGCCTTTGATTATGAGCATAACGCCTGTTGCAACTGATGATATACCAGCATTGACGGAAAAATATTTTCAAAATGAGGACTTGATTAGATTTTCTGCACTCTTTTCAGTATTAGACGAATCAGCCCAAAAAGATTACTACAAGAAAGTATATGACGCTGATAAAATTGCGCTCTTTTCAACTATTGTACAGGACATGGACGCAGATTTAATTTTACAGTATGTGGATAAATCGGAACAGGATAATAAATCAAATTTCTTTGCCGTACTTTCAGATTATATGCAATCAAGTGATTTGAAAAAGTATGCCGAGAAATACTATGAAGCTAATAATATTGCCCGGTTTACAATTCTGCTTGATTGCATGACAAAAGAAGAAAAACAGGAATGGCTGAAAAGGGCGCAAACAGATAAGAAAACTAATTTTGTTGCAGCCTTATCTGATGAATTGCTTGATTAAAAATGGTTGATTATCTCAAAAAAGCCTTGATTTGCGGGCATACAAGCAAGATTTAAAGCTGAATTTACTACCAATTTACTACTTTTGAGGGAAAGAGCCTTGATATGCCGCCCGGAACCCTGCCAGCCTAGCCACCAGCACACAGCATTGAGAAAGAATAAATGAAAACTGAATACGACACAGACGCGGCGTTTCTCTATCCCTATACAGTGAGAACAGGAACGCCGCTTTTTTATGCCCTCATGTTACGCAGTAGGGGCGAAAAGAGCCTTGCTATATGCGGCTTTGCGGGCGCGCTTCTGCTGGGGACAAGGATTTATACCTAACCCCGGCAAAACGGCGTTCTATCGCGTAACAAATCCACAACCAAAGGAGTGATGAAGCTATGGCAGTTTTCCGAGCGGAGCGCAACAAGGGCTATACCGTTATGAGCAACCACCATTTACAAAATAAGGAGCTGACCTTAAAGGCAAAGGGGCTTTTGTCGCAAATGCTTTCCCTGCCCGAAGATTGGGACTACACCCTTGCGGGACTGTCACAGATCAACCGGGAAAGTATCGACGCTATCCGTACCGCTGTATGGGAGCTGGAAAAAGCCGGGTATATCAAGCGGCGGCAGGGACGCGACGAGAAAGGCAAAATGACCGCCATTGAGTACACCATTTACGAGCAGCCCCAGCCGCCGGACGACACCCCGCCGGGATTGGAAAAACCGATATTGGAAAATCCAACACCGGGCAACCCGATATTGGAAAATCCGACACCGGGTAATCCGACGACGGAAAATCCAATGCAATTAAATAAAGATATACAAAAGACTGACTTACCAAAAAAAGAAAAATAATTACTGATGAACAAGGTACCCATTCCATTCCTATCCTTTCCCCTAACCCCTCTCCTATGGAGCAGGAAGCGGCTGCGCCGCCGGAACGGAAACGAAAGGAAGCGGACACACAGAGCGCATACGAGATTTACCGGGAGATCATCAAGGACAATATCCCTTTTCCCCGCCAGCAGAAAGAAAGGAGGGATTGAGATCAAGGACACAAAAACCGGGCATGAGATACGCGCCCCTACCGGGGGACGTACCGCCCAAACCCTTACAACTGAATACCGCCGCGCCGCAGAACTTACGCGGCATGGGGACACCGCCTTTCATACAGGGCGGTTTTTTTATGCGGCGGCGACCATACGCTGACCGCCTTTTGTCCGCTTGCCGGACAGCCGCAGACGCGACAGAAAGGATTTTACATGGCATTTTTTAATTCAGCAGTAGGCGTTTTGCAGACACTTGTTGTAGCACTTGGAGCCGGGCTTGGCATTTGGGGCGTTATCAATCTTATGGAGGGCTACGGCAACGACAACCCCGACGCGAATGCTCATGTACGGTAAAGAAGCAAGCAACCGAAAACAAGAGATAGACCGCCAGCACCACACTATTCCAACCAAAGAAGCTAAAGACTAAAAGGCAAGCACCGTGGAAATGTGTATAACTTGCTATTCCGTCATGGAAAAGTCCGTTCACAGAACATGGAAAAGCTAAAGTGCAGCTTTCCCACATTCTGCAAACAGACTTTCCCACAACTTCATAAGACAGCAAGTTATGCACATTACGCACAAATCCAAACTTAAGAGAAATCCAAACTTTTCCGCAAATCGCTTGAAAATAAAAGAGTCTTGCAGAAAAAAGTTTGGATTTCGTTTTAATGATTTCAGCGTTTCAAGCCACAGAAATCAGCCAGTGAGCCACTGCTATCTTTCCATTTTTTGGTGACATTCTTTTTCGCCCTCCAGCGTAGCCAGCGCTTGCCGTTTATCATCCGTTGTTATGTCCAGATACCGCATGGTTGTGTATATCACCCGCATTAATAATGCCCTGGAAAAAATACCCCAAAGCCTGGAAAACCATAAGCAAAACCTTATCCGTTTCCAAAAGGAACTGGAAAGCGCGAAGGAGGAGGCAGCCCGCCCATTTCCCCAGGAAGAAGAACTGATGAAAAAATCCACTCGCTTAGCTGAACTGAATATTCAGTTAGACCAAGAAGAAAAAAACGGAGGAGCAGATCCGGGACAAGAAAATCAGGAAGCCGATGGAGAAGAGATTACAGAAAAAACAGGACAAACCCATACGGAAAATCCAGAACAAAATGCTGCAGAGCCGGAAAAACTTATTCCTGTTTCTAATCCAGCAACCAGAGCTGCCGCCGAAACGAAGGCAGGACAACTTCCGTCTGCCTGTACCAGTCCCTCCCCGGCAAAGCCCGCCCCGGTCAGCGGACGAATGCCGGAAAGTTCCCATGCAAAACCCTCCATCTTAACCCAGTTAAAACAATTCTCCCCGCCGCCCCCGGTATCTGAATATTCCACGCTGAGGGAGCCATCAATATTCTTTTGAGATCCACCTATACATGTGAGAGATCCTCTTACCTTTTGCCAGGCATCATGTTACTCAAAGTGTGGCTTCCGTGTCAATGACAAGGGCTTACGCCTGCGCTGAAGCGCATCATTGACACCAAATCCCCCTTTGAGTGGGGGTAGCCAAGCAAAAGTAAGGGTGGATCTGTTCTGCGAACCACCGGTGCCATTAAGAGAACTGGTGGAGCCTATTCACAATCAGATCTGGATCTCTTGACGTGGAATAATCAGTATCTTCTGGAAGGCAGCGGGAAGTCTTTGAAAGGTGACAGAATGAGAAAAAATGAAGGACGTACAATCGGTTTATATTTTAAGGTTACGCCAGAAGAATTGACGCTCATTGAAAATAAAATGAAGAAAGCAAAAATCCCTAATAAACGGGCTTATCTGCGGAAGATGGCGGTAGACGGATATGTTATTTCCATAGAAATGGGAAATATTGTCGAGCTGATAAAGCTTCTGCGCTCTATCTCCAACAATGTCAACCAAATCGCCCGCCGCTGTAATGAAACCCGTAACCTTTATATCCAGGATGTGGAGGAACTGCAGCAGGGTTACGCTTCTATCCAAAAACAGATGATGGGATTGATTAAACGCTTATCCAACCTGTGACTGGCATGGGCGCGGAGGGAGACTTCTGCGCCTTTGTTTTGTTTCATAGGAACATAAATCCTGTAAAACGAAAGCACCCCGCTTTCACTTTTACGACCTAGAAGCGGGGCATTTCTTGAACAGTTAAAATTCAGATGAAAGGCAGGTAAGGTTATGCCAAATGTAACCAAAGAACAGATTGCAAAAGCAAAGGAATGGGATCTTCTTTCCTATCTGCAAGTTTACGAACCAGGAGAATTAAAACGGTGCGGGAACCAAGAATACCAGACAATCACCCATAGCAGCCTGAAAATCTCCAATGGAAAATGGCACTGGCACAGTCGGGGGATTGGCGGAAGGACGGCCTTGGATTACCTGATAAAAGTCCAGGGAATTGACTTCGTTACAGCGGTAAAAACCTTGTGTGGCGAACCCGGCGCGGCTGTCTGCTCTGTGTCGTCTGTCCATGATAATAGAAACACAGGGAAGCCTTTTCCCTGCCTGAAGCCAGCCCGTGCGGGAGGGCTATGGTATCTTATTTACAGCGGCGGGGCATTGATGCACAGGTAATCAGCCACTGTATCGGCATGGGGATTCTTTATGAAAGCCGGAAATATAAAAACTGTGTTTTTGTTGGATATGATTCATCTGGGAAAGCCCGTTTTGCTTTTTTGCGTGGGACTTATGGGGAGTTTAAAGCCGATGTAAAAGGAAGCGACAAAGGATATAGTTTTTTCATCCCGTCCAAAGAAAAAAACTGCCTCTATCTGGCAGTAACCGAAAGCCCCATTGATGCCCTGTCCGTAGCTTCCCTGTTAAAGATGCAGGGTGAGGATTGGAGAAACTGCACTTACCTGTGCCTGGGCGGGACTGCCCCCTGCGCCCTGATTACTTTTTTACATGAACACCCTTCCATTACCCAGGTCAGCCTGTGCCTGGATAATGACAAGGCGGGAATCCGGGGAATGGAAACAATCCGTAAAGCCGTCCAGTCTGACCCGGAACTTTCTAAACGCCCTGTCTTCCTTACCGATAACCCGCCGCCTCGATTTTCCGGCAAGGATTATAACGACCTGCTGCAATGGAAAAAGGCTTTGCTGTGCCAAAAACAACAGCAGCGTCCTATTGCTTCAGAAAAGGGCCGGTAGCAAAACAATATACCAACACGAATACCAGAAAACCTGCAAAAACAGAAAGGACATCCCATGGCAATCTCCAATCTTCTTCCGCGCAAAGCAAAAGGGAGCCATTCCCGCAAGCAGACCCTCCAGGCCCGTTTAACCTATGACCAAAAAGAAGAAAAAACCGATGGGGGAAAGCTAATCACTTCGTATATGTGCAGCCCGGAAACGGCAGCAGAAGAATTTGAAGCCAGCAAGCTTCTTTACCAGCAGATCACCGGACGGAGCCAGCCGAAAGACCGGGACATCATTGCCTACCGGATTATCCAGTCCTTTAAGCTGGGGGAGATTACACCGGAGGAAGCCCATAAACTCGGTTACGAACTGGCAATGAAGTTTACCAGGGGCTGCCACCAGTTTGTTGTTTCTACCCATACCGATAAATCACACATTCACAACCACATCGAATTTAACAGCACCAACTTAAACAGTGATGGGAAGTTTAACAATGTCAAAGATTCTGCCCGCGCATTGCAGAAACTAAATGACCGGATATGCCGGGAGCATGGGTATTCCGTTATTGAAGATACAAAGAAAAAAGGGCAGACTTATACAGAAAAAGCCGCTGCAAAACAGGGAAGGAGCTTTAAAGAACACCTGCGTCAGACTATTGAGCGGGTACTTCCCGGATGCAAAGACCTGGAAGAATTTCTTTCCCGGATGAGGAATGAAGGATATGAAGTCAAGCACCGGGGAAAATCCCTGGAATTTCGCGCACCCGGCCAGCTTAAATTCACCCGTTCTTACCGGTTGGGAAATGGATATGATGAGGCTGGTTTACGGGAAAGGATTGCTGGAAAAACGGCGGAACAGTTATCAGAAAAACGATCAGGAAAAACAAACCAGGCAGCACCAGAAAAG
Organism: Lachnospiraceae bacterium; assembly: GCA_910575565.1. Lineage (GTDB taxonomy): Bacteria > Bacillota > Clostridia > Lachnospirales > Lachnospiraceae > Caccovicinus. Next base: position 215,517 of record CAJTFL010000001.1, on the reverse strand, counting down.
AAGGTAAATCTTCTGATTGATATTCAGGCAAAAATACAGTCCGGGAAAGGGAAAGGATATGAACGGTGGGCAGCGATATTTAATCTGAAGGAGGCCGCAAAAACATTAAATTTCCTGACCGAGCAGGGGTAACAGATTATGATGAACTAATTGTACAGACGAAAGAAGCTGGTAAAAAATTTGATGCCCTCTCCGCCCGTATCAAACAGCTTGAAGGGCGCATGGCACAGACCGCACAGCTAAAAATGCACATCATTAACTACAGCAAAACGAAGGATGTGTATGCTGCCTATAAAAAATCTGGGAAAAAAGAAGCATTTCTTAATGAGCATAAGGAAGAAATTAAAAAACATGAAACAGCCAAAGCTGCTTTTGAAGCATTAAAGGGAAAGCCCATCCCCAAAGTTGCCCAGCTTTCCAAAGAATACACTTCTCTCCTGGCAGAGAAAAAAGAAGCCTATGAGGAATTTAAACAAGCCAGGAAAACAATGGTTGAATACCAGACGGCAAAGGATAATGTTGACCGGATTTTGGGTACTGTACTATTGGAAAAAGAATTGGAAAAAAAGAAAGAATCCCCTCGCTGACCAGAAAAAATCCCATGCCGGGCAGAGTATCCTGGCATGGGATTTTTTTGCGGCCAGGCTGCTTTTTTGTCTAAAAATGTTGCTATTTGTCTAATGATGTGGTAAACTTTTCCTGGACGCTGCCATTGATGGTAGGCGGTTAGCCCTTCTGGAAATCCCGGAGGGACTGCGACCCTCCGTTTGCATAGAAACCCGCAAGGGAATCTGGGAAAGGAGGGCTCACGCGATGTTGACATTGGAAGGACTTATTGCAGTCTTAGGTTTATGTGTAAGCTGCTTCAGTCTTGGCTATGCCATCGGAAGCAGAGATAATGATAAAACGCAAAAATAACCGCCCCCGCCTGCAAAGCTGAGCAGTTATTTTTGCTTAGAATTTAATTAGGGCTAACCGTCTATCGGCAGTTTCCCGGAGAAGCACCTGTTCGCGCAGGTGCTTTCTTTGATAATACTATACCATAATGAGAGAAAAAATTCAACCATATTTCCAATTTTTAAAAACCATATTCTACGTTTATCTCTTCTCTTTCGTCTGACACTTAAAAAAATCATTGTAAAATCACAGTATAAATGATGAATTGTGTCAAAAGTATAGGCTGTTATTCGTTTTCTAAGCCACGCCCCAGGCGTGTTCGCAAAACAGCGTCAGCGTATTTTTGCCGGGGTTTGGGGTGCCCCCAACAAGCAAAGCAAGAACGCCGTCAGGCGGGCGAGCGGTGGATCGAAATATCCAAAAGGATATTTCGATCCATTGCTTGCCACGGTTATAGGAACATTCCTATAAACGTGGTTATAAGAATTTCTATCTTATAGGAACAAACGCCCAGAAATATTAAAATTCCAAGGAAAAGGCATAGAAAGATTTCTATAAAAATTTGCTAGAATACTATAATCAGGAAAACCATATCTACAGAATTAAAAAAGTTCCTATAAAAATATTCGCTATATGGAACATAAATAGATCAAAGAATCTATACTCAATACAAAATGGACTAATTGCTCTATTGTAGCACATGAAATAGGTTCATTTTTATAGGAACTTTATTATTTACTCAGCAAAATCATCTATTATTTTTATAACATTATCCATACATTCCTGATATTCTTGTCTATATATATGTCTACATTCTTTTAACCATGGTTTTATCCTTCCTGTAAAATGAACTAGGAAATTCACCATATAAATTCATTTGTAAATTTAACTTTTTCTTTACTGATATTCTCTTTTACAACACCAATTTCATAGCATTTCACAAATTGATTAATATAATTTATTATTCTATCTGCGAAGCCTTCTTTTGCTATAATTATCAATCCAACTCCACAATTAAAAGTTGATAACATTTCCTCATTTTCTATATGTGCCTTTTCTTTAATGAATTTAAATATAGACAAAACATCAATCGTAGATAAATCAATTACTGCACACAATCCTTCAGGTATAATTCTTTTTACATTTCCCTCAATTCCACCTCCTGTAATATGAGCCATCCCCGTGATTCCATCTGTATTCAAAATACTTTTTAAAATAGGATAATATGCTGTATGAGGCTTCATAATCAAATCAATAAAGGACTCACCATCTAAAGACTCCTTCTTTATTTCAGGAAACATTTCCATTAATAATCGTACCAATGAATATCCATTTGTATGTAAACCATTTGAAGCTACAGCAATAATTTTATCACCTACACTTATTTTTTTTCCATTAATAATATTTTTTTTGTCTACCACACCGGCAATACATGAAGTTAAAACATAAATACCTTTATCTACTACCTGTGGTTGTATAGAAGTTTCTCCGCCGATTAAAACACATTCATTTTCCCTACATGCATCAGAAATACCTTTAACCAAACTTTTAATAGTATCTTTTTCTGCTTTCCCACATACAATAGTATCTAAAACTGCTAAAGGTTTGGCATTCATTACTATAATATCATTCACTAAATGATTAATCATATCATGACAAATTGATTCCGTATAACCATATTCAATAGCCAATTTTTGTTTTGAACCTGGTTCTTCTGCTTTCAAAACAAGAACAGGGTGTTCAATATCTTCAAAAGAAAAATCATATAATGAAGCAAAATCTCCCATTTTATTTAAAATTCGACTATTCCCTTTAGAAACAAATTCTTCCATCTCATTTTTTATTAAATCTGTATATGAAATATCAACTCCAGCTTTACTATAAGACACCTTCGATCCTTCACTTCCATTTAAAATAGAATCTACACTTACTTCTAATTCCTTTGAAAGTTGCATAAGAACGTCTGTTCCAGGCATAGCTAAGCCTTTTTCCCATTTAGAAATTGCTTGATAGGAAATATTCAGTCTATCTGCCAAGTCTTTTTGAGTTAATTTCTTTTCTTTCCTTTTTTTAGAAATAAATGCTGCTATTCTATCATTATTTGGCATAACTACCTCCTTATTTAGATTATAACTCTTATAATATATCAGTTTAAACTGTTTTTTCTATAATTTCAATCACCAAATTAATATATTTGCTCCAATAATTCAACCACCAGTTGAATTATTGGAATGAATTTCAATTTTAACAAAGAAAAATATATCAAACACTGCAATAAACTCATTTTAGTTTATAATTTTTCCTATTAAAAGTCAATAATAATGTAACTTTATCTTGGCATTTTTCAAACAAGGATGCACCATCTTTTATAATAAACAGTAATATATGTATTGAGAACAAGAAAAAGTGATCAAGTTACATTATCAAAATTAATAATGATAAAGAATTTATTTTAGTAAAAACTTGTATAGCTAAATTATGTAATACTCAATTCTACATAAAAGCATCCATTTTTTAATCAAAGAAATTTTTTCCAATGATTAAACAGTGTAGAGGATCACCTTTCAAAATTATATTTTAATTAAAATTTAAAATTTTGGAGGTAAAATTAGTGTCAGATAAAGATTTTTTTCTATATATCGATGGAAAATCAGTAAAAGTCAGTAAAGAAGTTTATCAGGAATTCTACCGCAGCAAACGAAAAGAACAATACTTTATGAAAGATTTAAAAAAAGAAAACACAATCATTGATCAAGAAACACAAAGAATCAAATTTCTTCCCAGCCGTGAAGTTTCCTTCGAGCAGCTTTTAGAATTTGATGTATCTTTTGCTGATCCGAAAGAGCATTTGGAGGATGTGGTCATTCGTTCGATTCTTTTAGAACAGGCAATTGCAATTCTTTCTCCCGAAGAGCAAAAGATAATCCGGGAATTATATTATATGGGAAAGTCAGAGAGAGAAGCCAGTAGCACACTACATATGGCAAGAACTACCCTACAACATCGACGTGATAAAGCATTAGAAAAATTACGGGAGTATTTAGAGAAAAATTTTTAAAAAATTTCCAAAAAATGGGCCAAACACCCCTGCCCAACGGCTAAATAAGTAGAGGGGTCTTTTACTCTGCTGTGAACCTTGAAAAACAATGGTAAAATATTCCGTTCATATCCATATCCAAGTCATAAAACCTATCATGCGCCGTAAAAGCGGGAAGCGAATTATACATGGACGCAATGACTGCCTGCGGGTCAGGAACAGAACTGCAGAAAGGGTACTTCCATTTTTCTGTTACCTGTCCGTCAATAAGATAACTTCAAAGGTACGAGCGACAATCCAATGTACATAAAGCCAGTGTGTGGCAGCACCGGCAACGCGATAACCCATGATAGAAAAAAAACCGTACTCTCCCGTTCTCCAGGGTAAAAGGAGGATACTGTGGGCAAGGTTTGGGCAGCTTAGTCACCTGCCGCCGCCTGCTGTCGGTATCACGGCGTCTGTATGCCGCAGACGGGCTTGGATATTCCCGTGCCGGGGGTGGGCAGTAAGGCAATCCTGTTGCCTGAGAATACGGCACAGCTTCTTGCCAGATGCAAGACCTGCCGCCACAAACCAGAACTATCCTGTGTTTTAAAAGCAAGGGTACAATGGCAAGGTTTGCGGCGCATGGTGTTTCATCTGACAATACGATAAATTTATATCAGCCTGTTATAAGGCTGGCTGATCGTTAAATAAAAAGACAAAAAAATCAGGGAGGTGTCGCATGGTTGCAAATCGCAATAGATGAAATCTTAATTAAGGATGGCCGAAGGGAACTGGACAAATCCCATGTTCATGAACTGGCTGAAAGTATCCGGGAACTGGGTCTGTTAAATCCCATTACCATTGACCAGGAAAACGTATTGATTGCCGGGCTGCACCGCATTGAAGCCGTAAAAGCATTAGGCTGGACAGAAATAACCTGTACCATAAGCAGCCTAGAGGGACTTCAAGCTGAACTTGCGGAAATTGATGAAAACATTGTCCGAAGCGATTTATCGGTTTTGGACTATGGGGAGATGCTTCTGCGCCGAAAAGAAATTTATGAGCAGATACACCCGGAAACCCGGCACGGCGGCGACCGGAAAAGCGAGGAAATCAAAGCGAAAAAAATTCGTCTTGATCCAGCAAAGTCTTTTGTCCAGGATACCGCGCAAAAACTAAAGGTTGTCCCACGGACGGTAGATCTGCAGGTGCAGACCGCCAAAAACTTAACCCCGGAAACAAAAGAAATCATCCGGGACTGGGATGAACGCCTGCTTGATCCAGTAATTGTTAGCTTTCGTGACGGGAAATTTTATGTAATTGACGGCCAGCACCGGATCGCCGCCATGCGTAAGATGAACAATGGCAGCGAAGTCATGGCTGTCTGCAAGGTATACAGCGGCCTTACCTACGAACAGGAGGCGGGACCTTTGCTATAAGCTGGATAAAGCCAAACGGCGGTTGAGCCTCTCCCAATCCACAAATGCCCTGGCAGAATCCGGCACAGATGCAGAGATTACGGAAATTAAGTACCTTGTGGAGCATTGCGGTTTTGTCTGGGCATTGGGCAAAAGCCGGGGAAAAACAGGGGAGATTGTATCTACCCGTGCATTGATGAATGCCTACCATTTACTTGGCAGGGAAACCTTCATCCGCTTTTTACGCTTATTGCAGAACACCTGGGAAGGCGATCCCCGATCTCTTACCGCCGCCATTATCTCCGGGACAGCCCTGTTTGTCAAAACCTATGAAACGGAAATGAATGACCATACCTTCCTTTTCCGGCTTTCTGCCGTTGACCCGGATGAAATCAACCGGCGCGGGCGTGCGGATTTCAGTACAGGCAATGTTGCCCTCCGCTTTGCCCGTGTCATCCTGGAAAAATATAATGGGCAGCGGGGCGGGAAGAAACTTCCGTACCGGTTTAAGGGATAATCCTTATATCCGTGCGTTGATTGAAACGATAAAAGAAAAGCAAGAAAAACGATTGGAGACTATGGAAATGGGAAAAACAAGGAAAACTGCCCCTTCCGGCTTGGTGGATATCCGGGATATCCATGTGGACAAAACCCTTTCCAGGGAGGAACGGATTAGCGAATTTATCCGCCAGATAAAAAACCCATACCATTTTAAATGCGGCAAATTTACAGTTCAGGTACAGTTTGCAGGCAGCAGCGGCTCCCTGGAAGACTGCCTGAAGCAAATTTTACGCTAATGGGATAATAAATTTAGCGAATTAACGTGTTGACTTTCCTGCGGGGTTATGCTACGATTAGGCAGCCGGTAAGTATAGCAAAAAAAGACTGTCATTTTTCTTTAATACCTGTTCAAACAAGCCACGAACTAACATAATCATCTGGTCATAATAACCATGTTCATTCGCTTTAGCTAAGGGCACGTCATACTCATCAAGCAAAAGTATCACTTTTTTCCCATAATGTTTTTCAAGAAGCATTGTCAGGGTTTTCAAACTCCTTTTCAATACTGAATCTGACATCACAAAAGCTGCCTCGTTCACTCCGCCTATAGAAACTAACTGAGCAAACTGCTGCCTTTCCCTTTCACTCAGATTCTTACTCTCCAGCAAAAATTGAAACTGCATCGCTTCTGTCCCGATAGCTGAACAAAGCATTTCCCGCGCTGTACTATAATTGTCACCGTTTACCCCTTTTAATGATATAGAGATAACCGGAAATTTTCCCATATATCTTTCACATAAATCCTTGTCTTCTGCAATCATTAACCCATCAAAAAGTTCCTTGCGGCAGCCAATACCAAAAAAACTTTTTAACATACTCATAAGCAAAGATTTCCCAAATCTTCTGGGACGAGTGAACAAGTTCACTTCGCCCCAGTTTTCCAATAATTCCTTGATAAACTCTGTCTTGTCCACATAATAGAAGTTTTCTGCCCGGACTTTTTCAAAACCTTCTATTCCTATAGGCAATTTTTGAAAAACACTTTCCATTCCTTCCCAACTCCTCACGAAATGCCAAAAATACTGCTATGTTTTCTTGTCTATCAGTATAGGGGAGAAATGTAAAAAAGTCAATGATGATTAAGCATATTCAGAGCAATTATAGATTTCATTGTTTCTAAGTAATCAAATATATGATAAATAAAATAAGTGACTTTAAATCCATTATTAAAGAATCTTTAGTACTATTTCAAATTCATTTCCTTATAATGTTTTAACTTTTTCCAAATTTTCAAGCGTAATGAACAAGTTATCATAACATTATAATAAAATATTGGCGAACCACCAAATGCCATTTTAAACTTATCTATGCCATTTGGATTATCTAATGACGAAATCCCACCCCAGTCATAATTTTCTATTCCCATTTTTTGTAATTCAATCATATCATTCCAATGTAAAAACTTATTTGCTCTTCCCATGGCACTTCTTGCTGCATTACCTTCAATACGAAATTCTGAGCAAGAATGCAAAAACCTTGAATTTCCCTCTCCATAAATATATGAATGAAACACTGCATTTTTCTCATTAACTGTAGCTGTAGAAATCAATAATCTTCCTTGCCTTGCATAGTCTTTTAATTCATTTACCCCAAGATAGCAATCGGACATTCCCTTTTCCTCATACATGGAATGATATACATTTGCAAATTCATTTAATAACTGATCATTAGAAATAATATCATCTGCTTTATAAAATTTACAAGTGACATTCTCACGCCCTGCCCTATTAATCTCATTTCTTAACGTTTTAGTCATATTTATCCATAAGTCATTTATATCCTTTGACAAATCTGTTATTATCGACTCCTGCATAGAACATAATATATTTTTACCTTCTAATCTAAACTTATTTCCATGAATAATAAGTTCATCACACCGAAAATATTTTTTACTGATTTTTGATAAATCTGTAACATCATCTTCAAACCAAAAATGATTTCTCTTTAAAATTCTACCATTTGCACTGATTTTCATATTTAATCCTCTAAACTAAAATAATTCATTTTTATCCTATTTTCTCACTACTTCATTAAACTTTTTTCTTTTGTCAATGAATAGCTAAATGATAATATAATTACAACAGCAGATGTTACAATAAAGCTATCCATCCCATAATGTTTTTCTCCATAAAAAATTTTGTAATAAAAATTCCATATATACATATGTAGCAAATAAATAATTATACTCATCCTTCTTAAAATCGGATATATCTTTTTATCATTTAATTTAATGCTTTTAATTATTTCAAACAAAACAATTGAATTAAATATCAATAAATAATGACTTATAATACTATTTTTCACAAAAAAATCGCATAGGAAACAAACAATGAATATTATGTATTTTAAATACTTAGAATCACCTTTTTTTGCAAGTAATATTCCCATTGGTATATATACAGCTCCCCAAAATATTCTTCCATTTGCAATGCTACAAATAACGATTTTTCGTGCAGTCTTTAAAATCGGAGGTAAGATCCCTTCGTAATTAGAAAGTATAGAAAAGCTTAAAGTTAAAACACTAAATATAACACTCATAATAAACAAATTGCGATTTACCTTTGGCAACTTTTGCATTATTATTATTATTCCCAATGAATATATCGTAGAAAGTAAATACCATAATGGCCAAGAACTATAATTCTCTCCTATAAACAAAATCCCCCTTATATATAACAAAATTGCTTTCCACAAAACCGTTTTGTTTGAAATATAATGGTAAAAAGCCAAAGGAAAATATATCAATGTCCACATAATATACATTTTGATTATTTTTAATAATTGATATTTTACTCTTAATATATCACTATCAGAGTCAAACGTTGATGTCATCCTAATTGATAACAAATATCCAGAAGACAAAAAGAAAAACGGTACTGCAAAATTTACTATCTGATTATATATAATTAATACATTTTGATTAGAACAATTAGCCAAAGGATTTGTATGAATTGCAACAACCACCAGTGCCATTATAAATTTAGCTAAATCTATGCTATTCTGTTTAATCATATTATTTTCCCTAAATCTATTTGTCAACAAAACACATCATCTCTCCTACCATTTTGTTTAACTCGTATACAAATAAATTTTATTTATTTAATCATTTTTTCAAGCAATTATGTCATCTACCTATTAATTCTTTTATAATGAAATAATTGATTGACTAATTATAAATTTGCAGTTTTATCATTCTATAATTACTAGAATTATAATTACGATAAGCTTCTGATTTTTTTATAAAATAAAATATGACTAAATAATATATATGTATTCTAAATGAAGGTATTGAAGTTAATGTATATGTTATCCAATAAGATAAACTAATAAACAAAATCTCTTTTGATTTATACCTTTTAGGAATAATAATAATTGAATAAATCATCATTATAAAATTTGAAAAAATGCCAATCAATCCATGCTTTGCCATAACGTCAAACCAAATGCTTTCATATTCTAAAGCCGCACTTGTATATTGATTTGAAATATAATCTCCAAACCGTTCCCCTAATCCTCCTATAGGCGACATTTTCATCAAATGATAAACAGCATTTAATTGAGATAGCCTTTGATCAACGGTACTACCTTTCACTCCATTTTGATATTTGCTGCTAAATAAACTTAAAAACAACTCAACATATTTCCAATATATTGGCAACGCAATAATTGCAATCACAATAAAACAAACTGCTAATTTGTAAAACTTTCTATTTTTCAAATCAATACATCCAATCAATGCTATTAACGTAAATAGCATCGCTGAACGCATTTTTGTTAATAACATACACGGCACACATAAACAAGCTGTAATAATCGCCAGTTTTGAATCGTTTATTTTTATTCTATTCTTTAAAACCATTATAAAAACAAAGCAAAAATAAAGTCCAAAATTCATCCCCGCGCCAATCGAATGTTCAAATACTGACGTAATCCTATATCCTCTAGATTGAGCTGTCGCGGATTGAATTACATTATATGTCCTAATTACTTCATCAGACACCCTATTTTTAATATCAATAAAAATATTTGTTTTGATTATATATTCTAAAATACCAAATAAGCAAGCAAATAACATTACTATAGTTATCCCCTTAAAAAGAAATTTAAAATCTTTGTCAGATTCAACTATATACCAAATAAGCCATATAAGAATTATTTCTTGGGAAATAGTATTTATTGCTCTGGTAAACTCTAAAGCAAATCCTGCAACTCCAAAAAAACAGGTTAAAAATGATGAAAATACCATCAAAAACAATGGCAGGGCATACGGATGTTTATGACGTGGATAACATACAACATTGCCTTTTATAAAATACAAAGCGAAAAAAATCAGATTCATTGTCATTGAGATAGTTATTGTTTTATGACCAATTTTAAATAATGTTGCACTATAGTACCATAATACTTGATAAATCAAATAAATTAAGAAACTCTTCTTATAATTAACAAAACTATACAATAATATAACAATCCCAATCAGATTTATAATCATTTCATTATCCTTTTTAAATTCATTCTATATATAACTTCTTGATTATTATATAAACAAATTTGAATGTTTACTCCTATTTTAACATTAAACAAATTTTCTCTAGTAGATATGGGGATTACTCCCCATACCCCTATACAAAACCGTACGTGCGCTACTAACGCATACGGCTTTTCACTTTACATTCATATGTTATCTACCTAGCAAACTCACCCTGATTTGTGGCTGTATTAATGGAAAAGTTCTCAATAGCCCTTTGGTGTAAGCTTCCCATGTATAGCTCCTTCTTTGGCTTCTGCGGTTCAGCCACTTAAACAGCAACATCTTTGTATTGTGCAGATACAGGCATATTTCCTCCATGTTATCTGTCACTCCATAATACTGGTAATGTCCTCTTAGTTTGGCATTTACCATCCTGAATATCCATTCCAGCGGCATATCCCTGTGGCTCTTTATCCACTCTTTCATCGCCTTTGTCTTGCTGCGTAGTTTCTTACGGCTTGTCTTTACTTTACACCGGAAAAAGCGTTTCTTTGCATCCACTCCACAGTAAAATGTAAATCCCAGAAAGTCAAATGTCTCTGGCTTCCCTTCGCCTCTCCTTTTCCTGTCTTCCTCCGCAAATCTCCCAAATTCCAGTATTCTAGTCTTCTCTTCCGCCAGCTCCAGCCCATATTTGGCAAACCGTTCCTCCAGCCTCTGACGGAACACTTCTGCCTCATACTTTTTCTGAAAACAGCAGACAAAGTCATCAGCATAGCGTACTAAATAACTCTCTCCCCTACACTGTCTCTTCACAATCACATCAAACCAGTTATCCAGCACATAATGCAGGTATATATTCGCCAATATTGGGCTCGCCCCATTTCCCTGCGGGGTCCCCCTTTCACTGTCAAGATACCTGCCGTCTTCCATGATTCCCGCTTTCAGAAATTTCCCTATGATTCCAAGGAATTTTCTGTCCGCTATGTCATGTGCCAGCATCTTCATCAGCCATTCGTGGTTTACATTGTCAAAGAATCCCCTGATGTCTGCCTCTACCACATAATTCGTCTTCTGATACCTCACTGTCTCAACGACCTTCTTTACTGCCTTGTGGCAATTCCGGCTTGGTCTGAATCCATAGCTCTCGTCATAAAACTTCGGCTCATAAATCTGTTCCAGTATCTGTGCAATTGCGTTTTCCACCAGTTTATCCTCGTAACAGGATATGCCCAGCGGCCTCATTTTGCCTTTCGTCTCTTTCGGAATATAAACCCGTCTTGTTGGATTTGGGCTGTAGCTTCCGCTCTTCATTCTCTTTACAAGATTCTCAAGGTTTTCTTCCAGATTCTGTCCATATTCTTCTTTTGTCACTCTGTCTATGCCGCTGGCCTTGTTCTTATCCATAGCCTTATGGATTGCTTTCAGGCTTCCAACATTGATATACGACGCCAGATTCTGGACTTTTCCATCTGTTGCGTTCGCTTTTGCGATGTTATATTGTATTCCAAGTAATTCATTTATCACGTTGCCAGCTCTCCTTTGTCTGCATGACCCTGATTTACCTGAAGCTGTAAAGTGTACACCCCTTCCCTCCACTGTGATTGGCAGTTTCTTTGGTACTATGAGTGTATCGGACTTCCTGCTGTCCTTTTGGATTCCTGCCTCATTCCTTCGGTTTGGTTTCCATACCTTTTCTTTTCAAGGAGACAGCAGGATCTCGGCTGTTCCGTATAATATAATTATCATCAACCTCGCCAAGCTCTCAGACTGGGGGATGCCCTTATTCCCTCGCCCTATCGGTCATAAGGGTGTTGTCTGCTGCGTATGTAAGCGCATCGACCATTTCCAACCCTATATCTATTTCCCAGCTCAATCACTTCACTTTCGTTTCGGCTCTGTTGCTCCCTGTCCTACGCTTAAGTCTGACGTTACCGCTTCGACTCCAAGGACTCGGTACAGGCGGTTGGCTAAACCTTACCTGACAGGATTCTCCTGTTTTATATTATCAGCTTACAAAGACAGGCAGAAGTATCTCCGCCTGTCAGTGGAAATCAGCTATGCTGATTTCTCAGCCCGCGCTACATATAAGAATATTTATTTTTCATTTAATTTTCCTTTTATTACAGTTAATAGCTGTGTACTTGATATCCCATCCGTATGAGGTAAATAAATAATTTCAACTCCATAAGGTTTCAATTCCCGCTCAAATTTTTTCCATTCAGGAGTTCCTTTCCAATCAGAACCAACAAACATCTTATTAAAATGCAATCTTTTCCAAGCCTCTAATTTATTCTTATCTACTTGCGGTACAACCTCATCTACTGCTCTTAATGCACTAACAATCGCTACCCTCTCTTCATAAGGTATCACTGGAATTTTGTTTTTTTCATGCCGAACTAATTCATCTGTACTTACACCTACGATCAAGTAGTCACATTGTTCTTTTGCTCGTTCAATAACATTTAAATGTCCTATATGAAACATATCATATACGCCTGTTGTATATCCAATTATCCTATCATCCATAAAATAATCAATTCCCTTTCTATAAGAATATATACTATTTTTTAGCCATTTTAATTGCTTTTGTAAAACATTTTAAACACCAAAGATTTTATGTATTTAAAGTTATTATCTTTATAATTACATATGACAAAAACAATATTATAAGCAATCGTATACAAAATAATTTTTAACATAAATTGAAAAATTCCTTTTAAAGGTAAGAAAGAAATCATTTGAGCACATATAACTGTATTAATAATTGTAAATACAGTATATCGTATATATAGTATATGATACTTTAAAGCAGTTTTATGGAAACAACATTTCGTCACTAAATACGAATCAATTAAATTATTTACCAATATTCTTGCAATAGCAGTGGCAAAATAAATACCAGCTAGCCCAAATATTTTTCCTAATATAATAGATAAAAAAACATTTATCAAAGAAGACAATATCGGTATATATACTGCTTTCCTGAATAATCCAAATGTAATTCTATATGTATATGTTACAAATGATAATCCGTCAAAAAACAAAACACTTACTAATGCTAAAATTACCCATTTACTTAAAAGATATTTTTCACCAATCCAAATAACAATCAAATCATCTACACACACAAATATTCCACTACAAATAAAACTGTATATCCAAAAACATAAAAACATGACTTGATAAAAAACTCGTTCTTTATGTTCATCATTTTCTATTGCATTGATATTACCAATAGATGCAGTAAAGGCATTTAACAGTTGCCCTATTACGGATGATATACTATTAATGATTAATGTATATTGCGATGCTATTCCAACTGTAACAATATTTACAATTTTAGCTATAATAATATTGTCAGTTCCAGAAAAAATAACATTCCCAATTTTAAATACAAACATTGCCCTAACGTTATTTATAATTTCCTGCAATTCATTTTTTTCCAACTTGTATATATGCTTTTCCTTTAAAATTGGATATTCTCTATCTATTTTTTTTGCAAGAATATAATTACCTGCCAACAAAATTATAGATTGTATAATTAAATATAACAAATAGTTTCTAGTCAATACCAATACAATACATCTAACTATTGCCGATATAATAGATGAAATTTCCGAAAATATTGATACAACATATTGTTTTTGATCCGCAATAATCAAAGTCTGTTTAAATGTAAAAAAATATGACGTTACCGTATTGAACAAATATATCAAATAAATCACTACTATATTTTCTTGAACATGAGGTATCTGTTCAATAGGTATCAGCCATTTAATTATTGGAACTAATGCAAATCCGATGATTAACACAACGGTTGCAATTATCCTATATGCAACCTTGAATAAATTCATTATAGATTTTATCTTTTCCTTATCTTCATTTGCTATTGGCTTATATAACGAATACGTTATCGCATTACCTATACCTAATTCAGCAAAAGATAAAAGCATTAATACATTTCCAAACAGACCATTTATTCCTAAATATTCTTCCGACAAATATTTTATAAATAATGTTCTTACAATAAAATTAAGTATTAAATCTATAACTTTGCAAACTGACGATACTGTTGCATTTTTAGTTACTTTATTTATCCGTGATGTTTGCATTTGCCTGGATTTAACCTCCGTTATTTTGCAAATAAGCGTTATTTATCAGATTCATCTGTCATCAAATTATATTTCTTAACTGCTTCCATGTACTTTTTCTGAAAAATAATGTTGGTATAATTATTCAAAAATCCTATAATTGTATCAACCCCATAACATTCCGGAAACCCTAAATCTACCATGCTTTGAAAAAGGCTTCTTCTTTTCGTAACATTAACCGCACAAAAAGGAATTCCTCTAAATCCAGCATCTATCATAGAAACTGAATGTTCTCCAAAAACAACATCACAATCCTTCATATCATCTTCTAAAGTACTCCTGGACAAAGATAAAATAAAATTATCCAGTGTCTCTACCGGAATATTTGAAGATATCTTAAAATTATTTAAGCTACACTTGTCTACATACTCTGATGCCCTGGAAATAGAATTAACCCCTACGTGCTCTGGGTGAATCCATGTCGGATGGCAACGATAGACAAATTCTATGGTTGGAAAATATTTTGCAACTTCAATAAAAGTTTGAAGAAGAATATCATCATCTGATCTATTTTTTAATGCAGTCCAGTCACCTGATCCAGAAGTTGCGATAAGAACTTTGTTTATTTTATTACTAAATTTAGGTTTTAAAAGATATAATTTTTTTCTATACGGCAAAATTCCCACAGGCAGCTGATGATTAATAAATAACTTTTCACCTAAAGTATCCCATGCATAATAACGAACATTTTTTGGTTTAAACCGTAAATAATAATTCGAATAATTTGCTGGAAGATATCCATCTTGAATATATTTCACATCATATTTTTTCTTATCAGGTATACAACATTTTCCAGATTCATGTAAAGTACTTATATATTCCGCTTCTTTTTTATCATAAAATATTCCTTTGCATATTTTTTGTTTTTCGTCTAAAGAACATTCAAACTTTAAATCCATCCTGTATTCTATACGCGACATTCTGCCTATAAAAATAATTTTTCTCCCATTATACTCAGATACGTATACATCATCTGATATATTATTGCCTTTCTTCCTTTCAGATATCGCAGCAATAATTCTCCTATAAAAACGATACATTTTTTTATTTTGCTTTAACTTTTTTTTCAATTCATGACCTTTAGTGTCACTTGATTTCGTATAGTAATACTCGCCATATAGCCGTATAAAACCGTTATGAATCCATGAAGTTTCAAATATTCCTAAATCATCTGACAAAACATATCCTCTATAGGATGGATACATTTTCTTGATTTTCTCAATTATTTTTTCATTCTTAATTTGCTTAACATCCTCCCAATACTCAAACACATTTTTTTGTTTTTTTGAATATGCTTCATGATCACACATTTCTAACTCAAAATCATCCAATAAATCAGAAAATGTTAAAAACTCAATATGATGATATATTGATTTAATAAATTCGATTTCATAATCAAATAGTTTATGCGTAGTCAAAAAAATATGTATATCTTCCTGTTCGGACAAATCAGCAAATTTAACTATAGAATCTAATTTTAAATTTTGTGAGAATAAATATATAATATTCATTATTATTTCCTTGCCTTTTACAAGAATTTACAGAATACATATTAAGCATTCTTCATTTTGCTAATAACCTATTCTTTATTTGTTTTAATCGCATCTTTCTATAACATTTCATTGCTTCATTTCTGCCATAAAAAACTTCAATTGAACTATTAAAATTTTCCAATATGTAAGAACAGGGTTTTTTTCTAACAACAAATGCATGATATTGTTCCATTATAAAAAACAAATTTTCTCTTTTAATTTTACTAAAAGTCTTTTCTGAAATATCGTGATTTCTTAACAAATCACAAATTATCGCTAAATATTCTACTGCAAATGCAAAAAACAAATCATATTTTCCTTTAGGTATTCCATCGTCATTTATTTCCTGGAGAAAAACTGTATTATTTAGTATATACTTACTTTTCTTTCTGTTACTAAACAATATTGTCGTATGAGGAAAAAGTTCATTAAATGTAGTTTCAGCCTTTATCCCTTCGAAATCTTCTTTCCAAAAACCCATTCCAGTTGACCACGAAGACCAATATGACAGCATAGCTAAAAAATCATCAAAAGTGTCACTTTCTTGAATATTAGCTACTTTTTTTACCATTCCATTCCCAAAATAAATAAACGGTTTATCATCTAAATACGCGCTTATAAAATCAATTATCTCCAAGAGAGCCCCGTTTAGCAATAATGTTCTATGGTTTATAAATTTAATAAATTGCCCCTTAGCTCTCTTATAAGATTCTATTTCATTAAGAAATGCTACTGCATTTGTTTTTTCATATATCAAATTCTTATGATTCAGACAGTACTTCAGCATTTGATTATAAAAATCTATGTTTGTACCATTATCCGTAACAATTACCTCGAATAATTGCTCATCAACTTTTTGAGCATAGATACTATCTAGAACAGGAAATACCCATTCAATAATTCCATTTGTAGGAATACATAAGGAAATTAAGGGTACTAATGTATTTATTCGCATACTTTTTCCTCTTTTGACATCATTTTTAAGTATTCTTCATAATTTCGTATATATTCTTTCCCATTATAATGAGTACTTGCTAAAACAAGCAAAACCGAGTCCCGAGAAAAATCATACATATCCTTCCATATCATTTTCGGAATATATACCCCCATCATTGGCCTATTAAGTTCGACAATATATTCTTCCCTTCCATCTGTCACTCGCACTTTACTCTGCCCTGCAACATTAATAAGAACAAATTCCGACTCCATATTTGCGTGTTGTCCACGAATTACTGTTGAATCAGATTCATATATGTAAAACACACGTTTAATATTAAATGGAATTGCCTTTCCACCTTCAATTACTACCAATTTTCCTCTTTTATCACCCAAATCACTAAATTGGAGAATCAGACATTTTTCTTTTAATGTCATAGTCCTGCACCCCTTTAAAATTTTAATCAATCAAAACTATTTAATGCATCAATTACGTACTCTTGTTCTTCTTTCGTCATTCCATTATATATAGGAATAGAAAGAACTGTTTGAGCAAGATGTTCTGTAATCGGAAGAAAACCCTTTTTATGCCCAAGATACTGGTATGCTTCAGATAAATGAGGTGGAATTGGATAATGAATAATTGTT
Organism: Lachnospiraceae bacterium; assembly: GCA_910575565.1. Classification (GTDB taxonomy): domain Bacteria; phylum Bacillota; class Clostridia; order Lachnospirales; family Lachnospiraceae; genus Caccovicinus. Next base: position 197,878 of record CAJTFL010000001.1, on the reverse strand, counting down.
CCTATTTCTTTTTGATCTAAATAGTCAATTAACCGTTCTCTTTCTTCACATCGAATTACATATTGATGCCATACTCCACTAGCTCCTTTAACTAGCCTAGGAAGCTGTATTTTACCATTATGAATACTTTCTGTATAATAATCCGCTATCTTTTCTTTTTCCTTTGTTAATTCCTGTATATGTTTAAGCTTTACCCGAAGAAGACCTGCTTGTATTTCATCAAGCCTAGAATTTGCACCAACGAATTTATTATAATAACGTCTCTCACTCCCATAATTTCGAAATATTCTAAAATCCTTTGCCAGCTGCTCATCATTTACCAAAACAGCTCCCCCATCACCAAATGCCCCTAAATTTTTAGATGGATAAAAGGAAAAACAACCAACATCGCCAAATGTACCTGTCATTTGGTCATTAAAATATGCTCCATGTGATTGTGCACAATCTTCAATAAGACGAAGATTATATTTTTTACAAAGTTCAATTATTTTATCCATCCGAGAAGCCATGCCGTAAAGATGCACTACAAGAATAGCCTTTGTCCTTTTTGTAATTTTTTCTTCAATTTTATCTATATCTATACCAAAATAATCATCAGGCTCAACAAATATAGGAGTTGCTCCATTCATAGTGATTCCCATAACTGAAGCAATATAAGTATTGCCTTGCACAATAACTTCATCATTTTTACCAATATTTAAAAGTCGAAATGCAATCCACAAAGCATCCAATCCACTTGCTAATCCGATACAATATTTTGCTCCAGTGTATGCTGCAAATTCTTCTTCAAATAAATTTAATTCTTTTCCGAGAATGTACCATCCGGATCTAAGGATTTCAATGGCCTTGTCTTCAAACTCTTGTTGAAATTGATAGAAGCCTCGATCCATTCTATTAGGCATTATTTTCATAGTTTTTATCATTCCTTTCGCTTCGCTCAAGGCACAAACAAGTTATGAAAAAATGTTGTGCCCCTCCTCTTTTTGTCTTATAATCCTTCTATGGAATAGCAATACACTACAGAGCACGGAAGGAGAAGTGGCGAATTTATTTTCGACCCCGTATAGTTATATGTGCCGTCATCCCTTCAAGCACAAACAAGTGGGACTTTGAGCCCGGACTCTTATCATTGGTAATAAACCATGTTTATTCAGTCGCAGGATGACAGTCAATGTTGCTATTCCTTTTTATTTAAGGTGGTGATACTTATGATGAAGCTAAAATACTCCATCTGCTGTGGGCTTGATGTCCACAAAAATGTTATCGTTGCAACCATCGTAATTACTAACAAGGACGGGATATCCGAATACAGACAAAAATCATTTTCAACCATCAACTCGGATATTCAAAGGTTTCACAGCTGGCTCATCGAGAATAATTGTTATCACGTCTGTATGGAATCCACTGGTAAGTATTGGATTCCTATTTTTAATTATCTCGAAAATGACATCGATGTGTGCCTTACACATCCCAAATACGTCAAAGCCATCAAAGGCAAGAAGACCGATAAGAAGGATTCCAAGTGGATTGCCGACCTCTACAAATTTGACCTTGTCAGGTGCTCCTTTATTCCTCCAAAAGATTTCCGTCAGCTCCGTGAAATTGCAAGATACCGTTTTAAACTGGTCTGCATGAAATCTTCGGAAAAGAACCGTATTCAGAACTGCATGACTGTTTCTAATGTGGGTATTGCCAGCGTATTGTCTGACCCTTTCGGTAAGACGGCAACAGAAATCATGGCTTACCTCCTAGAGCATACCTCTGATTCCATTGACGAAAAGGCCGTCCGCAAACTTATTAAAAAGGGAGCTAAAGCCAAGTCCAATGAAATCATTGAAGCGATCAGGGGCTACAACATTGAAACAGACCAGGCTAAAAAGCTGGAACTCGCCCGCGGACATCTGGAATATCTGGACGATATGATTACCCAGACCGAGGTTGAACTCTACATCCGTATGAAACCTTATTATGAATTTGTCGAGTTCGTAAGCACCATGCCCGGCATGACCGAACTGAGTTCTACCATTGCCCTTGCTGAAACCGGCGTTAATATGGACATCTTTGACGATGCCAAACACCTTTGTTCCTGGTGCGGTCTTTCTCCTGCAAACAACGAATCCGCAGGAAAAAAGAAATCTGCCCGAATTGCAAAAGCTGGTGATTATTTGAAACCTATGATGGTACAATGTGCTCTTGCTGCAATCAAGAGCAAAAAACAACCTTATTTTGCAATCAAATACGGACGAATTAAAAAACGCCGTGGTCACAAGAAAGCAATCATCGCTATTGCCAGAATGATGATGGTCTGTATTTACCATATGGTATCAGAAAAGAAACCATTTACCCCTACTGACTACGAGGAATTGATGGAACCTCAAAATCATGTAGAACGTGTTGTATTAAATGAAGACAATGTTTTTGCTTACCTTGAAAGCCTTGGTTACGATAGTTCTAAGTTAGTGAAACGCAACGATAACTAACCTATATTCAGTTATTGAATACTTCCAAAAACAGGGGATTACGACCCCTTATTTAAGTGCATCCCAAATTTACTCTATTTTTCACTCTTGTCACCTTTCTTAACTTTGATTCACATCTGATCTATTTAATAATTTAATAATTTCATCTACATTTTCACTTGTTATATTTTTGCAATATAATTGGTAATCCTTTTTAATTCCTTTAATGTCAATATTTCCAATATTAATTGTTTTAAGCTTTTCAACTACATCATTTGAAAATCTATATTTTATTATTTTTGCAGGAATCCCACCCACAATCGCATATGGAGGAATATCATTTACAACAACAGAATTGGCAGCAATAATTGCTCCTTGTCCAATATGTATGCCTGAAAGCAAAGTAGCCCTGTAACCAATCCACACATCATCATCAATTATAATATCACCTTTTGTATTATACATTTCATTTTCCCCAATGTAACGACTCCCAAACGGATATGTTAATAATGTGGAATATATATGTTCTCCGTCCATCAAAAAACTCACTCCCGGTGCAATTGAACAAAAATTTCCTATTATTAACTTTGCTGGTTCGGGTGAGAACTGATAAATATTCAGCTTTCCATATGTACCTTTTCCTACTGATACCTTGTCAAATCTAAAAAGTTTGTCTCCCATTTGAGTAAAATTATTGGTATTTCTTTTTTTCCATTTTATTCGACAAATGCAAAGATTAATTTTATGAAATATTTCTATTTTATCTAATAAACTTTTGACTTGAAACATCTATTTCCCCATCTTAATATTTTTTTATTATCGTATGGTATGGCATAAACAGTAGCTTTAACACTTTTTTATCACTACCTATATTAATTTTCCTTCGATAAGATGTGTTTCTTTTTAATTTATCTGCTGTGGATACTCCACCTTTATGCGTTATGGTTTGTGTTTCGACTATTTTTGTTAATAGTTTTGCTTTATGTAACAATAAAATTGTTGCGCATTCTTCGCCATATAAAAAGGTTTCACTGTACAATCCTTGATAACATTTAAAATATATTGGTAAAAGCATATATCCACTTCCGGATACAACATATTTCTCTGTTTGTATTCCTATGTCATTTTTTACATTATTCATATTCTTATCATATATTTCATTGTTAGTTGAAAGTGAAATGCCTATTATATCTTTAATAAGTTCTTTTATCATTCGCAGATATAGATATTTTTTCTTATACACAACCCTTTTTTCAATTTTTCCATCTAAATTTCTTATAGTAGGAACTAACAAACCTACATTCCCTTCTTTTGCTTCCATTAATTCTTTAAATATCGTAGTAGATTCAAACTTTAAATCAGAATTAGCAATAAAAATATAGCTAATTCCCATATCACGCAACTGTTTAATTCCCTGATTATTTCCTTTCGCATATCCTAGATTGTCATTAAGCCCTATAACCTGAACATTTTTCAATCCTTTATACCTATTTATCAAAACTTCAACTGAGTTATTCTGAGAAAAATTATCAACGATTACAATTTCTACATCAACTTCTGTTTGCATAAGTATACTATCTACACAAACAATTGTGTCTTTGTAATTTTTATAATTTAACACTACCGCTCCAGCTCTTCTCATATTATTCACCATCAAGTATTTATTTGCTAATTTTTATTTTTCCTAATATCTTTTTACTTTCATATTTCAATTTAAATTTAAATAGAAATCTAATCATAAAACTAATATATTCTATTTTTTGCCTATACGACATTCCATATGCTAATTTGCTTTCCTCATATAATGGAATTGGAAGCACCCCCACCGCTTTTGGCTCTATTTCATAAATTTCTATTTCTGATATGCCTGGTTTTCCTACCCAATTTATTATAGACACCACTACTTGTTCAGTAATGAGTTCATTATCCAATATAATTTCTGTACATGATCCATCTTGATTAGGTTCAACATCTATGGAAAAACCGAATTTAGTTGATATCTTTAACGAAATAATATGATTTTCGATATTACAATCTTCATATATTCTAAAGCATCTTATTACACATAATTTTCCAAATTCAATAACCAAAGTTTTCTGTTCATCTTCTATCTCGGGAATCCAGCAAAATCTATCCGAGCACATAAATGGTTCTTTCTTTTCATATACGTTATTCGTGTCATATATTTTAAAATCATTAACGAATTGATACTTTCCTGAAGAACCACTAATAACCGCAGTAAGTGCCAAATTGTCTGTAGGCCTATGCCAGTAAACCATATCTGAATTAATTACTCTCTGCATTTCATACCATGCTGTTGTAAGTTTATGTTTCCTAGCTGCCTTATAAATAATATTATTCCTTAATAAACTTGTTTTTGTTTCTGATTCTGTAGCATAGGAAATTCTCTCATTCCATTTAAAAATTGGAGAATCTAAATCATGCATCCCTCCAGAATAATATCTTTGCCCACTAGTCATAGTTGGCTGCATGGAATAATAATCTTTCTTCCCATACCATACTCCTTCATGAATATATTTTTTTAAGACATATGGCCTATATCCGAAATTTCCTTTTAAAATACTTTCCATAACCTCATCAAATATCAAAGATGTTGCCCGATGATCCGGATGCGCATCAAATTCAGGACAGATAATGATATCTGGAAGTATCATACATATTACTTTTTTAAAATCATCTATCATATTCTGCCTTGTAAAATCTTTATGGATACCGTACAAACTAAAACAAAATTCTGGATGTTCTGATAAACTATTTGTTTTACATTTTCCTGATTGTGATATAAGAACGGAATCAGCATCAGCATTATATATATGCATACTCCCAGACCATCCATTAGGATAACCTAAAATAATAATATGACTTTCAGCAACCCCTAAAATCCGTAATGCCTCAATAGCTTCCTTAATCCGCCTATTTCCTACCTTTCTTTCTGCATCGCCATTTGTTGTATACACAACAAAAATATCCATTTTTAACTTTATGCACCTAATTATAAACTGTCCAGCTAAATTAATCTCATCGTCTGGATGCGGAGCTATAACTAACAATCTCTTCATCATCATATTTTTCTATTATCACTTTCGAAAAGCTTCTCTAATCGTTTTACTGTTCTCTCGATTGTAAACCTTCCCGCCGTAATATTCGCTTCATTCATCATTTTTCTTCTTTGTTCCGGATCATTACAAACATCAACAGCCCTCAAGATACTCTTCGCTAACCCTGAAGCAGAATTTTCTTTATTTAAAATTCCATTTACACCATCGCAAATAATTTCCGGTATTCCGCCTACATTATTGGCAACACAAATATTTTTAAATGCCATAGCTTCAACTAATGCAATCCCAAATATTTCCGTTTTTGACGGATATACAAATATATCTGAATATTCCAAAAAATGAGTTATATCTTTTTTAAATCCCCAAAATTTCACCTTTTCAGATATATTCAATTTTTCCGTTAACTTTTGCAACATTCTTACCTCTTCGCCATCTCCTACAATATCTAAAACAATCGGATAATCTGCCGAAAGCAAAGAGAATGCTTTAATTAACTGATCTACACCTTTTATTCTTACTAAGCGACCTGCATACAAAATGTGTATTGTTTTCTGTTTTATCTTGCTTACATATTTTCCATGTTTAATTTTATCTTGAGATATGCCATTATAAATTATAGAAATTTTTTTTCTATTAATCTTGTATTTTGGCAAATATGATTTACATCCAGCTTTTGATACAAATATAATCTTATCTGACAATCCAAACATAATGCCTGCAATAATTTCTTTAAGTTTCCCTTTTAAAGCTCTGTAATTAGGCTCGTTTCCTTTCTGTTCATAACAATGGTGAACCATAGACACATATTTTCTTGAAGGCAAAATCAACTTTAGCAAAATAAAATACAATTCCAAAAAAGGATCATCATGATGAACAATAATTACATTTACTTCATTTGCAATTTTCTTGATTTTCATTAATTTATTTATCGAAAGTTTTTTCTCTTGGACAAAAGAATATACCTTCATCCCCTTGGAATTCATCTCTTCATAAATTAATCCCTCACCAAATAAAAAACAAAATATATTTTCAAAACCAGAACAAGAACCCATATCCCTACATAAAACTTCTATTCCCCCAACGCTTCCTGAAGTTAAAAGATGCAATACTTTCATCTTTTTATCCTTTTACCTTAGCAAGATCCTTTCTGACAATTTCTTCCCCTGTCTTTTCCGATAACTGCTCTATACTGGCAACGCTCAGTCCATTATTCACAGAGGCAAACATATCACAAGTGCTGCATTGATCAAGTTCTTCTTTTGTCACTTTTCCATCCCGGTAATCCCGGCAAATCTTATTCTCATACATACTATAAGGATGCTTACTGAACACGGCCTTTATCTTGTGAATAAACACCCATGCAGCAGGTTTCCAAATATATTTATGCATAGCCGGAGATACTGAACCAATCATCCAGCAATTACGGCTACAACCCCTTACCTTTCGACGTACTTGTTCTGCTTCCGGACTATTCCATAATTCATCCCAAGCTTGAATATTCAAATTTCCCATAACTTCTTTATCTTCTGTCCCGTTGCAGGGCATGACATCACCATAAGGATCGATAAAAAATGTATTGAAACTCATATCACAAGGAAGCAGTCTTTTTTGACCATAAATATAATTAATCAATCCATGGTTAAAATAAGCCCGAAACCATTTCTTAGGACTTTTACTCTTTAATAAGGCATTAATTAATTTTTCAAAATGCTTTGCAACCTTCGGCCGATTACGGATAATATTTTTTGTTTCTACAAAATAGAAACTGTTATGAAGCGAAGCTGTGGCAAATTCCATTCCCATTTTATTCGATATATGATAAAGCGGAATAAGGTCTGCTGCATTTTTATCTTGGACAGTCATCCCAAACCCAACATCTTTCATTCCCATTTTGCGTAATTTTTTCAGTGTTTGATATCCTTTCTGATATCCATTTGGAATTCCGCGAATTACATCGTTTGTATGCTCAAGACCTTCGATCGAGATTCTAATCCCTATATTTGGAAATTCTTTACACAAATCAATAATACGTTCCGTGAAAAAGCCATTTGTCGAAATGACAATGCGATCCGATTTTTTGTACAATTCTCGTACAATATCCTTTAAATCTGTGCGGATAAACGGCTCTCCTCCCGTAATATTTGTAAAATACATTTGGGGCAACTTTTTAATCGTTTCAATGCTGATTTCTTCTTCTGGTTTTGATGGTGCTTTGTATCGATTGCACATTGAACATCTGGCATTGCAACGATATGTCACAATAATTGTACCGTTTAATTTTTTTCCCGCTTTTTTACTCTGCATTTGCTTTTTCCTCATATTGTTGTACTCACAAGTTTTATGAAAAATATCCATAAGTGCACAGTAGTGTTTTTCTAAACTAAACTTATCTTCCAAAATTCTCTTACTGTTATCTCCCATAAGTTTAATAAGATTATCATCATCAAGCAATCTTATTTTATCTGCCAATTCATCTGGAGAATAAGGGTTAAATAAATACCCATTTACACCATCTGATACGAGTTCTGGCAAACTGCCTATATTGCTTGCAATAACCGGTTTAGCATATTGAAAAGATTCAAGCGCCGTATTAGGAAGATTGTCATACCAAATCGAAGGAATAATCGTAAATCTTGCATTTTGAATTATTTCTTCAAGTTCCGTTCCTGATTTAAAACCAAGAAATTCAACATTGGTAAGCTTATGTTCAAGCACATATTGTTTAAGCTGTACTGCTTCATCCGTTGTATCATCTCCCATAATTTTTACATTATATTGGGGCAATTTTTCATAAGCCTTTATTATTGTGCTAACACCTTTTTCTTCTGTTATCCGTCCAAAATAAAGTCCATATGTTCCTAAACTCTGTTTTTCCATTGCTGCTTTGTTTAATGTAAAAGTGGGAATGCAATGAATTTTATCTTCAGGAAATCCATTTTCGATCAATTTATTTTTCAAAAAAGTCGAAGGAGTAATAAAAGCATCTACATCTCTATATACTTTAATGATTTTATGTAATTTCATTGAAAAAACACGAATTATTGATGCAAATAAATTGTTTTTTACACATCTTTTTTTAATACATGATTTATATCCTTTTGTTAAACACTCTTCACATACTTTCTTGTTATACAAAAAATCAAATCGTGGGCACAAAAGAAAATAATCCGATAATCTTAACATGACTGGAATCCCCATCTGCTTTGCTCCACGAATAACACTTGGCGAAAGCTTATTGACAAAGTGCAGTATATATACAATATCCGGATTTACTTCTTTGATTTCTTTTTGAATTGCTTTCTTTACCTGCATAGAATAGCAGCTCCGCGTAAGCATCTGCCATATTACTTTCGGAGTTTTTTTACATTCCTCAAAATACGTTACATCCCTGTTTCCGATCGGTTCTACAAAATATTTTGAATATTCGGACTCAACGTTTTTATTTGAATGAATGGAAAACGGAATTACTTCGTGTCCCTTATCTTCCAAGACCTTCTTAATATTAAACATATACTTTTCTGGCCCGCCAGAAATAAAATACCGATAATTCACAAGTAAAATTCTCATTTTCTCCCCCATTGCTCTATCCAATAACCTTTCTAGGCAAACACATGATATGGTTTTTATATAAATCCAATGTCCTATTTACCACATTATCCCAATCATATTTCTCCAAAACATATGCTTGTGCTGCAGATTTAAACTTAAAAACTATAAATTCATCATCACATAGCATTTGTATTTTTTCCCTAAGATCTTCAACATCGCCTCTCTTAAATGTTACTGCCTTATCCCCCACTACTTCCATGCATTCAGCAATATCTGAAATCAAACAACAATTCCCATAACTCATTCCCTCAAGAAGGCTTAAAGGCATTCCTTCCACATCCGATGGAAGTGTATACACATATGCATTGCTGTATAATTCATGCTTAATATCCCCTTGAACAAATCCGGTAAAAATAATCCGCTTATCATCCTCAGCCATTTTCCTCAACTTGTTCATAAACATTTCTGTATCACTGCTTCCGCCAGCGATAACAAGCTTTTTTTCTGTCTTAACATTCTTAAATGCTTCTATTAAATATTGTTCTCCTTTTTCCGGAACAATACGCCCAAGATAAAGGATATATGAGTTCTTTTCTAATCCGAACTTTTCAGAAATTAATTCCGGATTTTTTATCTTTGGAACATTTACGCCATTAGGAATAAAACTCGTTTTCCTGCCATAAGTATCTTTAAAGTATTTTTGAATATTTTTACTTAAAACAATAATTTCATCGGCAAATTTTACTGCGTTTTTTTCGCCGTGCATAATATATGCAGAAGCAAACTTTCCCCATTTTGCCCGTTGATGATCTAACCCATGAATACTGACAATCACTTTTTTCCCGAAAAGTTTAGGAATCCAGCAAAAAAATGCAGGCCCTTCAGCATGGATATGAACAACGTCATATTTTCCAAATGCAGCAGCTATAGAGGAAACTGCAGATGAAGTTACAGCAGCTAATCCCTTTTTATTGACCGTAAAAACTTCTTTTAATCTTACGCCTTTATATGTACTTAGCTTTTTACCATCAAATTCAGCGCCACTAACATGATGGCCTTTGCGGTTATAGCACGTAACCAAAAATCCTTTTTCTACCATCCGGATAGATAATTCCTCCACGACAACTTCTACTCCACCTTCATTGGAAGGAATACGTTTCTGCCCAAACATACAAATTTTCATTTTTCCATCATTTTTTTCTTCATCTGCTCTCATCAGAAAACTTATCCCTTCACCTACACCTCTCCACCATCAATTCCTGGCGTACTGTTTCATGCTGTTTTCCTTCGTATCTCCATAAACAGCGGCCTTCCTGGCTTCGAGATGAACTCCTCACCCAAGACTCCCCTTCCCTCCAGAGTCTTTTGAACCAGCTATCCCATTAACCAGCACGATTTACTTATAATATTATTAATTATTTGAAGTTAAATGCAATGAAAAATTTGATAGCACAGTATGATCACCACATTTCCCGACATTCCAAAATTTTTCAATCATCTCCAAAAACTTCCTAGCAGCGCAAGTTTATCTTCGATTATTTTTTATTATTTGAAGTTGTTATCCATAAAGAAAAATGGATGCACCATAAAAGATTGGCAAACCATAAGTTCAGTACAATATATAGCAGAAGCATCTGCAACCATACTGCTATAAATATACATACCATCCCTTTGCAATCGCCCCATGCTTAAAATACATACGTTTTGAGAATTTTTCCTTCCCCAGCTTTAACAACATTACTATAAAATTCTTTAAAAGTCAATAACAAAACCTAGATTTTCTTTGGCTATCTTTACCATTTCCCAAAAATTCTCAAAAAGTTTGCACTTTTTGAGAATTTTCCATGATATGCTCCCATGCCCCCCTTACTGCCCCATTTAAACCTCAATCACTTATCCGCAGCAGCAACAATCACCTACCTGCCGCCACAGCAATTCCCAAAATTCCTTAAGTCTCTTCGCCCTCATCCTCCACGCTCCCGCCCTTGGGCTGCTTTTCCTGCAGAAAATGCAGCATATCCTTCGGAACCTTCATGCTTTTTTCCAGCATATCTGACAGAACCGCCAGCACTTTCGTGATTTCTTCCTGCTCCATGGGCGATATGCTGTTATCTAAAATAACCGTCAAAAGTGTCAGGATAATCCGCGCTGTCTCCTTTGGATGCTGGCAGTACAGGATCCCTTCCTTTATCCCCTGCCCGATAATATCCGTCAAAATCGGCTCCAGCCTTGAAATAATCATCCTGGAGAATTTCTGGTGGATTAAGGCACTCTGCTGGTGCTCATTAAAGGTAGTCAACGCTACCTGGCGTTTTAATTCCAATGAAGAATCCAGGCAGGCCTCATAAATAATCTCCATTTTCCGAATGGCTCCAATATCATCTGAAGCCACCAGCGCCTGCCCCTTATCCAGCACCCTGGAATAAGATCGCTCAATTACCGCTTCAATTATTTCGTTTTTCGAGGAAAAATAGTAATAAATGCTCCCCTTCCCAATCCCCGCCTTCTGGGCAATCTCACTGACGGAAATCGCCTGTGCACTGGAACCAGACATTAATTCCTGTAATGCATCTAAAATCAAGTCACGTTTATTCTGGCTTTTCATTGAAATCATCGACCTTTTCTGCTTTCTTAGCTGTTCTCTTAACTGTTTCTAACTATCCTTAACTGTTCTTAATAAAACGATTCTCTTAACTGCTTTCTTACCTATCTTCTTTGCCGCGCCCTGTTTCTTCCTTTCCACGCGTTCCTTTTTCTAGCATTCCTTTTCCTATTCAGTATAGCAGATAAAAAATAAAACTTCTACTCTTGACTGCCAGTCGAAAACATGGTAAGGTATGGCTAAGACAATTCGACCATCGGTCGAAAATTGTTGACCAAAGGAGCAATGTCTAAAGCAGACTAACCTTTTACAATTTTCCTGAAAACTTACGTTCAACGCGTTTTCGTGCGCACTTGCTGAATTTTTTAGAACAAAATAAGGAGGATTATCACCATGACCTACGAAGAATTATTCCAGAAAGCAAAATCCATTTTTATGAAAGCGGATGTAAGCCAAATCCACGAGCATCTGGCCTTCCAGTTTAACATCACCGGGGAAGGGGAAGGAGCGTTCTACGCCGAGGTAAAAGACGGCGCTTTGTATGTGGAGCCTTACGAATACTATGACCGGGATGTGATCTTTACCTGCACTGCGGACACTTTATTCAAACTGGCCGCAAAAAAGATGGATCCGATCATGGCCTTCACCATCGGTAAGCTTAAGGTAGAAGGAAGCCTGGAAAAGGCCATGATGCTGCAGAAATTCATTTAACAGAATTTATTTGACCGTATCACATTTGTTTGGCAACGCAGCATCCACCTAACGACACAACGTTTACCGAACAACACGACACTTATCTGACAACATAATATTGATCTGACAACACGACACTTATCTGACAACACCGCATTGATCTGACAACACGACACTTATCTGACAACACGACACTTATCTGACAGCACGACACTTATCTGACAGCACGACACTTATCTGACAGCACGACACTTATCTGACAGCACGACACTTATCTGACACCATATTGTACATCGCATTTAAGAAAGGGGGCTTTTCTATGAATAATGAGCCTTTTATCAATCACTTAAGCTCCGATGCTCTGACCAAAAAACAACTGCCGAAAAATCGCGCAGGGAAAAAAATGAAAACCTTTGCCCTGGGAGCTATTGCCCTGGGAACCTTAGGCCAGCTGGGGCTTGCCCGCTACTTTTTTTGCCGAACCATGATCCGCAAAAACGCCAGCCGGGGGCGCACCATGGATATGTCGGGAACCAGCTGGGATCAGTACATACCGGGAATCCGGGCAGATAAAGAATGGCTTAGGCAGCAGCCCCAGGAGGAGGTGTTTATTCCCTCAGCGGACGGACTGCGGCTCCACGGCATATTTTTCCCCTGCGGCGGCCAGGAAGACAGCTCTGACCGGATTGCCATCTGCTTTCACGGCTACACCAGCGAAGGGCTGAACGACTATTCCTCCCTGGCAAAGTTTTATTTAAAGGAAGGCTTCCATCTGCTGATTGTGGATGAGCGTTCCCACGGGAAAAGCGAAGGCACATATATCGGCTTTGGCTGCCTGGATCGGATGGATGCCAAGCTTTGGATGGAGTATGCCGTAAAACGCTTGGGCGAAAACTGCCGCATCCTGCTCCAAGGAATTTCCATGGGAGCTTCCACAGTGCTTATGGCCTCCGGGCTGGAGCTTCCAAAGCAGGTAAAGGCAATCGTGTCCGACTGCGCTTTTACCTCCGCCTACGAAGTATTCCAGTCCGTGCTAAAGACCATGTACCACCTCCCCTCCTTCCCCCTGATGAATATCGCCAACTGGATGTCCAAGCGGGAAGCAGGGTACGGTCTGGACGAATGCAATGCCCGGCGGGAAGTCGCCAAGGCACAGGTTCCTATCCTGTTTATCCACGGGGATGCGGATACTTTCGTCCCCTGCTCCTTCGTCTACCAGCTTTACGGAGCCTGCCGTTCCGAGAAAAAGCTGGTAATCATCCCTGGAGCCAGCCATGCGGAAGCCTACTATAAAGACACCGAAGCATACGAAAATGCCATCCGTTCCTTCATCACCTCGTTTATCAAAAAAGGAGAGCCTATTTCATGAAAACCAGAAAAGGAAATAAAGTTTACCCGTTAACCAATGCGCAAAAACTGCATTTCTACTGCTTAAAATACTGCCCCAAGAAACAGGTACTAAACATCGGAGCCAGCCTGACCATACAGGTGGACTTAGACCGGAAGCTTTTGGAGGAAAGCATCCAGGAAGCTATCAGCCGATGCGAATCCATGCGGCTCCGTTTCGCCAAGGATAAAGAGGGGACGATCTGGCAATATGTGGTAAAGCAGGAGGACGCGCCGGTAGAGCATTTCGACTTCACTGGCTGGACGATGGATGCGGCCCGGGAAAAGATGGAAGAATGGACGAAGACCCCCTTCGAGCGCTTCGACTCCCCTATGCACCATGTCGTCATGATCAAGCTTCCCGACGGCTTCCAGGGGATTTACGTCTGTGTGGATCACATGACCATGGATGCCCAGTCCCTGATTGTATTTTACCGGGATGTGATTGAACTGTACTGCCAAAGGGTGTATGATGATATTAAGTATCCCAAGGAAATGACCTCCTATTTAAAGCAGCTCCAAAAGGATCTTGCCTATGAAGAAGGCTCACCCTCCTGCCAAAGGGATCGGGAATTTTTCCAGAAGCTTATCTCTTCCTCCGAGCCTATCTTTGCCGATATTTACGGCCCCGGCAAGCTGGAGGCAGAGCGGAAAGCTACCAACAACCCAAACCTTAGGGCAGCCACCAACACCTCGGACAATGTGGATGCCAATATCACCACCTTCCACTTAGAGGCGGAGCCTGCCCAGCGTCTGCATAACTTCTGCAATGAACGGCAGGTTTCCATGACCTGCCTGCTGCTCATGGGGCTTAGGACTTATCTGCAGAAAGAAAATGACGTAGACGACATCTCCGTCACCACCACCATCGCCCGCCGTGCCACCCTCTCGGAAAAACGCTGCGGCGGCAGCCGAATCCACTGCTTCCCCTTCCGCACCATTGTGCCAAAGGAAGACAGCTTTATGGAGGGCATTTACAAAATCCGGGATATGCAGAACCAGTATTTCCGCCATGCCAATTTCAGCCCCTCCGAATACTACTACTACCGCAAAGAATACTACCATTTAAAGGACGGGCAGACCTACGAGCCGTTATCTCTCACCTACCAGCCCCTTTCCATGCGCTACGACGGCCCTGGGCTGGATAAGCTGGAGGGCATCCAGTACCGGACAACACGGTATACCAACGGCGCCGCCGCCCACACTTTATACCTTACCGTAAATGAAAATCCCTCCGACAATGGCATGGATTTCTGTTTTGAATACCAAACCGGCGTAGTCACCCCGGAAAAACTGCAGGATATCTATTACTTCCTGTGCCGGATCATGTTCCGCGGCGTAGAGGACTGCAGCCGGACAGTTGGGGAAATCATCCAGTGGGCTTAATATAGCTTATCGGAATTTGCGGAGCAAATTTCGATAAAAGGAGCGAAGCGCCGTAAATCTAATGACAGGGTTCGCGAAGCGGTTCCTGGAATATAGCTTACAAGAAGTTCGCTTGCTTGCAAGGGCGAACTTCGTAAGCTAACGAACGGCTTTGCCGTGAGTGATAATATCCATTTATTAACAATTTAATTTAAAAGGAAGGTACTGCGTATGTTAGAAGAATTAAAAAGCGTAATCTGTGAATATGTGGAGGCAGAGCCGGAAAACATCACCGAATCATCCCGCTTCGTAGAGGATCTGGGCTTTAACTCCTATGACTTTATGAGCATGGTCGGCCAGCTGGAAGATCAGTTTGACATTGAAGTCAACGAGCGGGACGTGGTAAACGTAAAAACCGTGGGGGACGCCATCGCTTACATCCAATCCCTGCAGGAGTAATCTGCCCTGATGCGCCGGCACTTAATCCGAACTTTCACAAGTTTAATCCGCTCTTCCATGAACTTAACGCCCGCTGCGCCCCGGCTAGTGTGCTGACACATTTATTTTCAGTTAAATGACGCAGAATGAATTTTCAGCCTGCAAGGCGGAGGAGGGAGGCGATGCGGTGGCATCGTTGACCGACGACAACATGGCAGATGGAAATTCAGGCAAGTCATTTGACGAAATGTAAATGTGTCAGTACACTAGTACTGCGTTGCGTAAATAACGATAAACTATGGGATGGCACAGTGAAAAAGCATTAATAACGATCAAAATAGACAGCCGCATTTGCCTATATCAAGTCTGCCCGAATATGGGCAAGTAAAGCAGATGACCAAGATGGATAGCCGCATTTGCCCATACATGATATAGGCAGATAAAGCAGACGCTCAAACTATTGGGATAAACCACTCGCAACCAAGAACATCAAAAAATGTTCGCAAAGGAGAATTTTATGGAAGTAAAAACACTGCAGGATGTTATCCGCCACGGAGCCTTATGTTTCGGCAGCCAGGCTGCATTCCGCTATAAAGAAAAGAAAGAAGTCGTTGAAAAAACCTACCTGGACTTAAACCGGGATTCCATGGCCGTCAGCCGGATGGTGGAAAGCCTTGGCATGGGCGGAAAGCATATCGCTTTGCTTGGCGTCACCTCTTACCCGTGGATTATCAGTTACTTTGGCATCACCGGAAGCGGCAGCGTGGCCGTTCCCATAGATGCCCAGCTTCCGGCTCCGGCCATCTGGGAGCTATTAAACCGGGCCGATGTGGAAATGCTGATTTATGATGAAATCCGGGCCGATGTGGCCGCCGGGCTCCGGGAGCATTGCCCGAAAATTTCCCAAGTCATCTCCATGCAGGCCAGGGAAGATGCCCCGCCGACGCTCTCCCTCTCCGCCCTTCTCGCGCGCCATGCCGGAAGCTATGAGGGAATGGTAAGTCCTGATCAGCTGGCTACCATCCTGTTCACCTCCGGCACTACCGGGATCAGCAAGGGCGTAATGCTAAGCCACCAGAACCTTACCGACAACGCCGTATGCCTGGACATGAAGATCCCCACCGGAACCGTCACCATGACCATGCTTCCCATCAACCACGTATACTGCCTGACCATGGATATTGTAAAAGGCCTTTACATCGGCACGACCATCTGCATCAATGACTCCATCATGCGGGTGCAGAAAAACTTAAGCCTGTTCCAGCCGGAAATCGTGCTGATGGTTCCCATGATCATCCAGTCCATCCTGACAAAGCTGGAAGAAGCTCACCGCCAGGCTCCCGCCGGGACGCCAAAGCCCCTTATCGCCAAGTCCGCCCTTGGGGGACGGCTGACCACCATCTGCAGCGGCGGCGCTTACCTTGACCCGGAATACATTGAGCGGTTCGGGGAATACGGCGTCACCATCCTCCAGGGCTACGGCATGACCGAATGTTCTCCGGTAATCAGCACCAACTTAGCATGGGCAAACGAAAAGGGCTCCGTAGGAAAGCTTCTCCCCAACTGCCAGGCTAAGGTAGTGGGCCATGAGCTGTGGGTAAAAGGCTCCAGCGTAATGATGGGATACTATAAGATGCCAGAGGAAACCGCCGAGGCCTTGGAAGATGGATGGCTGAAAACCGGAGACCTAGGCTATGTGGACGAAAACAATTACGTCTACATCACAGGCCGGAAGAAGAACTTAATCATCCTGGCAAACGGGGAAAACGTTTCCCCTGAAGAACTGGAAAACCAGCTGTCCCGCTCCCCATTGGTGAAGGAAATACTGGTGCGGGAAAAAGGGAACGTCATCGAAGCGGAAATTTTTCCGGACAGGGAATACGCCGAAAAAGCAGGGATTTCCAATGTCCAGGAACAGCTTCAGGCACTCATTGATGAATTTAACCAGGATATGCCTACATACAAGCGGATCCATCATTTCATTGTCCGGGAGCAGGAATTTGAGAAAACCGCCGCTAGGAAAATCAAACGGTTTTAGAAAGAAAATTTAATGCTTTGTTTGCTTGGATAGCTGGGGGAGAATTAATGCTTTGTCAACCTGGATAATTGGTAAGGTGGATTTTGATGCTGGGTTGTTTCGAATGATATTTAAGAATGGATGGAGTTAGCTGGTGTTTCTTACGATGCGTTTGCTGGTTTAGGGGAAACACGTAGGCTGACGAGTTCGCCGCCTGTGGTGGATGTACACACGAAAACGCGCTCTCGCTCGACATAAAACGGAACGGACACTAAGCTCGAAAGGACCTCGCTAAGTGCCGCCGTTTTATACGGTTTTCTTAGTGTACACGCACCACAGACGGCTAGGGACTGGCTTGCGGAAGGTCATTTTTCGCTTGCCAGTACCGCAGCGGAGCCAGGCCATATTCCATGAGGAACCCCTCCTGAAACGTCGGCGCTTAACGAGGTTTTTCACGAGTTTAGCGTCCGCTACGCCACTGGCGGAGCGAGAGCGCGGTGACGATGGAATATCGCCTGGCGCAGCGGAAAAGCAAAACTATTTATTGAAAATTATATTTAATTCACCTTAAACAGAAAACCCTTTTAACCGAACATAATCCTTAATCAAAACCACCATCTCGTCAAACTCCAGCCGGCTGCTGTTAATGGGCAAATCGTAATGCTCCATGTTCATCCAGTCCCTGCCAGCGAAATAACGGCAGTACTCTTTCCTCTCCTTATCAATCCGCCTAATCCGCTTTAAGGCTTCCTTCTCGTCTACCTTATCCACATCCATGACCCGGCGCACCCGGGTATCCATATTGGCGTAAACGAAAATCCGGATCAGCTCGTCTAAATTTTCCTGCTCCAGCACATAGTCCGCGCAGCGCCCGGCGATAATGCAGGTTTCCTCCGATGCGATTTTTCGGATAACCTCCGACTGGAAACGGAAAAGATTTTCCGGCGTGGTCAGCTTCTCATCCTTTTTGGGAAGGTATAAATCCGGCTTCATCTCCTTCATCACCCGGTACAGCAGGTTATTCCCGGCTTTCTCATCTGCCAGGCGGAAATACTGCTCCCCGATGGCACTGGTCTCCGAAGTCATCTTTAAAATTTCTTCATCATAAAAATGGATTCCCAGATCCTCCGCCAGCATCTTTCCGGTAATCCGTCCTCCGCTTCCGTACTGCCTTCCGATAGTAATCACAAAATGATCTTTCCCCATCACCATAGCCTCCTTTATGGATTTCTCACCAGTGTTCCATCCGAACACTAAACGATACTAGACGATACTAAACGATACTAAACGATATCAATCTGGCACATCGCCATAGCCTTTAAGGCGTTTTCGTGGCTCTCCCGCGTCACGCCCGCACAGCAGTCTTTCCGTACCTGGACGGTTGTCTGAGGCATGGCCGCCTTGATTAACATGGCATTGGAAATTACACAGATATCCGTGCACAGCCCAATCAGTTCCACCGACGCATACGCTCCCTTAGCCGCATATTCCATGCATTCCAGGCTCCCGAAGGTTCCCTTCTCAAACCGCCTGCCCACTATGCCAGCCAGCTCCCCGCAAAGCTCCCAGCCCGAAGTTCCCTTTTGGCAATGGGATACGGGAAGCTTCTTTCCTTCCAAAGTATCCAAATAATCCTGAAAATGGGTATCCATCGTGAACACCACCTCATCTCCGGCTTCCGTATACTCCCTTACCCTGCTGGCTACACGGGGCACAATGGCCTTAGCCTCCACCGTTCCCAGGCTTCCGTCAATAAAATCCTTCTGCATATCCACCACAATCAGCAGACGCTTTCCCATATCCAGATCCTCCTATCCGCAGAAAATGTTTCTAATTTTCAAGATTTCCTAATTTTTCCAGATTTCTCTCTAAATTCTCCCCATTCCACCGATGGCCGCCGGGACAGATTTCATGGAGCAGCCGATCCTCGGCTCCGAAAAGCCGGTATGCCCTGCGGATTATCTCCACCTGTTCCGTCACGTTATCAATTCCCCTAGGGCCGTTTAGCCGATCCTCTTTCCCGGACTGGATCCAAAACGGCCTTGGGGCAATCAGGCTGGCGATATCCCCCATATCCCAGTGTTCCCACAGGTGGGGAACGTAATTACAGGAACAGTTCCGGTTCAAACGCAGCAGCGCATCCTTATAGCCATATAAGTAACCACTGATCACCACCAGACGGATACGCTCATCCAGCGCCGATGCCATAAGAGCCTGCATCCCTCCGCCGGAAAACCCCAGGCAGCCGCAGCGTGCCCCATCCCATTCCCCGCGCCAGTACAGGTAATCCACGGCACGCATCAGATCCCAGGCCAGCATCCCGGCTACCGGGATGCCTAGCGGTTCTCCCATATGCGCCAGCCAATAGCAGTCCCCTTTCATTCCAAGCTCCGGATGGAAAGCGTCCTCCCTTTCCTCCCGCCGCTCTCCAAAGCCCCTGCAGTCCGGGCAGACGGCCACGTACCCCAGCCGGGCAAGCTGATATCCGTAATCGTACCGGTAAAGCTCTATGCGCTCCTTAACCGTCCCGTATTCCCTAAGGCCTGCCACGGAATACTTACCCGCCCCGTTATGGCCAGGGGGACAGAGGAAGGGGCGGGATTTTAAGGATGCCCCTGCTGGGATCAGGATATACATGGGCATCCACACTTCCGGTTCCACCTGGATCCGAAGGTGCTCCCTCCGGATATCCCCCGGAAGCATAACCACCTCATCCGTCACCGGATCCAATGGACAGGATTCCATCTTATCCAGCCCTAAAAGTCCCCATAAAACCTTCTTTGCCTTTTCTCCCCACTGCCGAAAATCCTCCGCCGTCTCCCCCGTAAAACGATCCCTGCGCCCGAATTTATCGTATTTGCGCAGCATAGACGGCAAAATCGGATAACATTCCCGGATATCCGGCAGCGATTTCTGCCTGTCGCTCATTTCTACCCTCCTGAAATACATTTCCCGCGATTTTCCCTCAAACGCCCCCATTTACCGAACCGTTATCAGCATCAATGCTGCTTTGCCGCTTCATTTGCCTTGGACACAAACTGGCTTACTGCCGCCTCCACCTCTCCTCCCCTGCCGATTTCCTGGAGCATCTGCCACCAAGCCGTGCGGGTTTTCGCCCATCCGGGGGTAATCTGGTAGTAATCTCCCATATACTGGATAAACACACTGTACTCATTCATTAAAATATCATTTTCATAGATATGCTCCACGTCCCTAACCGGCCAATAACCGGATGCCTGAACCGCTTTCGTATATTGGGCTTCATTTTCCGTGATAAAACGGATAAATGTCTTCGCCGCCTGAACCTTCTTTTCATCCCCATAGTCAAAAATCCCCATCCCCCAGATGCCGCCCTGAAGGTTAGGCTGGCCGTCATCCGTAGGAAAAGCCATGGGAAAAATCTCAATGTCCAATTCCGGATTCATCACAATCTGGTTCAATTCCATGGAAACATTCCAGCAAAAAGCCATCGCCAGCTGGCCGCTGGCAAACTGGGCGATCTCATCGCTGCCCACCATGTCCGGCTCAAAGCAAATCCCCTCCAAATCATACAAAAGCTTAAGGGCGCGGATATTCTCCCTGCTGTTTGCCGTATACCGGGTATGCTCATCATCGGTAAACGTGCCGGAGTAAAGGTTGTTCACCAGCGCCCGGGTTCCCTGATCCCCGCCCTGGCCGCCGCAGTAAACCGCTCCCACCCTTTCCTGCCCGTAAGATGTCAGCGCCTTTACCGCGTGGATAAAATCCTCCGTAGACCAGGTATGGGTTTCCTCATCAATATACTTAAGAGCCCCGGCCTCCCGGAATAATCCGTAATTAATCGCCATGCAGTGCGTCCCCATGCAAATCGGAAAAATGTAATATTCCCCGTTGGCATGCTTACAGGCAGCCTGCACCGGCTCATAAATCTCCTTTGCCAGCTCTGTATCCCATAATTCTGATAAATCCGCCATCACGCCGCGGCTCCCCCAGTCAGCAACCAGGCGCTCCGGCCCCTCAAAAACCAAATCCGGAAGCTGCCCGGAAGCAATCGCCTCATCAACCCGCTGGTCGCCGTCATGGTAATCTAAAAACTCCACCGATATATGGATATTTGGATAACTTCGGTGAAAACTGCTTAACAAACTGGCAACATTGGTAGAATTCGCCCAGTTTCCTATGGGATAGGTCCACAGCATCAGCTCAACTATCTCTTCCAAAGACTCCTGGCTTTCCTCAGCCTGCCTGCCCTTATCCGGCTCCTGCCCTTTTGCGGCACAGCCAGCCAGCCCAGCCGCCAAAACCACGGCTGCTGCCAGCAAAACCGATCTTTTCATTTTACCCTTCACCCTTTCCATGGCCTGACGGCTTTGCAATCCCCAAATATTTCTCCAGCAGCTTTGCCACCTCCTGCACATCTATAGGCTTTGCTACGTGGGCATTCATCCCGCTGTCCAGGCAGTGCTTAACATCCTCTGGAAATGCGTCCGCACTCATGGCAATAATCGGGATTGTTTTGGCATCCCCCCTTTTCAATCCGCGGATAGCCTCCGCCGCCTCATACCCGTTTATCTCCGGCATCCTCAAATCCATCAACACCACATCGTACCATCCCTCTTTGGAGTCTTTAAACTTATCCAGGCAAATCCGCCCATTTTCCGCCCAATCCAGCTCAAGTCCCAGATCCGAAAGCAGCTCGTTTGCAATCTCCCAGTTTAATTCATTGTCCTCCGCAAGAAGGGCACGCTTGCCCTTAAAATCTGCTCCCTTTTCTTCCTCTGGCGAAGGCTCCTTGGCATCATCCCTTTTCACAAAAGGCTTAAGTCCGTAATACAGCGCGGACTGGAACAGGGGCTTGGCGATAAATCCGTTAATCCTTGCTGACTTTGCCTCCTCTTCAATATCGCTTAAATCGTAAGCGGAAATGATCAGGATAGGAAGGCTGTCCCCCAACTCCTGCCGCAGCGCTTTTGCCGTCCGAAGCCCATCTCCCTTTGGAAATTTCCAGTCCAGAAGAACCATGTCATAGCCTTCATTCCTCTGTTTGCGTTCCTTAGCCATCCTAAGGGCGGCCTCACCGTCCAAGGCCCATTCCCCATGGACGCCAAGCCTTTCCAGCATGGCAACGGCACTTTCCCCAAAAAGCGGATCGTCATCTACCACCAGCAAATTCCAAGCTGGCAGAAGCATATCGTTTTCCGGGACTGCGGCCTTTTCCAAATCCAGCACCAGGGAAAATTCCGTTCCCTTCCCCTGTTCACTTTCCACCTGTATGGTTCCGCCCATGGCGTCAACGATATATTTGGTAATCGCCATGCCAAGGCCTGCCCCTTCCGTCTTCTGGATCCGGGCATTGTCTTCCCGCACAAAAGAATCAAAAATCTTTGCCTGAAATTCCTGGGACATCCCAATCCCGTTATCCTTGATCTGGAACTGGAGCCGGATATGGCTTTTTCCTTTAGGCGAAGGCTCCTCGTGAAGAGCCAGCTCTATCCTTCCTCCCTCCGGGGTAAACTTAATGGCATTGCCCAGAAGATTCAGCAGCACCTGGTTTAAGCGAACGCTGTCGCAGCACACATTTTCTGCTGAAACATTCCAAATACGCACATCAAACTGCTGGTTTTTCGCCTTGACCTGGGACTGTACAATGCTGACTGCCTCCTGGATCACTTGGCAAAGGGAAACCTGCTCCGTCTTTAGGATCAGCCTCCCGCTTTCAATTTTGGACATATCCAAAATGTCATTGATTAAGCCCAGCAGATGGCGGCTGGACAGGGCAATTTTTTTCAGGCAGTTTTTTACCTGCTGGGTATTTTCAATATTTGCCGCGGCAATCGCCGTCATGCCTACGATGCCGTTCATGGGCGTGCGGATATCATGGCTCATATTGGAAAGAAACTCGCTCTTCGCCTTGCTGGCACGCTCCGCCGCCTTCCTGGCCTCGTCCAGATCGTGTATCTGCCTTCTGGATAGGATCAGATATCCGGCAAACACCAGCAAAAGCGCGCCTACGATCAGCGCGCAATCCTGCACCGTCGCAATAGTCCACCGACGGCCCAAGGCATCAATGCTTTGATCCACCGCCCCGTAAGGCATATAAAGCAGCAGATGCCATTCCGAGTAGGGAAGGCTGGAACAGTGAAGATGGCGTTTCTCCCCTTCCACCATCACCTGGCCGGAATAAGCCTGCTTCGCTTTCATGGCAGCCTCCAGCTCCGCAAGGTACTGCTCCGTTCCCTTCCCCTCTACATTTTCATACCGGGTGCGCACACGCTCAAAATAATTGCTCCCTTCCACCCCGTCCCCATGGATAATAAAGCTGCCATCCCGGTGGATAATCGAATAATTTACTTCTGCCCCCATATCCACCGCGGTAAGGGTATCGCTTAAGTACTCCGCCGGAAGCCCGGCCACCAGCCCGATGCAGGTTTTCCCGTTTGCCAGAGAATACCGGGCAGGCACTGCCATAAGGACTACCTTCTGCCCCATCTCATCCGTCCCCAAAGCCACCTTTTCCTCGCCGCCCTCAAGGGATTTTAAAAACCCGGCCTGCCGGTCCGCATCCATCTGGATGCCGTATATCATATCAAAGCTGCCGTCACTGCAATAGAAGGACAAATAATCAAATCCCCTCGCCCTGGCATTATACGTTAATGTAACCAGAGCATTCCGTCCCACCGTAACTTCCGATATGGTCGAATCCACCAAGGCTTCTACCTGCGACAGGCGCAGCTCAATAATCGTCCCAAAATGCATGGATGCCTGCTGGCTCATCCCGGCCATATACATCTCGCCAATCTCGCTGATGGTATTTGCGCCTTCTAAATTCATTCTAAGTGCCAGAGAAGTAAACATATACACACAAAAAAAGGATACTAGGATCAGGCTGACGACCAAAAATCGGATTGTCTTATTTTTCATCCACATAATCCCTTTCCCATATGCCGTTTATTATTCTCTTTTTCACAATCCAGCACCTCCATAATCCTTCATTCCCTTCATTTTTCACACTCATGCCCATGATATTTTTCTTAATTATAGCATTTTCATCCAAAAATAGGTAGAGGGTTTCATAAAATTTTTAAGATAATCGTTCAGCCAGCGGAAACCGCATGGGTGAAAATCGTGCTCGCACGAATTTTCATCCATCGGTTTCCACATGAGGGAGCGCCCGTTTATGAGCAAAAGGAGCTGCGTAAGCAGCGGAGAGTGCCGCAAGGCACGATTTTGCGAATGGCGCGGGCTGAACGGACGGTAGATTTTATTTGAAAAGCTGGCATCCCCCAGACGCCAGCTTTACCCCCTACACAATAACTACTTCCTTCACCCCTTTACTCACCGCCGCCCGCCGAAGCTCCTCCATCATCTCATCAGAAGGCTCCCTGATGTTTGAAAATGCCTTCCTCACCCCGTAATGCCGATACTTAATCAGCTTATAGCGAACCTGGGGATAACCAGAAATCAAGCCGCTTCCAAGCTCCACCGTTTTCCGGTTATCCACTATATCCGGCACGACCACAGTGCGGATCTCATACAGCTTTCCTATTTCTGCCATCCGCAGGATATTTTCCACCGGAAGCTCATGGGAACGGCCAGTCAGCCGCAGATGATCCTCCTTCGTTCCGGCCTTTAAGTCAATCATGGTTTGATCCGTAACTGTCAAAAGCTCCTTAAAATCCCATAGAGGAACCTGGCCGTTGGTATCCATATAGGTGGTTTTCCCCCTTTCCTTCACCATCCGGTAAAGCTTTGTAAGGAAACCCGGATACAGGGCGCACTCCCCGCCTGATGTGGTGATCCCATCGATAAACGGGAAATACCCCTGAATCCGCCCGTATACCATCCCGGCAGTCATCTGCTGCGTCTTTGGCGATGAGTCATTGGCGCAGGCTTTCAGGCAGGAATCACAGCCGCAGCACTTTCCCGGATCGTAAACCACCTTGCCTTTCGCAAGGGAAAGCGCCCCCGCAGGGCATACGGCGACACAGGCTCCGCAATGGGTGCATAAATGGATCGTTTCTGGGTTATGGCAGTACTGACAGTCCTGGTTGCAGCCCTGCAGGAAAATTGCCGTCCGGTTTCCAAAACCGTCCACGCAGCTAAAGGGGATAATTTTGTTTACCAAAACCGCTTCCATCCCTTACCTTATCCTTTCCGTATTTTTTCCAAAATCCACTGGGCGCAATGCCCCCAGGTAAAATGCTTAAGCACCTTATCGTACCCCTTTTGGATCATGGACTCCGCCTGGGCATGATCCGCTAAAAGGCTGCGGGCAATGTGGGGCAGCTGATCCAAATGCTTTAAATCATATAAAGCAATGTCCTCCCCGTCCACAAAGGTTTCCGTGATCCAAAGGCTGGGATCGGTGAGGGGCAGGGAATGCTGTAAGAGCGTATTAAATATGCGGTCATGGGTTCCGGCCTTAAACCAAGGCATTACGTTCAAGTTAAGCTTTGCATTCGCCATATAGGATAATGTATCCCCGTATGGGATCCGGTCATCAATCCGGTGCACATTGGGATAACCGGAAACGGGATGGTTTTCCCAGCCCCGCCCCAAAAGATGCAGGGAAAGCCCCGACTGAGCCAGCACAGTGACCACCTTCTCCCGCTCATGCATCCTAATCGCCCAGTCCATATGGACGGAACGGTTTAACAGCACCTTAAGGGAATCCTTTGTGGTCTCCAAATCCAGCTGGTTTAACGCGGTCAGCACTGCCTGTTCAATGGTCAGATCCGTATTGCGGATCATATTTTCATAGGCTGTTTCGTATACACCGTAAATCTCATCATCTCCTGGAAACAGCCCCTTCGTCTCTAAAAGCTTATCTTGGGGACGGTAATACGTCCCACAGAACAAAATATCATACTTCCGCTCCTGATAAGGGATAACCGGCGTATTCGCCTCTGGGATCACCCCTACATGGGGCATGAAGGATACGAAAGGCGTCATCTGGGGGAAGTACTTTTTCACGTATTCCACGTGCTCCAAATCGCAGCAGAACATATGGTAATGCTCAGGGTGACGCTCCAGCGCAGGATGGAATCGGAAAGGCGGATCCATCAGCACATCGGCCACCATGGCCTGATGCCGGTTCCATAGCTCAATCAGCCATTCCTCCCTGGTTCCAAACCCGTCAAAGCAGACCACCCCGTCTACCTTTTCGGCAGTAAAACGCTGGAAATTTTTCCGGGAATGGGGGCTATCCTCCGAAGGCTCTAAAAGATCGTAGATAAATACCTGATGCCCCTGCCGTTCAAACTCCTTTAACAGCTGATCCGTAAAGAAATTAAAGGATTCCACCCCGGAATAAAACATTACCAGGCGCAGCTTCCCATTTCCTCCGCTAAAAAGCTCCTTATGGGAAGATTTTGCGCACGATAATTCCTCCGGGGTAAGCAGCGAAGCCATCACCTGAGCCAGCTCTTCATATCCCGCCGCCTTTGCCGCCTTTAGGATAAACAGTTTGTCTTTAAATTCCCTAAGCTGATAAAAGGATTTCCCCAAAAACGCCGCTACCTCCAGGGCGCCGTCCCTGCCCTTATTCGCCCTTCCCATATCGTCGCGGAAGGCGGAAACCAGCGCCCAAAGGGTTTTCTCCCGATAGGGGTTTTCCTTTAGCAGGGCGGTGCAGATATGGACGCACTCCTGAAGCTTCCCATTATGGCAGCAGCAGACGGCAAGCGACTCATAAGCTTCGGAAACATCTGCCAAAAGCAGCCCCGACTTTAGGGAGGCCCCATGCTTTTCCAGCTTATTTAACGCCTGTAAAAGATACGCCTCCCCTTCCCTGTAGCTGCCGTGGGCAGCGTAATAGCTGCCTAAAAGGTAATCGTAGTCCCCTTCCTCGGGCCACCCTTCTGCTGCCTCCCGGTATACGGCAAGCATCCTCTGCTCATCCATGGGCGTATGGGTCAAAAGAAGCTCAAGGAGGCGGTAATACACCTGGGATGTGGTCACATCATAAACGCCCCTGGATTCCCCAGGCATCAGGGAAACGGCTCTCTGGTAAGCTTCCTCTGCCTTTTCCCACTCCTGGAAGGACTCATACTCATTCCCCAGATATCCCCACATCCGGTAGTCCTCTGGGTGACTTTTAAGCTCCGCCTTTATCAGGTGGTAATTGCGCTTGCTCTCCCGCTTCTCCTTAACCCCCGATTCCCCATATCCCGTATGGAAAATTGACAATTCCTTTACCGCGTCCAGGGCATGGACCATCCCGCCCTCCATGGACAAATGCTCATGGATCCTCCCGTGATAGCGCAGCTTAGGGTGATTTTTAAACAGCCGCATCTGGGCATCCCTGGACAATACCGTCCCGTCGTCGTTAAGGTTGATCCATCCGGTAATCACCCCGTCATAATGGCTGTCCTTAATCTGCGCTAACAAGGGCAAAAGCTTTTTCCCCTCTTCTTCCAAGAAATACTCATCCGCATCCAAAAACGCAATCCACTCATAATTTGCCTTGCTGATAGCGAAATTTTTCGCCGCCGCAAAATCATCAATCCACGGGAAATGGTAAACCCTAGCCCCCAGGCTTTCGGCAATCTCCACCGTCCTGTCCTCAGAACCGGTATCCACTACAATTTGCTCCGCCACAATCCCCTTCCCCCAGGAAAGGGCGCGCTCGATATTCTTTTCCTCATTTTTTACAATCATGCACTGGGAAATCCTAATCCCTTTTGCCTGCTTCAAGGAAAAACCCCCTCTCTTTTCCCCTTATCCCTTTAGCTGCTGCAGCTCCTGAGGGCTGAAAAGCTCCCGCATCACCTGAGCCAGCTCTGGATAGTCCACTGTCTCCGCCACCTTTAAGATCAGCGCCTTATCCTTTATGCTATCAAAATGATAGAAGGAGCGTTCTAAAAATGAAGCCACCTGAACCGCCCCATCCCATCCTTTCCCGGCTTTTCTCATGTCATCCCGGAAGGCGGAAACCAGGATCATTACCGTATTAGCCATATACGGATTTTCCTTCAGCACGGCGGTAGCGGCCTGGACGCATTCCTGGGGCTTCCCGTTATGGTAGCAGCAGATGGCAAGCATTTCATAAGCTTCCGTGATCCTTGCGGATAGCGTGCCGGATTTAAAGGTTGATCCATATTTTTCCAGTTTTTCCAGGCCCAGGCGGATAAATTTCTCCCCTTCCTGGTAACAGTGGTTGCCCATATAAAAACGGCTCATCAGGTAGTCGTAATCCCCTTCCTCGGGCCACCCCTCCGCCGCCTTTTGGTACGCCTGCAAAAGCTCCGCTTTATTTACCACCTCGTGGGAGGCAATCCGCTCAAGCAGGCGGAAATGGGTCTCTGAAGTGGTTACGCTGTAATTGCCCTTCATCTCCTCCGGCATATGGAGCACGGCCTTGCGGTATGCATCCTCTGCATTATCCCACTCTTTCGAGGCCGTATACTCATTGCCCAGGTAAGCCCACATCTCATAATTATCCGGGTGCTCCGCAAGCTCCGCCCGGATCATCCGGAAATTCCTGCCCTCATCCTGCTTCTCCTTCACGATGGATTTTCCGTAGCCGGTATGGAATATGGTCAGCTCCTTCACCGCATCCCAGGCTGGGATCTTTTTTCCGTTTTTGCTTAAAAATTCATGGATCCGGTTTTTGTAGCGCAGCTCCGGGAGATTTTTAAAAATCCGAATATGGCTGTCCACCGAAATAATGCTTCCATCATCATCCAGGTTCACCAGTCCCGTAACCACTGCCTGGGCATCGTATTCCCGAAGCATATCCAAAATCTGCAGAAGCTTCTTCCCATCTCCTTCTGGGAAATACTCATCCGCGTCCAGAAACGCAATCCACTCATATTTGGCCTTGCTGATGGCGAAATTCTTAGCGGCGGAAAAATCATCATTCCACTGGTAATGGTAAACGGTTGCCCCCATTTTCTCGGCAAGCTCCACCGTCCTGTCCGAAGAGCCTGTATCCACCACAATCTGCTCTGATGCCACCCCTTTCCCCCAGGAAAGGGCACGCTCAATGTTTTTCTCCTCATTTTTTACAATCATGCACTGGGAAATCCTCGCCCACTTTGGTTTCTTCAATGAAATCTATCCTCCCGCTTCCGCACATTGCTGTGCCGATATCTTTTTCTCCTTCAGGAACGGCCCGCTTTCTCAATGCCAGGCCAGCCCTTTAAATTCCCATCCTCTGCCTGTCCTTTGCCGTAAATAACTGCTCTGCCGCAAAAGCCGCAAAGCCCTGGCAGCCAGACTTTTCCGCCGTCTTAATCAGGAATAATTTGTCCTTCAAGGATGCCGGATCGTAGAGCTTTAAGAAAAACCCTAAAATTTCCGGGTTTCCCGCTTTATCCTCCCCCAAACCGCCAAAGGGAAGCAGCACCTTTAACAGCCGCGAAAGCACTGCCATCCCATACCGATCCTGCTTTAAATAGGCCACCCCGTAGGAAACGCATTTCTCCCGGTCGCCGATGGCAAAACAGCACCGGACTAACAGCCCGTAAACCTCCATTACGCTGCTGGCTAAAAGCAGGGCCTTGTTATAGCAGCCGTAGGTTTCCAGCTTCCTTAGGGCTGATTCCAGGCATTTAACCGCCCTTTCCGCCAGGTCTTCTTCCGCGTAAAACCTCCCCATAAGGTAATCGAAATCCCCTTCCTGGGGGAGCTTTTCTGCCGCCTGCTGATATACGCCCTCAAGCTCACGGAGGATGTCTTCCCTGGTTTTTCCCTCCCCTTCCGGCCCGGCAGCATTTCCAGGGGAGCTTGATTTCCTGATTAAGATTGTCAGCAGCCTGGTAAAGGTATAGGCGCTTCTCTGATCGTAGTCCGGCAGCCGGCCAGGCATCCGCTCAATGGATCTGCGATACCATTTCTCCGCCTCCGAATACTCCCCGTCATCAAAGCATTCATCTCCCATATAGCCCAGCATCTCATGATCATCCGGGTTCTTTTCCACCTCTTCCTGGATCAGTTTCCGGTTCCTGCCCTTTTTCGCCTTTCCCTCAAGAACCTGTTTCTGATAACCGGTGTGGAAAAAGGAAATTTCATTGGAAATATCCCCCACGTGAAGCTCCCGCCCAGACACGGCCACCAGCTGTTCATGGATCTGCCTTCGGTAACGGATATCGGGAATATTCCGAAAAACCCGAAGCTGTGTCCCGGATGAGAACACGCGCCCGTCATCATCCAGATTCTGGCAGCCCATGGAAATGGCATCAAAGCTTTTTCCCAAAATCTGCCCCAACACATCCTTTAACGCCTTGGCATCCTCCAAAGCCATATATTCATCCGCATCAAAAAAAGCTATCCAGTCCCCTCCCGCCTGTTCAATGGCATAATTTTTCGCTGCCGCAAAATCATTGATCCAGTCAAAGAAAAAAACCTTCGCCCCATGCTTTCTCGCTAATTCCACCGTGCGGTCAGTGGAGCCTGTATCCACCACGATCTGTTCCCACATCACCGCCTTCCCCCAGGTTAAGGCCTTTTCAATATTCTTTTCTTCATTCTTCACAATCATGCACTGGGAAATGCGTATGCGTTTTTGTGCCTTCAATGCTTCCTCCCTTTAAAAACAAAACATCAAATATCAATTGTAACTGTTCAGTACCTTCACCGTTACGAGCAAAAATCCGTTGAAAATCGCCTACGGCGGTCCTAAGCGCCAGTGGCGCTTGTTTAGGACGGACCAAAACGGAGCACAGAGGGATTTTTGCCCTCTAGCCGAGTTTATCTTACGGTCAGCGCAGTAAATGCGCAGACCTACTGAACAGTTACCATCGATTTACATTATACCGGAAAGCAGGGCAATAATCAACGGGATTTATTCGTCTGTCCCTCTTGACTTTTCCCGCAAACCCATGGAAAATAAACTTATGCAAGATATCTTAACCTGGAAAAGGAGGCGCAATTTATGTTTATCCCTTCACTGACTGACTGGAACATCCAAAATATCCTTCTCCGTATGCTGGTTTCCTTCTTCCTGGGCGCTTTGATCGGCATAGACCGGGGGGTAAAGCGCCGGGGAGGCGGAGCCAGAACGGATGCGGCGGTCTGCCTGGGCGCTGCCATGGTCATGATCACCGCCCAGTACATGAACCTTTTCTGCGACGGCGGCACAGACATTTCCCGAATGGCCGCACAAGTCGTCAGCGGCGTAGGATTTTTAGGAGCCGGTTCCATCATCGTCTCCCATCACCAGGTAAAAGGCCTGACCTCCGCCGCCGGAATCTGGATCTGCGCCTGCATCGGACTGGCTGCCGGGATCGGCTTTGTAGACGGGGCCATCCTGGCTACTCTGATCCTCCTTGGAGGGCTCCATCTCCTTCCCTTTCTGGAATCGCGGATCTACCAACATTCCCGGTACATTAACCTGTATATTGAAGCGGAGGATGGGCGGGCGACTACCGTTCTCCTACATAAATTAAAGGAAGACGGCTGCCTGATCGATATGTACGACGTGGAACGGCCAAAAACCGCAGGCCAATCCTTCACGATCTTGGCTACCGTCCGCATACCGGCAAAGCTGAAGCGGGATGAATATTTAGAAAATTTGTGCGGGGTTCCTGGGATTGTTTCTATTGACAGTCTTTGAGGGGGAAGAAGGGGGAATGATTTGTCAACTTGGGGGGGCTGGGGAAGGGCAATGATTTGTCAGCTTGGGGGCTGGGGAAGGGCAATGATTTGTCAGCTTGGATAACTGGTAAGGTGGATTTTGACGCTGGGGTGTTTCTGATGATTTTGAGAATGGATGGGGGTAGTTGGTGTCTCTTACGATTAGCTTGTTAGCTTAGAGGAAATACGCAGGCTGACGAGTGCGCCGCCTGTGGTGGATGTACACACGAAAACGCGCTCTCGCTCGGGATAAAACGGAACGGACACTAAGCTCGAAAAGACCTGGCTAAGTGCCGCCGTTTTATACGGTTTTCTTTGTGTACACGCACCACAGACGGCTAGGTACTGGCCAATTCCTGACTGATTTCCCATCAAAATATTAGTATGCTGAGACAATTCTATGGTGAACGTGCCTTACTACTGACAGAATTATCTTAAGAATATATCTGCATTAACGTTTATCCAGTGACGTTTTGTAAAGGACGTATTCATCATTTTTCATCACTTTTTCTTGGTCTGCCCTGTTTTCCATGCTGCAAATCATGGAGAATAACACGCTTTAGTTTTTCCTCCACGCTTTGGGTACTTGTAGCAGAGAAATGTACCTCAACTAAGTAGGTTGTCTTATCAATCTTCTTTTGCAAACAGGGCGTTATTCGCCCTGTGGCGTTGGTCTGAATGTTGTCGCTCATGTTTCTCCTTTTGGGCGTAAAAAAAGACGCATGGTTTACAAATTACTGTTCCATGCGCCTTTACGCTGTTATTTTGATATTAAATTGTTTTGTCGATTATGCTAACTGCATAATCTCACTCTGTAAATCCTTAACTAAATCAAGCGATAACTCTGTGTAATCTGCTATGTCCTCCAATGACATTTTACCTGCCTTAATCATGCGAATAGCTGTCTTTCTTGCTTTATCTTGTTCAGCTTCATAACGCTCACTTTTGATATAAGACCTTATAACTTCTTCCTCGTCAAATAAACTCATCATAATTGACACAACCTCCTTTTCCCTGTCAAGCAAGTATTCCCTTAGTATATTTTTGCCTTTACAGATACGAATTGTTTCAGTAACAGTTTTTCTTGTTCTGCCATAAAGTTTCATCTGTTCATTATACACTTTACAGAAAATAATATACTGATTGAGTATGTTGTCCGTATCACTCTCGCAAATAACTTTTACCTTTACATCAACAGCAGTATCAACTCCGTCAAAAAATTCCTTTGATAAGGATATTGTATCAGGAATGTTTTTTCGGTCACCTGTGTAAATTACATACAGTTCGGGTTTTGGCATTTTTACTTTCTTGCTCTTGTATAGATTTTGATTGGTACGCTCAAAATAATCAT
Organism: Lachnospiraceae bacterium; assembly: GCA_910575565.1. GTDB lineage: Bacteria > Bacillota > Clostridia > Lachnospirales > Lachnospiraceae > Caccovicinus. Next base: position 164,382 of record CAJTFL010000001.1, on the reverse strand, counting down.
GATATGTCTGCGCAAGATATAACAACGCTCTAATAATAATATTCAACGTCCATAATGATTGCGCTTCTAACAGAATCATAAATTTTTCCCCTAAAAGGAAGCCCAAATCATTATAAATCCCGTCTGTCAGAACATTCTTAATCGTAATATCTGTTAGTTCACTCTCGGTGGCTGTTTTATCTTCTGGGTGGAGTGCCCTATATAATTGCAACAGGTATTTTTTAATCTTAAATAAGTCAGAAAATACACTGTCCTTGATGGTATATTTAGCTATTGTTTCTTCTTCGGGTACTATCTGCTTTGTATCGTCCTGCACTTTAACACCTCGATTCCTAAAAATCTGTGGCACAAGATATAATATAATCTGCGCCTGCCACACTTCAATTATACAAAAAATCGCCTGTCTTTACAATAAATTTCACATTAAATTTCTTCCTCCCTCCGTTTCGTTTTGTTCTGTTGCCTGTTATGCTGTCGGCTCTCGTTCTGAAGTTCCCTTTCAAGATTCTTCTTGTTATAGCTGATTACCTCGGCATATGCTAACTCTGTGGCGCTCTTGGTCTGCTCTCTGCCGATACTGTCATACTCGGATTGCAAGGAATGTATCTCTGCTTTCCACTGTTTCGGCGTTATCTTCTCGCCGTTCTGTAAAAGGCTCTGCATACGCTCCTTTAATTCGGGATACTTCGATAAGCTGTCCTTATGCTCTTTATCGTATCTCATTTTCGCAAGTCCTTTGAGTGACTGGCTCTCTTTATAGGTGGCTTGGATCGGCGCAAAGAGGGCATACATTTTTGACAGTTCCTTTAGTCGGCTTAGTTTCTGCCCCTTTGAAAGATGTACCGTTTCTAACTGCTGGTATTTCTGTTCCTTTGATTTTGTCAATATTAGTTGACACATTTTCCACAAGGATTTTGTATCCTAGGCAGCCTCTTTCTTTTTCAGGGAATTATAGTATTGCTGTCGTTTGACCATCGGAGGAAGCCCTCCATTGGCCGGGCAGATTCTACGATTATTCCAATAGCTGATGAAATATCTCCAAATAACCGTCTTAAGTTCCTCTGTGGTCATCTTCCCTGTCTCATAACGGCCATATAGCGGCTCTGATTTCATTCTCGCCCATATGCTTTCACAACGGGCGTTGTCATGGCATCTCCCTCCCGCGCTGTTCATGCTTTGCCTTATGTCATATTTGCAGACCGCATCCCGGTAAGCCTGACTGGTATACTGGCTCCCCCTGTCGCTGTGGATAATTGCCCCACGGAGGCTTGGCTCCGCTTTAACGGCGTTTTCCAGCGTTTGTACACATAATGGAGCTTTCATGTTCGTGTCCATCGCCAGCCCGACTACGCTGGAATCAAAACAGTCAAAAACAGCAGAAACATACAGCTTTCCATTATTGGCTTTGATCTGCGTTATATCTGTTACGCATTTGGACAATGATTTTTCTGCCTGGAAATCCCGTTCTAGGAGATCCTCTGATTTTCTGGCTTCCCGGTCTGCCTTCGTGATCCCATTCGGTTTGCGTCCGGGATGATGGCTGATCCCGATTTCCTCCATAATACGGTAAACCGTGCGTTCGCTAGGGATATCCATGTTTTCCGGATACTTCAAAGTTAATGCCTGATCCATCCGAATACGTCCGTAAGTGTCATTACATTCGTCTTCCATAAGCATTTCCATCATGGCGTCTGCCAAATGCTGATACTTCCATGGGCGCTCTTTATTCACAAGATATTGATAAAATCCCTGCCTGCTGACATGGAGGATTCTACAGCAGAAGGCGGTATCTCCTTTCAATTCGCCGTCTTTTGTCTTAAGGGCAATGAACTTCATTCTTTCGTTTTTGCTGGCTTCAGACGGCTCGCGGCGAAAAAAGCGCTGGCTTCCTCCAGAAAATCGTTTTCTTTTTTCAAACGGCGGATTTCCTTTTCCTGTTCCTTAACCTGCTGGCGGAGCCGGAGCAGTTCTTCATTAAGTGTCATGGCACTTTGTGGGGTTTGTGAGCCTGCCCCAAGGTCAAGACTGCCAAGTCGGTGGGCCCTTACCCAGCCATACATGGTATTCTTGGGCACCCCCAATTCCTTTGCGGCTTTTGCTTGTCCGATCTCTTTAGCAAGCCTGACTGCCTGTACTTTGTATTCATGGTCGTATTGTCTGTTTTCTGCCATTTTTGTCCACTCCTTATTCTCTTGATTATATACCCAATCCTTGAGAATGGGGGGTCAACTTTTTTTATACCACATCAACTGTGACAAATTACAAAGGTTAAACGCATAATCCATGCTAAAATTCAGTTGCATTTTTTGTGCAATTTTACATCATGCACTGTGTCGCGCTCGATCAGAGTTACAGGAAGCAATACGTTTTTCTCCCTGCATACTCCATCTTTTAACTGTTTTAGCATTTGAAGCGCCATAGCCGCCCTTTCACTGTAATCCTGTTTTATCGTAGTCAGTGGCGGTACAAATTTTTCACATTCCCTTACGTTATCGAACCCGATTACCGACATATCCACTGGTACAGACAACCCCACACTTTTCAAAAACTGGATAAAATCCATTGCATAATAATCAGATACTGCAAAAACTGCTGAATATTTTTTAATCCATAAAACAGCCAGTTATACAGTAATTCCACAACGTCTGCTTCGGAGAAATCCCTATCAACCATTCTTCCATTTGATTAAAAGTAAAAAATTCTCTGTCTATAAGGGAAAGCCCTGCTAATTACAGGGCTTCCCTATCTACCGTTTTATTTCCATGGTACAGAATATTTTACAGACTTACCCCCGACTTTTGTGCGAAACTAACTTTCTCCCCAATAAGTGCTGACTGTTGAAGTTGCCAAAGACATTAACGCGAAGATTTTTGTTTCCGAGGGCACTAAAGACCTTACACAGGCAATTGACTTCATCAAATCACTTTGAGGAGGAGCCGATTATGGCGGGTAAATTTGAACGTAAGCGATTTTCTGAGTTCAATCTCAATGATCCTTTTTTCGATTCCTTGAAAGCCAATTACCCCGGCACTTCATCAAGCACTGGTTTTGTACAGTGGTTCACAAAAAAGCTGATGATGGGAAGAGAGCCTTGGTATTTGAAGATGATCAAGAAGTTGGCAGATGGCGGTGAGTTACCAAAGATTGCGCGTCTTAAAATCACAACGATTAAAATTGATGAGCGTTATCGTAATCAAAGGATTGGCGAAGGTGCGCTTGGGCTAACCTTATGGCAATGGCGAGATTTAGGCATCAATGAGATTTACGTTACTGTTTTTGATAAACACGCCAGCTCGATATTCCTCCTTGAAAAATACGGCTTTGTTCATGTCGGCAACAATTTAATACCTTGCAGGAGCGGGTTGATATTAGCGTGGCAAATGGACGTGTGCAATATTCCTACGACCAGTTCTTGCGCATGGTCGGCAACAAATCTGTTTATTATGAAGATGAATTGAAGGAAAAATATGATACCCGGGCTTCCCTAACGCTAATTGAGTTATTGTATTATGGCTATTTTGGCGCAGGGAATAATGTAAATTGGATGTGGCTGAAAAGTAATGATTGCTGGCCTGGAACCCATCCCATGAATTTCCGTTATACAAGGAGCCAGTTCGAGAAAATTCTGCGGGAGGGCAAAGTAGATGTCGGCAATGTTATTATCAATTAAGCCTAAGTATGCGAAGGTGATACTTGAGGGAAAAAAACAATACGAGTTCCGAAAAAGCAGACCGAAAGATGGTATGGATCGAATCATTTTCTATGCGTCAGCACCGCAGAAGGAAGTGATCGGAGAAGCGCTTATTGATGAAATATTGGAAGGGACACCGAAAGAAATCTGGGAGCTAGCAAAGACTGCTTCGGGCATTACAAAGAAATTTTATTTTTCCTACTATTCAGGAAAAGATAAGGCTATTGCATATAAATTAAAAAATGGAGTGATTTTGGTTTTCGTCATAGCGTCTGCTTCCTTACATGAAATATGCTCTAAATGTGTCCTTCACTAACCATGAGAAAATCTCGTGATTAAGAAGTCATTTAGAGCATATGTCACCACCGGCGGAGCTAAATGTAAGTGACGATGGAATATGGCCTGGCGCAGCGGAAAAGCACTAAATAGCAGAACCAAAACCCCCCTTAAACAACACAAAAGCCGCCTGCCCACAAGTCTGCCTCCCCCAAACCTTGCGCACAATAGCGGCTTTTTCGTATTTTTGAAGTATTTCTCCCTCTCCCCTACTCCTCAGACACATACATATCCAGAAACCCCATATGCCGAAGGAAGGTAATCCCATCCATGATCCCGGCGATATACGTAAGGGTCAGCTCACACTCCCCTGCATCCGTCCGGCTGTTTAGCAGAAAATCTATCTGTTCCCTCTGCTCCGGCGTCAAATCCATATTGCTGTAGTTCTTATCCGCCTCACAGGAAATTTTCAGCAGGCGCTTATACTCCGGATCATCTTTCATATACTTGCAGAAAGCCTTTTCCCTGCACCTGGTCATCAGCTGCATCAGGGTATCTCCTATCGTTGATTTATCTGTCCGCTCCATCTTTTCCTCCATTCTGTACACGTTCTGGGGCATAGCACTATTCGCTTATCCGGTACGGCTTTATCCTGCCTTGCCGCGGGAATCCTCAAAAGCTTCCTGCGGGTATACTCCGGCAAATGCTTCAGCTCCCGCCTTCTGGTCAGTTTTCCCTGATTTTCCCTGTCCCGCAGGATCCCTGACAAACCTCTTTGATACCGCAGATATTCTCTTCCGGTACGCTCCGGCCTGTGGAGCTCCAGAAGATAAACCGGGGATATTTCTTCTTTGCTTTCTTTTCGGCCGCTTCCCTGGAGATCCCCTGCAAGGAGTTCTTCCATGTTGATGCCCAGCAGCCTGCTGAGCGCCAGCGCATTCTCCAGGCTGGGCAGCGATTTCCCGTGCAGCCACTTATAGACTGCCTGGGAGCTTTCCAGCCCTATCCGCTCCTGAACCTCCCGAACCGATATCCCGCCATCCGCCAAAAGCCTCCGGATCCGTTTCCCAGTTTCCTTTGTTGAAATCATCTTGCCCTCCATTCTGTGCACATTCTGCAGCACGCCGCCCTTTTCGTCCCATTTCCATGCCTGCCATCCGTACACTTCCCTAATTATACTATATTCGGCAGCAAATGTCATTTAACCGTCAGTTCAATATTCAACAATCCTTAAGGCATATATCTCCGAATGCGGAAACTTCTTTCCTTTTCATAATAATGGGATAATGAAAGAAATGCAAGATAAACGTGAAGGAAACTTCTTTGTAGAATGTGAGATTCTTATGATCAGATACGATAAGCTGTGGGATGTAATGAAAGAAAAGGGGATTTCCCAGAACCGGCTGTACAAAGAATACGGCATCAGCAGGGCGCAGATCCACCGTCTGAAGCACAACCAGGTCGTGTATACCAGCACATTAGATATGCTGTGCAGAATCTTAAAATGCGGCGATCTCTCTGATATCGCCACTTACCTTCCGGATGAAGAGGACAAAAGGGATGGAGGCGAACCCTAAAGACCGACTGAAGGACAAAAGGACAAACCTCACGCTGCCTAAACACTTTGGAAATCCCATTTTGAAATTCGCTAATCTAATACTAATCCAACGCCAATCTAACCGCCTATGGCGCAGGAGATGCCTTTGCAAGGAGCCCTGCCATTTCTTCTTTTGTATACATCTTTAAAGACACTTCCCTGCCATTTAGATAAACCGTGGGAATCTTCCTGACTTTAAGTTCATCCCTGGCATACCGCAAGGCTTCTTTTTCTTTCTGGGTATATTTCCCGGTTAGCAGGGCATCCCGGTATTCCTCCCGGTCAAGCCCGGCTTTTTCTGCCAAAACTGTCAGCACTTCCATGTCCCCGATATCTTTTTCTTCAATAAAATAAGCCTTGTATACCAGATCCCCATAAGCGTTCCCCAGACCCTTCTCTTCCGCGAAAAACCAGCCTTCAAAGGCCAGCCTGGTATACGGCCTGGGGACTACCGCGGGCGGGAATTTCATTGCAAGCCCTAATTCCTCGGCAGGCTTTTTAAGAACCTGATACCGTTCCTTCCGGTTTTGATCGTGGTAGGTATCAATCCGCTCTTTCGGTTCTTCCGTAAGCTCCAGAGGATAAATCCGGATTTTTGCCTTGACGCCCCCTTCCTTAAGCGCTTGGTTTAAGGCCTCCTTGGCCACCAGGCAGTAAGGGCAGACGAAATCCGTTACAAACAAAATATCCAGCATTTTTTTATCCTGCATCTTTCCCCTCCTTAAACAAAAAAATGCCCTGCGCTCCCGGAAATCTCCCATGCCAGATTCCCGGAAGCGCCTGTAGGCAATTCATTACTCCCATAGCTAATCCCTGGAAGCGCCTGCGGGCAATTCACTAATTCACTGATTACTGATCCATAACCGCCCCGTCGGTGGTCAGCCTGGTGACGACCTTCCTCCGCTCAAAGGGGAATTTCTCTTCCGCCCCATCGATCAGCTGGATTCCCAGCCCCGGCCGGTCAGGGACGATCAGGAAGCCGCCTTCGCACTCCGGCATCTGATCCACCATATCCGAAACCTTAAAGGAGGATTTTCCCGTATGCTCAAAGACAAAGCGGGAATGAGCCGCAGGACCGTTGGGATCCGGGTATTCCTGGATGGTAAAGCAGGGCGTCGCCGCATCCAGCTGGATACAGGCCGCCGTAGCCACCGGGCTTAAAGGATTGTGGGGAATGATCCCTAAGTGGTTCGCCTCGGCGATTGCCGCAATCTTCTTCGCCCCCGTAAACCCGCCGCAGACGCAGATGCTGACCCGAAGGTAGTCCAGGGCCTGCCGCTTCACTAACATCTGGTATTCCTGGGGCGTATGGATCCGCTCGCCCGTAGCCAGGGGAATCCGAATCTTGGACGCCACCCAGGCCATGGAATCAAAGTTATCGGGAATTAAGGGATCCTCATAAAACATCGGCAGCAAAGGCTCTAACTGAACCGCCAGGGCCACCGCCTCCGCCGGGTTTAGCCGCCGGTGGTTTTCGATGCACAGATCCACATCCAGACCTACGGCTTCCCGGATCTTCCCGATGCGCTCTGCCCCGCCGGCAATCTTCCTGGCATACGTCTCAAAATAGGGCTGGGAGCGGGGCTCGTCCAAGAAGGGGGAAAGGTGGCCGATAGCCGTAAAGCCCTTCTCCTTTTCCGCCAGGCAGCTTTCCAAAAGCTCCTCGAAGGATCCGCCGGACACATGGGAATATACCCGCACCTTGTCCCGGCACTTTCCGCCTAAAAGCTGGTATACCGGAACCCCGTAATACTTGCCCGCAATATCGTAAAGAGCGATATCGATGGCGCTTAAGGCTCCCATCACAGCCGCCCCGCGGAAATGAAAGCACCGATACATATACTCCCAGTGATGCTCGATGCGCAAGGGATCCTGGCCTATCAGATATTCCCTGAAGGAACGGATTACCTCGCCGGAGGATTCCAGATATCCCCAGTCCCCTGATTCCCCAAGGCCGGTAATCCCCTCGTCCGTAAAGACCTTCACAAACAAAAATTTATTTACCGGGACAACTTTTACATCGGTTATTTTCATCTGCTCTCCTCCTTTCCTTTTTCCACTGCGGCTCTGATTAACTTAGGCGCCCGCAGGCACTTTTCCATGGTAACTGCACAAGGCGAGAACCGAAGCCCCTTCGCCAAAGGCACGACGAATACGTTTTCCTCACACAAAATCTGGGCCACCCTGGCCGGATTCTCACAGGGGATGGCGATAAAGTAACCGTTCCGATATGGGCAGCACTTTAAGCCCACCTCTTTAGCCTCCCGGTAAAAAGCCTGTCCCCTGGCGCTGATTTGCTTTTTAAAGCCTTCCCGCTGCCTGTCCGCTTCCGCCTTAAGCTCCGGGTTTAAGTTAATGTCCACCAAAACTTTCTGAGCCGCCCGAACCACATTAGACCACACAGAACGGGAAGAGTAGGACATGGCCGCCTTAAAAGTTTCCGCCGCCTCCTCCGTCTCTCCCAGGCAGACCAGCGCCCCGCATCGCATCCCGCACATGGTATAGCTTTTGGACATGCTAAACACCGCCAGAGCCATGGTATTTGCGGGCATATCCCGGATGCTGTCAAAGATTTCCCGGGTGCGTTCAAAGGTATCGTCAAAATCAATGTAAGATACATCCAGGCAGAAGGTGATATTCCTGTCCGGATACTGCTTCCCGCAGCGCCTGATTACCTCCACCGTCCTGTCCATTTCCTCCTTGGTCATGGAATAACCGGTAGGGTTATTGGCCGGCGTATTTAAGGCCAGGACCACCTGCTTCTGACGCTTTAACAGCGCCTCAAGGCTTTCTTCCATGGCTTCCACATGGAAGTTATCCTGATCGTCAAACATGGGGAAGGTTTCCAGCTTCCTCCCGTGCTCTTCACAAATATTCCGGTAAGGCCCCCAATGCCAGTCCGTGGTCAGCATGGCATCCCCCTCATCCAGGAAATTCCACACCAGGTGGCGCAGCGCACCGCAGCCGCCGGGCGTAGCCACAGCCGACACGTGGAAACGGTTCTTCCCCTCGCCAAAGAGGGAAATCTCCACTGCCTCATTAAACCCGGCAATCCCCGCGATAGGCGCATAGCTGCAAATCTCCTCCACCGGCATGGTGCGCAGAAGATGCTCCACCACCGGCAGCACCATCAGCCTCCCCTCATCGTCCAGGCATTCCCCCAAGGTGGAGTTAATTACCTGATCCTCCCCTAAACGGGCTATGGACGCCTTCGCCTTCTGGCTGGCCTCAAAAATCTTATCCGGGGCGTATTCCCGCACCGAATGTTTTGCTAACGTTACGTAATCCATTTCCCCTCTCCTTCCCTTTCTTTGCTTTCATTATACGGGAAGGAAATGACGGTTGTAAACTACCGCTTTTTTATGCGATCATAGAAAACCATTATTTTCCGTGAGCTTCTCCTGCAGCTCTTCCTTCACAAAACGGATCAGCGTCTTGGCGTCCTCATAGATCACCTTTCCCTTCCTGGTAATCAGGCCGATCTCCGCCTCCAGGGGAGGATCTAGGGGAATGGCCCGGATAGACTCATCCAGCCGCACTGCCTCCTGCAGCAGGAAGGCTCCGCAGCCGCCGTGGAGCACCATGCTTTTAATGGTGTGGAGCTGTCCGGTTTCCATGCGGATCTCCGGAGCCACGCCGCACTCATGGATGCGCTCCCGCACCCGGTCATTAACGTAAAAACCTTCCTTAAACACCACCACCGGGAACCGGCAGGCCTCCGAGAAGGTAATCGACTCCCGCTTAGCTAGGGGATGCCCCTCTCCCACGCAGAAGCAAAACTGGCTGTTATACAAATGGGTCCATTCCACGTCCCATTTCCGGGAAGAATCAATGGATAATATGGCCATATCCAGCTGATCGTCCAGCAGGCTTTTCACGATATCATAAGCGCCGTTCTCCTGGATCTCCAGCTTAATTTCCGGATAAGCCTCCCGGAACTTGGCAAAAAGTATGGGCAAAAGGAAGGCTCCAATCTGTAAGGGCACGCCCAGGCGGATATGGTTTTTCTGCCCGGTAAAATCCTTTAAATCCCGCTTTAAATTCTCCACGTTCCGCAGGATCACCCGAACCCGTTCCAGCACAAAAGCGCCTTCTTCCGTAAGCTGCAGCTTATTGTTCCGCCGCAGAAATAGATTTACTCCCAGCTCCTTCTCCATCTCATGGATTGCCGCCGTGATAGATGGCTGGGAAAGATGAAGCTCCTTGGCAGCCCGGGTGATGCTTCCGTCGCGGCATACCTGCGAAAAATATTCCATTTGCGTTAGTTTCATCTGCTTGTCTCCTCATAAAAATTATCCGCAAAACTGCACTTTTCTATGCATTTTTCTATTGAGATGAAGAAAGAGCCTCCGGCGGAAGCTCTTTCTTCACATTATTTTACGCTGCTGCCTTCTTGGCTTTCATGCGCTTTACAATAGGCATCCCGATAAAGATAATGGAAAGGATCAATAGTCCTAAGCTTAACGGCCTTGTCACGAATACAGACAGGGAGCCATTGGCAAATACCATGCTCTGGGTCCAGTTGCTCTCCATCATGCTTCCTAAAATCGACGCCAGGATTAGCGACGACTGAGGAATCTTATACTTGTTGAAGGTATACCCGATGAAGCCGAAGAATACCATGATGTAAATATTGAAAATATTGTTGCTTACCGCAAAGGCGCCGGTTACGCACAAGGTCAGAACCACGCCGCTTAAAATTTCCCTCTTTAACCGCAGCACGGCGCTGGCCAGGAAATTACAGTAGAATAAGGATAAGGGAAGCATAATGATATTGGCCACGATAAAGCCAAGGATAATCATATATGCCATCTCCGGCGTATCCTTAAACAGGCTTGGGCCGGTCCTTAAGCCCTGGATGGTCAGTGCGCCTAAGAACAGGGAGGAAGTGGAGTTTCCGGGAACGCCCAGGGAAAGGAGGGGAACCATGGAGCTTGCCACAACCGCATTGTTTGCCGATTCCGGAGCGGCAATGCCTTCAGGCACGCCGGTTCCGAATTCTAAGTTGGGACACCTTCTGGAAGCCTGGTCATAGGCCATAAAGATTGCCATGATCATGCCGGCCCCAGGGATGATTCCGATGATGTTCCCGATAAAACTGGACTGAATCCAGATAGGAAGCAGCCGCTTTGCCATCTTCCGATCCGGCAGGGCCACCTTTACCCTCTGGTAGTTTTCCTTTACGCTTTCCTTAAATTCCTCTACCTTCGGATTTTTCTTAATGCCCTCGATCATCTCCAGGATGGAGGTGATACCGAACAAACCGATGAGCATGGGGATTAAGGAAATTCCATCCATTAAGCTGACCTGCCCGAAGGTGAAACGAGCCAGTCCCGTCTGGGGGCTCATGCCAATACAGCTGAAAATCAAGCCTACGGCCATAGCCAGCACATTCTTTACAATATTGTCCCCTGCCATGCCGATTACGGTGCTCATGCCCAAAACAGCCAGCATAAAGTACTCGGGAGGCCCGAACTTTAAGGCCTGCTTTGCCAGGAATGGGGACAGGAATAATAACACGATGGCACTGGTTAACCCGCCGAAGGTGGAACTGGAGATGGCAAGGCCGAGAGCCTCGCCGCTCTTCCCCTTCTGGGTCATGGGATAACCATCATACGCCGTTACCGTAGCCGAAGCCGTCCCAGGGATCTTTAGCAGAATAGAGGGGACGGAACCGCCGCAGGCCGAAGCGCAGTAGATGCCTACCAAAAGGCAGATAGCTACCTGCGGCTCCATGCCGAAGGTAATGGGAATCAGCACCGCCATGGTAATGCTGTCGTTTAATCCAGGCAGAGAACCTACGATCAAACCGATAACCACGCCGCCCAAAAGGCCTAACAGTGCAATGGGCTGGCATAATTGGCCCAATCCTAATAATATACCGCTCATGCGCCCACCTCCTTAAAAATCCAGGAATATCATCGGCAGCGGAACCGACAATAACACCTTAAATACAAAGAACGTACCTGCCACTGCAGCCAGGGAACAAATCCCAATCACGCCCAGCTTCTTATAGCCTAAAAAACGCATGATAAAGGCGCAAAGCAGGAAAGTATCAATCAGGTAGCCAATCCGTTTTAACAGCACCACGTAAAGCACCAGCGCCAGAATCGTAAGCCCTACCATAGGAAGGTTCACGCCCTCCAGCTTTACCACGGCCTTCTGCTTTATCAAGGTTTCCACGAAAAGGTACACGGCACAGGCTAAAAGCACGCCTGCCGACATAATCGGGAACACGCCCTCGCTCTCCATAGGGATCGCCTTTACAATCACATAAACCGACACAAGTGCAAATACGATGGGCATAGCCAGTTCAATGATTAATTGTTTTTTATTCAATACCGCACCTCCTTACCAAGGGAGTTTTAAATTGCCGCGAAGCCGCTTTACAGGCGCTTCGCGGCAATCCTAAAAATCAATTCTTCCGTACTTACAGCTTAATGATTGCCGCTTAATTATTTCCCGGCCTTCAGCTCGTCAACCAACGGCTCAAGATCTGCGGAGCACTGGTTTGCATACTCCTGGAAATCGGCAGCATTCTTATAGGAATAAGGAATGGCAGCGTCTTCCATGCCCTTGATGAACTTTTCAGAGGTGATGATCTTGTCAAACTCGTCTACCAGAACCTGGTATACGTCATCAGGAACGCCTGCGGGGCAAGCATAGCCACGGAAAGCACCGGCAACCATATCTCCGCCGCACTCAATAAAGGTGGGGACGTCGGGGATGTTGGGGTTCCTCTCCTCGCCTGCCTGGGCAAGGCCGATGATGGTTCCGTCGCCGATCTGGCTTACGGTCTCGCCTACTGCCATGAAGGCCGCGTCACAGTGGCCGCCCATTAACTGCTGCATCTGAACGGAAGCGGAATCATTGTGCAGGTACTCGAACTTTAAGTCATTGGCCTTAGCAAACTGCATCGCCGCGATATGGTGGGAAGTGGAATGCCCGGGGGTAGCTACCTTTACCGGGTTCTCCTTAGCGTAAGCGATGAATTCCTCATAGGTCTTGTAGGGAGATGTAGGCGGAACTACCAGGATCTCCGGATCGAAGCAAACCATGCCTAAGGTCTTGAAATCGCCTAAGGTATAGGTAACATCCTTTAACAGCGGGTTATTTACAATAGCGCTGGTATAAGCCAACAGGGTATAGCCGTCAGGATCGGAGTTCGCTACCGCGGTATGGCCGATTACGGCGCCGCCGCCGGGCATATTCTCAACGATCAGGCTGTTGCCGTTGAAGTAGTCCTTGCCTGCAGCCTCTGCCAGGATACGGGTGGTAATGTCTACGCCGCCGCCTGCATCGTAAGGAACGATAACCTTAATATTCTTTTTGGGGAAGTCGGTGTTGCTGGAAGCCGCTTTGGTTTCTTCTGCCTGATCACCCTCTGCCGCCTTTGTCTCACCGCCTGCTGCCGGAGCCGCCGTGGTAGCAGCGCCGCCGCCAGACTTATCAGAGCCGCCAGAACATCCGGCCAGGGATGTTACCGCCAGACCTGCACATAATAATGCTGCTGCGATTCTTTTTTTCATACTTCTTTCTCCTTTTCTATGTATTGTTTGCATCCGCGCCAAAAAACCCTCCCTTTGCCAATAAACTCCGCTGAATATAAACAGGGAATTTTTAACGGCGAATACATTTATTGTTATCAGGCATTAAATGCCGTAACAATCCGCTTCATGGCTTCTTCCACCGTGCTCCTTGGGCAGGCTACGTTAATCCGAAGGAAGCCTTCCCCTTCCGGCCCGAAGCTCTTCCCGCTGTTTAACCCCAGCTTAACGGTATTTACAAAGAAGTCATCCAGCTCCTTCTGGCTCATGCCTGTCTTCCTGCAGTCCAGCCAAAGCAGATACGTTCCCTCTGCATGGATAACGTCAATCTTGTCGAAATCCTTTAAGGACTCTTCCACCAAATCCCGGTTCTTCTCCACGTATGCCGCAATCTGATCGGCGTAATACCCACACTGCTCATAGGCGGTGCAGAATGCCAGCGTGCCGCAGATATTCTCCCCGATGGCCTTATTATTCACAACCACGTCGTGAACCAGGCTCTTTAATACCGGATTGGCAGAGATAAAGGCCGCAGTACGGAAGCCCGGCAGGTTGAAGGTCTTGCTGGGGTTCATAAAGGCTATGGTGTTCTGCTCAAATTCCTTGGAAATGCTGGCAAAGGGAATATGGGTATGGCCTTGGTATACCATATCCTGATGGATCTCATCCGCCAGGATAATCACATGATGCTTTAGGCAGATTTCCCCAAGCCTGACCAGCTCTTCCCTGGTAAATACCCGTCCGGTGGGATTCTGGGGATTGCACAGGATAAACAGCTTCGTCCTGGGATCCTTAGCCTTCTCCTCAAAGTCCTCGAAATCAATCTCATACCGCCCGTCCTTTAACACCAGGGCGTTGCGCAGAAGATGGCGTCCATTGTGGTCAGACAAATCGGTAAACGGCGGATAGCAAGGCGTCTGGATCACAATATTGTCCCCCGGATGGCTCAGTGCCCTTACCGCGCTGATCACGCCGGAAATTACCCCGGGAACAAACTCCACCCAGCTCTCATCCACATTCCAGCCAAAACGCTCGGTCTGCCACTTGGCCGCCGCTGCCCTTAGCCGGCTGCTGATGGGCGTATAACCGTATACTCCCTGCTGCATCCTCTCCACCAAGGCATCCACCACCGGCTTGGGAGCCTTAAAATCGCTGTCGGCAATCCACATGGGGAGCACATCAGCCGGATACTGGGAATATTTCTTAGAATCCGTCCCTCTCCTGTCAACTACTTCGTCAAAATCGTGTACAAAACTCATTTGTGCAACCTCCTTTTTATATATAAACTATAAAATTATATCCCCTTTTTGTACAATACCCCTTTTCGATTGCACCATAGGATCCTTCTATAAAAATTCTATAAAATTTTCCTAAAAAATCTGCCGTCTGTTCAGCCGTGCCCATCCGCAAAAACGTGCCTAACGGCACTCTTGGCATCTTGCAGCATGGGGCATTGTGAAAATGGTTTTCCATCCTTTGCCAAATCTGGTATACCATTTTTCCTACTGTTTAGATTCTAAACTACAAACGCCCAGCTGTCAAGTGGAAATTGTGAATTTTGTAGCAATTTTTTTTTTTTTACAAAATCCTTTCAGCACTTTAACCACAGAAAAAGGAGATGATGCAAAACACCCTACCCCCACCATATATAGCAGAAGCCTTTCCAAGCTGTGCCATATATCGTATAATTCGGCCATTTTCCAACATCTCCCCTGCCTGCGGCAGCTTAGATCCTGCCTCAAGGCCTGCTTCACTCTGCTTGACTCCCATATATGTATACCAGTCTGTCAGCCCTCTCTTTCCGGACGCCTGCCCTTTTTCGCCTTTTTCTCCTTCTGCATCATCCTGCGCTGCTCATCCCGCCGAAGCTGCACCTCCCGCCGGATCTCCAGCCATTTTTCCAGCACCCGAAAAGCCGTGTTCACTTCCTCGCCGGTAAACAGCTGCCGCACCTGATCCATGGATTCCCCGAAGCTTTTCTGGTCGTAACTGCGGTGAGCCTGATCCAGCTCTTCCCCCTTCCTGGTCAGGTACAAATAGCACCGGTTATCGTTTCCGGGCGCCGGTTCCCTAAAAATCAGGCCCTTGCCCTCGATTTTCTTTAAGATCTGGGAGATCGCCCCCTTGGTCTTTGCATCGAATTTTGCCAGCTCGGTCACGGTAATCCCCGGATTATCCGCAATATGCTTTAACATATGCACCTCCACAGAGGTATACTCTTCTCCCGTGCCGTAATCCCTTGGGTTTTTGGTGGTAATATAAAGATTCGCCACCTGATGGATGATATCTACCGCTTCCACGTTGCTGTACTCTTTCCCTTCTTCCGCCAAAGCTCCCATATCCAGCTTCCTCCTCTTTATCCGTCTGATTTACCTAAAGCCAGCTTCTTCAAGGCCCGGGTAAGATGGAATTTCATATACCTGCTGGCTTCCTCGCCGTTGCCGCTTTCAATCTTATATAAAATCGCCTCATGATCCATCAGGGTGGCATCCGACACCTGGGTGGAACGCATCGTATACTGCTTGGAAACTTCCAAAAGCTCATATAAATTCCGATACATATTTTCAAGCACCGGGTTTTTCGCCGCCGCAATCACATGGAAATGGAAATCATGGGAGGATTTAATCAGCGCCTTGGCATCTGCATCCGGATTATCGATGGCCGCAGACATCTGCCGGATGGATTCCTGCATCCGCATAATATCCGCGCCCGTCCGCCTTTCCGCCGCATAGTAGGCCGCCGCAGACTCCAGGAAAATCCGAACCTCAAAAAGATTTTCCAGCGTCTCCATGGTAATTTCCGACGCAAAATTTGCCTTAGGATTTAACAGCTGGATGTCTACTCTCTGGATAATCATCCCATCCGGGCTGTTTTCCACAATCCCAATATACTCCAAAATCCGCAGAGCTTCCCTCACTGGCACACGGCTGACCCCAAAAAGCGCAGCCAGCTCCCTCTCTGAGGGAACCGGATCGCCTTCCCTTAATTCACCGGATATTAGCTGCTGCTTAAACCAATCCAAAATCTTTTCGTAATATTTATTTGCCGCCGCTTTTTTATCAGCCCTGTCGGCTCTCTCCGCCTTTTCTGACATATAATTCCCGCTTCCCTGTATATATGTATACCAACCGTCAATGAAACATTTACTGATATTACCTAAAGAATACCGAATTTTTTTTTTCTTGTCAATAGGCAGTCACTATTTCACCCCCTAAATTTATAGATAAGATTTATGAAAAATTTCAAATTTCCTCTTTTCTTTTGTTCATTTCTGTGCTATTCTTAAAGAAATCACGGTATACCGCTCCGCGATATGGTATACCAATAGCACAAAACATAAGGAGGATACTTATGGAGACTACCAATCAGGAAACCCGCCGCCTTGCAGCTTACCTTGCTGGTATGCGGTATGAAGACCTTGGCAGGCATACTGTAGATATCGCAAAGATGTGCGTCCAGGATTTCATCGGGGTCGCCATCGCCGGTTCGGCCAAGCGTGAGTCGGAAATCTGGAAAGCTTATTACGCCGATCAGCCGGGGACGCCCACGGCTTCCACTTTCCAGCCGGGCTTTGCCGCCTTTGGGCCGGAGCAGGCCGCAGCCTTAAACGCCGTGTTCGGCCATGTGATGGATATGGACGACGTACATAACGCTTCCATCACCCATTTGGCGGTGATCACGGTTCCCACCGCCTTCGCCTTGGCTCAGCAGCTTCACAAGGGCGGGAAGGAAATCATCGAGGCGGTGGCCGCAGGCTATGAGGCCGGAGCCAGGATCGGAGAAGCAATCAACCCTTCCTCTTATAAATATTGGCATACCACTGCCGTAGTTGGCGCTTTTTCGGCAGGCGTCACAGCTGCAAAGCTCCTTGGCTTAACGGAGGAAGAGCTGGTAAACTGCCTTGGCTCCGCCGGGACGCAGGCCGCAGGATTATGGGAATTTTTGGCAAGCGGCTCCATGAGCAAGGTGCTGCACACGGCCAATGCCAACCTTTGCGGCATCCGTTCCGCACGCCTGGCAAAGCTGGGCTTTACCGGGGCGCCCGCCATCCTGGAAGGCGAGCGGGCCTTTATCCGCGCCCTTGCCCCTGAATTTGACTTAAACTGCCTGGTTAAGGGCTACGGCGAAGGCTACCGGATCGAAGAAAATTCCTTCAAGCCCTACGCCTGCTGCCGCCACACCCACTCAGCCAATTACTGCATCGAGCAGATTTTAGCCTCCCATAACCTTGACCCGGAGGAAATCCTATCCATCACGGACGACACCTACAGCACTGCCGTCCAGACCACCAACAACCCCTATCCGGAGAATCCCTATGCGGCCAAGTTCAGCCTGCAGTTCTGCATTGCCGCCGCTATCGTGCTGAAGGATCTAAGCGACCGGGTATTTACCATGGAAAACATCAACAATCCCCAGATCAAAAACCTGATGGCAAAAATCCAGGTGAAGGTAAACAAGGATCTGGACGACGATTTCCGCAAGGATCCCAACCGCTGGTCCCACCGCCTTGCCATCGCCCTGGCAAACGGGGAAACCATCACCGAACAGGTAGATTACCCCATCGGCGACTTCAAGAATCCCTTCGACCAGCCAATGGCCGACCGGAAATTCCGGCTGCTGGCCCAGGATATGCTGGGGGAGGAAACCTGTTCCCGGCTGCTTGAAGGGCTCCACCAGCTGGAAACCATCCAGGATATCAATACGCTTTTCCAGAAATAGCGTTTTGTTCATTATTTTATTATTTTATTTTAAGGAGGTCTTTTTATGGACAATCAAATCATCCGAACTGCTGTTCACGACGCGGTCATCCGCGCCGTAACCGAAATCTCTTCCGATGTGAAAGAGCTGGTAAAAGCCGCCCTTGACCGGGAAACCAATGAAACGGCGAAAAGTATGCTTTCCTCCATGCTGGAAAACCTGGATATCGCGAAAGCGCAGGATAAGGCCGTATGCCAGTCCCCCGGCTATCCAACCACATGGTTATCCTACGGTGAAGATAACTTCCTGCCATACGTATCGGAAGTGGTGATGGATGCCCTTGGGGAAGCCACGAAAAAAGGCTACTTACGTCCCAGCATCGTTGATCCCTTAACCCGCCACAACCCCGGAAACAACACCGGCAAGGGTGTGCCAAACATCGAATACCAGTTCCATCCCGGCCAGGAATACATTGATTTCATCATCAGCTTCAAGGGCTGCGGCGCAGAGCTTGGCAATGCCATGAAGATTTTCACCACCGCCAATTTAAAGCTGGACAAGGATTTTGAAGGCTTAAAGCGCTTCGTCCTGGAAACCGCCATTAACGCAGGCGGAAAGCCCTGCCCGCCCTTCGGCATCGGCATCGGCATCGGCGGCCAGATGGACATCGCCTCTAAATTAAGCCGCGAAGCCATCAGCACCAGGAAATGGGACGACACCAACCCGGATCCCCTCCTGGCCCGCTTAGAGGATGAGTTAAGGGACAACATCAACTCCCTGGGCTTAGGCGCGGCAGGAACCGGCGGCGACACCGTATGCCTGGCCGTAAAGATTGGCTCTGCCGCCACCCACACCGCCATCGCACCGGTTGCCATCAACTTCCACTGCTGGGTAGCCAGACGTGCGGGCATCCGCATCCACAACGACGGACGGGTTGAAAAACTGCTGTAAGCCCATGCCCGGGCAAAGGCCATAGCGGACAATGACACTTATGGCGCTTCCCAAATTCAAAAACCTTATCGCCCCGCAGGCGAAAAATCGTAAAAAGGAGATATGCCTTATGGATAAGAAAGTTTTAACAATGCCTCTGAAGGAAGAGGATATGCGCAGCTTAAAAATCGGCGACGTGGTTTACTTAACCGGCCATATTTTTACTGCCAGAGATATGGGACATTTAAAGATCCGCGAGCTTTTAGGGAAAGGCGAGCCCCTTCCCAAGGACTTTAGCGGTGCTGCTATCTTCCATGCCGGCCCGGTTTGCTTAAAGAATGACGACGGCTCCTGGCGCTTAAACGTAATCGGCCCCACCACCAGCATCCGTATGGAGCCCCACGCAGATGTTGTGGGACAGTTAGGGATCAAAGCGGTTATCGGCAAGGGCGGCATGGAGCAGGGAACTTTGGATGCCTGTGAAAAATACGGCTACGTATACTTCCAGGCTGCCCCTGGCTGCGCTGCCAAGCTGGCTCAGGGCATTACCAAGGTCTGTGACGTAACCTGGTTTGAAATGGGTATGCCGGAAGCCTTATGGGATCTGGAAGCGGTGGAATTCGGGCCGTTAGTTGTAGGCATGGATACCCATCAGAACAGTATTTATAAGAATTTAAAGAAGGCGGCTTTAGAGAAGCTGGATAAGATTTATCCTGCCTAATGGACATTAAAGCCAGTAAACATACACGAAAACAAAACGAGGCATAAAGAAAACAAGAGAAAAAATCCACCAGTTTCGATTATTCTGGTGGATTTTTTGTGATCTGGATGAAATTTCCAATTACTTCCGATTATTTCAAGCGTTATCTCCGCAATATTTATCAATAAGCTCTTCATAAACAAACCTAAAATCTTCCAGTTCTTTTATCTGTCGGAGCAGGTTGGCTTTTGAAACGACTAATTCATCTAATTCATCTATTTCCATGCAGGGACTTAATACTAACTTCTGTTGTTGTTCAACTATCTTCCGCCGCCTGCTCACCCTCTACATCCAGCCGCTCCCGATAATACCCATCCGCTTGGTAAATCGCCCCTAAAGGATTATGGGCCAGCACCCTGTCCTTGGCAGCCAAGGTTGTCACCAGCGCATCCGAATATTTATACAGCAGCGAATCATGCCCCACGCACAGGCCTAACACGATATTCATCTGGCACTCCTGGCTGTTTAACAGCTTGGCCTGGAATATGGGGTTGCACATCGGCTCAAATTCCCCGGGATGGAGCTTATACGTTTCCCCCATCCCGGCTTCGCACTTGTCCTTCCCTCCAGCCTTGCACATCACGGACACCACCTGAAAGCCGTTGCGCTCTAAAATATCGCACAAAATCTTCGCCTCTTTCTTTAAGCCCCCGCAAAAAGCCAGGCCAAGGCGAACGTAGCCTAACCGGCGGCACAGAGCCATGGTTTCCTTCACCCTCGGCCACTGGAAATGCCCTAACGCCTCGATCTCAGAGGCAGTGATGTAAAACTGCCGGTTTTCCGGTTCCCTGTAAGCCGCCATGGCCTCCGTTAAAAGCTCCTCCTCCCGCATGGGGCAGTTCTTTGGCAGCGGCTTTTCCTCCGTGGTACGGCAGGCTAATACCCCGCATTTTGCACATGAAAACATTTTATATCCTCCTAATCAGTTGCCAGTTCCAATGCCAAAACCCCAGGCCTGGGACGCTGATCCCTGCCTGGGGCTTTGGCCCTCACAGCATTCGCCAAATGCTCGTGCAAGCACGGCACTTGGCTCATTGCCCGCGGAAATAAACACATCCTACTGCTGCCCTGCTTCATTCTTCTCCTGCCCATGGATAAACATAATCAGGAAGCTGATAAATAAGAAAATGCAGCTTACCCATATGGTCTCCTCCTGGTAAATCTCCGACAGCTTGACTCCCAGCACCGCCCCTGCGGCAAAGATCAGGATTACGCCGTAATATTTTAAGCTTTTGCCTAAAGCGGTTTTGCTGTGGGTATGCCTATAGTTAAACAGAAGAGCCGTGGCGCTGCGCAGATTGCCAATGCACATAGTGCTGGCATAAGCGCTGCCCTCCAGCTTCCGGAAGGCTTCCACCTGCATGGCACATACGAAGGAAATGATGATGTTCGCCGGGACATTTAAGGATTGGGGCATAAATCCCACCGCAAACATGGCGACAATCTCCACTAAAAGCACCACCTGACGCCAGTGGATATGGTTTTGGCTGTCCTTTAATTTTTCCCGGATCATTTCCGCCATGTAGATCCCCAGGGTAAATGCCAGCACTGGGGCCAAATAGCGGAGAGCCTTATCCCACTGCCGGTCTGCAAGTCCTGCGCCAAACAAAATCACATTTCCCGTCTGGCCGTTTGCAAATACCTTCCCCCTGCAAAAATACGTATAAGCATCCTGAAAACCGCCGGAAAGGATCAAAAACACATTGGCCGGCATGGCCTCGGACATCTGCATTTCTTGGTTTTGGTTCATTATCCTCACTCCTCTTTCATCTTAGACTGCCCTTTTGATGTATTCCTGAGAAAATTCCAGGCATAGGGCTAATCTTTGAGCATTTTACCACAACTTTCCGTGAAAGAAAAGTGATTTTATTTTTAATCGTTCAGCCAGTCAGAACCGCATGAAGGAAAATCGTGCTTGCACGAATTTTCATCCATCGATTTTGACTGAGGGAGCGCCCGTTTATGAGCAAAAGGAGCTGCGTAAGCAGCGTAAAGCGTTGTAAGGCGCGATTTCCCCTAAAAGGACGCTGCGCAGTGCGAATGGCGTGGCTGAACGGACGGTAAATTTTGGGGGTAATAGTTTTGCTTTTCCGCTCTGCCAGGCGATATTCCATCGTCACTTACGCTTAGCTCCGCCGGTGGCGTAGCGGACGCTAAACTCGTGAAATACCTCGCTCGGCGCCGACGTTTCAGGAGCGTTCCTCATGGAATATGGCCTGGCTCCGCTGCCTTAATGGCTAGCCGAGAATGGCTCCTCATTATTGTTAACTTTCGCTAAAAAGACACCTACGTAAGCCTGTACCTAGTCGTCTGTGGTGCGTGTACACGAAGAAAACCGTATAAAACGGCGGCACTTAGCGAGGTCTTTTCGAGCTTAGTGTCCGTTCCGTTTTATGTCGAGCGAGAGCGCGTTTTCGTGTGTACATCCACCACAGGCGGCGTACTCGTCAGCCTACGTACCTTATCTAAGCCAATGAACTCATCTTAAGAAACACCAACTAACTCCATCCACCTTCAATATCACGCATAACAACCCAGCATAAATATTTCTCACCAGTCATCCAGGTTGACAAAGCATTAGTTTTTCCCTAAAAACCTGCCATCCATTCCCCCCACGCCACCCCCAAACCCATTGCGCTACAAATATATCCCCATAAACTGAGACGACAAAACCACGCATACTAAAGCAATAGGATAAGTAGCAGCATAGGCTGACGCCACATCATCCGTTTCCGTCACACGGATCAGCGTCCCCAAAGCCGGAGTGCTGGTCATGCCGCCGCAGATGGATCCTAATGAGTTAAAGGTGCTCAGCTTCAGCCCCTTAAACGCCATAATAAAGCCTGCCACCATAGGAACCATAGCCATAAATGCCCCGTAGATAAACAGCAGCACACCCTGCTCTTTAATGATCTCCACGAACCCGGATCCCGCCTGGGTCCCAGCCCCCAAAAGGAACAGGGCAAGGCCGAATTCCCTCATGGTTTCCAGCACATTTTTCGGCACGGAAACGCTTAAGCGGTGGATGGAATTCATATGGCCCAGCAAAAGCCCGGCAATCAGCGGGCCGCCGGAAGTCCCCAAGGAAAAGGCAGCCCCGCCAGGAAGCGGGATCTTGATCTTCCCGATACATAAACCTAACACAATCGCACAGGCAAAAGCAAAGAACCCCATGCTGTCGCAGTAAAACAGCTTCTGGTGCTTATGCTTTGCTTCCACTTCCTCGATCATCTCATACTGGGCCCGCTCCTTCTCCATATCCGTATGGAGAAGGCGGGGAACCAGCTGGACAAACAGCACCACGCTGATTACCCCAAAGGGATAAGCAATGCCGTAGCCTACCGCTGCCGCATCCGAGCCGGTCGCCTCGATGGCTGCCGCCAGGCCCGGCGTGCTGGTTAGCGCCCCTGAGAGCATCCCTACCGCCAAATCTGTGGGAACGCCGAAAAGCTTCACCGTCCCTACGCAGACAGCCACGCCGGAAGCGATAATCACTACGCCCAGCAAAATATAGGATTTTGCATTCTTTAAAAAATTCCGGAAAAATTTGGGGCCGGCGATAAACCCTACTGCCGTCACGAAGCACACCAAGCCCATGTCCCGCACCAGGCCAGGGACGGAAAGGCCAAAATGCCCGAATATCAAAGCCACCAGCAGGATGCCTGCCGTTCCCAGATCCAGGCCGCAGATTTTAATGCTTCCGATCAAATACCCTAATACGGCGATCAAAAACACCATAAGCAGTGCATTATCCGTCAATGCGGCATGAAGCCACTGGAAAAAAACTGCCATAGCTGCTCCTCCTTCAATTATCATCGCATAACCTTAACGTTACCGGTTTTTCCTGCGGGCATAAGGCGGCAGCAGCAAAGGCGATGCCTGGCCTTCCTCAATCCCTGCTTCTTTAAGCTCTTTGGCAAAGGCTTCCACATGAGCTAAGGTTGGAGCTCCAAGGCTTACCTCCCTGCACCGTTTTGCCGCCGTCTTCCCCGCGTCCCGGCCAAAGACGATGATATCCAAAAGGGAATTGCCCATTAAACGGTTGCGCCCGTGGATCCCGCCTACCGCCTCGCCGGCTACCAGAAGATTTCCAATAGCCGGGGTAGCGCAGTCTGCGTTAATCTCCAAGCCGCCGTTCTGGTAATGGAGGGTGGGGTAAATCAGGATGGGCACTTTCCGCATATCAATGCCGTAATTTAAGTACATCCTAAGCATGGCCGGGATCCGCTTCTCGATGGTTCCCTCCCCATGGAGCATTTCAATTAAAGGTGTATCCAGCCAGATGCCGAAGCCGCCGCCTGGGGTGGGGACGCCTTTTCCCCTGTCGCTGCACTCCCGGATAATGGAAGCTGCCGAAACATCCCTGGTCTCCAAGGGATGCATAAACGCTTCCCCTTCCCGGTTTACCAGCTGGGCGCCTACGGAACGGACTTTCTCCGTTACCAGGGCTCCGAAAAGCTGGGGCGGGTAAGCCACGCCGGTGGGATGGTACTGGATGGTATCCTGGTATAACAGGTTTGCCCCTGCGCGGTATCCCAGCACTAAGCCGTCAGCCGTAGCGCCGTAATGGTTGGAAGTGGGGAAGCCCTGGTAATGTAGCCGCCCTGCGCCGCCGGTAGCCAGGATCACCACCTTTGCCCTTGCCACCAGGCATTCATCGGTTTCCATATTCTGTAAGATCGCTCCGGCCACCTGACCCTTGTCATCCTTTACCAGCTCAATGGCCGAGGTAAAATCCATAACCGGGATCCCTTGGTTTAATACCTCATCCCGCAGCACACGCATAATCTCCGCGCCGGTGTAGTCGGCACAGGCGTGCATCCTTTTCCGGGAAGTGCCGCCGCCGTGGGTGGTGATCATGGTTCCGTCGGATGCCTTGTCAAACATCACCCCTAAGCCGTTCAGCCACTGGATGGCGTCCGGCGCTTCCATTACCAGCTTGGAAAGCAGCTCCGGCTTGGCCGCAAAATGGCCGCCGCCGAAAGCGTCCAGGTAATGCCTCTGGGGAGAGTCGTTTTCCTTGTCCGCCGCCTGGATCCCGCCCTCTGCCATCATGGTATTGGCATCGCCGATCCTAAGCTTCGTCACGATCATTACCTTTGCGCCGCCCCTGTGGGCTTCAATGGCCGCGGAAGAGCCTGCGCCGCCGCCGCCGATTACCAGCACATCCACATCAACGTCCGGGCTGTTTAAATCCATTTCTTTCCCCAGCACGCGGCTGTTTGCCTGAAGGAGCCTGCTAAGTTCCACCGGGGCTTTCTCCCCCTTATTCGGCCCCATCTTTAAGGTAGCAAAGCCGTCGTCCTTATAATCCGGATGGTACTGCTTAAGGAGCCTGTCTTTCTCATCCGCATCCATGCGCCTCGGCTCCACGCCGATCCTGGAGGCCCTGGTGGCCTCTACCTTCTGAATCGATTCCAGCATCTCTGCCGTTAAAATAGCCTGGTCTGCCATATGGTTTCTCCCTCCTTATTTCTCAATATCCCGATGGTTGTACAGCTCTTTCAGTTCTTCAATGGGCTTTTGCATGATCTGCTCAATCAGCTGGTCATACTCGCCGTGATGGATGGCCTCCACCCGGTCTTTTAAGTGTCCGGTCTGGGGGGCAATATATTTGCCGTTCAGCCTCCTGGCAAGCAGGCCTACCATGGGATGGGAAATGCCTGCCGGGCATCTGGTGGAGCAGATCCCGCAGCCTACGCAGTCAAAGGACTCCCTGGCGCACTTGTCATACTCTCCCCTTTGGGCGTAAGCAATGTACTGCATCACATTCAGCTTCTGGGGGCAGGCCTTCGTACAGGCATTGCAGCCGATGCAGCTGTAGATTTCCGGATAAAGCTCCATCATAATCTGTTCCGTAGGCTTAATCTCTTCTATGTCGTATGTCCGCTTGTCCGTGGGGAAGAAGGGGATGCTGGCTACGTACATCCCTTCCTGTACCTGGGTCTGGCAGGCTAAGCAGGTTTTCAGCTCGTTCTTGCCTTTAATGCGGTAGATCGTGGCACAGGCTCCGCAGAAGCCGTGACGGCAGCCGCAGCCCCTGACCAGCTTGTACCCGGCATATTCCATGGCCGTCATAATGGTCAGTTCGGCCGGAACCGTATATTTTTTTCCAAAGAAATAAACGTTTACCATTTCCTGCATTTTCTTTACCAATCCTTCCTCTTAATATTCATTGGGCAGCTCGTCGATCTGGTCGCAGCGGAAAACAGGGCCGTCTTTGCACACATACTTGGAGCCAATGTTGCAGCGCCCGCATTTCCCGATCCCGCACTTCATCCGAAGCTCTAAGGTGGTGAACACCTGGGTTTTCTCAAAGCCCATCTCCATCAGGGCGGCCAGCACGAACTTAATCATGATGGGCGGCCCGCATACCAGCACCGTCTTATCTGTGGAAAACTCCAGCTCTTTTAGGTAGGAGGGAACAAAGCCTACATGGCCGTCCCATTCCGGCTGGGCACGGTCAATGGTTAAATGCACATCCACCCCGTCGGTTTTTTCCCAAACCTCTTGAATCTCATCCAGGCCCACCAGATCCTGCATGGAACGGGAACCATAGAGGATATCCACGGACCCGTAATTTTCCCGCTTATCCAAAACATAATTAATCACCGACCTTAAGGGGGCAAGCCCAATGCCTCCGGCGATGAATAAAAGGTTCTTTCCCTTTAAATCGGTTTCTACCGGGAAGGAATTGCCGTAAGGCCCCCGCACCGTGACTTGATCCCCCACTTCCATGGTATGTAAATAGTCAGTCAAGCTGCCGCAGCGCTTAATGCTGAACTCCTGGTACTCTTTATTGGTGGGGGAAGAGGTGATGGAAAACATGGCCTCCCCTACCCCGGGGACGGAGATCATGGCGCACTGCCCCGGCATATGCTCAAAAAGCTTCCCGCCCTCAGGACGGACTACCCGGAAGGTTTTCACATCCGGGGTCTGCTCTTTAATATCGGTAATGACGCCCACTACCGGGATCAGCTCGTCCGCCTTATGGCTTCCGTTACAATTACACATCTCTTGACACCCCCAAACTTTTAATTACTTTTACGATGTTTAAGTTAGAAGGACATTTATTCACGCACCGGCCACAGCCTACGCAGGAGAACATCCCGTCGTTATTTTCCGGGAAATACACCAGCTTGTGCATAAACCGCTGGCGGAACCGCTCCTTCTGGGTATTGCGGATATTACCATGGGCCATTAAGGTAAAGTCGGAATACATACAGGAATCCCAGCAGCGGAACCGCTTAATCTCCCGCCCCGTATTATAGTCCCGGATATCATAGCACTGGCAGGTGGGACAGATAAAGGTACAGGTTCCGCAGCCTAGGCAGGCCTTGTAAAGCTCATCCCACTTGGGGGAATTAAACAGATCAAGAAGCTCGGCTTCCTTAAAGGCATCCAGGGAAAGATTAGCGTAAGGCAGTTTTTCCGTGATGGCGCAGATATCCTCCTGCTCCTTCTTTACCGCTTCCTTCCCCTCATCTCCTGCCGGAGCCAAAAGGGCGTTTAAGCTTTCCGTAAGCTTCTCCCCTTTTTCCGTCTTCGGCTCCCAGTAAAGGGTATCGCCCACCGTCCAGGTAGCCACATCCCCTGCCGGGTCATGGGCATCGATGCCGAAGGCCTTGCAGAAGCAGGTCTCCTCCGGCTCATGGCAGGCCGCGGAAATCAGTATGCCGTGTTCCCTGCGGGCTTTATAATAGGAATCCACCGGATCGGCCAAAAACACCTGATCCAAAACCGTAAGGCCCTGCACGTCACAGGCACGGATCCCAAAGACGGCAAAGGGCGCGTCCCTTAATTCCTCCGGCGTGACGGAAATATTTTTCCCTTCCATGTAGCAGGTATATAAAGTCTCGCTTTGGGGGAAGAAGAAATCCTTGGGGGACTTTACGGAATTTAGGGCATCCAATGCCGTTTCTTCCTCTTCGGACCAGATCCCGTAATTGACCTGGCCGTTTTTCGTTAAGGGCATATATAAGTCCATCTGAGCTTTGATGGCGGCGAATAAGGACGGCAGTTGTTCTTTAGCAATTTTATACATATCCTAACCCCTTTCCCCGACAATGCTCGGCTCTGCGTCATCTAAGGTAAAGTCCGTAAGGGGCGCCTTCGTCTCCGTATCAGCCCCTGCCTGGAACTCCCCGTATAATTCGTCAATATCCTTAATCAGCTTCCGGTTCAGCAGATGAAGCGGGATGCCCTGGGGACATACCCGGCTGCACTCGCCGCAGTCCGTACACCTTCCGGCCACATGGAACGCCCGGATTAAGTGGAACATCTGCTCCTCAAAGGTGTCGCTGTTGGCCTTCTGGGCCGTGTCAAACCGGTCATTGTCAAATACACATTTATTGCAGCTGCAGGCAGGGCACACGTTCCGGCAGGCATTGCAGCGGATGCACTTGCTTAATTCCCCCTGCCAGAAGGCAAACCGTTCCTCAGGATCCATGGCTTCCAGTTCCCGCACCTTTAAGAACCTGTCCCCGGCAGGCACTGCCAGCTCCAGATCCTCGTACAGCAGCTCGTCGTAAACCATATGGCCACTTCCCTTGCAGACTTTGCACCGCTCCATTACGCCGTCGGCGTAAGCGCAGGATTTCTCCCCGTAGATGGTATCCACCTTTAAGGTGTCCCCCTCTTCCTTCACGGCTTTAATCCCCTTGATCCCTAATGCGCGGATCTTTTCAATGTCCAGCTTGCCCTTGCAGCCCACGCCGATGATGTAAGCATTCTCCCGCTCTAAGCGGTGCTCTTTTAACAGCTGGTTAAAGCTATACGTATCACAGGGCTTTAAAAACACCAGGGTCTTCCCCTCCATCTTCCCTGCCTGGATCATATATTTGCTTAAATTGGCGCCGCAGAACCCGTCGTAAACCAACCCGCAAAGCTCCTCTTCGGAGGTAAAGAAGGCAGGTTCCGGGCTGTAGGGCAGCTCGCCCCGCCTCCAGCCCAGCACACGGGCCACAGTGCCGTCGGCAAGAAGTTTTTTGGCTTTCTCGATCATTTCCTGCATCGTAAATCCTCCAATCTTACATTTTCGCCCAGGCTGCGGATCTTGGCGATAAAGTCGTTCATGGTCGTGGCAAACTTCACGCCCTCAGCGGCAGACACCCATTCCACCCTGGTCCTTCCCTTTTCCACCCCGATATAGTCCAGCAGGGAGAATAACAGGGTCATCCTTCTCCTGGCGTAGTAATTCCCGGTGCTGTAATGGCAGTCTCCCGGATGGCAGCCGCAGATAATCACGCCGTCGGCCCCCTTCTGGAAGGCGCGCAGGATAAACAAGGGATTTACGCGGCAGGAGCAGGGAACCCGGATAATCTTCACGTCCGCCGGGTAAGCCAGACGGCTGGTCCCGGCAAGATCCGCCCCTGCGTAGCTGCACCAGTTGCAGCAGAAAGCAACGATCAAAGGCTTAAATTCCGTATTCTGATTTTCTATTTGCATATAGCGTCCACCTCCGCGATTAATTGTCTGTTGGAGAAGCCCTTAAGATCCATAGCGCCTGAGGGGCAGGCAACGGTACAGGCGCCGCAGCCCTGGCACAATGCGCTGTTGACTACCGCCACACGCCTGGTCTCCCGGATCCCATGATCGAACACCTCTTTATTCTCATAGGAAATGGCTCCGTATGGGCATACCTTCTCGCAGGAAGAGCAGCCGTTGCAGTAGCGCTCGTCGGGGCTGGCCGTACATGGGTTCGTCACCAGGCGGTCTTTCGCCAAAAGCCCGATTACCTTAGCTGCCGCAGCCCCTGCCTGGGATACGGTTTCCGGGATATCCTTCGGCCCCTGGCATACGCCGGATAGGAACACGCCTGCCGTGGGGCTTTCCACCGGACGGAGCTTGGGATGAGCCTCGGTGAGGAAATTATTGGTATCGATGCTGGCCGTCAGCATGGTAGCAAGCTTCCTTACGGATGGATCCGGCTCAATGGCCGTAGCCAAAACCACCATATCCGTATCCAGGATAATCCGGCGGCCGTCAAGCATATCCACCGCCTGAACCCTTAAATGGCCGTCTACCTCCGCCACCTTGCCTACCTGGCCTTTTATGTAATTTACGCCGTACTCTTCCACCGCCCTGCGGTAAAATTCATCGAAATTCTTCCCGGGCGTGCGGACATCAATGTAAAATACGTTCACTTCCACGTCCGGATACTTGTCCCGAATCAGCATGGCGTGCTTTGCCGTGTACATACAGCAGATCTTGGAGCAGTAGGTCTTCCCCCTGCAGGTGGCATCCCTGGATCCCACGCACTGGATAAAGGTAACGGATCTTGGCGCCTTGTGGTCGGAAAGCCGCTCCAAATGGCCTTTCGTCGGCCCTGCCGCATTGGTTAATCGCTCAAACTCCAGGGAGGTAATCACATCCGGGCAGGTATCATAGGAATACTCGCCGAACTTATCCAGCTTAATGGTATCAAAGCCGGTAGCCACCACGATAGCCCCGTACTCCCTGGTAATCACCTCATCCTTCTGGGTATAGTCAATGGCTTTCGCCGCGCATACCTTCTCGCACAGGCCGCATTTGCCGGTCTGGAACTTAATGCAGCTTTCACGGTCAATCACCGGCACATTGGGGATGGCCTGGGCAAAAGGCGTGTAGATGGCGCTTCTGGTGGACAGACCCCGGTTAAACTCGCTTAAGGCCTTCTTGGAGGGGCACTTCTGGGAGCAGACGCCGCAGCCGGTGCACTTATCCATATCCACGCTCCTGGCTTTCTTGCGGATATCCACGGAAAAATCCCCCACGAAGCCGGACACCTTTTCCACCTCGCTGTAGGTAAAGATCTGGATCTTCTCATGGGCGGAAGCCTCCACCATCTTAGGGGTAAGGATACAGGCCGAGCAGTCTAAGGTAGGGAAGGTTTTGTCCAGCTGGGACATCCTGCCGCCGATGCTGGGGGTCTTCTCCACGATATCCACCTCGTACCCGGCGTCCGCGATATCCAGCGCCGTCTGGATCCCGGCGATGCCGCCGCCGATCACCAGCGCCCGCTTTACCACCCGGCTTTCCCCGGGAGTTAAGGGCGTGTTTAAGTTCACCTTGGCAATGGCCGCCCGGGCTAAGATTACCGCCTTTTTTGTGGCCTCTTCTTTATTCTTATGGATCCAGGAGCAGTGCTCGCGGATATTGGCAATCTCCACCATGTAGGGGTTTAACCCTGCCCTCTCCGCCGCCTTGCGGAACGTATTTTCATGCATCCTGGGGGAACAGGAACAGACCACCACTCCGGTTAAGCGTTTTTCCTTAATGGCTGCCTGGATCTTGGACTGGCCTGCCTCCGAGCACATATACTGGTAGTCTTCCGCATGGACTACGCCAGGTTCCGATTTGATTTGCTCTACCACCTTTTCCACATCCACGGTTCCCGCGATGTTCGTGCCGCAGTGGCAGACAAAAACTCCGATTCTTTGCAATGAAATTCACCTCCTGCTTTCTATTTACCATACTTACGAAACGCGCTTGCCAAAAGCTGCTGGGGAAGATCCGGATCCAGTAATTGGGGCACTTCATCCGGCAGAAGATAATTGCCGCCCTGTTCCCGGATCACCAGGAGGCGGGCCGCTTCGATTAGCTTGGCCGGCTTCACGTCCCTGGGACACCGCTCCACGCAGGCAAAGCAGGAAAGGCATTTCCAAAGGCTCTTGGAATGAAGCAACGGCTCTATCTCTCCCCGATCCACGTAGGAGACAAACTGATGGGGCTTTAAGTCCATGGAATCAAGGGCTGGGCAGGATGCAGAGCATTTGCCGCACTTCATGCATTTTTTCGTATCCACGCCGCTTATGCGCCGGATGAGCTCCGCCTGGCTCTGTTCATTTCTAGTCATCCTCTCCTCCTCCTTCCGTTAATCCAAGGGCCTCCGCCAGAATCTCCGTAAAGTACGTTACCTTTACCGAATGGGGTTGGCCGCTGTGGTTCAAGTTATAAAGACATAAGGGGCAGGCCGTCACCAGCTCTTCAGCCCCGTTATACTGGGCGGATTCTAAGATAGTGTCCGCCATCTGCCCGGCCATGGCCTTTTCCTTTAAGGAAATGTAGCCGCCGCAGCATTCATTCCGGTAAGGGTAAACTACCGGCTCCGCCCCCAAGGCGCGGATAAACTCTTCCATAACCTTTGGGTTTTCCGGATCGTCAAACTGTAAGATCCCGCTGGGACGCAGCAGCATACAGCCGTAGTAGGCGCCAATCTTCCGCCCGGTTAAGGGCTTTGCCACCTTTTCCCGGATCTGGTCAAAGCCTACCCTGTCCTTAAGGACTTCCAGGAAATGTAAGACTTTCGTCTCCCCGCAGTAGCTTTCCGGAAGCTCTAAGTAATTGTTTGCCTTCTCCCGGATATCCGGCACATTGGCCATGTCGTCATTGACCCGCTTAAGCACATGATGGCAAGCGGAACACAGCGTGACCAGATCCTGGCCCTTTTCCTTCGCGGCGTTTAACGCCCTGACCGCGGACAGCTTGGTTGCGATCTCGTCGGAAGCCAGGGGATAGACCGCGCCGCAGCACTGCCAGTCCTCAATCTCCTCCAGGGTAAATCCAAGGGCTTCGGCTGACTTCCTTGCATAGAAGTCCAGTTCTTTGGCTTTGGTTTTTAACGTGCAGCCTGGATAATAACTATAAACCATACCGTCACACCCAACCTTATATTGGGCTTACCTCCTTCTCTGTTGTATACCACTTCCGGTGTTTTAGGTAAGTGGTATCCCAGTTTTTCTTGATTTTATCACAAATTCCGGGAAAATGGTAGTGTTTTTTTAGATTTTTTGACAAGTTTTTTGATCTGGTGGTATACCACATTCAGGATTGCTATTTGATTGCTATTTTTTCGTCAATCCTGAGGGCATCTGGCTTATCTTTCGCCCGCAACCCTTTCCCGCTGACCGCTTACGTCCCCCCAAAAGCCGTTCACGGTTTCCCTCTATTTTCCGAAAACACCAATCCGATATAGACAGTATGGCTTTCAGGACGCTTTTTTGTTTGGAACGTTCCCGATAATCAGGCAAGGATATGCAGATAGATATGGCAGTCAAATACCTCGCGGCATTCGCCAAATGCACGTGCAAGCACGGCACTTGGCTCATTGCTCGCGGAAATGAAGCAATTCGGAAAGGAGAGAAACAGGATGTCCATACAGATCAAACCAGGTTATACTAATCCACTCGTAGCGATGGAGCGAAACAAAGCAAACCGAAATCAAAACCAGAAGAACCCCCAAAAACCCGGCGGCAATTCCGATACGGTAAGCAGCTTACAAAACAAGCAGCAGCAACTGCAAAACGAGATGCTTCTGATGAAAGCGGTTGGGGCGGATACCGGACAAAACTCTGCGGAAACATTAAAAAATATGGAAGAAAAACTGGAAGAAATATCCAATACCCTTAGGACGGCCAAAGCAAATCCTTACGCCTCTTCCCCGTCCGTGAGCGAGCGGCTCTTAACCGGCAGTTCCCGGATCTGGCGAGCTTAATGCAGCGCTAAACTTACGTTCCGGCAAGGATGTGTGCATCCCTGAAAGCCATACCCGAAAGCTATGTCCAAAAGCATCCTTCCAAAGCAAGACCCCTTTGCCCGCACTCTGTTCCCAAAAAAGCATCTTATCCGGCAAATTCTAAACAAGCTCTAGCAACGCAGTACTAGGCTTTTTTTCAGAGCACAAAGCAACACGCTTACCTTAAACTGCCTGTCCGTGTTCGACAGCTCAACTGTCCCCTGATATTTTGCCGCCACATTCCGGATATTCGTCAGCCCAATCCCTTCCTCCACCGGCCCGGGAAGCCAGCTGTTGGCAGACTCAATGACGAGAAAACGCCCATGGGTTTTGGTCGCAATGGATATCTTCCTGTCCTCACACCGGACAGCAGCGCACGCCTGAATGGCATTGTCAAGGATATTGGCAAAAATAACGCTCAGATCCATATCGTCAAAATAAAAATCCTCCGGAATCCTCACCTTGCAGGAAATCCGGATCCCACTGCACCTCCCATAACTTACCTTTTCCCTCAGCAGAATATCCAGAACCCCATTGCCTGTGGACGGCAGCTCTGCAAACGACTGGCTTCGGATATGTAGCCTGCCCATATACTCCTGCGCCCCCTCGTAATCCTGTTCCCGGATAAGCCCTGACAGCACCAGCAGATGGTTATCCATATCATGCTGAAATTTGGCGTATTCCCTGTTCCTTTCCTTTGCCTCCTCCACATACGTCCTCTGCCCCTCCATCCATACCTTCATGATCGCCAGATTGTTTTCCTGCCGCGCCTGGCAGGCAATGACGGAAAAGATTTTGATCATCATCAAAAATATCGCCATGGCTCCGCTGAGAATGAAAAAAACCGTAGCGCCAGTGTCAATTCCAATGGCTGAAAAATACCGTTCCAGCTCCCTGCTGCCCAGCTTCAATCCCAGCCTTACCAGCAGCACAATAAAACCGCAGGGAAACAGCAGCACGTACAGATAAGAAAAAACCGGCCACTGTAAGGCATCCGAATACCTTCTCCTAACCAGTTTCAGTATCCCAAAATACACTGCTAACAGCACGGCCGAAATAAGGATCTGCAGCAGAACCCCATACCCTTTCGATTCCGCATTCCTGGAAACCCAGTACATACACACTACCGAATATCCCTCGATAAATGTGTACAGCGTCCCTATAATGACTAACGGCGCCACCGCCATATTCCAGGGAATCCTTAAAAAGCTGACGCAAAAAAGGAGCAAAAGCAATATATGGAGAAGAAAGCCATCCGGCATCCCCATGAGAAGCTTTGCCCCGATGAAAAGCTCATTGAGCCCTATCCACAGGGGAATAATCTTACGCCCCGGCCTGCCGGTGACTCCGCACAAAAAATCAATCTCCAGATATTGGATCCACCCGTTAAGCAAAAGCCACCACCCGAAAAACACCGTATCCAAAGTTCCCGGCTGATTCATCCCATCCCCTCCCTCCTGCACATTTCCAAAAGCCTTTGCTCAAACTCCTGTCGCCTTCTCCTGGACACAAAGATCCTGCCGCCTCCTGCCATGGTCACGATCTCGCCGTTCCTGTCCAATACATGGATCATATTGACGATATAGCTTCGGTGGCATCGAAAGAAATCGCCGCTTAACTGCTTCTCCAAAGACCCAAGGGTTCCGGTGTAGGAAAATCGCCCGTAAAGGGTTTCAATGAAAATCTTGTGGTCATACACCTCGCAGTACAAAATGTCTTTGATAAAAATCTTTGTGGTCAGGCCGTTTTTCGTCAGCAAAAGAAATCTCTCACGGCTTGCCTCCCTGCGCTTCACCGCCTTGTCCATTGCCGAAAAAAATTTCTCATCCTCCACAGGCTTCAACAGATAATGAACGGCATCCACATCAAAGGCCTGAAACACATACTTTTCATATGCGGTGATAAAAATGACCTCCACCCTGCACCCTCTCTCCCGCAAATGCCCGATAACCTCCATGCCGTTTAAACCGGGAAGTTCTACGTCCATCAGCAGAATGTCCGAATTCTGCGCGGCAGCCAGGAGCGCTTCGCCATTGGAATATGACGAAATGGATGCTTTGATCTTTTTGCTTGCCAGATACCGGTGCACCAGCCTGGCGATATGGGCGGAAAAATAAGTTTCATCTTCACAGACGGCAATGGTTAGCATGGCATAGGTCTCCTTTTTATGTAAATCGTTCAGTTAGTGGAACTTCCTTAGTACATCGTCCACTTTCTATCATTAGCAAGATTATCCCCGTGAACGGTCGTTTTCCCTTCGCAAACGGTTTTTTCGCCAAAGTTATGCCATCATCCCCGACCGCATTAATATTTCCACAATGCTCCTTTAGATCTTCAAAACAAACAGATAGTTATACAATATCATACGGTGCAGAGAAACTAAACAGTTCGTTGCCATCTTTCCTAAATAACCTAATCTTCATTTTTCTTCGGTTTACAGGAATGCTTCTAACACCCACAAAATCTTCTGATTCGCGCCCATCCACATCGATGCTAAACCAGCTGTTTCCTTCGAGCTGAACTTCCTCCAGATTCTCATAATCAAGGAAAGCCGTTGGATGAGCATCCTCCAAGCTGCTTAGCAACTTCACTGTTCGCATCAACAGACAACTCATGAAAGCACATCGCCTATGCTCTTGACTCCAGATTCAATGATTATGTGCTCAAAGAGTAATCGTCTCCATAGTGCTCTATATCTCCAGCCGTAATCTCGCATACATCCACTGCCAGATATTCACAACATCCGCAGTTCTGCATCGTATGACCAGCCAAGCTCATCACCACACAACCCATTTTTGGGATAGAATCGCCAATCGCAGAAAACTCTATCTAAACGGCAAATTTTAAAGTCATGATTTCGTAAACTTTCGCAGCAATACTCTCAATATCCGCTGCTATAGCATCTCTTTGAATCTGCTTATCTATAATACATTCAATTTCTATATCACACCGGCATCGTATTTCACGCCATGCGCTTTCTTTTTCCATTAGTTTTTTTATTGCTTTCCGTACAATCTTATTACGCTTAACATATCTGCTATCTTTGCCCAAAAATGAGTTTGCAAACATATATCCCGCGAAAAGCAAAAATAGTTGTTGTATTAATGAAGAATTCATCATATCAATTATTATATACTTAGTTACAAGATTAAACATATTTCTCCAGTCAAAGATATAATCAACATTAGCACAAGAAATAATTTTCTCAATTCCTATATCCATCTCTTCTAACTTTTGAAACATCATCTTCCACTCATTATCCTTCATTTTTACTTTTTGGGCTAATGCTTCACCAATTTTATTTTGAACTTCCACTTCCAAACGGGTATATATTTCTTTTATCAAATTCTTAGACCATTTAGATACACTTTTTTTATTGAATAACTGAATATCTGATATTCTGCTGTGCAGCTCTTGATCTATTCTGGATTGGAGTTCATCCAAAGATTCATCTTTTATCGATTCTGCCCACTTCTCTATAGCACTTAACATGGCTTGGCGTACCATTTCCATTATATTTTCTTTGATTGAATTTTTTAAGCTTTCAACCTTTCCAGCTTCTTTGCTCATAAGATTCTTTTTCACAATGGAAATGCACTCTTTTTCAAATTCATCCACAAGACCTACCCATACTAGGCCATATGAAACACTAAAACTCGGGTTTTTGGCACAGGTTACTGTGTAATGTTCTTCTGGAAACACCTCATGGGCATAATCAACCACAAAATCCATTTTGCTTGCCCCTCCCGTCAAAACAATTTCCTTTACAGCTCTCCTGTTCTCCTCAACATATTGTTTGCTTTTCTGAAAAAACTCTTTACAACAAGCTTTCCAGTTCCCAGAAATTATTTCATGATCTGCTTGAAGAACAATGCCTTCTTCCAATGCCTTTTGGATAGAATTTTCATTAAGCTCCAAATAAACTGTTAATTTTTTTCCTTCAGCCAAAGGAAATTTATAAGGAATAAGATTTGAACCTTCATCTAATGCACCATTAAAATATGCTTCTTTTGCCGCACGTAATTTACGTTCAAGAATTGTATAATTATTCTGAGGCGCAAGTTCAACATTTTTTTGTTTAGCTACTTCTCTTGCATTTTGGCACATTAACTTTCTCAGATTTTTTTCAATTTCCCTGGCGCCAAGATCCCAGCTCATTTCCACACACCGTTCACCAGTTTTCATATAAGTACAATCTACTGTAGACGATCCGAAATCATATACCATCGCCCCTCCATATGCGGAAATCATACGCCCCTTGCCATCAGCCAAGGCACTAAACATAGCTGCCCGAGACTCAGGAATAACCCTTACCTCCTCCACACCTGTTGCAAACTTGATTAATTTTTCATATTCCTTACGATTTTCTTCTGCTGTCCATTTTTCAGATGTGGGGCAGCCAACAATAAGTAATATTTGATCTTCTGGAGAAACAGAAGAAGGATTACAAGTTTTTATTGCTTTAATTACCTTGGCCAATAAATTAACCATTAGCTTTCGGCGTTTAACCTTTGCCTTATCTCCGCAAATCATTTCATCAAAATATTTTGGAGATGCCTTAAAGTAA
Source organism: Lachnospiraceae bacterium (assembly GCA_910575565.1). Classification (GTDB taxonomy): domain Bacteria; phylum Bacillota; class Clostridia; order Lachnospirales; family Lachnospiraceae; genus Caccovicinus. Next base: position 126,821 of record CAJTFL010000001.1, on the reverse strand, counting down.
TGAAAAAGCTCTTCATGATACATCACTTCCGCTGGAATAATATAATTTTTATTATCATCCAAATAAAGATTACTAATTCCAACAAATTTTCCATCCATATACTCAGGTGTTGCCGCTGCTATTTCACAATGTCCAATATCCAAACCAATAATTTTTCTCATACGTAGCTTCCCCTTTATAAAGTATACATAATTGTATTCTTCTCATTTTAACTTCAATCCAAAAAACATATGCTTAATTGGGCAGCCGCTATATCTTAAAACTATTAGCTGCCCGATTAAGCTCTGTTTTCCCTAGTGTATTTCCTTTTCTGAACTATTATTGTTCACTAATTGTCTGTGATTTTATCAGCCAAAAAAACACCCGCTAATAATGCAGCACCTCCAATCACAGTAAAACCAGTGAGGCCAAGTGCGATTTCAGGCAATACTTCTACAAGACAACTTAAAACCAAACGCTCCTTCATTTATCTATCCTCCTTCTTTTTTATATATCCATTATACAATATACAATTCCCTTTTGATTCTCTCATTGGAGGAAATAATTTATACTTGAAATTAGATTTATTCAAACAAGATTATTCTTAGATTTTAATTTTTTAATCATATCCTCATCAATTTCAATTCTTTCCTCTCTTCTTGTAAGAACATACTTTGCTTCGTCAGGATTTGTTATTAAGTAGTCCATAGAGATAAATGCAGTTACTGGATTCATCTCCAGACGTTCTATCAAGTCCATTACCGAAATCCCTTCTGCTATTATATTAGGCATTCTTCTTGTCGCAATGTACTCCATTAATTTTGTACGAAGCTGTGCATCCATATTCGTAACAGCAGTAATTGCCTGTATCACTTCTTTTTCATTATATTTTAATTCAACTTTTAAATATTCCTCTAATTTATTTTTCTGTACTAAACTCATCTTTGTCCTATCTGCCATTAATTAAATACCCCTTTCAAACACCCATCAACAAATGTTACTGCATCAACTTCAACTGGTTGCTGGGCATATCCCTTAGGATCAATGCCATACTGTATGTAATTTGCAAAATTATTCATCCAATTAATCCGAGTTGCCTTATCTGTATTCCAAAATCCATCCTCCTGAATTGCCTTCCATTGAACTGCATGGCGCAGCTCGTGAATAATCGTATTAATAAACTCATATGTACAATCCATATTTTTAGATAATAAATCAGCTACATTTAAATTTAATGTATTCAATTTGCTATTATAAAATCCGCAATGACTCCTATTTTCCCCATAAAATTCAACTTCTACATCCAAACCATATGCATCCTTAAGCTTTTCGATAAATTCCTCTGCCTTTACAATTCTCTGCGCAGCATCTAAACTTTGAATGGACTCGGCAATATTTTCTCCAAATACTTCTTTAAGAATATGCTTAGTCTCTTCCTGCATCTCCTGATCAGTAGTGCTCATCTCAGCCGTACATAAACTAGCCGGTGCATTTACTTTCGTTCCCCACAAATCACGGAACCATTGAACTGCTGCACAAGCTATTTCTACAGCAACCATAGCTGCTACTATTGTTCCTACAGTTATTGCCATTTCTATCCCTCCAATAATTTCTGACGTTCATATCGTTCTACTTCATATGCCCATTCATTGATTTTAGGATATAGCAAAGAATACACTGCTATATCATACTTTTCCAAGTTTATTGGTTTATTCTCTGCCAAAATCATCTGCTGGCCATCCGCACCATCCCCTTTATTCTTTAATGCATTTTCACAATGGTAATCTCTCGTCTTAAATAGTGGGATTTTTACCGTCGGCCTTAATCCTTTCCGAAGCATCCGACAGTATCCGATGGCAATACTGTCGATATTCTCAGGACTGTCACCATAAACTGACGCATTCCGAATTTCTTCCCTTAATGCATCCTTCCATTCTTTTAGCGTTATCGATCCCTCTTCCCTCAAATCTTCGCTTAAATTTGCCAAAGCCAAATTAACAATTTTTTGAATATCAGCACCAATAACTATCCTTACCCCATTATCATTAATTAAGCACGTATTAATCAATTCCAAATACAGCTCAGTATTCAATGCTTCCTTAACAATTAATGATCCTTTTGCAGAATTATTCCGAAATTTTTTCGTAGATTCAACTGCTTTTTCTACTCGTGCCAAAAATATGTCTGCACATTCCTGTGCTGTGGGCAGATACACCGCAAATAATTCATCAAACCGCCCACTCCGAAATAATTCTTTAGGAAGCCCTCCTATATCATTCGCTGTTGCAAAGATAAAACAAGGCTTCATATTTTCTTGCATCCAATTTAACAATGTACCAAACATTCGTTTAAATGTTCCGCCATCAGAATTCCCGCTGGATTTCGCGCCGCTAAATCCTTTTTCCAATTCGTCAATCCATAGTACACATGGAGCCATTGCTTCAGCAAAGCCAAGGGCTTTGCGCATATTTTCTTCTGACTGCCCCTGAATTCCACCCATCAAATTTCCCATATCCATTTGCAGCAATGGCAGGTCCAACGTTTGGGCCGTCAGTTTTGCAGCTAAAGATTTCCCACAGCCCGGGATACCACACAATAAAATCCCCTTAGGTGCTTGCAAACCATATGTCTCTTTATTCATCCTGGCATCCTCCAGCAGCTTCCGTTCTTTTATCGTATTAATGTAACCAGTTAACTCCCGCATACCTCCAATTTTATCATCCTCATAAGCAATTAATTTCAGTACTTGATTTCCATCTTGTAATTTTTGTTTTTTCTGTTCCTGAATAATTCTTCTTACCTCCGGAACCAAATCACCTCTTCTATCTACCAATAGGTCATTATTTTCTTTTGCTATATCCACGTCCCGGGTGAGCACCTTATTTAAAGAATAAACAATTTCTTGTTGTGTAAATCCTTGAAGCAAGGTGCATAAACGCTGCAATGGCCTTCCGTCTATACGTTCGCCAGCTTCAGCGGCAATCGCCTGAACCTTTTCCCGGATTTCATCGTTTTCAGGATATCCTACTTCAACAATCTCACAATATTGCCGTAATTTTTCTGATATTTTAATCTGATTGCTATACAATATTATTACGCTGCTGTTATAAATATAGGTCATATGTTCTATATCTGGAGAACTTTCTTTCCGCATATATACTTTAATATACCGGAACAAATCCTCTTCATTCACCCCATTACTAGCAGATATGGTAACGATATGCGGACAATTCCAATAAGTTGAATCAAGCTTTTCTTTCCAGTTATCAGGGGATGATTTTCGATTTTCTTTAAACGGACGGTATTGGGATTTTGAAAACTTATCACTTTTTTTCTCCGAAAGCAGCAAAACTAATTTTTCACTATAAACTATACTTTCAATCAATTCATAGGAATCAGTCTTAATATATATAATTGGCAATCCCGCCTTCATTGCGACCTTGCATCGTTCAATTATCTTATCAACTACTTTTTTTGCTCCACACATTCTTCCATTCCTTTTCTTAACTTCAAACATCCTTCACTCATGCAATTCTCTGGAAGGCTAATGCCTCCCAGGGAATTGTACCTTAAGCATTAAATATCAAACTTTAATGTCATTATCTCATAAGCCCTTGCAGCTATCGCTTCAATATCAATCGCTACAGAATCATCTGAGATCTGCTTGTCGATAACTTTATCAATTTCTGCACTGCACATTTCAAAAATTTTATCTTTTTGCTTATCTTCCTTCATTGATTTCATTGCGTTATTTCGGATACGCTGCTTATGTTTTTTATTCCTATCATTATTATCGATTACCGATGCGGTAAATGCACCGATACCCAAACCAATAAGCTGTGACACTACCGGAATAGGAATAATAATGCTTGCAGCTGCAACATATGCTAATACAATCGCCAGCATAATCAGATTCCTTAAAATACCATTTACGTCAATATCAGAAATAATTTTTTCCATATCGATATTAACTCCTTCTAATTTTTGAATCACTTGATTCCATTTACTTTCCGGCAATCTCATTTTTTGCCCCAATGCATTGCCAAACTTCTTCTGAATTTCAGTTTCCAACTGACTGCGTATTTCTTTAATAATATCATTAGACCAATTCAATACGCACGTTCTATTTAAATATTTGAGCGTTGATATTCTATTAGCAACTGCACGATTCATCCTATCCTGAAGTTCATTCAGGGATTCGTCCTTATCTGACTCTGCCCATCCTTCCATAGCCGTTATTATCGCTTCATATATTTTATCTCCTATACTCTTTTTCAAGGATTCCTTTAGCCTCCAAACATTTCCAACACCACTATTAATCACATTCTTCTTCACAATCGAAATACACTCTTCTTCAAACTCATCTACAAGGCCAACCCATACTAGCCCATGAGAAACGCTGAAACTGGGATTAGCCGCACAAGTCACGTTATAAGACTCTTTCGGAAATACCTCACGAGCATAATCTGCCACAAAACCCATTTTACTTGCGCCGCCCGTTAAAACAATTTCTTTAACCGAGCACCCGTTTTTTTCAATATAATCTTTACTTCTATAAAAAAACTCCTTGCAGCAAGATTTCCATCCGCCCGAAATTAATTCACTATTTACTTCGAGTGCCATTTCCATATCCAATGCCTCATCGATAACACTATCATCTATATCGAGCGTTACCGTCAGCTTCTTTTGATTTGTTGGGAATTTATATGCAACGACTGCAGCATCCTCATCTAATTCATCACTAAAGTATGCTTCTTTAGTTCCACGCAACATCCGCTCAAGCATTGCAGAATTATTTTGCCGTACCAATTCCAGCCCTTTCTGCATGGCCGTATTTTCTGCTTCCTGGTGCATCATCTTATTTAAATTTTTTTCAATTTCCCTAGCCCCAAAATTCCAGCTCATTTCCACGCACTTCTCGCCAGTCCTCATATAAGTGCAGTCTGCAGTGGAAGAACCAAAATCATATACCACAGCGCCTCCATATGCAGAAATCATACGTCCTTTGCCATCAGCCAAAGCACTAAACATGGCCGCTCTGGATTCTGGAATAACCCGAACCTTTGCCACGCCAGTTGCTTCTTTTATCAGCTTTTCATATTCCTTACGGTTTTTCTCATCAGTCCATTCCTTAGATGTAGGACAACCAACAAGAAGTAAAATTTGATCATTTTTTAAATAGTCATTGCGCTCTTTAATTTCAAAAATTAATTCACGCAATAAACGGGTCATTAATTCCCTGCGACTAACTTCAACTTCATTGCCATAAATTTTTTCATCAAAATGCTTTGGTGATGCTTTAAAATAATTAAATAGCTCTCCAGATTCATTGGAAGGATATCGAATTTCTGCTGGAACAACAAAATCTTTGTTCTCATTTAAATACAGATTACTGATCCCTATAAATTTTCCACCCTGGTCATTAGGAGTTGCCGCAGCCATTTCACAATGTCCAACATCTACACCGATAATTCTCATACGTAAATTCTCCTTCATTTTACCTGCATATATTTAAATCGCATCTCTTACCAAAAAAATATATTTAATATTTTACATCCATTAATATTTTTTTCACTTCTTCCGCAATATTATAATACTGCTTTTTCAATAAATCAACCTCACACGTTTTATCTTTCATTTTGATCATTATTGATTCCGCCATTAATTCATCTAAACTTTCTTTCAAATTTTTTGCTTCCAATATTGAATTTTCTATTCTCTTTTTTCTTTGCTTTAACCCTTCAACAATCTTTTCAAAATCAAACTCATCCTTTTCCTGACAATAATTATTAATCTTTCTATTAATTTTTCTCAACAATTGATATAATTCCAAATCCGAACAGGCTATCGTATTCCCTTTTGACTTATCTGTCCCCAATAAATATGCCCGATATAAAGCTTCAAAAGCACTGTTTTTATAGGAAAGTTCATTCAAAAAACCAACCACTCTCTCACTCTCTTTCTTCTCTGGTATAACTTCATTAAGCCTGCTATTCATCTTTTTATAATCAATCCAAGCAAGGTTCATGCATGAATTAAATCCGCAGACAACAACTGTATTTACATCTTCCTCCTCAGATAAATCATTCTTCACATACTCAATAAAATCTTGCAATTTACTCCTTATTTTTCCATTTGCATAGAAAGCATTTAATACAATTTCAGCTTTTTTTTCTTCATATTTTAACTGTTCTAGTTCGTCCCAAGCAATAAAACAATTTCTCAATTCTTCCTCAAAACTAAAATTTATTTCTTTGTCCAGCTCAAGTGTCCTCTGAAGCACTTCTAATAATTTTTCATACTCTTTTTTTACTTCATTAACTATAAAATCTTGTTGTAGATTTACTTCATTTTGCCTAGCTCCTGGATATCTTAAATCGGCTACTTTTGGTTTTTTAATCCATGTTCTTCTTTTAACTAATCTTTTCATTTTTCCTCCAATTACAACTACACCACCAATACCTATAGTTAATGTTGAAACGCCAACTATTACCTTGTTAAAATCCATAAATACTTATCCTCCCCTCTCCTTATCTAAAATTATTAATGATTCCGCTGCCATCCTTCCAATACACCTGACACCTATCATCCTTGATATAATGTAATATTGCCCCGTCCCCTTCCATGCTAACATTAAATTCCCTAATTTCGTTTCTGCTTTTTTCAGATATCTGCCACATCCATTTCTTACCATATAATGAGACCACTGACTGACCATCCCACTCTTGAAGATTTGAACATATTTTCCCCTTATTCGTCAACAACAAAAAACCATCGTCCACAAGCTCCACCTCAACGAATTCTTCGCTAACCGTATCCAATATGCTTTCGACCCGCCTGTTTTTTATTTTCAAAAAATATCTGCCTGCTAATATCTGTCCTTTCCGAAGATACATTTCGCCGTCCTTTCCAACGCACATATCTGATATATCCGTTCCGTAATTAAGCTGCATATTTTCTTCAGTATTTTTCTCCTTTACCACTAAATCACCGCTGTAATAATGCGGGCGGTATACGCATCTATCATGGCTAATCGACATTGTAGGCAAAAAACATATCACTTTTCCATCTGTTATATTGCAGTGCCTGTATTCCCCTGGCCTAAGAAAAAATTCAAAAACTATTGCTTGTTGGCTCTCCGAATATATTTGAATGCAAGCATTGCCAAAGGCATCTTCACTTTTCACTGCTTCTACTTTTACCGTTTGGATAACCGAACGTTCCTGAAGGGTATCTGATTCATACAGCAACCAAATATATGGCTGCTTCCTGCAATTCAACAGCTCAGATTTTTCACGTAAAGCCTGTGTTCCTATTGTTTCCATAGGAGTACTTAATTTAACCGATTCTTTTTTCCCAATTTGTTGATCAATCAGCAAATGGCCAACCGCATCATCTTTTACCTTAACACCTTCTTTAGACATTATGGCCTTATTTTCAAAATCAAATTCAAGGATATCAATTTCCGTTAGCATATGTATAGATAAACAAATTAGTACCAGCCTGCAATTTCCTTCAAATTCTTTTGCTCTTTCTAAAATCAACTTAATTTTCCTTACAATATGCAGCTGCGATATCTCTGTCCGAACATATTGCTTATCTTCCTCACTAGCAAAAAAAGGCTCGGACAGCTCACTCCGTATCTCTTCCTCCTCCTCTTTCTTTATTTTATCGCTATGCCCGCTTTTTAATAAATTATTTATTGCCAGCTCTATGTAACTTTGCCATTTTGAAACATCCTCCGGAATAATATCTAAGCCCACATTTGTAAATTGTGATTTACGTTCTTCTTCTTCATATCGAGCAATGCACCTGTCTAAAATGTATTCCTCATATTCATTAACTGATAATTGCTTACCATCCATATTTTTATTGTCTGCCAAACGTTTTAAAAAATCCAACCAAAATTTTTTATCTAAATATACCACACCTTTTCCATCTTCAAGCATCAAAGTAATAGGCAAGCAATGAATTTCTGCAAATCGATAAAAAAGCTCTTTTTGATTATATATCTGCCAAAAATTCCCATATTCTCTAAAATCATTTAGATTTACGATTGAATGTCCGCATAACCTTAACATATAACCTCCTCTTTTTTAACACAATATCTCTGCTGCTTTTGCTAAAACAGCAGAGATATTTTTCATTTTCTAAAAATTAAATTGTATTATTAAGTATAACTCTTTCTTTCTTTGAAGTAATCTTATTAAAATAGTCCTTTAATCTTTTTACAATACTTACAGCAACCGGAACCACCGTTTCTGTAACAAATTCTCCAATTTTTCTCATTGCTAATGATGTGCTTCTTACACTAACCTTAACTGTTGAAGCCACAATATTTATTACTGTATTTGCCCCTTTATCCCATACTTTTACCGCTTCCCAAACAGCACCTACTATTCCTATCGTTAACAAAAGAACTGCTGGAATTGCCATAATCACCCCGCAAATACCTGTAGCCATTAAAACTCCAGCCAAAACAATTTTTAATGCAAGCTTAAGAAGCAAAACAGTTCCCAAAACATCTAAACAGGCTACCGCAACATTCATCGCTATTTCCCCTGCAGAATACCGCTTAATAATCTGCTCTTCCTCCATTGTTGCCGCAACAATATAGGCAGTTTCTTCAATAGTCACATCCGGCGGAATTTCGCTTATCTCTTCAGTTTTTGATTCTACATACCCAACCATTGTAAGAATCCCTTCGTATTCTACTTCATCTTCCCCAATCCTTACAACCATTTGTGAAATTCCATTTTCCTCCATCATATCATCCAAATAGTCTGCCTGCCGGATTAACCCTCGGCTAAGAATAGCAGAATTTTTAAGCGCTTCTGACACCTTTTCTTTTAACTCACTTTCCAACTCTTGTGTCGCTTCATTCTCAGTAATCTTCTCTTCGTCCGCATCCTTAATTATCTCGTCACATTCCGCTATATCTTCACCAGACATCTTTGCATCAGCAACAGATATTCCCGCATAAAGTGCTGCAAGAGTGTTGCAGCGCCCTACCAAATCCTTTTCCGCAAGAATCTGGTTCATCAGTTTCTTAACAGTTCCTTCTTTATTATCTAGTGCGTCAGAATACGTTTTGTTAAAATCAACGATCGCTTCCAGAGCCTTATCTGCCATCATCAGCCCTTGCTCTATAGACTTATCGGGCAAAGAATCGACATAAACCTGAGCCATAATCTCCCTTGCCGACACTCCATCTGATTTCTGGTTAAGAATGCCATCAGCCTTCTTTTTCAACTGCTCAAAATGCTTTTTATCCATTGTTTTCATTATTGAATCCTCCTTTTATCAATATTTTTTAATTAGGAAAACTTATCTTTTCTTTTATGCCATTTTACCATATATATTTTTTCAAGTATTCCTGCACTGAGGGAAATTTTTTCTATTTTTTCTAATTTTTTCCATATCATAAATATTGATAAATGGGTTATTTTTATCTTTACTATACACGTCAAGCAGTTCAGCCGCTTCCTCAGGATGAAAACAATGGATATGTAATAATGCAAGAATTACTCTGTCACGTTGTTCGCTAACATCAAAGCTCCACGATGCCTTTTTTAGTAATCTTTTTGCTTCATCCTCTTCTAGTTGAAGAGCAATCACTAATTTCAATGCACTTTCCTTACTTATTCCTTTTGCATTTAACCTTATGTTGCTCCAAGTGTTTTTATCTATATAAGCATATTTATAAAATTCTTTCTCATCTAATTTTCCACTTTTTTTCTCAAAAGGAGCATTCTTATTTCCATCTTTATCCCTTTTCTTATTTTCATTAATTCTTCTTATATAATTACATATCTCATCATACAAGGAAACATTGTTTCCTTTAGAAAGCTCTTCCAATTCAACATTTACCTTTTTCAAATAATGAATACATTCGTTTTCTTCTGCCAACCTTACTTGCTTCGCATATTGAGAGTTTAATTGTTCTTCAATATTTATTTTTAAATTTTTCATTAATTCTCCTCTACTTGTGCAATATTATAGGAACTGTTCTTGCAAATCCTGTAATCCAGTTTATAGCGCTAAAAGCACACCTTTTATCAGGAATTCCTTCATAATTCCAGATAAACTATATTATAGAAACCTCTATCGCGAATCTTTTAATATGATTTACAGCACCATATCTCGCCTTTTACCGGAAATTACTACACAATTCCTAATAAGCTATATTCCAGGAACCGCTTCGCGAACCCTGTCATTAGATTTATGGCGCTTCGCGCCTTTTATCGAAATTTGCTCCGCAAATTTCGATAAGCTATATTATAACAAAATTTATGAATATACTTATAACTCGTAAATATTTTCAAATTTCACTTTTCCATTTTTACTATACCATTCCAAAACCATACTAGCTTCATCCGGATCATAACAATGTGCTTTCAGAAGAGCAATTACAATTTGATCCCTGTAATCTATATTATTTAAAACCATGGATACTTTACGCAGTAACTGATTAGCCTGTTCTTCACTTAATTGCAAAGCAATTACCAATTTTAAGGCACTCTCTTTACTCAACTGCTTTCTTCCGTTTCGAATATTACTCCATGTATTTTTGTCAATATATGCATAAAGATAAAATTTAGGTGCATCGATATCTGCATCATCAAATTTGTCATCTCGAACTCGAATTTTATTATAGGGCTTCATAAAAGAAGGTATTTTAATATTTCGAATATACTGACAAACTTCTTGATAAAAAGTAAATTCCTCCAACACAACTTTTTCTAATTCTTTATCTAAATCCTCTTTGTACTTATGAATTATTTCTAAATTGGTAGAATTTCGTTTAGCGGCACACTGTTCAGCGTTAATTACCTCTTCAATATGTATCTTTGAATTTTCCTTTATTCCCATCCTTGTAATTCCTGCCTTCTTCTTTAAATTTCATATTTTTTTCTACATTTACTGGCATTCACTCACAACTAATTGATATTTTTTGTACAAAATCATTGTAGAAATTTTATTTTTTATGCAAAACTCACAATAAGTATACCGTATCTTAGAAATAATTACAATATTTTTAATTATACTTATTTTTTTTATTTTATATTATAGTATTTCTAGTAATGAAAAAAGAATTATTAAAAAACGCAACCAGAGATTACCTAAAATTTTATAAAATTAAATTCTAAAATCATTAATCTTATTCTACATTGCCATAGTTCTCTTTTCTGACTATTTTAACTTATCATTTTTAAATGGCGTAACAAAACGTCCCGTTTTATCAAATTTTGCATACAACATAATTTCTTTATCTTTTTCCATGCCAAATCCATCATCTCCCCAATAACGCCCATCTGGCTGAACCATCCAGACAAACTCTGCAAGCCCATTATTTCCAAACGGATTATATCCAACTGTAAATTTAGTTATTGCCTCAAATGGAAATATAAGCTCCTTTTCCCAGTCTCCATGTTCCACCCCTGGAAAATCCTTAAACTTCCCATGTTCATCGGTCATCTGCCGAACCATTTTATTTCCTTCATATAAACATACATTTACATCACAATATCCACCATATCCATTTGATTTCATTTCATATGCTAAATAATAGCCATCCCCAAGTTCATAACGAAATTTTTCATTTGGTTTATCCTTTGATTCCTGCCAAGAACCCTTTCTGAATAATTTGTCAAACAAGCCGCCCATATTTATTTCCTCCTGCCCATGCTCGTTTAATGTCCCATTATTTATATAAAACAAAGGAGTATCATAAATTACACAATACTCCTTTTGCCATTAACATCCTGTATATCGTTTACCCTTCCTCCTGCAAAGGCCTAAACTCAATCCCGTCAATGCAGTTTTCATACAGAAACATTTTAATCTCTTTCACATCATTAGATTCATAAAACGCAATTAGCATTTTGGTAAAAGTCGGCTGCAATTCAATGGGAACGGAAATAATGCCGCATCCATTTGCAATCATCACATGATTGCCTGCCAGCATAGATGTACGCTTATTGCCATCCAAAAACATCTGCTTCCGTACAAGGTAAAGCATCATCGTAAGTGCCCTGTCCGTAGGATTGTTCATCTTTCCAATCTCTTCCATCTCTTCTTTAATTTGAGATTCAATAGGCATATCCCGTTTCCGTACCGTACCGCCAATGCTTACCGGAACATCCCGCAGATAGCCCGCCCGGATAATCAAGTTGTCGCCGCCTACATATTGGTTAATCTTGCAAACAAAAGGATAATCTATAGGATAATCCAATGTATCAAGCACAAACTGCCATGCGTGCTTTAAGTTATTTACTGCTATAATATCTGACCTTGTACGCTCATTCCATTAAAAATTGCTTCCGTATCCGGATAAGTCACTGCCAATCCTTCCAGCCTTGCGCTTTTCCAAATATAGTCGATAATGTTCCGCTTTGCGACAAAAATATTTTCCTCCCGTGTCATATGGTATTTTGCTTCCAGCCCAAACACCTCCTCTCACCTACTAAAAAACTGCTGCAAAATAAATTATTTTAACGCAGCTTATCCTTCACCGCCAGCGCAATGGACACGCCCGGCGCATAGTACGGAATCAATGTAGACTGGAGGGCATGGTAAATATCCGACTTTCCAGGCCATACCGTGCCGATTACCCGGTTTTTCTCATCCAGCTGGTGGAACCAGGATCCGTTTACGTGATCCAATACGGTTTCATCCAGGTACTCCATAAACTCGCTGTAATTTTTTTCGTATTTAAGCCTTCCGGTTATGCGGTAAAGAATGGCCGCAGTATTAATGGCCTCAGCCAAGGTCCAGTGCATCCGGTCATGGACTACCGGCCTTCCTTCCCAGTCCGTGGTATACACGATCCCCGGCGCTCCGTCCGCATTCCAGCCGTCTTCAATGGCACGGTTAAATAAATTCTCAGCGGCTTCAATATAAAATTTTGCAAGCCTTAAGCGATGTTCTTCATCCGTTGACAACGTCCACTGGGCAATCAGCCTCGCCCACTCGATCCCATGGCCGGGAGTGGCTCCGTAAGGCTTAAAGGGATCGTCTGGCCGGTCTTTATTGCACTCTAAATCCGCCTCCCAATCCTTGGTAAAATGCTCCGGGATCCGCCAGTCGTTCCTAACAGCCCATTCGATTACGCGATTGATAACACGCCCTGCCCTTTCCCGGTACTTTTCCTGGCCCGTGGCATCCGCCACGGCAAGGAAAGCTTCCACGGTATGCATATTGGCATTTATGCCCCGGTAATCATCCAAAAGAGTGAACTCGGTATTCCAGGTATCGCAGGACAGCCCCTCTTCCTCATTCCAGAACCGAAGATCGTACAGCTCCAGCGCTTCTTCCAGAAGCTCCTTGGCCCCTTCCCTCCCTGCCAGCATGGCAGAGGATGCAGCCAGGATCACAAAGGCGTGGGCATAGCACTGCTTAGTGGGAAGGATTTCCCCTGCGGCAGTCAGTCCGGCATACCAGCCGCCGTTTTCCTTGTCCTTAAGCTCGCCCATAAGCCCCTTAAGCCCGGCATCCACAAGGGCTTCGCTTCCCTTATGGCCTAAAAACGCGCCGATGCTGTACACATGGATCATCCGGCAGGTAATCCATGTCTCCCGGCTGCGATCTGCCCAAGGAGCCCCGTCGTCCCCCAAGTAGTAGGAACTTCCCCCTGGCGACGGGAACTGATGGCCAAAATCAAGGAGATTTTGACAAATTTCCTGCAAAAACGCCTTGTTTTCCTTTGTGTTGATTTGATATTTCGGATTTTTTCCGCTCATGTTCTTTTGGCATCCTATGAATCCGTGAATTTCTCATTTTAGGATACGGAATGCTCTGCTCCTTTCCTCATTTTATCTCTCTGCCATTAGGCAAACAGTTTAAGCAAAACGTTATTTTTATCATTTTTTTGTCAATAGTTTTACTTTTTTGCTGCTGCACTGGCAAGCAAAACGGCACTTTCCGCAAACCAGTACCTAGTGTAGTGATCTGATTATATTCAGGTCACTACACTAGTGTATTGTATCGTTGATATCTGTCAAAACTCCGCTGAACAGGGTTTCAGCGGCAAGGCGCCTGAACGAGGCGATACCCTCGCTTCGCTGGGGCAGGCTCTGCGGTGGCATCGTTGAGTGAAGGCAACGCAGTCCGATGGAAGCCTGGACAAGGAGGTTTGGCTGAGTATCAATGATACAGTACGCTAGCCGTCTGTGGTGCGTGTACACAAAGAAAACCGTATAAAACGGCGGCACTTAGCGAGGTCTTTTCGAGCTTAGTGTCCGTTCCGTTTTATCCCGAGCGAGAGCGCGTTTTCGTGTGTACATCCACCACAGATGGCGAACTCGTTAGCCTATGTGCCTTATCTAAACCAATAAACTCATCATAAGAAGCACCAACTCCCTCCATCCACCCCAATATCCTCCAAAACACCCCAGCGTCAAAATTCACTCACCAGTTATCCAAGTTGACAAAGCATAAATTTTTATTTAAAATCTACCGTCCGTTCAGCCCGCACCATTCGCAAAATCGCGCCTTGCGGCGCTTTCCGCTGCTTGCGCAGCTCCTTTTGCTCATAAACGGGCGCTCCCTCAGTGAAAAACGATAAAGGATAATTCATGCGAGCATGATTTTCCTTCATGCGCTTTCCACTGGCTGAACTATTTATTTAAAATTATAACATAGATCCCCTGCAAAATCCCACCAATTTTTCACACAAACGATCAATTCTTTAAGCTCTCCTTAACTTCCCTTTTATGGATGTACGCTCACGCCAAAAAACTTGAACCGTTTAAAACCAAAAAGCCAAACACATCACCCGCCCGTCAACAGCTGATTATATTCCTCAATCAAAACCCCCACGGTATCGTCAAATTTCCGGATCGTCCCCTCCCCAGGCTCATCGGCATCCAGATAAATTTCATCCACCGGCTTCTGCTCCCTGACCCGCCTAAACAATCCGGACAGCGCTGTCTGGGAATCTTTGATAGCCGTCTCAAAGGAATGGTAATGAGGAGAGTTTACCGGATAACCTTCCGCCGCCATGGCCTCCTCGTCAGCCAAATGATCCAAACTTGCCTTCACATTATCCATGTAACGGTCATACAGGCCTTGCAGCTTGTCAATATCCAAATCAACCACCTGAACATCATTAATCCCCTGGCTGCTAATCTCCCGCTGGATCTCCTGAGCCGTATTAATCATTACATTGAACGCATAAGTCGCCTCCATCCCGCTTTCTTTCAATTCTTCTAATACCGCCTCATCCTGCTGGGAAGCTTTGTCGCTTAATTTTTCGATAAAAGCATTCCCCAAAGACTTATATTCCTCATAATCTGCCCAGATAAGGGCGTGAAGCTTTTTGCCCTCGGCGTATTTATCCTTTTTATACTCTTCCGAATCCGTATACTCATGCACCTGATCCAAGGTTTGGGCCAGCTCCTTCATCACCGGGTACAAATCCAGAAAAGCCTGATCCAATTCGTCCTCATCCGGCTTTTTGTCCAGCAATTTTTTCGCCCGATTGATCTGATCATAGAAATCCTCTTCGATCGGCTGGCACTGGTACGTCTTTTCCACTGTAGAAAATTTTTCCTGGAACTTCACCTCTTCAAAGTAACGGTCAATCCCTTCGGCCAAAGAACCAAGCATGGCATTATTTACTTGAATATAAGCGTCATACAATTCCTGCTCCAGCTCCTTTAACGCCGCCTCATCCATAGTTTCCTGGCTGGCCTTATCCTTTTTTCCAGACTTTTCCTTTTTGCTTTTCGCTTTTTCCGTCTCTTCCTCCGCCTCAAAGGTAACTCTGGTATCAATCTTTTTTCCCAAGCATCCCGCAGACAGTGCCATAACCGCAGCCATACACCCAGCCAGCACAATTTTCCGCCTTATCTCTCTCATCCTTCATCTCTCCCTTCATTTCCGCGGGCAATGAGCCAAGTCCCTTTACTTTTTCCCGCTGATTTTCCCCATCACCCACACTGCCGCCATAATCACCAGGCAGGCGGCAAAAATCCCGCCCATTCCTTTTGCCATAATCTCCAAGGTAATCAGAAACTGATCCGTCATTTCTTTTCCTCCTCTCCCATAAAACCTTTCGTAACTGTTCAGTACCTTCACCGTTGCAACCTCTCCTATAAATATCGGCTTACCAGGTTAATCACAATCCCCCCGGCAATCACCGAGGCAATCTGCCCGGACACATTCGCCCCCGCCGCGTGCATCAGGATAATATTCCCCGGCTCTTCCTTGGCCGCCAGCTTTTGCACCACGCGGGAGGACATGGGGAAGGCAGAGATCCCGGCTGCGCCAATCATCGGGTTCAGCTTTTTCTTTCGGAACAGATTGACAAATTTGGCAAACATTACCCCGCCAATGGTATCGAACACAAAAGCCAAAAGGCCGATACCCATGATCATCAAGGTATCCATATGGACAAAGGCCTCCGCCTTCATGCTAAAGGAAATGGTAATGCCCAAAAGCAGCGTAATCAGATTCGCCAGATCCGTCTGCGCCGCATCCGACAAGTTATTTAACACGCCGCATTCTCTCAGCAGATTCCCAAACATTAAAAAGCCAACTAACGCCACCGATGCCGGGGCGATAAACCCTACGATAATCGTCGTCACAATGGGGAAGGCAATCCGCATGGCCTTAGACACGCTTCCCGGCTGGTATTCCATATGGATCGCGCGCTCTTTTTTCGTCGTCACCAGCTTTATGGCAAAAGGCTGCACTATGGGAACCAACGCCATATAGGAATAAGCTGCCACTGCGATGGCTCCCACATACTTAGAATGAAGCACCTGGGATACCAGGATGGAGGTAGGACCGTCCGCCGCACCGATAATCCCGATAGAGGCGGCATCCTTTAAGGAAAATCCCATCAGGGAAGCCGCACAGATAGCAAAAAAGATGCCAAACTGAGCCGCCGCCCCAAAAAGGAACATAATCGGCTGAGACAAAAGGGGGCCGAAATCAATCATCGCGCCGATGCCGATAAAAAGCAAAACCGGCATGGCTTCCGACGCCTCAATCCCTACCTCAAAAAGCCATTGGATCACTCCCCTTACCTCGCCTACCCCAGGCATCATCTGATTCACCACCCCGCTGGCAGGCAGATTCACTAAGATAGCCCCAAAACCCATAGGCAGCAGCAAAGCCGGTTCATACTCTTTCTTTACCGCCAGCCAGATCAGCAGGATCCCAATCCCATACATCACCATCTGCTGCCAAGTAACCTTCATTAACCCTTCAACTAAATACTCCATACATTTCCTCCTCTCCCTGGACAAATCCTTTCCAGATGCTTGTGCAGGCACAATACTCAACCTTTGCCAAGCACTCATATAGAAACTAAGTAAAAAAAGACTTTTACTGCAGCCCAATCACTGCAATAAAAGTCTTGCTTTTTCAATTCCCAGCGGACTATCCGTCAAGGACATACCTAGCGGATCATCGTACTGACGCTTAAGAATCCACATATTGGTGGAAGCTACTCCCTTTTATTTCTTAAAATTATACCACAAAATTAGGAAAAGTGAACCTTTTTTCGCGATTATTTTGTTAAGTTTTACAAGATAAATCTACCCTTCGTTCAGCCCGCGCCATTCGCAAAACCGTGCCTTACGGCACTCCCCACTGCTTACGCAGCTATCTTTGCTCATAGACAGGCGCTCCCTCAGTCAAAATCGATGGATGAAAATTCGTGCGAGCACGATTTTCACCCATGCGATTCTGACTGGCTGAACTATTTATTTAAAATCATCCCCCGGATAGCCTCCACCGCTACCTTGATGGCCGCCTCCGTGTCATGCACCTGCTCATCCAAAAGCCCCATGGCGCGGCGGGTCTGGTTCGCCACCACCAAAAGGACGCTGCCGCAGCGCACCCTGCGGACTCCAGCCACAATAAACAAGGCGGCGGATTCCATCTCCGAAGCTAATGCCCCGCACTTCATCCAGGCATCCCATTTCTGGTTCAGCTCATAAGCCACCGGCATGGTGTCTGGGGAGTGCTGGCCGTAAAAATTATCCTTGCACTGCACTACCCCTAAATGATGGCGCAGCCCAAGCTTTTCGGCGCTTTCCTTTAAAGCTGCCGTCACGGAATAATCCGCCACCGCCGGGTATTCCAAGGGCGCATACTCCCTGCTGGTTCCCTCGAACCGGATAGCCCCCGTAGCGATCACCACATCTCCGCCTAAAATCTCCGGCTGCATCCCGCCGGAAGTACCTACCCGGACAAAGGTATCCGCCCCGCAGTGCACCAGCTCCTCCATGGCGATGGACGCGGAAGGGCCGCCGATCCCGGTAGACATAACGCTGACCAGCTCCCCCTCAAGCTTCCCGGTATACGTCACATATTCCCGGTTCTGAGCCACCTTTTTGGGATGTTCAAAATAAGCGGCAATCTTCTCGCATCTTCCCGGATCTCCAGGAAGGATTACATATCGCCCTACCTCTCCCGGCGCGACACCGATATGGTATTCCCGGTTTCCCTGTGCATACACTAACCCCATAAATCCTCCTCCTTTTGCAGGCAGACCCCCTTATTTTGTTTTCTCATTGTAATACAGATATTTCTCAGTGTCAACCAGAACACCCTTTTGCCAGGTTAACGCGTTCACCGCAGGCAGCGGCTTAACTTCGGGCAATCCGCCCATTCCCTACTCTTCGCCGCTGTCCAGCAAGCTAACCTTCATCCGAAACTGAGAGGGCGTTAACCCCGTAATCTGCCGGAAACATTTCGCAAAATGGCTTTGGGAGCAAAAACCCAAAAAACTCCATATTTCATTCATATTATGCATATCCCTGGACAGCATAAGCCGGGCAATATTAATCTTTTCCGCCAAGATCCATGCATGGACGGTTTTTCCGGTTTCCTTTTTGATTGTATGGGAAAGATGGCTTCTGCTGATGCGCAAAGCAGCCGCAATATCATCAATATTCAACGGCTCGCCGATATGGGATTTTATGTACCTCCGAAATTTTATGAAAATCGGCAGGGAAGTATCGTCCCTGTCTGTTTTGTCAATAAGCCGGGCAAAATTCATCAAATACGCTTCACTTAACTTTACCAGCATCCATGGAGTAGATGCTTCCCGGGCGCGGATAATCCACTCCTCAAAGGTCTTGTCTATGACAATGTCGGGCACATTCATCTTCTCCGCAATTTTCACAGCTTCTACCCAAATCACCATGCATACCCGCAGGGCATACGCCCTGTCTTCCATAAACAACTGGTCGCATACCGCTTTTTTCTCTTTTTCATCTCTGTAATTCTGAATGATATCCGCCCTGCCCTGGCGCACGCACTCCAGCCAAAAATTAAACATATTGCTGCCTGAACCAAAATAATCCAGCACATTGTTCCCAGAAACTTCCATACAAACACCCCTTACCAAAAAGCTTACGTTGTCAATCCAATTTCGTTGTGTTGTTCATATGTAAATATCAGTTTTATATTTATGCATAATAATATACCATTAATTTTACATTTAGTCAATTATATTTTCTTATTTGCACATATATTTGCACTATGCAACACCTAAAACTGTTCAGGCAGCGAAAACCCCATGGACGAAAACCATGCTCGCATGAATTTTTACCAGTTAATTTCCACGGATAAAGCCCCTGTCTGCAGACGGTACACTAGGCGGACGAACCGCTCAATTTTTCCAGGGCAAACCCGTATCCTTTCAGCCATATTCATAAAATTTTTAGCAAATTTATTCTTCTGCATCGTTTTTATATTTGACGCATTTTCAACAGTGCATTATAATACTATTGATGATGCACATAATGCACAAGGTAATCCCCCGCTGCTTGCAGCGAGGGGTTTTACACTGAACGCCAGGTAAATCTGCCGTTCAATATAACAAGATGCGCACAGCCCCATACTTTGCATAATCAAACGGAAAGGAACATATTCATGGCAAACAAGGTCACTATACAAGATATCGCTGATGCCCTTGGCATTTCTCGAAATACCGTTTCCAAGGCGATCAATAATACTGGCATCCTGGCAGATTCTACCAGGGAAAAAATATTAAAAAAAGCAGCCGAGATGGGATACAAGCAATTTTCCTTTCTCTCCGCCGCTGACATTGACCAACCAAAATTGTTTTCCACACTCCCGCTAAAAGCCAGTGAAATCGCCCTGTTCACTACGATTTTTTGGGGAAAATCTTACTTTATCTGCACCATTGTAGACACCTTCCAAAAAGAACTGGCTCGTTTCGGCTACACCCTTACCATGCACCGCATCCTGGAAGACGAAATCGAAGGCCTAAAGCTTCCCCATTCCTTCAACCGTGAAAAAACAGCAGGGATCATATGTTTTGAGCTGTTTGATCACGACTACGGCCAGATGGTCTGCAGCCTGGGTTTTCCGGTTCTCTTCGTGGACTCCCCAGTATCCTGCATTTCCAGTCCGCTGAATGCCGACCGGCTTCTTCCTGACAATCAGTCCGGCATCTGCGCCTTCATCGCCGAAATGGCTCGCCGGAACAAAAAGCAAATCGGCTTCGTGGGAGAGCATCTCCACTGCCAATCCTTCTTTGAGCGGTATATGGGCTATCAAGCCGCCATGCTCTTATCCGGCCTCTCTCCCATGAGGGAATACTGCATCTTAGGCAATAAGCAAGGCGTTAAAAACCCTGATTCCACCGAATATCAGGAATACTTAACCGAACAGCTCAACAGCATGAGCCGCCTTCCCCAAGTGTTTATCTGCGCCAACGATTTTGTCGCCATAGATGTTCTGCAGGTTCTAAAAAAAATGAAGCTTTCCGTCCCGGAAAATCTGTATCTGTGCGGTTTTGATGACACGTCAGAATCCCGGATGGTCACGCCGCCTTTGACCACCATCCACATCCACAGCAAAACCATGGGGATTTGTGCGGCAAACCTGTTGATTTCCAGGATCAAACAGCCCTCCCTGCATTACCGCACCGTCCATGTGGAAACCAGCCTGCTTTACCGTGAATCAACAGCGGATACACCTGACTAAATAACGTGTTCCATCGAAAATCTACCGTCCGTTCAGACGCGCCATTCGCAAAAACGCACAATGAGACTGGGGAATCCCCAGTCTCATTGCGGCTTATTATTTCACTGCGCCTGATGTCACGCCTTCAACGATATAGCGCTGCAACAGCACATACAAGATCAGAATTGGCAGCATAGCCAGCAGCAGCGCCGCCATAACCAGTCCGATATCTGTAGAATACGTCCCATAGAATACCTGTGTGGCAATAGGGATCGTATACAGTTCCTTCTTTGACAGCACCAGGCTTGGAAGGAGGTAGTCGTTCCAAAAGCCCATGGCATCAATGATGGCAACCGTAGCAATGGTTGATTTCAGCAGCGGAAATACAATCTGCCAGTAAGTCTGCCACCGGGTGCACCCATCAATGGTAGCCGCCTCCTCAAGGGCAATGGGGACATTCGTCTTGATTGCGCCATGGAACATGAACGTCGCCATGGACAGCGAAAAT
This sequence comes from Lachnospiraceae bacterium, assembly GCA_910575565.1. GTDB lineage: Bacteria > Bacillota > Clostridia > Lachnospirales > Lachnospiraceae > Caccovicinus. The sequence goes on along the minus strand of CAJTFL010000001.1, from coordinate 105,382 downwards.
CCTACGTGCATAAAAATCAGCGTGGCTCTGTGGTTTAAAACACCTAAAATTCCTCCATATAAGGATACCATAGGGATCATCAATACCTGGAACGGAATCACCATGGAAGCAATCATCATTCCCATCAGCGCCCCGCATACCTTCCAGTTATTGCGCACAATCACAAACGCAGTCATGGATGAGAACAGGATGGTAAGCACTGTGGAGCAGCTGGTAATAATAGCAGAGTTCAAAAAAGAGCGCCCAAAATTCATCTTCTTCATGGCTTCCGGGAAATTAGCTATTGTAAATCCATGAGCCCCTACCAGCGCCAAAGGATCCGAAGTAATATCCGCTTTTGTCTTGAATACATTAATCACAACCAGGACAAAAGGAAAGATAAAACAGATAAACAAAGCAATCAGGATGATAATTTTAATTGCGTGATTGATTTTCTTATTGCGGGCAGCTTTCTCATTCGCATTCATTATGCCGATACCTCCCCTTTCTTTCCTACATATACCTGCAGAACGCCTACAATGGCACATACCACAAACAGAATTAACGCTTCTGCCTGGCCCACACCGAAATTCTTATAAGTAAAGGCCTGGTTATACACGTGCATAGCCGCCATAACTGAGCTGTTAAAAGGTTCGCCGTTGGTCAAAGAAAGGTTCACATCGTAAACCATAAAGCACCTTGTTACGGTTAAAAACAAGCACTGAACGAAGGAAGATGCCATAAGCGGCACGGAAACATACACGATAGATTGGGAATTGGTGCATCCGTCAATCCTTGCCGCCTCCAGCACATCCTCAGAAACGCTCATAAATCCCGCCACGTAAATCAGCATCATATAACCGGCATACTGCCATACCGAAACAATAATCAGGCACAGCATGGCGCCCCCTGTGGTTGACAGCCAGGAAGTTGACAGCGCACCTACGGAAAGGGTATCGCCCAACGCTACAAACGCACGGTTAAACACAAATTTCCAGATATAACCAAGCACGATGCCGCCGATTAAGTTTGGCGTAAAGAAGCCCGCACGGAAAAAATTCTGCCCCTTGACGCCGCTTGTCACCAGGAACGCCAGGATAAACGCTACCACGTTTACCAGAACAACCGCAATAACCGAGTACAGGAATGTCCTGCCCATCGCCTGCCAATATGCACCGTCAGAAAAAGTAGCGGCATAATTGGCAAGGCCCACAAAAGGCTTCTGGTTTGACACGCCGTCCCAGCTTGTAAGCGTCAGATAAATACCATAGAGAAATGGCACGATAACCACGGCAAAGAACACCGCCGTCGTCACTCCGGCAAACATAAGAAACTGCTTGCACTTATAAGACATGGTATTGGTCTTCATAGCTGAATGTTCCTCCTTTGCTAACCCTTTTCTAGTGTTCTACAGGAGCGGTTGATGACCAGTACTTCTCAATCTCCGAAGCCAGCCCTGCCCGGTCAGTCTGCCCGGCCAGATATTTCTGGAACGCAGCGCCGCACAGCGAGAAATGATCATCCGGCAGATAGTTATAGTTATCGATCAGGTTTCCTGCATCTGCGTAAACCTTTACTGAAATTGACAGCGGATCAAGCCCTGCCGCGTCAATATTGCTGTAAGCTGGAACAAGAGCGCATTTCTCGGTCAGAAAAGAGTTGCCAGCCTCATCAAACACAAGCCAGTTCAGAAAATCCTTGGCCGCCTGGCGCTGTTCCTCAGAAGTATTTTCTGAAGAGTCAATGAAGAAATATTTGGAACCGCCGCCTACCAGCTTCTTATTCGTTCCGTCAGAAGTATTTTCCGGCACAGGCATGATGCCCATGTTCTCGGAATACTCATAGGCATTGATCATGGACCAATCCCAGTTGCCTCCGAACATAAAGGCAATCTCGCCTTCCGCCAGCTTCTGCTCGGATACTTCCCGCTCTGCCGCAATAGCAGAACCTGCCGCGTAGTTATACTTCATCATGGTGTCAAAATAATCCATTTTCCCGTTCCACTTCGCATTATTCGCCAAATCGGCAGTGCCTCCATGAAGGGCGCTGATAAATCCATCCACATCGTCCTGCATCTCATAAACTTCTGACAGGAAATGTCCGGCCAAAGACCAATCCTCCTTCATGATGCCTGTAGGCGTTTCCATGCCCCCAGCAACCAGCTGCTCTAACAGTCCCTGGAACGCATCCAATGTAGCGTAATCTTCCGGCTTAAAGGTTTCGCCGGTAATCTTTTCAATCGCATCCGCATTATAAATCAATCCCCTAGCTTCCACGCATACCGGGAAACCAACCACCTTGTCGCCTACCGAAAGGGCATAATTGGTTTTTTCCACCCACTTCTCCCCAGTCAAGTCGATGGCATGATCTTCCGCCAGGGAATATACATCCTTAGCATCTACCATGGAAAGGGTGTAAGGGTCATTAGAAGAATATTTTGTAGCCAAATGGGCCGCTACCGTATCATTGGAATAGTAAACTTCCACATCTACGCCAGTAGCTTCGCTGTACTCTTTTGCCATCTCTTCAAACTGCGCCTGAACCTCGATTTTGGAGTTAAAAACAGTAATGGATACCCCCCCGTCAGAGGCTTTTGCGCCGCCGTCGCCGCCGTCGCCGCCATCGCCGCCCGAACCGCCGCAGGCCGTAAGGGATGCCGTCATGGCGGCCGCAAGTGTCACTGCAAGTAATTTCTTTTTCATGTCGAATCTCCTCCTAAATGAAAAATATTGTAATTTTTTGGGTTTCTTGTGCTTTTTTCCGATTCTTTTTGTGCAAACATCCATTTTTAAGCTTCATCACGGATTGCATTCTTACAGAAACCCTAAATTATGTATAAAAATATAACAAAAAACAAGGCATAATTTCGATAACATTCCTGCAATATTTATCACATTTGTGCAAAAAAATACGATTTTCCTTTATGCGGTTCCCCTGGCCGAAGAATTCTTATAAAAAAATCAGCAGCCTGCACATCCGCCTGCAAGCTGCTGATTTTCCCTATTTGATTCTTTTTATCCCGATTTTTTAACGGCTTAATGCAAAAAGCCTTTCCGCTTAAAGCAGAAGAAACCGCCGTCTTAACGGCGCCATGCCTGAGCCGATGCCTAAACCATCAATGATGGAACAGCCTGATCCCGGTAAACGCCATGGCCATGCCGTACTTATCGCAGGTTTCAATCACCTGGTCATCCCTTACGGAGCCGCCTGGCTGGGCGATATACTTTACGCCGCTTTTATGTGCCCGCTCGATATTGTCCCCAAAGGGGAAGAAGGCATCGGAACCCAGAGCCACATCCTCCATCCGATCCAGCCAGGCCCGCTTTTCCTCCCTGGTAAACACCGGGGGCTTCTCCTTAAAGATTTTCTCCCACGCCCCATCTGCCAGCACATCCATATGCTCTTCGCCGATGTACACGTCGATGGCATTGTCCCGGTCTGCCCGCTTGATCCCGTCCACGAAGGATAGATTAAGCACCTGGGGAGCCTGGCGCAGGAACCAGTTATCTGCCTTCTGCCCGGCAAGCCTTGTACAGTGCACCCTGGACTGCTGCCCGGCGCCGATCCCGATGGCCTGGCCGCCCTTTACATAGCAGACGGAATTGGACTGGGTATACTTTAAGGTAATCAGGGAAATCATCAGATCGATCTTTGCCGGATCTGGAATCTCCTTATTTGCCGTCACCACATTGGATAAAAGTTGCCGGTTAATGGCCAGATCATTTCGCCCCTGCTCAAACACAATCCCAAACACCTGCTTGCGCTCAATCGGTTCCGGTGCGTAAGCCGGATCAATCTGGATCACGTTATAATTGCCGTTTTTCTTTTCTTTTAAAATCGCCAATGCCTCCGGCTCGTAGCCTGGGGCGATCACCCCGTCGGAAACCTCCCGCTTAATGATTTTTGCCGTGGAAACGTCACACACATCCGACAGAGCAATAAAATCACCGAAGGAAGACATCCTGTCCGCGCCCCTGGCCCTGGCGTAAGCGCAGGCTAAGGGGGACAGCTCTCCCATATCGTCCACCCAGTAAATTTTTTTCAGCACCTCGTCTAAGGGAAGGCCCACCGCCGCCCCTGCGGGGGATACGTGCTTAAAAGAAGCGGCTGCCGGAAGGCCTGCGGCTTCCTTTAACTCCTTTACCAATTGCCAGCCGTTAAAGGCATCCAGGAAATTAATGTAGCCCGGGCGGCCGCTTAAAACCGTAATGGGCAGATCCTTCTCATCCTTCATCAAAATCCTGGACGGCTTCTGGTTCGGGTTGCAGCCATACTTTAATGCGAATTCGTTCATCTTTTCCTCCGTTCTGTGCGCGTTTAATGTTTGTTTACAATCCTGGTTCCGTATTTCCCGGTTTTGATATCGATAAACCGGACAAATAAGGATACTTTATTGTCGGAATTTAAATTTTCCCACACCATGCCGGTGAATTCGTCAATGTCCCCGGAGATGCTCACCCGCTTCGGCTCCCCCTCAAAGCTGGGGAGGGGATTTCCGTCATGCATATACGTATGGATAAAGCGCCCTTCCCCTGCCGCCGGGTTTTCGTAGGCAAAGGTATACCGGAAACAGCCTTCCGGGCTGCCGTCGCCGCTTTTTAAAATGGACATGGCGTAATTATATTTCCCGTTCTCAATATGCATAACCCCGGAAATCCTGGGAGTATAGTTGGGGGCATCCGGCTCAAATTCGCGGAATCTTAAGGACTGCTCAAAGGTCATCTGCTTATCCATCCCCTCATAGATGGTATCTGTCTGATCCCCATTGGTAATGATCGTTTTATTCCCCAGGACGCGAACCGGAGCGTAGATAATCAGGCTGGGATCCGTTAGCTTCGACGGATCAAAGGCCTGGGTGCGGATCCCTTCCCCCTCCTCCACAAATATGCGGTTCCGGCTGTTCTCGCTGCGCCCCATAATAAAATAAGCGGAAACCGCCCGCAAACCATCCTCCGATTTCCCGATGATGATCCCCCTCCCCGGATATTCATTGGATTTTAACTCTTCTGCTAACGAAAGCATCTGCATGGTAATTCCCCTTTCTCTGTGTAATGTACGTGATTCCATGGATACAGGTAACTGTGAGGGTACTGAACAGTTACGAATACAAACAAAGACCGCCTGGACATACAAACCACAATGTGCCCAGGCGGCCGGCCAAAAACTGTACGTGCTCCCTGTGGTAAACTCCACAATCCGCCAGTTGCACGTCCTACAATCCTATCATAAAGGATTCTTGCCAAAACCGCAAGCCCTATTTTTGCTGTGCTTTAACTGGTCAAGGAAGTCCCCTGCTTCTAAGCCGTAAAGATGAAAGCGGTGCTGACTCCTCATCCCGCCCCTTATTCATTCCGGATAGCCGCAAGGGGGCTTAGCTTCATGGCCCTGGTGGCCGGAAGGAAGCCTGCCGCCATGCCGACGAAAATGGCAAACCCTAAGGCCGCCAGGTTAAGCCACATGGGGATCCTGGACAGATCCCCGGCTATCCCGGTGAGAGCCTCGCCGCCCACGAACCGGTTCACCGCCATGGAAATAAGGAAGCTTAAGCCAATCCCCACAACGCCGCCCATAAAGCCGATAAACCCGGATTCCAAAAGGAACATATCCCGGATATTGCCCATATCGCAGCCCAGCACCTTCATCACGCCGATCTCCTTCGTCCGCTCGTAAATGGACATCATCATGGTGTTGGCAATGCCAATGGCCGCCACGAACAGGGACACCGCCCCGATTCCGCCTAACACCGCCTGAACCATCTGGGACTGCTGCCTGGACTGCTCCAGCCACTCCATATTGCTCCTGGCCTCGTAGCCTAGGTCGGTAATCGCCTTCTGCACCTCGGCTACATCCTCCATATCCTCCACAAAGACCCGGGCGGAATCGTAAACCAGGTAAGGCAGCGCCTTGCCCTTTTTATTGGTAGGCTGGCCTGGGATAGGCTTTTTCTTAAAAATCCGCCTTAGCTGCTCCTCCAAAAGGCGGATATCCACGTAGATATCATAGCTGTAATTATTCCAGTCCTCCAGCCCGCCTTCCACCATAGCCGCCGTTTCCGTCATATATTTTTTCGGCGGCTTAACCGCCGTCCCCTCCTCAGAGCTCCACTGGGAGGAATAATAAGCGTCCGTGTCGTAAATCACATACATAGGCTTGGTAAAATCCACCGGGGATTCCCCTAAATCCCAGTAACCCGTGCCGGTCTTTGAATGGTAAAACTGGGTGGGAACCATGTTCCCCACCACCATCCGGATCTCCTGTTCTTTGGGATCGGGAAGCTTTCCTTCACCGATAGGAATCTCCCGCATAAATTCCTCATTCACCCCATAAAGCTCCGCATAAGCCTGGTAAGCCCCCTGGCTGATCATCACGCTTACCGAAAGCACCGGCGACACTCCCTTTACGTGAGGAAGGCGGCCAAGGATCTTTATCACGTCATCCGTAATATAATTCGGCTCTGTTTTCGTATCGGAGCTGTCATAATTCCACCGGGATTCGGAAGACACCTCCACGGTGGTCAAGCTTCCATAAGAGGCAATCTGCTCCGTGGTCAGCTCATTCAGCCCGATCCCCAAAGACACCATGACCACGATGGAAGCCGTGCCAATCACCACGCCTAAAACCGTAAGGACGGTGCGCAGCTTCCGCCGCCGCAGGTTATTGATGCTCATGATCAGCAGGTCATGAAATTTCATCGTCGATGCCCTCTTCCTCTTCCTTCTGTCGCTTCTTTCTCTTTCGGTACTTCACGAAAACGCTGCCCCCGGCAATAAGCAGGATAGCCGCCCCTGCAGCCCCGCCGATTAAAATCTTCTTCTTTATGGGATCGGCCAGCCAGCCCATAAGGCCCGTGGGAGCCTCGGCTTCCATGCCGGAAGAATCATCCATGCCCTCCATCATCCAGTCCTCATCCATCATCGGTTCGGACACGAACAGAGACAGCTCTTTTTCCGTCTCCGTCACCTCCCCGTTTTCATCCTCATAGGAAATGATCGCCTTAATCTTCCCCTCATCCTGGGTAGGCGCTTCCCCCGTAATCATCACATCCACATTTCCGGTTTCTCCCGGCTTAATATTCCCCACATACGCCTCATTCGTCTTGATGGAATCCGCCTCAAAGCGCACATTTACATTGTAAAGCTGCACCCGGCCCGTGTTATTGATCCCAAACATGATATTCGTCTCGCCGCCCACCTCGATGGACTCCGGCATCACTTCAAACGTGCTTGTGCTGAAGCGGGACTGCTGATAGATAGGAACATCCACGGTAACGCTTTCTTCCGCGTTTTTAAATTCCGGGCTGTCATACTTTTCTTTTATGGTAATGGTGTAGGAACGCTGGTCAATCCCCGCCTTTGACACAAACCGCATCCGAAGCTCCGTGGTAGCCCCTGCCCCCAGGGAATTGACCACCACTGAGGATGAGCCGGACTCCGTGGAAAACACAGAAGCATTCTCCACCTTTTCTGGTTCCAGGGTAAATAAAATATTGCTGGCGGAAACCTCATTGGACGCGTTTTTCATCGTCAGGATCAGGTCGAACTCTTCCCCAGCCATAATCTTTTCCGGCTCCGTGCGGAAGCCGTCTACAATGATCCTGGCCTTTGTGCGGTCATTTTCATTAAATTCTCCCCGCTCTTCCTCCGTCTCCTTCTCCTTGCTGGCGATATGGACGTAAAACTCATAATCCTTGGTCTGGATGGTGGTATCGGTGCTGGCCGTCTCCCCGGTGGAGGAATTCTGGAACGCGCCGGGGCCTTCCGACACCTTCTTATCCCCGTCTAAGCTTTCCCGGTAAGTGATGGCAAACTTAAGAGGGTAAAAGCCGCTATAGCTTTCCTTGCGGATAGCCATGCTGTAAAATAGCTGCACCGTCTGCCCAGGCTCAATCACATCAAAATACCGGTCATAATTTCCGTCGTTAATCATAAAGGGGAATTCATCGTCACTTTTGCTTAATACCATGCTGACGGTAACGTCGTAGGCAGGCATACGGCTTTTATTGCGCAGGTTAATCCCAAATTCCATCACTTCCGGGTAAACCCCGTAAGGCGTGGCCTGGTTTTCCCCCAGGGCAAAGACAATCTCCTCCGTCCCGTCGTCGGTGGTTTCCGAATCTGAGCTGGAAGAAGCGGAAGCAATCCAGATATTCATGAAATCCGTTTCCTCTGAGCCATCCTTGCCTCCCTGGTAGATGGCTATGGGGATACAGTAGTACCCTTCCTTCATGTCCCGGCGCACCCTGGCGGACAAGGTAACGGTCTTCGAGCTTCCTTCCCTTAAATTCCCGATTTTCCTAGGCTCAAACGTGGATTCACTGATCTCGAAAGGGAAATTATTCTGGAGCCCCGCCTCCTCTCCCCCGTCTGCCGGCATCACATAGAAGGCATCCACATCCTGGGAAAGCCCGATCCATACATCCTCCATATCAAAAGGCGCTTTGATCGTTACTGGTATGCTCATTACCTTCCCCACCTTGCCGGAAGGGTCTTTCTTAATCACCAGAAAATCATTGCTGTATAAGCGCCCATCCAGCACATTCTCATAAGCCGCCTTGGCCTTTACGCCAAAAAAGGGCAGGGCGCAGAGCACCGCAAACGCAAGCAATCCTGCGCAAACCCGCTTTATTGTACCTCGTATGTCCATCTTCCTATACCCCCTGCTCTTCTTCCTGCTGCCGTTTGTCAATCTCCACGGCTCCTTCCTCAATGCTGACAATTTTTCCGTCAATAATCCGGATCCTCCGATCCGCATAAGAAGCCAGCTGGTTATCATGCGTAACCATAACCAAGGTCTGATTCCTCTCCCTTACGATCTTCTGCATCAGCTTCAGCACTTCCATGGTCGTCCTGGAATCTAAGTTGCCCGTAGGCTCGTCTGCAAAAATAATCTGTGGATTCACCGCCAAGGCCCTGGCAATCCCCACCCGCTGCTGCTGGCCGCCGGACATCTGGTTGGGCATATGCCTGGCCTGCTCCCCCACACCCACCAGATCCATATATTTTTTCGCCCGTGCCAGCCGATCTGCACGCTTCATCCCCCGAAAGGATAAGGGAAGGGCCACATTTTCAATGGCATTCATGGTATTGAGCAGATTATAGGACTGGAAAATAAAGCCCACTTTCTCCCGCCGGAAAGCCACCAGCTCTTTTTCCGAAAGATGCTCGATATGCTTCCCGGCAATCTCAATCTCGCCCTTCGTCGGCTTCTCCAAGCCTGCAAGCATATTCAGCAAGGTAGATTTCCCCGATCCTGAAGTCCCCACGATAGCACAGAATTCGCCCTTGTACAGGTTAAAATCCACGCCGTTTAAAGCGCGGACTCTCGTTTCACCTACTTTATAGATTTTATAAAGGTTTTTCACCCGGATGATCACTGGAGGATTTTCCATCATGCGCTGCCTTCCTGCCTTCCTGCCTTCCTGCTTTCCTGCCAAAGACTGACGCAGACCCAGAACCATGGCCTGCGAAAATAATCCCTGGTGTACTTCGTGCTTGCCTAAAGAAATTTTACCATAACTCCCCCTTTAGGGTGATAATTTTTTTCTTAAGCTTCATTAATTATTCCTTACACTACCACACCGCGCTGATGGCTTCCTTTACATTGGAAACCCCGATAAGGCGGATCCCCTCCACCGGCTTTAGCTTCCCCAGACAAAGCTTAGGCAGAATACACGTAGTAAAGCCCAGCTTCTTCGCCTCATAAACCCTCTGCTCGGACATGGACACGGCACGCACCTCCCCGGCCAGCCCAACCTCGCCGAAAATCACCATAGCCGGATCCACCGGCCTGTCCTTATAGCTGGAAATAATGGCTATCACCAGCCCTAAATCCATGGCCGGCTCGCTCATCCTAAGCCCGCCTGCCACATTGACATAAGCATCAAACCGGCCTAGATCGTATCTGCACCGTTTTTCCAGCACTGCCATCAAAAGGTTCACCCGGTTATAATCCGCTCCTGCCGCTGTCCTCCGGGCCATGCCGAAGTTAGACTCGGTAATCAGCGCCTGGATCTCTAACAGGATGGGGCGGGTTCCCTCCATCAGGCAGGCCACCACGGCCCCGGAAGCATCCTTAGGCCTTCCGCTTAGGAGGAATTCCGACGGGTTCTTTACCTCGCTTAAGCCCTCCTCCAGCATCTCAAAGACGCCGATCTCATTGGTGGAGCCGAACCGGTTTTTCACTCCCCGCAAAAGCCGGTAGGCAGCCGTCCGCTCCCCCTCGAAGTACAGCACCGTATCCACCATATGCTCTAACACCCTGGGGCCTGCCACCACGCCTTCCTTGGTCACATGGCCCACGATAAAAACGGCGATCCCAAGGCCTTTGGCCAGCTGCATCAGCACGCTTGTGGATTCCCGCACCTGGCTGACGCTTCCCGGAGCCGAGCTGATATCCTCCCGGAACATGGTCTGGATGGAGTCAACCACCACCACCTCCGGCTTCCTCTCCTCAATCACTTCCTGTATCTGCTCCAAATTCGTTTCGCACAGAAACCGCAGCTCTCCCTCAACTTCGCCGATACGGTTAGCTCTAAGCTTAATCTGCTTAAGGGATTCCTCCCCGGATATGTAAAGAATCTGCTTTCCCCGAGCCGCTAAATTGCGGCATACCTGCAAAAGCAAGGTGGATTTCCCGATGCCCGGATCGCCGCCCACTAGAACCAGGGAACCTGGCACAATGCCGCCCCCCAGCACCCGGTCAAGCTCCCCAAACCCTGTCTCCATCCGCTCCTGTTCATCTGCCGAAATCTCAGACAGCAGAAGGGGCGTCCCTTCCTTCCCCCGGTTAGGCCACCGCAGGCTGCGGCCAGGCATCTTTTGCGACGCCCCGGGCTTTGCCGCCGGTTCCTCCACCATCGTATTCCACTGCCTGCAGCCGGGGCACTGCCCCATCCATTTGCTGCTCTCATAACCGCACTCTTTGCAGAAAAACACCGTTGCCTTCGCCTTCGCCATGCCGTTTCCTTTCCTTCCCCTTAGAACAATTTTCAAACACGCTTTTATCTCTATTGATTTGGCGCGCCCAGGCATATAACGAAAAACGCGGACCTCAAATGAATCGGTCCGCATTTTCCTCCTGTTACACCACCTTTAAAATCTGCAGCTCTACCGGCCTGCCGTCTTCCAAGTCAATATTGATCCCCAGCTTGCCGCTGATGTTGGTGGTAATCTCGCCAGTTACCTCCCCATCCTCGTAAATCTTATAGGCGGTGTTCTCCTCCAGCTGTACCGTAACCTGAGATGCCTTATAACCCTCCAGACGACAGATAATCCCTTCGTCCGTCTCCGTAAAATTAGATACTGTGGTTCCCGGAACAGACTCGTAGACAAACATACCGTTTCGTTCCAGCTTTGTAATCTCATAGAAGGTCTTTACCTTATACAGATCGCCTTGATGCTCAAAGTCCTGTTTCTTTGACTTTTCATTCAGAGAATAGTTCCCGAAACTGATGGTTTCATCCTGCTCAACCCGAATTAACGATTCGATTCCTGGCATCCCTTTGCCCTCCTAGTATATTTACTAATCCTCTTTGTCACTTCCCCTTTTAAAGGGTTCATCGCAACTTGATTATACACGAATTTCCGAAAAATGGCTAGAGTATATTTAAAATAGTTTTATCCTATGCTGCCAGAACCTAAAGAACCTTTAACCCGGGCATCATCATCCTGTGCCAGCACAAAAAATCAAACAGGAACCGGCTGTGCCTTCTCTCTAAGGGCATTTTTCTCCTTTTCCTTCTGCACGGTAAACACAAGGCCTTTTTCCGACGCGCCTACCAATACGCCGTCCCCGCCCTTTATCGCCCCGTCCAGGATTCCCTCCGCCAGCTTATCCTCAAGCATATTCTGGATCGTCCTCCTTAAGGGCCTTGCGCCGTATTTGTCATCATAGCCCTTCTCAATCAAAAGCTCCGCAGCCTCCGGCGTGATTTCCAGGGAAAGAGCCATCTGCTCCTTTGTCCGCTTTAAGATCCCCTTCAGCATAATGGCGGCAATGCTCTTCATATGCTCCTTATTCAGCTGGTGGAATACGATAATATCGTCAATCCGGTTTAAAAACTCCGGCTTAAACAGCTTTTTCACCTCGCCCATCACCCGCTCCTTCATAAAGCTGTAATTGGCCTTCTCATCGCTGGCTGACGCAAACCCCAGGCGCTTTGGGGAAATAATGTTCTCGGCTCCCGCATTGGAGGTCATAATCAGCACCGTATTTTTAAAGTCAATCTTCCTGCCCTGGGCATCGGTAATATGGCCGTCGTCCAAGACCTGAAGAAGGATATTGAACACATCCGGGTGAGCCTTTTCCACCTCGTCAAATAAAATGACGGAATAAGGGTTCCTGCGCACCTTCTCACTAAGCTGCCCGCCCTCGTCGTAGCCCACGTACCCCGGAGGCGAGCCGATCATTTTCGAAACGCTGTGCTTTTCCATATACTCGGACATATCTACCCGGATCAAGGCAGATTCCGTGCCAAACATCGCCTCTGCCAGCGCCTTGGAAAGCTCCGTCTTCCCCACGCCCGTAGGCCCTAAAAACAGGAAGGAACCGATAGGCCGCTTCGGATCCTTTAATCCTACCCGGCCGCGGCGGATGGCCTTGGCCACGGCGCTCACCGCCTCTTCCTGGCCTACCACCCGCTCATGGAGGATAGCCTCTAACTTCCGCAGCCTTTCCGACTCTTCCTCCTCCAGCTTCTTCACCGGAATCTTCGTCCATCCGGACACCACATCCGCAATCTCGTTTTCTCCTACCACCAGCCTGCGGGTATGCTTTTCCTTCTCCCATTTGGTGCGGATCCTGTCGATCTTATCCCGCCTTTTCTGCTGCTTCTTCTTAATCTCCCCGGCCTTCTCGTAAGCCTCCGCCTTTACCGCGGCTTCCTTCTGGGCTTCCAGGGCTTCAATTTCCTTTTCTAACCCTTTGATCTCCTCCGGCTCCACGAAACTGGCCAGCCGAACCTTGGAAGAGGCCTCATCCACTAAGTCAATGGCCTTATCCGGCAGGAAGCGGTCGTTAATGTACCGCGCAGACAGCTTCACCGCCGCCTTTAAGGCGTCATCGGTGATGATTACTTTATGGTGCTCCTCGTACCTCCCCTTAAGCCCATTTAAGATGGCAATGGTTTCCTCCTGCCCCGGCTCCTCCACCGTCACCGGCTGGAACCGCCGCTCTAAAGCCGCATCCTTTTCGATGTATTTCCGGTACTCCTCTATCGTCGTGGCTCCAATCAGCTGGATCTCCCCCCGGGCCAGGGAAGGCTTCAAAATATTGGAAGCGTCAATAGCCCCCTCCGCGCCCCCCGCGCCGATGATGGTATGGATCTCATCAATGAACAAAAGCACCTGCCCGTCGGACATCACCTCGGCCAATACCCGCTTAATCCGTTCCTCAAACTCGCCCCGGTACTTAGACCCGGCCACCATGCCGGACAGATCCAGCGTCACTACCCGCTTTTTCCCCACGGTTTCCGGCACATTGCCGGAAACAATCATCTGAGCCAGCCCTTCTACCACGGCGGTCTTCCCCACTCCCGGCTCACCGATAAGGCAAGGATTATTCTTCGTCCTCCGGCTTAAAATCTGGATCACCCGCTTAATCTCCGCCTCCCGGCCAATCACCGGATCCAGCTTGCCTTCCCTGGCAAGCACAGTCAAATCCCTGCTGTAATTATCCAGCATAGGCGTGCTTGCCCTTCCCCTGGCAGCGCGCCCTGGCTGAAGCTCCTCCCTGGCTCCCGCCGGGGCATCCTCCCCCATGGCCGAGAGAAGATCGATATAAAGCTTCTGGATGCTGATCCCCAAGGTATTCAACAGCCTGGAAGCCACGCAGTCCCCTTCCTTAATCAGGGCAATCAGCAGATGCTCCGTGCCGATTAAGGAAGCACGGAACCGTACCGCCTCCTTATAGCTGTTTTCCAGCACACGGCTGGCGCTGGGGGTATAGGTATTCGCCTCCGCCAGGCCCACCGCATTGTTGGGCGAAATCAGCTGGCTTACCAGCTCCATCACCTTTTCCTCACGGACGCCGCTTTCCGCCAGCACCTTGGCCGCCACACCGGATCCTTCATGGAGCAGCCCAATCAAAAGATGCTCCGTCCCTACGTAATTATGCCCTAAGGTTTCCGCCACGTTTACCGCAATAGACACGGCCTCACGGGCTTTCGCCGTAAATCGGTCAATCATTTATCTATCCTCCTAATCCATAAGCAGACCCCAAAATCTTCCTGCGCCCATATTCTCCCCATCGCTTATCCGGCCAGCTCCGGCAGTTCTTTCCTAAGATATGCCGCCCTGGCCACATCCAGCTCCTCCTTGCCCAAAGGCTTATGGGAAAGCTTCTGGAGATTGGCCGTCCGAATCCCTAACATCAGGCGGTAAATGGAACACGGCTCCTTAAAAGCCAAAATGCCGTCATCCGCCCCTGCCATCATCTGGGAAAGGAAAATCATCGCATCCTTTCCGGAAAGCCGCCTGGCATACTTTAACACGCCGTAAGACTTATATGCCTCGTCCTCCCGCTCCAGCCGGTGATTGCTCAGGGCCTTTTCCCTCACCTGCTGCTCCTGGCGGCTTAACTGCCCTGCCGCCTGGTATACCAGGTCAATGATCTCCTGCTCCGTAGACCCAAGGGTCTTCTGGTTAGCCACCTCATACAATGCTCCGTAATTCTCGCTGCCTTCCCCGTATACGCCCCGCAGGCTGACGCCGAACCGGCTCATGTCGCTGAGCAAGCTGGGAAACTTTTTCCCCAGGGACAAGGTAGGCAGATGAAGGGTAACGCAAGCTTTAAGCCCTGTGCCCATATTGGTGGGGAAGGAAGTCAGATACCCGTACTTCTCATCAAAAGCATAGGAAAAGCGGGCATTAATATAATCATCCATCTGATCCGCCATCTTCCAGAGCTCGTTTAGCTGCAGGCTGGGAGATAAAAACTGGATCCGGATATGGTCATCCCCGTTTAGGATCACGCTGACACTTTCATCCCGGGAAACAATCAGCCCCACCGTCTCCTTTTTCTGTAAAATACTGGAATTTAAAATCCGCCTCTCCCCCAACGCCCTGCGGCTTAACTCATCCAGTTCTTCCAAGTAAGCATACTCATACTCCCTGCCGTCCAATTCCTTTAAATTTTTCAGGCCGTATTCCAGCCGCTTTACCAATTCTTCACTTTCCGCCGGGCTAAGGGATTTGGGAAACCGGTACTGATCCCAGTTGCGAACCAAGCGCACCCTGCTGCTGACGATATTGGGCTGCCGGTTTTCAGTCTGCTCAAACCATTTACGCATTCTGCTCCTCCTCCATCGTTAATCCTTTAATCTGATCCCGGTACTGGGCAGCCAGCTCATATTCTTCCTTCTGAACCGCCTCCTGGAGGCGCGCCTTCAATACCTGGAGCTTTTCTTCCCTGGAAAGTTTAGGCTCGGCTTCGGCCTGGCCTTTGCCCCCTGCCCGGGAAACCGTCCCAATCGCCTGGTACTTCGGCTTCTTCCCCGCATGGGTGCTGTTGCCCTGGAGCTTTTTTATCTTGTCGCCAATAAGCAGATCAAAAACCCCGTAGCAATCCGGGCAGCCGAAGCGGCTGTTCTCCACAAACTCCTGGTAGCTGGTCTTGCAGGTAGGGCAGGCAATCTGCTGCAGCTTATCCTCCTTCTGGCTGCTTTCCTCAACCCCAAGCAGGCTGGAAAGAAGCTTACCTAAGGGGAAATCTCCGTCGAAAATAGCCGAATAATGCCCGAAATCCATTTCCCTGGCGCAGTGGGCGCAAAGGTTATGCTCATTCTTAACCCCATTAATCACTTCCGTATATTTGATATTTGCTTCCCTAATCTTGCATTTTTCACATAACATCGTTGTCCTCCTCACTCCGCCCTCACGCCGGAGCCTTTTGAAAACAGGTCATAAATCTCGTCTACCAGCTGATGCGCCTCAGTCCGGGAAACATCCCGGCAGATCCCCCTGGCCAGCACCACGCTTAAATTCTGGCGCAGCTCCTCAATCGCCTGTATCTTATTGATATCCAGGGCAATCACTGCTCCTTTCCGCCGATCCAGCTTCACAAACCCCTCCTGGCGAAGTATTGAATACGCTTTATTTACTGTATGCATATTAATCCCAATCTGGTCCGCCAGTGTCCGGACGGAGGGCAGGGCATCCCCCTCGCAGATCGCCTCCGTGGCAATCCCTAAAATAATCTGGTTGCATAATTGAAGGTAAAAGGCTTCATCACTGTTAAAATCAATTTTTAAAATCATCAGCTCACCATCTTTCGTTTTTCATGCACCTGTTATATGGATTGTATAACAATCATCCCTAAATGTCAAGTGCATGAAAATGGATTAAATGGGAACGCCCCTTACCAATGCCCGCGAAAGTTAAAAAGAATCCTGCTCCGCAGGATTCTCCGCCTGCGGCTGGTCGCTTCAGCGACATGATTCCTTTCCGCCCCAGTGCGATCCAAAGCGGAGCGTTTTTGTTTCATAGGACGCAATTTCCTATGAAATTAAAAAGGCCGGCTGCCAAAAGGCAGCCGGCCCTCTTTTAATCCATTAATCCACTAATCCATTAATCCACTAATCCATTAATCCACATCCAGGAATTCAAAATCCTCATCCTCTTCCAAGGATTCCTTCACCCCTTCTCCTTTTTCCCCGGAAGCTGCAAGACTTCTGTCAAAGGCTTCCTCCTGGGGCAGGGCAGCTTTTGCTGCTGCATACTCCGGCTCAGCCGGGGTATCGATGATATCAAAATCCTCATCTTCCTCCACGCTCTCCTGCACTTTCCGGACAGCCTGGGCGCTTTGGACGGCCAGACGGCCCGGATCCTGCCTGGCCTTCGTCCCGTCTTCCTGGGCATCCCCCTGATCGTAATCCTGCTGGCTCCTTACTCTGTCCGCCTTCCGCTCCCTGGGGCGCGCCTTTCCTCCCTCATCCTTTGAGGAGCTTCGCGTTACCAAAAGCACCACTACCAAAATCAGCAGCACAACGGCAACGGCAGCCAAAGCAAAGATAATGTACATCCTAATCTTATAATCATCCAGCAGGCTGTTATACAGCTGGATAATATTCTCCGTCTCCTCTTTCGTATAGCCGGACTGCGCCGCCGGATCAAGGAAATACCGCTGGATCGTCTTCTCCGTCAGATCATACCGGTAAAAGCTCTTCTTTCCTGCCCCGTCCATGGCATAGAAAATGCAGTACTGGTGATCCGTCTCCCCGGCCCAAACCCAGCCCGGAACCTCGTGCCCGTCAATATTAATGGAAATCTGGCTAAATACCTCTGGAAGCTGAGCCTCTTCCTCCGGCGCCAAAATGGTGATGGCTTTCGCCGCCGCCTGCAGGCTGACGCCCTGAGCCAGCTGGGCTTCTAAAGAGCCGGTTGACTCGCCGCCCTCGCTCTTATTTACCGAAATGCTGTAATTCTTAACCGTTACCCCGTCAGGAGCCGTGACCCGGATGGTCACGGTATTTTCACCCATCTGAAGACCCTCGCTGCCTTCCACGGCCACCTGGGAGCCTTCCCCTGCCAAGGCCTGCACCTCGATCCGCTCCACATCCATTCCTACATGGATGGAATAGCTGTCAATCAGCGGGGAAAATTCCGGCGTCAGCGTTCCCGGCGCCACTGCTAAGGAAGTCAAAAGCCCTTCTGCATTTTCCGCCCCGGTGGAAACCGCTGAAACTGCCGCATTGCCCTGGTGGCTGATGGTAACAGCCTGGGAATTGTTGTCGTATATTTCCTGGGAGCTGATAGTAATCTGGCTGGTTCCTTCTTTGATTATCTGAAACCGCATGGAAAATACAATATTGGACAGCTCCGCCGGATCTGGGCCGCCCCTGGCGCGGAGCGTGCCTGCCCCGCCTTCCACGCTGTTGCCCTCAATAAACCGCAGGGAAGAGGCATCGTAGGACAGGATAATATCCGCGCTGCCCAAGGAGCCATCCTCCGTGCTGATCTTCATATTTACTGTAACTTCCTGGCCCACTTCCCCGGAAGGATCTGAAAATGTGATTTTTGCACTGGCTGCCATGGAAACCAGATGTCCCACCGGCAGCACTACCGCCATAGCACAGGCAAACAGCATCCCAGCCAGCACCTTTTTTATCGTTTTGCTCATAACTCTCTCCAGTCTAATATACAATCGTTACGTTGCTTCCTCCGGGACCGCCCTGGGAAGCCTGAGCCTTATCGCCCTGCTCCCCTGCTGTCTCGAACCCGGGGCCGCCCTGGTTCCCCACTCCCGAAGAACCCTGGACGCCTCCCTGTCCCTGCGCCTGTCCGCCCCCGCTTCCTGCCGTGTTGTTGCTTAAGGGCGCACCATCGCTGCGGATAATCCGTATGGTATACTCCTTTGCCACTCCGCTCTGCGCCGTAACAATCACTTTAACATCTGTAACCTCTCGGTTTAAATTTATGGTTCCCGTCCCGCTGATCTGAGCCGTGGAATCCACTGCCGTCGCCCGCAGCATCACGCTGGACACTGCCGTGTTAACGGACACTTCATAATATTCAATATCCTGGCTAAAGGCCGGGGACAGGGAAAAACCATCCACACTGATGGCCGAAAGCCGATTATTCGGGCTCCCGTCCGACGATGGCTTGGCACAGCTTCCCTCAGGCATATTCCGAAAAATAGGAATCATAAACTGCATAGGCGACTGACGCATGGCCTCAGAGTACGCTCCTGCCATTTTCGCCCCTTCTGCTGCCGCCCCTTCCACATTCGTCATATATTGATGCTTATAAAGGTTGCTGCCCTGGACATTGAACTTCTTTAAATAAAAGGTGTTCTGCCCGGCCTGAACGTAATTCTGCCCGTACTGGCAGGCTCCTCCAATGATCGCCTTATCCACGCTGTCCCAGGGCCGCATATAATTTCCCGGCTGGGAGGCGTACCAAAGGCCTCGTTGAACCGCCGTCATGCCATTGCTGGCGTAAGCCTCAAAATTAAAAAAATTGTAATAGCCGCTTGCCCCGGATATGGACTCGCTCTTCCCCTGAGAACCTTGTTCCTGCAAAATCATCGCCGCCAAAACGTATGGGTTAACCCCGGACTGCACACCGGCCTCCATCAGGATATCCACATAGGGCACAGCCCCGCCTGTATAGGCAGCGCCGCCAGAGCTTATGCCGGGATCCGCGCCGCCGGACTGGCCGCCCCCAGACGCTTCCCCGGAGCCTGTGCCGGAAGGCTGCCCTTCCCCGCCCGGCCCTACGCGGATAACTGTAGCCGCCACCCGTTCCACCTTATGTATGCTGACGGAAAGCTCACCGCTTCCTTTGCTGACATTCGTTCCCGGAGGAACTCCTACCTGTACGTTATCCGGTGTATTCTGGGAATAACCGGGGCCATACCCCGTCTGAACGGAGCCGCCGTTTCCCGGCGGCTGGAAGCTAACGCCGTCCCCGCCAGACGTGCCGGAGCCAGTGCTGCCTCCGCCGGCAGGCGTGCCGGAGCCTGTGCTGCCCCCGCCGGCAGGCGTGCCGGAGCCTGTACCGCCTCCCGCAGCCCCGTCAGCTCCAGGGCCGCTTCCTCCGGCTGACACACCGCCTCCCGTTCCATTCCCTTCTGCGGGAACGCCGGATCCCGCGCCGCCATTTCCCGCCGTCCCTTGGGAAACGCCCGTCCATGTACTGCCTACCGGCACGGCTCCTTCCAAAAAGGTCCCCTTAACCAAGGCAGCAAGTCCCTCACGGGTATGAATCGCCGAATCGTAACTTTGCCCCAAAAACTGGAAAATGTAAGTTTCATTCAAAAAATTCCTGGGATCCATATAATAGCGGATAATTGCCTCGCTGGCCGCCACCCAGCCGCTGCCGTCAAACCCGGGCCAGGTATTGGTCGTCCAGTCATAAGCCCCGGGAGCCGTAGACTTCCAGGAAGTGGGACTGCTGCTGCTGACCAGATTCCTCCCCACCAAGCTTTCATTCTGGATCACTTCGTTCCAATCCAGGCCGGTATCCACCGCCGTAAAAATCCACTGGGGATACCTTGCGTGCAGCTCCCTTAAGCCATGGCGGTAGGATTCCGGGAATCCCTGAGCCGTTAAGTACTGTTCAAAATTCGCGTCGCTGCTGTAGGCAGAGGGGAATTTTAAGTAAACCCCCATCACATAACCTTCTGCCGCCCCGCCGCTTTCCCCGGTAAAACGTATCCGATACCAGGCCGAACCGTCGGCCGCCGCTGCCTCATCCACTACCGTCACCCCGGCGCCATAGGTTAATTTCCCCACAATCGAGTACCCTGTTCCCGGGCCGCTGCGCACATTTAAAGAAGTAGCCTGCACGCTGGCAGGCCGCTCCGCCCCGTAAGCCGCCGGTGAAAAAGCCGGAAGCCTTAAGGGCATATCCAATGCCATGCACAAGCTAAGGCTGACGGCCAGAAACATCTTCCAAATTTTTTTCATCTTTATCTCCCGTATGCCATTCTGCTTTCCGCAGCTTATCTATCCCCCGGAAAACCCAATCTGCAATATCCCATTCAAGGCTCCACAAGCCAGACACAAACTCCAGGATGCCAATTAGCACACTTTAAAGCCGCTCAATAAAAATCGATCATTCTTTATTTCCCTCCCGCCCTTTCTCCTGGCGAAAGCCCTATCCTTTAAGAAACCAAACCGCATTGTTTATTATAATGACAAATTTCTTAAGAGTCAATAAAATCAGGAAAACTTAACCAGGAAACTTTGAATTTGTAAGATTTGCAAAATTTCGTAAAAATTGAGTTCGGATTGCCCGCGGAAAGAAAAGAAGCAGGAACCTGCCTCTGCCTTAGCAGCGCATTTCCTGCTTCTTTTATCATTAGATGTTGGGGTCAAAAGGTCTTTTGACCCTGGTATCATCATTATACCGGATAAGCCTTGCTTTCCTTATCCGCCGCAGCCTGATCCACCTTCGTCTGCTGCGCTTCCCTGTACTGGAAGAACTCCTTAGCTACCGCCGGGAATAAAGCATAGGACAAAACATCCTCATCCTGCTGCTTCCACTGGGCGCATTCCTTCTCAAACTTAGGCAGCTCCGGCTCAATCAAATCTGCCGGACGGCAGGTAATGGGAGTGGCATCGCCAATAATCTTCTTCTGCACTTCCCTGTCAAAGGGCTTTACCGTCTGCCCAAACTCGCCCATCATAATCTTCTTGGACTCCTTAGGAACCAGCTTGTAGCGCTCCCCGGAGATAACGTTCATTACCGCCTGGGTTCCTACGATCTGGGAAGAAGGCGTTACCAAAGGCGGCTCGCCAAAGTCCTTGCGGACTCTCGGGATCTCCTCCAAAACTTCCTGATACTTGTCTTCCTTCCCGGCTTCCTTCAACTGGCTTACCAGGTTGGACAGCATACCGCCGGGAACCTGATACTGCAGCGTCTTGATGTTTACGCCCAGCACCTTGGGATTTAGCAGGCCGCTTGCCAGGGCCTCCTCCCGGATGGGACGGAAGTACTCGGCAATCTCCGCCAAAAGGGATAAATCGTATCCCGTATCGTATGGCGTGCCCCGGAAGGTTTCCACCATAACCTCGGTAGCTGGCTGGCTGGTTCCAAGGGCTAAGGGGGACATGGCGCAGTCGATGATATCGCACCCTGCCTCCACTGCCTTTAAGTAAGTCATGGACGCTACGCCGGAAGTATAGTGGGTATGGAGATCGATGGGAAGGGAGGTTCCTTCCTTTAAGGCATGAACCAGCTCATCTGCCGCGTAAGGGGTAAGAAGCCCGGCCATATCCTTAATGCACAAAGAATCGGCCCCCATGTCCTCGATCCGCTTTGCAATCTCCTTCCAGTAATCCAAGGTATAGGCATCACCCAAGGTATAGGACAAAGCAATCTGGGCATGGCCCTTTTCCTTATTGGTGGCCTTTACCGCAGTCTCTAAATTGCGGATATCGTTTAAGCAGTCGAAAATCCGGATAATGTCAATGCCGTTTGCGATGGATTTCTGCACGAAATATTCCACCACATCGTCTGCGTAATGGTTGTAGCCTAAGATATTCTGCCCGCGGAACAGCATCTGCAGCTTGGTATTCTTAAAGCCGGCCCTAAGCTTCCTAAGCCTCTCCCAGGGATCTTCCTTTAAGAAGCGCAAGGATGCGTCAAAGGTTGCGCCGCCCCAGCACTCTACCGCGTGGTAGCCCACCTTATCCATCTTGTCAATAATGGGCAGCATCTGCTCAGTAGACATTCTGGTTGCCAGCAAAGACTGGTGGGCATCACGAAGGATGGTTTCCACGATCTTTACCGGCTTTTTTGCTCTATCTGCCATGATTATTTCCTCCTAAAATTCATTAATTAACGTTCAGTTTTATACTCCGAAAATCGCCATAAATGCCCCGGCTGCAACTGCCGTGCCGATTACGCCTGCCACGTTCGGACCCATGGCGTGCATCAGCAGGAAGTTGGTAGGATCCGCCTCGGAACCCACCTTCTGGGACACACGGGCAGCCATAGGCACTGCAGATACGCCTGCGGAACCGATCAGCGGATTTACCTTTCCTCCGCTAAGCTTGCACATGGCCTTCCCGAACAGCACGCCTGCAGCCGTGCCGATGCCAAAAGCAATCAGACCCAGCGCCACGATCTTTAAGGTATCCCAGTTAAGGAAAGCCTCAGCGCTGGTAGAGGCGCCTACGGAGGTTCCCAGCAAAATAACCACGATATACATCAGGGCATTGGAAGCCGTCTCGGTCAGCTGCTTTACCACGCCGGACTCACGGAACAGATTGCCAAGCATCAGCATACCTACCAAAGGAGCGGTGGAGGGCAGAATCAGGCAGACCACGGTGGTAACGATAATGGGGAACAGGATCTTTTCCAGCTTGGAAACCGGGCGGAGCTGCTCCATCTTAATCTTGCGCTCTTTCTCTGTGGTGAACAGCTTCATAATGGGAGGCTGGATAATGGGAACCAGGGCCATATAGGAGTAAGCCGCCACGGCAATCGGCCCCATCAGGGTAGACTGCCCCAGCTTTCCTGCCAGGAAAATGGAGGTAGGGCCGTCAGCGCCGCCGATAATGGAGATAGCTGCCGCCGCCTTGCCGTTAAAGCCCATCAGGATAGCAAAGAAGTATGCGCTGTAAATGCCAAACTGGGCGGCCGCCCCTAAAAGGAAGCTTTTGGGGTTAGCAATCAGCGGCCCGAAATCCGTCATAGCGCCTACGCCCATGAAAATCAGGGATGGCAGAATGCTCCACTCATCCAGGATAAAGAAGTAGTGGAGAAGACCGCCTACTCCGTTGGAAGTATCTTCAGGAGATGCCATAATTTCCGGGTAAATATTAACCAAAAGCATACCAAAGGCAATGGGCACTAAAAGCAGCGGCTCAAAGCCTTTCCGAATGGCTAAGTACAGGAATACGAAAGCCACGCCAATCATTAAAAAGTTGCCTACGGTTAAATTGAAGAATGCCATCTGATGAAGAAGGTTATTAAATGTACTCGCAAAATCCATATTGAATCCCTCCGTCAGGAATGCATAAGCTTATGCATTCTTCATTCTAATTTAAAGTAGCGATCACTGCACCTGCCTCAACAGAATCCCCTGCCGCTGCATTAATGGTGGCAATCGTGCCGTCCTGCGGAGCTACGATATCATTTTCCATCTTCATTGCTTCCAGAACCAGGATCACGTCGCCCTTCTTCACTGCCTGGCCTACGGAAGCCTTCACTGCCAGGATCTTGCCGGGCATGGGAGCCGCCACGGTCACGGAGCCTGCCGCCCCTGCGGGAGCTGCCGCCTTAGGCGCTGCTGCGGGAGCCGCCTTGGGGGCTGCCTTCGGAGCTGCGGGTGCTGCCGGGGCTGCGCCGCCGGAAATGCCTTCTTCAACGGTTACTTCATAAACAATGCCATTTACGGTAATTGTATAATTTTTCATGATGAAATCCTCCTAAATATTCAATATGGTTATTTCCTTTTGGGAGCCCTTATGCCCGCTTCCACTTCGCGCCTGATTTCCGTCTGATGGAGCGCACCACCAGGCCGTCTGCGGAAGTATTTTCCGATGCGGCGATAGCCGCCGTGATCACCGCTACCAGCTCCAGATCGTCTGCCAGCTCCTCTTTTGCCTCATAGGCCGGAGCCGGGGCTGGGGCTGGCGCTGCAGGCGCCGGGACTGCTGCCAAAGCCTTTACCGCCTTGCTCTTCTCCCACTGGTTAATATACTTAAAGCAGCCGATAATCAGGCTGATAAAGATCAGGACAATGAATACGGTTCCCATGCCGATAAGCGTATGGATCGCCGCACGCCCCATGTTCTCCCTAAGGGTGTATACCGGGGCAAATTCCATATTCACCAGCATCCCCTGCTTGGTAAAGACAATGGTTGCATCCAGGGCACGCTTCTCAAATGAAGCATTTACCGAGCACACGTACTGCTTATCCTTAAACTCGGTGGAGGAGCTTTCCACCTTAACAAAGCTTCCCAGCTCTTCCTTCGTGGTAAGCCAAGACTCCATGGCCCCTGCCATGGCAGACTCCCCGCTGTCCTCATACTGCTCAATCATGCCCTTTAACATTTCGTCGTCAAATGCTGCCAGCTGTTCCAGGATACCCCCTGAAGCCTCGGCAATCTCTGAAAGCATCTGGGCATCCTGGGGCTCTTCCTCCCGCTTCGCGCACCCGGCAAAGATGCCCATGCACAGTACCATGGCAATGATGGCAAATAGATTTCTTTTTATTTTCATATTTCCGTCACCTCGTTTTTAAACAGTACCGTGTTTTTTGTCCGGACGGCCCTCTCTCTTTGTGAACAGCATCTCAAATGCCGCGATCACCCGCTTTCTGGTATCACCAGCCTCAATAATGTCATCCACATAGCCTCTCCTTGCCGCAGCCACGGCGCTGGACTGCTTTTCCTCGTAAGCAGCTGCCTTCTGGGCAATCAATGCAGCGGCATTGTCCGATGCCCCAATCTCGTCCGCATACATAATCTTCGCCGCCGCAGTCCCGTCCATCATGCCGATGGAAGCGGCCGGCCAGGCGTAAACCACATCCGCCCCAAGGGACTTGCTGGCCATGGTCAGGTACGCGCTGCCAAAAGCCTGTCCCGCAACTACCGTTACCTTGGGAACAGTGGCATTGGCAAAGGCATACGTTAACTTAGCCGCCGCCCTGGCAATCTTCCTCTCGGAATGCTTATCCGCCTTGTAGCCCTTAACATTCACCAGGGTAAGGAGGGGGATATTGAAGGCATCGCAGAAATTCACGAAATCCGCCGCCTTCGCGCATCCGTTGGCCGTAAGCACGGCATCATAGGAAGCGGTCTTTTCCCCGTCGGCATACTCCTCCGTGCGGTTGGCGACACAGCCCACCGTCGTGCCGTTTAAGCGGATAAAGCCCGTCACCATCTCCGGCGCGTACATCTTCTTAAGCTCCATAAAGAAATTATCGTCCGATACCAGCTTTAAGGCAAGGGCGGTATCTCCCACACAGCCTTCCAAGCCTTCGCATACACGGTTTAAATCGTCTGTGCATTCCTCATAGGACATATCGTCTTCGTTATTCGCCGGAAGGATGGAAACCAGGGTGCGGATCTCGCTCATGATCGAAGCCTCATCCCCAACATAGTCCACCATGCCCGCGTCCTCGCTCTGGAACTTGGCGGAAGCGGTATCACACTTTGCCGTATAGTTATGATCCAGCGCATTAGGGGAATTCACAAACAGCTTCCCCTTCTTCTCTTCCATAAAGGTGAAATCCGTGATAGCCGCAGACACCGCCATGCCGCCGCCGCAGACGCCGAAAACTGCCGTAATCTGAGGAATCACACCTGAGGCCATCGTCTGGCTTAAATACATCTGGCCGAAGCCGTCAAGGGCATCCGTAGCTTCCTGGAGACGCAGGCCCGCACAATCCACTAAACCGATCACGGGAGCCCCCATCTTCATCGCCATGGCATAGATGCCAGAGATTTTCTTTGCGTGCATCTCGCCTACAGAGCCGCCTAATACCGCAGCATCCTGGCTGTACACATACACAAGGTTGCCGTCGATAGTGCCGTAGCCGGTCACTACACCGTCAGCAGGTGTTTCCTGTTCAGTCATGTTGAAGTCTGTTGACCTGGCATTGATCAATCCGCCGACTTCTACAAAACTGTTTTCATCAAGTAAAGCTTCAATTCTTTTACTTGCTGAAGTTTGTGCTGAATTACTCATTTCGCAGTCCTCCATTTTTAAATATTTTGACAGGAACCCATTTGACGCAGCGCATCAAACGAACTCCCAGTAAATCAAAAAAATCTGCATTATAATTTTATACTCTTATGCCAAAAATATCAAGTCATTTCGACAGGAAATTCACAATATATTAATGCCCCCAAAACAGCATCAGCCCATGGCTGACCGCCAGGGAGCCGTCATGGCATAAACCGAAAGGATTAACCTCCTTTAGCGCGCCCTTTGCATGAAAAAAGCTTTTTCCACTTTTTCCACGCACCAGGAAAAGGAAAACCGTTTTACGCCCTCTTTGGCCAGGATAGGGTAAGCGCCGATTTTTACGCCATTTAAGTAGTATTCCACTTCCCCTACCTTGGCATTTTTTTCTACAGGCGCCTTCAAGGCTTTAGGAAGCTTTTTTACAATCTTAACCTGATCCTCCTCCCCTAAAAGCACCTTAAATTCCTCCTGAGGCACAAAAAGGCCAATCTGGCATTGTTCCGAAACCCAGCCGTCTTCCGCCACCCCGTCGAAAACCCCTATAGGGAAAAGCTTTGCCCTGCGGTAAATATCCCGGTACTGGTAATTCTCCTCCCCATAACGAAAAAGCGCCTTGGCATCGGACCATTTGTAGGTTTTATGGGGCGGCCAGCCGCATCCTAAAAGGGCAATGACAAATACCCTGTCTCCATCCTCCACCGCCCCAACGTAGCAGTACCCGGCTCCCCCGGTAAAGCCGGTTTTCCCCGACACCGCCCCCTCCATCATCGTCAGCAGCGCGTTATGGTTGCGGCACTGGTAATCTCCCTTCCCATCCGCATCCTGAAAACGGTAATCCGATGTCCTGGTAATTTTAAGGAACTCTTCGGATTTAGGCGAATCTAAAATACAGTAGCTGAGGATTTTCGCCAGATCCCTGGCCGTAGTGGAATGGGCATGCTCCTTTCCCTGCTCATCCAATTCGTTTTTATCCAGGCCGTTGGGCGTAATAAACCAGGTATCCTCGCAGCCAAGCTCCCTAGCCTTTTCATTCATCCGCCTGGCAAATTCCGGGACGCTTCCCGCCGCCGCTTCCGCTATGGCCACGGCGGAATCATTATGGGATTCCAGCATCAGCGAATACAGAAGATCCTTTGTGAAAAAACGCTGCCCAACACGCATCCCTAAATGGACCTGGGGCTGGGCGGCGGCGGCAGGGGAAACCTCCATGACCTTATCCTGGTAAAGGCCTGACTCCAGCGCCAGGATGCAGGTCATTATCTTTGTCGTGCTGGCCATCGGCCTGATTACGTCCCCATTTTTCTCCCAAAGCACGCGCCCGCTTTTTCCATCCATCAAAACCGCCGACTGAGAATAAAGGCCAAGCTCCTCCTGCCTGCCGCCTTCCTCAGCAAAAGAAGCAGCTGCCCATATAATGGAAAATGCAAAAATTCCCATAAGCATTGCCCACATCCGTTTCCTTAAGACCATGATAAACACCGCCTTGTTTCCGTCATTTCAGTTTATTCCCGGCTCCCAGCGGTTATTCCCATTTCCCCTTCCTCCTGCCCGTCCGTTCTATCCTGTTCCTTCGGCGCGGCATGAAAATCCCGCTTTTTTGACCCGGTTTTATCCACCTCATAGGCATATAAAATCGTCCTGGCATTGGGAAATTCATAGCTGCAGGTAACGAAGGAATACAGCCTTTCCACTTTCTGCCTCGGCTCCTTTTTCGCCAGCGCCCCCTCCGTCATCGCCTCCACATACCCGCAAAAGCTTTCCTCCGACCGGAAATACGTTTTCCTGCGGATGCCGTCAGGGGAAGTATAAAGGGCAGCCAAGGGTTCCAAATGGATCTCCCGCTGCGGTGTGTAAATCACAATCTGGCCATGGGCATCAAAAAATTCCTGTTCCTTGAAATACACCACATCCTTAAACATGGTTCCATTTTTCATATGATGGCCATAAATTACATTGTGAAGACTGGAAAAATCTCCCTCGTCCTCAAAATCCAGGAAAATCTCCCCTGCCACCGTCTCATTTCCCTCCATGTCCGTATGAAGGTACTGGTCATTATCCTTTCCCTGAAGGATCGGATAGTCAATCCGGGTATCTGGTATGGTGATCCATCCCACCACATCCGGGTTCACCGCCCAAAGAGCCTGAAAATCAATGGGAGACACATATTCCGTCTCCTTCTCCGTCTTTGCAGGAGCCTTGGTGCTCTCCTCCTCCGTCTGGGAAATCCGGATTTCCTCCGTCTGGGCTTTTGTTTCTTCAGGCGTTTCTGCGATCTCTTTTCTTCCCCCAGCCAGGTAAACCGCCAAGCTGATCCCCAGAGCCAATAGGGCAAATAAGGCCAGCACTGCCAGTAAGGCCGGGCTTTTTTTCTTTTCCTCCATTGTTTCACCTCTGTTTCGTTTCCTTATTTTTGTTTTTATCATAATACCATATTCACGCTCATTTTGCATCTGATTATTGTACATTGAATCTTCCCTGCGTTTTACCTATGGGAATCTTCCCTAGCCCACCGCAGGAAGGTTTTATGGCAGACTCCCAGCTGATCCGCTGCGCACCGGGCGGAAATCTCCCCCCTTTTCCACAGCTTCAGGCACAGCAGATAGCTTTCTCCCCTCTGCTTTTTTGGCGGCCCAAAATGGATTCCCTTGGCCTTTGCCAGGGCAATCCCCTCCGTCTGCCTTTGGCGGATAAATTCCCGCTCCTGCTGCGCCACATAGCTTAACAGCTGCAGCACAATATCGGAGATCAGCTTCCTGGTCAAATCGCAGTCCTGGTACGTGTTTAAGATCGGCATATCCAGCACCACCACGTTTACGTTTTTTTCCTTCGTAATCACCCTCCACTGCTCCAGCGTTTCATCATAGTTCCGGCCCAGGCGGTCTATGCTTTTAATCACCAGGATGTCTCCGTTTTGCAGAAGGTCAAAAAGCCGCTGGTATTCCGGGCGGTTAAAATCCTTTCCGCTCTTTTTTTCCAGGTAGATGTTCCCCTCCTCTACCGGATACTGCTTTAACGCTTCAATTTGGCGGGTTGCGTTCTGATCCTTTGAAGAAACCCTTGCATAACCATAAATCCGATGCCCCATCTTTTTTCCTCCTTTAAGTTAAAATACAACCTTATTTGCACTCCTATCATACAATTTTCTTTGATAATATGCGAGTATAACACTTATATAATCGCATTATTTGACTTTTTACTTAGAAATGAAGAGATTTTAAGCATCGTAATAAAGAAACGATTTTTGCAATCCAAATAGGAGCAAAAGCAAAAAACCGCCTTGACATTTCGGACGAAATCGTAGACAATATCCATGATACGATTAATTGGAAAAAGGTGAAGGAAAAAAGAAAGAAAGGAAAAAATGCAGACGCCATCTTTCGCCTTTACGTTTGCGCCCCAAAGGAAAATGCAGGAATTTTCCCTTGCGGCTTGGTGCGGTTTATGAAAATCGGATTTGATAATAATAAATACCTTTCCCTTCAGTCAGAAAAAATCAGGGAACGGATCAGCAAATTTGGAGACAAGCTGTATCTGGAATTCGGCGGAAAGCTTTTTGACGATTATCACGCTTCCCGCGTCCTGCCTGGGTTTGCCCCGGACAGCAAGCTAAGGATGCTTTTGCAGCTTGCCGACCAGGCGGAAATCGTCATTGCCATCAACGCCGCTGACATTGAAAAGAACAAAGTCCGCCACGATCTTGGCATTACATACGACGTAGACGTGCTCCGCTTAATCCAGGAATTCCGGGATGCAGGCCTGTTTGTGGGAAGCGTAGTCATCACCCAGTATTCCGGCCAGGCCAGCGCCAAGCAGTTCCGCAATAAGCTGGAGCACATGGGGATTAAGGTTTACCGCCACTACACCATCGAGGGCTATCCCGGGAATGTATCCCGGATCGTCAGCGATGAGGGATACGGGAAGAATGATTACATCGAAACTTCCAGGCCCCTGGTGATTATCACCGCCCCCGGCCCTGGCAGCGGCAAAATGGCCACCTGCCTATCCCAGCTCTACCATGAAAATAAGCGGGGAATCAAGGCGGGCTACGCCAAATTTGAAACCTTCCCTATCTGGAACCTGCCCTTAAAGCACCCGGTCAATATGGCTTACGAGGCGGCCACCGCCGACTTAAATGATGTGAATATGATCGATCCCTTCCACTTGGAAGCTTATGGGGAAACTACCGTCAACTATAACCGGGACGTGGAAATCTTCCCGGTGCTAAACGCTATTTTTGACGGGATCTACGGGGAAAGCCCATACAAATCCCCCACTGACATGGGGGTAAACATGGCCGGCTTCTGCATCGTTGATGATAACGCCTGCCGGGAAGCCTCCAATCAGGAGATCATCCGCCGGTACTACCAGGCCTTAAACCGGCTGGTAACGGAAGAAGGCTCCAAGGACGAGGTGTATAAGATTGAGCTTTTAATGAAAAAGGACAATATTGCCCCTTCCATGCGTCAGGTGATCGGGGTCTGCAATACCCTGGCAGCTGCGGAACGCGCCCCTGCAGCCGCCATGGAGCTTCGGGACGGGCAGATCGTCACCGGGAAAACCAGCGCCCTGCTGGGCGCATCCGCCGCCCTTTTGCTCAATGCGGTGAAGGCTTACGGGGATATCCCTCACAATATCCATGTAATCGCCCCCTCCGCCATCGAGCCTATCCAAAGGCTGAAAACCAACTACTTGGGCAGCCATAACCCCAGGCTCCACACGGACGAGGTGCTGATCGCCCTTTCCGTCAGCGCCGCCACCGATCCCATGGCCGAAAAAGCCCTTGCCCAGCTCCCTAAGCTGGAAGGCTGCCAGGTGCACACTTCCGTAATGCTGTCCCCGGTAGATATCGGCACATTTAAGAAGCTTGGCATCCAGCTTACCTCCGAGCCGGTATATGAACATAAAAAGATTTACCGGTAAATAACAAAACAGTTTAAATGACAAGCAGCCGATAAACAAATAATCAGCAAAAAAGAAGTTCAAAAAAGCCCTGCCACCACAGAGTGTCTCTGTATATGGCAGGGCTTTCCCTTTTTAACCGTTTCGATTTGCCTTTAACCTGCAGCCATAAAAAGCTTACAGGATAATCTCCTCCAGCGCCCGCTTCGGCACATAATGCACCTGGTTCTCATCCCGGTAATACCGCACATCCCCATCCGCTTTAAGGGGAACCACCTTTACCGTCTCCTTAGGCTTTCCTAAAGCCAAAACCAAGTCCAAGCTGTATAGGGAGGGATCAATCCCCAGGGCCTTGGCGGTTTCTTCCCGCTTAAAGCTTGCAATCATGCAGCCTCCGTAGCCCTTCTCCACAGCCCCAAGCATGATGGTCTGGGCGGCTATCCCGTCATCCCACAGCTTATTTTTCCCCAGGGCCAAATCACAGCAGACCACGATATACCCGCTGGGCCGCTCCCCCTCCACGGGGCCTGGCCAGTCTGGCAGCGCCCCCGCCCAGGCAAGATAAGGGAAAATTTTTCCGCACTCTTCCTCGCTGCTTACCAGGCGGAACTTAAGCGCCTGGGAATTGGCGGTGGAAGGCGTCAGGCGAGCCAATTCCACCAGCTCCTTCAAGGCATCCTCACCGATCCGCTCCTCCTCATAAAATCTGCGGTAAGAACGGCATCTGCTTACCAGATCGTTTAACATCTCTGTCTGTCCTCTCATTTTTACAGGCTTTCAAAATCTCTTTGTCCCTAAAATTCACGCCTAAATTTGCAGAATGGCATTCCCTGCACATCCCGTAAAGGCCACGCCTTTCCCTTTAAAGTTACACAAGCGAAGGCTCTTCTTCTGCCTCCGGCCTTCCTGTCACCTCGCGGAAAATCCGCATAAACTCCTTGCCGGTAATGGTTTCCTTTTCAATTAAAAACTCTGCAATCTTATCCATAGCCGCCCGGTTTTCCCCCAGCAGCTTTTTAGCCTCCTCGTAAGCCGCCTTTAAGATCCCCATCACTTCCTTGTCCACGTCGGCTTCCGTGGCATCGCTGCAGTTCATCACGGTACGTCCGGTCAGATACTGGTTTTCCTTGGATTCCAGCCCCATCAGGCCGAACCGCTCCGACATACCATACTGCGTGACCATAGCCCTTGCCAGGCGGGTAGCCTGCTCGATATCATTGGCCGCACCGGTGGTAATGGTGTCAAACACCAGCTCCTCCGCCGCCCGGCCCCCTAAGTAGCCTACCAGCATCGCCTGAAGCTCTTTTTTCGTATTTAAGTACTTTTCTTCCTCCGGAACGTGCATCACATAGCCTAAGGCTCCCATGGTGCGGGGCACGATAGTGATCTTCTGCACCGGCTCCGCATCCTTTTGGAGGGCGCTGACTAATGCATGGCCTACCTCATGGTAAGATACGATCCGCCTCTCCTCCTTGCTTAAGATCCGATCCTTTTTCTCCTTCCCCACCAGGACGACTTCCACAGCCTCAAACAAATCCTTCTGGGACACGGCCTTCCGTCCGTGCTTAACCGCGTTAATGGCCGCCTCGTTCATCATATTCGCCAGATCCGCGCCTACCGCGCCGGAGGTAGCCAAACCTATC
Organism: Lachnospiraceae bacterium; assembly: GCA_910575565.1. Lineage (GTDB taxonomy): Bacteria > Bacillota > Clostridia > Lachnospirales > Lachnospiraceae > Caccovicinus. Next base: position 72,720 of record CAJTFL010000001.1, on the reverse strand, counting down.
TCCTCAAAATCCACGCTGTCATCCAAAAGCACATCCTTGGAATGGACCTTTAAGATATTCACCCGGCCCTTAATATCCGGCTTATCCACCACTACCCGGCGGTCAAAGCGGCCTGGCCGCAAAAGGGCGGGATCCAGGATTTCCGGACGGTTAGTCGCTCCCAGGATCAAAAGGCCTTTGGAAGAATCAAAACCATCCATCTCGGAGAGAAGCTGGTTTAACGTCTGCTCCCTTTCGTCATTTCCCCCGCCGTAACGGGAATCACGGCTTTTCCCGATGGCATCAATCTCGTCAATAAACACAATGCAGGGCGCCGACTCCTGGGCCTGCTTAAACAGATCCCGGACGCGTGAAGCGCCAACACCCACAAACATTTCCACAAAATCCGAGCCAGACAGGGAATAAAAGGGCACATGGGCTTCCCCCGCCACCGCCTTTGCCAAAAGAGTCTTGCCTGTGCCGGGAGGGCCTACCAAAAGGGCTCCCTTGGGAAGCTTGGCTCCAATCTGGGTATACTTGGCCGGATTGTGGAGAAAATCCACAATCTCCGTCAAAGACTCCTTAGCCTCATCCTCCCCTGCCACATCCTGGAAGGTAATCCCCGTTTCTTTCTGGACGTACATCTTCGCATTGCTTTTGCCTACGCCCATCAGGCCGCCGCCGCCCATCCGCTTCATCATAAAATTCATAAAGATGACGATGCACAGGAAGGGAATCACAAAGCTGATGATTGACTCCAGGATCATGCTGGTATCCTGCCGCACTTCATGGAACTTAATCCCTGCGGAACGCAGCTGGGGAATCAGCTCTATGTCGCCGGACACCCTAACGGTATAGAAATATTTTACCAGCGGATGAGCCGCCTTAATCTCCGCCACAGGCTCAATCTCGATGGTATTTCCCTGAAAGGTAACTTCCTCGATCTGCCCGGCTTCAATCATCTGCACAAACTCATCATAGGTAAATTCATGGTTAGAATTTTTCGCCACCGCATCCCGCATCAGGCTAATCACGAAAAACGTAATCAGCGCAGCGACCACCCAGATCAGCACCGTCTGGCCGCCTTTAGGCAGTTTGGCATTGTTATTATTATTGTCTGGCGTATTGTTGTTTTCCATAAATATTTCGCTCCTCCATCTGAACGCACTCTATCCCATCTCCATCGCCAACGCAATCCAATGGAATTTTTGCGCTATTCTATACCATTATAGTGTCAGTCTCCCCATAAATCAAGAAAAACCAGATGGAAAAAAGTTAAAATTTTATAATAATCGTTCAGCCAAACCATCCAACCAGCTTAAACCAAACCCTCTACGCCTCAATACTATAATTAGGCGCCTCCTTCGTAATATGAATATCATGAGGATGGCTTTCTTTCAAGGAAGCCGCTGAAATCTTAATAAACCTTCCCGTCTCCTGCAAGGTAGGGATATCCTTTGCACCACAGTACCCCATACCGGCGCGGAGCCCGCCTAAAAGCTGGAACACCGTATCCTCCACCAGGCCCTTATAAGCCACCCGGCCTTCCACGCCTTCCGGAACCAGCTTTTTCGCATCGCTCTGGAAATAACGATCCTTGCTGCCATTTTCCATGGCCGCTATGGAACCCATTCCCCGGTACACCTTGTATTTCCTTCCCTGATACAGCTCAAAAGTTCCCGGGCTTTCATCACAGCCCGCAAACAGGCTTCCCATCATGCACACGCTTCCCCCTGCCGCGATAGCCTTGGTCACGTCGCCGGAATACTTGATGCCGCCGTCGGCGATAATCGGCACACCGTACTCCTTCGCTACGCTGTAGCAGTCCATAACTGCCGTAATCTGGGGCACGCCAATGCCCGCCACTACCCTGGTGGTGCAGATAGAGCCTGGGCCGATGCCTACCTTAACCGCATCCACCCCGGCGTCAATCAGCGCCTTGGTAGCCTCCCTGGTGGCCACATTGCCCGCCACCACCTGCAGATCCGGGAAAGCCTCCTTGATCATTTTCACGCAGCGGATCACATTGGCTGAATGGCCGTGGGCGGAATCCAGGACAAGCACATCCACCTTAACATCCACCAAAGCCTTCACCCGATCCAGCACATTGGCGGTAATCCCTACCCCTGCGCCGCACAAAAGCCGTCCCTGCTTGTCCTTTGCCGACAAGGGGTACTTAATCTGCTTCTCAATGTCCTTGATGGTAATCAGGCCCTTTAAGTTAAATTCCCCATCCACGATGGGCAGCTTCTCCACCCTGGCCTTAGCCAGGATCTGTTTCGCCTCCTGCATGGTAATGCCCTCCCGGGCCGTCACCAAATGCTCACTGGTCATGCACTCCTTGATCTTACGGGAAAAATCCTCCTCAAACTTCAAATCCCGGTTGGTAATAATCCCCACCAGTTTTTTCCCTTCCGTAATCGGCACGCCGGAAATGCGGAATTTCCCCATCAGCTCATCCGCATCCTTTAAGGTATGCTCCGGAGACAAGGAAAAGGGATCGGTAATGACACCGTTTTCCGAGCGCTTTACCTTGTCTACTTCTTCCGCCTGCTGCTCAATGGACATATTCTTATGGATAATGCCAATGCCGCCCTGCCTGGCCATGGCGATGGCCATCCGGTGCTCCGTCACCGTGTCCATCCCGGCGCTCATCAATGGGATATTCAGCTTGATCGTCTTCGTCAAGCAGGTAGACAGCTCAACCTGGTTAGGAATCACCTCGGAATAAGCCGGAACCAAAAGCACATCATCAAAAGTAATGCCTTCTCCAATAATAGAACCCATTCGTTTTCCCTCTCTCTCTTCATTTTTGACTTTCCAGCGAGTTGTTAGTAGCTAATTCTAACAAAGTTTCAATCGATTGTCAAACATTTGCCAGATGGCATTCATTCAATTTACTTATGAATCCCCGGCCTTTGCCTTATTAACCTCCAGGCAAAACGGCAGACAGCCCCGGCCCTGCGCTCCGCCGCAGAAAGCGGGGCGCGGGGCTGGGGCTGCCTGGACGATTAACGTACAATTTTCCTGGGCGAAGTATGGCGAATTGCCTGCAAAAGCTTATCATTAGGCTCAATCAGCACCTTGATATGCCGGCCGCCCTGCTGATAAATAAGCGCATGGGGCTTTACTTCCTTCCTGCCGGAGGAACAATCACAAACCTTCATGTCTTTCGTCTCATAATCCTTCAGCACAAAGGAATCCGCGGGAGCCACCATAATCAGCTCGTCCTTGGAACATTCCATCACCTTTTTCCGCCTGGATTTCCCCAGGATCTTATCAATGGAGAACGAACCGTCCACGTACAAGTACTCATACTCCACGCTCAGCATCTGCCACAGGAAAAACGTGCCCGCGCCTACGGCAGCCAAAAGCAGGATGCCCCACACCACCATAAGGGCAAAAAACAGGGAGATTAAGCATAAAATCGCAAGGCCTATCCTGGCTGGCCAAGCATAAGCAGGTTCCTTTCGTTTCACCAGCCATTCCACATACATATCCTGATTCATCAATCGCATATTCCTTTCTTTTGAAAATTCGCAGGCCGCCTTCCTCTGGGCAGGACGTGCCTGAAACGGAAAAAGCCCGGCTCATGCAAGCATGGCCAGGCTTTTTCCTGTACGTCTGTCCTGTACGTATCTGACTCTGCTCTCGCTTACATCATTCCGCCCATTCCGCCGCCTGCGGGCATAGCCGGAGTTTCTTCTTTAATATTAGCAACAACAGACTCAGTTGTCAATAAAGTTGATGCAACGCTGGTTGCATTCTGCAGTGCGCTTCTGGTCACTTTCGCCGGATCCAAGATGCCTGCCTTAATCATATCCACATATTCCTCTTTGTATGCGTCGAAGCCCACGCCTACCTCAGACTCCTTTACCTTGTTGATAATTACGGATCCTTCCAGCCCTGCGTTAGCAACGATATGGTACAGGGGAGCTTCCAGAGCCTTTAAAATGATTCTTGCGCCAGTCTTCTCATCGCCTTCCAGCTCATCTACAATCCCCTTAATCTTCTCGCCGGAATGAACGTATGCAGAGCCGCCGCCTGCGATAATGCCCTCTTCCACGGCTGCCTTGGTGGCTGCCAGTGCATCCTCCATGCGCAGCTTGGCTTCCTTCATCTCGGTTTCGGTGGCGGCGCCTACACGGATTACGGCTACGCCGCCTGCCAGCTTAGCCAGCCTTTCCTGAAGCTTTTCCTTGTCAAAATCAGAGGTCGTCTCCTCGATCTGGGCGCGGATCTGGGCTACCCGGGCAGAAATCTCTTCCTTCTCCCCTAAACCGTCTACGATAATGGTGTTTTCTTTCTGGATCTTAACGGATTTTGCACGGCCTAACTGGCTCATGTCAGTTTCCTTTAAGTCTAATCCCAGCTCCTCGGAAATCACCTGGCCGCCGGTAAGGATAGCGATGTCCTTTAACATCTCTTTCCTCCTGTCGCCGTACCCCGGAGCCTTAACTGCAACCACGTTAAAGGTTCCCCTTAATTTATTTACAATCAGGGTGGTTAAGGCTTCGCCTTCCACATCCTCAGCGATAATCAGCAGCTTCGCACCGGTCTTAACAACCTGCTCTAACAGAGGAAGGATATCCTGGATATTGGAAATCTTCTTATCGGTAATCAGGATATAGGGATCGTCCAGAACGGCTTCCATCTTATCCATGTCCGTCGCCATGTAAGCGGATACATAGCCCCGGTCAAACTGCATACCTTCCACTAAATCCAGCTCCGTCTTCATGGTCTTAGATTCCTCGATGGTGATAACGCCGTCCTTGGAAACCTTCTCCATGGCGTCTGCCACCAGCTGGCCCACTTCGTCATCAGAAGCGGAAATGGCCGCTACCCTGGCAATCTGATCCTTGCCTTCGATGGGCTTAGACATTTCCTGGATGCACTTTACAGCAGCTTCCGTGGCCTTCTTCATGCCCTTCCTTAACACGATAGGATTAGCCCCTGCCGCTAAGTTCTTCATGCCCTCATTAATCATCGCCTGGGCTAAAACCGTCGCGGTGGTGGTTCCGTCACCGGCTACGTCATTAGTCTTTGTAGCCACTTCCTTTACCAGCTGGGCGCCCATATTTTCAAAAGCGTCCTCCAGCTCGATTTCCTTCGCGATGGTAACGCCGTCATTGGTGATTAAGGGTGCGCCGAAAGACTTATCCAGCACAACGTTGCGCCCCTTGGGGCCTAAAGTTACCCTTACCGTATCTGCTAACTGGTTTACCCCAGATTCCAATGCTTTCCTGGCGTCTACGCCGTATTTAATTTCCTTTGCCATGTCTGTTTACCTCCAACTATTTTAGGATGTCTTTCATCCTGATCATCAACATTCTTTATGTCCAAATTGCATCCTGCCTTATTCAATTACTGCCAGAATATCGCTCTGCTTTACAATCACATACTTCTCTTCCTCTACCTCAACGTCCGTTCCGGAATACTTGGAGTAGATTACCTTATCGCCCGCCTTAACCTGCATGGTGATCTCCTTCCCGTCAACCACTCCGCCAGGGCCTACGGCAATAACCTCCGCCTGCTGGGGCTTCTCCTTCGCCTGCCCCGGAAGCACAATGCCCGACTTGGTTGTCTCTTCCGCAACTAACTGTTTTAACACAACTTTGTCAAATAAAGGTACTAACTTCATCATTGATTCCTCCTGTATATGGTCTTTTTGTCATTCACTTCATATTGCTTTTTGCTACAAGATATGTTATATCACTGTTTGTTAGCACTGTCAAGGGGCGAGTGCTAAAAAATTTATAAATATTATTGAAATAGTTCAGCCAGTGGGAACCGCATAAAGGAAAATCATGCTCGCATGAATTTTCCTTTATCGGTTTCTACTGAGGGAGCGCCCGTTTATGAGCAAAAGGAGCTGCGTAAGCAGCGGAAAGCGCCGTAAGGCGCGATTTTGCGAATGGCGCGGGCTGAACGGACGGTAGATTTTACTTTAATCGTTCAGCCAGTCAAAATCGATGGCTGAACTATTTTTGTAAAACTTTATTTGATGCCTTCCTTTTTTCCCTCTTTCGTATTAGAATAGAAAGTGATATCAGAAAATCCGGAGAGGAGCATTAATATGGCAAAAAAAGGTTTTGGGAAAATCATGGCACTGGCCACGATAGCAGGGGCTGCAGCAGTAGGCATTTCTTATTTAAAGAAATACAAATCCTTCAATAAGGAACTGGAAAAGGAATTCCACGACTTTGAAGGCGATGAGCAGGATTTCTTTGATGATGAGGACGAGAACCAGGAGGAAGACGGCCCCTTTACCGCTGATGACAGCGATTTTGAAGACGATGACCCTTTCGAGGAAGATGAAGGGATTTCCTTTTCCTCAGCAGATCCCACAGAGGAGGAAGGGCAGCCTTCCCGGAAATACATCTCCCTCCACGCCGACGCATACGACGTGAAGCTGGCTGCCAAGGATATCTTCGCCGCTGCCGGTGAAATGGCCGGCGCCGCAAAGAACGTATTAAAGGACACTGCCGTTATCCTGACAGACACTGCTTTTGAGGCTGCCCAGGCCGCTAAGGATGCTGCCCAGATCGCCAGGGCAAAGCTGGGAGAAAAAGCAGACAGCTACCGGGAACGCCAGGCTGCCAAGGAAAAGGAAAGCCAGGAAGGCAGTAAGGATGCTAATCCTAGCCCCCAAAAGGAGGAGGAGCTTTCCCAAGATGGCGTCCCCCAAAAGCCTGCCGCCCAAAATTCTGAGGAGGATGCCGGGGCAACATCCAAGGAGCCTTACGCAGCGGCAGAAAGCGCCGGGATCACCATAGAATCCGAGGACAGCGACGAAATCCTCCTGGCAAAATCTATGGCAGCAAACGAGGAGCCTGCCCCCATTGCCGGAACCGCCATGCTGGATGCAAAAAACCCAGATTCCACCTTGGAAGCCATCAAGCCGGAAAAGACCCAAAAGGCCGCACCTGACGGAGAGCTGACCACCGTTGTGGAAGAAATTGATTAGCATTGTTCAGAAAATAATATGATGCCCCGTCCTTTTCATCTTAAAGGCAGCGCTCCCGGATACTTTCCGAATGTGCATATGATGAAAAGGGCGGGACGTTTTCCTTTCAACTTCCCTTTCAGCTTCCCGATTATTTTTCCACTTTAGGCAGGCTTTCAATGGCTTTTGCCAGCTCTTCATCTGTGGGAACATAATCGCTCATCTGGCCGTCATTAAACCTTTGGTAAGCCACCATGTCAAAGTACCCCGTCCCGGTTAAGCCAAATACAATATTCTTCGCCTCCCCGGTTTCCTTGCACTTAAGGGCCTCATCAATGGCTACCTTGATGGCATGGCTGCTTTCCGGCGCCGGAAGGATTCCCTCTACCTTGGCAAAGGTCTGAGCCGCCTTAAATACGGAGGTCTGCTCCACGCTCCTTGCCGTAAGAAGCCCCTGGTCATACAATTCAGAAACGGCGGAGCTCATGCCGTGGTAGCGCAGACCCCCCGCATGGCTGGCCGACGGGATAAAGCCGCTCCCTAAGGTATACATTTTCGCCAGGGGGCAGACCTTCCCGGTGTCGCAGAAATCATAGGCATACACGCCCCTGGTCAGGCTGGGGCAGGATGCCGGTTCTACGGCGATTATCTCGTAATCCGCCTCACCTCTCAGCATTTCCCCTGCGAAGGGCGAAATCAGGCCGCCTAAATTGGAGCCGCCGCCTGCGCACCCAATAATGGTATCTGCCTTAATCCCATACTTATCTAAGGCTGCCTTCGTCTCCAAGCCGATCACCGACTGATGGAGCAGCACCTGGGTCAGCACGGAGCCCAGCACATAGCGGTAGCCTTCCTGGCTTACGGCAGCCTCCACCGCCTCGGAGATGGCACAGCCAAGGCTTCCCGTGGTTCCCGGGAACTGCGCGTTGATTTTCCGCCCTATCGCCGTATCCATGGAAGGAGAAGGCGTCACCTTCGCCCCGTAGGTGCGCATCACCTCCCGGCGGAAAGGCTTCTGCTCATAGGAGCACTTCACCATATAAACCTGGCAGTCCAGATCCAGATAAGCGCAGGCCATGGAAAGAGCCGTGCCCCACTGCCCTGCCCCTGTCTCGGTGGTAACGCCCTTTAGCCCCTGCTTCTTAGCATAGTAAGCCTGGGCAATGGCTGAATTTAACTTGTGGCTGCCGGAAGTGTTATTGCCCTCGAATTTATAATAGATATGGGCAGGGGTATCCAGCTTTTTCTCCAGGCAGTATGCCCTTACTAAGGGAGACGGGCGGTACATCTTATAAAAGCTGCGGATTTCCTCCGGGATATCAAAAAAGGGCGTCACATCATCTAATTCCTGCCTGGCAAGCTCCGTGCAGAAAATCTTCGATAATTCTTCCAGGGTAACAGGCTCTAATGTGCCCGGGTTTAAGATGGGCGCGGGCTTTTTCTTCATATCCGCCCGCACATTGTACCACTGCTTCGGCATCTCCTGCTCTTCCAAGTAGATTTTGTAAGGGATAGTTTTTTCCATCATTTTTTCCTTTCTGTCCATTCTGGTTCGTTGTTCGCCAGGGCGCGCTTGAAGTTTCCTTTCCGCCGCAGTGCGTTCCAAAGCGGAGCGTTTTTGTTTCATAGGACGCAATTTCCTATGAAATAAAAAAGAATCCTGCCCCACAGGATTCTCCGCCTGCGGCGCGTCGCTTCAGCGACATAATTCCTTTCCGCCGCAGTGCGTTCCAAAGCGGAGCGTTTTTGTTTCATAGGACGCAATTTCCTATGAAACAAAAAACTCCTGTCCCGATCTTATTCTCAGGACAGGAGCCAATGCTTCTGCGGTGCCACCTAAATTCACTTTTCCAAGTGCGCTCTTTTCGTGTACAAACATACACTTCCTGCTGTAACGTGCAGACACGTCTCGCCTACTCCATCCGTTTCAGCTCGCCCTCCCAGGTCCATTCCCTGCCCTTCCTACGGCCGCAATCCCACCAAATGCAGCTCTCTGTACATCCTCCAGGCAAGTACTCGTCCTGATCGCCAGTTTGCTTTGCTAGCTTGGTGATAGGATATACGAAATCACTTGATTTGTCAAGGCTTATTTTCACTATTTTGCCACCGGCATATAAATTTCCACATAAGATTCCTTCCACTTGCCGGATTCCTGGTAGCTCCAAAGGTAATGGGAATGAATTTCCCCGGTGAGCGTAAGTCCCTGGCTTTTTGCCCAGCCATACATCTGGCTAATGGTCTCCGGCTCCGGGGACATGGACTTAGATTTTGCCACGGTATAAACGCACTGTTCCAGCCTAAATGAGGGGAGGCTTTTAGCCTGCTCCTCCAGCCCCAGGGTTTTCACCGCAAATTCCTCCAGCAAAAGGTAGGACTGATATCTTCCTCCCTCTGCCCCCGGCATCTGCTGCTCATGGATATAGCAATGTTCCAGCCCCTGCTTTTCCCTTGATCCACGCAGCCATTCATTCTGCGCCTGATCGAAATCCTCCATGATCTCCGAGAAAATATAGCTTTTCGGCGAACTCTGAAGGGAAAACTGGTTTAGCTGTGCCATCTTCTTCCCATTCTCCCTGCTGACCTTCAGCTGGCGCAAAAGCTGCTGATGCATCTTAATTTGCTCCTGCTCCTCCTTAATCCGCAGCTCCAAGAACTTAACCCAGTACTCTGGCGTGCCGTCTTCATACATTGCCTGGATATCCTGCAGGCTGCACTGAAGCTTCCTTAAGAAAATAATGTCCGTCAGGACGCTGATCTGGTTTTTTGAATAAAACCGGTATCCGTTTTCCTTTTTCTCCGGCGCCACCAAATTTTTCCGCTCATAAAACCGGAGCGCATCCCGGCTTATGCCTAAAAACTTTGCCGCTTCCCCAATGGTGTATTCGTAAGCCATATGTATATCCCCATGCAGCGGTTTGACACCTGAACCGCCGCTTTCCTCGTTTATTTTTTCTCGCTGCCTTTGTAGGTGACTACTCCCCTTGAATCGGTGCAGTAATACGTGTCATCCCCATCTTTAATATTGGTTTTCTTTTTCTGGATGGTTCCCGTGGTATTTATCAGGTAAGTTTCCCCTTCAAATTCCACTTCCTGGTATTTCATCTCAGAATCCGCCTTCAGCTTCCGGCCCATGATATAGATCCGGTTGTCGGAAATCCCATGGATTCCCTCGCCGTTTGTACGGAAACCGAAATCATACGTATCATCATCCAGCTCTACCTTTACATCCTTTTTCGCTGCCATTACGCCGTCTTTCGGGGTATTTCCAAAATAGTAAACCTTACATTCCTCTCCCGCCTCCGGCATTTCGCTGATATTCTCAATCTTCCGGTAAGTATCGATCTTTCCGCCGTCAAAGGTTAAGGCATACAGCCCCTCCAGCATTTCCCCCTTCTCATTAAAGCCATATTTGTAACGGTCGATGGTTTTCAGCTGGCTGGAAACAAGGTTCCCCTTCTTATCCGCATAGAACCAGTACTGTTCATCATTCTCATAGGCTTCCGGATCGATGCTTTCCGTGGGAACGGTATAAAACCACCCTTCCGCCCTCCAGCACTGCTCCGGGCTGTTGTAAAACTTATAGTCGCTGGAAGATGCGGAGCCTGGTGTAGCCATGGAAGAAGCGCTTGCGGTATACCATTTAAACTGGGCAACGCCGCGGTCGTCAAACTGGTAATTCTTTCCATTGATTTTCTTGGTCACATCTGCAAATTTCTTTCCGTTGGAACTAAAATAAAACCAGTAACTCCCATCGGCGTCATCATCCCCTTCCGGATCGTCCACCTCCAAGAGACGCCATTGGTTAATGGCCGCCGCACCGTCATCCTCTTCCCCACAGTAAAAAATGCCGCCGGACCATTCTTCATCTTCATTTACCATCGTCCCTTCCTGGCTAACCCAGCCATACAGCATTCTTCCTTCTTCATCAAATACGTACCGTTTGCCATTTATGGTGGTTAGCTTTGCCTTGTCGGAAGTGTTTTTCACCGCTTTGCCGTTGCTGCCCAGGTAATACCAGCAGGTTCCGTCCGTGTAGGCATCGTTGTCGCTGTCATCCTCCAGCTTCCGCCACTCATTTTTAACCATGGCTCCGTCCTCATTGACGTAATAGTAATTCTCATCATCCTCCACCAGCCGGTTAGTGGCCATATAGCCATCCTCGTCCAAATAAAACCAATGGGTTCCCGCATCATTTTTCTTCCACACATCCGTAACCCGGCTGCCGTTCCGGTCTAAATAAACCCATTCTCCGTTTTCCTGGCTCCATCCGGCTGCTAAGGCCGGCACTGCGGACATCGCCGCCATAATTGCTGCCGCCGTTAAAATCTGGGGCATTTTTTTGTTTTTGTTCGTCATTTCATCTTCTCCTTTTTTCCGTTTTTCAGCGTGCTTGGATTTCTTCCCTGCCTGATGTGCCGACGCGCTCCCTGGCTAATATTCGATCTGCCTGATACTGCCTGCAAGGCAATACTAGCGCTCTGTCCTGCGGACAACACCAGCCGCAAACACGCTTTTGGATGTGCCAGGATTTTCCTCCCGGCTTGTTACTTACACTAAACCATAGTCTTAGTCCAAGGTCAAGGGAAGTAAGGAGACTGTAAAACAACGTAATTTTCTTTAACCCTTTTGCTTCCCCCTTTAAGAAAAATGACAGAAATTCCATATTGACCCAGGCCTTACACCAAGGTTTATGATAAAAGTGCTTTTGATGCATTCTCAATTTCCGCATTTTCATCACATGAAAAACATCTTATTTCCGCTCCTTTTTGCACACGCGGAAATAAGATGTTTTTTTATTTAATAGTTCAGCCAGTGAAAAGCGCATGAAGGAAAATTTCCCCTAAAAGGACGCTGCGCAGTGCGAATGGCGCGGGCTGAACGGATGGTAGATTTTAACCCCAAAAATATATTTACTACGCCTTCATTTTCGGCTTGAACGCCAGGGAACCCAGATATCCAAACACCAGGGCGGCGGCAATTCCGGCGGCGCTGGCCGTCAATCCGCCTTTAAATATTCCTAAAAAGCCGTCTTTTCCGATTCCTTCGGAAACGCCCTTCCATAATGTATTCCCAAACCCCAAAAGAGGTACGGATGCCCCGGCTCCTGCCCATTCCGCAAAGGGCTGGTAAATCCCCAGCGCCCCTAAAATACAGCCAGCCACCACCAAAGATACCATCACCCGCCCCGGCATCATCTTCGTCCGGTCAAGGAGCACCTGGGCAGCGGCGCAAATCAGTCCGCCTACAATAAACGCTTTTACATAATCCATTTTCTTTCTCTCCTTCCTTAAAACTGCTGCTTATCCAAGATTACACGCGGCTTTGCGGCATTTACCAGCCTTCCTCAATATGCTCAAGCACTACCCCATGGGCAATCCCCGGCACGCTCTGCCCTTCATTGTAGCTGACTGTTGAATGCAGGGATCCAGTAGGGATAAAAAGCACGCGCTTCCAGGTTCCATCCTGTATTTTCGGCAAAATATACGCACATAAGGTAATGGCCGAGCAGCCACAGCCGCTTCCCCCTGCATGGGTATCCTGGTTTTCCCGGTCAAATAACTCCAGCCCGCAATCCATATGGATGCCAGCCAAATCATAGCCTTCCTTATGCAGCAAATCTAAAAGAATCGTCTGCCCCACAATCCCCAAATCCCCGGTAATAATCTTATCATAATCTTTCTCATCCCGCTCAAAATCCTGGAAATGCTGCCATATGGTATGAAAAGCAGCTGGAGCCATGGCCGCCCCCATATTGGAAGAATCCTTAACCCCGAAATCCACCACCCGCCCGGTAGTAATCCCGGAAATCCTTGCCAAGGGCTTTAATTCCTCCCCCTTCCCCCGCTTTATCCCGTCTTTCCCTTCAATTACCACTGCTCCCGCCCCTGTAGCCGTCCAGGCGGCAGACAAAGCGCGCTGATTCCCGTAGCCTAAGGGAAAACGGAACTGCTTTTCTGCCGTAGCGAAATGGCTGGATGCCATGGCAAGGCATCGATCCCCGTATCCTGCATCCACGGCCATGGCTGCCAGGCTCATGGCTTCCCCCATAGTGGAGCAGGCTCCATACAGGCCAAACAACGGAATTTCCAGGCTAATGCTCCCAAAAGAGGTGGCAATCAGCTGGGCTAACAGATCTCCGGCAAAAAGATAGCGGATCTCCCCCGCTTTCCTTCCCGCCTTCTGTATAGCCAATTCCGCCGCCTCCTTCTGCAGGCGGCTTTCCGCCGCCTCCCAATTTTTCTCCCCCAGCATATCCTCCTGTTCCACCAGGTCAAACAAAGCCCCCAAAGGCCCTTCCCCTTCCTTTTTCCCCGCAACAGAAGAAGCCGCCGTAATATATGGCGGATGATCAAAGGCAATGCTCGCTTTTCCTTTCTGCATACGTTTTCCACCCTTTCCTGATATGTTTTTATGCTTCACGTTAAGATTAACATACCCATTTTGATGTAAATTATTAAGGAGGATTTTATTTCGCAGGATTTTATATCACGAATTTATTAATTATTTGACAAATTCATAAATGCCGCTGCCAAAAAACCAAAAAGAACCCTCGATCATTTTTTGCATATCATAAAACAAAAAAGGAATTCTTCCTATGTCAAAGCAAGTTTTATGGATGCAATGGCAGCCCGGCTCACAGTCCAGCCAGTCCCCTGGCTTCCGGCCTGGCCCGCCTCCCCCGCCTCCCGGCTTCCGGCCTGGCCCGCCTCCCCCGCCTCCCGGCTTCCGGCCTGGCCCGCCTCCCCCGCCTCCCGGCTTCCGGCCTGGCCCGCCTCCTCCGCCTCCCGGCTTCCGGCCTGGCCCGCCTCCCCCGCCTCCCGGCTTCCGGCCTGGCCCGCCTCCTCCTTCATCAAGTCTTTTCTGGCCGTGGAAATTGTTCGTGCCAAGCAGGCCACTAAAGCCAAGGAAACGGCGTTAATACGAATATAGCCCAAAACTAAGATGAATGCAAAATACTCTCCATAAGAAAAGCCTTACATGATTTCATCATTTCAGGGTATCCTATCTGCGAGGTGATGATTATGTCCTATGTTTCCCCAACTATTCAGCCTAAATTTGATGAGCTATCTGCCAGCTTAAAAGAGCAGATATTAGCGCGGGATGTGCAAATTAATACAATCCATGACTTAATCCGAGTTTTAGAAGAGATCGTGGAGGAAGGCTGATTGAACAAAAACAGGGATGCCGCAAAGTTATTGAATGACGATGCGATCCCTGTTTTTTTCTTGCAAGGCCTGCATCTGACTGCTGACGAAACCTATTGAGCCAGTCCTGGGGAAAGCCATGGAATGGTTTTCCCTACGATGCCCTCTGTTGAAAACGCTGCTTTTTTGCTTATATATGGGCGGTTCCCACTGGCTAAACTATTTCAAAGAATTATCAATATTCCAATTTACATATTATCCCAAATATGCTATATTAAACTTAATCACATTGTGGCATTCTGCCGCAGGGAATCACACGTATTCAAAGGAATACGGCCTTTCCACAAGGCATCTTGGCCTTGCCGTCACAAGGTTTTGTTGCTGCAAAGCTTATTCGAGATATGCTTTAAATCGGCTGCGCTTTGAATAAGCAGCGACACCTTTCCCAATCCAAGGCATAACCTTGGCATTCTTGCAGTATCCATTTATTTTCCCAGCGTTTTAATATCGCTTATCAGGAATTGCAGGGCAAGCCCTGATAAAAAGCACGCTTTTTACACCGCAAATCCAATGATAGGAAGGGTAGTTTGCTTTCTAAAATATCAATTGCCAATTAAAGGAGATCGCCATAATGAAAAACAAAAGTACTATTGCCGCAAATCAAGCCAGCACAAAATCAATCATGACAGCAACCCAAACTAATGAAAAATCCAATATGCCAACACCCCAGATAGGAATAAAATCAACCATGTCATCAATCCAAACCAAGACAGATTCTAACACAATTTCAGCTCAAGCAAAGGCAAAGCATGACACGTCAATAAAGCCAGAGATTTCAAACACTTACCCACTATCTCAATATTTTCCGCTCATACGCGCCAGGCAGGAAATCTACCAATCCATTTACCAAAACCCGGCGCTATACGAGCTGTTTTCCACCTGGGATCCGAAATACCAGGTGGATTTCCTTGACCAATGCTCCGGGAAGAAGGGGATGAATGTTTTATATGACGGCATCTTCAAGGAGCTTTTCAACCCGGAAGCCACCCCAGAGCGGCTTTCCCAGCTTTTAAGCCTGCTCCTTGGGCGGGAGGTCTCCGTAAAAACTGTGCTACCAAACGATTCTGTCCGCCTGGGCTCGGAATCTTCTTTGCTGTACACGGACATCATCGTGGAACTGGAAGACAGGAGCCTGGCAAACATTGAGATCCAGAAGATCGGCTACGCCTTTCCCGGCCAGCGCTGTGCCTGCTACTCCGCCGATCACCTCCTTAGGCAGTATAAGCGGGTACGGGGAGAAAGCGGGAAGCAGTTCAACTACCAGGACATTAAACGGGTGTACACCATCGTGTTTTTTGAAACATCTCCCGGGGTATTCCATGATTTCCCCCGAGACTGGCTCCATAGGTTTCATCAGCAGTCGGATACGGGCCTCGCCCTGGAACTGCTCCAGGAATATTTGTTCATCCCTCTTGACATTTTCCGCAAAAGCATGGAGAATAAGCCTATAAGAACATTTCTTGAAGCATGGCTGGCATTCCTAAGCTTTACCTCCCCCGAAAGGATTGAGGAGCTGATCACTAGCTATCCCCCATTTAAAGCCATGTACCAGGAAATTTATGAGCTATGTCTGAACACGGAGAAGGTGATGAATGTGTATTCAAAGGAACTGGAAATCTTGGATCGGAATACGGTGCTGTATATGATTGACGAAATGCAGGAACAGATTGAGCGAAAGGATTTGGAATTGGAAAAAAATGCACAGGCCATGAAACAAAAAGATTTAGCATTGGAGAAAAACGCACAGGCCATGAAACAAAAAGATTTAGCATTGGAAAAAAATGCACAGGCCATGAAGCAAAAAGATCAAGCATTGGTTAAAAAGGAGCAAGAAATTTTGGAACTTAAATCCAGGTTAGCCGCATTGCAGAATGCGAAAAGATAATGCTAGTGTACTGTATCGTTGATATCTGTCAAAACTACGCTGAACAGGGTTTCAGCGGCAAGGCGCCTGAACGAGGCGATACCCTCGCTTCGCTGGGGCAGGCTCTGCGGTGGCATCGTTGAGTGAAGGCAACGCAGCCCGATGGAAGCCTGGGCAAGGAGGTTTGGCTGAGTATCAATGATACAGTACGCTAGTACATCGCCAGCGCAAAGCGCCAAAACACAAATGCTGAATTCACCAGAATTTTTGCAAGGCAGTTTTGCAAGGCAGTGTTAATGTTAACCATGTTCCATGTTAACAGCGGCGCAAATTTTTCTATTAATTCTTTCACCAACGACAAAAAGCCATTTCCCAGCACAAGGCTGGCAAAATGGCTTTTTGTCATAGGCCCTCTTTAAATCACGGCCTGGCTGACGCCAGGCCAGAAAAATTTTAAACCTAAACTGCTTTGCTAAGGAAATTAGCCAAGCAGGCTTAAGATGCTCTGCGGTACAGAGTTGGACTGTGCCAGCATGGACTGAGATGCCTGCAGAAGAATGTTATTCTTTGTGAATGCAGTGATCTCATCTGCCATATCGGTATCACGGATACGGCTCTCAGCAGCGGTGATGTTCTCGGAAGTTACCTTCAAGTTGTTGATGGTATGCTCCAGACGGTTCTGAGCAGCACCGAGGTGAGCACGGTAGTTGGATACGATGTTGATCGCGCTGTTGATGGTCTCGATAGCAGCGTTACCAGATTTCAGAGTATCAACCTTAAGGCCGTTGATCTGAAGACCGCTAGCAGTCATGCTCTGACGACGAACGATAATTGTCTCATGCTTGCTGGGACCAATCTGGAAGGTCATCTTCTGAGTTGAAGTTAACTGATCAGCTTTTACAGCATTCGTACCCTTTACGGTAGTACCATTCAATATTTGAACTTGACCCTTCTGGGTATTCATCTTAGCGGTAAGAGCATTGCCGCCATTAGCTTCCAATGGCTTAATACCATTGAAGTCAGTGTAGTTAGCGATACGGTCGATCTCTGCAAGCAGTTCGTCAACCTCCAGCTGAAGGTTAGCTCTTGCTACGGAGTTGTAAGTACCGTTTGCGGACTGGCTGGCCAGGGTGGTAAGACGCTGTAACATGGAGTGGGTCTCGGTTAAAGCACCTTCAGCGGTCTGAATCAAACCAACTGCATCCTGTGCGTTCTTGGTAGCCTGGTTTAAGCCGTTGATCTGGGATCTCATGCTCTCGGAAATCGCCAAGCCTGCTGCGTCATCGCCTGCACGGTTAATTCTGTAACCGGAAGACAGCTTCTCTAAGTTCTTGTTCAACCCGCTCTGGTTGATGCCTAAGTTACGATAAGAGTTAATCGCGGCTATATTATGTTGAATTACCATAAATGTTCCTCCTATTAATAAATTCTACCTGGGAACTTCCCTGTCCCCATCCCCTTTCCAGAGAGGGCCCTACCCTGGAAAAGCTGTAAGGATTTATATTAATTTCCTTTACATTCTTAATTATCGTCAAATCCCACGAAAACTTAAGGAATATTTTCGCTTTTTTTCCACCGGCTTCCTGTACTTACCGCAGCAGGTTCATAACCATCTCCGGAAGGGAATTTGCCTGCGCCGCCATGGACATACCCGCCTGGAACACAATCTGATCCTTCGTAAATGTGGTGATCTCATCCGCCATATCCGTATCCCGGATGCGGCTCTCTGCGGTAATCATATTCTCATTGGTAACGGTCAGGTTATTATGGGTGTGCTCCAGATGGTTCTGGTTTGCACCGAAATTTGCCCGGATATCCGCTACCGCCTCAATGGCTTCATCAATATAAGGAATAGAATTATTAGCTGCTTCTATGGAAGTAAAGTCCACAGTCTCCAGGCGGAGGCCTTTCTCACTCATGGAATACTTCTTTACATTCAAAATCTCCTCCTGGGAGCAGCCCACCTGAAGCTGGATATCCCCAACCTGCCACGGAATAGGTTCTCCTGCCGGCGGATCTTCTGTCCCAAACAGCGGAATGTCATCAAAGTTTGACGTTTCCCCAATCCGGTTAATCTCATCGATCAGCTGCTGCCGCTCGAAATCCAGGTTTGACCTGGCTACCGTGGTGTACGTTCCGTTAGCGGACTGGACAGCCAAGGTCTTCATCCTGCCTAGCATGGAATGTACTTCCGCCAGCGCGCCATCCCCGGTCTGTGTCAGGCTGATGCCGTCGTTTACATTCCGCAAAGCCTGATTAATGCCGGTGATCTGGCCTCTCATCAGCTCGGAAATCGTAAGACCTGCCGCATCATCCCCCGCCCGGTTGATCCGGTATCCGGAAGAAAGCTTTTCTAAGGACTTCTTCATCTTCCCTTCAGTTATCCCTTTATTCCTGGCAGCGTTGATGCCTGCTATATTATGCTGTATAATCAACTTTGTCAACCACCTTCCATCGTCATGGTCCGGCCTTATGGCTCCCTGGCAAAACCTCAGGGACTGCCTGGCCCCAACGCTTTAACACTTTTTCTTTGCCTCTGGTTATATTATCGGCAGAAATATTGGAGGGATAAGGAAAACTTTGAATTTTTCTGGAAATCCTCGCCGGAGTTATCCCAGCTTCTTCCGCATTTGTGCATACAACGCTTCACTAATTTCCTTTCGGGATATACCCGGAAAGGGCCGCTGCCATGCTGCTGATGGGCATGGTCTGGAGCATCACCTTCCCCGGGCCGGTAAGGTAGGTATTAAACAAGCCCTCACCGCCCATCAGCTTATTTTTAAGCCCGGGAACCTGACGGACATCCATGGTCACGGTGCTTTCGTACCCGGCCACATTCCCGGTATCCACCACAATCTGCTGGCCAGGGGCCAAATCATACTCCACCAAATCGCCGTCAATCTCCACAAAAGCCATGCCCCGGCCAGAAAGCTTCTGCATGATAAAGCCCTCGCCGCCGAAAAAACCTGCCCCCATCTTTTTATTAAAGGCGATGGACAGATCCACCGTCTCCTCGGAAGCCAGGAATGAGCTTTTCTGCATAATCAGTTCCCTGCCGCCGCTAACCTCCAATGGCAGGATCTTCCCCGGGAAGCTGGAGCCAAAGGCAATCATGCCGTCCCCCCTGGCGGTATAAATATTCTGGAACATACTTTCACCGGAAAATGCCTTGGAAAACATTTTCCCTAAGCCGCCTCCCCTGGTCTCCATCTCCATATTAGGGGACATCCAAACCATGGAGCCCTTCTCTGTAATCATCCTCTCGCCATCCCTTAACCGGCAGATCACTACCGGAAAGGAACCGCCTTTAATCTCATACTCCATCATTCATCCTCCTTACATTCAGACATTTCTTCACTTTCTTGACTTTCCCGCCGAAGCCCCTCCAAATATTCCTCTTCCTTCCTGGAAAGCTCCGCCCCTTCCAGCAAGTCCGGCCTCCTTTCCAAGGTCCTCCTGATGGACTGCTGCCTGCGCCACTCCTGGATATTTTTATGGTGTCCGGAAAGAAGCACCGGTGGGACTGGCATCTCCCGGTAAATTTCCGGGCGGGTATACTGGGGATATTCCAGCAAATTATCATGGAAGGATTCCACCTCCGCCGATACCTCATTATTCAGCACCCCGGGGATCAGCCGGGAAATGCAGTCGATCATCACCATGGCCGGAAGCTCCCCGCCGGTAAGGACGTAATCGCCCACGGAAAGGAAGTCGGTACAGATAAGCTCCAGCGCCCGTTCATCGATCCCCTCATAGTGGCCGCAAAGGAATACCAGATCCTCTTCCTTTGCCAGTTCCTGGGCAATTTTTTGGTTAAACACCTTTCCCTGGGGAGTCATATAAATTACCCGGGGCCGCTTAAGGAGCCTGCCGCACAGGTCTTCATAGGCATCCACCACCGGTCCCGGCTGCATCACCATCCCCGCCCCGCCGCCATAAGGGGCGTCATCCACGTGGCGGTGCTTATCTTTGGAATAATCCCGGATATTTACGGCATTGACGGTAATCACGCCTTTTTCCATGGCCCGCCCGGTAATGCTGACCCCAAGGCCACCTATGACCATTTCCGGGAACAAGGTTAAAATATGAAAGTTCATGATGCTTTCCCCTTAAAGATCGAGAAGCCCGTCCAGCAGATGGACGATCACTTCCCCGGAGTCCAAATCAACCTTGATGATGCAGTCTGGGATCACCGGAATCAAAAGCTCTTTTCCGGAGTCCATCTCCACCACATACACATCATTGGCTCCCGTTTTCAATACGTCCTTTAGACGCCCCAGGCTCTGCCCATCCTCCGCCTTAACGGCAAGGCCAATCAAGTCTGCAATAAAGTACTCGCCTTCTTCCAGCTTTACCGCCTGATCCCTTCGGATCCACAGATCCTTTCCTTTGTATTTCTCTATATCTTCTATATGATCATATCCCTCAAACTTCAGGATTACCATCTGCTTAAAAAATTTAACCCCCTGGATCTTTAACGTTATAAACCCTTTTCCCGTATCCAGGGTCACTTCCTCAAGCTCCTTAAAGCGGGCAGGATCATCTGTGGTAGGAAAAACCTTTACCTCTCCCCGCACACCATGGACAGAGCTAATCACGCCGACGCGAAACATATCTTCCATAGGCAAATCCTCCTTAGGACATATTCATCTGCTTTACCGCAGCTAACTTTGCTCATAAACGGGCGCTCCCTCAGTGGGAACTGATGGATGAAAATTCGTGCGAGCACGATTTTCACCCATACGGTTCCCACTGGCTGAACGATTTTGAAAAAATCTGTCGTCCGTTCAGCCGCGCCATTCGCAAAGCCGTGCCTAGCGGCACTCCCCGCTGCTTACGCAGCTAACTTTGCTCATAAACGGGCGCTCCCTCAGTGGGAACTGATGGATGAAAATTCGTGCGAGCACGATTTTCACCCATACGGTTCCCACTGGCTGAACTGTTAAAATAAAAATAAGGCTGTTGCCAATGCAACAGCCCAAAGGTTCGTTACTGAATCTCTACAATCACCTTTTTGTCTTCCTTGGAGGCAGCGGCCTTTACCACAGAACGGATAGCCTTAGCTATCCTCCCCTGTTTCCCAATCACCTTGCCCATGTCGGAAGCGGCAACCTTAAGTTCAATCAGGGTATCATCACCCTTCAGGCTTTCGGTAACGACAACTTCGTTCGGATTATCCACAAGTGCTTTTGCGATAACTTCCACTAATTCTTTCATACAATCACCTCAAGTGCCTGTGACTACTGAATCCCTGCAATCTTTAACAGCTTTGCAACGGTTTCGGTAGGCTGTGCGCCATTGGCCAGCCACTTCTTTGCGGCCTCCTCGTTAAACTTGATGGAGCTTGGATCAGTGTTCGGGTCATAGGTCCCGATTTCCTCGATAAACCTTCCGTCTCTGGGAGAACGGGAATCGGATACTACGATTCTATAAAAAGGAGCCTTCTTCTGACCCATCCTTCTTAACCTCATCTTTACCATGTTACATTCACCTGCTTTCTTAAATTTTTATGATTCTCCGCCATTTCCATTAAGGATCCATGGCCTGCGCACAGATCGGTGCGCTTATTTTGGAACAATTTTATGACAAAAATCCGCAGAGCAGATTTTGTGCATACGTAAGCATAATGCCGTCAGGCCAAAAAGCCCTTTGGCCTGGCATCATAAACTTCAAAACGGAAGCTTAAACTTCCCGCCCATCAGCCCTCCAAGACCGCCTAAGCCACCCTTACGCTTGCCTCCCATCATGCCGGGAAGCTGCTTCATCATCTTTTTCATCTGTTCAAACTGCTTTACCAGGCGGTTAACCTCACTGATGTCCACGCCGGATCCTTTTGCGATCCGATGCTTCCTGGAAAGATTAATCAGCGACGGGTTTGCCCGCTCCGCCGGAGTCATGGAAAGGATAATGGCTTCTATCCGAGACATACTTTTCTCATTCTCATCCATATCGATGTTGCCAAGCTGCCCCATCCCCGGCATCATGCTTATGATGCTGGCCATGCCGCCCATCTTTTTAATCTGGTGCATCTGATCTAAGAAATCGTTATAGTCGAATTCGGCTTTCCGGATTTTCTGGCTTAATTCCCTGGCCTTCTCCTGGTCAACCTCCGCTTCCGCTTTTTCAATCAGGGAAAGGATATCCCCCATCCCCAAAATCCTTGAGGCCATCCGCTCCGGATAAAACTGCTCCAGATCGGAAAGCTTCTCTCCCATGCCCACATATAAAATCGGCCTTCCGGTAACGGAACGGATGGAAAGTGCCGCGCCGCCCCTGGTATCCCCGTCCAGCTTGGTCAGAATCACGCCGTCGATGCCGATTTTCTCCTGGAACATACCAGCCACATTAACCGCATCCTGCCCAGTCATAGCATCCACCACCAAGATGGTCTGATCCACCGTGACAGCTTCTTTGATGGCAATCAGCTCATTCATCATATCCTCATCGATGTGAAGACGGCCAGCCGTATCCAGAATCACCACGTTCATGCCGTTCTTTGCCGCGTGCTCGATGGCGGCCTTGGCGATGTTCACCGGCTTGATCTTATCCCCCATGGAAAAAACGGGTACTCCCTGCTTTTCCCCATTGATTTCCAGCTGCTTGATGGCGGCGGGACGGTAGATATCGCAGGCCGCAAGAAGGGGCTTTTTTCCTTTAGCCTTTAGCTTTCCGGCAATCTTCGCCGTGGTGGTAGTCTTTCCTGCGCCCTGAAGGCCCGCCATCATAATGACGGTAATCTCACTGCCCGGCCTTAGCTTAATCTCCGTGGTTTCTGAACCCATCAGCTTAACCAGTTCTTCATTAACAATCTTGATGACCATCTGGCCCGGAGTCAGGCTTCCCAGCACATCCTCGCCTACCGCCCGCTCCTGCACGGAACGGATAAACTGCTTTACGACCTTAAAGCTTACATCGGCCTCCAAAAGAGCCATCTTGACTTCCTTTAAGGCGGCTTTCACATCGGCCTCGGTCAGTCGGCCTTTGCCTCTTAAGTTTTTGAATACATTCTGCAGCTTGTCTGCAAGGCTTTCAAATGCCATAAAGCAGGCCTCCCTTCCCAAATCAGGATCTCTGTCTTTTAAAAAGCAGCCCTTAAATCTGAATCATCTGGCTTGCAATTTCCCTGGCCTGCGCCAAAACAGCCATATCTCCATTTTCCTGGTAAGCTTTTAAAAGCTCCTGGATCTGCCCGGCCAGCACCTTCGTCTGCTGAAACTTTTCCACCAGGTGCAGCTTATCCTCATAGCCTTCCAAAATCCGGTTGCACCGCTTTACCAGATCATGAACGCCCTGGCGGGTGATCCCCTGCTCCTGGGCTATCTCGCTTAAGGACAGATCATTGCACACCACGTCTTCATAAATGCGGCGCTGGTGCTCTGTCAGCAGCTCACCATAAAAATCATACAGCAAACCTTGCCGGACAATCTTCTCCATCTCCATCACCTGTGTTATCATACAGGAAAAGTTTGCGGGTGTCAAGTGTTTTTTCTTTACAAACTTTTGTTTGCGTTATTCTGTCTTGTGTTATCCTTGTTTATATCAATACTGCTGCCAGATAAGGTACTTTTATCATGGCCTATCTTTTTGATTCTTCGTCACCCGCCTCCACGCCGATGGTTAGGCTGCTGTACCCAAGCCCAAAAACTCGCTGTATTCCTGCCCGGAGCCAAATGTCCCGGACGCAGGCATCACCGGGTTCTTCAATGTGATGCCTGCTATATCCACTGATGTGTTTATCCCATCCGCCTCTATTGTATAATGCCGCCAGAAGGAGGGAACCACATAAGCAATAAATGTGATGCCGGGAAGTCCCTATCTGTACAGGGGCATAACAGCGGAAACTCATTTGATCGTATAGGTTGTTCAACTTTTTCTGTCCACATTTATATACTAACACCATATTGACATAGATCCACATTCCCTGTCTGTTTTGACGAATTGATTATATCATGTTGATGTGTCCTTTTTGTATCCCATCACCGTTCAAAAGATAAAAATAAAATGAAACTTTAAAAAAATGCTGTTGACATTTTTGGAAAACTGTATTATACTACCAGAGGTATCGAGGCGTGGCTCAGTTTGGTAGAGCGCTGCGTTCGGGACGCAGAGGCCGCGTGTTCGAATCACGTCGCCTCGATTTTACCAGAAGGCCAATTGGTCAAGAGGTTAAGACGACGCCCTCTCACGGCGTAATCCCGGGTTCGATTCCCGGATTGGTCATAGGCTGCTGCTTTGGCAACAGCCTTGTTTTCCCAAAAGGAAAGCTGCTTCCGTAGCGCAGTTGGTAGCGCAACGCATTCGTAATGCGTGGGTCGGGGGTTCGAGTCCCCCCGGGAGCTTTAAAACGGGGTAAACGGCAGGAAAGAAGCTATCTAAGGAAAGGGTGTCGCATTTGCGACACCCTTTCCTCTTGCCATGAATACTAAGCCTACTGCACGGACAGCACCTGATAATCCTGATCTTCCACCGCTTTTTTCAGCACATCATCGGAAACATCACCGCTTAAGGTTACTACCGCCGTCCCCTCCTCATGGCTTACTTTAGCCTCGCTTACCCCTTCCAGGGCCTCCAGGCACTTTTTCACCCTTGCCTCGCAGTGCCCGCACATCATCCCTTCAATTTTCATGGTTTTCGTCATCCTTTTGTCCTCCTTTTTCCTTATTTCTGATTTTTCCCCTGGGGCTTTGGCCTTCTTTTCGCCTTCTTCCCCTTCTTTCGCGCCCTCACTTCCCATGCCGGAAGATCCTATGGAGCGCTTCTGCTTTTTATCGTGTTTCGTATCGTGCAAATTAAACCAGTTCAGCCGAAGGGCGTTTGTCACCACGCAAAAGCTGGACAGGCTCATCGCCGCCGCGCCAAACATGGGGTTTAATTTCCATCCGAATATAGGATACCACAAACCGGCAGCAAGTGGAATCCCCACTACGTTATAAAAGAACGCCCAGAACAGATTTTCATGGATATTTCGCAGCGTTGCCCGGCTCATCCGAATTGCGGCGGGCACATCGCTTAACCGGCTTTTCATCAGCACAACATCCGCCGCATCGATAGCGATATCCGTCCCGGCGCCAATGGCAATCCCCATATCCGCCCGGGTAAGAGCCGGGGCGTCATTAATGCCGTCCCCTACCATGGCTACCTTGCCCTTTTCCTTTAATGTGCGGATAACCTGCTCCTTGCCGTCCGGAAGAACCCCGGCGATCACCTCATCCACTCCGGCCTGCCGCCCGATGGCCTTTGCCGTCTTTTCATTATCCCCCGTAAGCATCACCACATGGATGCCCATATTCTGCAGTTCCTTTACGGCCTGGGGGCTGTCTTCCTTAATCACATCCGCCACGGCCACCACTCCCGCCAGCCGGCTGTCCCGGCAGAAATACAGGGGCGTCTTCCCTTCATCCGCCAGCCCTTCCGCCTGTTCCAGGATCTTTTGCGGGATCTCCACATAGCCGCTGATAAACTTGCGGTTCCCTCCCCGCAGATGCACGCCGTCCAAATCCCCCTCCAGGCCATTGCCCGGAAGAGCCTTAAACCCGGAAACCTCCCTGGCGGCAAGCTTTTTTTCCTCCGCCTTTAATAAAACCGCCCTGGCAAGGGGATGCTCGCTTTTCTTTTCCAGGGCGTAGGCAAGGGAAAGAAGCTCATCCTCCCCTACTCCCTCTGCCGGCAGGATATCCGTAACCCTCGGCTCCCCGCTGGTAATGGTCCCCGTCTTATCAAGGGCCACGATCTGCATTTTCCCCGTCTCCTCCAGGGATACGGCAGTCTTAAACATGATGCCGTTTTTCGCTCCCAGGCCATTGCCCACCATAATCGCCACCGGGGTAGCAAGGCCAAGGGCGCATGGGCAGCTGATCACCAGCACGGAAATCCCCCTGGCAAGGGCAAAGCCCACGCTCTGCCCGGCTGCCAGCCAGATTAAAAGCGTTGCCAGGGAAATCCCGATTACCGCAGGCACAAACACGCCGGATACCCGATCCGCCACCTTGGCAATGGGGGCTTTCGTGGCGGCGGCATCGCTGACCATCTGGATAATCTGGGAAAGGGTGGTATCCTCCCCTACCCTGGTCGCCCTGCATCGGATAAAGCCCGACTGGTTTAAGGTAGCAGCGGAAACCCGGTCGCCCTCTGCCTTATCCACCGGAATGCTCTCCCCAGTTAAGGCCGCCTCGTTTACCGCGCTGCTTCCCTCTAAGACTACCCCGTCCACCGGGATATTTTCCCCTGGGCGAACGATAAATACATCATCCTTTTCCACCTGTTCGATGGGGACCTCTGTTTCCGCCCCGTCCCTTATCACCACCGCCGTCTTAGGCGCCAGCTTCATCAGGCCCTTTAAGGCATCCGTGGTTTTTCCCTTGGAACGCGCTTCCAGCATCTTCCCCACCGTGATCAGCGTCAGGATCATGGCGGCCGATTCAAAGTAAAACTCATGCATATAGGGCATGGCAGATGCCATATCTCCCTGATCCAGGTAGTAAGCCATGGCAAGAAGGGCATAAACGCTGTAAAAGTAAGAAGCACCCGAGCCTAATGCAACCAGGGTATCCATATTCGGCGCTTTATTCAGCAAGCCTTTAAGGCCGCTGACAAAAAACTTCTGGTTAATCACCATGACAATGGTGGTTAACAGAAGCTGCAAAAGCCCCTGCATCATATGCTTCCCTTCCAAAAAGGCGGGAACCGGCCAATTCCACATCATATGTCCCATGGAAAGGTACATCAGCACCGCCAGAAAGCCTATGGAAGCAGACAGCCGCTTCTTAAGCAAAGGGGTTTCCCTGTCCTTTAGCATATCCTCCCCCAAGGAGGCTCCGGCGGAAGCGGCCTTTGCCTCCCCGCCCTTTTGGGAAGCGCCGTACCCGGCCTGCTCCACTGCCGCAATAATCTCCTGGGCAGAAGCGCTTCCCTCCACGCCCATGGAATTGGTCAGCAAACTTACCGAGCAGGAAGTGACTCCCGGAAGCTTGGAAACCGCCTTTTCCACCCGGGCACTGCAGGCCGCGCAGCTCATGCCCGTTACCGTATATTGATCCATACCATCGTTCCCCTTTCTTTCACCATATCGCTTACTTCATTAATCTCTGCAGCACCGCCACCAGCTCATCCAGGGTTTCTTCCTTCCCCTCCCGAATATCCCTGGCAACGCAGGTGCGAATGTGGTTCGCCAAAAGGACTTTATTAAAACTGTTTAGCGCCGCGTTCACCGCCGCTACCTGTACCAGGATGTCAATGCAGTACACATCCTTCTCCACCATCCCTTTGATCCCCCGAACCTGCCCTTCTATGCGGTTTAACCGGTTCATCAAATCCTTGTATTCCTTTTCCGAACGCTCCTTCCGCTTGTAACAGCAGCTGTTTTCTTCCTCCACAGATGCATCCCTCCTTATTGTTTCAAAAGTACGCGCAAAACATACCACAGACCAGCACCGGACGTTTCCATTCGCTTCCTGGCATATCGTTGTGTGGCTCTATTATATACCCCCATGGGGTATATTGCAACCCTAAAATGCAAAAAAGGGAAATATTACGGCATTTTTACAATAAATTTAATGTTTTGTTAACTTGGGTAGCTGGGGAAGATAAATGCTTTGTCAACTTGGAGGACTGGGAAATGAATTTTGACGCTGAGGTGTTTCGGATGATACTGGGAATGAATACAGGGAGTTCGTGTTTCTTAAGATTAGTTTGCTGGTTTATTTAAAACACGTAGGCTAACGAGTTCGCCGCCTGTAGTGCGTGTACACACGAAAACACGCTCTCGCCCGACATAAAACGGAACGGACACTAAGCTCGAAAAGACCTGGCTAAGTGCCGCCGTTTTATACGGTTTTCTTCGTGTACACGCACCACAGACGGCTAGTACTGGATAGTTTTTGATTAGATTTTGGTATGCTAAGGTGTCTCTTTAGCGGAAGCACCTCATTACTGACAGCATTGCTTCATGAATAAATTTCATCCATTTTAACTGATTGATTACCGTTTTTATCTATTTACCTAATGGGAAGTCATTCTCTGCTTGCCAATCCAGCAGCGGAAAAGCAAAACTATTGGAACAGAAAATTGTTATATTGTTATCTATTTCGCCGCAAAAGCAAACCTTTACCAAACTTGCTCCGCAAAACCAGCTATTTACCCTGCAAAGTCAAACAGCGACAGCTGGTTGCTTTCCGGCAGTTCCCCTAAAAGGCCCAGATCATCTAACATCCCACAGATGGTTTTCCCCACCTTGGTGCGGTTCATAAAGTCTTCCTTGGACAAAAATTTCCCGTCTTTCGCCGCCTCTACGATCCCTTCCGCCGCCTTCTCCCCCAGACCGTCAATGCTGTTTAAGGAAGGCATTAATTTCCCGTCAATAATCTGGAAAGCCGTGGCCTGCGCCCGGAAAATGTCAATGGGCAGAAATTCAAAGCCCCTGGCATACATTTCCTGGACAATCCGCATATCCCGCAGGGTATCCTGCTCTTTGTTAGACAAGGAGTCCGATCGCTTTTTATAATCGGCCAAATAGATTTCCAGCTTGTCCCGCCCCATGCACATCAGCTCATAGCTAAAGCCCTTTGCCCGGATGCTGAAAAAGGCCGCGTAGTAGGCCAGGGGGTAAAACACCTTGCAGTAGGCGATCCGCCAGGCCATCATTACGTAAGCTGCCGCATGGGCTTTGGGGAACATATATTTAATCTTTTTGCAGGACCAAATATACCAGCCCGGAACCCCGTGCTCCTTCATGGCTTCCTCCCACTCCGGCTTTAAGCCCTTTCCCTTCCTTACCGACTCCATGATGGTAAAGGAAAGACCTTCCTCTATCCCCTGCCCGATTAGATAAATCATAATGTCGTCGCGGGTGCAGATAGCCGTCTGGATGGTGGCATTGCCCTCCTGGATCAGCGTCTGGGCATTGCCCACCCACACATCCGTCCCATGGGAAAGGCCGGCGATCCGAACTAAATCGGAAAAATATTTGGGCTTCGTGTCGATCAACATCTGCATGGCAAAGTCCGTGCCGAATTCCGGGATCCCCAGCGCCCCAAGACGGCAGCCCCCGATATCCTCCGGGGTCAGGCCAAGGGCGGAGGTATCCTGGAACAGGCTCATCACCTCCCTGCTGTCTAAGGGAATATCCTTAACCGGATCGATTCCCGTCAAATCCTGAAGCATACGGATCATGGTGGGATCATCATGGCCCAGGATATCTAGCTTTAACAGGTTATGGTCGATGGAGTGGTAATCGAAATGGGTCGTCACCGTGGAGGTGGTCATATCGTTGGCCGGATGCTGCACCGGGGTGAAGGAGTAAATCTCCTCCCCCAGGGGAAGGACGATAATTCCTCCCGGATGCTGCCCGGTGGTTCGCTTTACCCCCACGCAGCCCTGGACAATGCGGTTAATCTCACAGTTGCGCTTAGGCTGCTCCCTGGCCTCATAGTATTTCCGTATGTACCCGTAAGCCGTCTTATCCGCCAAAGTGCCCACCGTCCCGGCCCTAAAGGTCTGCCCCTTCCCAAAAATCACCTCCGTGTAATCATGGGCCTTGCTCTGGTACTCCCCGGAGAAATTCAAGTCGATATCCGGCTCCTTGTCCCCCTTAAAGCCCAAGAAGGTTTCAAAGGGAATATCAAAGCCTTCCTTCTTTAACGGCTCCCCGCAGACAGGGCAGTTTCTGTCCGGCATATCGCACCCGGCCATGCCGGAAAATTTCTTTACCTCCTCAGAGTCAAAATCATAGTAATGGCACTTAGGGCAGATATAGTGAGGGCTTAGGGGGTTTACCTCCGTGATCCCGGCCATGGTGGCTACGAAGGATGAGCCTACCGAGCCCCTGGAACCTACCAGGTATCCGTCCTCATTGGATTTCCAAACCAGCTTCTGGGCGATAATGTACATTACCGCGAAACCATTGCTGATAATGGAGTGCAGCTCTTTTTCCAGCCGATCCGTAACGATTTTCGGAAGCTCCTCCCCGTAAACCGCATGGGCCTGGTTATAGCAGATCTTCCGCAGGGTGGTGTCCGAATCCGCAATCACCGGAGGGCATTTATCCGGCCTTACCGGGGAAATCTTCTCGCACATATCGGCAATCTTCCTGGTATTGGTGATTACCACCTCTTCCGCCTTATTGGGTTCCAGGTAGCTGAATTCCTCCAGCATTTCCTCCGTCGTCCGAAAATACAGGGGCGGCTGCATATCGCAGTCCTTAAAATTACAGGCCGCCTCGATGATCCGCCGGTAAATCTCATCCTGGGGATCCAGAAAATGCACGTCGCAGGTGGCGCACACCGGCTTCCCAAACTGTTCCCCCAGCTTAACCACCCGCAGATTTAAGTCGATCAAATCCTGATTTGTCTTTATATTGCTTTTCTCGTCCCTAAGCATAAACTGGTTATTGCCCAAAGGCTGGATTTCCAGGTAATCATAAAAGTTAACCAGCCTGGCCAGCTCCCCCTCCGGCGCTCCCCGAAGAATTGCCTGGAACAGCTCCCCCGCCTCGCAGGCGGAACCGATAATCAGCCCCTCCCGGTATTTACTCAGCAGGCTTTTGGGGATCCTGGGCCTCCTGGAATAATATTCCAGGTGGGAGCAGGAGACCAGCCGGTACAGGTTGATCCGCCCCACGTCATTCTTAGCCAGGATAATCACATGGTAGGTGGGAAGCTTGCGGATCATGTCCGCCGTCATCTCGCTTAAGGCATTTAACTCCTCCAAAGTCTCAATGTCCCTGGCTCTGAACCGCCTGACAAATTCCACAAAAATCTCCGCCGTGGCCTGGGCATCGTCAACCGCCCGGTGGTGGTTCTCCAAGGACACATTAACCGCCTTAGCCACCGTATCCAGCTTGTACCGGCTTAAATTCGGCAAAAGCACCCGGGCCAAGGCCACCGTGTCCAGCACCGTAGGCGCAAAATCCAGCCCCTGCTCCTTGGCATAATGGGTGATAAAGCCAATGTCAAAGGCAGCATTGTGAGCCACCATCACCGCATCCTGGCAAAATTCCAAAAACTTAGGCAGGATCACGTCAATCTGGGGATAATCCAAAACCATGCTGTCATTGATCCCCGTCAGCTTCTCGATCTCAAAGGGAATGGGCACATCCGGGTTGACAAAGGTGCTGAACCGATCCGTGATCCTCCCGTCCTCCACCTTTACGGCCCCGATCTCAATGATCCGGTTCTTTTCCGGGGAAAAGCCGGTGGTTTCGATATCAAACACAACGTAAGCATGGGAGAAATCCTGGTTCCCAGGATTCTGCACCAGCTGCTTTAAATCATCCACCAGGTAGCCTTCCACCCCGTAGATAATCTTAAAGGGATCCCCCTTATCCAGGGCATGGCTGGCATCGGTGAAGGCCTGGACGCACCCGTGGTCAGTAACCGCCAGGGCAGGCATCCCCCACTGCTTCGCCCGCTTGATGATATCCTTGACCTCGGAAACCCCGTCCATCTCGCTCATCTTCGTGTGGCAGTGAAGCTCCACCCGCTTTTCCAGGCTGTGATCCATCCGCTTGCTGGTAAAATCCTCGCATTTTTTAATTCCCGCCACGGAACCTAAGGTCAGCTCATGGTCAAACTTATCGATGGTCGTAACCCCTTTGATCCGAATGAAGCTTCCCTTTACCACCGCCTTTTCCACATCCTCCAGCATATCCTGGCGGGCAAACATTTTCACCGTAATGGTGTCGGTAAAATCCGTAAGGTCAAATTTAATGATGGTGCGCTCGCCGCCCCTAAGCTCCCGCTTTTCC
Source organism: Lachnospiraceae bacterium (assembly GCA_910575565.1). Taxonomy (GTDB): domain Bacteria; phylum Bacillota; class Clostridia; order Lachnospirales; family Lachnospiraceae; genus Caccovicinus. The sequence goes on along the minus strand of CAJTFL010000001.1, from coordinate 40,987 downwards.
ACCTCCAGGATTTTCCCCCGCAGGGTCACTTCCCCCATTTCCCCTTCGATGGCGTCAATCTGGATGAAATGATCTTCAAAATCCCGGCCAAACAGCACCTCCGGGTTATCCGATTTCCTGGAATAGGAACCGGATCTCCTTCCTCCAAACCGGTCGGCGCCCGCCCCTTTAACCATGCCTTTATCCGAAACCTTGCCTGTCCCTTTCCTGCCGTCGCTGCTGGAATTTCCCCCCATCCCTAAGGCAGGCCTGCCGCCTTGATCCTTCCCGGCTTTCGCACCCCCGCCGGATCGGATATCCTTCTGCCCTTTTCCGCCGCGGGAAGAGCCTTCCTTCCCCTCTCCGGCTTCCCAGGGAGGATTGCTGCCTTCTTCCTGGCCGGCCCTGCCGTAAATCACCGCGGCCACCGCCGCCGCGTCAGCCTCCTCGGCCTGCCTCCTCACCTTGCTTTCCTTTGCCGGGACGTACTGAAACTCCACCGCCGCAGGAAGGCCGCACCTTTCCTGGAGGATCTTTTCCAGGATCCGCTTAAGCTCTCCCGCCTTTTCCTTGGAAACCATGGTGTCCTCCACCGTCATTTCCATTAAATCTGGTTCCGGGAAGCGGATCTGAGCCTTCTTAAACATGGTATACTCGATAATGCTGTAATGCTTTAACTCCAAGGCAATGCTGTCCCGGTACGCTTCCATCAGCTTCTGGGGCGTATACTGCCCTGAAAGGCAATACTTTTCCTGGAATTTCACCGAAATCTGCTTCCCGGGAAACAGCTGCTCCCGAATCCCAGCTTCCAGATCGTAGATGACCTGCTTATGGATCAGCCTGGGGCTTTCTAAGTAAACGCGAAGGGAGCTTCTATCCCTGGAGGAGGTCACTCGCGTAACCTGCGCCAAGGTTAAAAGCTCCTTTAATTCTTCTGTGATGGTCAACCCAGGAAATACTTCTAAAAATCCTCTCGCCATTTTCCTTTATCCGCACGCCCTTTCCTTGGCCAAACGGCACAATTCCTCCCGCAGCCCGTCCAAAAGCCCTTCCTCCGGGATTTTCCTTACAATCTCCCCATGGCGGATCAGAAGCCCTTCCCCCCGGCCTCCGGCAATCCCGACATCCGCTTCCTTAGCTTCCCCGGGACCGTTTACCACGCAGCCCATCACCGCCACTTTCACGCCCTCCAGGAAATCAAACTCCGCAGCCATGGTTTCCACTTGGTTTGCCAGGCTGATAAGATCAATCTGGGTGCGCCCGCAGGTAGGGCAGGAAACCACCTCGATGCCTCCCTCCCTAAGCTTTAACGTCCTTAAGATCAGTTTGGCCGATTTGATTTCCTCCACCGGATCCCCGGTCAGGGATACCCGGATAGTGTCCCCGATTCCCTGGTTTAAGATAATCCCTAAGCCTATGGAGGATTTAATGTTTCCCGAATACAACGTCCCCGCTTCCGTGATCCCCACATGGAGGGGGTAATCCGTCTGCCGGGCAATCAGCTCATGAGCCTTTACGCACATCATCACATCCGAAGACTTAATGCTGATTACCAGGCGGTCATAGCCCATATCCTCGATCCGCTTTACCTGGGCCAAGGCGCTTTCCACAAGCCCTTGGGCGCACACTCCCCCATACTTTTCCACCAGCTCCTTTTCCAAGGAGCCGCTGTTAACCCCTACCCGGATAGGGATCTGCCTGGCCTTTGCCTCATCCACCACCGCCTTCAGCCGATCGGCGCCGCCGATATTCCCGGGATTTATCCGGATCTTATCCGCCCCGTTTTCCATGGCGGCAATGGCCATCCGGTAATCAAAATGGATATCGGCTACCAGGGGGATGGAAATCTCCTTCTTAATCGCTTTTACGGCCAACGCCGCCTCCGCCGTGGGAACCGTCACCCGGACGATCTCACAGCCTGCCTTTTCCAGCCTGTGGATCTGAGCCACCGTGGCCGCCACATCCTCCGTCTTCGTGTTGCACATGGACTGGATCGCTATGGGGCTTCCCCCGCCGATCACACAGCCGCCGATTTTTACCTTCCTTGTATTTTCCCGTCCCATATCTCTCCCTTTACCTCCTTACCTGCAAAATACCAGGTTCCGGATATCATTAAACATAATCACCAGCATTAATCCCATCAAAAGCACCAGTCCGGCCAGATGAACCATGCTTTCCTTCTCCTGGTCGATAGGCTTTCCCCTTACCGCCTCAACCAGCAGAAAAGCCAGCCTTCCCCCGTCTAAAGCCGGGATGGGCAAAAGGTTCATGGCTCCCAAAGAAGCGCTGAGCACCACGCCCAAATTCATCAAGGTCAGCAGCACGCTAAGCCAGCCTGCAGGCCGCACCTGCTCCACCACTTCCCCGATATCCGCCACGATCCGCACCGGGCCGCCTAAATCCTCCGTCCCTAAATATCCCCGGAACAGTAAGCCAAAGCTTTCAATGGCCGCCCGCCCCTGGAACCACACTTCATGCCATCCCAGCTGGAACAGATGGAAAAGATTCCTGGCCTTATGGTAGCTTGGCATATGCTCAATCCCCATCATATAGCTTTCCGTTTCCTGGTTAAAGACAGTGGATAAGGTAGTGGTCATGGTCTGGTAGCTTACTCCCGGGCTGTACCAGTCCGCCTGGGAATTTCCCTCCTGTCCCTCCATCCTGCCATACCGGATGCGCAGCTCCTCTTCTGGATGAAGCTGGAGGAACATACTTAAATCCCGGTAATCCATCATCCTCTGCCCGTTGATGGATAAAATCAAATCCCCTGGCATCAGCCCGGAGGCCTTGGCCGGATAGTCCTCCAGCACATTGGAGATCACCGGAAGATCGTAGCCCCTGTAGCCTGCGATAATCACCCCGAAAATCAAGGCCAGGATGAAATTAAAGACAGGGCCTGCCCCGATCACCGAAATCCTGGCCCACACCGGTTTATTCAAAAACCCGTTGGGATCCCCGCTGTCCGAATCCTCGTCCGCCATGGCGCAGGATCCTCCCAAGGGCAAAATTTTCAAGGAATACCTGGTCTTCTTCCCCTGGTAGGAGAGAAGCCTGGGGCCCATGCCGATGGAAAACTCCACCACCGACACCCCGTTAAGCTTCGCCAGGAGAAAATGCCCCAGCTCATGGAACATCACAATAAACCCAAACAGCAATATCGCTGCCAATATATTCAGCAACTTACCACCTGCTTTCTATCAATTCATACGTTTCCTTTTCCGCCTCCAAAATTTCCTCCAGCACAGGATCCGCCTTGCACTTATGGCTCTCCATGGCTTCCTGGATAATCTCCGTAATGGCCAGATAAGGAATCTCCCTCTTTAAAAATTTGCCTACGGCCATCTCATTTGCCGCATTAAACACCACCGGCATCGTCCCCCCGGCCTTTCCTGCCTGGTAAGCTAAAGAAAGCCCTGGGAAATTTTCCAAATCAGGCCGCTCAAACCGGATATCCGCAAGCTTCCAAAAATCCAGCCGCTCCCCCGGAAGGTAACGGCGCCTGGGGTAATACAAGGCATACTGGATGGGCAGCTTCATATCCGGCGTCCCCAGCTGCGCCATCACCGCCCCGTCCTCAAACTCTACCATGGAATGGATAACGCTCTGGGGCTGCACCACTACCTGCACCTGGTCAAGCTCCACGCCAAACAGCCACTTCGCCTCCATCACCTCAAGGCCCTTGTTCACCATGGTGGATGAATCAATGGTAATCTTATGGCCCATGGCCCAATTGGGGTGCTTTAAGGCGTCCTCAGGCCGGATATCCCTCATCTCTTCCCGCCGCCATCCCCGAAAAGGCCCGCCGGAAGCCGTTAACAGGATCTTCTTAATCCGGTTTCCCTGATCCTTCTCCCCGTTTAGGCATTGGAAAATCGCGCTGTGCTCCGAATCCACTGGAAGGATCCTTACGCCTTTTTCGGCTGCCAGGCCCATGATGATATGGCCTGCCGTAACCAGCGTTTCCTTATTTGCCAGGGCAATATCCTTCCCCGCCTCAATGGCCGCTATGGTGGGACGTATCCCAATCATCCCCACCACCGCAGTCACCACAATCTGGGCGCTTTCCTCCGTGGCCGCCTCAATCAGGCCCTCCATGCCGGAAACCACCTTCACCGGGCAGTCCGCCGTCATCCGGCGAAGCTCTGCCGCCTTTTCCTCATCCCAGACACAAGCAAGCTTCGGGGAAAATTCCCTGATCTGCTGCTCCAGCACACGAATATTGCTCCCAGCGGCAAGAGCCGCCACCTGGATATCCCCATTATTCCTGACAATCTCCAGGGTCTGGGTCCCGATGGAACCGGTGGATCCTAAAACCGATATTGTTTTCATTGCTTCCTCCATTTTATGCGCATCCTGCGGCATTTTATCTCCCTCTTTGCCGGATGCGGATTAGCGCACTGCCTTGTGGAAATTCCAGTGAATTCAGCACCCGATATTCACCGTTATTTCTGCAAGGCAGTACTACCGCAAAAACGTTAAGGCAAAGTAAATTGCCGGAGCCGTAAACAGCATACTGTCAAACCGATCCAGCACTCCCCCGTGCCCTGGGATCAAATGGCCGTAATCCTTTACCTGGTGGTTTCGCTTTATGGCTGAGGCCGCCAGATCGCCGATCTGGGAGATCACGGCCGCAATCCCGCAGGCAATGGAGCAGGCCAGGCGTGGATTGGCTACCTCATTCATATGGCTCCCGAAAAACAGCGCGTACAAAAACCCCAGAAAGGCCGCGCCAATCACCCCGCCCACAGCCCCTTCGATAGATTTTTTCGGGCTTAGGACGGGAGCCAGCTTGTGCTTCCCAAAAAGCATTCCCACGCAGTAGGCACAAGTATCGCAGCCCCAAGAGCTTAAAAAGATCAGCCACACCAAGTATGCCCCGTCTGCCATCATCCTGGTCTGGTATAAGTAGGAAAACATCACCGCCACGTAGAAAATCCCGAAAAACGCCACGGTAATCTGCTCCGTCCCATATTTTGGAAACGTCACCACGTAAATGGTCATCAGGAGCATCAGGAAGGAAACGGCCACCAGCATAATGAATTTTTCCTGGTTAAACCACACCAGGCCATAGTAGGCCAGCGCCGCCCCATATCCTGCCACGCCCGGCAGTTTATCTTCCATCTTCATTACCCGGTACAGCTCAAACAGCCCCACGCAGGAAATCCCCGCTGATGCCGCAAACAGCCACAAACCGCCGCTTCCCACAATCAGCAGGGCCAAGGCCACTAGAATAATCCCGCTGATCAGCCTGGTTGCAAACATAGCTTACCCTCCTTCTGCACATCCAAAGGGCCGTCAACCCCTCACTCCGCCGAACCGCCGCTCTCTGCTATTATACTGCGCAATAGCTTTTTCTAATTCCTCCCGGTTAAAATCCGGCCACAGACAGTCCGTCACGTAAATTTCCGTATAGGCAAGCTGCCACAGAAGGTAATTGGACAGCCGTATTTCGCCGCTGGTGCGGATCAAAAGATCCGGATCCGGGATATCCTTGGTATCTAAGTAAGAGGCAAACAATTCTTCCGTAATCTGCCCCTCATCCAGCCGCCCGGCCTTGCAGTCCCTGCAAAGCTTTGCCGCCGCCCGGACAATCTCATCCCTTCCGCCGTAATTTACGGCAATCACAAAGGTTAAGCCCGTATTCTCTTTCGTCTCCTCCTCCAGCCGGTTAATCCCGTCGATAATGTCCTGGTCAAACCGCCGCCTGTCCCCGATCATTTTCACCCGGACATTATTGGAGGAGGCGATTTTTAACAGCCTTACCATATAGTAGCGGAACAGCTGCATCAGCGCCCCCACTTCCTCCATGGAGCGTTTCCAGTTTTCCGTGGAAAAGCCGTAAACCGTCAGATAGCCAATCCCCATCCTGGCGGCGGCCTCCACCATCTTCTCCACCGTCTTGCAGCCTTCCTTATGGCCCATGGTGCGGGGCAGCCCCCGCTTCTTCGCCCAGCGCCCATTGCCGTCCAAGATCAGCGCCACATGGCGCGGTATTGCCATATTCGTCAGATCTGCCATAGCCCTTTTTCCTCCCAATGTGCTCTAAATCCCAAAACCGTATGCCTTAAATCCCAAAAAGCAGGGCAGGATAAACCCCTGCCCTGATGCGGTTATACCGTCATAATCTCCTTCGTCTTGGAATCGATTGCCTTGTCTACCTTCTCAATCATCTTGTCCGTCAGCTTCTGGATCTTATCTGTCACTTCCTCCAAATCGTCTTCGGAAATCTCGTTTGCCTTCTCCTGCTTCTTGAAGGTATCGTTAGCATCCCGGCGGATATTCCGGATAGCCACCTTGGCATTCTCCCCTTTCTTCTTTACCTCCTTGGCCAGATCCTTACGGCGCTCCTCCGTAAGCTCCGGGAAAGATAAGCGGATCACACTGCCGTCATTGGTGGGGTTAATCCCTAAATCCGAAGTAAGGATAGCCTTCTCAATCGCCTTTAACTGAGTCTTATCCCAGGGCTGGATGAGCAGTGTCCTGGGCTCCGGCACAGAAACATTGCCTACCTGCTGGATAGGGGTAGGCGAACCGTAATAATCCACCCGGATCCGATCCAGCACGCGGGGGTTCGCCCGGCCAGCGCGGATGGTATCATACTCTCCTGCCAAGTTATCCAGGGTCTTATTCATCTTGTCTTCGTAGATTTTAATATCCTGCATCATATCCTCCTGCTATGCGGTTACAATCGTACCGTTTATTTTTCCCTGCATTGCATTTGCAATGCCGTCCTTCTCATTTAAGCTGAACACTGCCATAGGCACTTTGTGCTCCATGCACATAATGGAGGCCGTCAAATCCACCACCGCCAGCTGCCGGTCAATCACTTCCCGGATAGAAATCCGGTCGAATTTCTTCGCCTCAGGATTCAGCTTCGGGTCACTGTCGTAAACCCCGTCAATGGCCTTAGCCAGCAAAATGCAGTCCGCCTCCATCTCAATCGCCCTTAAGGCAATCCCCGTATCCGTGGAAAAGTAAGGATGCCCCGTGCCGCCTGCAAAAAACACAACCTTCCCCTCCCGAAAGCAGGCGTTCGCCCGATCCTTGGAAAACAGGCTGGTCATGGAGCCGCAGGCAAAGGGCGTAAAGATTTCCGTCTCCATCCCTGCGTTGCGGAAAATCTCCGACACATAGATACAGTTCATCACCGTAGCCAGCATACCAATCTGATCCGCCTTCGTCCGGTCAATCGCCTCGCTGGTCCTGCCCCGCCAGAAATTCCCGCCTCCGATAACAATCCCGATTTCAACTCCTGCGTCAGCGGACAGCTTAACCTGCCTGGCCACCTCTTTCACCGTATCCTCGTCATAGCCAGTCTTCTTAGGGCCAGCCAGGGCTTCACCGCTTAGCTTCAACAATACCCTTTTCATTTCCATGCTTCCTTCTCCTTAAGTTCGTGAGAGACCTCACTAAGTGCTCATAGTATATCACATATTGCGGGGAGAAAAAAGTACTTAATTTGATTTTTATCAAAATAGCATTTTCTTTTAACAAAATTACATTGCATTTCTTTTCGGATTTCTGTATGATTAGGATAAACAAAGAACCACATAAAGGAGGAAATGCGAATGTCTATTTTAGTTGCTGGCGGAGCCGGTTATATCGGCAGCCATACCTGTGTAGAGCTTTTAAACGCCGGGTATGAGGTAGTCGTTGTGGACAACTTATACAATTCCAGCGAGGAAGCAGTTAAGCGTGTGGAAAACATCACCAAAAAGGCCGTAAAGTTTTATGAGGTCGATTTATTGGACAAGGACAAGCTAAGCCACGTCTTCGATCAGGAGAAAATCGAATCGGTAATTAATTTCGCCGGCCTAAAAGCGGTGGGGGAATCAGTTCGCAAGCCTCTGGAATACTACCACAACAACATTACCGGAACATTAAACTTATGCGACGTTATGCGCAACCATGGGATTAAGAACATTATCTTCAGCTCCTCCGCCACGGTATACGGCGATCCCGCCTTCGTGCCCATCACGGAAGAATGCCCCAAGGGGCAGATCACCAATCCTTACGGCCAGACAAAAGGGATGCTGGAGCAGATTTTAACCGATCTTCACGTAGCCGACCCGGAGTGGAACGTGGTGCTTTTGCGCTACTTTAACCCCATCGGCGCCCACGAAAGCGGCTTAATCGGCGAAGATCCCAAGGGAATCCCCAATAACCTGGTTCCCTATATCGCCCAGGTAGCCATAGGGAAATTAGAGAAGCTGGGCGTATTCGGAGACGACTACCCCACCCACGACGGCACTGGCGTGCGGGACTATATCCATGTAGTGGATTTAGCCGTAGGCCATGTAAAAGCCCTGAAAAAACTTGCCCCTGGATCCGGCGTCAATATCTATAACTTAGGCACAGGCAACGGCTACAGCGTTTTAGACGTGCTCCACGCCTACGAAAAGGCCTGCGGCAAAGCCCTGCCCTACGAGATCAAGCCCAGAAGGCCAGGCGACATCGCCACCTGCTACTGTGACGCCTCCAAGGCCAAAAATGAGTTAGGATGGGTTGCCGAAAAGGGAATCGAGGAAATGTGCGCAGATTCCTGGAAATGGCAGTCCATGAATCCGGATGGGTATCGGAAGTAATTGATTCCTGGTTTTTCTCAGCCTAACACCGCATAACGTTCTCTAAGAACGGTTTATCGCTGTCCACAACATCATATATTACACCATCACCAAAAATGGCTTTGAAATGTTCTCTGGCACAGTGGATTTTAGCAACCGGATAAGCTTATTGACATATCTTCCAGTCTTGTATGTGATCATGACAGTGAGTAGCAATACTCAAAAAGCGGCGTACCCTGCCATGAATGGGAGTTAAAAAATTGAAGGGCTGAACCGCAAAGTTCAGCCCTTCAATTTTTTTTGGATAGTGCAACTCACACAAAGACACCATATTGAAACGGGACGAGAAGCTGTATAGCACAATTATTCATGGAAAAGCCTGGAGAAACTTGGCTGAACGCTGCTGCGACTTCTCTCTTGACGAACAGCAATGTTTACTCCATGGTAAAGCTGTCCAGCAGAACACATCGCAAATCAAGAAACCCAAAAACGGCGAAAGCCAATAAAGGAGGCCACGCTTTTGGCCTGGAAGGCATGGCCTCTCTTTTTAGATGGTTAGACCAATTCGTGCAGGGTGAAGAAAATATCGTGATTAAAAAATCATTTAGAACGTATATCACCCCTCAACTCCCAAAACCCTATACACTTCCATCCCCCTGCAATCCCTTTCAACTCCCGCACCCCCAAGCTTTCCGCCCAAATCCGCCCCTTCAGCCGTTCGTACACCTGCTGGCTAATCACCACTTCCCCGGCTTCTGCCTGGCTTTCTAAGCGGGCAGCGATATTTACTGTATTTCCAATAGCCGTATAGTCCATCCGCGAAAGGGTTCCCACATTCCCCACCACAACTTCCCCGCAGTTAATCCCCACGCCAAAGCCGATTTTCTTCCCAGTAATCTGCCGAATCTCTTCTTCCAGCTTCACCGCTTCACCAGCCATATCCAGCCCCGTCTTCACCGCCTTAAATACATAGTCATCCAAATCCAAGGGCGCATTATAAATTCCTTCAATGTTCGGCTAATTGCTGAATTCCTTCAATGTTTGGCCAATTGTTGAATTTTGACCGGCAGGGTCAATATTCCGAAAACCTATAATCGGCCTGCAATATTAATCTTTAAATCACGGTAAATACATCCAGGTATTGTATCATCAAAAGAATATAATTTTGTATTGAGTTCATGTTCAAAATCATAAACCATAACCACTTGTTTTGAAGGGTTTACTATCCAGTATTCCCTTACTTTAGCAGAACGGTATTTAAAAAGCTTTATCCCATAGTCCATTCGTTCTGTACTAGGAGATACAATCTCGATAATCCAGTCTGGTGCTCCAAAACATCCTCGATCATCTAATTTGTTTTTGTCACATATCACAGAAATATCTGGTTCTACATAAGTTTTATCGTCCTCATTTAGAAACACTGCAAATGGAGCAGGATAAACTTCACAGTCACCATGTTTTTCCTCAATATAGTTTCCAATAATCCTTTCCAACTGATGAACTAATCTTTGATGTATTCTCTTTGGAGGAGCCATATAATAGATCTGCCCATCTATCAGCTCTGCCCTCTCTCCATCTGGCAAAGCATAAATATCATCTATTGTATACACTTTTTCTTGTGCTAACGCCATCTTTCAACCTCCTTTACATATTTTTTCAACCCTTCTCTCTTTACTCTAGTATACCATATTTTCTAAAGATTTTAAAAAACTAATTCCACTATCACAGAAAGAAGGTGCAATTTATCCGTATTTCTGCCACAAATACACATCTCAATCCAACGACCCAAGCACTATATTCCAAACGGCAATTTCCACTACTATTATACCGAATTCCGTCGCCCTTCACAACAAAAAATAGGAGCAGATCAGGGAAGCATTTTATCAGCTGCCCCTTTCGCTCCTGATTCCTTTGACGGGCAAAACGCCTCCTGTCAGACTGCCGCCTTTGCCGTCTTGACTGCCGCCTCCCGTCAGACTGCCGCCTTTGCCGTCTTGACTGCCGCCTCCCGTCAGACTGCTGCCTTTGCCATCTTGGCTGCCTGCACCTGGTCTTTCGCTATGCCAAACGCCCTATCCCAAGTCATACCAGGTGCTCCATCTCCTTCCTTAGCTTCTCTAACGCCTTTTTCTCAATCCGGCTCACGTAAGACCTGGAAATCCCAAGCATCTGTGCAATCTCCCTCTGGGTATGCTCCTTTTTCCCATACAGGCCGTAGCGCATCCCCACCACCGTCTTTTCCGTCCCCTTCAGGCATTTCTCATAAGAATGGTACAGATCCTTAACATCCTGCTCTAAAATCAAATCCTCTATGGTTTCCCGGTTTTCCATCTCAATCACGTCCACCAGGCTGACCGTCTCCCCATCCTTATCCACCCCGATAGGCTCAAACAGGGACACCTCCCTGCTGTACTTCTTTCCGGCCCGAAGAAGCATCAGTACCTCATTTTCCACACATTTCGCAGCATAAGTCGCCAGCCTGGAGCCTTTATCCGCCTTAAAGGTATTAATCGCTTTGATCAGGCCGATGGATCCCACGCTGATCAAATCTTCCATATCATAATCTGTCCCCTGGTACTTTTTCACCACATGAGCCACCAGCCGCATATTCCTGAGAATCAGTGTGCTTTTGGCTTCCTGGTCGCCCTCTTTGCAGCGTTTTAGATATTCCTTCTCTTCGCTGGCGGATAATGGTTTTGGAAAAGTCTTCAAAGAAAGCCACCTGACTGCATATACTTAATCTTAGTCTATGCGGCGGCGGCTTTCTCTGTGCTTTTACAATTTTTATTTCCGCAGGCAATGGGCAAATGCCATGCCTGAACGAGCATTTGGCGGGAACCTGCCCAGCCTTACCGCCAATGCCGTGAAGGCGTTTAAGCAATGGGACATCCTATCTGCCAAGCAGTAAGCACGGCATTCGCCAAAAGCTGGTGCAAGCACGGCCCTTGGCTCATTGCCCGCGGAAATAAACCTAGCCGCAATTTTAAAGGATAGTTGATTTTTTTGCATAAATCCAGGAAAACATTTGTCCTTTTTCCTTAATCATTATTATGATATAATCATAAAAAACGTAACCGTTCAGAAGGGGCATCTTCTCTTTTGGTCAGCTCATCAGAATATATTACGCTTTTGGCTATTGCAGAAAACCTATTCGTCAGCCGGGCCACGATCATCCATGATTTAGATGAAATTAAACACTTTGTAAAAAAGAAAACCTCCAAATTCTCTCCCATCCTAATAAGGGGCTTCGGGCAGAAGGGATGGAAAGCGATAAACGCTTATTTTTAATGAAGTTAGCTGGACAAAAGGGATTAAGTGACCGTCAGGATGCAGCAGGAAAAAATATCAGCTTACAGGCAGGAAATAAAGTTATCGTGCAGAAAATTGTGAACGAACAAGAGCATATCCATGCCAACTTTTTTACCGACTCCTCTTTTCATAAAATTCTGCTTTACCTGGGGATTATGATTAACCGCAATATACAGGGAGAATATATCGAGGAACGCAAAAGAATCAGCAATAGCAAATATTATATGGCCCAAGATATCATGAAGTGTATCGTACAGTACTGCCATATCACAGCAACAGAGCATGAAGTACAATTTTTAAGCGAACTGCTGGCAAACGCAAGGTATCTAAAACATAAATCCGTGCAGAATAATGTCGTGCAAATGCAGATGATTACACGGCAATTTGTTGAAAAAATTTCCGATGAATTGGGCATCAACTTGAATGATGATTATGATTTTTTTGAAAAAATCGTTAGACAGGTAGAAACAACAAAAAAGGAGGCATGGGATGATTTGGGAAGAATTAAAAGAATCCTTAATCATAATTGGAATGGAAGCCAAATCCAGCTCCTTATCCTTTCCGTTTGGATATCCGCTACACCCTTTCCGACAACCGGATCATTACCGAATATATTGTACATAACTGCGGGAAGCGGGAAATGCCATTTCAGATTGGCGGCCATCCGGGATTTAACTGTCCGCTATTTGCGGGAGAAACCTATAGGGATTACCAGCTTATTTTCGAGAAAGAAGAAACCTGCACTGTCCCAACGCCGATAACTGAAACCGGGCTAATTGACATGGGACACCGCACGGCATTTCTCAGGAATTAGAAAATCCTGCCTTTAACCCATGAGCTTTTTGCCAAAGACGCCATTATCTTGGATGAGCTTCATTCCAGAAGCGTTACCTTATGCAGCAAAAGCATGATAAGGGAATCCGGCTGGATTTTCAGGATTTCCCTTATCTGATTTTATGGTCAAGTGCCAATAATGGCCCCTTTATTGCACTAGAACCATGGACAGGATTATCCACCTGCAGTGACGAAGGAGATGTATTTGAGGAAAAAAGAAATATCCAGCAGCGGCGTTCTCTCTTCCATCTCAACTATCTTCATTTTCCCTGTCCCCAAGCATTACCTTGCAATTTTTTTTATAAAAAGCAATTCCATATTTAAAAACCTTTTCCATGCCATCCTTTCGGAGAGCCAAGTCATACTTTTTCTCCTCAATCTGCTCCAATGCCCGTTCACATCCTGCTGCCAGGTTGCCGTCATTCGCATATTTGATTTCAATAACGGCTCCAACTTGGCTCGGGGTCTTTATGGATATATCGCTGTATCCCTCCCCTGACTCTGCGTTTGATGCAATGTCCCAGTCATGTTCATACTGCAAAAGCCCCAAAAGCATACCGTGAAAGAAATTTTCCTTCATCTCCTTTTTAACCGCAGTATCCCGAATGCTGACGGATTTCCATAAATATCCCCTTAGCAATTCCTCCGCTGCCAAAGCATTGCCCTCAAGAAATGCCCTGGAAACTTCCGCCAATTTTCCTGTATCCGCCCTGGTTTCCTCCTTGAACCACTCCTGAATCTGCTTAATAAATAACTCCCTGATCTCCTTATTGGGAATAGCCAGCTTCCATCGCCCTCCAGGCTCTTTTCCCTTCTGCGTTAAATAACCTGTGGTAAACAGAACGCTCCAAAGATTATCAATCGTCGAGTCCACTTCACTGTAAGTTAGCTCCTGGTTAACTGGCTTCATTATCCATTCTCCAGCAATCAAGCGTTCTATCTCACTCCTAGTTTGATGGTCCGCCTTTCCAATGAAGCGCCGCACCATGGCATTTCCGCTGGTATTCGCCCAATAATTTTCCGGTTCCGCATTCTTGTCCTTAAGCAACGCCTGTGCATACTTGATCACATCCCAAGGACAATAAATCGACAAGCCTCCAAATCGATAACCGTCATACCAATCCCGCATCGTTCCCAGTGCATCGTCCAGCCCATAATCCGCCAGCAGCTTTTTCACATCCCCATCCGTAAATCCAAAGGCATCATTAAAATATGCATCAGTAATGGTCATCACATTCAGATTATTCAGCCCGGTAAATATGCTCTCCTTAGAAATACGCAGGCAGCCGGTCATTACGGCAAAATATAAACACTCATTTGCCTTCAGCACATTGCCAAACAGACTTCGGAGCAAAGAAACCATTTTATCATAATACCCGGCCTGGAAAGCCTTATCCAGCGGCACATCATACTCATCAATCAACAGAATGACCTTGCTGCCATAATGCTTAAAAAGAAGCTGTGAAAGCACTTTCAAGCTGGTTAACAGCACCGCATCCTTCATGGCAAACACGGAATCCCCCGCCTTGCCTACCTCAATCAGCTGAAGGTACATCTTGCGCTCTTCCGCCGACAGCCTGCCACTATCCGCCAGAAACCGAAACCGCAGCGCCTCCATTCCCACAGTAAAGCACAAAGCCGCACAAGCCTCCTGGTAATTCAGCCCATCCACGCTTTTAAGGCTAATGGAAATAACCGGAAATTTTCCCATGTACTTCTCACACAATTCCTTTTCCCGGGAAATGTCCAGTCCGTCAAACAATGCTTTATCGCTGCCAATTTCAAAAAATGATTTCAGCATACTGATATTCAGAGACTTGCCAAAACGTCTGGGACGGGTAAAAAGGTTTACTTTCCCCCAATTATGCAGCAAATCCGCAATAAACATAGTTTTGTCAATATAGTAAAAGCCCTCGTTTAAAAATTCCTCAAAGCTTTCAATGCCAACCGGCAACTTTTTCCTCATCCTGCCCACGCTCCCTCCAACATCCATGCTGCACCAGGTTTTACCATAATTATAAAGAAAAAGCTGAGGGATGGCAAGGCAAACTTGTCGTGTTGGGCGATTATCCGTGTTGGGTGATTATCTATGTTAAGCGATTATCCGTGTTGGGTGATTATGCCGCGCGATTTTGCGAATGGTCATGGCTGAACGGACGGTAGATTTTCTATCTTTTCTATCAAAACCTTAACTCCCGTATCGCCTGCAGCGTATCCCCGTAAGGCCTTCCCTTGCCAAAAAGCAAAGTCGTCCCCAGGACAAAGCCTTTTACCCCTTTCGGGGCGTATTCTAAAATCTTGTCCGCGCTGCAGGCCCCGTCCCAGTAAATCTCAAAATCCATGTCTTCCTTGATGGACAAAAGCTTTGTGATCTTTTTGCCTACGTAGGGAAGGTACATCTGGCCTGCGTTGCCGGGATTTACGGACATGACCAGGACTTTCTTTACGATGCGCAGCATCTCCAAAACCGTTTCCACGGAAGTGCCGGGATTGATGGCAATGCCGGGGATCATCTCGGCATTGATCACTTTCTGCAGGGTGGTAGAAGGGTGGTATTCCGCCTCCGGGTGGATGTATACCGTGTCGCCTTTGCGAAGGTTGCGCAGGAACAGATCGATGCAGTTATTGGGGTGCTCGATCATGAGATGGACATCTAAAGGGATGGATGTGGCGGATGCTATGTAGCGCATATCGTTTAGGGACATGGCGAAATTAGGGACGTAGCGGCCATCCATGATATCGATGTGGAAGGAGTCGATGCCTCCCTCATCCAGTTCCTTTACTTCCTTTTCCAGGTTGCCGTAATTAGCACACATCATAGAGGCTGTTAATTCAAATTCCATGTATCTCAAACCTTTCTTTCCTTGATAAAGTTAATCCCGCCAAACAGTTGGGCAACTTTTAAAAACTGTTCTGTATATTTTACAACAGGCTTTTCCATTTCATTTCTACACAACTCATAAACAACATTCCGCTTTTTATATTAAAAAACGGCATCCCGCATGATAAATGTTTAACTGGCTTTTATGGTACATAAAATACAACGTCTCTAAAGTTTCTCCCATGTAACCAATATAACGATCCTTCCGCTCCCATCCTTTCGGCTCACTAAGCTGTTCCACCCGCTCCAGAATGGGGAAAAGCCAGCTGCAATATCCTGCCAGCACTTCCTTCCGGGCTAGGATAATATTGTAATTATAAAGATACCGCTGCCTCAGGATAGCAGGAAATGCTTCCGCATATTCTTGATGCAATTCTTCTAAAGCAGTAAGCAGTGCTTTCCAATCCTCATCTGCCAAATACCGTTTATGATGCCCTTCAATATCTGGTTCATAAGGCATAGGATATGGAAGCACCACATCCACATCATTATCTTCCAGCCTCAGCACATCATCCTCAGACAACTCCAAAATCCGGCGGTAATGGGACAATCCATAATAATCCGTTTTACCCCGTCCAGGCTGAATACCTGAAGCCTTATCCGCCAAATGGTTTTTCCATATCCAATAAAGAACCGTCAATTCTGAATAATTTCCATTTTTCCGGGAAATATTTTCACCGTCACTATCCAAAAAGCTTGCTACACGTTTTTCACAAAGGGAAGCACCTGCCTGAACTGGTGTAATCCACTCAGGCATATTATAACTTTCTGTTAAAGGCTGATCCTTATGAAATTTTGCCATATACATATGAATATCTGGCTTATGGCATCCTACAGGAAGAGCAGGCAAAGGCATAAATTCTTTTCCACATCTATAATGGTATCCCATAAACTGAGCCCATCGCGATGAAGTCAATCTGGCATGGCAGCGAAATCCATGATTTTCTAAAGCCGATTCAATTCCTCCCATCACATTTTCTGGTGTAGCAATCAAGATTTCGATATTATCTTTCTCTTTTTGGGATAAACTGCTGGCAAATCTATTAAGCTCCAATACAGGAATCCCTTCCAAAAAAGATGCATTGCCCTCCATATTTGATACCAAGAAACAGTGTATTTTTTGATTTGGGTTCAGGCTGTGCAATGCCTGATATGTACCTAATGCAATGCCCTGTGCGCCGAAAATTGCAAATTCCATGTCTTCTCCTTGATCCATTAATCTACGAAATGTTTTCTTACATGGACAATCTTATATGCAGCTTCGTTATGCAGAAAATAAATTCCCATCAGCCGTTCCGCCAGAAATCCAATGTATCTTTCCTGATATCCATCAGTCCTTGATCCACAATGTTCTTCACAATACTGTAATATAGGAAACAGCCATGCACAGTAATTATCTAAGATCCATTTCCGTGTGATGAACATATTATAACCGTAATAAAAATTCCCATCCTGTAGCGTATTTGCTGTTTCCACATAATCTGGTTCAAGAACCCTGATCGCTTCCATCATTACTTTCCAATCATAACCTACATGATCATGGCTGTAAACCTTTCCCACACTGGGAAAATTTAAAATCGGCAGCGTCAGTACCACATCAATTCCAGAACAAGCCAGCTTGCCTAATATTATCGCATCTAATTCAAAATGCCGTCGGTAATGGCAAAGGCCTGCATAATCCGAATAGTCATTTTTCCAGATCCAATAAAGTGCCGTTAATTCGCAGTACTGCTTGTTTTTATGGGAAATATTTTCCCCTTGATTATCGCAAATTTTACAAATTCGCTGTTCTGTTAAGGCCGCCCCTGCTTGGATAGGAATCTCCCAGGAATACCTGGAAAGTTCTTCCTTTAACTTCCGATCTGCGTGACACCTGACCGTATAAATATGGACGGATTTGCTTTTCACATCTTGGCTGAAATGCTCACTTATTCTGTTTACTCGTTTAATACTGCTTTCACTATTTATGCTGCCTAATTTCTCTTTCCCTCCATCTTCCGCCAGATGTAATTCCTCTTCTAGTGTCAGAAATTTTTTCTGGCGTGATAAACAGAATTCCCGGTAATAATCCCCCTGCACTAAACTCCATAAATCGCTTTCAAAGGTAAATGGAATGATATGGAAATACCCTCTCTGATGTAGGTTATCACAAATTAAGCTTAAATGCTTCCCCATGGTAGCTACCACAATCGCAGCATCTTTATCCACAACATTTGGGGCAAACTCAAGATCAATTACCGGAATTCCAAGCATCCGATCTGGATTTCCCTCTTTGCAGGAAACCATAATAAAATCAATATGCAATTTATAAGGTGCTTCCAACAGACAGCTTACCACTTCATAGCTCACAAGTCCTGCCCCAAAAACAATCAGCTGTACACTGGATTTTAATTCTTCTGCCACATCCTTTGCATAGTACATAGTTTCCTCCTAATGTCCTTTACAGTACTCCGCTTATGCTATAACGCCTAAATATTCATAAATGTCTCCAAGCATTTTATCCAATACCATTCCATACCCAACAATCCTCAAAGCATATCCATAAGGTTTACTGATTTTACCCTTCCCATATAAGGATCAGAGAATGCAAACTGCCCTTCCAGTTTCTTATCCATATCTGAACATTTCCGGAATAACAGCTGTATCATCCCCATGGAAAACTCCTTAGAGATATTCTCATAGCAGAACCCAAAGTTCCTTGTTTCTTCCATAATCCTTCTCAGCTCTCCCTGTACCCCTGTAAGTAGCTCCGAATTATAACTTGTCCCATTCTGGAATACAGGCTCCCGAAATTTGGAAATTCCTATAAACTGGCCGTCTGTCGATGCGTATAACAATTCCAATAACAAATGGACTGCAGATAAATTTGAACAGCTGTATATCGCACCTTCTGCTCTTTTATTAATATTCCCATAAACCGAAAATACCCGTTCCGGGTTATCGATATACACATTAGGAATATCTGTAGTTCCCAGCGCAATCATATCTATCTCCCGATCCAGCATTTGTGATATGCAGTATACCTGTGTTCCATAAGATACTATGTCCACCATCGCAATGGAATGGTAATCACTCAATCCCAATGTGCTTAAATATTCCAAATACGCCGTTCTATGTTTCTCCAGTTTTCCTGCAATACCCGGATAATAACTCTTCAGTTTCTTTACCAGTCCTTCTTTTCCCCACTTTTCAATCAGCTTTCCACTGGGAAAATCATATTCTTCCGGAAGTTCGGTATCAAACTGGTTCAAAATATAGTCTTTGCAGTTAAGCGTACAATCACTGAAAAGTTTACCCAAAAGCACAGCAAAGCTCTTTTCATCATCTGCCGCTGCCCTGCTCAAAGCCATCCGTGACGCATAAACATATTTTCCTTCCGGAAGTTCCAAATCCTTCCGAATCTCCCGGATCCTGGCATATAATTGGGAAAGGAAAAAACCGTCTCTGGATGGGAACAGGATGCAGTCATACCTTTTGGCATTTTGGACAATATAATGAAAAAACATCATTGTCATCGGATAAATGGCCAAAGCAATATGCCGGTAAGATGAGAGCTGGAATTTCCCTGCATTTTCAGATAAGGCAAAAGGATCGTTTAACATTACGGAAGCAAAATACCCCAGATAATTTCGATCATCCTCTGTCCGCAGGCTGTCAAATACCTGGACAAATGAAGAAGAAGCCAATAAATCATAAGCTGATAAAACCGTAAATGAGCCTATCCCATTTTTTTTCGCCATTTTTCCGTCAATCACATCATGATCGCCAATATGGAGGAGCTTTCCTTCTCCTGCCATTTCTTTCAGTTTTCCGTATAAGCTGCCATTTTCTTTTGAAGCTTGAAGTTCACAGGAAACCAACAATTCATATTCTTTTTCTATTCCACATAACTTAAGCAATTCCTGGATCTGCCCAGATGAAAAATACATATCGGAAGTAAAATATATCTTTTTTCCACGGGACAATGCATAACGGTATATTTCCACCATCGTATCCCGGGCAGTGATGCATTTCTGTTCTTGTTCTATTTCCCATTTTTTCAGCCGACTAACTGCCTTATCTTCCAACAAATATTCTTCCTTCAGCAATTCATATATATCATCAAATGTGGGAGACAATTTCTTTAACGCACACTTTCTCTCCGCATCCATTCTCCATGTTTTAAATTTTTCTTTTTGGATTTCCTTACCGCACCTATCTCCTACCATTTCAAAAATATCTTCCGGCCTTAATACCCTGCGCATAATCAGCGTATCAAATACATCAAACGAAATGGCTTCATACTGTTCAATCATTGAACAAAGGTTTATGCAATTCTTTTCCCAATACGCATTTTCCTGATAAAGCTCCTTGCCGTTAAGGATTTCCCCATATAACCCTAAAACACTTATCCTAGCCGGGACAATCTCTTTTATCCGGGAATAAACAATCTTTGTTGAAGAAACAGTTGCCGCGATAATAATGATATCAGCAGCCTTCACGGCTTCCCCAATAGACAAAATTGTCTGTCCAGATAGCATCCCTTCTGTCCCATCCCGGGAGATAAAACCAATTATTTCATAACCCCTCACACATTCCGCTATCAGCCGTGCATTCTGCCCCGTCCCATATACGGCTATCTTTTTCCCGCGGTATGCAGAAAATATCCGGTTAAAATTCTGCTGGTACTCCTTCTGGCCTTCCATAATCTGCCCCCATAATTTCCTTATACAATACAAGCACCTGTTCCGCATTATGCCTTTTAGTAAATCTTTCCATGCACAGCTGCTGCCCGCGGGCAGCGATTGCCCTTGACCGTCCTATATCTTTTTGCGCATTCGCGATTGCTTCAGCAAGCGATTTTGCACTGCCATTCTCATAAAGATATCCTGTCTCTCCGTCTTTTACAATTTCCCTTGCCGCACCTATATCATTTGCAATTAAAAGACAGCCTGAAAGCATCGCCTCAATCCGCACACGATCGAATCCTTCCCCGCCGCTTGTCGCTGATACGGCGATATCCGATTGCCGATAATAGATTTCCGGCTCTAATGTCCTGCCTGCAAAAGTTACATATTTTTCCAACCCGGCATCCGCTACAGCTTTTGTTAAGCTTTCCAGATAGCGCGAATCTCCTCCTCCAACAAATGTTACATGGGGCAGCCGTTCATTCCCATCTTTTAAATATTCAAGCGCCTTAACCAAAATCTCCTGTCCTTTAAGGCGTGTAATATGTCCAACCATAACAATCCTGCATACCGATGAGCGGAATATTTCACGATTCTCATAAAACAGATCAGCATCCGCACCATTATAAATCACCCGGACTACATCTCCATTAAGACCTGGATATGCCTGGCGTACATGATGGGATACGCACACAACTGCCCTAGACGCATTCAATAATTCGTAAGCCGCTTTGGGGTTAATAAAGCCATTTCCCTGGGTCGCAATATTTTCCCGGATATGCCAAACGACAGGGATTCCTTCCTCCTTTGCCGCTATCGCCCCTGCAAAAACAAACATTCCGCTAATATGTACCAGCCTGGCTCCTGTGGCCTGAATAAGTTTGCGGAGCCGTTTAACTTCGTCCTCTTGATATATTTTATGAGCGCCCCCTAACTTTTCCTGCCTTTCCCCGCTTAATCCCACCGCCCCTATCCATTCTGTTTCGCGATTCATATAAGTGTATTCCAAATCATATCCTTTTAATAATTTTTCTCCATCCCCATACCTGGGCAAAATCACTAACACTTTAAGCCCAGATTGCTTCTGGATCTCACTGCACAGCCCCGCCATGCTAATAAACGCCCCAGATGTAGCGTTATTATCCTGGGAAAAGAAAATTACATCAAACTGATTTGAACATATCCCTGTATTTAATGACCGCTGTTCTGCCAGGTAATGTTCCTGCAAATCCAAAAACAATTCCTCCGAAACTGGAATATAGCTATGGATCCCCCGTATTTCCAGTTCGCGGATCATCTCCTTTTGCGTCGCAGAAAGTGCACACACAAGAATGCAGCCATCAAAGCCCTGGCTGCCCAGGGAATCTAATCCAAGCACATTAATCCCCATATACGTATCATGGCCTGAAACAACGGATTTTACAAAACAGACAATTTTACTGCCCAGGTTATTTGAATCCAACCTGCTTTTTACCAGGCCGCCTACCATCCCTGCGCCATACAAAATAATATTCTTTGGGGCCTGTAAATAATCAATCAATTCATTTTCTTTAACCATTTTCATCTTTACCTTTACTTTAAAGTTACATAAAGTACTGTATCATAATAAATATTGCCATGATGCCGGATGAACATCTGATATTCTGGCACAAGCGAATGGATATACATTGGAATTTGCCATAAATCTTCTGGACGATGATAAATACAAATTGCCATCTTAGGTTTTCTATTTTTTATCAGCCTTTTTGCACCTTCCAATGCTGCCAGCTCACTTCCCTCTATATCCATCTTGATGTAAGTAGCATCCTGCACTACAGAATCTAATGTCACGCATTGCTTCCAATCGCTGTTTTCTCCTATACTTATTTTTGATGATTCATTTCCTAAGGAAGAAAAGGAAAGTTTTCCATTATAATCAGCCAATGCAAAATTAAAGCACTCGATTTTTTCCTTTCCATAAACCTGTTCTGCTAATTGTAATCTGAATTTCATTTTGTTAAAATTAATTTTATCTGCTTCAAAACCATAAATTTTTTTAAAATTCCTGTTCTTCTTTAAAAATCCAATAATTGTGTCCCCATCGAATGCTCCTGCATCAATATAAGTTTCTTCGTCCGTAAAGGTAAATATGTCATCTAGCAGATATTCTTCCCTTGTCATAATATTAGAATAATCAATACACTTTGCTTTCCTTTTTTCGATAATTTTATCTACAATCCGAACTGAATACTCATCTGCCAAAAGGCTTTTTAACGTTGATAATTGCTGTTTGCTTGGAATTTGCGTAACAATTTCATTTTGCAGGTCTTTCCTCATCATGAAAAACGCAGAAAAATATTCGTGCACGCCATATCTTCCAAGCTTTTCGACAATATCCGTTAGATATAAGCTGCATATAAGCACTGAACAGTCTGGATGGCAATTAAAAACCATATCTGGCGATTCTATTTTTCTCCCCTCAAAATTCATCCCAATCTTTGATACATCACCATCAACCAAATGAACAATATTTCGTCTTCTTTCTAATAAATAAATCACTTCTGAAGCAATCTGGCCACATCCCCAAATCACAATATCCTTCTCTTTCGTTTTTTCAAAAAAATCATCCCATGAATATTTCATCCAATCTGTTTCCATGTATCAGCTCCTAACCAATTCATTCTTTACATTTTTACTTTCACTAATATGTCCGCAAAATTCAATTTGGCTACACTTTCGGACATTATTCCCTAAGCTCGCCAAATCATCCAGCCTAAAATTATTTTTCCATAAGGCGTACATGAACGATAACTGATCCCTCTGGGATTCCCGGTCAAATTCCTTCCACCATGTTTCCATCACATCTATACATTCTTTTTTCATATGTTCCCTGACAATAACCGGCATTTCAGCAAGCCCATACCGATAAGGCATCCCCTCTTCAAAATACCGATTCATCTGTCTGCATACATCATCAACATCTACCCGTTTAAAATTGACAATAGATAACGCTTCGTAATAAATACATTCCCGCATAGGATGCATAAATACCGCAATCCCAGTTCTGCTCACGCATAGAAATCTTGAAAGATCGCCCCTTACCGTGATATTTCCATCAAGATAAATAGAATATGGATAGTCCTTTAGAAACAAATGGGGATGCATTTTGATATACCGGTTTCTTTTTATCGGAGAGATGATAGAACCTGGGATGATATCCCTAGCATTAATCCAATGATAATATTCAGGAAGTTCTTTCGGCCTTACGTCCGATACATAAAAATAATCCATGTCATAGTTCAAATACTGCGGAAAACAGACAGAATCATACTTACCAAATACTGCCGTATAAACCGCAACTTTTTTCTTCTTATTATCACCATCTATCTTCGCCACGCTAGTTCTGACACACTTTTCATTCGGATGTAAATCATAAAATATATCTGCCGGTTCTTGTTTTGCATGACTGCGCAGTATTTCAAAATATAACTTTCTTTTGTTTAAAATCAATTCGTCAACAATGCGAGTGATTTCAATAATTTCAAATAACTTTTCTTCGCAAATTGTTTCATAAATTTCGTTATAATAGGTTTTTGCCACACAGATAAATCCTATACAATCATATTCCCTTAACCTATCTGGCCTAATGCAGATAATGCCATCTGCAATATCCATATCCCATTTGCGGCTGTCACTGTCCGAAAAGAAATCAATAAATATTCCACAAGCCTTCAACACACGGTAAAAAAGGATCCCATGTAGCCCTGCGCAATAAATAATTACCTTTTTCCCATCCTTTTTCTGCCTTACGATCTGCTCGAATATACCCATGTACACCATTTCAGCCTAAACAATGCCTATTACCTTCCCACCAAACCCTTGAATTTGTTCCCTTACTTCTTTTACATATTTTATGTTTACCGTAATAATAATTGGTATCTTCCTATCAATTTGCTCTGGCGCTATACAAAGAATATTGTTTAAGAAAGTTTTATTTTGCAGTTTTTCATTATTGTCACAAAAGGCAACGATCTGAACTTTTTCTCCCTGCAATTCTTTAGCCATGAACAATCCATTTTCACCCGCACCAAATAAATATACCTTATTCCCATTTTCCCTAATCAGGTGGATCAACCCCATAAAATAAGGATTCCCAAGCTTAGCGACCCACCCTCGGCTAGGCTGAAACTTTAAGGAATAATTCTCCCTTATCACATCTAACTCCCTGTTGTCCCATTCCGCATTATTGGAAATGATTTGGGGAACCCCTCCTTGAGTCAGCGCATATTTCTGTCCATCTAAACCAGGCATACAAATCGATGGAATATGACGGTAATCAAAACCCATCAAAGAACATACTGCCATATCAAACAGCACCGGATCATCCCCCATGGCAACCAAATGCGGACAGGTGGGAGTAGGCTCCAAAGGTCCTTCCTTCTCCCCTGATACGACCATATCCCCGACGATAAACATCTTTCTTTGACGCTCCTTTTGCATTTTCCCGCTTTTATCGGCATAATATAAAATGCAGTTTAAATCAAAAATCGTCCTCCATATGGTATCATTTCCGTACCAGCTTCCTTCCCAATACTGTTCATCCTCTTTTTTGCCCTTTAACTTCCCATACAACTGATCGGCCAAAGCTGCAAGTTCCATCTCTCCGTCATTAACCAACATATTTTTAATATCCAACATATCATTGGCAAGTTTAAGGTATTGGTTTGCCTTCAGGTACGCATCCCCGCCTTCCTCTTGGCTCCCAAGAGTGTGGTGGGGAAGGAACTCTTTATTCGCATTTATCCCAACCAAATTTTTTAATGCAATCGTCACCCCGGCCTTACGGTGGGTTTTTGGCTTAGGCATATTGATTATCACATCCGCGTTAAGCACTTCATTAGCAACCTTATACTCGTGCACCTTTCCGTAATGGTGCTTTTGGAGGATCCTTGGATCATAATTCGTAATCCTAAGTTTTTTCAAGCGATCTTCTGAAACATCCGAAAACGCACTGTTATCATCCAATCTGACAACAATTCCTCCATTCCCCTTATCTGCCTGAAGATAATGGAGCCCATTCCTCTCCTGTGTCTTTACATTTCGATAATCTACTAAAGAAATATCAATACCCTTTTTACAATAATAATCCACAAGCAAGCCGTAACCGCTGTCCTCTACTAATGTATCAAATACACACTCCTGCAGGGGGGCATCACCCACTATGATTTTTCCTTTTCCCTTCAATGCAATCAGCACATAGTCAATAATCGCCGCAACTAAAGAAGGATGAGTATACAAACAATCTGTCCCGCCGCCACAAGAATTAAAATGCAGTACCAGGTTAGGCTTAATCAAAACATTATCCCCTGGATGGACATAATCCCCCAAAGGATTCCATTCCTTAGTCCCGTAATTCTCCTTATCCAGACCAAGCATAAATAAACCATCCCGGATCATCTCATAGACATGGTTTTCTTCACTCATTAAATCCGATGGAAATAAATATTCCGGATATGCCACGCTCGGACGAAAAACCGTTTCCTTATCTGGATAACCGGCCTGCTCATTCGTTACTATACTTACTTTATTCATATTTTATTTCCCTTCTTTTTCGCCAGGCAAATGAATCCAGCTTCCCATTTCCATGTTAAATGTTTCCGGAATAAAAGGTTCAACACCGCTCCCATGGGTAAACGTCATTTCCCCAAAATAAATATGGCTGCCTACAATATAGAAATCTGCCCTGACATAAATAAAACCCTTTGCAAGCAATTCTGATACCCGAATCAATTCGGCCAGACATTTCGGCCTTTCCACTTGCACCTCCGGGGCTGTAGGATATAAGATAGAGCACGGTATGTATTCCCATTCCCGTGTATACAAGTTTCTTCGGTGATTATGTATCCTGTCAATATCCACTTGTATCAGCTTCGCTTGCCCATCAAAAACGTGTACTTTATAGTCACGGAGATCGCTCCCATCGCTAGTTTGCAAATATTCTTCCGCAATAATCCTCGGGGTGATATACTGGTAATGCATTTCAAGCCCACAAGCATATGCGTAATTTATCCTCATCCAACTTTGGAATTTTTCCTTTAAGGCAGAATACTCTATGCTGTCTTTTAAATCAATAATTTCATTTGTTCCGCTTCCATGAGTGCACTTCAAAACGAATTTTTCCGGCAATTGCCCAAAATCAATTTCATCGAATGAGTTCCATACGCCACATAAAGGAACCAGGTATTGCCCTCCGATAACATTCCTTACATAGTCCCGTACCAAATATTTATCAGAAAGCGTCCCTTTTAGCTGAGTACTGTCATATAGCTTAAGCCATTGGATTTTTTCATTAAATGTTTTAGGGTGATCCAGATCAATGCTTTTTCCAGTATATACCTCATACCAATTAGCAATTTCTTTTTTTATATCGATATCCGGATTAGATTTTATGCAGTCATAATCATTCAGCTTAATCATGGGGGAATACACATTTTGAAACCCTAGGCCTTTGGCATAATCCACCATTTCATCTTTATATTTATCACTTACAGCAACAATAACAAGGGCATCTTCCCTATATTGAAGCAATGCGCTTAACTTATGAATATTTAATCCATGAAACTGCTGGTTATCGTTTGGTCGTGTAACTGCAAGCAGTATGTCTGCGTTACTTTTACCTGAATCGATCATATCAAAATAGCACCGGCGGCCATATACCCCTATTCCATAGATAATCACCGTTTTATAGTTTTCTGCTTTTTTCTTTATTATGCAATTCATCTTTTCCCTACACTCACATAGATTGAATAATATCTTCCAAAGAAATAATCTTATATTTTATCCCGTTAACCTTTAATTGCTTCCTAATTTCATTATAATAATAGGTCGCAGTAACAATGATTGCATCAACAGGTTCCACCTCATCTTTAGGGGTAATAACACGGACATGGGAAGCAGTATCTTTAGCATTCTTATCAATCACATATTTTACCGTAACATTACTATCCTTTAATTCGTCATATAATCTCTGCCCTAGGTAGCTCATTCCATAAATTGCAATTGTATAAATATGATTCCTTTGAAAATATTCTTCTAACCGTTTTCCATTTTGCTTCTTCTCAAACCACTGGCTAAACAGTTTTGTACTTATTAGATATTTATCCGAATTTTCATGCCACTGCCTAATAATACTTGATCTACATTCCCATCCTGCCTGCAATAACCTTGCTTTTAAATTTAAATTCATCTCATTATTTCGTATGATATGAATCGTATAATGCCTTATCTCACGCTCCAACTCTTTTCGCACTTTTTCATATCTTCTTGTCTTTCCATCATAAATAAGATCAATTAAATATAAAACATATTCAAAATGTCTGTTCAACGCCAATCTTTTATATTGGGGATAATATTTTTTCACATCCATATAAATGTCTCTTGTAGAAACAGCAAGATATAAATTTCCTATATTAAATGGCTTTCGTGAATTACTTCCCACCCTTACAGAATAAAAATACTTAGCATCATTTATACAAACTATTTTAGAACAATTTTTTGCAGCATCATACATTACAGGAATATCTTCATGGTTTTTTCCTACAGGAAAACGGATATTTTCAATGCATTTCTTCCGGAATATTTTATTACACATACTGAAATTAACGTAAACCGTTTTAAGCAGTTCCTTTACCACTTCATCGCCGCTAAAGCGAAGAACCTTATCTGGGGTGCACAGCTTCATTATTTTTCCATCTGGATACATTGTATTGAAACCACATGATACTATGTCAACATCAGGCAACATATAATTCATCATGCTTTCATAAAAATCTTCAGAAATATAATCGTCACTGTCAATAAAACTAATGTAGTCACCAGACGCATACCTAAGCCCTATGTTTCTCGCTGCCGAGGAACCTCCGTTTTCCGTATGAATAACCGTAATATAATCATACTTAGCCGCATATTGATCACAAATATCAGCACTGCTATCATTTGAGCCGTCGTCAACTAATATGATTTCGAGATGCTGGTAGGTTTGATTTACTAATGACTGTATGCATTTATTCAGATAATTAGCTGTATTGTAAATGGGGACAATTACACTAACCTTGTTTCCCCTTGACGCTTTATCCATTTTTTCAAAATAAACTCCTTAAACCAACCTTTATTTTAATAATTTTTTTGCATAACCAATTTTATTTGATTCAAATAGCCATATCTATGTTTACTATCTGGTTCTAAATAATTTCCCTCTCCCCATTCATTCCATGCATTAATAAACACATACCAATTCCCTTCCTTTTGACTTTTTCGAATAACATTTTTTAAATTTTTCCCAAATTTTTTTGGCGTGGAACCTCGCGTAATTACAGCCCGAACACCTCTTCTTGGAGAATCATCATAATCTACAAATACTGTCCTAAACTCATTTTTACCATGCACTTTCATGAACATTCGCCTATTTAATTTACTATACGGTATTTTCTGAACAGCAAAACGATTCCAAAACAAACTCCATTTATCTCTTGGTTGTAGAGATAATGGCATATACATGATCTCTGATCTAGTTTTATTTGGTTCAAAATCTACTGTTCCATTTACCCATTTACTTTTTGATACACGATCACGCCATGTATCCATAGAAATCAAAAATATTCCAGAAAATCCATCCTGCTTGGCACATCTATTCCAGTAACGAATCATATCGTTAAAATAAGGAATATTCCGCAAACGATATATCAATACAACTGGCTGATTCTGTTCCTTTATGTACCGATCATCCCTAAAAAAACGCCGAAAATATTGATAATGTGATTCCCATTCCTCTTCTTTTCCATAATTCTGTGGAATTAAAATTTCTTTCTCCCCAGCTGCTCCATGCCAAGTTTTTGTCCATGGTTCATTTGCCCAAGAAAAACAATAATGAAAATCAATTTTTTTATTATTCAACAACATTTCAACTGGTTTTTCTAATACCATTTTTCCACCAAACCAATAATGATAAAAACAAAAACCATAAATTCCTGCTTTTTTTGCCAATGCTATCTGCCATTCCATAACCCCATCATCTAGCAAGTTATAATAATTATTATGTAATGGCATTCTCGGCTGATTATGTCCTAAAAACAACGAATGTGCTTTTTTCACATTATCCCATTCAGTAAATCCATTACCCCATGCACGATTATTCTCAGGAATTTCGTGAAATTGAGGAAGATAAAAAGCAATTAATTTCATTTTCACACACTCCATATCACTTCTTCTAATGAAACAATAGGACAATCTATTCTTTTTTTCAAAATTTCTTTAATGGTTTTAAAAGACGAATATGGAGTAACAACAATCACGTCTATTGGAGGCAAATTATCTTCTGGAAAATATACTTCACCTATTCTAGAAATTGAACAACAAATATCTCTATCTATTCCATAATCAACAGAAATAGAGCTACCACAAAGTTCCTCTGAAATCCTATTTGCTAATTCAGCCATACCATAAATTGCAATATGGTAATATCCCATTTCCTCAAAATATGAAGCGATAGATTTTCCTTCATTCTTAATTTCAAGCCAGTGATTCAAAAGTTGAAAATGATCAGAAAGCACATTAATACGATTTCTTAATCTTTCAAGCTCTTTTCTTTTACTTTTGTCTATCATAAAATATGATACACCTACGCCAACTAAAAAAATATATATAACAAATTTATTTTTATATAAAAAATCATTTAAATAACTCGATATAAAGCCCAAAAAAGATTTATATTTTCTTTTATAATCTAATTCATTCATAAAATTTGATACTGTATTCAATTTTTACCCCCAAATTAAATAACTTTTATAAATCAATGTAACCTTTGTTAAAATTCATATGTAATGGATAATTGATTATTTCAGTCAATAGATCAGAAGCCGTAAGATATGTACTCAAATTTTGTTCAAAAAGAAACTTTCGTATTTCATCTGTATGTTCTACTGGAGAAATAATAACAATATCTACATTTGGCAAATCATCCCCTGGATGAAATACTTTTAATCCATTCCATTCACTTACATCCTTTTTATCAATAGCATAAGCAATCTCTATTTCTAGGACAGTACATAATCTAAATAAAGCCTCACCAACTTTTCCTATTCCATATAACGCTATTCTATTTTTTAACTTTTCATTTCTTAATTCCTTTATCATACGTTTATTCGAAATAATCATTATAATTTCATAGAATAAATTACTAACGAATATTTCTTGATTATATTTATCTTCAATTTTCATTTTTAATTATACTCCTAATTGCCTCTAAATAACCAAACTTATACTTACTATCAGGTTCCAAATAAGTTCCTTCTCCCCATTCATTCCATGCATTTATATATAAATACATATTTCCCATCATCAATGTTTTTTTATATTGTTTTGCAAAGACCCATTCAAACACATCAGGAGCATTATTCTCAAAAATTAATTTTGTTTTTTTCCTTCGACGAGGCGAATTATCCCATCCTACAAATAAACCATAATTACTCTTATTAAATAAATACCTTCTTGCAACCATTCTTTCACAAAAAAGCTTGTAGTCAATTACTCTATATTGATTTTCATTTGTTTTATATAATTTTGACATTGCATTTTTTTCGTTATCACATATGCTATTTAAAGTTGCAAATGGCTCAAAATCAAATACCTCATCACCATAAACAGGAAAATATTTTAAATTATTTATACGACGTGTTGTAACTATTTTTATACCATCGAATCCATCTTCAATGGATAAGCAATTCCAATATTTAAACATTGATTCCTGATTTTCCAAAATTCCAGCATCATAAATAATAAGCACTGGGCGTTTCCCTTCTTTAAGATATCTCGGATGCATAAAAAATTGCCGCAAATACAAATAATGGTTTTTCCAATCATGAATATCTCCATACTGCTGTGCGATTAGCACTTCATTCGCAGAATCATCGCCATCCCAAGTCCTAGTCCAAGCGCCATTAGCCCAACAAAAACAAAATTCTATCGGAATTTTAGTATGATTCAAAAGGAAGTTGATTGGTTTTTCTAATAGTTGTTTACCACAAAACCAATAATGATAAATTGCAAAACAATCCACCATATATTCACTTGCCATTTCCATTTGATTAAGTATTTCTACACCATCACTTAAATCATAGTAATTATTTTCCAAAGGAATTCTAGGTTGATAATGCCCATCAAATAATGGCGTACTTTTTTTAACATTTGTCCATTCTGTAAAACCTTCTCCCCACCATTCATCATTCTCCGGTATCCTATGAAATTGAGGCAAATAAGTTGCTATAATTTTCATTTCTATCTCCCAGAAATTGTATTGCACATCTATTACAAAATATATGCATTAATTGCACGACAATATTTAAAATATTTGGATATAATCAGCTAAACCAAACGATTTTTTCTCAAATAGTAAAATTTCGCCATCTTGCTTATCATCTGTTTTAAGAACATTGTTAAAACATAGTTCATATAAAGCAACGGACTCCTTATCTAATTCAACCATTCTCGAATCTCCTTTTGGTAAAAGAACTAATTTTCCATCAATCATTACTATTCCTGCATATTTGGATTGACAATTATCAATACGTCCATTATTTTGAATACTATGTAAAATTTGAAAATTATTACTATTTGTATCATACCGATATATAGTATCACTAAAACACGGAATACAAATAATATAATGATTATACTCCACTACTCTATATATAGATCTTGTTCTTTTTTCTTCTGGAATTTCAATCTTAATCAAACTATTTTTTTTCATTTTCGTTTTATATATATATGGATATTGATTATGTGTAATATAAAACCATTCGCCTAGATAAGCAATATTTGCAAATTGAACCCCTTCAAAACATATCCATTTACTTCCACCAACTGTTAAATTAACTTTAATGATATTACCGGTTCCACTTATCACAATATATAAATAATCATCTACTATCAAAGAACCGTACCAATCAGTAGTTATATCATTATCAAGAGATAAATTCTGAGTTAAAAGATCTATATCAGTTTTTACGAGAATTTTATCCTCTATTAAATATTTCCATACTCCATCAGATAATTTATAAGGAATCAAATAGATAAAATCCTTATAAATTATTGCATTAACATATTTAACTTCTGAAGCAATAAATGTAAACGTATAACTTGGTAAACTAACTACAGAAATGCCCGTCCCATTTAGCGGAATAAAAATAAGAGTGTCTCCAACACTTATTACTCTTGAATGTAAATCAAAACATAAAAGAGGATCCTGAGGAAAACTTGCTATATAATCTACTCTATGTGTTTTTATATCAATTGAAAATAATCCATTCATATTACACGCTGAAGCATATAATTTATTGTCTACGCAACACGCATCATTAAATCTACAGTACATACATTCTCCTATTTATACATCAATTACTCCAGAATTTCTATTACTAATAAAAACAACTGGCAACTCTGCTAAATTAACTCCTTTATATAGCAACCATACCCTTTCTAAACGTTCTACTAAATAACCAAAAAATCGTGCACCTATTATATAATTTACTTTTTGGGCATATTTTATGTATTCATTGATAAAATCAAATACCCATTCAGCATATTCATCAAAATACTTTTTTTTTGCAATGAATGTATGCCTATAATTTATTATATGGTGTTGCATACAATAATAATAGGCATCAAGCATATATGGATACCTGTCCTTTATTACTCTTTCTGTATATAATAATGGATCATGTAAATAGTTATAGTAAAAAAGATTTTGACCCAATTCAAAATCTTTGCTTATATTGTATTCAAGATCAAGGCGTGCTGCTACAAAATCATATCCTTTTTCTTCAAACATTATTTTTATTTTTTTTAGGGAAATCGGTCGTTTATCTATCCCCAAATAGCCTCTGTATGAACATATGCCTGTATATTCATAATTAGTATTTTTCCAAATCCAATACATTCCTGTTAACAATCCATCATAAATATCTTTTTTATTTGAAATATTATCTCCAGTATCATCTCCCCTCACTCCAGCAAAAAATTGCTTATCATATGCTCGCCCTGTGTGTAATAATTCATATAATGGATCATTAACTATTTCAGCATTAATATGTGTACAACAAAATATTTTATATTTTTCTTTTATCTGATACATCGTTTATCCCTTCGCTTCCCATTGATACACATATAAACGTGAAAATCTATACATTTTATATGGAGTTTCAATATTGCAATTCAAATTAGTTTCAGCTATACAAAAAAGTGGATTTTTATTTTGAAGTTGTTCTGTAATAATTGACTCAATTTCCTTTCTGTCCATTGTTTTTTTTATCACAATAATACAAACATCTGCTTTTTTGCTATATGAATATAGATTTTCAAAACCAGAAAATTTTTTCATCGGATTATTTGTAAAAAACTGCTTATTATCCAAATAGTAAAACTTATCTTCTGACGATGAATAAAAAGATTTTGTAAATTGACCATAGTCATATAAAAAAGCACAATAGTCCAATATTTTTGTATAAGCTTTATTGCTTATTATATCTATAAAACAATTCATTATCAGCTCATCTCGACGTATCCAAGGATTAATAATATTTGCCTGTAAAATCCCTTGTTCAATCAAATAGCGCGAAAAACAATCCTTATTAGATGTAATTAAATAAACACAGTCCTGAAAACTTGGTATTTTGTTTATTTCCTCAATCGAAAAGATACTTGGAATATACTTTGACAAGCTCATATCAATAATGCCACTTTCTTGTATATTCATGACGGTGTTCAAAAAATTTTTAATTACAATTCCATTATCTCCCATTGGATAAAGAACTACTTTGTTATCTTTTATTCGAGAATATGCCTCTTTCAATACTAGTCCAGTTATTCCATTTAAGCTCATTCTAATCCTCATTAAATATTACTCAACATCACTCAATATGAGAAATTATTTACTATATCAAATTACTGATCTTTAACATTAAAAATAATACATTAAAATACCATTTATAATAATGACCACATATGCTGATATTCCTCAAAAGACATTAAATTACTATCCCTTTGAGAAATTATGGCATCTTTCAAATCGAGAGGCCATTCTATACCTACTTCCCTATCATCATATCTAATGCCAGTATCTGACATTTTATCATATGCACCTTCACACTGATATAACATAATAGTATCATCTTCTAATGAAGCAAAACCATGCGCAAATCCTTTTGGCACATAAAATGCGTTATTCTCTTCTGCACATAAATTTTTTCCAAACCATTTTTTATATGTTTGACTATCTGGGCGCAAATCAACAATGACATCCCATGCTTTTCCTTGCACAACACTTACAAGTTTACTTTGTGGATTATTTATCTGGAAATGCAATCCTCGGATTACATTCTTGGCTGATATTGAAACAAAAGTTTCATTTAAATTAAAATTTATTCCTGCTTTTGTAAATATCTCTTTTTCAAAGCATTTAATAAAATTTCCCCTACCATCTTTGTGACAAAAATTCTTTATATAATATGCACCTTGTAAGCTAAGTTCTTCAAATTCAAAACCGGACATCAATTACCCTCCTTTATCCATTTTATTGTTCTGCAAATTCCTTCATTAAATTTAACTTTTGCTTCAAATCCTGTATCATTTTTTACTGCGTCTATATCAAATTCCGTATATGACAATGATATTCCATCAAACGGCAATTCTCCTAGACCAATTTCTATTTCAGGATTAATTTGATCTTTTAATTCAAGCAAAAAATGTTTTAGTGGTTTTGGAGTTTGACTACCTATATAATAAGTCTTATTTGATTTTCCTTTCTCTGCTATTGCAGCAAATGCCTTTGCTACATCATCGATATAAATAAAATCATACATTTGCTCACCCGCTGAAAAGGCACAATGCTCCCCATTTAAAAGTTTTCTAATACTCGTATTAATTAACCTTGGGCTTTTTTCTCCCGGGCCATATGTATTTGATACAACTGCTCGAATATAATCAATCCCTAAAGCTCCTGCAAGCGTCCTCGACATATAATTGGCAGCAATTTTAGCACTTGAATATAACGTATTTATATTGGGAATATTATTTGTTTCCATTACCGCTGAAATTTCATATTCCATGATACTTGAAGCAAATACAAACTTTTTACATTCAATTTCGGCACTTGCCTTCACAGCATCGCATGTATATTTGATATTATTGATTTGAACATTACTATCTCCACGTAATTTTCCAGCATTACCAACCCATGCCAAATGATAAAATACATCAAATTTTCTATCACGAATGAGCTGTGGTAATTTTTCATACTTTGATAATTCACAATAAACAATCGAAATTCCCGGTATTTTTCTAATATTATCAATATTTGATTCTTGGTCTCGTACAATTGCCGTCACTTGTATATTTTTTGTAGAAAGTTCTCTACATAATGCAGTCCCAATAAATCCATTAGCTCCTGTTATAATCACTTTCTTCATTATAATTCCATCCTGGCAACATTAATTTAATTCTTCAATCCAAAAATCTCTACAGCCTGTATCATCACCGGCTTCCTCGCCTCCCGATACAACTGCACAATCGAACTCCAATCCCCATAATACCTATCACTCACCGCAATCGCCCGATCCAAATCCGCCGTATCATCATATATCCCCCAGCCTTCCGCCCGGTATGTATCCACAATCTCCTTATACTCTTCCCACAGCCTCACCCTCACCGACTTTATGGTCGCTTCAATCAACGGATGGGGCCTCCAAAGCAGCGCCACTTCCTCCTGGTTTTCCTTAAACACCCGCAGCACATCTTTGATCTTTGCATTCATCTTCTCATTATGTTCCAGCAAAGCCTGCACGCTGGTATTATAAAAGATTATCTTCTTCCAGCTCCCGTCCGGCTTTTCAATCACCTTCAGCCATTCCTCAGGCACTACTATATCTTCTTTCCGGGTGGAAATCACCTTATCCAACTTAGGCGATCCCAGCCCCAGTATTTTATCTTCCCAATACTTTCTGGTATCCTCCCCCGTATGCTCTTTCATAAAATCAGTCAGCACATTCACATAAATCTTTTTCATGTCCTCCGACTGCACAATCACCTTATCCGCGTTAATTACCCCCTGGGTAATGCAGAAATGCCTGATCCCTTCCACGGCGTCCGCATTTTCCGGATCGATCTCCTCCAGAACAAAGTACGGGATATAAACCAGCTTATCCGTAAACTTCTTCAAATTTCCCGAATAAAAAAACGGATGGACGCTGGTTACGTAATTGTTATTGTCATACGGATTATGGATATAAATCATATCCGGCCTGCGCCCTTCAAAATCATATTCATCGTATTTCGTGATGGGGACATAATCCGGGTACAAATCCCCTTCATAGTGCTCTTCCCGAAAACTACCGTCCGGGTTTTTATCGTAATAGGGTATGGGGATTACATAGGCATCTGTGTTTTCATCCTCATCTGCCGCTTTCCACACGCTTTCCAAGGAATCCCACATGGAAGCCTTGTACGGAAGGAACACTACTTCTTTCCTGTCCTCCGGCATTTCGTATTGGATACGGTTCTGCAGATCCGTAAGCTGCTTCCTGATCTTCTTTGACAGCTTCCGGCAGGCATTCCCATCGGACGTGACGATGCTCATCTGGTAAACTTTCTCGCAGTAATCCTCCAAAATATTGACAATGGGGGTATACTTGTCCCCAAAGCTTTCCAGCTGCGTGCCGATCTGTATGGCGGCATCCTGGCACTGGATAAACACGTCGTTTAGCTTCTGCGGGTCTGCAGGAAGTGCCTTAACGACGGATTCATTGGCTTCCATCATCGTATGAATTAACGCTAAAATATCCTTTTTCCTGCACCTCTCCAATGCTGCTGCCTCCCCGTCAAAATAATTCTTTTCCCTTTTTCTTCTTTTCTCTTAATCGCATCTTTTCTATGATACCTTTTCTCGACAGATATCAACAGATATCATATGAATTAGCCGGGCATTTCTGCCTGGCGCTTAAAAAACGATAAAATAATAAGCGCCTTCGCTCCGTATAAGGCTACGGTCCTGGCATACCGGAAAGCCATAAGGATGGCTTGGGCAATGCCGTTGGGATAATGAAGCTGCCATAATGCAGCCTCCCCCGCCCGCCATGTTTTCCTCTATCCTGCACACATTGTCAGCATAGGATGCCCTTTTTGCGCATCCAGGGCATAAAAGCTAACACGCCCTTAGCCCTCTTTCCATGGCATTTTATGTTTTGCATACATTCCTGCAGTCCGAATTCCATCCGGTAAAACCTTCCGGCAAAATGCCCGCGTGACAATGGCATAGCATCGCATTTGCAGGCATCCGCCTTGGGTTCATCCCCAGGCTTGTATGAATCCACCGTTGTATTTCTTTTCAATATTCCTCGCCCCATTTAAGGCAATGGAGCTTTTAAAGCCGCAGCATTCGCACACAAAGCCCTCTGCCAGCCGCTTCCCTTCCGCCCCGCAATTTGAACAGATATTCCCTGTCCCCTTGGACTGGATTTCCACCAGCTCTATGCCGTTGACCTGGCACTTCAGGGCAAGCCTTCTTCTCACATAGCCCTGGGGGCTTTCTGCTATTTTCCGGTTTGCAGACTTGTATTTCAGCTTCGTTTTATTGACTGTGACCGGCTTTGTAATCACGATTTTTCCTGGCTTTTCTTCCTCCAGCATCCGGTTAAGCTGGGCATTGACGTATGACTCTATGCGAGCCTGTTCCTTATCTTTCCAGCGCCTGTATTTCTGGAAGCCAAGGTTATTGGCCTGGATTTTTTCTGCCTTTTCCCTGTCTCCCGAAGCAAGACTCTCCCGGTATTTGGCCTGCAGCTTGATCCGTTCCCGGTTTTTCTCCAGCAAACGGACTGACTTTGCCGCCGTCCGTGCCCCTAGTTCCTGGCCGTAGACATTCCCTGATGATAGAGTGCACATCGCCTGATAACCCAAATGGACGTATATGGTGTTCTGGAAATCCTTGTGCGTCTGCTTTTTTGCTTCCGCAGGAATGGCGATTACAGCGTGATCCTTTTTCAAGCACACCCGAATCTGCCTTGCGCTGGTTTTATTGTCCCTAAGGGGGAGCATGACCCTTCTTCTCGGTGTCCTGGACACCAGGTAAAGGGCATTGTCCTTGTAGGAATATCCTCCGGGCGATACGCTGAAGCTATCCGCCTTGCCCGGTGCAGGCTGGGCTAAATGCCGCCTGGTAAGCCTGCAAAGAAGGTTATTTAAATGAACGGTATCGATAGGCAGTCCGGCAGCTTTTTCCGGCATCGGGTAGGATTTCCGGTTCAGGATGGCGGCGTATGCCTGGTCAAGCTTTAAGACCGTCCGCAGGTACATCCGATCATCGCCGCTTAACTGTTCATTGGCGGTAATCAGCGCCCGTACCTTATTTTTCACCATCCCCCATGTGCCTTTTATGTCGCTGATCCCGTCCCGCACTGCCAGTTCATAGTACACGGAGGGCAGCCCCAGCTGCTCCCGCAGCCCGCAGTGACGCATCTCTGTCATTATGTCATAAATGGACGAAAGCTTTCCAAGACTCCCTATCCCGGAATACCGCTCATACGTACAGGCCTTTACCTTCGCGTAATCTGCAGCGATTCCGTTTAAAAATTCCATCGTCTCTTCCGGCAAGGTTTCCGTGTGCTGCCACAGCGTTTTCGTAATGGCTTTTTCCTTTCCCATGACTATCCACAACCCCGGCTCATGCTGCCAGCTTAAATCCCCATCGCATTAGCGGTATGCTATATGCATTGCTTCCTGCTGTTCCGGCTATATATGCCTTCTGCATAATTTTCCAGGCTTATTCTGCAAAAACAGGAAAAACACATCCATTTGCCCTATCTAACCAATGGAGATATACGATATAATTAGGCTATACCGGCACACAGCCTAAATATGATTTCTGCCAGATAACCCATGGCTAATAACCATTGGTTTTCGCAGAATGCACCCTTCTGCGAAACAAGAAAACGAGATGTTTTTTCATTCCACATAAATTATATCGGCACTATTTTACACTATTTAAGCTATATTTGCAATAGATTGAAAAAATTTTCAACATTTTGGCAATGGATTTAGGTAATTTTTGGAATTACCGATAGATTTTCCGAAGGGGAAAACATAGGAAAACCGGGAAAATCCCCTGTTTATGGTCAGTTTCGTGGTCAAAAATCTTTGCTGCTTTTTGCGGGAATATTTTGTGGTCAAAATCTTTGCTGTTTTTGCGGGAATATTTTGTGGTCAAAATCTTTGCTGCTTTTTGCGGGATATTTCGTGGTCAAAATCTTTGTTTATTTTGCGAATGGCACGGGCTGAACGGACGATAGATTTTTACAAAAATATCCGCATTATTTTTACAGGACAGTTTAGGTCGGCTTGGCATTGCCGAAGGGAAGGAGAAACAATGGGAAGGCATGGAGAAAATATCAGGAAAAGAAAAGATGGGAGATGGGAGGGACGCTACAAAATATATAATGGGAAAAAGGGCAAAATGCTGTATCGCTCGGTATATGGCCGTTCTTACGGGGAGGTAAAGGAAAAGCTGTCTAAGGCTAAACTTGGAGCAGACGTTCAGAAACCGGAAAACCTTCCGCAAAATGCGAATGATTGCCAGGGAAAAGGGGATAATTCCCAAGTTTTGCCTTTGTTTTCTCAGGCAGCCGAAGAATGGCTTAAGGAAATTTCCAAAACGCGGAAATATTCAACCTATGTCAAGTATAGCATGGTTTACAAGACGCATCTTGCCGGAAATATCGGTTCATGCCAGCTTTCTGCTACCGCATCTTACATATGGCAGGAAAAGATTTTTGACTATATATCGAAAAAAAGCTTGTCCGAAAGCCTGCAAAAAAGCATTTTCTATATTGCCAACCAGATATTAGGCTTTGCTAACCAGAAATACTTTACCGATGTTCCCTTGTTAAGAATGCCGGAGAAACCATTGGCAAGGCCAAAGAAGAATTTAGCCAGCAGCTTTTCAAAAGCAGAGCAGGGGCGGCTTCTTGGCTGCATTTACCAGAGCTTGGACAAATTCAGCGTTGCTGTGCTTCTTTGCCTTTATACAGGGGTGCGCCTGGGGGAGCTATGTGCGCTCCAATGGGCGGATTTGGACTTAAGCGACATGACGTTAACCGTGAACCAGACTGTACAGCGGATAGCCGTAGGCGGGCATGAAACAAAAACAATCCTTCTGGAAACGGATCCGAAAAGCGAAAGCTCTAAGCGAAACATTCCGCTGACAGGTGAAATCATCAAGCACCTTGTCCAGCTTAAAGGAAACCACCCCTATGTGTTTGGGGGAAAGAAACCTTTGGATCCCAGGACAATGCAGTATCGGTTTAAAAAGATGCTAAAGCAAGCAGAAATTGACGGACGGAATTTCCATATCCTGCGCCATACCTTTGCGACAAACTGCGTGGAAAACAGTATGGATGTAAAAGCTTTAAGCGAGATCCTTGGACATTCGGATGTGAAGATCACCTTAAACCGCTACGTCCATCCGACTATGGATCTAAAACGGAAGCAGATGGAGAGCCTCCTGGATTTTTATGGTCAGATTTATGGTCAGGCGGCTTAAGGGAATGCTGTATTTGCAAGGTTTTTCAATCATTTTCGCAGAAGGGTGCATTCTGCGAAAACCAATGGTTATTAGCCATGGGTTATCTGGCAGAAATCATATTTAGGCTGTGTGCCGGTATAGCCTAATTATA